>NZ_JACHES010000005.1:8247-212672 GCF_014201585.1 Anoxybacillus tengchongensis
GGCGAGTAGAGGAAGAGGCATGGTAGGGCGTGCTGAATGATGATAGGCATAGTCAATTTAAGTATGCGGGTGTAGTTTAGTGGTAAAACCTCAGCCACGAGCGGTGCATCGTCGAATAAGCGGCGAGTTGCCTCGACGCATCGATCATCATTGAATAGGCGAGTAGAGGAAGAGGCATGGTAGGGCGTGCTGAATGATGATAGGCATAGTCAATTTAAGTATGCGGGTGTAGTTTAGTGGTAAAACCTCAGCCTTCCAAGCTGATGTCGTGGGTTCGATTCCCATCACCCGCTCCATACATACGGGGACAACGCAGTGTTTCGTTTCTTAGATGAACGGGGCATTGCGTTTTTTATTTTACTTGCCCCGTATTTTCGTATATGTTATATGATAAGTTTTGTATGTGCTGTACCACCGTGAATTTGGATAAACATCTCTTTCATCGCTTGCAACATTTGTTCACATTGTGTTTCTGTAAACGAAGGTAAGAAGTATACGATTTGAACGGCGTGAGTTGTTTGCTCTGTGACCATTGTTCGCTTCGAATCAACGATTGGGCTGCCGAACGGACCTTGAGCGTCTTTTGTGACGAGTTTTCGTTCAAAGTTTGTTATCCGATCATTGATGCCTATATATTCATCTGCTTGCGTACCGATCGTGACAACGATATCTCCCGTTAGATGATCCCGATCATAAATGCCGATCGGTAGTTTATAATATAAGGAAAAAAAGTTATTCACATCAGCAGCTGAGTGAATGGATGGAATAAAGCTTTGCTTGTGCACACGACGAAGCAAACTTTCGGACGAAGGGCGATAACGGCTCGGATCGGTGCCAATTTGTTTAAAGACAGATCGCCATTCTTTCACTTCTGGCCATTCACCTAGCGGAGTTTGTTCCATATCGAAATATAGCAACTCTTGAAATTGGCGAAGCTTTCCTTTCAACATGTTAGGGGACGGACCGACAACGATTTGATCGTATGTAAGGACGCCGATTTTAAAATGAGATACGCACTGTTTTACCGTGTCACAAATGGTTAACATATCGTTCACTCCTTTTTCTTTACATTGTAACATAAACAACGAGGAAAGGAGGGATGAGGGATGGACGTTGTTGCATTGAAAGAAGAAATCATTCAGTATAGTAGAACAATTGGAATTGATAAAATTGGTTTTGCAAGCGCAGATCCATTTTTTGAGTTAAAAGAACGACTGCGTCAGCAGCAACACCTTGGATATCAATCAGGATTTGAAGAACCTGATATTGACAAGCGAACGACCCCGTCTTTATTGTTGTCAGAAGCACGTTCCATTATTGCGATTGCCCTCGCATATCCGTCGAAGCTAAAAAATGCACCACGGAGCACGAAAACAGAACGACGGGGCGTTTTTTGTCGAGCATCTTGGGGACAAGATTATCACGTGATTTTACGCGATCGTTTGCAAAAATTAGAACAATTTATTTTAGCTCGCATACCGAATGCGCGTGTGAAGTCGATGGTCGACACGGGGGAATTAGCTGATCGGGCAGTAGCCGAACGAGCAGGGATCGGATGGAGCGGAAAAAACTGTTCCATTATTACACCGGAATTTGGCTCATATGTATATTTAGGCGAAATGATTACGAATATCCCATTTCCTCCTGATACGCCAATCGAAGACCAATGTGGGACATGCACTCGCTGTATTGATGCTTGTCCGACAGGAGCACTTGTGCAAGGGGGACAGTTGAATGCGAAGCGATGCATTGCTTTTTTAACGCAAACGAAAACGTTCATTCCTGATGAGTTTCGCGATAAAATAGGAAACCGATTGTATGGATGCGATACGTGTCAACTTGTTTGTCCAAAAAATAAAGGGAAAGATTTTCATTTCCATCCAGAGATGGAGCCGGATCCAGAAGTAGTGAAACCTTTATTAAAACCGCTTCTTCATATGACGAATCGTCAATTTAAAGAAATGTTCGGGCATTTATCGGGAGCATGGCGCGGGAAAAAACCGATTCAACGAAATGCAATTATTGCATTAGCCCATTATAAAGATGAAAGTGCCATCGATGATTTATTAATGTTACTTCGGGAAGATTCACGTCCAGTCATTCGCGGAACGGCAGCGTGGGCGCTTGGTAAAATTGGAAATCGTAAAGTGATGCCGATGTTACAACAAGCAAAAGAGAATGAACAAGATGAAGATGTCATTCGGGAAATTGACAAAGCGTTAGTGATGCTTGAGAACGTGTAGTTGTTTTTCTACTGTTTGTGACATAACGTAGTAAAAAACGAAAAAAGTGGTGAGCGGGATGAGAAAACGACTACACGATCTTCTCGATGAACGTATCCGGCGTTTTTTTATAAGCGATGTGACGGATGAAGAAGTTGAACGAAAAAAGCAGTTGTTAGTTAAGCGAAATGCCCAACTTGTGAAATGTGAAGGAAAGGGAACAATCATTGAACGAAAACATATCGTTTCAAAAACGTTCGTGCGCTATATCGTTCATTTTCGTTTTTTTATTTGGCAACATGGCTGGATGTATGTTGAAGAGAAACAAGAGATGCGTGAAGCAATATTTGAGCAACGCGAACTTGTTAGCGATCGCTTGCTTTTGCCTACCATCGAAACGGAACAAGTTGAAAAAAAGCAAGAGCGAGATGATGATGAACGTGTTCGTTATACGTATGATCGATTAGCCGCGGTACGATATGCTGAAATATGGTGGAACGATTATAATCCAGCGTTTCACAAATTCCCTGTCGATTGTACAAATTTCATTTCACAATGTTTACATGCAGGCGGAATCCCCATGATGGGTTATCCGAACAAAACAAAAGGATGGTGGATGAGAAAGAACGACTGGAGCTATACGTGGACGGTCGCAAATGCATTACGTTGGTATTTAAGTGGGTCAAAAACAGGCATTCAAGCCATCGAAAAAAAATCACCGGAACAGTTGTCTCTTGGTGATGTCATTTGTTATGATTTTCAAGGAGACGGACGATTCGATCATACAACGATCGTCGTGGCGAAAGATAAACAAGGGATGCCGCTTGTCAATGCTCATACGTCCAATAGCCGTATGCGTTATTGGTCATATGAAGATTCAACGGCATATACATCAAATATCCAATATAAATTTTTCCATATTATTGATCGTGTATAGGAGTGAAGATTGTGGCTTTACATGTCGTTTTATATCAACCAGAAATTCCAGCGAATACAGGAAATATTGCGCGCACATGCGCAGCAACAGGAACATCGTTACATTTAATTCGACCGCTCGGATTTTCAACCGATGATAAAATGTTAAAGCGTGCTGGATTAGATTATTGGGAATATGTCGATGTGCACTATTACGACTCATTACAAGAGCTTTTTGACAAATATAAAGAAGGTGAATTTTTCTTTATTACGAAGTTTGGGCAAACATACTACACATCGTTTGACTATAGCGATTCAACGAAAGATTACTTTTTCGTTTTCGGCCGTGAAACGAGCGGATTGCCAAAAGATTTAATCGAAAACAATATGGAACGTTGTTTGCGTATTCCGATGAACGAATACGTTCGTTCGCTCAATTTATCGAATACAGCCGCCATTCTCGTATATGAGGCGTTAAGGCAACAAAACTTTCCAAACGTATTTTAAGCGACTTTCGAATGAAAGTCGCTTAATTTTTTACTTCTGGCTTATCGTTATATCCCGCTGTAAAAATGGCAGCTAAAAAGGCGAAAATAACACCAAGTACGAGAAGCGTTTTCATATAAAATCTCCTCCTTTATGAAGTGACAAGAAAATGACCACGTTTTCATTATAGCCTAATTGTATAGCGATATGAAAGTCATACTTTTACGAATGATTACGGACATCCTTGCATACATATGGTATTAATCATGACGCTAGACATCAAAGGTGGAGGAGGTCCGTGTATGGACATTTTGAAAAAAATACAAAAATATAGAGAAGAAGAGCAAAAATTAAAGTGGGAAGGAACATTTGCCGAGTACTTAGAAATCGTAAAAGAAAAGCCATGGGTGGCTCAGTCCGCTCATTCTCGCGTTTACAATATGATTAAAGATGCGGGCGTAGAAGAAGTGGATGGAAAGAAAAAATACAACTTTTTTAGCGGTCAGTTATTTGGGCTTGAAGAAGCGCTAGAGCGGCTTGTAGAAGAATATTTTCACCCAGCCGCCAAACGACTAGATGTTCGAAAGCGTATTTTGTTGTTAATGGGACCGGTAAGCGGGGGAAAATCAACGCTTGTGACAATGTTAAAACGAGGACTTGAAGCGTACTCGTATACCGATCGTGGTGCGGTATATGCGATTAAAGGATGTCCCATGCATGAAGATCCGCTTCATTTAATTCCACACCATTTGCGCGATGAGTTTTATAAAGAGTATGGCATTCGTATTGAAGGGAACTTATCCCCATTAAACATGATGCGACTTGAAAAAGAATACGGCGGGCGCATTGAAGATGTGATGGTCGAACGCATCTTTTTCTCCGAAGATAAGCGTGTCGGAATCGGAACGTTCAGCCCATCCGATCCGAAGTCGCAAGATATTGCTGATTTAACAGGCAGCATTGATTTTTCTACGATTGCTCAATATGGGTCCGAATCGGATCCGCGCGCATATCGTTTTGATGGAGAGCTAAACAAAGCGAATCGCGGTATTATGGAATTTCAAGAAATGTTAAAATGCGATGAAAAGTTTTTATGGCATTTGCTTTCTTTGACGCAAGAAGGAAACTTTAAGGCAGGACGTTTTGCGCTTATTAGCGCTGATGAATTGATTGTTGCCCATACGAATGAAACAGAGTATCGTTCATTTATTGCTAATAAAAAGAATGAGGCACTTCATTCGCGAATTATCGTCATGCCGATACCGTATAACTTAAAAGTGTCAGAAGAAGAACGAATTTATGAAAAAATGATTCGCGAAAGCGACGTAGCAGATGTGCATATTGCACCACATACGCTACGGGTAGCAGCGATGTTTACAATTTTGACGCGATTAAAAGAACCGAAGCGTGGCGATATTGACCTTGTGAAAAAAATGCGTCTGTATGACGGTGAGCTTGTTGAAGGGTTTAATGAAGTGGATGTCGAGGAGTTGAAAAAAGAATATCCAGACGAAGGAATGAGCGGCATTGATCCACGCTATGTTATTAACCGAATTTCGTCTTGTATTATTCGAAAGGAAGTGCCGTCTATTAATGCGTTAGATGTATTGAGAGCATTGAAAGAAGGCTTAGAGCATCATCCGTCTATTTCAAAAGAAGATCGGGAACGTTATTTAAATTTCATCTCAGTTGCACGAAAAGAATACGATGAAATTGCAAAGCGCGAAGTACAAAAAGCGTTCGTTTACTCGTATGAAGAGTCAGCGAAAACGTTAATGGACAATTATTTAGATAACGTAGAGGCATATTGTAACAAAGCGAAAATTCGCGATCCACTAACAGGAGAAGAAATGAATCCAGATGAAAAACTCATGCGGTCGATTGAAGAACAAATTGGCATTTCCGAGAATGCGAAAAAAGCATTTCGTGAAGAAATTTTAATTCGTATTTCAGCATATGCCCGTAAAGGTCAACGTTTTGATTATAATTCGCACGAACGGTTGCGTGAAGCGATTCAGAAAAAATTGTTTGCAGACTTAAAAGATATTGTCAAAATTACGACGTCCACAAAAACCCCTGATGAACAACAACTGAAGAAAATTAATGAAGTGGTTGCTCGATTAATTGATGAATATGGTTATAACTCTACCTCAGCAAATGAATTGCTTCGTTATGTCGGAAGTTTGTTAAACCGATAAAGCATGCCGCACTTGGCATGCTTTGTTTTATCATCGTAGAAAACAGGCTTGTCCAGCAAAAAAGGTCAGAACAATTTTCGAAATCATTTGTCAATTTTTTTCGGACGTTGCATAGGATAAAGTAACCAACCATTCATTCATTATTGTTGCAAGCCAACATAGTGTATGCGAGGAAAAAGGAAAATGTGCAGCATTATTTTACATTGTAGGAGGGGAAAAAATGAGTAGAAACTTCATTGTGTCAAAGGAAGATTGGTCCCTCCATCGAAAAGGCCAAGATGATCAAAAACGGCACGAGGAAAAGGTAAAAGAAGCAATTAAAAATAACCTCGGTGATTTAATTACAGAAGAAAGCATCATTATGTCCAACGGTCGCGACGTCATTAAAATACCGATTCGTTCGTTAGATGAATATAAAATTCGTTATAATTACGACAAAAATAAACATGTCGGCCAAGGCGATGGGGACAGTCAAGTTGGTGATGTCATTGCGCGCGACGGTTCTGGTGACGGTCAAAAAGGACCGGGAAAAGGGCAAGGAGCAGGTGACCTGGCGGGGCAAGATTATTATGAAGCAGAAGTATCCTTAATGGAGCTTGAAGAAGCTTTGTTTAGTCAATTAGAACTTCCTGATTTAAAGAAAAAGCAACATGCTGACCATGTTGTTCAGCATATTGAGTTTAACGATATTCGCCGAACGGGATTAATGGGGAACATCGATAAGAAAAAAACAATGATGGCTGCCTTTAAACGAAACGCATTAAGTGGCAATCCGAGTTTTTATCCAATTTATCCGGAAGATTTGAAATTTAAAACGTGGAATGAAGTGATTAAGCCCGATTCGAAAGCGGTTGTTATCGCAATGATGGACACGAGCGGATCAATGGGTGTATGGGAAAAATATATGGCTAGAAGCTTCTTCTTTTGGATGACCCGATTTTTACGGACGAAATACGAAACGGTCGATATTGTTTTTATTGCGCATCATACCGAAGCGAAAATTGTAACAGAAGAAGAGTTTTTTACAAAAGGGGAAAGCGGTGGAACGATATGTTCGTCAGCATATCGAAAGGCGCTTGAAGTGATCGAAACAAAATACTCACCGACAAAATATAATATTTATCCGTTCCATTTTTCCGATGGCGATAATTTAACGTCCGATAACGCTCGTTGTGTTAAGCTAGTGCAAGAATTAATGAAGGTATCGAATATGTTTGGATACGGAGAAGTGAATCAGTACAATCGTCACTCGACTCTCATGTCGGCATACAAACATATTAAGGATGAAAAATTTCGCTATTACATTTTGAAGCAAAAGTCAGATGTGTTACAGGCGATGAGAAACTTTTTCCGAAAAGAAGAACATAAAACATTTGTTTAATCCCTTGTGACATACAAGGTTTTTTTTTGCGAAAAAAAGGTTGACAAACGGGTGGGGGTTTTGTAATATACTCATAGAGGTAATGGTAATAAATTATTTTTTTGCAGTCTAATATACCCTTATGAGTATAGAGAGGTGAGAAAGATGAAACATATGCTACCACAAGAAGTGGAGCAACAATTAAAAGAGGGTCGTGCACTAAGCATTATCGATGTGCGCGAATATGAGGAAGTAGCCCAAGGTAAAATTCCCGGTGCTCGTCACATCCCGCTTGGCCAACTGCTTGAGCGGATGAATGAAATTGATAAAAACGAAGAACATATTCTTGTTTGCCGTTCAGGAAATCGAAGCGGTATGGCTTGTCAGTTGTTAGAAAGTTACGGATACCGCGTTGTAAATATGACAGGCGGTATGCTTGAATGGACAGGCGAAATTGAACGATAGGGGGGAATGGAATGACGATTCACGTCGATCTGGTTGTTGATGCAAAGGGGCTCACGTGCCCGATGCCGATTGTTCGCACGAAAAAGGCGATGGAACAGCTACAGCCTGGCCAAGTGCTTGAAGTGCAAGCGACGGATAAAGGTTCACTTGCTGATATTCAAGGGTGGGCAAAGAATACAGGGCATCAATATATCGGCACGATTGAAGAAGGTGATGTACTCAAGCATTATCTTCGTAAAGCAAATCCTACAGAAGTAAAGGAAGAAGCAAAATATCCTCACGTTGTTTCTTTAGAGGAGCTGCAAAAGAAAGTAGAAAACAATGAACAAGTATTTATTTTAGATGTGCGTGAGGAAGCCGAGTATGTATTTGGTCATATTCCGGGAGCATATCATATCCCGCTCGGACAATTAGAAGAGCGATTAAATGAATTAAATAAAGATGAAACAATTTATGTCATTTGCCGAACAGGTAATCGCAGCGATTTAGCTGCGCAACAACTTACTGAAAAAGGATTTACAAGTGTATTTAACGTCATTCCAGGTATGACACAATGGAAAGGAACAATGACTAAAGGAGGAAATGAACAATGAAAAAACGTGTAGCGATTATTGCAGCAAATGGTGGTTTATTTGACGCATATAAGGTGTTTAACATTGCAACAGCAGCAGCAGCAACAGAAGCAGAGGTAGCTATTTTCTTTACATTCGAAGGATTAAATTTAATTCATAAAGAAGCATATCAACAATTGCCACTTCCAGAAGGAAAAGAGCAAATTCAACAAGGATTTGCCCAAGCAAACGTTCCATCTATTCCAGAGCTTGTAGGCATGGCGCAAGAAATGGGTGTGAAGTTTATTGCTTGCCAAATGACGATGGATGTGATGGGATTAACAAAAGAACATTTTGTCGATGGTATTGATGTTGGTGGAGCAGTGACATTCCTTGATTTTGCGAAAGATGCTGACATCACGTTAACATTCTAAGGAGGAAGAACATGAAAGCCGATCTTCTCGTTGATGCAAAGGGACTTGCGTGTCCACTGCCGATCGTTCGTACGAAAAAAGGAATGGACACATTACAATCTGGTCAAGTGTTGGAAATTCATGTTACAGATAAAGGAGCTAAAAACGACTTATCTGCATGGGCAAAATCAGCTGGTCATGAAATGATCGATATGGTCGAAGAAGGAGACGTACTAAAATTTTGGATTCGTAAAGCGTAACAAGCATCGGGCATATGTCCCGATGCTTCATATAAGGAGTGAATGAGCATGGCCATCGGTTTTATTATTACAATTTTTTTAATTGGATTTATCGGTTCGTTTATTTCAGGAATGGTTGGAATTGGCGGATCGATTATTAAATATCCGATGTTGCTTTACATCCCACCATTGCTTGGTTACGCTGCATTTAGCGCCCATGAAGTATCAGGAATTAGCGCCATTCAAGTATTGTTTGCGACGATTGGAGGCGTTTGGGCGTACCGTAAAGGTGGGTATTTAAATAAAACGTTAATTATTTATATGGGTACCAGTATTTTAATTGGTAGTTTCATTGGTGGTTATGGTTCGAAATTAATGAGCGAAGGCGGCATTAATATCGTTTATGCGGTGTTAGCGACGATTGCTGCGATGATGATGTTCGTTCCGAAAAAAGGAATTGATAATATTCCACTTGATCAAGTCACATTCAATAAATGGCTTGCAGCAGCGTTAGCATTCATTGTCGGAGTGAGCGCTGGCATTGTTGGTGCCGCAGGGGCGTTTATCCTTGTACCAATTATGCTTGTTGTATTAAAAATCCCAACACGTATGACGATCGCTACATCATTAGCGATTACATTTATTTCATCCATTGGGGCAACTGTTGGAAAAATTACAACAGGTCAATTTGATTTTTGGACCGCATTTATTATGGTTGTTGCAAGCTTAATTGCTTCTCCTATTGGGGCGAATGTTGGTAAAAAGGTAAATACAAAAGTATTACAGTTTATATTAGCTGCACTGATTGTCGCAACAGCGATAAAAATTTGGTTGGATATTTTGTAAAAACTGTTGAAAAGTTCATCCTTTATGTTATAATACTTATAGGGGTATATAAAATACCGAAACATAAAGGAGGAATGACCCAATGAAACAAGTAACTGTATATACGACAACAACATGTCCGTATTGTACGTTATTGAAAAACTTTTTAGATGAGCGTGGCATCCCATTTAAAGAAGTAAATTTACATCAACATCCTGAGGCTGTTGATTATGTTATTCGCTCAACAGGACAAATGGGCGTGCCGCAAACAGAAATTAATGGGCGTTGGGTTATTGGATTTGATCCACAACGAATTATGCAATTGTTACAACAATAATTTTTTTATCTATAAAAATACCCTATAAGGTATAAGGAGAGGTGGATAATAAATGGCAGTATATGCATTAACAGCACAACAAATTAATGAGATGATTGTAAATAAAGAGCCGTTTTTCTTATTTGATGTTCGCAATGAATCAGACTTTGCAGATTGGAAAATTGAAGGAGAACACATTGAGTATTTAAACATTCCTTACTTTGAATTAATTGATGGCGTTGAATCCGTGTTAGAGCGTTTGCCAAAAGACAAAAAAATTGTTGTCGTTTGTGCTAAAGAAGGTTCTTCTATGATGGTTGCTGACATGCTTGCTGAAAAAGGATTAGAAGTGTTTTATTTAAAAGGCGGCATGAAAGCGTGGAGCGAGTATTTATACCCTGTTGTTGTATATCAAGATAACGATATAAAAGTGTATCAATTTATTCGCGTCGGTAAAGGTTGTCTTTCTTACATGGTCGTATCAGGAAAAGAAGCGTTAATCGTCGATCCATCTCGATTTATTGATGTGTATAAAGAAGTTGCTCAAAAAGAAAACGTAGCGATTACACATATCGTTGATTCACATTTACATGCTGACCATATTTCTGGCGGATATGAATTAGCAAAACAAACAGGTGCGACATATTACTTAATGAAGAGTGAAGGTGCCGTATTTGAGTTTGAACCGCTAGAAAACCATGATCGCATCGAATTTGAAAAAGTAAGTTTAGAAGTATTAGCCATTAAAACACCAGGTCATACACCGGGTAGTGTGTCATTCTTCGTAAACAACAAATTGTTGTTCTCTGGCGATACGATTTTCGTCAGCGGTCTTGGCCGACCAGACTTAGGCGGAAAAGCGCGTGAATGGGCAAAAGATTTATACGACACAGTATACAACAAAGTCGCACAAATTGCTGATGATGTCATTGTTCTTCCTGCACACTATGCAAACTTCGATCAAGAAGTTAATGAACAAGGATATATTGGAAATATATTAGGAAACATTCGTCAAATGAATGAAATTATGCAGGGGAAAACAGAAGAAGAGTTTGTTGAACATGTGGCGCAATCTGCATCTTCTGAAACACCGCCAAACTTTGAAGACATTATCGCCATTAACCGCGGTGTAAAAGATGCTACACCAGAACAACAACAAGAACTTGAAATCGGTCCAAACCGTTGTGCGGTTCACCATACACACTAAAAAAGGAATTTTATTCAACCTCGCAAATCGCGAGGTTTTTTCGATTTTGTGAAACTTTTTGGACACAATATTCGTATATAATGTATGTGAACGTGTTCTCTTTTATTTTCAGTCATTTTCCATTAAAATATAAAGTAACGGAGGGATGGTTTCATGTTTTTTCATCCAATGGATTTTCTTATTTTGATCGCCTTCGGAGTATCGATTTGGGCGCAATTTAAAGTGAAAGGAAATTTTAGTAAATGGTCAGATGTTCCCGCTTCATCTGGTTTGACGGGCGCAGAAGTGGCGCGGCTCATTTTAGATCGCAACGGGCTATACGATGTGCCAGTTGAGCTTGTTCCGGGTACATTGACAGATCATTACGATCCAATTGCACGTGCGGTTCGTTTATCGGAGCCTGTGTACTACGGTCGTTCCATTGCTGCGGTATCGGTGGCGGCTCATGAAGTTGGTCACGCGGTGCAACATCAACAAGCATATGGTGCGCTCGTTTTACGACATCGTATGTTTCCGCTTGTGAATTTTACATCTGGTATTGCACCGTTCCTTCTTCTTGGCGGATTTTTGATGCAACAATTTTCGTTAATTGGTTTAGGGATTATTTTATTCTCGTTTGCCGTTGCATTCCAAGTCATTACATTGCCAGTTGAGTTTAATGCTAGTTCGCGCGCCAAAGATTTTATGATCACAGAAGGCATCATTCGCAATGAGGAAGAACGTGGGGTAAATAAAGTGTTAAATGCCGCGGCATTAACATATGTTGCTGCAGCGCTTATTTCGGTGTTAGAATTAATCAAGTATGTGCTTATTTTCGTACAAGGAAACAATGAAGATTAATAAATAGGAGGTGGCATCCGCACGCATTCATGCGTGCGGACGTTCGTTGGACATATTTAGTTTATGGATGATCGTTTTTCTTATTGCGTTAACTGGTTTTTTTGTCGCTTCAGAGTTTGCAATTGTAAAAGTGCGTCCATCGCGCATTGATCAATTAATTGAGGAAGGGAACAAAAAAGCAGTAGCAGCAAAACATGTCATCACTCATTTAGATGAGTATTTATCTGCAAATCAGCTTGGTATTACAATGACATCACTCGGGCTTGGTTGGCTCGGGGAACCGACAGTGGAACGAGCGCTTCGTCCGCTTTTTGAGCAGTTTCATGTATCTCCATCATTTTCTCATGGGGCTTCATTTATTGTGGCATTTGCAACAATTACGTTTGTTCATGTTGTTATTGGTGAATTGGCGCCGAAGACGATTGCGATTCAAAAAGCGGAAGCGATTACGCTATGGACAGCGCGTCCGCTCATGTTATTTTATCGAGTCATGTATCCATTTATTTGGTTATTAAACGGATCTGCCCGCTTAGTTGTTCGTTTATTTGGGTTCCAGTTATCTAGTGAGCAAGAATTGGCTCATTCTGAAGAAGAATTGCGCCTTCTTTTATCAGCGAGTTATAAAAATGGAGAAATTAATCATACAGAATATAAATACGTGAATAACATTTTTCGTTTTGACGATCGTGTGGCAAAAGAAATTATGGTTCCGCGCAAAGAAATTATTGCGTTAGATGTCAACGATTCCATGGACCACGTGTTACAAACCATTCGCGAAGAAAAGTATACACGTTATCCTGTCATTGATGGTGATAAAGACCATATTCTCGGATTAGTAAATGTAAAAGAGTTATTTACTGATCTTGTTGTGAACTGCCAAGAGCGAAAACAGTTGCGTGACTATATTCGTCCAATTATTCAAGTGATTGAAACGATCCCTATTCAAGATTTGCTTGTAAAAATGCAAAAAGAACGCATTCATATGGCCATTTTAGTTGATGAATATGGCGGAACCTCTGGTTTAGTGACAGTCGAAGACATTTTAGAAGAAATTGTTGGAGAAATTCGAGATGAATTTGACATAGATGAAGCTCCGCTCATCCAAATGATCGATGACAACCGTGCAATCGTTGATGGAAAAGTACTCATTAGTGAAATTAACGATTTATTCGGTTTAGAAATTGACGATACAGACGTTGATACGATTGGTGGATGGATGTTAACGGAGCGTTATAACATTCGTCCAGGAGAGCAAATTGAGTTTGGTGATTACGTCTTTACAGTCGTGCAATTGGACGGTCACCATGTCAAAAAAATTGAAGTGACACGTCGTCCATCGCCAGTAGATGTAGTCGCGGATATGAATGAAGAGGCTGCGTTATAATAACGCGCCTCTTTTTATATGACTAAAAATTGTTTCATCAGGTAATGCCGAGCATGTGATGAACTCTTTTGTAAATGGATGAGGAAAAGATAAGGAGATCGCATGTAACGCTTGCCGATTCATCCACGGTTTTCCTCCATATAATGTATCGCCAACTAACGGATGGCCGATATAGCTCATATGAACACGAATTTGATGCGTTCGTCCTGTATCGAGGGTGAGGCGAACAAGCGACACATGTTTTTGTTTGTCATATTCGAGCCGTTCATAGTGCGTGATAGCTGTATCTCCTGTTTTCGATACACGTCGTTTTGTTGGATGGTGTCGATCGCGCCCGATTGGTGCTTTGACCGTTCCTTTTTTCTGTTTTACATATCCATGAACAAGTGCAATATACGTGCGACGAATGGTTCGTTCGGCTAAATATTTATCAAGAATAGCCCCAGCAAGTGCGTGTTTAGCGAATAAAATGACACCGCTTGTATCGCGATCGAGCCGATGCACATGACGAACTTTACTGTGTATTCCTTCACATTGAAAATGGAATGCGACGGCGTTTGCTAATGTATTCGTCTGATTTGGTTGTGTTGGATGAACATCCATATGTGCAGGCTTGTTAATGACAAGTACATGATCATCTTCAAATACAACATGAAGCGGTATGTATGTCGGAACCGGTTCGATTTGTTCTTCTTTTATACGAACACGAATGCGATCGTTCGGTGAAATGATCGTATGGAAAGGAACGATGTCGTCATTGATTGATACACCTTTTGTCATTCGCCATTCATGTAACATTTTTTTAGGAACGAACCATTTCGTTTGAAATGCTTGTTCTAGTGACAAGCCTTCCCATGATGATGGCGCTTCAAATACGAGCCAACTTCCTTTTTTTTGTACATTCATCCGTCTCACTCTTTCTATACAATAAATTACCAACACTAAAACAGGAGTTGGTGTGTTACAATTTCGTTATAGATTAGGAAAAGAAATGGAAAAAGGTGAGGCAATTGAAGACCGTCTATGTTGCTACAGAAGAGCAAAAGCAATATATTCATTCGCTTATTGAACAGTTTTATACATGTATTTTTCCAAAATATTTTACGGATAATGAAATTGAAACATTTCAATCGCTCGGCATATTACAGTTTGAATCTTCCACATATGATGGAACGTTAAAGGAGGCATTTACGATTATTTCTGCATTACAATCGTTACAAGCCATCATTGAGTTTACTTCGTTTCATCGTCATTCAGCTGATTATGAACAGCTGTTTCAGCGCAATATTGAACAGCTAGAACAGCATGGGATTAGTTTTCCACTCACTCTTGAACATTTTTTGCATCAAAAAGATGGATATATAAGCATGTATATAAAGCCTGTTCACGCTTGGGTGATGTGAAAAAGCCTTCAAAACGAAGGCTTTTTTATTTGATCTGTTCAAACCACTTCCGGAACACGTCTTCTTCATAATATCCTTCAATGCGTGCGACTTCTTTGCCATCTTTAAAGTGAACAATTGTCGGTGTTGCCTCGATGTGATACTCGTCCCAGCCTTCTTCAAATTCCAAAAGGTTAAATTGCTTTAGATCAATTCCCATCTCTTTTGATAACGGAGCGACAATTGGTGTTGTCTTTTTACAAAATTCGCATGTTGAACTGTAAAAGTAAACAGTGATCGTCTCCTTATTGTTTAATGCTTCTTTTAATTCATTTGGTAAAATAACGTTTTGATAGTTCGGATCATCAAGGAGATCGATCGTAGCTGGGTGCAATTCTTCCTTTCCAAATGGATTGCCTTCAGCTTTTTGTTTTTGTGTATATGACGTAATCCAAGCGAGTGCACTGAATAAAGCGATAATAATACCTCCGAAAATAAGCAACTTTTTCATATGTATTTCCCTTCTTTCTCCATTCGAATGACTTGATAACTAATAATGCCGATGGAAACAAAGGCAATGAGTGCTAAAAGGGGAATGGTAATAAACCCGAGCCAGTTAAGATAGTCCCCTGTACATGGCACAATGCTACATGATGGAGCCGTATCGCGAAAAAACGTTACTTTTTGAATTAAATAATGATATGAAGAAATGGTGCCGCCAATGATCGATAACATAAGCGTATAACGTGCGATCATAAACTCTTTTCGTACAAAAGCCATGGCAAGCAAAAACACTTGTGGGTACATAAAAATGCGTTGGTACCAACAAAGTTCACATGGGATAAATTTCATTACCTCAGAAAAATACAGGCTGCCAAGTGTAGCAATTAACGCAACAATCCAAGCGGCCAATAAATGATTTTCCTTTCGAGCCATGATTCCACCTTCTTATTTTTTACTCTTTGTTCATTATAGTACATAGAAAGAAATGATGTAAATTGCGACTACATTTTACTTACATAATGAACAGTTGAACGTACACAATAAGAAGCGAAAGGAGAGGATCATATTGAATCATACAGTTGAATCAATTATGACGCGCCAAGTGGCGACAGTCAAACCAGATCAATCTGTTCAAGAGGCAGCACAGCTGATGAACGAACATAACGTCGGTGCGATTCCTGTTGTTGAAAACGGAAAAGTCAAAGGGATGATCACTGACCGTGACATTGCTCTTCGTACGACTGCGCAAGGGTTAGCCCCTTCAACGCCTGTTTCACAAGTCATGACAAGCGATGTAGTGATAGGTACACCAAACATGAGCGTTAATGAAGCAGCGAAAGTGATGGCGAAAAACCAAATTCGTCGCTTGCCGATCGTACAAAATAATGCCCTTTGTGGCATTGTTGCACTTGGGGATATTGCTACAAACCAAGCGTACGATGAAGCGGCAGAACAAGCGTTATCCGAGATTTCCGAACCTTCATATCATTAAACAAAAAAGGGGCTTCTTTTAAAGGAGCTCCTTTTTAACTACGAAAAAGGAATTTGCATGAAAAGACGAGAATAAGTTACAATGAGCAACGGATATGGAGGGATAAATATGACTTGGAAAATGGTGTACGAACGCTGGAAACAGGCACAGTTAGATGAAGAATTGCGTTCAAACTTACAACAACTAGAGAAAGATGAAAAATTGTTAGAAGATTGTTTTTATAAAACGTTAGAGTTCGGTACAGGAGGTATGCGTGGGGAAATCGGACCGGGAACGAACCGTATGAACATATATACGGTGCGAAAAGCATCGGCAGGGTTAGCACGATACATTGAATCGTTTGGAGAGGAAGCAAAAAGACGCGGGGTTGTGATCGCCTACGATTCGCGCCATAAATCACAGCAGTTTGCGATGGAAGCTGCAAAAACGCTTGCGACACACGGCATTCAGACGTACGTATTTGATGAGCTTCGTCCGACGCCAGAGCTTTCGTTTGCTGTTCGTCATTTATGCGCTTTTTCGGGTATTGTCATTACAGCTAGTCATAACCCACCAGAGTATAACGGCTATAAAGTGTATGGAGAAGATGGGGCACAGTTGCCACCACATATTGCTGATGTTGTTATCGAACATGTCAATGCGATTGAAAATGAATGGGAACTTGCAATTGAACAAGAAGACGTATTAAAAGAAAAAGGGTTGATTCAAATCATCGGTGCAGAAATTGACGAAGCATACATACAAAAATTAAAAACGATTTCGCTTCGCCCAGAACTTGTCTATGAAGTGGATGTGAAAGTCGTATTTACTCCGCTTCATGGAACAGCAAATAAGCTCGTGCAACGCGGATTAAAAGAATTTGGCTATGAAAACGTGTTCGTCGTCAAAGAACAAGAACAACCGGATCCGAATTTTTCAACCGTACAATCACCAAATCCAGAAGAGCACGCAGCGTTTGAGTTAGCAATTCAACTTGGGAAACAAGTCGACGCTGACGTATTAATTGCAACAGACCCTGACGCGGATCGTTTAGGTATTGCGGTGAAAAACGAACAAGGGGAATACGTCGTTTTAACAGGTAATCAAACAGGTGGCTTGTTGCTTCATTACATTCTTTCACAAAAGAAAGAAAAAGGGATATTGCCATCAAATGGGATTGTGTTTAAAACGATCGTTACATCTGAATTTGGGCGTGCGATTGCTGAATCATTTGGGATTGAGACGATGGATACATTGACAGGGTTTAAATTTATCGGTGAAAAAATTAAACAATACGAGCAAACAGGAGAGTATGTATTTCAGTTTGGTTACGAAGAAAGTTACGGGTATTTAATTGGTGACTTTGCTCGCGATAAAGATGCGATTCAAGCAGCTTTGCTCGCTGTGGAAGTGTGCGCGTTTTATAAAAAGCAAGGTTTATCTTTATACGAGGCACTTATGCAATTGTTTGAACAATACGGATATTATCAAGAAGGATTGCGTTCACTCACGTTAAAAGGAAAAGAAGGAACCGAGCGAATCAACGCACTACTGGCGACATTTCGTAATGAACCGCCAACTGTTGTCGCTAATCAGCGCGTTGTGATTCGTGAAGACTATAAGGTAAGCGAGCGCGTATATATGAATACAGGTAAAAAAGAAACGATCCATTTGCCGAAGTCGAACGTATTAAAATATGTACTAGAAGACGGATCATGGTTTTGTGCGCGTCCATCTGGCACAGAGCCAAAAATGAAATTTTATTTTGGTGTCAAAGGGCGAACGCTCGCCGAAGCGAAGAAACAATTAGAGCAATTAGAAACAGCGGTCATGGAGCGAGTATATACGTTAACAGCTGATAAGGTGTAATGCCTTATCAGTTGTTTTTTGAATGGGGAACGAGTAACATAGAAGCGAAAACGTAGAAAGGGTGATGTTAATTTGTTACAAGGACAAGTGGCTATTGTGACAGGTGCATCTCGTGGAATCGGGTTAGCAATTGCACATAAGTTGGCAGAGCAAGGAATGAAGCTCGTATTAATTGGCAGTTCCTCGGATATTCACAGAGTTGGCGAGCAATTAAAAGATGTAAAAACGTTTCAAGCGGACGTATCAAATGAGCAACAAATGAATGAAGTGGTCGAAGCGACCATCGCTACATTTGGTCGCATTGATTTACTTGTGAATAATGCGGGTATCGGTGTATTTAAGCCTGTAGAGGAAACGACAGTCGAAGAGTGGAAGCGACTATTCGAAGTAAATGTACAAGGGGTATTTATCGGGACAAAAGCAGTGCTTCCACACATGAAAAAGCAACGTTCGGGAACAATTATTACGATTTCATCTGACGTCGGTCGGTATACGATTGTAAACGGTTCCGCATATACAGCAACGAAATATGCCGTTCAAGGATTTTCGGGAAGTGTAGCGCAAGAAGTGCGTTCATACGGCATTCGCGTCGGTACTATTAATCCGGGAATGGTCGATACATACTTTGCCAATTCTACGCAAGGATTGCCTGAAAAAGCGGAATGGCTGAAGGCAGAAGACGTCGCTGAAGCGGTTGTCTATATGGCGAGTGCGCCGAAACATATGTTAGTGGATGAAATTGTATTACATCCGCTCATTCAAACGTATCCCGTCATATAGAAAGCGAAAGGAGATGATTCCTTTCGCTCTAATTATATTCCATCGTAAGCGTCGGTTCTTGTTCATATACGTCTAACGCGTGATCGATGTAACGTAACAATGCGTTCAATCGCTTTTGGACGACAGTATAATCTTTTTCGAAGTTGTATGCATGAAGAAACTGCTCAATTTTTTTTGAAAGTAAATCGTCTTTTGTGCGTACCATAAGAATGAGTAAATGATCCCATTCCGAACGGTACGTATAGTAAAGCGCCTTGTCGTAGTCGACTGTATGCAATACAAACCCTCCTTATCGTGAGGAGCTATATGTAGTGTATGAAAAAACGGTCGTTTTTTTTCGCTGTAAATGTTGTGCGATTTGGCAGAGGAGAGTTGGCTATGGAGAAACATATCGCGTATTATGGATCGCCAATCGGTTGGTTACAAATCATTGGAACGAATGACGGAATTGAACGAATCAATATCGTTGAACAAGGTGAGGAAAATAACGAAAATGTCCCCACCCACTTCAGTCAATGTATAGAACAATTAGAACAATATTTCCAAAAGAAGCGAACGTCGTTTTCGATTCCGTTACGGGTGAGTGGCACACCGTTTCAAATGCGTGTATGGGAAGCGCTACAAACGATTCCTTATGGACAAACGGTTTCATATGCTCATATTGCCAAACAAATTGGTCAACCGAAAGCGGTGCGAGCCGTTGGCAATGCTGTCGGTAACAATCCGATCACGATCGTCATTCCTTGTCACCGTGTCATTCGCACGGGTGGAGAATTTGGTGGATACGCGTGGGGAATAGAGCGAAAAAAATGGTTACTTGAGCACGAAACGCGCTGAAAGCTCAGCGCGTTTGTCCCAATAGCCATTTTGCGTAAGGTGAATTGGCTGGTAAAATGACGACTGTATCTTCGCCGATCGTTGTTTTATACGATTCGAGCGTACGGTAAAATGAATAAAATTCAGCATCCTTGGCAAATGTTTCGTTATAAATGCGTGCTGCTTCTTGTTCACCTGCTGCGCGGATACGTTCAGCATCCGCTTGCGCTTTGGCGAGCATTTCTTTTACTTCACGGTCTGTTTGAGCAATAATACGCTGTTTTTGAGCATCTCCCATTGATAAATATTCTTGCGCTTTTGATTCGCGTTCAGAAATCATACGTTTATAAACAGAATGTTCATTCTCCTCTGGCAAGTCAATGCGTTTCATGCGTACATCGACAACGCGAATACCGTAACGGTCTTGTTGTAACAGTTCGTTTACTTTTGCGGTTACTTCATCGTTTAAGCTGCCACGTGATGACTTTTCATCATTAATAATTTCATCGTAATTTAACCGTCCAAGCTCGGTGCGAACAATCGAGAAAATAAATTCATCCATTTTTGATTCTGCGTTTTCTAACGTACGGGCATTTTGAATCATTTCTTTCGGATTTGTAATTTCCCAAATGGCGTAATGGTTGACAAGAATACGCTTTTTATCTTTTGTATTAATTTCCGCTTCAGCGACGTCATAAAAGATTTGTGCTTTCGGCAATGATGTGACGCTTTGAATAAAAGGAATTTTCAAACGTAATCCTGGCGTTTGATCGATGCGGACAATTTCTCCAAATTGACGTACGACCTTATATTCATTTTCATGAACGATGTATATATTTGTTAAAATAACGATAAGTAAAATAAGTCCGATGCCGCCACTAACTATAAACCGAAACCATTTCATCGGAAGTTTATCTTTCAAGTTGATGACGTTTTGATCGTCTTGGAAGTTTGTCATTCATTACCACTCCCTTGTTCCTTCTTTTTCTCCGTCGTTTGTTTTTCGATCGGTTGAATTGGTAAGTATTTTAGTGTATTACCGTCGTCGTTCATAATGTAAATGCGCGTGTATGGAAGCACTTGTTCAAGTGTTTCAATCATTAACCGTTGTTTTGTAATGTCTTTCGCGTTTTTATATTCTTCGTATAAGGCGTTAAATTTGGCGACATCCCCCCGTGCTTTTTCAATCCGCGCTACTTTATCAGCTTCTGCTTGGGAGATGAGGGCATCTTTTTCCCCTTCGGCTTCTTTCGTCCGTTTGTTACGGTATTTATTCGCTTCGTTAATTTTTGTATTCATCGTTTCGCGCGCATCGGTAACGTTCGTAAATGCTTTGCGCACTTCGTCGTTCGGCAAGTCAACATCTTGTAACTTTACAGCTAAAATCGAAATGCCAATATCATACTTTTTCATTAATGCGGTTAGTGACTCGCGCACATCTGCTTCAATTTTTGCTTTCCCCGACGTTAAGGCATCATCAATTTTTGAGCTACCGATGACGCTGCGTAAAGAAGCAGATGTCGCATTATATAAAATTTGTTCCGGTTCGTATGAGCGGTAAAGATATTTGGCAGGATCAGTAATTTTCCATTGTACGACCATATCAGCGAGGACAATATTTTCATCGCCGGTAATCATTTTCGTATCTCCTTTGTTTGATGCAACGACTTTTCCATTTTCTTCTTTGTAGCCGAATTGTAAACTAAACGTTTCGCGCGATAACGTTTCTACTGTTTGAATTGGCCAAGGAAGTTTGAAATGTAGTCCGGGTGTCGTTACTTCCTCATCAATTTTACCAAATGTTAAAATAATCGCTTGTTCCGACTCATCAACGGTGTACCATGATGTTAATGCAGCGATAAGAAGAAGAAGACCTGCCACTGTGCCGATGATGATTCCTGTAACTGAACGTTTCCCCATATAAACCCACCTTTCTTGTTATTTATATGTATGTACGGAAAAAAAAGAAAAAAGTTTCAATAAAAAAGCTACTGATGCACTCAGTAGCTCATATATATTTTCGTTGTACGTTTCGTCCGTCGTATGTGAACAGCGTTTGCTTGTTTTCGATGATTGTTTCCATATGAACGGCGCGCCCCCAAAGTTGATAAATGTAAGGAAGCACTTTTTCTAAATATTTGACGTCTAGTTCAATGCCTTCATACGAATGTTTTAAATATAGTTCTCCGTTCCGCATATAGTCCCCATCGTTGACCGTAATGTATGGAAAGCCACCGTTGACGCGCATGTTTACGAGCTGATCGCGCACGTGTTCCCAATGTTTATCAACAATTTTATAGTCTTTTCCTTGTTTTTGGAACAAATACATATCTTCTCGCATGACGAGTTCTTTTGTTAAATAGTTACGCAAAAAGGAGATGTCAGATTCTAGCTCGCGTACTTCAAATATTTTTGCACGTCCTGAACCTGGTTTGACGCCAAGTTTTTTCATTTCTTCTGTCGGATTGTCCCAACGCTTTTCAATATCTTCAAAAATTTTCAATCCTAAGTAATACGGATTAATACCCGTTCGGGAAGGTTGAACAACGCCAGCATTTAATTTAGCAAATTCAATCGCTTCATCGCTCGTTAAATCCATTTCACGTAAAATACGTTGATGCCAGTACGTTGCCCAGCCTTCGTTCATAATTTTCGTTTCGAGCTGCGGCCAAAAATAAAGCATTTCTTCACGCATCATTGTTAAAATGTCGCGCTGCCATTCTTCAAGCTCACGGCTATATTCTTCAATAAACAATAGTAAATCTTTTTCTGGTTGCGGAGGAAATTTTCTTCGTTTTTTTCGCGTTTGTGGTGCTTTTTTCTTTTCATCAAGCGACCATAAATCGTCATATGGCGACGGTTTTGGTGTTTCATCATCTTCCTCGTATATTTCCGTATCAGCAATCGTCCATGAAAGCTTTGGTCGAAGAAGCGAAGGGTCAATATGCTCTTGAATGGCTAATACAGCGTCTAAAAACTTTTCGACTTCTTGTTTCCCGTATTCGTGCTCATAATGCTTAATTCGTTCCGCTGTTGCCGCCATGCTTTCGACCATGTCTCGTTTTGTGTTGCTGAAGCGAACGTTATTTTTAAAAAAGTCGCTATGAGCAAGGACGTGTGCGACAATTAATTTATTTTGAATAAGCGTATTTGTATTTAATAAAAAGGCGTAGCACGGATCGGAGTTAATGACAAGCTCGTAAATTTTACTTAATCCAAGATCATAGTGAAGTTTCATTTTATGAAATTGTTTCCCAAAACTCCAATGTGAAAAACGTGTCGGCATGCCGTATGCTCCAAATGTGTAAATAATATCAGCTGGGCAAATTTCATAGCGCATTTCATAAAAGTCAAGCCCAAACCCTTCGGCAATTTCCGTAATTTCCGCGATGGCTTTTTCTAATGCTTTTTGTTCATCTCGTTTCATCGCACTCCCTCCTTATGACAATGTATGAGCGAGCACATCATTTGATACGTCAAGAATGATTCATTGACTTTATATTTTCTTTCATGTATATTTAACTATGTTAAATATTTATATTGTTAAAAAAGGTGGGATGTGTATGGAGCAAACGCCGTTCACCGCACTTGTTGAACGATTAGAGCATGCGTTTTCGTTAGCCCTTCGCAAATTGGCAGCTGACTTAGCTAAGGAGGAAATTGGCTTAACGAAACCGCAGTTTTTTATTTTAAACTTGTTGTCGAAGCGTGGGAAATGTACAGTGAGCGAATTGGCGGACGAAATGTTTGTCAAACCGAGCGCCATTACGACAATGATTGATCGCTTATATAAAAGCGGATTTGTATTACGCGAACGAGATGACGAAGATCGTCGCGTCGTGTATGTACAATTGTCTGAAAAGGGGAAAGAAATGCTTCAACATGCACGGGCGGAGCGAAGAAAAATTATTGAGCGTTATTTAAGCCAATTACAATTCGATGAACTTGAACAGTTTGTCTATATTATCGAAAAAATTGCTGCGATAAATGAGAAAGAGGAGAAGTGAGATATATGAAAGAACAAGCAGCGATACAAACAAGTATTGCAAATATACAACAAAAACGAGGTATTTTAATTACCGGATTACTTGTGGCGATGTTGTTTGGGGCACTCGATGGCACGATCGTTGGCACAGCGTTGCCTCGCATTGTTGGCGAGCTTGGTGGATTAAGTATGATGGCATGGCTAACAACCGCATACATGCTCACATCAACAACGATTGTCCCGATTGCAGGGAAACTTGCTGACTTATTTGGGCGAAAGTCGATCTATGTTTCAGGATTAGCGATTTTTATTATTGGTTCAGCGTTATGTGGCATGGCGGATACGATGACTCAGCTCATTATTTTCCGCGCCATTCAAGGCATTGGGGGAGGCATTATGATGCCGATGGCGATGATTGTCATCGGTGATTTGTTTACAGGAGCAGAGCGCGCAAAATGGCAAGGTGTGTTCGGTGGCGTATTTGGCTTGGCATCTATTCTCGGTCCGCAAGTCGGTGGATGGATTGTTGATTCGTTAAATTGGCGCTGGGTGTTTTATATTAACCTTCCTGTTGGTGTGTTGGCGATTGTGCTCATTTCAATCGGTTTGCATAATCATCGTATAGTTGAGCGAGTAAAGCTTGATTTAGCCGGCATGTTTACGATGGTTGTCGCCGTTGTTTCGTTATTGCTTGCTTTAACGTTTGGTGGCGATAAATACGATTGGCTATCATGGCAAATCATTTCTTTATTAGCTAGCTCTGTTGTTTTCTTTAGCTTATTTGTATTTGTTGAGCGAAAAGCAGAAGAGCCGATTATGCCGATGCATTTATTAAAGAATAAAACATTTGTTGTACTTAATAGTGTCGGATTTTTTATGTCTGTCGGTATGTTTGGAGCAATTATGTTCGTACCGCTCTTTATGCAAGGTATTATCGGCATGAGCCCATCCGAATCAGGAACGATGATGTTTCCGATGATGTTCGCGCTCATTATTGCAAGCATGATCGGTGGGCGACTTGTCCAAAAAATTGGCGTTCGCACCCAAGTTATTGTTGGAATGGTGCTTGTGGCGCTCGGCTTCTTCTTATTGTCGACGATGAACGTCGATACGAATAAATGGACCGCGATGTTATTTATGGCGACGCTCGGCTTTGGACTAGGATTTGTCAACCCGGTCATTACATTAGCGTTACAAGAAGTATTTCCGAAATCGCAGCTCGGTATTGTGACATCATCAAGTCAATTTTTCCGTCAAATTGGTGGAACGTTTGGGGCAACGTTGTTAGGAGCGATTATGAACCATCGTTCGAAAGATTTATTAGAAGCGAAGTTTCTTCCGCTGTTAGACAAATTACCAGCACAAGCGCATGCGATGACGGATTCATTTAAACAACTCGTTGAATCGAATCCACAAAGTGTATATTCAGTCATTTTAAATCCGGATACGTTAAAAAACATTCCACAACAAATGCAACAAATGTTTGTACCTGTATTAAAACAAACGCTCGTTGATGCGTTAAGCGATGTGTTTTTATATGGGTTAATTTTTGTTGGCATCGGTTTTGTTTTTGCAATGTTCATCGGCCGCATTACAATTTCTCGTACGCACAATAAAACGGCTCCAATGGAATAAATATAAAAGCAAACGATCGCCAAAGCGGTCGTTTGCTTTTATAATAAAAAGTGAAACGTTTGCACATATAAAACGAAATTTTTTATGAAAAAGTGCAACTTCCTCTTTAAACAAAGTCGTTTGTATATTAACATGAAAGAGTAGTAATCATTGAAAGCGATTTATTTTGAGTGAATTGAGGAGGATTTTACGTGAGAAGAGCTTGGTGGAAAGAAGCGATTGCATATCAAATATATCCAAGAAGTTTCATGGATTCAAACGGAGACGGCATCGGTGATTTGCAAGGGATCATTCAAAAGCTTGACTATTTAAAAGACCTTGGAATCGATGTCATATGGATTTGTCCCATTTATAAATCGCCAAATGCAGATAATGGCTACGACATTAGCGATTATCAAGACATTATGGGGCAGTTTGGCACGATGGAAGATTTCGATCAGTTGCTTGAAGAAATTCATAAGCGCGACATGAAAGTCATTTTAGATCTTGTTATTAACCATACGAGCGATGAGCATCCATGGTTTATTGAATCGCGCTCATCACGCGACAATCCAAAGCGCGATTGGTACATTTGGCGCGATGGGAAAAACGGCAAAGAGCCAAACAACTGGGAAAGCATTTTTGGCGGTTCAGCGTGGGAGTATGATGAACAAACCGATCAATATTATTTGCACGTGTTTGCGACGAAGCAACCGGATTTAAATTGGGAAAATGAAGATGTTCGTCGCGCGTTATATGATATGATTAACTGGTGGCTTGATAAAGGCATTGATGGGTTCCGTGTTGATGCAATTTCACATATTAAGAAAAAAGAAGGACTCCCTGATCTACCAAATCCAAAAGGACTTGACTATGTCCCTTCGTTTGATGGACATATGAATCAAGAAGGGATCATGGACTATCTTCGTGAACTCAAAGCGCAAACGTTTGCGCGTTATGACATTATGACAGTCGGCGAAGCGAACGGAGTAACGGTCGAGGAAGCAGAAGATTGGGTCTGTGAAGAAAACGGTATTTTTAATATGATTTTTCAGTTTGAACATCTTGGACTTTGGCAAAAAGGAACAGATGGCGGTGTTGATGTTCGTAAATTAAAGCGGGTATTAACAAAATGGCAGAAGGGATTAGAAGGTGTTGGGTGGAATGCGCTATTTCTTGAAAATCATGACCAACCGCGCTCAGTGTCGACATGGGGAAATGATGAACAATATCTTGCTGAAAGTGCCAAAGCGTTAGGAGCATTATATTTCCTTATGCAAGGGACGCCGTTTATTTATCAAGGACAAGAAATCGGCATGACGAATGTGCGGTTTGAAACGATTGATGAATATGACGATGTCGCTATTAAAAATTATTATCGCATTGAGCGAGCTAAAGGTCGTTCACACGAAGAAGTGATGCAATGGATTTGGAAAAACGGCCGCGATAATTCACGCACACCGATGCAATGGTCGGATGAAGAAAATGCTGGATTTACGGTCGGAACACCTTGGATTGGGGTGAATGAAAATTATAAACAAATTAACGTCAAAAAGCAGTTAAACGAACCGAACTCTGTACTAAACTTTTACAAGCGCATGATCCAACTAAGAAAACAACATGAAGTATTTGTTTACGGAACATATGATTTAATATTAGAAAATCATAAAGCGATTTATGCATATACGCGTACACTCGGCGAAGAAAAAGCGATCGTCATCGTGAACTTAACAGACCGTAAAACGATGTATCGCTATGATTCGTTGAAATTAAATAGCGAGCAATTGGTGCTAGCAAACTACGATGTGAAGCCGCATAAACATGCAACACGCTTTACATTGCGTCCGTATGAAGCGCGCGTATATTTGATGAAATAACGAAATCCCCTTTTCCGATATGGAAAAGGGGATTTCACATTTCTTTCACTTACTTTTCAAACTTCTCCCATTTTCATATTTTACATTTACATTTGTAAAACATGAATGAAGTTGGAGGAATACAAATGAAAAAAACGCGCAATTTGCACTTATGGATTGGACTCATTTGTTCTGTATTTTTACTTTTGGAAGCGGTGACAGGATTGTTGTTAACAGAGCGTTGGTTAATGGGAATGGGTGGTCATTCTCACGGCAGTCATGAACATGCGCACGGTGATGGACATGGACATGCACAGTTACATATGATTGATGCGGTAAAAAAAGCGAGTGAATCCGGTGCGTTTTCAATGGATGAAGTTGGTGTCGTGATGAATCATGGGATGTATATGGTACGGTTAAACGATAAAGATGGGACGTTAGTGACGATTGCGCCAGACGGTACAGTTGTGAAAAAAGAAGTGAACAAATTCGCCTCGTTTGTCCGTGCGATTCATGTTGGGAAACTTGGGATTTGGAATCGTCTCATCATCGATGCAGCTGCCATTTCCATTATCATTTTAACAGGGACAGGTATTTATTTATCTGTGAAAATTTTACGTGCACAAGCGAAAGCGAAACAACGAAAATCGGTGGCATAAACAAAAAGCACTTCGCATCAATGGTTGGTGCGAAGTGCTTTTTAACTAATTCGTTTTGTTGGCGATTGTTGAATTTTTCCTGTTCCGTTGCAAATCGAACATGTTTTATAAAGCGACAAACAAACTTTTATTTTCTTTTTCCCAAAACATTTTGGGCAAATCGTTTTCAATGCCATCGTAATCACCTCACAAAAAGAAAGCGTTTTCAATTATAGTATATCTCACTTTTACGAGATGTGTGCATCGAGATTTTGTCCATTTTAAAACAGGTTGGCGTGCACCAACCTGTTACTTACGAGAATGTACTTCATAAATGGCAAACTTCAAATAATCTCCTTCATCAGCCGCAAGCAGTTTCGGATGGTCATACCCTGCACCGCTCCAATGAATTTGACGCAAAATTTTCTTCGCATCAAATGCTGCTTCCGCAACCATTGCTTGAAACATATCAGGATGCACATGGTACGAGCAGCTTGCGGTCACGAAAAAACCGCCGTCTTTCACTAGCTTTAAGCCGTTTAAATTAATATCTTTATAGCCAGCGAGCGCTTTTGGCACCGCATGAGCGGATTTTGCAAACGCTGGTGGATCAATAATGACAACATCCCATTTTTTCTCCTTTTGCACGCATTCGCGTAAATAGTCAAACGCGTTCGCAACGACGAAATCCACATTTGTAAATCCGTTTAACTCGGCGTTTCGCTTTGCGGTTTCAATGGCGTGTTCGGAAATATCGACAGCGGTCACACGTTTTGCCCCGTATAAGCAGGCGTTTAACATAAATGAGCCTGTATGTGTAAAGCAATCGAGCACGGTAGATTCGCTTGTGATAAGCGGCTTGATGGCAGCACGATTTTGACGTTGGTCGAAGAAAAATCCTGTTTTTTGTCCGTTTTCAATATCGACCACGTATTTCACGCCATTTTCTTCAATTTGTACGTTCGTATCGCACGTACCGTACCAAAATCCTTTTTCTTGTTTTAGTCCTTCTAATTCGCGCACATGGACGTCGTTGCGTAAATAAATCGCTTTCGGTTGAAAAACAGCAAGAAGAGCTTGTAAAATCCATTCTTTTCTTTTTTCCATGCCGAGTGATAAAATTTGGACGACGAGCACATCTTCATACTTATCGACGATTAGCCCAGGTAAAAAATCCGCTTCACCATAAATGGCGCGGCATGAACGAACGCCCGGAATCATGCGCTCGCGATACGCCCACGCTTGACGAATGCGGTTCATAAAAAACTGCGCATTTAATTCGTCGTTTGGATTTTGCGTCAACACGCGCACGATCATTTGTGATTTTGGGTTAATATATCCTTTGGCTAAAAAGTGACGTTGATGGTTATATACGTTGACGAAATCACCCGGTTCAAAATCTCCTTCAATATAATCGACTTCGCTTTGAAACACCCACGGATGTCCAAGCTCGAGCCGCTTTTTTCTTTTTCGCTTTAAAAATACATTTGCCATACATCCCACTCCTGACTATATATTCGCTACTTTAGCATACAGGAAGAAAATGATGTGCGCAAATATGGATAAAAATATTTGACAATTCAATGAAATATGCTAATATTAGTGACAAAGTGAATGATACAAATGTATTCCACTAGGGGGGCCTTTAGATAGGCTGAGATCAAAGTGTGCCTTTGAGACCCTTAGAACCTGATCTGGATCATACCAGCGTAGGGAAGTGGAGACGGTGCGAAGTGTGTCTATATGTCAATTTCCATCGTTTATAACCACTTTCTTTGCGCAAAGAAAGTGGTTTTTTATTTTTCTTAAGGGGGAGAGGTTATGTTGTTTTCAGAGCAGTTGCGCAAAGCTGTCGATCCGATTTGGGAAGCGAGCTTTCATCATCCGTTTGTGAAAGAGCTCGGGGAAGGAACGCTCGATTTACGTTGTTTTCGTTATTACGTATTACAAGATTCATATTATTTGACACACTTTGCGAAAGTGCAAGCGCTCGGTGGGGCGATGGCGGATGATTTACAAACGACCGCAAGCATGGCGCATCATGCACAAAATACGTATGAAGCTGAACTTCGTCTACATGAAACATTTATGAAAGAGCTCGGTATTACAGAAGAAGAAAAGGCGTCGTTTGTTCCTGCCCCAACCGCGTATGCGTACACATCGCACATGTATCGAGCAGCGTTTGCGGGACACTTTGGCGATGTATTAGCTGCTATTTTACCGTGCTATTGGTTGTATTATGAAATTGGTGAGAGGCTAAAACATTGCAAGCCGAATCATCCGATCTATGCGAAATGGATTGAAGCGTACGGCTCCGATTGGTTTAAACAGCTTGTCGAACAACAAATTGCGCGCTTAAACGACATTGCGGAAACGGTAAGTGCAAAAGATTTAGAGCGAATGAAGCAACACTTTTGGATAAGCAGTCAATATGAATACTTATTTTGGGACATGGCGTACAAATTAGAACATTGGCCAATTGAAGAGGAGGATGTTTATGCAAAAGAAAGGGCTTAAATTAACAGACGTCTTAACGACTGTTGTTATCGCGATTGTGTTTGGGATTGTGTATAAAGTGTGGGGACCACTTTACTATGCGGTGAAACCGCTTGGGCTTCATCTCGATCAACTCATTTATGGCATGTGGTTTATTGCGGCAACTGTCGCATATTTATTGATTCGTAAGCCGGGAGTGGCGTTGCTTGCCGAAGTCGCCGCTGCCTCAGGGGAGTTTTTAGCTGGTTCGGAATGGGGACTAGAAGTGCTATTTTACGGTTTTGTGCAAGGATTGTTTGCTGAACTTGTATTTGCTGCTTTCCGTTATAAACGTTTTGATGTGGCGGTTGTGTCGCTTGCAGCGGTTGGTTCGACGATCGCTTCACTCGTTCTCGATTTTTATAAAGGGTATATTGACCAATTAGCATGGTGGAATTTAACGTTATTTATCGGTGCGCGTTTCGTTGGAGCGATCATCATTGCCGGCGTATTTGCTTATTCGCTTGTGAAAGCACTTGAAGCGACAGGTGTGACGCAATTGTTGCGCCCGACGACAAAAGAAGATTACGACTCACTTGATAAATAGAAGGTGACATCATTGATTCATATTGAACAGTTGCGATTAAAGTTTCCGGGTGCGGAAAAACGGTTATTTACCGATGTATCGCTTTCCATTCAAAAAGGAGAGAAAGTGTTGCTTTTAGGCCCATCGGGGTGTGGCAAATCGACATTATTGCAAGTGATGGCTGGTATTATTCCGCGCTCGCTCGATGTGCCGATGAAAGCGAAAAAGCTGCATATTCCTAAGCGTGTAGGTTATGTGTTTCAAGATCCTGATGCGCAGTTTTGTATGCCGTATGTAGATGAAGAGATGGCGTTTGTGCTCGAAAATCTCGGTGTGCCGCGCGAGGAGATGAATGAAAAAATAGCGCACATGCTTCAACGTGTGCGCCTTCGCCTTCCACATGTTCATGTGCCAATTCAAACGTTATCAGGTGGAATGAAACAGCGGTTGGCGATCGCATCGGTTTTAGCGCTCGAACCAGATGTGCTATGTTTAGACGAACCGACAGCACTTCTTGATGAAGAAGGCACAAAAACGGTATGGGAAACGTTAAAAGAAGTGGCGGAGGACCGAACGGTTGTGATCGTCGAACATAAAATTGATCACGTTCTTGATTTTGTTGAACGCATCATTTTATTTAATGAACATGGTGACATCATTGCTGACGGTCCAACGCATGTTGTTTTTTCGACGTATCGATCATTTATTGCCGAGCAAGGCATTTGGTATCCGAACGTGTGGGAAACGTACGAAAAGCCAAAAACAGCGCAACAACCGTATGCGCAAGCAGATGTTCTTTTACATGTGCAATCGCTCCGCGGCTTTCGGCAAAAAGAAGAAAAAATAGCCATCGATCAGTTAACGATTTATGCGGGGGAATGGATTGCAGTTACAGGTGAAAACGGCGCAGGCAAAAGTACGTTGTTGCAAAGCTTGATGAAATTAATTCGAACAGAAGGCGACATGTATTGGCAACAACAGCCGTTAGCAAATGACGAGTTGCTGTACGATCACATTGCCTTTGTTTTTCAAAATCCAGAATTTCAATTTGTCACAAATCGTGTTGATGATGAGCTAGCGTATGCTTCCCGTCTTGAAAAACGTCCGGAACATGAAGTAGATGACGAAGTCGAGCGATTGCTTGAACGCTTTCATTTGAACGAGCAGCGGTATTTACATCCGTATCAATTGTCGGTCGGACAAAAACGAAGATTAAGTGTTGCTGCATCGGTAACGGATAGCCATCGCTTATTGTTGCTTGATGAACCGACGTTTGGGCAAGATGCGAAAAATACGTTTGCATTGCTCGAATGGCTTGAAGCGTATCGGCAACAAGGAAAGGCAATTGTGATGGTGACGCACGATGAGCGCATCGTGTCGGAATTTGCGACGAGAAGATGGATCATTGAAAACGGAAAGCTTGTCGCTGACGAACCGGTCGCTCCTCGTATGTTCGTGCGAGGTGGAATTGGATGAGATGGAACATCGAATATAAAGAAACGTGGTTGCATCAGGCGAATCCGACAGCGAAATTATTGTTATTTTTGCCGATGTTCGTTGTGATTGTTTTTGTCCACAATCCAAACGTGCTCATCAATTGGACAATTGGGTTTACCGTGTTATTTATGCTGTTTAGCGGTTATCGGATGAAGCATGTGCTTTTATTGTTCATGCCGTTTTTGTTTATTTTCATTTCTACGTCGTCGTCAATGATTTTGTTTGGAAAAGGAGAAACGACGTGGTTTCGTTGGGGGCTCGTTCACATTACAGAGGAAAGTTTTTATCGCGGTGTTCATCTCGGCTTTCGGACGCTTTTGTTTGCGATTTTTGGGTTAATGTTTGCACTTACGACAAAGCCTGTCCTTTTATTTTATTCACTCATGCAACAAGCGAAATTGAAGCCAAAATATGCGTATAGTTTTTTAGCAGCTGTTCGTTTATTACCGATCATGTTAGAAGAATTTCAAACGGTACATCAAGCGTTAAAAGTGCGGAGAGCTGCAAAAGCGAAAGGATTTCGAGGCAAACTTGAACTCGTAAAACGGTATGCGATTCCGCTTTTATCGCAAAGCATTCGTCGCGCTCAACGCATTGCGGTGTCGATGGAAGCAAAAGGGTTTACGAATGAGCGGACACGGACGTTTTATTATGAAGTGACGTTCGGAAAATATGATGTGTATTTATTTGTTGTCATGTTTGTCATTGTCGTTGTTGGCTATTACATGGCAGATGCGTTTCCATACGTTGCGATCAAGGATGTGCGGTAAGATGAAAGAGCTTCATCTCATCTCAACAGGCAGTCAGCCGATAGAAACATTTGTTCACATTTCGTCTCTCGTTCATTCATATGTGGATTACATTCATGTTCGCGAAAAACACCGTGCGGCAAAAGAGATTGGCATGATCGTCGAAAAATTGCTTGAAGCAAGTGTGCCAGCGCAAAAAATTGTCATCAATGATCGGGTGGACGTCGCCGTCGTTTATGGCGTTGGTGGCGTTCAACTCGCCTATCATAGTTTGTCGGCAAAACAAATTAAAGAACGTTTTCCTTTTTTGCGCGTCGGTCAATCTGTTCATACGTTTGCAGAAGCGAAACAAGCGGAAAACGAAGGAGCCGATTACGTCATTTTCGGTCATATATACGAAACGAACTGTAAAGAAGGAATAAAGCCGCGCGGGCTTACCTCTTTGCAGGAGTTAGCATGTAGTGTGCACATTCCTGTTGTTGCAATTGGGGGCATTACGCCTATGCACGTTCGCGATGTGTTAACGGCTGGGGCAACGGGGATTGCGGTTATGTCGACAGTATATTATGCCGATCATCCGTTATCGACCGTTCAGTTATATCGACAACAAATGGGGGAAGATACATGGACGTTTTAATTGTTGGCGGAGGCATTATTGGCAGTAGCATCGCTTTTGAACTAGCAAAAAGAGGGGCACACGTTGTCGTTATTGAACGAGGAGAATTGGCACAAGAAGCATCGTCGGCGGCAGCCGGCATGCTCGGTGCGCACTCTGAGTTTTCGACAGATCATCCGCTCATTCCGCTTGCTTTAGCAAGTCAAGCGGCATTTCCAAGCGTTATCGCTGAGCTACAACAGTTAACAAACATCGCTGTCGGATGGAATGAAGCAGGCATGTTAAAAATGGCGACGACAGCGGAAGAGCACCGACAATTGACGGAACATTATGAATTTTGGGGGCGTATTCAACCGCAACACGTTCGTTGGCTAACGTCCGATGACGTGACCCAACTCGAACCGCACGTACGAAGTGAATACGGAGCGATGTATACGATCGATCAACAAGTCGATGCCAAACAGCTTTCCGTTGCTTTCGCGCGTGCAGCGATGGCAAAAGGCGCAACCTTTTTACCGTATACGGAAGCGTATGACGTTGTTTTCGACGGTGAGCGTGTAACGGGAGTGAAAACAACGAGCGGCACGCTACATGTGGAACATATTGTCATCGCTTGCGGAGCATGGACGTCCGCTTTCGCAGAAAAATTACAATTATCGCTACATATGTATCCTGTAAAAGGAGAGTGTATCGCCGTCACGACGGAAACACCGCTTTTGCGGACGACTGTATTTGCAAAAAACGGCTGTTATATCGTTCCGAAAGCAAACAACCGCCTTGTCATCGGGGCTAGCGCGATCGCCGATTCGTTTACGAAAACGGTGCAAGCAAGTAGCGTGCATCATTTACTAGCGCGTGCGATGCAAATCGTTCCAGACATCGCTCATTCCACATTTGAGAAGGTGTGGGCAGGCATTCGCCCACAAACAAAAGATGGCATGCCTTATATCGGGGAGCATCCACAATATGAAAACGTATTCGTTGTGACAGGACATTATCGAAACGGCATTTTATTAAGCGCCATCACAGGCCGATGCGTGAGCGATATGCTAGAAGGAAAAGAAGTTCCATTTGATATGACACCGTTTTCGCTCATAAGAAAGGGGGAGGATCATGTATTGCATCATTAATGGTGAGACAATCCATTTGCCAGCTCATGTGCGTACAGTCGCTCAATTGTTGCACCATTTTCACATTCATAAAAAGATTGCGATTGTGGAAATCAATATGCATATCGTTCCGAAAGAAGATTATGAACATACAGCCATTGCAGATGGTGATCGCATTGAAATCGTTCATTTTGTAGGGGGAGGATAATATGTTACAAATCGGACCGTATACATTTCACTCTCGTTTACTGCTTGGGACAGGGAAATTTCCGAACATCGATATTCAAAAAGAAGCGGTTGAAGCGTCAGGAGCACAAATTTTAACGTTTGCCGTTCGGCGAATGAACATTTTTGCGCCCGATCAACCGAATTTTTTAGAAAAAATCGATGTAACGAAATATAAGTTGCTTCCGAATACCGCTGGGGCAAAAACAGCAGAGGAAGCGGTGCGCATCGCTCGTTTAGCGAAAGCATCTGGACTTTGTGACATGGTGAAAGTGGAAGTGATCGGGTGCGATCAAACGTTGTTGCCTGATCCCGTCGAGACGTTAAAAGCGACAGAGATGTTGTTAGAAGAAGGATTTATCGTTTTACCGTACACATCGGATGATGTCGTGTTAGCGAAACGGTTGCAACAGCTCGGTTGTCATGCGATTATGCCTGGTGCTTCACCGATCGGATCTGGGCAAGGAATTATTAATCCGTTAAACATTCAATTCATTATTGAACAAGCAACCGTCCCTGTCATTATTGATGCAGGCATCGGTGGACCGGCGGATGCCGCGTTGGCGATGGAGTTAGGGGCTGATGGGGTATTGTTAAATACAGCGGTTGCTTCTGCGAAAGATCCGGTAAAAATGGCGAAAGCGATGAAACTGGCGATTGAAGCGGGGCGGCTAGGATATGAAGCAGGACGAATTCCGAAAAAGCGGTATGCCATAGCGAGCAGTCCAATTGAAGGGATGAGCGTCGTTTCATGAATCGCTACTCACGCCAACAATTGTTTGCGCCAATCGGAGAAAAAGGACAACAATGCATTCGGAAAAAACACGTGCTCATTATCGGTGCTGGAGCGCTTGGGGCAGCAAATGCGGAGACGCTTGTACGTGCAGGGGTTGGAAAAGTAACGATTGTCGATCGCGACTATGTGGAATGGAGCAATTTACAGCGCCAACAGCTATATACGGAAGATGATGCAGCGAAGCAATTGCCGAAAGCAATCGCCGCTTTTGCTCATTTGCAAGCGATTAATCACGATGTAGTCGTTGAACCGATTGTTGCGGATGCAGATGCACGTGTACTTGACCGTCTTGTTGCGCGCGGGCGACCCGATGTGATTATTGATAGTACCGACAATTTCGATGTGCGTATGATCATTAACGATGTTTCACAAAAGTATGATGTGCCGTGGATTTATGGGGCATGTGTCGGAAGTTACGGATTAAGCTACGTCATTATCCCGAATGAAACACCATGTTTACGCTGTTTGCTTGAAGAAGTGCCGCTCGGTATTGCGACGTGCGATATCGCAGGGATCATTAGTCCTGCCGTTCATATGGTTGTTGCACACCAAACGGCGGAAGCGTTAAAAATATGTATACATGCCCCTGTGAATCGCAAGCTCGTTTCGTTTGATATATGGCACGGACAATATCGGATGATCGATGTGCAAAAGTTAAAAAAAGACGATTGTCCATCGTGTGGTAAAACGAGAACTTATCCAGCTCTCCAATACGAAAATGAAACGAAATTTGCGGTATTATGTGGGCGAGAAACAGTACAAATCCGTCCTGCCCAGCGCAGAGAGCGAGAGTGGACAGCGCTTATTTCCTTTTTACAACAAAAAGGAATTCAAGTGGTGCAAAACGACTACTTATGTTCGTTTACAGTGGACGGGCGTCGTTTTGTCGTCTTTTCGGATGGGCGCGTATTTATTCATGGCACAAATGACATTCAAGAAGCAAAGAAGCTATATTATCAATATTTGGGGTGAGGGATATGGTATATAAAGCGTTGACGATCGCTGGTTCGGATAGCGGTGGGGGGGCTGGCATTCAAGCGGACTTAAAAACGTTCCATCAACTTCGTGTGTTTGGCATGTCAGCCATTACTGCGGTAACTGCACAAAATACGCTCGGTGTACAAGGAGTATACCCGCTTTCTGTTGAGGCGGTTGAACGACAAATCGATTCCGTTGCGGTCGATTTATCGCCGCATGCAGTAAAAACAGGCATGTTATTTAGCCATGAGATGATCGAATTAGTTGCCCACAAAATAAAGCAATACAAATGGACGCGCATTGTCGTCGACCCCGTTATGATCGCAAAAGGCGGGGCACCGCTGTTGAAACAAGAGGCGGTAGAAGCATTGCAACGTCATTTGTTGCCGCTTGCTTACGTATTAACGCCGAACATGCCAGAAGCGGAAGTATTGACAAATATGCAGATGGAAACGATTGAACAACGAAAAGAAGCAGCGAAAAAGCTTCATGACATGGGCGTTCGGTACGTTGTTATGAAGGGGGGACACGGGGAAGGCAACGAACTGATCGACATCTTATACGACGGTGAGCAATTTTATGAATGGAAAAGTAAGCGCATCGATACGAAACATACGCACGGCACAGGGTGTACGTTTGCAGCGGCGATTACAGCACAGCTTGCGAAAGGAAAAACGATATATGAAGCGGTAGATGTGGCGAAACGTTTCATTCAAGCTGCTGTGGAACAGACGTTGCAAATTGGCAGCGGGCATGGTCCGACGAATCATTGGGCGTTTCATGAGTAAAAAATGTTCACATCATTGACAAACAAAATCGTTCCTACCATTGTTAAAATAAAAATGGGGAATATATTGATGGAGGGGACGAATAAGTGGAAGAACTTTCAATTACGTTAAATATTACGTACGTATTGCTTTTAACTTTTTTTATCGGTACAACGTTGATCGAGTCATAAGAGCGACTGTGCAGATTGCGCGGTCGTTTTCTTTTTCAGTTAAATTTGGTATGATTAACGTATATATTAATCATGACCACTAATTTGATTAGGAGTGTGAATGTTCATTGGGAGATTTGCCTCTGAGTTTAGTTTTTTTACTCATTGTTTTAATTTTATTATCCGCTTTTTTTTCAGCTTCAGAAACAGCATTTTCGAGCGTGAATAAAATTCGTTTGAAAAATTATGTGGATGAAAAACGGCACGGAAGTAAAAAAGCATTATATATTGCAGAAAACTTCGACCAAGCCCTCTCTACTATTTTAGTCGGAAATAATATCGTGAACATTGCTGCGGCTTCTATTTCAGCAAAAGTGGCAACAGATTTGTTTGGTGGCAGCACAGGTCTTGTTGTTAGTACGGTTGGCATGACGATTTTAATTTTAATTTTTGGCGAAGTGTTACCTAAGTCGTTGGCGAAAGAACATGCGGAGTCATTTTCGCTCCTTATTTCCGATGTGCTGTATATGTTAATTCAACTATTTACTCCCGTTACAGCGTTGCTTGTCATGTTAAAAAAACTTGTCTCGAAACTCGTTGGTCATCAATCCGATGTTCCTTCTGTCACAGAAGAAGAAATTAAAGTGATGGTGAACTTAAGTGAAGAAGAAGGGGTAATAGATAATAAAGAGAAAGAACTTGTTCATCGTTCGCTCGATTTTAACGATATTTTAGTTGGTGAAATTTTCACACCGCGCATTGATATGGTTGCAGTAGAAGTGAATCAACCCATCGAAGAAATTCGGGACATTTTTTTACGTGAACGATATTCGCGCGTTCCGGTATACGAAGGGGACATTGATAACGTCATCGGTATTTTATCGGAAAGCGACTTTTTCAGTCAACTTGTGCAAGGAAAAGAAGTAAACGTCCGCCAATTGTTGCGTACGCCGCTATTTGTCGTTGAGTCGATGCGTATATCCACGTTATTGCCTGAATTACAAAAAAGCAAAGTGCATATGGCAATTGTTATCGATGAGTTTGGCGGTACATCTGGGTTAATTACGTTAGAAGATATTTTAGAACAGATTGTTGGAGAAATATGGGATGAACATGATGAAGCGGTAAAAACATTCCAAAAAATTAATGATTACGAATATGAATTTAATGCAGAATTACCGCTTGATGAGTTTTGCGACATTTTAGGCATTGATGAGTTAGAAAGTTCTTCCCATACGCTCGGCGGCTGGGTGTTTGAAATGTTTGAACGCATCCCTACCGTTGGTGAGTCGTTTGAATATGAGTCATTAACAGTCACCGTTCGTCAAGTTGAAAATCGGCGCATTCGAAAAGTGCTCGTTCGCATTCGAGAGCCAATTATGGAAAATGTATAAAAAAGGAGCGATTGCTCCTTTTTTTATTGACATCTGATCAAACTTCTATTACGCTTAATAGGCGTAAAAACCGATAAGAATAATGGGGGTTAGTGTGATGCAAAAGTGGTTTTTGTTGATCGCATTGCTAGTGATCGGGGGATTGCTTGCAGGGTGCGGTCAAAACGAAAAAGAAAATGACTTATTTGCTCAAATCAAAGAAAAAGGGGAATTGAAAATCGGCACGGAAGGAACGTATCCGCCATTTACATTTCATGATGAAACAGGCGAGTTAACAGGATTTGATGTGGAAATTGCCAAAGAAGTAGCGAAACGTCTCGGTGTAAAACCGGTGTTTGTAGAAACGCAATGGGATGCGATGTTTGCTGGTTTAGATGCGAAACGTTTTGATATGGTTGCAAACCAAGTGGGCATTCGTCCAGATCGTCAAGAAAAATACGATTTTTCCGATCCATATATTACGTCAGCAGCTGTTCTTGTCGTCCATAAAGAAAATCAACAATTGAAGTCGTTTGATGATCTGAAAGGAAAAAAAGCAGCGCAATCGATGACGAGTAACTATGCCGATTTAGCTCGCTCATATGGAGCAGAAGTTGTAGGAGTAGAAGGATTTAACCAAGCGATTGAATTGTTAAGTTCCAAACGAGTAGATGCAACGATTAACGATAAATTATCTGTACTTGATTTTCTCAAACAAAAACCGAATGCACCGATTCAAATTGTCGCCACACACGACGATGCTTCTCAAAGCGGTTTGATGTTTCGCAAGGGAAGCGACACGCTTGTTGAAGCTGTAAATAAAGCGTTAAAAGACATGATGGAAGATGGCACGTACGCAAAAATTTCAGAAAAGTGGTTTGGTGAAGATGTATCTAAATAATATGTTAATCGATCCAGAACGGTTAGAAAGATTGACGAATATTGCTGAAAGTTCCCTTCTCCCATTGGTGAAGGGTGCTTTACTATATACGATTCCGTTGTCAGTAGTTACATTTGTCATTGGATTAGCGATTGCGTTGTTAACGGCTTTAGCTCGGCTATCGAGCATGAAATTGTTGCAGTGGGCGGCGCGTGCGTATGTGTCTGCTATTCGCGGTACGCCACTTCTTGTGCAATTGTTCATTATTTTTTACGGCTTGCCGACGATCGGAATAACAATTGATCCGTTGCCAGCTGCCATCATTGGCTTTTCATTAAATGTCGGTGCATATGCATCGGAGATTATTCGAGCTGCCATTTTATCGATTCCAAAAGGTCAATGGGAAGCTGCGTATTCACTTGGAATGGACGATGTCCAGACTTTACGTCGCATTATTTTGCCGCAAGCTGCGCGCGTATCTGTTCCACCGTTATCAAATACATTTATTAGCTTAGTCAAGGATACGTCTCTTGCTTCGCTCATTCTTGTGGCGGAAATGTTTCGCAAGGCGCAAGAAATTGCAGCAACAAATTACGAGTTTTTATTACTTTATACAGAAGCTGCGCTCATTTATTGGGTCATTTGTTTTTTCCTTTCCATCGTTCAAGGGAGCATGGAAAAACGCTTAAGCCGCTATGTTGTTCGATAAATGGATAAGGAGAGCTGTGATGTTAGTTGTTGAAGGATTGCGCAAAACGTTTGAAAATCATGAAGTGTTAAAAGGTGTTCATTTAACGGTAAGAAAGGGAGAAGTCGTTGTCATTATCGGTCCATCGGGATCAGGAAAAACGACGTTGTTACGTTGTTTAAACGTATTAGAAATACCTGATGAAGGGACGTTGACGATTGATGACGAGCAACTTCAATTTACAACGAAGCCCTCGAAAAAAGAAATGATTCGCTTTCGCCGATTGACAGGAATGGTGTTTCAAGCGTATAACTTATTTCCGCATATGACTGCGCTTGAAAATGTGATGGAAGGGCCTATTACGGTAAAACGGCTAAAAAAACATGAAGCGAAAGAAAAAGCTGAACAATTGCTTATGAAAGTCGGATTAAAAGATCAAATGCATATGTATCCGTTTCAACTATCAGGTGGGCAACAACAACGCGTCGGTATTGCGCGAGCGCTTGCGATGGAACCGAAAGTATTATTATTTGATGAACCGACTTCAGCATTAGATCCAGAACTTGTTGGTGAAGTGTTAAAAGTGATGAAAGATTTAGCGAACGAAGGAATGACGATGGTCGTTGTGACGCATGAAATGCGCTTTGCGCGCGAAGTGGCTGATGAAGTCATCTTTTTTGATGAAGGGATGATGATTGAGCGCGGTCATCCGGAGCAACTATTTACGAATCCAACACACGAACGGACACGACAGTTTTTGCAACGAATTCAGTAAAACCCCCAAGCGATTCGCTTGGGGGTTTTTTAGCCATGTTATTTAGTTGTGTAAGATCCACCTAATTGTTGTTGCGCCATTGCAACAAGACGTTTTGTAATTTCGCCACCAACTGAACCGTTTGCGCGTGATGTTGCGTCTGGTCCGAGGTTTACACCAAATTCTTGAGCGATTTCGTATTTCATTTGATCAATTGCTTGTTGCGCACCGTATACTAATAATTGATTTGTGTTTGCCATATTCAATCATCTCCTCGTTACATTTTTTTATGGTTGGGTTAGCTGGATTTGCACCAGCAACGCGTGATGTTTTCACGCTGCCAAGCTTGGCTTAACCCATCGACTGATGTTTGCTTGCTTGTACTACTATTTTGGGGAAAAAACATGTTATTATTCTTTTTTTTATGTGGTAATTTCTTGTGAAGTGGGAAAGATAATGGAAAATAACAAGGCGAGGGATGAATATGTATATTTGTCCGTTATGTAACGGTTTACGGACAATCGTTTTTTATTGTGATCAATGTGGGGGAAAATTAAAAGACGAAGGAAAATTAACGGATTATTTCGATGATTACAGTCCGTATATGGATGCAGATATGATGAAAATGGTTGATGGATACGCTGATACGAGCAAACAGCACGTCTGTGTTCATTTATTTCATTGCGCACATTGTGATGACGATATCGTTCGTTTCATTCAAGAATAAAAGCCCGCTCAAACGAACGGGCTTTCCATTTATTTTTCACTATTTGAACGAATGCGCAATTCTGTATTGACATCGAAGAAATGGGCTTTATTCATATCTAACGCAAGATCGATTGTTTGACCTGCTTTTACGTCTGTGCGGGCGTCAACTCGTGCTACAAACTCTTGGCCGCTAATTTGCGAATATACCATAATTTCTGCACCGAGCAATTCTGCGACTTCGACATGAGCACTCACTTTTGTGTTTTGTGACGCTTCAAGAAATACAGGCTCATCATGGAAGTCTTCTGGACGAATACCTAAAATGACTTCTTTGCCTACGTAACCTTGGTCGCGCAGCACTTTCATTTTTCCTTCTGGCACGGCAATTTTCACATCACCGATAACGAATACGCCGTCTTGTAGGACGCCGCGCAAGAAGTTCATCGCTGGCGAACCGATAAATCCACCGACGAAAATATTTTCCGGTTTTTCATACACTTCTTTTGGTGTACCGACTTGTTGGATCACGCCATCTTTCATAACGACAAGGCGCGTTGCCATCGTCATTGCTTCTGTTTGGTCGTGTGTAACATAAATGGTTGTTGTGCCTAAACGTTGATGAAGTTTTGCGATTTCAGCGCGCATTTGGACACGCAATTTTGCATCTAAGTTAGAAAGAGGTTCGTCCATTAAAAACACTTTCGCATCGCGCACAATCGCACGTCCTAATGCAACACGTTGACGTTGACCGCCAGATAATGCTTTCGGTTTGCGATCTAAATATTGCTCAAGCCCGAGAATACGCGCAGCTTCGCGGACACGACGATCGATTTCATCTTTTGGGAACTTACGTAATTTTAATCCAAACGCCATGTTATCATATACGCTCATATGTGGATAAAGCGCGTAGTTTTGGAATACCATCGCGATGTCGCGATCTTTTGGCGCAACGTCATTCATTCGTTTCCCGTCAATATAAAAATCGCCTTTTGAAATTTCTTCAAGTCCTGCGATCATTCGGAGCGTTGTTGATTTTCCACAACCTGATGGACCGACGAATACGATAAATTCTTTATCTTTAATGTGTAAGTTGAAGTCTTTTACAGCTGTTACGTTGTTGTCATAAATTTTATACACATGTTCTAAACGAAGCTCAGCCATATATATGCCTCCTCATGTAATCGATTTCATTTGATTCAAGCATATATAAAAAAGAACGAAACGTAAATGGACAACGTGCACAAAAAAAGAAAACGTTTTCGGGCAATGTGCCTAATGGCGTTCGTAAAGTAAAATAGCTAAATAAACAGTCAACGCCCCTTTAAACTGTTTCATATCAATGCCTGTTTTTTCAATAAACTTATCGATGCGATATTGCAAACTGTTGCGGTGCATATGAAGCTTTTTTGCGGCAAGAGAAACGTTTAAATTGCATTCAAAAAACGTTTTCATCGTTCTTAACATGTCGTGCTCTTGGTTGAACGCCTGTAAAAACATCGTTGCATATGTCATCTCCTCACCGCTAATGAACAAAAGAGGAAAGACGTCTTCAATGCAGTAGACGCGTTGAGCTGGGGTATGTTTCAGCCCGATGTGAAAATATCGCTTTTCTGCCGCAAATATACGGGCCAGTTCAACGGAGTGTGAACATTTTTGTCCAATATATGCTCGTAACTGAATGTAAAAATCGCTACATAACGTATCAATCCATTCGTGAAGGGTAGAGGCAACGCTCTCTTCTTGTTGTTCAATCACTATCCATTGTTGTTCTGTTTCTGAAATGATCGTCACATCATAAGGGAAAAGCGATTGAATGGCTTCCATAAAATCACGCGTGTCGACTGTTCCTTTTTGTATGTAAAAGTAAATAAATCGTGTATATGTCGAAGTAGGTAATTGGTCAAAAACACGTTCATCACCATGGATTAAAAAACGATACCATGTTTGCTGTTGTTTATTCATCCAAGTAGTAAACGCTTCATGCGGTGTAAATAATGTTGCTAATAGCGCATGTTCTTTTGGTGTAAGCACTTCTTTTTTGATACCAAAAAGCTCACCATGTTCTGTAGAAAACCACTCGTACTCATCTCGTTCGTTCACTTGTTCATATTCAACAAGTGCATTTCGATAATATGTTCGTAATTTTTCTAACATGCATGCCCATTCCTTTCGTCTCCCACCACATTCATTTTCATTATACAAAAAGCGACGAGAAAATGCTCGCCGCTTCATTTTACTTCATGTGGTGGTTGTTCCGTTTGCAAATCGCGTGCTTCTTCAATATTTATTGTGTGATAGCACGAATATACATAACCTCCAGCCATGCCTTCGTTAATCATTCGATCAATATCCCACTCATAATTATCGCGTTCCTTCATTATGCATGCCCCCTTATTCGTTATTTTGTATGAACGACAAAAAAGTATACATCATTCACTTCGTATTCACATATATTCATGACGAGGGGTGAGAGTGATGATCGCTTATGTTTTACACACATTAACGAATTACTATTTAGATGAAGAGGAAGAAGCGCTTATTCGTTACTTATACGTATTGCACACAGGAAAGGAATGGGAGGCAACAGAGAAAGAGCAAAAAGATAGTTGGCGACAACAATTTGAGAAAATGAATATATATAAAGAAGCATGGTTTGCATCTGAACATGCGACGGAGCGAGAAGTGTTTCGGTTATTGTTATGCAAATGTTTGAAACAGTTGCATAAACAGTTATCACACATTTGCGCTCACAACGGACAAGCCCTATAATGAATGGTTAGAATAGCTTATTGGCAGAAGGGAGATCGTTATGGGGCTTTTTCTTTATTTATTATTTATGATCGTGGTCGGAGCATTTATTGGAGGGATGACCAATTCTCTTGCGATCAAAATGCTTTTTCGACCGTATCGTCCAATTTATATCGCAGGAAAAAGGCTACCGTTTACACCTGGGCTTATTCCAAAGCGACGAGAGGAACTAGCGGAGCAACTTGGGCGCATGGTTGTGGAACATTTATTAACAGCCGACGGATTGCGTCGAAAAATAAACGATCAATCGTTCGTTCAAGATATGACGAACTATGTACAAGAAGAAGTAGAAAAATGGCTACAATCAGATCGGACTGTTAAACAATGGCTTGAGCAGTTTGGCGTATGCCATCCTGAACAAATTGCGGAAACATGGATAGAAGCAAAATATAAAACGTTGATGTCGCAATATGAGCGACGTTCGCTTGATGAAATCATTCCAAGTGAGCTATTGCAAAAAGTAGATCGTGCTATTCCTTCTATCGTCGATCGTTTATTGCTCCGTTTGCGCACGTATGTAGAGAGCGAGCAAGGAGAGCGTCAAATTGAACATATGATCAATGAATTTTTACAAAGTCGCGGCATGCTTGGTAATATGCTTCAAATGTTTCTTGGTAACGTTAGTTTGGTGGAAAAAATTCGCCCAGAAATTATGAAATTTTTACAAAGCGATGGGGCGAAACAACTGCTTGTACAGCTATTTAACAACGAATGGGAAAAAGTGAAGGGGATGCGCATACATGAAGTGGAGCAAATCATCGATCAAGAAAAAGTTGTTGCATGGGTAAAACGGATCACAGCATCAATTGTACAAGAGCCACTTCAAAAACCGCTTGGTGCACTTGTTGCCCCTTATGTACGTGATTCATTGCCGACGTTCGTTCGTTTTCTTTTGCAATTTGCTTCCGAACGCATCGAGCAATGGATGAAGCGCCTTCATTTGCAAGATATCGTTCGTGAAGAAGTCGCATCGTTTTCAGTTGAACGGCTAGAAGAAATGATTTTAACCATTTCGCGTCGTGAATTTAAAATGATTACGTATTTGGGTGCTTTGTTAGGTGGGATCATCGGGCTCGTTCAAGGTTGTATCACGTTTTTCATTCAACTGTAGACATATAGTGGCCGCTTCGCTCATAGTGTAAAAAGAAAGGGAAAATGAGAGGAGCGTGTCGCATGGACGTCCTTCAAGCCATTCACAAGCTTTCGGAAGCGATTCGTACAAGTGAACCATTTGCAGAGCTTCGTCGCGCGTATGAACAAGTGCAGCGCGACCCGACTGCGCACCAATTATTTGCTAGATTTCGCACGTTGCAAAAACAACTGCAACAAAAGCAAATGAACGGATTGCCAGTAAGCGATGCAGATATGGAGTTGCTTCAACAACATTTGCACGTCATTGAGATGAATGAAAACATAGCGCGACTCATTCATGCCGAAGAACGTTTAAATGAGTTGCTTGCTCAAGCGATGACTGCGATGATTCAGCCAATTGAACAGCTATATGACGGACACTCATAAAAATGGGTGTTCTTTTTTTTATACCCTTGTCATACGTATGAATGAAGCCACGACATCGAGGGGGGACGTTCATGTATAAATTACTTGCACTAAATATTGATGGGACATTATTAAAACCAAATGGGAAATTAGAGAAAAAAACGAAAGAAGCAATCGACTTTGTGAAGAAAAAGGATGTATATATTACGTTGCTCACGTCAAGAAATTTTTTATCAGCGAAAAAAGTAGCGAAAGCGCTGAAGTTAGATTCATATTTAGTGACGTTTCAAGGGGCGCTCGTTGCAAAATCATTAGAAGAAAAGTTACAGGAGTCTGTCATTCCAGCACAAAAAACGTTCGATATTGTACACGTGCTTGAGCATTTCAATTGTAACGTTCGTTTGCTTCACGAACGGTATTCGATCGGAAATCGTAAAAAAATAAAAAACAACATGATTGCGAAAACGATTTTAGGCGATCCGTTTTTTTATCCAGCACAATTTGTTGACTCGTTAAGTGATGTGTTGCGCGATGATCCAATTGATGTCATGAAAATCGATGTGTTTTACTCAAATGAAGACGAATGTGATGAAATTGTTGAAACGATCGAGCGTGCGTTTCCGGACGTTTCCCTCACCGTTAGTGATGGAAAAATCGAATTACTACCAAAAAACGTTTCAAAACTAAACGGATTAATTCGTCTCGGAAACGAACTTGGCATTTCATTAAAAGAAATGGTCGTTATCGGAGATCATTTGGATGATATGCCAGCTATTGAAGCAGCGGGGCTTGGTGTTGCGATGGGCAATGCTCCAAAAGAAGTCAAAGCTGTTGCTGATTGGGTGACGCGTTCAAACGAACAACTGGGTGTTGCATATATGATTAAAGAACATTTCCGCAAACAACATCGTCCCCAGTTTTTACGGCAAATTCGCACAATAGAGAAAAAATAATTTCCGTTTCTTGACGAGCTTTTCGCTTCTTCTGTACACTTAAGTGAGTTTAATATTTTGAGGCGAAAGGTGATTTCATTGCGTATTGACATTTGCGGACTTGATCGAGTTGAACGTTTTCAACGCTCACTTGAAGTCATTACCGGTTTATTTTTTGAAGAGCAAACGCTCTCTTTCGTACCGACAGAAGAAGCAAACGTGCGTGTGACGATTGCTGTGCATGAGAACAAGCAGCTCGTCGTTGTTGGTACGTTGCAAGATGAACACGGTGGCACGTATGAAGCTCGTTACGAACGATTGTGGAAAACAGAAGAAAAACAAGGGCGCATGAAGCAAGTGAAACATGCGGTTTCATATATATATTTATCACTTATGCAGCAATATACAAATTCCATTCAAAAATGGGGTATTTTGACAGGTGTTCGTCCGGTGAAGTTACTTCATCAAAAACTGCGTTCCGGCTTAACGAGAGAAGAAGCACATCGCCAGTTGCGTGAAGATTATTTAGTGACGGATGAAAAAATTCAGCTCATGCAACAAATTGTTGATCGTCAGTTGGCGGTCGTACCAGATCTTTACGATTTATCGAACGAAGTAAGCATTTATATCGGCATTCCGTTTTGTCCGACGAAATGCGCATATTGCACATTCCCAGCCTATGCGATTCAAGGAAAACAAGGATCCGTTGATGCATTTTTATTTGGATTACATTATGAAATGGAGCAAATTGGCCGATTTTTGAAAGAGCGCAACATTTCGATTACGACAATTTATTACGGTGGCGGCACACCAACAAGCATTACGTCGGAAGAAATGGATGCATTATATGCGCACATGTATCGCGTGTTCCCGAACGTTGAGCATGTACGTGAAATTACAGTTGAAGCAGGAAGACCAGATACAATTACACGAGAGAAGCTTGCGGTGTTGAAAAAATGGAAAATTGACCGTATTAGCATTAACCCACAGTCATATATTCAAGAAACGTTGCGAGCGATTGGTCGCCATCATACGGTTGAAGAGACGATTGAAAAATTTCATCTCGCTCGCGAGGCTGGGATGAACAATATTAATATGGACTTAATTATCGGCTTGCCAGGAGAAGGCATCGAGCAGTTTGATTATACGCTCGCACAAACAGAAAAGCTGATGCCGGAGTCGTTAACGGTGCATACGTTGTCGTTTAAGCGTGCGTCTGAGATGACGAAAAATAAAGAAAAGTATAAAGTGGCGGATCATGATGAAATTAATGAAATGATGAAGCGGGCGGAACGATGGACGAGAGAAAAAGGTTATGTGCCGTATTATTTATATCGCCAAAAAAATATTCTCGGCAATTTAGAAAACGTCGGTTATGCTTTGCCGGGGCAAGAAAGCATTTATAACATTATGATTATGGAGGAGCAACAGTCAATTATCGGGTTAGGATGTGGTGCCTCAAGCAAATTCGTGCATCCAGAAACAAAAGCCATTACCCATTTTGCCAACCCGAAAGAACCGAAAGCGTATAATGAAAATTACGAACATTACACAAACGAAAAATTAAAAATGATGGAACAATTATTTTAGCCCCGAGATGATCGGGGCTTTATCGATGGAATAAAATGAGTTTGCCGCTCGATGTTGTACAGCGATGCGTTTTATGTTCAAACTGTTTTTCTTTTAACTTTTGTTCGCCGATTCGTTTTGCTTCTTCATCGCTTGCGGCAGTAAATGTTTCATCGAGCAGTTTTTCACCCGTCTTTTCAAAAACAGTAAGCGTATATGTTTTCATCTTCCCAACCCCTTTCTTTCGCATATATTCGCTCCTTCATAAGCATTTCCTTCTTTTATACGTCTATTTTTTCGCTTGTCTGCATATGTGTAAAGTAAGACAAGCTTAAAGGAGGATGCACATGCTTATCACATTGCTTCTTGCAGGTATTATGATTAGCGGATATATGGCCATTCGCACAGCAAGAGAAGAAAAGAAAATAGATGAAAAGTTGTTAGAAAAAGAAGGGGAAGTGTATATGGAACGTATTCGGCAAGCGCGTGAGCAACGACAAAAGGCCTTGGAATAAACAAGGTCTTTTCTTTTTTTAAAAATTCACAAAAAATTTTCTTCATTTTTTTGTGTTTCATGTTAGGATATATATTATTACATGACATGAGGGGGAAAAAAGTGTGAAACGAGCCTACAATTTTAATGCAGGACCTTCTGCTTTGCCGCTTGCTGTGTTAGAGCGGGCACAAAAACAATTGCTCAACTTTCAACAAACAGGTATGTCTGTCATGGAGTTAAGCCATCGAAGCAAAGAATATGATGCGGTGCATGAGCGTGCCGAGATGTTGTTGCGCAAGCTCATGAATATTCCAGACACGCATGATGTGCTCTTTTTACAAGGGGGAGCGAGTTTGCAGTTTTCGATGGTGCCGATGAACTTGTTGAAGGAAGGAGAAGTCGGCAATTACGTGTTAACAGACTCATGGTCGGATAAAGCGATGAAAGAGGCGAAAAAAGTAGGGGCAACGCACGTCGCAGCTTCGTCGAAAGAAGAAAAGTATACATACATTCCGACGAATATCGAATTGTCCGAACGTCCTGCGTATTTGCATATTACATCAAACAACACAATTGCCGGAACACAATGGCGTGAATTTCCAAACGTGTCTGTCGACTTAATTGCGGATATGTCGAGTGATATTTTAAGTCGCCACATTGATGTGAGTCGTTTTGCGCTGATTTATGCGGGGGCGCAGAAAAATTTAGGTCCTTCAGGCGTGACGGTTGTTATCATTCGTAAAGATTTGCTAGCGAAAGGGGACGATCGTTTGCCGACGATGTTAAACTATCGCACATATAGCGAAAGCCGTTCGTTATACAACACCCCGCCAACATTTGCGATTTATATGTTATCGCTCGTGCTCGAATGGGTAGAAGAACAAGGCGGCGTTCAAATGATTGAAAAGAAAAATGCGGAAAAAGCTGCGCTATTGTACCGTTGTATTGATGAAAGTGAAGGTTTTTACAAAGGGCATGCAAAAAAAGAAAGCCGTTCGCATATGAATGTCACATTTACGTTGCCGAACGAAGAGCTCACCAAGAAGTTTTTAGCAGAAGCAAAAGAAAAGGGATTGATCGGGCTAGCTGGTCATCGTTCTGTCGGTGGTTGTCGGGCATCCATTTACAATGCAGTTGATATGGAAGCATGTGAAGCGCTTGTACAGTTTATGGAAACGTTCCGAAAAAATATTTTTTGAAAATTTTTATTTTACCTCGGCACTTTAAAGTGCTATAATATTGTTAAACTTGTTTACAAGCTGAGAAGAGAAAAGAATGAGATGAGGAGAGATGAGAAATGAATACGAGAACGTTAGTATTGTTGTCGCTTTTTGTAGGTATTGGTGCGGTGTTGCACGCGGTCATTCCGGGGTTTTTCTTCGGAATGAAGCCAGATATGATGTTAACGATGATGTTTTTAGGCATTATGCTCTTTCCGAACAAAACGGCGGTTAGTTTGTTAGCTATTGCTACAGGTATCATTTCTGGCGTGACGACGAGTTTCCCAGGAGGATTTGTTCCGAACGTCGTTGATAAAGTCGTGACAGCTACACTCTTTTTCGGATTGTTTACGTTACTAAAGGCGAAAGCGACGCCATTAAAAGCGGCATTGCTTACTGCTGTAGGTACGTTCATTTCAGGTGCGACGTTTTTAGCTGTTGCGCTGGCCGTTGTTGGTTTGCCAGGGGGAGCAACGTTTGGTGGACTGTTCGTCGCTGTTGTCATTCCGACAGCGTTGGTCAATACGGTTGCGATGATCGCCATCTATCCGATCGTACAGTCGCTCATGAGACGAACATATACCGTTCCACAACAATAATAAAAAACCCGATCGTTTATGGTCGGGTTTTCCTTATATCGCTCTCACTGCATACGCATAAGCAAAAGGGTAACAGCGATAAAAAAAATAGCAAGGCTTCCAAACACGCTTATGCGCTGCTTTAACACTTTTTTCGGTGGATACATGCGCGCTTTATTCAACATAGAAAACGTGGCAATCGTCAAATATAAAAAAATTAACCCAATCGTCGCCGTTGCGATGACCATGTTTGTTCCTCCTAATTCGAAAAGTATATATTTAAATTTATTAAAAAATTCTAATATTTAATACTTTATTATTTATTGTTTTACTGGCATAATAAAAGATAAAAAGAAGGAAATATGAAAAAGTGGGTGGAGAGATGAAAAGCACGGAACGACATTATTCTGTTAAAGAGGCGATGTTATTTAGTCAAAGAGTTGCCCAATTAAGCAAAGCATTATGGAAATCAATCGAAAAAGATTGGCAACAATGGATTAAACCGTTTGACTTAAACATTAACGAGCATCATATTTTATGGATCGCATACCATTTAAAAGGGGCTTCCATTTCTGAAATCGCAAAGTTTGGTGTCATGCACGTATCGACAGCATTTAATTTTTCAAAAAAATTAGAGGAACGGGGATTGTTGTCGTTTTCGAAAAAAGAAGATGATAAGCGAAATACTTACATTGAACTGACAGAAAAAGGAGAAGAAATTTTATTAAAATTAATGGAGTCGTATGATCCAAAACGGACATCTGTTCTTCAAGGAATTCAACCGTTATATGAATTGTATGGTAAATTTCCAGAAATGTTAGAAATCATGTGTATGATCCGAAATGTGTACGGAGACGATTTTATGGAAATTTTTGAGCGTTCTTTTCAAAACATTGAACAAGAGTTTGTTGAAGAAAATGGGAAGTTAAAAAAGAAAGATGAGCAAAAAGAAGAAGTAGCTTCATTCGTTGAGCGTATGTAATAAACGTTGAAACTCTGTCATAAGCGGAACGAATAGCTGTTGTTGTTTTAACGCGTCAATCGTCTCGGCAAGTGGAAGGTTCGGATGAAGCGCACTCGCAAACTGTGTAAAAAGCGAGGTGAAGATGACGAAACCTTCCTCTTTTTGTTGTTTATATTGCTCACTTAATTGTTCACAAAGGTGTAATATACTTTCCACTTCCTCTTTTGTTAAGCCGTAACGAATGACAAGCGCGTAAAATGGCTTTTTTTCTGGTGTAATCATGTTCAACATGAGTGAACAATAATATTCGAGTTTTTCAATGCGTTGTTCAATGCTCATCTTTCGAAACTCCTTTAATGTACTTATGTGTATTATTTTACAGGAATAGTTGTACAAATGAAATGTCCATTATTGATTTATCGAAAAAATCGTTGTAAAGTAGGGGAGTAAATACATAAAAACAGGAGGGGACCGGTTTGGCGCTTTATTTTATACCCCTTGCGACAGTTGTACTTTTCATTATTAATCAGCTAACAAATGCTCTTTGTATTCAAAAAGAAATTCCTGAAGAGAAACAGCCGAAAGTATTTCGTACAATTAATGTCCTTATTACCATTTTACTTATTTCTTCCTACATCGAAGTGTTGTTTGCGTAAAAAAGCTGACAGTGTCCCTGTCAGCTTTCTTTCGTTTAGTATAACCAAGCGGCACCAACAATAATTAATAAAATAAACAACACAACGATTAACGCAAATCCGTTTGCATATCCTACTCCTGCACCCATAGACGACACCTCCTTTCGTATATGAAGGCGTTGCGACGCTTTGACAATGTATTGTATGTCACTAGAGGTTAAATGGTATGGGCGCATACGTGCTTTATTTTAGCTTTCGGAAAAAATATGGTATAGTATGTTTTGTGTACATTTATAGATAGGAGTTGTGGGAGAATGAAAAAATGGACAGTTGCCATGTCGGCAGCAGCGATGCTTGCGCTTTCGGCTTGTAATAACGGATCGGACGTTGTCGTCGAAACGAAGGAAGGCAACATTACAAAGGAAGAATTGTATAACGAAATGAAAGAACGTTACGGCAAAGACGTCTTACGCGATCTCGTACATGAGAAAGTGTTAAGTAAAAAATTTAAAGTAACGGATGAAGAGCTAAATAAGGAAATTGAGAATTTAAAAGAGATGTATGGTGTTCAATATGATTTAGCGGTGCAACAAAATGGAGAAGAAGCCATTCGAGATATGGTCAAACTTGATTTGTTGCGCCAAAAAGCAGCAATGGAAGATATTAAAGTGTCGGATGAAGAGTTGAAAAAATATTACAATGAGTATAAGCCGAAAGTGAAAGCAAGCCATATTTTAGTCGAAGATGAAAAGACAGCAAAAGAAATTAAAGCGAAGCTAGAAAAAGGAGAAGATTTCGCGAAATTAGCCAAAGAATATTCGAAAGATACAGGTTCGGCACAAGAAGGTGGCGATTTAGGCTGGTTCGGACCTGGAAAAATGGTCGAAGAGTTTGAAAAGGCAGCGTATGCGCTAAATGTTGGTGAAATTAGTGATCCAGTGAAAACGCAATTTGGTTACCATATTATTAAAGTAACAGATAAAGAAAAGAAAAAGTCATTTGACGAAATGAAAGAAGAAATTGAATATGAAGTAAAGAAAAGCAAGCTCGATACATCGAAAGTACAATCGAAGCTTGACAAACTGATGAAAGAAGCAAATGTAGACATTAAAGACAAATCGTTAAAAGATGCGTTAAAGAGCGAGTAATGATGAAAGAAGGTGCCCCATGCGGACACCTTCTTTTTACAGGGCTTGTTTAATTTGTGTGGCAATATGTTGCAACTCATCAAACGTATAGTCGCTTTGATGTGATTTCCATACGGCTCCAAATCCATCTCCTTTACCATATCGTGGAATAATGTGCATGTGATAATGGAACACCGTTTGGCCTGCGATTTCTCCGTTATTGCTTAAAATATTGACGCCTTCTGGTGAAAACTGTTCGCGAATCGCCTGAGCGATTGTAGGAACAACTTCAAATACACGTTGAGCTATTTCCGGTGTTAACCCGTAAATGTTTTCTTTATGTACTTTTGGTACGACAAGCGTATGTCCTTTCGTCACTTGACTAATGTCTAAAAAGGCGATGACATGGTCATTTTCAAATACTTTTGCACAAGGAATGTCCCCGTTTATAATTTTACAAAAAATACAGTCGCTCATGATGACGCCACCTTTCTTTCCATTTTGTCTTTATTTTACCACACGATTGTCGTTTCGGAAAACGGAAAGAGCAGGATGCGCATCGCATCCTGCCCATTGAAGAGGGAGCTTCATGATTACGTGTCTTTTGGGAACACCTCATTTACGAGTAGAGTCAGTTACGCGTTTGTGAGTATGACGTTGTTCAAGATGACCATCCCCTTTTCAGGGAGTGTTTTCGTTGTTACAGGCTAGCTAATGTGCGGCCCGTAGACACCTCATTTCATCGTGTTCTTGAACTTGCTTTGTTGCTCACTGCGACTTACTACTTGTTTGTCCCTCTTCGCTACTTATCATAACCCGTTTTTCTTTTCGTTATTCATTTGTTAAAATAAAAAATAATCATATACGAAAGGGAAGCGATGATGGCACTATTACAAGTCCAACACATATTTGGAGGTTATACGAAACAAAACATTTTAGATGACGTATCGTTTACCGTACATGAAGGGGAGGTTGTTGCATTAATCGGGTTAAATGGAGCAGGAAAAAGCACGACGATTAAACATATTATCGGATTGATGCAACCGCGCAAAGGGACAATTACGATGAACGGAATGACGTTTCGAGACGATCCAACACAATATCGTGCACAATTTACATACATTCCAGAAATGCCTGCTTTGTACGAAGAATTAACGCTAGAAGAACATTTGCGCCTGACCGCCATGGCGTACGGTGTACGTGATGAGGAATACGAACAACGTGTACCTAAACTGCTAAAGGCGTTTCGACTTGAGAACAAATTAGGTGCGTTCCCTGCTTTTTTTTCGAAAGGAATGAAACAAAAAGTGATGATTATGTGCGCTTTTTTAGTGGACGTTCCGCTTTACATGATTGATGAACCGTTTGTTGGATTAGATCCGCTCGCCATTCAAGCATTGCTGCAACTTATTGATGAACGAAAAAAGCAAGGAGCGGGCATTTTGATGTCGACGCACATTTTAGCGACAGCAGAGCGATATTGCGATTCGTTTGTCATTTTGCATAACGGGCAAGTGAAAGCGGCGGGATCATTACCGATGCTTCAAGAACAGCTACATATGCCTCATGCAACGCTCGATGATATATATATCGAATTAACGAAGGAAGAGACGAACGATGATTGATGGAAAACAGTTATGGAAAAAGCGGTTTATTGCTTATGTAGCAGAAGTGAGACGATATGGTCGATATATGTTTAATGACCATTTATTGCTTGTCTTGTTTATTGGGATAGGAGTAGGGGCTGTTGTTTATAAGCGGGCGGTCGATGAACTCATATCGTTCCCTTATACTGTAATCGCTTCGTTTATATTTGCTTTATTTAGCACACAAAGCGGGGTGCGTACGTTATTAAAGGAAGCGGATGCGGTGTTTCTTCTTCCATTAGAGCAACAGCTTCGTCCGTATTTTTGGCGCGCAAGCATATATAGCTTTTTCGTTCATTTGTATGTTTCCTTCATTGTATTTGTTATGTTTCTTCCACTCCATTTAAAGTTTTCGGAGCAGTCACCTTTGTTCGTCATCATTGCGGCGATGGCGTTAAAAGGGTGGAATATGTTCATTCAATGGAATGAAGATGCTCGAATAGGGCGCCATCTCTTTCCATTGTTCGTTCGTTTTTTCATGAACGTGTTGTTTTTTTATTTCTTACTTGTGAAGCAATACGGATTTATGGCCGTCATTATTTTACTTATGATTGTTATTGCGTTACATGTAGAGCGTAGAGGAAAAAAAGTTGGACTTCAATGGGAACAGTTGTTTGCCGACGAACGGCGACGAATGCAAACATTTTATCGGCTCGTTCACGCGTTTGTTGATGTGCCTCACATGAAACATACGGTAAAAAAACGGACGTTGCTTCGTTTCGTTTTCCATTTGCTCGATCGTTGGCATATGCGACCGTATACGTATTTGTATGTGCGCACATTTTTTCGTGCGGGCGACTATTTTGGTTTGTTCGTTCGCTTGACAACAATCGGCAGTGTCTTCATTTTCATGTTGCCTCGCGGTGTGGAGTGGTTTGCCCTTTTATGTTCGTATGCGACAGCCGTTCAATTACTTTCGCTTCGTTCATACCACCGAGGGCATCCACTGCTCTTTCTTTATCCGTTGTCATCCGTTGAGGCGCATCGGTCATTTATGCGTGTGTTATTTACTATTGGAATGAACCAGGCGCTTATTTTTGCTATCGTTGCATATATAGCTCATGGTGTTTTCCCTATGCTACTGACGCTTTCTATTGTTTTAGCATGTTACATAGCGATGATGTTTTATGTAGGAAAAATGAGAGAAGCGGCTTGAACCACTTCTCTCATTTTTCCATATATTGAATGGCTGTAAGACCGAGGATTTTCGCCGCGATAAGCATTGCGCGTTCATCAAAATCAAATTTCGGATGATGATGCGGAAAGGCAACGGCTGTCGTTTTTGCTTTTGCTCCTGTAAAGAAAAACGTTCCTTTTACATGTTGCAAATAATAGGCGAAATCTTCCCCACCCATATGCGGATGGATTTCGACTACATCGGTTACTTCTTCGATTTCATGGGCGATCGAGACGAGAAATTTCGTTTCGTCTTCATGATTCACAACAGGTGGATAGCCGCGCATATATGTGTATTCGTATGTACAACCGTTGGCGATACATGTACCTTTAACAATTTGTTCAATTTCTCGTTCAATGTCGTTTCTTACTTGCTCGGAAAATGTGCGCACTGTCCCAACTAATGTGGCGCGATCAGCGATAACGTTAAACGCATTGTCGGAAACGAATGAACCAATAGAAACAACAGCAGGTTCAAGCGGATTGACGCGACGGCTGACGATTTGTTGTAAATGTAATACTAGCTGTGATGCCGTAACGATCGCATCTTTTGTTTTGTGTGGCTCTGCTCCGTGGCCACCGGAACCTTGAATGATGATTTGAAAGCGGTCTGCCGCTGCCATGATCGGTCCCGTACGATATTGAATGACGCCTGTCGGCTCTGTTGCCCATAAATGTGTGCCGAAAATTGCCTCCACTCCTTCTAAACAACCGTCTTCAATCATCGCTTTTGCCCCACCCGGCGCATATTCTTCTGCATGTTGATGAATGCAAACGATCGTGCCGTACCAATGTTCGCGTAATTCATAAAGTGCTTTGGCAAGAACAAGTAGTGTGGCAGTATGACCATCGTGTCCACATGCGTGCATGACACCCGGAATTGTTGATTTATATGGCACATCTTTTTCATCTTGGATCGGAAGAGCATCAAAATCCGCTCGAAGCGCAACCGTTTTTCCGCCTGGTTGACCTTGAATCGTTGCAACTACCCCGTTTCCTCCTACATTTGTTCGCACAGGAATGCCAAGCTGCTCGTAGTAATTTGCAATATACATTGCTGTTTTATACTCTTGAAACGACAGTTCAGGATATTGATGCAAATGGCGACGAATCGTAACCATTTCGTTGTAATATTCGTCAAGCTTTGCAAATAGTAATGTTTTCACACGCACCGCTCCTTCTGTTTTTTACCATTATACCATCGTTGACAAATCGTCGAAAACGGGTTAATATACCCATATACGTATTTAGGAGGAGAATATATGGGCACATGGATCAATGTTGTTCTAATTATTTTGCTTATTTATTTTGTTGCAACAAAAATGTTACCAACAAAAGGTGTGGAACATATTACACCAGATGAGTTAAAAGAAAAATTAAAACAAACGAAAGACCGTCAATTTATTGATGTACGCACACCAGCGGAATATCGTGCGCGCAACATTCGCCAATTTAAAAACATTCCGCTTCATCAATTGGCTGATAAACTACATGAGCTCGATCGTGAAAAAGAGACGATCGTTATTTGTCAAAGTGGTATGCGCAGCAATCAAGCGACCAAAATATTAGCAAAAAACGGATTTAAACGTGTCGTGAATGTACGTGGCGGCATGAATGCTTGGAACGGGTAAAAGGCTGACAAAACGTCAGCCTTCTTTTATGACGGTGTATGTTGTCACATATGACGGGCGTGGAAAAATGGATTGTTGTTGATCGATTCCTTTTTCTGTGCCACGTTTTTCATGCGCTTTTTCGTAAGCTTTTGACTGTTGCCAACGACGAAAGGCGCTTTCATTTTCCCACGTCGTCATAATGACATATGTATCGCTTTTTAACGGACGTAACACGCGAATGGCGACAAATCCAGGTTCTTTTTCGATTAAGCGCGCCCGTTGTTGAAAACGATGTTCAAATAACGGTCTTCCTTCATCAGTAACAGGAATATTATTGCAAACAACGAATGATCCACCTAATGAACCAACCGCATCAAGTACTTCGTATGAACGCGGCTCGTGAAAAACGCTTTTTCCTTCTGTTTCATGCACGAGCAATCCGTTCTCCCCATCATGTACTAGCAACATATGTTCGTTCGGATATTGATTGCGCAATCGTTGCAAATAGTCGACTGTGCCATTTGTCATAAATACGTACATCCATATCATCTCCTTCCATTCACTATTCATATTTTACCACTTTCCTTTCTTCTTGGCGATTTCATGAACGTTGCGCATTATTACTACCCAGACGATGAAAAAATCGGTATAGTTGTGTTAGTGGAAACAAATGAGCAATTTCGCTACACTTGTAATAGAAGCGATTACATAACGAGAAAGGATGGACATGATGATTAAAAACGATACATTTTTACGTGCTTGTCGCGGAGAAGCAACGGAATACGTCCCGGTTTGGTATATGAGACAAGCAGGACGTTCGCAGCCAGAATATCGTGCGTTAAAAGAAAAATATTCGCTTTTTGAAATTACGCATCAACCGGAGTTATGCGCATATGTAACACGTTTGCCTGTCGAACAATATAACGTCGATGCGGCCATTCTTTATAAAGATATTATGTCACCGCTTCCAGCGATCGGTGTCGATGTCGATATTAAAGCGGGAATTGGACCAGTAATTGACAATCCGATTCGTTCGCTTGCGGATGTCGAGCGTCTTGGGGAGATTGATCCAGAAAACGATGTGCCGTATGTGCTTGAAACGATTCGTCTATTGACGAAAGAGCAACTGACTGTTCCACTTATTGGTTTTGCTGGTGCGCCGTTTACTTTAGCAAGCTATATGATTGAAGGTGGACCGTCGAAAAACTATAATAAAACGAAAGCGTTCATGTATGCCGAGCCAAAAGCATGGTTTGCCCTGATGGATAAGCTAGCAGACATGACGATTCGCTACGTGAAAGCGCAAATTCGCGCTGGCGCAAGCGCCATTCAAATTTTCGATTCATGGGTTGGGGCGGTGAACGTCGCAGATTATCGTTATTTCATTAAACCGACGATGGAGCGTATTTTTACAGCGCTTCGCGACGAAAACGTTCCGCTTATTATGTTCGGCGTTGGAGCAAGTCATTTAGCGAAAGAATGGCATGACTTACCGCTTGACGTTGTCGGCTTAGATTGGCGCTTATCGATTCGTGAAGCGCGCGAGATGGGGCTTACAAAAGCGTTACAAGGCAATTTAGATCCAGCTGTATTGCTCGCCCCATGGGAAGTCATTGAAGAGCGCGTTAAACAAATTTTAGATGAAGGCATGGCGCATGAAGGTGGATACGTATTTAACTTAGGGCACGGCATTTTCCCACAAATCAAGCCGGAGACGTTAAAACGACTTACAGCATTTATTCACGATTATTCAGCAAAAAGAAAAGGATGAATAAACGATGTCAAAAAAAGTAATGGGATTGCTTGTTATGGCATATGGCACGCCATATAAAGAAGAAGATTTGGAGAGATATTACACACATATTCGACATGGTCGCAAACCGTCGGAAGAGATGCTAGCAGATCTTCGCGAACGGTATGAAGCAATTGGAGGTATTTCCCCGCTTGCAGCCATTACAAAGCAACAAGCGGAAAAACTTGCTGAGCGACTGAATGAATTGCAAGATGATATTGAATTTCGCATGTATTTAGGATTGAAGCATATTGAACCGTTCGTTGAAGATGCCGTTCGACAAATGTATGAAGACGGAATAGAGGAAGCGGTTTCGATCGTATTAGCCCCGCATTTTTCGACATTTAGTGTGAAATCATACAACGGACGGGCGAAAGAAGAAGCAGCTCGCTTAGGCGGACCGAAATTGACATGTGTGGAAAGCTGGTATACTGAACCGAAATTTATTCAATATTGGGCCGAGCGAGTAAAAGAAACGTACGCTTCGATGACTGAACGAGAGCGGGACAAAGCGGTGTTGATCGTTTCAGCCCACAGCTTGCCTGAAAAAATTATTGCGATGGGAGATCCGTACCCAAAACAACTACAAGAAACAGCCGATTTCATTGCAAAAGAAGCAGGTGTTTCGGAATACGTCACTGGTTGGCAAAGCGCAGGAAATACGCCAGAACCGTGGCTAGGTCCTGATGTGCAAGATTTAACGCGACAACTATACGAAGAAAAGGGCTACGAGGCTTTTGTATATGTTCCAGCTGGTTTTGTCGCTGACCATTTAGAAGTGTTGTACGATAACGACATTGAATGTAAGCAAGTAACGGACGAACTTGGTGTGAGTTACTATCGTCCGCCGATGCCAAATGCGCATCCGCAGTTTATTGACGCCCTTGCAACCGTTGTGTTAAACCATTTACGTAAAGAAGGCGGATCATTATGAAAAAGAAAGTCATCATTATTGGCGGTGGTATGACAGGATTAACGGCAGCGTATTATTTGCAAAAAGAGGCACATGAAAAGCAGCTGCCAATTTCCTGTGAATTAATTGAAGCGAGCCATCGACTGGGGGGGAAAGTACAAACCGTTTATCGCGACGGATTTATCATTGAACGAGGGCCAGATTCTTTTTTGGCACGAAAAATGAGCGCCTCACGCCTCATTCACGAAGTCGGACTTGAAAAAGAGCTCGTGCATAATACGGCCGGTCAATCGTACATTCTCGTCAATCGAACGCTTCATCCAATTCCAGGTGGTGCGGTGATGGGCATTCCGACAAAAATCGCACCGTTTGCCATGACGCGTCTCTTTTCTCCGTTTGGTAAACTGCGCGCAGCAGCTGACTTTGTTTTGCCACCGTTAAAAGCGGAAGGAGACGTATCGCTCGGACAATTTTTCCGTCGTCGCCTCGGCAATGAAGTTGTTGATCGTCTCATTGAACCTTTACTATCGGGTATTTATGCAGGAGATATTGACCAGCTTAGCTTAATGGCGACGTTCCCTCAATATTTCCATTTAGAGCAAAAACACGGAAGTCTTGTGTTAGGAATGAAGCGGTCGATGCCGAAACAAAAAACGAAGCAAAAAAGCGACAAAGGCATTTTTCAAACGTTAAAAACAGGGTTGTCGTCTCTCGTTGATGCGATAGAGCAAAAGCTAGAAAAAGGAACGGTGCATAAAGGGGTACGTGTTGAGCGTATTGAAAAAGTCGGTGAGCGCTACGTTTTAACGTTAAGCAACGGGGCGAAAAAAGAGGCGGATAGCGTCATTATTGCTGTTCCGCATCAATCATTGACATCGCTTTTTCCAAATGAAACGATGTTTTCTTCTTTTGAAACGATGCCATCTACGTCTGTTGCAACGGTCGCATTAGCGTTTCCGAAAGAAGCGGTAGCGAAAGATATGAACGGGACAGGGTTTGTCGTCTCACGCGATAGCGACTATACGATTACCGCATGTACGTGGACGCATAAAAAATGGCCACATACGACACCAGAAGGGTACGTTTTGTTGCGTTGTTACGTCGGTCGACCTGGTGATGAAGCGATTGTTGATCAAACAGACGACGATATCGTCCAAGTCGTGATGGACGATTTGAATAAAGTGATGAATATGACGATGAATCCGATGTTTTCGATTGTGACGCGCTGGAAACAATCGATGCCGCAATACACGGTCGGTCATCGTGAACGAATTGAGCGCGTGAAACAAGATATGCAACAACATCTTCCAGGCGTCTTTTTAGCAGGAAGTTCGTATGAAGGTCTTGGGCTTCCAGATTGTATCGATCAAGGAGAAGAAGCGGTAAAAAAAGTGTTACATTATTTAGCTTATACGAAAGAAAAGGTGTCATTATAATATTAGGCACCTTTTTTTCTTGAAAACATATGTCCATTATGATAAGATGTAAAACGAAATGACCAAAATGTTCATTTAGTCATAAAAAAGGATGAACGCCTATGTCAGAAAAAAGAAAACAAATTATTGAAGCGGCAACGAAGTCGTTTTCGCTTTTTGGTTATAAAGCAACGACGATGGATCAAGTGGCGAAAATGGCGAATGTCGGAAAAGGAACGATTTATACGTTTTTCAAAAGCAAAGAAGAGCTGCTAGAAGACATCGTTTCTTCTATCATTTCTGAAATTAAGCGTGAGGCAGATGCCGCGATTGATCACCGCTTATCGTTTAATGAAAATGTGCAACGTGCTTTGCAACGCATTTTTACGTTTCGCAAAGAACATGAATTGACGATTAAGCTGTTACAAGAAGTGCGCGATATCGGCACGCCAGCTGTACGTGATGTGATGAAGCGGCTTGATCGTGAAATGATTGCTTACGTTCGTGAAAAAATAGAAGAGGCGATGGCAAAAGGGGAAATCCGTTCGTGTGATCCCGAATTAACAGCATTTTTAATGTTTAAAATGTATATTGCTTTAAACGTTGATTGGGAAAAAGAACATGAACCATTACCGCAACAAAAAATAGCTGAACTGTTTGATTTGTATTTATTAAAAGGATTATCTCGACGATGATCCTTCTCTTTTTTGCAAGAAATGACTAAATGAACAAATTGGTCAATATTTTTTAAAAGGGGGTTGAGCATATGCATACATTCCGATTATTGATGCAAGAAATTAAAGCGGTCACGTCCAATCGGAAAGTGCTTATTCCGGTTATCGCTGTCTTATTTATCCCGCTTTTATATAGTGGTATGTTTTTATGGGCGTTTTGGGATCCGTACGATCATTTAGACGATTTACCTGTCGCTATTGTCAATCATGACAAAGGCGCGACATTTGAAGGGGAAGAACTTCATATTGGTGACGATCTCGTTGACAAGTTAAAAGAAAAAAAACAGTTTGATTGGCATTTTGTAAGCCAACGTGAAGGGGAAAAAGGATTAAAAGAACAACGGTATTATATGCTTATTGAAATTCCAGAAGATTTTTCAAAAAACGCAACGACGTTACAAGATAATCATCCGAAAAAGCTTCAACTTATTTACAAGCCAAATGAAGGATTTAACTTTTTATCTGCCCAAATCGGTGGAACAGCGGTTGAAAGAATTAAAACAGAAGTAGCAAAAACATTAACGGAAACGTACGCAGAAAACATGTTTGAGAGCGTAAAAACGTTGGCAGATGGATTAACGAAGGCGAGCGACGGAGCAAAACAATTGCATGACGGACTGATGGATGCAAAAGAAGGAACGAATAAGCTATATGATGGAATGAAAAAAGCACAAGATGGCTCCGATGAATTGTATCGCCATTTAGAAACGCTTGCAGAAAAATCCATTACATTTACGAACGGCTTGCATAAAGTAGCTGACGGTTCAATGCAAGTTCAAACTGGTGTTCAAACGCTTCATGACGGGATGAAGCGCATGGTAGATGGGCAAGGACAATTGCTTGCGGGAGCACAGCAAACAAAAGAAGGGACAACGAAACTGGCTTCAGGTGCAAATCGTGTGCTTGAAGGAATGAAAGCACTCGATGCTCGTATGCCACAGCTTTTACAAGGTTCAGAACAATTAAGTGGCGGAGCGGAAAAATTAGCTACGTCGCTTGCCAAGTGGCGACAAGGAGCGTCACAAGTTCAAACAGGTGCAACACAAGTGACAGGTGGGTTAGAGCAGTTAGCTGCACAACTTGATGAGCTTATTGCGCAAACGTCAGACCCGATGCAAAAAGCCGTATATGAGCAGTTCAAACAAAATGTTGAGCGATTATCACTAGGAAGCAAACAAGTAGAAACAGGTGTTGCACAGTTAAATGATGGTGCTCAAGCGTTACAAGCAGGGGCGACGTCTTTAAGCGAAGGGGCAAAGAAGCTACATGAAGGGCATACGGCTCTTGATAGCGGCGTAAACCAACTGCTTGCTGGGCAACAACAACTCACTGATGGGGCAAATGCGTTAGTGAACGGGCAAGAACAGCTTGTTTCGGGCATGAATACGTTACATGAAAAAATGAAAGAAGCGGAGCAAGGAACAGCGAAACTAGCAAATGGTAGTCAAACACTTACTTCTGGTTTGCAAGCTCTTGCGAATGGAGGCGACCAACTGCAAGACGGTGCGCATCGGTTAGCGGATGGTGCACAACAATTAGCGAACGGAATGAATGAACTAACGAATGGTACAGAAAAATTACAAGATGGAATGAATCAGCTTTCGGATGGTTCAGGAGAACTAGCAGATAAATTAAATGAAGGTGCCAAAAAAGCAAGCGACGTCAAAGCAAACGAAGACGTATATAACATGTTTGCTGAACCGGTGAAAGTAAAAAATGAAAGAATCAATGAAGTGCCAAACTACGGAACAGGATTTACACCATATTTCTTGTCATTAGGATTGTTTGTTGGGGCGCTTTTACTTTCGATCGTCTTTCCGCTCCGTGAACCAGCTGGGGTGCCACGCTCACCGTTTCAATGGTTTTTTGCGAAATTTGGTGTACTCATTGGTGTAGGTGTGTTACAAGCACTCCTTGCCGATAGCGTATTGCTTTTTGGGCTCGATTTACAAGTGAAAAGCGTTCCGTTATTCATTTTATTTAGCGTGGTGACAAGCATTGCCTTTTTATCAGTCATTCAATTTCTCGTGACTGTTTTTGGTGACCCAGGGCGATTTATCGGGATTGTCGTCTTAATTTTACAATTGACAACAAGTGCCGGAACGTTCCCGCTTGAATTAATTCCACGTGCGTTGCAACATTTTAACGCATGGCTTCCAATGACATATTCTGTTTTCGGATTAAAAGCGGTCATTTCAAGCGGCGACTTCTCGTTTATGTGGGAAAACGTCGGAAAGTTGCTCATGTTTATTGTTGTGATGATGGCGGGAACGCTAACGTATTTTACAATCCAACATCGTCGCCAATTTACAACAATTGTAGAACAAGCTTCTGAAGCGTAATATGCTTCGGGAGCTTTTTGTTTATAAAAAATTTTTTAAAAAATTAACTTGCATATACAAGGTAATGTAAGTATAATATGAATATGAAAACGATTTCATTCGTTTCTTTTCAATTGAAATAAGGGGGATGGAAGGATGGCGACGATTGAAGATGTCGCCAAGCTAACAGGGCTTTCACGGACGACGATTTCGCGCGTCATAAACAATCACCCGTACGTGTCAGAAGAGAAACGAAAGCTCGTGCTTGAAGCGATGGAGAAGTTAGGATATGTACCTAATTCATCGGCGAGAAGTTTGCGAAATCAAAAAACAAGTATTTTAGCGCTATTTATTCCGCGAATTACAAATCCGTTTTTTAGTGAGCTTGTAGAAGCGACGGAAATCGCAGCAGCGGAACATGGCTACCAGCTTATTATTTGCCAGACTCGCTATTCGCCGGAAAAAGAATTAAACTATATGAATTTATTGAAAACGAAACAAGTTGACGGGGTTATTTTGGCTTCCATTCAAAATGAATGGAAAAAGTTAAAACCTTTTTTACAATATGGGCCGATTGTTCTTTGTAATGAGTTTGATGACTGTGCAAACGTTCCAACCGTTCGGCTCGACCAAGTGTATGGGGGATACATAGCAACGAAACATTTACTTGAACGCGGGCATACGAAAATTGCTTATTGTTCTGGTGGCTATCGGAGCAATGTCGCACAATCGCGAGAAATCGGTTTTAAAAAAGCGCTAGCAGAATATAAACTGACATTCGATGAACGGTACGCGTTTCGTGATGTGTTTCACATCGCGGATGGAAAGCGCGTATTTCATCAAATGATGGCGCTTTCGGAGAGACCGACTGCTGTATTTACCGGAAGCGATGAAGTGGCGGCTGGCATTATATCTGAAGCGTTAAGATGTGGCTATCGCATCCCTGAAGATTTAGCTGTTGTTGGCTTTGACAATCAAGCGATTACCGAGCTAACGAATCCGACAATTACAACTGTACATCAACCAGTCAAACAAATGGCACAAAAAGCAGTGGATATTATTGTGGAGAAAATTCAGACAAAAAAATATGAAGTGAAAGAAATTTACGAATTTCCACTTCAGCTTATTGTGCGCGCATCGACAGTGGGTAGCGAGCTTCATGAAAGTGAAGCTTGACATACATTTCAAGTTATTAAATAAAGGGGGATTTTTTCATGAAGAAGGCAACAAAATTTTCTTCTGCGTTGTTAGCGCTTACACTTGGCTTAACAGCTTGTTCTGGCGGTCAAGACACGGACAAAAAAGAAACGACGGACAAAAAAGACGATGCAAAAAAATCGGAAGAAGTTGTAAAAATCGTTTATGCTCGTGGTAAAGATGCAACAAAAGCGACAGACGAAATCGTGAAAGCGTTTGAAGCAAAATATCCAAACATTGATGTCGAATTTCGTGAAATGCCTTCAGACACAGGGGCGCAGCATGATGCATACGTGACAATGTTAAACGCAAAATCATCTGAAATTGACGTTATGGATTTAGACGTGATTTGGCCAGCAGAATTTGCGCAAGCCGGATATGTTCTCCCGCTTGATCGTTTCATTGAAAAAGACGGCATTGATTTAAGCGCATATAACCAAGGTGCGCTTGCAGCTGGAAACTTCGACGGAAAACAATGGGCGATGCCAAAATTTATTGACACAGGACTATTATTCTATCGTAAAGATATCGTGCCAGAAGATCAAGTGCCGAAAACATGGGATGAATTGTTAGCGGCTGCACGTGAGTTTAAAGGAAAAGGCGGTACACAATTCGGATACTTAATGCAAGCAAAACAATATGAAGGATTAGTATGTAACGCAATTGAATTTATTGCGGCATACGGTGGAAAAATCGTTGATGAAAACAACAACGTTGTCGTCAACAGCCCTGAAACAATTAAAGGATTAAAGAAAATGGTTGAAATTGCAACATCTGACGTTGTACCAAGCAACATTACAACATTTACAGAGCCAGAGTCTCATACAGCGTTTATTGAAGGGCAATCACCGTTTATTCGCAACTGGCCATATCAATACGCGTTAGCAAACGATCCAGAGCAATCAAAAATTGTTGATAAAGTAGGCGTTGCGCCACTACCTGCTGGTGATAAAGGTTCAGCAGCTGCATTAGGTGGATGGATGACAGCAATTAACGCATATTCGAAAAATAAAGAAGCGGCTTGGGAATTTGTGAAGTTTATGACCGGTCCAGAAGGTCAAAAAATTTCTGCGATCTATGGTGGTTTAGCACCAACGCTTCCAGCGTTATTTAAAGATGAAGAAGTATTGAAGGCGAATCCATTCTTTGCAGAACAAGGTTTCGTTGATGGATTAAATGCAGCGGTACCACGTCCAGTTGTGCCAAACTATCCGGAAGTATCTGAAATTATTCAAATTAACGTATCAAAAGCCATTGCTGGACAAATTACAGTTGAAGAAGCAGTTGCGAACATGGAAAAAGAAATTAAAGCAGTTATGCAGTAGTTGCACGTTAGCCTTCAGCCTCATGTGAGAGCTGAAGGCTAAATCCTTTGCATAAAGGGGGAACAACGAGTGAAAAACGAAAAAAAATCGGAGCGCCGTTTAGCCTATATTCTTGTTGCTCCATCGCTCTTGCTCATTTTGGCGGTTGCGATTTGGCCGGTTATTCAGTCGTTTTATTTCAGTTTATTTGACTATCGTCTCAACAACCCAGCAAAATCTTCTCTCCATCTCGATTACAGCTTAAACTTAGAACGATATTTAGAAAGTTATCCGTTTTTAATGAGCACATTAAAACAAGAAATGACACAGGCGACAGGCGAGGAAAAAGAGCAACTGACATCGTTACAAGAACAGTTGCAGCAAGTGGATGAAGAAATTCGCGCCGATAAAGAAGTAGCGAAACGATATGAGCAAGTAGACGAAATTTTAAACAATTTCGAAGTGCCAAGTGAAGAAATAAAAATTGTTCCAATCGATGAACAGGCGGCAGAAGATTTAATAAAAACGATCAATGACACGAAACAAACGTTAAAATCGTTAAACGAAAACGGTCAATTAAAGCAAGGAGATAAATTAACAGGACTTGCAAACGGATTAAGCGGAGCAGTCATTGAACCGAACTTTGTCGGTCTTGCACATTATAAAAACTACTTTACTGATGCTCGTTTATGGAAAGCACTTTGGAATACGACGGTGTTTACAGTCATTTCGGTATCGATTGAATTAGTGCTTGGCTTGGCGATTGCCTTATTAATTAATAAAGCATTTTTTGGCCGAGGACTTGTACGGGCAACCATTTTAATTCCATGGGCAATTCCAACAGCAGTATCGGCATTAATGTGGAAGTTTTTGTATGACGGACAAAACGGCATTGTCGCAAAATATTTTGCGGATATTGGTATTATCAATAATATGAGTGAGCTATTAACAACGGGTACAGGAGCAATGTTTGCTGTTATTTTCTCTGACGTATGGAAAACAACTCCATACATGGCGCTATTGTTGCTTGCAGGATTGCAAACGATCCCAAGCTCACTATACGAAGCGGCATCAATTGACGGTGCGACAAAGTGGCAACAGTTCGTCAAAATTACGTTACCACTTTTAAAATCAAGCATTCTCGTTGCGCTCTTGTTCCGTACGCTTGATGCGTTCCGGGTATTTGACTTAATTTTCGTTTTAACAGGCGGCGGACCAGCGAACTCGACAGAAACGATCTCGATTTTAGCGTATAAAGTCATGTTCTCGCAAACAAACTTCGGTGGCGGTTCAGCGTTAGCGGTGATCGTCTTTATTTGCGTAGCGATCATCTCAACGATTTACATTAAGTTTTTAGGTGCTGACCTCATTTCTGACCGAAAATAGGAGGTGCAACGATGCAAAAGAAAGCCGGTCCATTGTTTTATGTGTTTTTATTTGTTTTCGTTTTTTTAGTCATGTTTCCGTTTTTATGGATTTTATTAAGCTCGATTAAACCATTGAGCGAGCTGTTTGGTGAAGAAGCGTTTAATTGGTTTACGAGCCATCCGACGTTAAAAAGTTACGTTTCCGTTTTTGTCAATTATCCATTTTTAAAATATTTATGGAACAGTACAGTCATCGCGACAATTACAACCGTATATACCGTATTTGTGGCAGCGTTTGCGGCATATGCGATTGCCCGTTTAGATTTTAAAGGAAAGTCAGTTATTCTCGGTATTGTGTTATCGGTATCCATGTTTCCGCAAATCGCAACAATTTCACCAATTTATATGTTTGTGAAAAAGTTTGGGTTAACAAATAGTTATTTAGGATTAATTATTCCGTATACAACGTTTGCATTGCCACTATCGATTTGGTTATTAGTGACGTTTTTCCGTAAAATTCCGTTTGATTTAGAAGAAGCGGCAAAAATGGACGGAGCAACACCGCTTCAAACGTATTTTAAAGTCATTTTGCCATTAGCCGTACCGGGTATTTTTACGACATCTATTCTTGTTTTTATCGCGGCTTGGAACGAATTTTTATTCGCTTTAACCATTAACACCGCAGAAAATTATAAAACGGTGCCAGTCGGTATTGCGATGTTCCAAGGACAATATACGATTCCGTGGGGTGAGATTTCAGCTGCGACCGTTATCGTCACCATTCCGCTCGTCATTATGGTATTATTATTCCAACGTCGCATTGTGTCTGGTTTAACGTCTGGTTCAGTGAAAGAATAATGGAGAGGGGAAAAGAGAATGGAATCGATTCCAAAAACGAAACAATGGTGGAAAGAAGCGGTTGTATATCAAATTTATCCGCGCAGTTTTAAAGATTCGAACGGGGATGGGATTGGCGATTTAAGAGGTATTATCGAAAAATTAGATTATTTACAAGAACTTGGCGTTGATGTCATTTGGTTATCGCCTGTATATAAGTCACCAAACGATGATAACGGTTATGACATTAGTGACTATCAAGACATTATGGACGAGTTCGGCACGCTCGCTGATTGGGATGAGCTTCTTTCCCAAATGCATGCACGCGGCATGAAATTAGTGATGGATTTAGTCGTCAACCATACGTCTGATGAGCATCATTGGTTTATCGAATCGCGCAAGTCAAAAGATAACCCGTATCGCGACTATTACATTTGGCGTGCAGGAAAAGACGGAAAAGAGCCAAACAATTGGCAATCGTTTTTCAGCGGTTCAGCATGGCAGTACGACGAAGCGACTGGAGAATATTATTTACATTTATTTTCGAAAAAACAACCAGATTTAAACTGGGAAAATGAAAAGGTACGCGAACAAATTTTCAACATGATGACATGGTGGTTAGACCGTGGCATTGATGGATTCCGCATGGACGTGATTAATTTATTGTCGAAAGTGGAAGGATTGCCAGATGCTCCGGTGACGAATCCGAATGACCGTTATCAATGGGGTGGGCAATATTTTGTCAACGGTCCAAAATTAATGGACTATTTGCGTGAAATGAAAGAAAAAGTGTTAAGCAAATACGACATTATGACGGTCGGTGAAACACCGATGGTCACGACAGACGATGCGATTCGATTTACGAACGAGCAAGACGGCGTCATGAACATGTTATTTCAATTTGAGCATATGGACGTTGACTCAAAACCGGGAAGTCATCTTGGAAAATGGGACATTCAGCCGTGGAAGTTGACTGATTTGAAAAAAATTATGAGCAAATGGCAAGTTGAATTGCATGGAAAAGGGTGGAACTCACTTTATTTAGAAAATCACGATCAACCACGGTCTGTTTCTCGTTTTGGTGACGACAAAACGTATCGTGTGGAAAGCGCAAAAATGTTAGCCACATGGCTACATATGATGCAAGGAACGCCATACATTTATCAAGGTCAAGAAATCGGCATGACGAATGTTGCCTTTCCATCGATCGAATATTATCGCGATGTGGAAACGATTAACTTATGGAACGATGTTGTCGTCAATAAAGGGGAAGACCCAGACAAAATTTTAAAAGCGATTCATTATCGTGGTCGCGACAATGCGCGCACACCGATGCAATGGGATGCGACACAACATGCAGGATTTACAACAGGCACCCCATGGATTAACGTGAATCCGAATTACCGAGACATTAACGTCGAACAAGCGTTACAAGATGAAAACTCGGTATTTCATTATTATAAAAAGCTCATTCGTCTTCGAAAGGAGCATCCAATTATCGTGTACGGTTCATACGAGCTATTGCTTGAAGATGATGAACAAATTTATGCATACGTGCGCAAGTTCAACGATGAACAGTTGCTTGTCATCACAAACTTTAGTAGCGAGCAACCGACATTTATATTGCCAGCACACATCACGTTTACGGAAAAACAATTGCTCATTAGCAACTATGCGGTCGATGAAAATGAATCCATTGACACGATCGTGCTAAAACCGTATGAAGCACGTGTATATAAGTTAAAGTAAAAAGCAGCCACGCAGGCTGCTTTTTTAAAGAATTGATGTCTAGCTCCAAGCGCCATCGGCTCGAGTCGCTTCGCCCCACACTGTGGCGGCAACAGCCTCCTCGGTGGGGCTTGTGCGCTCTTCACCGATAGGCGGGCGCTTTGCGCTTTTCTTAGCAAGAGACGTTTAAACATTGAACACAAATGTTTCCATAGCATTCATGTTGCTCTTCCATTTCTTTACCACATTCACAACATGTTTTTGGTGGTAACTTTTTATAAAATTCAGACATTTTTTCTAGCATACTCCCCAACCCCTTCGTTTTTGTTGATTTTATTGTATTATAACAGATTGCCTTTTGTCAATAGTTGTTTTATAACATTTATATGTGTGAAATTCGTTCGGAAATTTGGTATTGTGTAGTTGTACACATTTTTGTCAGGAAGGTGAATACATATGAAGGTGACAGTCATCGGTTATTGGGGTGCATTTCCGAAAAAAAATGAAGCAACGTCATGTTATTTATTTGAACACGATGGGTTTCGCTTGTTAGTCGATTGCGGAAGCGGAGCGTTAGCCCAACTGCAAAACGTCATTGATATTGAACAAATTGATGCGGTGATCGTATCGCATTATCATCACGATCACGTGGCAGACATTGGTCCGCTTCAATACGCGCGGCTTATTAAGAAAAATTTAGGTATAGATTTGACGGAACTTTCCATTTACGGCCATTCGCTCGATCGTGATGGATTTGCGCGTCTTGGGCATAAAGGAGTGACAAAAGCGGTGGCATATGATCCGAATAAGAAGATTCACATCGGTCCATTTACGATTTCGTTTATGCAAACTGAACATCCGGCGATTTGTTATGCGATGCGCATAGAAGCAGGAGGAAAAACGGTTGTGTATACAGCGGATTCGAGCTATTTACCGCAGTTTGTTCCTTTTGCGAAACATGCACATTTGCTCATTTGTGAATGCAACTTTTACGCAGGACAAAACGCCAAACAGGCAGGACATATGACGAGCGAGGAAGCGGCAACGATCGCGCGCGACGCTCACGTTGAAACATTGTTGCTGACGCACTTGCCTCATTTCGGAAACATCGAACAGCTTGTCAGCGAAGCAAAAACGATTTTCCACGGCGATGTGCAATTAGCAAAAACAAGATGGACATGGGAAGGATAAGTGATTGGCTATCTCTCTTTTTAGGTGATTCAAATGACGTGGTGGCAATACGGAATAGTTAGCTATATAGTTATTTTTTGTTGGTTTTTGTTTTCTTCCTATGTTACTCATCGCTGGACATCAAAACAAGAGTGTAAACCTTCGCATCGCGTTTTACTTAAACGTGACAGCATTCAAACGCTTGTTTTGACCACTATACTTGTTATTTTATACTTTTTTGATATTAAATTTCCTTTTATAGAGTAAATGGAGATGATGGGGCTAATCTCAAAACATGTTTACAGTTTGGGATTAGCCTTTTTCAGTTAGATTCTTTGTTGTATTTGTTATAATACAGAATAAAAATTTTGAAAATTTTTTGAACAGGTGCTTGACGATAGATTGAAAAGTAGAGATAATATGGGTGTGTTAGAATTTTCTTAAAATTTAGTAACACGTGTTAGGAGGTGGGTGTTAAAATAAAATGATAACGCTTACAAATTAAAGGGGGTATTTGTTTGATTGTGTTTTACCTCATCTTAGGGATTACGATCGTGAGCTTGTATGTTGCTTTTCGCAAGCAAAAACCTTTCTTTTTACTCATTCCATTCTTGTCAGTCTTCGCTTACTTTTTATTTGAAGTCATAACGTTCCCAGCTCCATTTTTTGAAACGGTCAAATTTATTTTTAACTTGGGGGTGTGTTTGTTTGAAACAAATTGATAAAAAAGTAGCTGATTCGTACTTTCGTGAACGTGTGCGATTAATTGTTATTTTCTTGATTATTTGGTTTATTGTTTCATTCGGTGTTGTCATGTTTGCAGAGTCGTTTAAAGCCATGACATTCAACGGTTTTCCGTTCCATTATTTTATGGGGGCACAAGGTGCAGTAGTCACGTTCATTATTTTGTTGTTTATTAACGCAAAAGTAAGCGACAGCATCGATAAAAAATACGGCATTAGCGAAGAGAAAAATGAACAATTAAGCGCTGGAAAAGCGCTCGATCATTAAGAGAACAAAGGGGAAGGGGGAGCATCATGGATACACAATTTCTCGTGTCTTTATCCATTATTATTGCGTCATTTGCATTATATATTGGGATTGCCATTTATAACAAAGCGAAAGAAACTTCTGATTTCTATGTCGCAGGTCGCGGTATTTCGCCGTTTTCAAACGGAATGGCGATCGCAGCAGATTGGATGAGCGCAGCGTCATTTATCGGTATGGCCGGTACGATTATGTTGTTAGGGTATGACGGTCTTGCATATATTATGGGGTGGACGGGCGGTTATTTGTTGCTGACATTTTTACTTGCTCCACAACTTCGGAAATACGGTCGTTATACAGTACCAGAGTTTATTGGCGACCGTTTTGAAAGTCATACGGCTCGTGTAATTGCAGCTCTCTGTACGATCATCATCTCATTCGTTTACTCGATCGGTCAGCTTTCTGGTTCAGGAGTTGTTATTGGACGTTTGCTTGAAGTAGACGCAAAAGTCGGTACGATGATTGGTGTTGTGTTAATTGCGTTTTATGCAGCGTTTGGTGGTATGAAAGGAATCACATGGACGCAAGTTGCGCAATACGTTATTTTAATCATCGCATACTTAATTCCGGTCGTTTTCATGTCGCTCCAGTTGACAGGAAACCCGATTCCGTGGCTTTCTTACGGAAAAATTGTTGGTCAGTTTCAAGAGTTAGATCAGCAATTAGGTATTTCACAGTATGCAGAACCATTTTTGAAAGGTAGTAAGTGGCAGTTCCTTGCACTTATGTTTACATTAATGGCTGGCACAGCTGGTCTTCCGCACGTCATCGTTCGCTTTTATACGGTATCAACGATGAAAGCGGCACGTTGGTCAGGTGCATGGGCACTTTTATTTATCGGTTTACTTTATTTATCAGCACCTGCGTATGCAGCGTTTTCACGTTTCATTTTAATTAAAAATGTTGTCGGTCAAAAAATTAGCGAATTGCCAGCTTGGACAGAGAAATGGATTAACACAGGAAAATTGCAAATTGCTGATGCGAATGGCGACGGTATTTTACAATGGCAAGAGATGGTCATTAGCAACGACATTGTCGTTATGGCAACACCAGAAATTGCAAACCTTGGCATGTTCGTTATCGGCTTAGTAGCAGCAGGAGCGATGGCAGCAGCGTTATCGACAGCAGGTGGCTTAATGATTGCTATTTCGTCATCGTTTGCTCATGACATTTACTATCGCATTTTACGTCCAAATGCATCAGAGCAAAATCGTTTGCTCGTTGCGCGCATTTCAATCGTTGCTGCTACGGTATTAGCTGGTTTAGTCGCTTTAAACCCACCGGGCGTAATTACGCAAATTGTTGCATGGGCGTTTGCTATTGCAGCAAGCACATTCTTCCCAGCACTTGTACTTGGTGTGTGGTGGAAACGTTCGAACGCTGCAGGGGCCATTGCAGGTATGATTGTCGGTTTAGCCGTTTCGTTGGGCTACATTTTAGCAGCGAAGTATGGTGGTTTTTCCATTGCGGGTATTGTTGATACAGGTGCAGGGGTATTTGGTGCGGTTGCAGCCATGTTAGCAAATATCGTCGTTTCGTTAATGACAAAAGAGCCTTCGCAATCTGTACAAGAAGAAGTATATGACCTTCGTTATCCAGAGCAAATGACATATAAAGACGGTCAAGTGTGGATGAGATAATACGTTCGGCATCTGTGTACACAGATGCCGTTTTTATAAGGGAGGGGATAGAGATGCATCCACTATTTAGCAGTTTATCACATGAAGAAATTGATCGACTCGTTGCTCAATGTGAACAAAAAACGTTTGAAAAAGACGATACGATTTTAGGGAAAAATGAGCAACGTAAAGGACTCGTCTTGTTGTTAAATGGGGTGGCGGAAGTATATGTCGAGCATGAAGGATATGATGAAGTGCTCGAAGTTGTGCAAAAAGGGGGACTAATCGGTTTTTCAAGCTTAGCCGATTTTTTAGGTGCATCCAAAGGAGGCAAAGAAGAGCTTGTCGCGGTCAGGGCAGCGGAACGATGCGAAGTGTTAATTATTCCGTTTTCTGTTTTATCGCGGTTGTGGGATGATCCGAACGTGCATGATTATTTGCTTACACAGGCATGTGTCCGTTTAAAAGATGTGTATGTGTCGCTTGCAGAACAAATTAAGCAGGCGCGGAAATTTGGTGATTCTACATCGTTTGTTGTTCCTGTCCAGGATGTAATGATTCGCGATGTTGTGACCCTTCCGCCGAGCGCAACTGTGCAAGAAGCGGCGAAAAAAATGGCGGCCACTCATATTAGTTCGATCGTCGTGACAGATGAACAAAAGTTATGTGGGATTTTAACAGAAACGGATCTTGTCGAGCGTGTGCTAGGACAATCGCTTCCGTATGATACAGTCGTTGAACGCGTGATGACGAAGGACGTCGCAACGATTTCACGATTTGCGTATTATTATGATGCACTTGCGATGATGATTGAACGCGGGGTAAAACATTTGCCTGTTGTAGATGATGGAAAAGTACAAGGAATTGTCACGTTTTCCGACTTAATGAGGAAGAAAAACGAAAGCATCATGCGAATGATTCAACAAATTGATCATGCCGATGAACAGACGTTGCCAAAAGTAAAAACGGCGATTTATGAGTTGTTAGCGACAATGTTGCGCGATCAAGTGCCGATTTCCCAATGTTTAAATATGATTACGAAACTATACGATCGGCTCGTCTTACGTTGTATGGCATTAGCTCTAAACGAAGTAGGCGAACCTCCGTGTCGCTTCGCCTTTTACCAAATGGGATCAAGTGGACGGAGAGAGCAGTTTTTACTTACCGATCAAGATCATTTTCTCGTGTATGAAAGTGACGAACATGCATCGTATTTTGCGAAGCTTGGCGAGGCGATTGTACGTGTAATGGAGAGAGCGGGATATGAGCGATGCAAAGGGAAAATGATGGCGAGTGAAGAAGCGTGGCGCGGTTCGCTAGAGACGTGGAGAGACCGATTGCGTGAATGGATGATTCACGCGACAAATGACAATTTGTTGTTAGCGCAAAACTTTTTTTCGTATCGATTTATATATGGAGACATCGATTTGCACCGTACGTTTGAACAACAAATTCGCGGGCAGTTAAACCGGGCAAAAATTTTCTTTTTTCGGCTTGTTGAGATGGAAAGGCAAAATGAAATTCCAACGCTCGATCGCCCGATTCGTTCGATTTTTGGACTTGAACGGAAAACGATTGATATGAAAAAAGAAGTACTATTTCCTTACCACCATAGCGTGCAAATTTTAGGGTTAATTCATGGGATTGTATGCGGTACGCCGTTTGAGCGAATCGAGAAACTAAAAGAAAAACAAGTGTTGTCTCCATCGTTTGCGAAAGATGTACAGAAAGCGGCGGAAAACGTGTTATCCATTTACATTCGCCATAAATGGAATCACTATAAAGCAAATAAACAATCATCGTCTGTCTTGTCGTTTACAACGATGACAACGCGTGAAAAAGATGAACTGATTTTAAGTTTAAAAACGTTAAAGCAACTACAGGCACAATTATTTTCTCATTTTTGAGGGGGATGATGATGTTTTTTTTACGAAAGGCGATGGACTATAAGCTAAATGATAACATCCCATTATCGACACCGATCGATGACGTTGTTTTTACGGTTTTTGATACAGAAACGACGGGATTTAATGTGGCAACAGTAGATCGATTAATTGAAATTGGTGCGGTGCAAGTAAAAGGGACGAACGTGCTTGAAGACGAAACGTTTCATACGTACGTCAACCCAAATCGCGATATTCCACCAGTTATTGTTGAACTAACGAATATTACCGAGGAAAAAGTGCAGCATGCGCCGATGGCAATTGAAGCATTGCAACAATTTTTTCAGTTTGTTGAACAAAAACAAAGTGTATGTTTTGTTGGTCACTACATTTCGTTTGATTTGTTTGTGATGAAGCACGAATTGCGCCGTGAAAAAATAAAATTTCGCAAGCCGACGTTTATTGATACGCTCGATTTAATTGGCTTTATTGCACCGTCATATGATATGCGTGATTTAGAGCGCTATGCCCAAGCGTTCGGCACGCGCATGTACGACCGACATTCCGCCATCGGCGATGCGCTCACGACCGCGTATTTATTCGTTGAGCTATTAGAACAATTCCGCATGCGCGGTTATCGAACATGGGGAGAACTGTTGCGAGCAACAGATAGTCAAATGCGCTCATTGTCGTTTTAACAAGGGGGAACAAAGCCCCTTTTTTTATTTTATGGTAAAATATAAATGATAAGGAGGGACATGTTTATGACGAATCAAACGTCGTTTTTGTATTTTCTATGTCTTGGAGTACCATTTTTTATATATGGTTTTATTGTGATAATAAAATCTTTTTTTTACTATGATACCTTGGAAATGATTAGAGGATGGTTGTTTCTTTTGATCGGTTTGATGGCGCTATTTTTCGCGAAACAACAACGATAAAGGGAGAGATGGAAATGTTTCATCATTTTTTTAATGCAAAACGTAAAATCGTTATTGAATTAAATGAAAGATATTTTGATAAAAACAGCCTCATGCGTGCAGTTGTACAACATTTAGAAAGCGAAGGAAAGCAATGTGAGATGATCGATGTGAACACATTAATATTGGACGGAAAAAAATATTATGTACATGAAACAAATGTTGCGGCAACATACTGCCCACCTGTACAACGAGCGGTTTTAACGGAGATAAATTAAGCAAGATGGCAAGCGGGTGCTTTTGTCATAGTGATTTTTGAAAATTCAATCGGTATTCCTGCTTGCCTGTTTTTTTATTTTAAAATATAATACATTTAGAATTTTTTTAATTTTAAAATGAATGATCATTCATTCACTAAGGGGTGGGGAAGATGAATTTAGTTTCACGGTTACAACAAATTGCATCGCAAAAGCCGAAAAAGGAGGCGTATGTGTTTGAGCAGACGTCTGCAACGTACGGTGAGTTGAACGGTGCGATCATGAAGTTTGCGAGCGGGCTAGCAAAGCTCGGAGTAAACAAAGGGGATCATGTGGCGCTATTGTTAGGTAATTCACCGTATTTTATCGTCAGTTTGTACGGTGCGATGCGCACAGGGGCGACAGTGATTCCAATTAACCCAATCTACACACCTGATGAAATTCATTACATTTTAACGAACGGCGACGTAAAAGTTGTCATTGCGCTTGATCTAGTCATCCCGACGCTGATGAAGCTTGATGGGCGCCTGCCAAATGTCGAGCACATCATCATTTGCGAAACACCACAAGGAAAAGAACAAGGCGTTGTTGTGCCGGAAAAAATGAAATCGTTTACAAATGTGCTTGCGATAGGTGATGTTCCGTTCGATGGTCCAGTACTCGACGATGATGATGTGGCAGTTATTTTATATACATCAGGGACGACTGGAAAACCGAAAGGAGCGATGTTGACACATAAAAATTTATACAGCAACGCCCAAGATGTCGCGGATTATTTAAAAATTAATGAAGATGACCGAGTGATTGCGACGTTGCCGATGTTTCATGTGTTTTGTTTAACGGTTGCGCTCAATGCGCCACTCATGAACGGTGGAACGGTGCTTATTCTTCCTAAATTTAGTCCGGCAGAAGTGTTTAAAGTAGCACGTGAACAAAAAGCGACAGTGTTTGCGGGTGTGCCGACGATGTATAACTTTTTATATCAATATCCAGACGGCAAGGCAGAAGATTTCGCACACATTCGTCTATGCATTTCAGGCGGTGCATCAATGCCGGTTGCGTTATTGAAAAACTTTGAGAAAAAATTTCAAGTGATCGTTTCCGAAGGGTACGGTTTATCGGAAGCCTCACCGGTGACATGCTTTAATCCGCTCGATCGTCCACGCAAGCCGGGATCCATTGGGACGAGCATTATACATGTCGAAAATAAAATTGTCAATGAATTAGGAGAAGAAATGCCTGTTGGGGAAGTAGGGGAACTTATCGTGCGCGGTCCGAACGTAATGAAAGGATATTATAAAATGCCAGAAGAAACAGCGCATACGATTCGGGACGGATGGCTATATACAGGCGATTTAGCGAAGATGGACGAAGAAGGGTATTTTTATATTGTTGATCGGAAAAAAGATATGATTATTGTCGGAGGATATAACGTATATCCTCGCGAAGTGGAAGAAGTGCTTTACAGCCACCCAGATGTCGTTGAGGCCGCAGTGATTGGTGTACCGGATCCGAATTTTGGCGAAGCGGTCAAATGTTTTGTCGTAAGCAAAAATAAACAGCTAACTGAACAACAGCTTATCGCTTATTGTAGCGAGCATTTAGCGAAATATAAAGTACCAAGTTCGATTGAATTTTTGGAAGAGTTGCCAAAAAATACAACTGGGAAAATTTTAAGACGCGCGTTAAAAGAACAAGTCATCTCTCAAAGCGGTGCGATGTAAGCACCGTTTTTTATTTATTTTTTAGAATTTGCTTGATATTTAGAAAATATATTTGTATAATTTAACGCATAAAAGCGAAACAGCAAAAAAGTAAGGGGGATAAGGATGAAGTGGTTAAAAACGTGTGGGGCGTTGTTGCTTGCAGGTAGTGTGCTTGCTGGATGTTCCGAAGAGAAAACAACGAAAGAAGCGAGTGGGGAAAAAGAAAAAGCGTATAAAGTCGGCGTGACGCAAATTGTTGAACATCCATCGCTTGATGCGGCGTTTAACGGATTTAAAAAGGCGCTTGAAGATAAAGGATTAAAAGTGGAATACGATGTGCAAATTGCGCAAGGAGATATGAACAATAACCAAACAATTGCCAACAACTTTGTTGCAGATGGTGTTGATTTAATCTTCGCCAATTCGACACCGAGCGCGCTTGGCGCATTAAATGCAACGAAAGACATTCCAATCGTCTTTACGTCTGTGACGGATCCGGTTGGAGCGAAACTTGTGCAGTCGATGGAACAGCCGGGGGGGAATGTGACAGGGACGACAGATACACATCCAGATGCGATCCCGAAAACGGTGCAATTTATTGATCAATATGTTGATGGCAATCGCGTCGGTATGATTTACAATGCGGGAGAGCAAAACTCAGTTGCTCAAATTGATGCGGTGAAAAAAGCGATGGAAGGAACCGACTTAACGATCGTACCTGTGTCGGTGTCGACATCGGCGGAAGTGAAACAAGCAGCTGAATCGTTAGTTGGCAAAGTCGATTGTTTTTACGTCATTACAGACAACACCGTCGTGTCTGCGCTTGAGTCGGTCATTCAAGTGGCAAACGACCAAGATTTACCGCTTTTTGTTGGGGAGTTAGATTCCGTGAAGCGCGGTGGCTTTGCGGCATACGGTTTTGACTACTATGATATCGGCTATGAAGCAGGTGTGATGGCGGCGGACATTTTAGAAGGAAAGAAAAAGCCGGCTGAACTTCCGGTACAATATCCGCAAAAGTTGAAGCTTGTCATCAACAAAAAAGCAGCGGAAGAGATGGATGTTACATGGCGTAGCGAATGGGATAGCATGGCGGAATTTATCGAATAACGCAAAGGATGGATCGTATGATTACAGCATTGTTTAGTTCCGTAGAAGCAGGACTGTTATACGCGCTCATGGCGCTCGGTGTGTATATATCGTTTCGTATTTTAGACTTTCCGGATTTGACAGTGGACGGAAGTTTTGTGACGGGAGCGGCTGTCGCTTCCGTCCTCATTGTCGGTGGCGTCAATCCGTTTATCGCCTCGCTTGCGGCGCTTGGCGCTGGCTTTTTAGCAGGATGTGCGACAGGGCTTTTGCACACGAAGGGGAAAATTAATCCGTTATTGTCAGGTATTTTAATGATGATCGCTTTATATTCTATTAATTTGCGTATTATGGATAAACCGAACGTTCCACTTTTACAACAAGAAACAGTTATGACGATCATTACGACAGCATTTCAACGTTTCGATCAAGCTTTGGCAACGTTTATTCCTTTTATTCCGAAAACATGGGCGATTATCGTCTTCGGTGTGCTGTTAGTTACGATCGTGAAAGTAGTGATCGACTTATTTTTAAAAACAGAAGTCGGCTTGGCGCTTCGAGCAGTTGGTGACAATAAAAAAATGATTGCTAGTTTTTCAGGCAATACCGATCGTTTAACTATCATCGGGCTTGGCTTGTCAAACGCACTTGTCGCATTTTCAGGGGCGTTAATTGCACAATATAGCGGTTTTAGCGATATTGGCATGGGCATCGGAATGATCGTGATCGGTTTAGCGTCAGTCATTATCGGGGAAGCACTGTTTGGGGCAAAAACGATTGTGCGCGCGACGCTTGCGGTCATTTTAGGGGCGATCGTATATCGCATTGTCATTACACTTGCGTTGCGTGTCCAATTTTTAGAAACGGGTGATGTGAAGCTCATTACTGCTTTGATCGTCATTTTAGCGCTTGTCGTTCCGCAAATGGTCGCAACGCGTGCGGAAAAACAGCGGAAAGCGAGAAAGCGAGGTGCAGCCGTTGCTTCAACTCAAGCAGATTACGAAAGTGTTTAATGAAGGAACGCTCGATGAAAAAGTGGCGCTAAAACATATTGAGCTGTCGCTTCAGCCGGGTGATTTTGTTACAATTATTGGGAGTAATGGGGCAGGAAAATCAACGCTCATGAACATCATTTCGGGGCGACTTGCGCCAGATACAGGGGAAGTAGTCATTGACGGAAAAAATGTGACAACGATGAGTGAACATGACCGTGCGCGTTATATCGGGCGTGTTTTTCAAGATCCGATGGCGGGAACGGCACCAAATATGACGATTGAAGAAAATTTAGCGATCGCTTATAACCGAACGGTTAGACGGACGTTACAGTTCGGGGTAACGAAAAAACGGCGTGAATTTTTTAAAGAAACGCTTGCTACACTTCAACTTGGATTAGAAAATCGTCTGCATGCCAAAGTCGGCTTATTATCTGGTGGAGAACGACAAGCGTTGTCGCTGTTAATGGCAACGTTCACGAAACCGCATGTGTTACTTCTTGATGAACATACCGCAGCGTTAGACCCTGCGCGCGCCCAGCTCATTACAAATTTAACGAAACAAATTGTTGAACAATATCGCTTAACGACATTAATGGTGACGCACAATATGGAGCAAGCCGTTCAATTAGGCAATCGGCTTATTATGATGGACGGTGGGCAAATTATTTTTGAAGCGAGTGGAGAGGAAAAGAAAAAGCTCACTGTCGAAGCGTTACTTCAAGAGTTTCAGCGCATTCGCGGCAGCCAGTTTGCAAGCGATCGCGCGGTGCTCGTATAAAAAATCCCCGAGTTACATCGGGGATTTTATAATGTGTTAACCATTTGTTGTAATGATACGATCGTGTTTGGCAGTTGTTCGAGCGATACCGGGCGGCTAAAGTAAAAACCTTGCAGTTGCTCGCACTGTTTTTCAATTAAAAATTGTGCTTGTTGTTTTGTCTCGACTCCTTCAGCGGTAACAGTTAAATGTAAATTATGCGCTAGAGAGATAATGGCACTGACAATTTCTTTGCTTTTTTCATTGTTTATGATGTTTTGAATAAACGAGCGGTCAATTTTCACTTCGTCGATTGGGAAACGATTTAAATATTCAAGTGACGAGTAGCTGACGCCAAAGTCGTCTACCGCAATCGAAAAGCCAAGCTGTTTTAACTGTTCTAACGTTTTTACGACGTGCTCAGGATTTTTAATAATCGTTGTTTCAGTAATTTCGAAAATAAAGCATGAGGCGTCACAATGCTCTTCTTGTAAAATATGCTGAATATCTTCGACGAGATGTTCGTCTAAAAATTGTTTTGCGGATAAGTTGATAGCGATTTTCATACATCCAGCTACACTTTGACGTAAAAAGGTGAGATCGCGACATGCTTGGCGTAACACCCATTTTCCGATGTCGTAAATGGCATTCGTTTCTTCTGCCATGGGAATAAACTCTGCAGGGCTTACAAAACCAAACTGTGGATGTTTCCAACGAACGAGCGCCTCTACACTAAACGAGCGAGCATGGAAATTTACTTTCGGTTGATAAAGTAAGAAAAGCTCTTTGTTTTCTACAGCTGATGAAAGGGCGTTTTCAAGTTGAATTTTTCGCGTAAAAACGTTTGACATATGCGGCTCGTATGGCTTAATAATATTTGTTCCTTCCATTTTTGCGAAATATAATGCTTTTTCAGCATTGTTGATTAGTGTTTCTGCGCACAATTGAGCGTCGAATGCATAGCTAATGCCAATATGAACCCCGATTCGAATCGATTGATTACCGATGGTGTAAGGTTCTTGAAGCGTTTCTTTTATCGTATGCGCAAGCTGGTTCACTTCGTCTTGTTTTTCATACGAAAGGGCAATGATGAATTGATCCCCGTTTATTCTTGTCCACATCACTTTTGCATCAATCGTTTCATGAAGACGGGTACCGATTTGTTTTAATAGCTCGTTGCCGTTTTCATATCCGAGAAAGCTGTTAATAAATTTAAATTGGTATACGTCAATTAAAAGAATAGCGACTCCTTCATGTGCAAAAAGAAGATCGGTTAACTTTTCGATAAACTCGTTTCTTTCTATATATGTTTCATCTTTTTGACTTGCGGCAATCGGTTCGATTGGTTTCATGAGCATCAATTCAGTCCTTTTCGGTTCGTATGGAAATGGGAGTACGTCGATGTGTACGGGGATCATTTCGCCATTTATTGCTGTGATGGTCGGTTGTTGGACTGTATTGATCCATTGTTGGATCGGCTTGTTTTTTAAATCGTCAAGCGTTGATGTTTTAAACATATGAAGGGCAACAGAATTGGCGTATGTGATTTTATCGTCTGTACAAATGATAATTGCATCAGGAAATGCTTCAACAATGTGACGATGTAACTTTTCGCTTTGTTTTAATTGCTTTTGTGTTTGGATGAGATCTGTAATATTCAACAGACTAGCAAAACCTGCAATGATGTTTCCGTTTTTGTCTAACAGCGGAGAAGCATTGACGGAAACGTATATGTTGTCGTTGTTTTTCGTCTTCATTGTTAAACGAATGGCATGTAACGGTTTTCCTTCGCTTAGTCGTGCTAATGTTTGCTCGATATTTTCTTTATACGCTGGGATGACTTCGGAAAGTGTTTTTCCAACAAGTTCTTTTTTCTGCAATCCGAATAAATGTTCTACCTCTTCATTGATACGAATGATTCGTCCGAATAAATCAAATAAAATAAATGCTTCTTGTGAATGAGTAAATAAAGAATCAATTAATTGAAGCGCTTCTTCTAGCTGCTCTTCTTTTTGCAATATGTCGGTAATTTCGCGCGTACATGCGACAATATGTGTGACTTCGCCGTTTTCATTTAAAACAGGAATTAACGTAGATTCCGCAAAACGCATTCCTTCTACGTTCATACGATCGCGAAAGGTAACGAGCGATTTTGTTTTCCATGCTTTTGTATATTGTTCATTTAAATGACTTGCAACCTGATGATCATATATATCTTCGATGTATTTTCCGATATCTTTTTCTGTTAAACTCGCTAAATGGAGAGATGATGGACTGACACGTTCATACCGAAAGCGTGGCCCTTCTTCCACTTTCATTAAAAAGACGATATCAAACAATTGGTCCATGACGTTAAACAAAAGCTGTTCATTTGTAAACAGGGCATGTGGTATATGTATATGTTTTTCCACTCCAAGCCCCTCCTCAAAGAAAAATAGAATATATGTCTATTATTGTCGAAAGATGTTGATTTTTCAATGTAAAAGAGGCTATTTCGCCTCTTTTACAATTTCTTTATAAACTTTCTCTTTATCAAACCCTTTTTCGCCCATGCCGAATGTGTCGATGACGCGGTTGTTTTCGTCTAAAAAGTATGTGAGTGTTGTATGAATAAGCATGCCGTTTCCAGGATCGCGATATAGGAAGTTAAACGCGTCTGCTACTTTTTTTGTATCTTCTTCACTACCTCGTAAAAAAATCCATCCTTCGTTATCACTTTCTACTCCGAACATGTTCGCATACGTTTGCATCACTTGTTGTGTGTCGCGTTTCGGATCGATCGTAATTGTAATAAATTCCACTTTCGTTTTAAATAAACCGTCTTTTTCTAATCTCTCTTTTAACTGCTTCATTTGAAATGACGTACTTGGACAAATGTCCGGACAGTTTGTGTACACAAACTCTAATAGGCGCACTTTCGGTTCCATGTTGTTGAATGCGTACGGTTTTCCCCATGCAGTTTGCATTGTCACGTCTTTTGGAAACTCCATTTTTTCTTGCCGATAAAAAGAAAAATAAAATATACCAATGCCAATACAAATCGCAAGTAAACTAAAAAATCCGATATATAGTTTTTTCAACGTATATCCCTCCCACTTTCATCATACATAATCAACGTGTTAATGAGGAGAACGGGACGTGACAATTATTTGAATTTTTTCGTTGTTCTAAATGGTGAATGAAAAACTAAACTAATAGTAACGATGGACAAGGGGGAAAGGGCAATGAGAAAAATAGCTTTTTGGACGTTATTCCTTTATGCGATGTACGCGCTATTTTTTGCATTTTACTTATTTCAATGGACAGACTCATCTATTCCAGCACAATATAAAGGAACAAGCGCAGATCCTGCAACGTTTTTAACGAAAAAAGAACTGATGCTTGCTGAACAGTTTTCGGAAGTAAAAAACTTTTTATTTTTCTTATCTGTTCCATACGAGTGGGTCATTTATATTTTTATGTTGTTGTTTGGTTTGTCAGCGCGCTTTCAACAGTGGGCGGAGGCAACGACAAAACGTCGGTTTATGCAAACGGCGATTTACGTATTTTGGCTGTCGCTTCTCGTACAAGTTGTTACGTTTCCGCTTAGTTACACAAGTTATTACGTCACGAAAATGTATAACATTTCAACCCAAACGTTTTCGAGTTGGATGCGCGATGAGCTCATTGATTTTTGGGTAAATTATGTGATCATGGTTGTCATTGTGTATGTATTATATACGCTCATGAAAAAATTCGAAAAACGATGGTGGGTGTACGCGTGGCTTTGTTCGATTCCATTTACGCTTTTTTTAACGTTTATTCAACCTGTTTTCATCGATCCGCTTTATAACGATTTTTATCCGCTAAAAAATAAACAGCTAGAAGCAAAAATTTTAGCGCTAGCAGAAAAGGCGAACATTCCGGCTGAACACGTATTTGAAGTAAACATGTCGGAAAAGACAAATGCGTTAAATGCGTATGTCACGGGCATTGGCGGCAACTCGCGTATCGTATTATGGGATACGACGCTTGAGCGGTTAAGCGAAGATGAAATTTTATTTATTATGGCGCATGAAATGGCTCATTACGTCATGAAACATATTTATTGGGGAATTGGGTTATACATTGTTGTCACATTTATCGGATTGCTGTTAACGAATCGATGGATGAAACGAATGATGAAACGATTTGGGTCGTTTTGTCGCATTAAAAAATGGAATGACCTCGCATCTTTGCCGATGTTTTTACTGTTGATTTCGCTATTAAGTTTTGCGGCAAGTCCTGCGATGAATGCCATTTCTCGTTACGAAGAACATGCGGCGGACAAGTATGCGATTGAGCTAACGAAAAATAAAGAAGCGGCGATCTCAACATTTCAACAATTGACGCGTTCAAGTTTAAGTCAAGTACACCCACCATATATCGTCAAACTATTTCGTTACAGCCATCCAACGATTTTAGAACGAATAATCTTTTTAGAGAAACAATAGAAGCGGGATAATTTTTTTGAAAAAAATTCATAAAAATACTTTCTTTTCTGAAAATTGTGTTATATAATAAAAACGTCAAAAGAAAAACGTGTATTATAACAAGAAGGGTGGGAGATGTATTAAAGCTCGTACATAGAGAAAAGAGCGTCACAACTTTTTGGGGGTCATATGCACGAAAACAGAGGGGTTTACGATAAAAAACAAGGGGGAGAGAGCATGTTTGAAGAACGTGTGAAACAATTAGAAGAAAGTTGGCAGTTGGATGAACGGTGGAAAGGGATTACGCGCCCGTATAGCGCGGAAGATGTTATTAAGTTGCGCGGTTCGCTCGATATTGAATATACGCTAGCGCGTCGCGGAGCGGAAAAACTTTGGCATTTATTAAATACGGAAGATTACGTTCATGCGCTTGGAGCGTTAACAGGAAACCAAGCGGTACAACAAGCTAAAGCAGGTTTAAAAGCGATTTATTTAAGCGGTTGGCAAGTGGCAGCGGATGCGAACTTGGCGGGCCATATGTATCCAGACCAAAGTTTATATCCAGCAAACAGCGTTCCGCACGTTGTAAAGCGCATTAACCAAGCGCTACAACGCGCCGATCAAATTCAATACGTCGAAGGAAAAGAAGATATCGACTATTTCTTGCCAATCGTTGCCGATGCGGAAGCAGGATTTGGCGGTCAATTAAACGTATTTGAACTAATGAAAGCGATGATTGAAGCAGGAGCAGCAGGCGTCCACTTTGAAGATCAATTGTCTTCTGAGAAAAAGTGCGGCCATTTAGGTGGGAAAGTGCTGCTTCCAACGCAAACAGCGATTCGTAACTTAATTGCGGCGCGACTTGCGGCAGACGTTATGGGTGTGCCGACCGTATTAATTGCGCGCACAGATGCAAATGCAGCAGATTTAATTACAAGCGACATCGACCCGCGCGATCAAGAGTTTATTACAGGTGAGCGTACGCCAGAGGGCTTCTTCCGCACGCGTGCGGGCTTAGACCAAGCGATTGCGCGCGGATTAGCATATGCACCGTATGCAGATTTAATTTGGTGCGAAACGAGCGAGCCAAACTTAGAAGAAGCGCGTCGTTTTGCGGAAGCGATTCATGAAAAATTCCCGGGCAAATTGCTTGCGTACAACTGCTCGCCTTCATTTAACTGGAAGAAAAAATTGGATGACGAAACGATCGCAAACTTCCAAGTGGAGCTCGGAAAAATGGGTTACAAGTTCCAATTCGTTACATTGGCAGGATTCCATGCACTTAACTACAGTATGTTTATGTTAGCGCATGGCTATCGCGATCGCGGCATGGCGGCTTACTCTGAATTGCAACAAGCGGAGTTTGAGGCAGAAAAATATGGCTACACAGCTACACGCCATCAACGTGAAGTCGGAACAGGTTACTTTGACGAAGTATCGCTTGTCATCACAGGCGGTCAAGCCTCAACTGTGGCGTTAAAAGGTTCAACAGAAGAAGAACAATTTACGGGTGCATAAAAACGAATCCCCTCGTGACGGACGAGGGGATTTTTTGGTATAATATTCTCGAAATGTGTATATGAGGGAGGGAGCTGTATGCTCATTGTCGAGCATCTCCATTTGACACGCTATACGATGGGACTTTTTCCGCTTTCTCGTGATAAACAAATATGGACGAAAGCGTTGGAGGAAGATGGAGAAATCATCGTGAAAAAAAGTCCGATGGAAATTATTGAACAAAGTTGTTTGTATTATGGCGCAAGTTTAAGAGGAAGGAAAGATGGAGCGAGACATATTATTGGTACTTCCCATAAAGCACCGATTGCAGTCGAACCAACGAACGAAATTTTCTTTTTTCCAACAATCTCCCCAATGAATCCTCAATGTGTATGGCTATCTCATTTGCATATTCGTCATCATGAACATGTTCAAGGTGGGAAAACGCGCATTACGTTTTCAAATGGCGTGAGCGTAGAGCTATGTATTTCGCATCATTCATTCGTGAATCAGCTACATCGTACGGCTCAGTTGCGAACAAAAATGAACGAACGAATTGAAGCACGCGAAAGGAAAATGATGTATTTATTATACTTACGGGAAAAGGAATGGTCGTAGTAGTTTTCTCTTTTCCTCTAAACTTGTACAATATAAGCATGAGCACGTGGCAAAGGGGTTACAGTATGAGTTTAGAGGAATTAAAACAATGGTTTACGATAAAACATATGCTTGATATGTTAGCGGAATATCGTTCGTTTGGCGTTATTCCTGGCGTATTGCTGCCGATGGCGGAGGCGTTTTTACCATTTTTGCCGCTTTTCGTTTTTGTTATGGCAAATGCCGCGGCATTTGGTCTTTGGAAAGGATTTCTCATTTCATGGATTGGGACGAGTGTGGGTTCTCTTCTCGTCTTTTTCCTCGTTCGAAAAATCGGGAGGCAACGATTTTTCTCCTTTTTACATCGCCACCCGACGATTCGCCGCATGATGCATTGGGTGGAACGACGCGGATTCGGTCCGCTCTTTTTACTCCTTTGTTTTCCGTTTACACCATCAGCGGCGGTCAATGTGGTTGCAGGGCTATCGGGCATTGCGATGCAACAATATATGCTTGCTGTTTTGCTTGGAAAAATGGTGATGGTGTTTATGATTAGTTTTATTGGTTATGATGTGGTGGCGCTTATTCGCCAACCGATGCGTACGGTGTTTGTGGCAGTCGCCATTTTTCTCCTTTGGTATATTGGAAAAAAAGTCGAGCAACGTTTCGCATTGCATGACGGAAAATAAGAAAGGATGAACGAATATGTCTGTACGCTTCATCATCGGGCGCTCAGGAAGCGGAAAAACGACGATGTGTTTAAAAGAAATGATCGAACAACTTGCGCATGAACCCGATGGCGCTCCGATCATTTATCTTGTTCCTGAACAAATGACGTTTCAATCAGAATACGCCTTAATGAAAGAAAACATAAAAGGAATGATTCGCGCTCAAGTGTTTAGTTTCACACGTCTTGCTTGGCGCGTCTTGCAAGAGACAGGCGGCATGAGCCGCCATCATTTAACACAAACAGGCGTACATATGTTGCTAAGGAAAATTGTTGAACAGCAAAAAGAACAGTTAAAGCTCTTTCGGAAAGCGGCGGATAAACGCGGCTTTATTGAACAACTGGAACAAATGTTGACGGAATATAAACGATATTGTGTCACGCCAGCAACATTAAAACAAACGGAAGAAGAGCTGCGTCGTCATGCGACAGCAAACGAAATGGTGCTTGCCGATAAATTAAAAGATACAGCAATGATTTTTGAGCAATTTGAACAGCATATGGCGCATCATTATGTCGATTCAGAGGATTATTTGCGCTTGCTTGCTGAAAAAATTCGCCATTCTTCTTACATGAAGCGTGCCCGTATTTACATGGACGGCTTTTATGAATTTACGCCCCAAGAATATATGGTCATTGAACGACTATTTATTCATTGCCCGCATGTGACGATTGCGCTCACGTTAGACGCTCCGTATGAACAGCTGCCAAACGAGTTACACGTATTCCGCAACACGTGGCAGACGTATGCGCAACTGCGTGAAATTGCACTACAAAATGGGGTAGCGATTGAAAACGTCGTGCAACTTCATGACAACGTCCGTCACAAACATGAAGAACTTCGTCATCTTGAAGCCTATTACGATGCACGACCTGTTTGTAAGTTGGAAAAACAAACGGAAGCGATCGCTATCGGAGAAGCGACAACGCGACGAGCAGAAATGGAAGGGATTGCGCGCGAAATTGTTCAGCTTGTGCGCGATGAAGGATATCGCTATCGTGACATCGCTTTGCTCATTCGTAACGTTTCAGACTATCGCGACGTGTTAAAAACGGTATTTGCAGATTATCGTATTCCGTATTTTATTGATGAAAAAGAACCGATGCTTGATCATCCGTTTATTGAATTTTTGCGCGCAAGTATGGAAGCGGTGCGGACGAACTTTCGTTATGAAGCGGTGTTTCGTGCTGCAAAAACAGACTTGTTTTTCTCGCTTGATCAACCTGTTCATGAGATGCGCATGGCCATGGATCAGCTTGAAAACTATGTGCTTGCTTCCGGCATACAAGGGGATAAGTGGACGGAGCATTGGACGTATCGTAAATATAAAGGGCTAGAAGGCATACACGCCCCACAAACAGATGAAGAAAAGCGATATGAACAGCAATTAAACGAATGGCGCAAGCTTGTCATTTCGCCGTTATCGCTTTTACAAAAGCGGCTGAAGCAAGCAAAAACAGGACGTGAGCGATGCGAGGCGCTATATGCATATGCAGAACAGCTTCATATTCCGCAAAAATTAGAACGTTTGCGCGATGAAGCAGAAGAAAGAGGCGATTTGTCCGCTGCCCGCCATCATGAGCAAGTATGGCAAGCGTTTATTCATTTGCTTGATGAATATGTTGAAATATTAGGCGATGAATCACTTTCGCTTGAAACATTTTTTACGATTATTGAAACGGGACTTGAAAGTTTGCAGTTTTCTCTCGTCCCACCAGCGACGGACCAAGTGTTAATTGCGCATTTCGATCGTTCGCGTCTTTCGAATATTCGTTGTACATTTCTTGTAGGGGTAAACGAAGGCGTTATTCCGATGCGCAAAAATGATGATGGCATGTTGTCGGAAACAGATCGTGAATTGTTGCACCATTATTCTTTACATGTTGCTCCAGCTAGTCGCGAACGGTTACTTGACGAACCTTTTTTGCTTTATTTAGCGCTTGTTAGCCCGTCTGAACGTTTATATGTCACGTATGCGCTAGCTGATGAACAAGAAAAAACGTTATTGCCATCGATGTTTATTAAGCGGTTGATGGACATGTTCCCGTACGTGAAAAAGATGCAATGGGGAGCGGATCCGTTTGTACTTCCACTGCAACAACAGTTGTCGTATGTCACAAACGACGTTGCAACGCTCGGTCCGCTCGTGCAGCAGCTCGAAGCATGGAAGCGACAATATGCTATCGAACCGATATGGTGGGATGTATACAACGCATACGTGCAACATGAGCAATGGAAAGAACGAATCGCGGTCGTTGGGCGGGCGTTATTTTATGAAAATCGCGCAAAACGATTAAATAAGAAGTTGGCGAAAGAGTTATATGGAAAAAAAGTGAAGGCGAGCATTTCACGTATGGAGACGTTTAACCGTTGTCCGTTCGCTCATTTTGCCGCGCATGGATTAAAGTTAAAAGAACGAACCGTCTTTCAGTTAAAGGCGCCTGATATGGGTCAGTTGTTTCATCAGGCGTTAAAAGTGATCGCTGATCGTCTGCGTCAAGAGCAGCGTCCGTGGAGTCAACTATCTAAACAGCAATGCGAGCAACTGTCATATGAGGCGGTTGAACAAATTGCACCATATATTCAACAAGAAGTGCTATTAAGTACACACCGTTATCGATATATGAAGAAAAAACTGCAAACGATTATGACGAAAGCGACGACCGTATTAAGTGAACACGCAAAAAGAAGTGGATTTGTACCGATTGGCGTCGAATTAGGATTTGGTGAAGGCGAGCCGCTTCCACCGCTTTCGTTTACGTTATCCGACGGAACCGTGTTGCAGTTTGTCGGCCGTATTGACCGCGTTGACCAAGCAACGAGCGAACAAGGTGTACTTCTTCGCATCATCGACTATAAATCAAAGCAAAAGACGCTCGATTTAACGGAAGTATATTACGGCTTAGCGTTGCAAATGTTAGCGTATTTAGATATCGTGCTTGAATACGCGCATCGGCTCGTCGGTACATCAGCGTTCCCAGCGGGCGTGCTATATTTTCCGATTCATAACCCGATGATTAAAGTGAATGAATGGCTTGACGAACATGAGTTGGAGAAAAAGTTTTTAGAACAGTTTAAAATGGGTGGATATGTATTAGCAGACGAAAAAACCGTTCGCCTAATGGATGAAAACGTGGAGCCGGGGACAAGCTCTCTCGTGATTCCTGTCCGTTTAAATAAAAATGGGACGTTTGCTCAACATTCCAAAGTGCTAACAGAGCAACAATTTACGATGCTAAGGCAACATGTGCGACGCTTTATCGTCGATGTAGGCGAACAAATGATGGAAGGCGTTACGCATATTGCACCGTATAAACAAAAAGATAAAACAGCATGCCAATATTGCGAGTTTCGCGATGTGTGCCAATTTGATGAAGGGGTCGATGCGGAACAATATCGCATATTAACACCGAAACATATCGATGAATGGTTAAAGGGGTTTTAACTGTTCGTGATAAATCTATAAATATGTATAAAAATATGATGGTTATTTTATAACGAAAGCAAAGTGCAAAAGAGTTAAAAAGGGGCTGGGAGAAGATGGTTCGAACGTACAAAGTCATGCTTCTGCCCAACAATAAGCAAAAGACGAAACTTTTGCAATGTGCGGGTGTTGCCAGGTGGGCGTACAATTTTGCCTTAGCACAACAGCAAGAAAATCATAAGCAAGGCGGCAAATTTTTAAGTGATGGAGAAATGAGAAAAAGGCTCACAAAGCTGAAACAGACAAAAGAGTACAGTTGGCTCAATGGATATTCCAACAACATCACAAAACAAGCGATCAAAGATGCGTGTCAAGCATACAAAAACTTTTTTGAAGGAAGGGCGAAGCTTCCAAAGTTTAAAACGAAAAAACGAACGCGACCGAGCTTTTATCAAGATACATCGAAAATCAAAATCACCGACACGCATGTGAAACTAGAAAAACTCACCCCTTCCAAAAAGAAAAAGAAACAGACATTCAATTGGATACGCCTTGCGGAACGAGGTCGCATTCCGCATGGGACACATGTGAGGTATGTCAATCCACGAGTCGTGTTTGATGGACTTTATTGGTTTTTAACGGTCGGTGTAGAGGAAGCGGAAATCAAATACGAAACGTACAGCGAAGGCATCGGCATTGATTTAGGGGTAAAGTCGTTAGCTACCGTCAGCAATGGGATGACGTTTCCAAACATCAACAAAACACCGAAAGTGAAAAAACTTGAAAAGTCAATCAAGCGTATGCAAAGACGAATATCCCGAAAGTACGAAATGAATAAAACGAAAACAGAAGGAGGTGAATTCCGTTACAGAAAAACGGAAAACATCAAGAAACTTGAGTTCCTTGTTTTAAAAAAACGCCGAAGGCTAAAAAATATACAACTTAACTATACCCATCACATCACAACAACGTTGGTGAAAGCCAAACCAGCGTATGTCGTGATGGAAGACTTGAACACAAGTGGCATGTTAAAAAATCGCAAGCTATCAAAAGCAATCCAACAACAAACATTCCACGCGTTTAAGCGACAAATGACGTATAAATGTGCATGGCATGGGATCGAGTTGATCGTGGCAGATCGGTTTTATCCGTCAAGCAAAAAGTGTAGCCGTTGCGGTCATGTGAAAGACCACCTTTCTTTATCGGAACGGACGTACCGTTGCGAAGCGTGCGGGCTAGAAATCGACCGTGATCTCAACGCTAGTATCAACTTGAAACAATATGCCAAGTGAATCACCGCATGTACCCATACGTTAGTGGGGAAGTAAAGCCTTCGGAGCGCCAAGCAAACGAGAGTAGCTTTTCGCGAAATCGGGCGTGATGAACAAGGAAGGAAACAGTCTTGTAAGTTTTCTGTAACGGTGATGATGTGATTCCGCCAAAACCACTAGAAAGTCAATGGACAGATGAACAATGGCAAGCAATTTATGCGACTGGAAAGCATACGCTCGTTGCCGCAGCAGCGGGATCAGGGAAAACGGCGGTGCTTGTCGAGCGCATCATTCAAAAAATATTGCATAAAGAGCAGCCGATCGATGTCGATAGGTTGCTTGTCGTGACGTTTACAAATGCCGCAGCGGCCGAAATGCGCCAACGCATCGGAGAAGCGTTAGAAAAAGCGCTTGAAAAAGAGCCGCATTCGCTTCATTTACGAAGGCAGCTAGGTCTTTTACAAAAAGCATCGATTTCAACGATTCACTCATTTTGTTTAGATGTCATTCGCAAATATTATTACGTCATCGGCATCGATCCGGTGTTTCGCATTGCTGATGAAGGGGAAATGGCGCTGTTAAAAGAAGAAGTGTTAGAAACATTATTTGAGCAATATTACGCAGAAAACGATGAAGCGTTTTTAGCTGTTGTTGACAGATATACGAGCGATCGGACGGATGCGGATTTACAAACGCTCATTTTGCGTTTATATGAATTTTCACGTTCGCACCCAAATCCAGACGAATGGCTACAACAAATCGTGGATATGTACGATGTCGCAGAACATGCACGCATCGACGATTTGCCGTATGCTCACTACCTTTTTCAAGCGGTCGATTTGGCGTTTGAAGCAGCGGAACAACGATTGTTGCAAGCGCTGCAAAAAACGAAAGAGCCGGGCGGACCCGATTATTTGCATGATACGCTCGTGAGCGATCAACAAGTCATTGCAAAGCTAAAAGAAGCGCGCCATGAGTCGTGGCAAAAGTTGCATGAAGCAATGAAAAACGTATCGTTTGCGACTGCAAAAAGAAAGCCGAAAGACGGAGCGTATGATGAACAGCTTGTGGACGATGTAAAAAAATTGCGCGACCAAGTGAAAAAAGAAATAAGCAGTTTAACAGAAGAGTTGTTTTCGTTTCAACCGGCGACATACATTCGCCATTTGCGCGAAATGAAGCCGATTGCTGCAACGATCGTCCAAATCGTGCAACGGTTTGCTAATTTATTGCAAGCGAAAAAAGATGAAAAAGGCATCGTTGATTTTTCTGACTTAGAACATTACTGTTTACGCATTTTACGCGCCCATTCTCCCGAGCATGAGCTGAAGCCGTCAGAAGCCGCCCTTTATTATCGAGCACAATTTGCTGAAGTGCTCGTTGACGAATATCAAGATACGAATATGGTGCAAGAATCGATTTTACGGCTCGTATCGAACGACGATGAAGCAACGGGCAACATGTTTATGGTTGGCGATGTGAAACAATCGATTTACGGCTTTCGTCTAGCGGAACCGTCGCTTTTTTTACAAAAATATGGTCGCTTCACGAAAGAAGGAGATGGTGGACTTCGCATCGATTTAGCGAAAAACTTTCGCAGCCGAAAAGAAATATTAGACGGAACGAATTTTATTTTTCGACAACTCATGACAGAAACGATCGGCGACATGCGTTATGACGACGATGCTGCGCTTCGCTTTGGCGCACACGATTATCCTGAAAAACAAGTGCCTGTTGAATGCGTGTGGCTAAATGAAGCAAAAGAAGAGAGCGAAGAAGAACAACAAGAGGATGTGACGACTGCTCAACTTGAAGCGCGCTGGATCGCTAAAAAAATTAAACAACTACTTGCCGAGCCGTTTTTCGTTTATGACCGACGTTTAAAAGGAGAACGGCGCTTAATGTATCGCGACATCGTCATTTTATGCCGCTCGATGTCATCTGCTTCAGCGATGTTAGAAGAATTTCGTAAACAAAACGTTCCTGTGTATGCGGAGCTATCTAGCGGCTACTTTTCAGCGACAGAAGTGTCGATCATGTTGTCGCTTTTAAAAGTGATTGACAATCCGTATCAAGACATTCCGCTTGCGGCGGTGCTTCGTTCTCCGATTGTTGGGTTGAGTGAAAATGATTTGGCGCGCATTCGTTTGACGAAAAAAGACGGGGCTTTTTACGAGGCGTTGCTTGCTTTTGTCGAGCATCCTCAAGATGATGAAGCGCTCGGTGAAAAAATGAAACGGTGGCTGACAAAGTTATCCGAATGGCGTACATCAGCAAGACAAAAACCGCTTGCCGATTTGATTTGGCAATTGTATCGTGATACAAACTTTTACGACTACGTCGGTGGAATGCCTGGTGGAAAACAGCGGCAAGCGAATTTGCGTGCGTTATATGATCGGGCAAAACAATATGAACAAACGTCATTTCGTGGCATTTTCCGCTTCTTACGCTTTATTGAGCGATTAAAAGAGCGGGAAGACGATTTTGGAGCGGCACGTTCGCTTACAGAACAAGAAGATGTTGTGCGCATGATGACGATTCATAAAAGTAAAGGGCTTGAATTTCCTGTCGTCTTTTTAGCTGGTGCAGCGAAATCGTTTAATATGCAAGATTTACGTGGCGACTATATATTAGATAAAGATTTCGGACTAGGGATGCGTTTCGTTCATCCGACGTGGCGAGCAAGTTATCCGACGGTCGCGCAATTGGCGATAAAGAAAAAAATGAAACTTCAACTGCTTGCGGAAGAAATGCGTATTTTGTATGTTGCGCTTACGCGTGCAAAAGAAAAATTATATATCGTCTGTACGGCAAAAGATATCGAAACAAAAAAGAAAAAATGGCAAGAAGTCGCTTATACATCCACGTGGGAACTTCCTGCGTATGTGATTGAAAAGGCGAAAAGCTATGCGGATTGGATCGGTTATGCATTAGCCCGTCACCCACAAGGAATATGTTCGTCTTCAACGGTGCTTTATGATCCATCATTATGGGATATTTACATCGTGTCAGCGCATTCGCTTGAACAAGAAGATGAGCAAGTGAATGAACATCGAGACATTGTCGAAGCGATTCAACAACTGCAACCTGTGTTAATGAAAAGCGAATATGAACAAGAAATAAAGCGCCGTCTTTTTTGGACATACACGTATGCGGACGCCACGGTGTTACGAGCAAAACAAAGCGTATCGGAGTTAAAACGACAGCGTGACATATACGGAGGGCATGCGGAACAACCGTTTCGAAAAGAGCTTATTGAACGTCCACGCTTTTTACAAGCGAAAACGATGACGCCAGCTGAGCGAGGAACGATGATGCATCTGGTCATGCAACATATTGATGTTACAAAAGAAATCACCGTTGATGCGGTGCAGGAGCAAATCGCACGCATGGTCCACGGTGAATGGCTAACGGAAGAACAAGCAAAAGCTGTTGATGTAGAAGGCATTGTCGCCTTTTTTAACACGCCGCTTGGCAAACGAATGCAACGTGCGGCGCGGCTTGAACGTGAAGTGCCGTTTTATTTAGCGCACGAAATGGACGGTGAGACAGTTGTCGTTCAAGGGGTGATTGATTGCGTGTTTGAAGATGAGCACGGGCTCGTTTTAATTGACTATAAAACAGATCGTGTGTCGTGGATGAACGAGCCGAAAGAGGAATTAAGGCGACGATATAAAGGGCAATTGGCGCTATATCGGGAAGCGATTGAAGCCATTTGGAAAAAGGAAGTAACAGAAACGTACGTGTACGCTTTTGATGGTGCTCTACTTGTGCCGATGGGAGGGGATTAATTTGCGCATTTTACATACAGCGGATTGGCATTTAGGAAAAATGCTTGAAGGGCGAAGCCGCCTTCCAGAGCAAGAAGCGGTGATCGATGAAATTGTAGACATCGTACAAAAAGAAAACATTGATGTCGTATTGCTTGCAGGGGATGCGTTTGATACAGTCAATCCGCCTGCCGATGCGGAAAAGCTTTTTTACGAAGCGCTTTCGCGTTTAAGTGATTATGGCAAGCGTCACGTCGTCGTGATTGCGGGAAACCATGATCATCCGGGACGTTTGAGCGCTGCTGCTCCGATTGCCGAACAGCACGCCATTACGTTGCTAGGCTTTCCGACGGATCGTGTGCAACAAATTCATGTTCCATCGAGCGATGAAACATTAATGATCGGAGCGCTTCCATATCCGTCAGAGTCGCGACTGAACGAATTGTTGTCAGAGGAGTGCGACGAAGCATTGTTGCGCGCACGATATGATGAACGCATTCGCGCCATTTTTGCGAAAATGAACGAATCGTTTCGCGAGGATGCGGTGAACATTGCAATGAGCCATTTATATGTTGCAGGCGGAGCCACATGCGACTCCGAGCGTCCGATTGAGCTTGGGGGAGCGTATACTGTTTCGCCTGCGAGTTTCCCTACACGCGCGCAATATGTCGCGCTCGGTCATTTGCATCGTCCGCAAGATGTGAAACATGCCGCCATGCCTGCACGCTATGCGGGGTCGCCGCTTGCTTACAGTTTTTCCGAAGCGGGATATAGCAAGTCCGTTACGATTATTGACGTGAAGCCGCGCTGTGCGCCGATCATTTCTGAATATTTATTGTCAAAAGGGCGTCCACTCGTCAAATGGCGGGCAACCGAAGGGCTTACGCAAGTGTATCGTTGGATCGAAGAAGAGCGCGACCGCGGTGCATGGATTGATTTAGAAATTGATGTCGAGCAATCATTAACATTAGAAGAAACACACCGTTTGCGCAAAATGTATGACGGGTTTGTCCATATTCGCCCGAATTATATAAAAAAGGAAGAAATCGTTCATGAAGTGCATACCGATGTGCCAATTGAAACGTTGTTTACACGCTTTTATGAACGGCAAACAGGCGGAGGAAAGCCGTCCGAACAACTCGTTCAACTATTTTTACAGCTCGTTGCCGAGGAGGACGAATAATGAAGCCGATTCGTTTAACGATTGCAGGGTTGCATAGTTTTCGCCAAAAGGAAACGATTGATTTTGAGAAGCTATGTGAAGGGGGTCTATTTGGCATTTTCGGTCCGACCGGAAGCGGCAAGTCGTCAATTTTAGATGCGATGACGCTCGCGTTATACGGAAATGTCGAACGTGCCGCAAATCAAACAAACGGCATTATGAATCATGCAGAAAACGAGCTGTTCGTTTCGTTTACGTTTGAATTGCAAAATGCGAAAGGAGTAAAGCGATATACGGTTGAGCGCTCATTTAAGCGTGCGGATGCAGTGAGAATTCGTTCTGTTGTTAGCCGTTTCATTGAAGAAGGAGCGGAGCGCGTCGTTATCGCTGATAAAACACGGCTTGTTGATGAACAAGTGAAACAGCTGCTCGGTTTAGAAATGAAAGATTTTACAAGGGCAGTCGTTTTGCCACAAGGAAAATTTGCAGAATTTTTATCGTTAAAGGGAGCGGAACGCCGTCAAATGCTACAACGGTTGTTTCATCTCGAACGATATGGCGATGAATTAAATAAAAAGTTAAAAAATAAATTAGCAGAAGCGTCAGCGAAGCTAGAAGCCATTAAAGGGGAACAAGCCGGGCTTGGCGATGCGTCCAAAGAACAAGTCGAAAAGCAAAAACAGGCGCTAGCAGAAAAAAAAGAGGCACTCGAACAAGCGAAACGCGCATTGCGCGACGTTCATGAACGATACGAAAAAGAAAAGCAATTATGGCAATGGCAATGTGACAAAGAACAAGTGGAACAACAACTTGACAAGTGGCGCGAACAAGAAGAACACATAAAGCAGCTTGAACAAATGTATGAGCGAAGCAAAGAAGCGGAGCGGCTCATGCCATATATTGAACAAGTCGAACGAAGCATACGTGAGGTTGCACATTGGCGACAAAAAGCAAGCGAACTAGCCGATCAATTACAGCAAGCAAGCACGATGTATGAACAAGCAAGCAAGCAATACGAACAGTTGCGTGCGAAAAAAAACGAAGAAGAGCCAAAATGTCTCCAAAAACAAGAGCAGCTCAAACAAGCGCTACAAACATTGGCGTTTATGCGCGCGCTTGAACAGGAACAGGCGAAAACACGTGCGAGTTTGCTAGAAATGGAGCAAAAAGAGCAACAAGCGCGCCAAATGGTTGAAACGTGTTTGAAAGAATATACGACATGGAGCGCGAAACAAGCAGAGTTAAAAAAACAATGGGAAGGAAAAAAAGTAGACGTCCATATTAAAGAGCGATTGGAGCAAGCATACGAAAAAAAGAAGCATATTCAATTGCAACAACAAGCGCTTGAAGAAATAGAAAAGGAAAAAGAAGAAAAACAGAGAACGTACGAAATGATGAAGCGTACGTATGATGAAGAAATCAAAAAAATAGAACAATATGAAGCGCGTTTATTAGCAGAGTTTCATCATATCGAATCGTTATATCATCGCGTATGTGAACGAGAAAAACAAGCGATAGTGCTCGTCTACAAATGGAAGGAAGAAAAAAAGCAAATCGAAGCGGCACGACTGCACGATTTAGCTGCGACGTTAGCAGAACGTTTGCACGACGGTGATCCTTGTCCTGTGTGTGGTTCAACACATCATCCAAATCGGGCAAAAAGACAACAAGTTATACTTGATGAACAAGTAATCGAACAAATCGACCGCTCCATTCAAATGGGGGAACAACTCATTGCGGCTATGCAACAAGTAAAAATGCAAGTTGAGCAACTAGCTGAACTGATGGCGCGTCAGTCGCTGCCACAACGTGTCGATGTCGAAAAAGTGAAACGTGAAGTTGAAGACACGCCTCTTTCCACTTTCAAAGAGGCCGAAGTCGAATTAAAGGCGTTGCAACAAGATTATATCGCATGTCGCGATCGGATATATCGCCATATGGAGCGATGGAACGAACAAAAGCAAAAAAAACAGCAATATGCGTATCAAATCGAAACGTTGCGCCAACAAATCGCTCAATTGGAGGAAAAATGTACCGAGCGACATGCGCGCATCGAACAAGAAAAAAAAGTGTGGCATGAGACGTATCCAGATGTATCGTTTGAACAAGTCGATGCGCTAGTTAGCGATCTTCGTCAACGGGAAGGAGAAGCGCAACAGTTGCAACAGCGCATTGAAAAAAGCGTGCCGATACTAGATGATAAACGAGCTGAATTGGAGCGATGGAAAGAAACGTATCAAACAGTCATGAAACAAAAAGCAGAACGTATGACGGAATGGAATATGCAACAACAACAATACGAACAATATAAACGAACGCTACCTGAAGGAATGGATGAGGAGTCCGGAAAACAACAGCTCATTCACCTCGAACAAGCGCTTCAGCGTGTAAAACGAGAAGAAGAAGAGGCGTATGCACGATGGACATCATTGCAACAACAATTACAAATGTTGCAATCGGAAAAACAAGCCGCAGACGTCGCTTTACAAGAAGGAGAAAAACGAAAAAAAGAAGCAGAACAAGTTTTAGCTGAGCAGTTGCAAAAAAGTCCGTGGAAGACAGTCGATGACGTGCGGGCTTCTCGTTTAGAAGAACAAATCAAACAACAAATGGCTCACGACATACAGCAATATAAGCAAGTGTTGTTGAAGCTAGAAAACGAATGGCAGCGTTTAAACGAAGCGATGAACGGCATGACGATAACGAAACAGCAATGGGAAGAAACGATGCGTGAGTATGAAGAAGTGAAGCAACGAGTCGATGAGCATATGAGACAACTTGGCTCACTTGAAGCGATCGTCGCTGACTTGGAAGAGAAACATGTGCGCTTTGAACAATTGCAACGCGAACGAGTGCAATTAGAGAAAATGGTCAATCAATATGAAGAGCTACAAAAAGTATTACGCGGCAACAGTTTTGTTGAATTTATTGCCGAGGAACAGCTCGTTCACGTGACGCGCTACGCATCGGAACGGCTTGGAGAATTAACGAGACAACGATATGCAATTGAATTAGATTCGGAAGGCGGTTTTGTCATTCGTGATGATGCAAACGGTGGTGTGCGTCGTCCGGTAACGACGTTATCTGGTGGAGAAACGTTTTTAACGTCTTTGTCGTTAGCGTTGGCACTATCAGCGCAAATTCAGTTGCGCGGAGAATATCCGCTTCAATTTTTCTTTTTAGATGAAGGATTCGGCACGCTCGATCAAGAGTTGTTAGATGTCGTGATGACCGCATTAGAACGATTGCGTGCAGACAATATGGCGATTGGGGTCATTAGTCACGTGCAAGAATTGCATGCGCGCATGCCGAAACGGTTGATTGTCAAGCCAGCAGAACCGTCTGGAAAAGGAACAACGGTCCAACTTGAAGTGATGTAAAGGAGAATTACAATGAAAGGGATGTGTGAGCTTTGCGGAAGAGAAGATGTCGTATTAACTGATCATCATCTAACACCAAAAGAGTACGGTGGCACAGAAACAGCAAAGTTATGCATCCCGTGCCATAAACAAATTCACGCTATATATACGAATGAAGAGTTAGCCAGTCGGCTCTATACGATTGAACGGCTACAACATGATGAACAAATTGCATCATTTGTTCGCTGGATTCGCAAACAGCCAGCTGAACGCATACCAAAAATAAAAAAAGCGAAACGGCAAAAGCGTTAAGCATTGCCGACAACGTTTTGATCGAACGCATCAGAATCGAGTGTGTTCGTTAAGCTAATGCCGTTGTTAGCGATAATAAAATTTCCGGTATTAAACGCACCAGCACCAGCAAATGTTTTTGACGATATTTTCGGTGATACATATAACGTATCACCGACTTGCATAACGGCACCGCTAGTGACAAGGTTAATTTTAATCGGACCGACGAGAGCTGGCATGTTGTTCTCTCCTTTCTAGTTGCCGAATATGTTTCACGCGCGAATTCGCCTCCACGGTTTTTGTTGAACCGATATGCACGACGGATGTAGAAGAAATTCCGATTACGCGAACGGAATGAACGGCGATGAGCGGACAGTCGTGCAGCGTATAATGATAAACACTCTCATCGTCGGCAGGTGGAAGCGGAATCGGTTTTGTAAAGATCGGAAAGGTAAGCGGAAATTCCCGACTATCCACATATTCGAGTTGTCGCTGAACAGCTAGCGCTCGCGCAGAAAGACGAATTTCTTGGCTATCTCCAATTTGCACGACAGAACTAAAGACAACAGCGTTTGCCCGTAGAAAGTGGACGACGGAAAGGCGGCTCATCGCTTTTCCTCATTTTTTTTATTGTTTTGTTTTTCTGGAAACGGACCGATAATTAACGATTCGGGCGGCGTATCAAATGCGGAAGCTAGCTGAATCGTTTCGCTGTCACCAATTAATACGAGCGAGGCGCTTGCTACTCCTCCGATGGCGATATGACCGACAGATAGATGATGATTCACAATTGTCATATTCATTCGTTCGTCTCCTCTCGTGGTAAATGTTTTAAAAATGTGTCAATCGAATGTTCGATATCTCTTTTTAAATAAGAAATGATCGTTTGTTGTAATGCATCGTTTTCTTGTTCATGCTCTCCGTATTGGCGCAAATAAAAATGAATGCGATCATCAATTTGGCGTGCAATATCTTGTAATATAAATTGACGATATGCTGAATCGAGTGAACGTCCGTATATTTGTTCGGTGCGGGTGATGATGTTGTCTCCTTCTTGTTGTAAATATTCGTGAACAGCAGTTTGAATGTTACGAAAAAGTGGGATCGGTTGTGGAACGATCGTTTGACTTTGGGGGACAGCGAAATTTTCAATCGTGTCTTCTCCGAACGTTGCGGGATTTAAACCGATGTTTAACGTTCCTTCTAACGTTTCCACTTTTAATTGATCGAAATGATATTCAATTTTTTCAATTGTTGTGCGCGGCTTTTTTTTTAGCTGTTCATATTGTTGCTGTAAATCGTTTACTGCTTGTTCAAGCAGTTGCATTTTTTGTTGTTGCCATTTTAAATACGTTTCGAGTTGTTTAAAGTAATCGTGCCACATGTATGACGCCTCCTTCTTTGCCGACCCTTTTACTTTCTAATGTATGGCCGAGCAGGAAGAAGTAGCACAGTTTTATACAGGAGACTGAAGTGGAACGAACGGTCCTTCTTCTCCTTGAATATTAATTTTTGATTCCGGAGCAGGTTGTGTAAATTGACCGGTATTGCTTAATGTGGCGAGCGGTTGTACTTTTCCAGTTGTTCCGATTTGCAGTACAGATGAGTTAGTAAGCGAGCCGATTTTTAATTGGTGAATAGAAATCGTTTGTTGAATGTAAAAGTTCATGTTCCCACCTCACTAGGCGTTTCCAACGATATTGCTATCGGCAATATCGCGGTCGTTTGTATTTGTGTTGCTATATTGATTGTAAATACGCAGACCGTCTCCCGTATTAAACGAACCAGCGCCGGCAAACGTTTTGGCAACGCTATACGGAGAAATAGCAAATACATCGCCGATATGAAACACACCGCCACTTCCGATGCTGTTAATTTGTACCGCTCCAACAATGGCTGGCATCGGCTATCCCTTACTTTTTACGTTGCCATCGGCGATGTCTGGATCGATTGTATTTGTGAAGCTAATGAACGTATTCGTTTGTAAAAAGTCCCCTGTATTTCCTCCGCCAGCACCTGCAAGCGACTTCGATGAACTTTTTGGAGCGATTTGCAACGTATCACCGAAATTGACGGTCGCATCGCTACTGACGTTCGTAATTTTAATTGGACCTGCAATATAGGAAGGCATGGCCATCGTCCTTTCTCTCATTCTTTCCCTTACCCAATTATATGAAAACAATGAAAGAAATGTGCTCCGTAAAAAGAAAGATGTGTTATAATATTTCTGAAAAATGATAATTTTTAGACATAAAAATAAGGGGGATTGGGGATGAACGTTCCATTAGTATTAACTCATTTTTTAGATCGCGCCGTATCGCTTTATGGTGAGAAAGTTGGCGTCATTAGCGAAGGAAGATCGTTTACATATCGTGAGCTCAATGAGCGCGTCAATCAATTGTCTCACGGGTTAAGTGCTTTAGGGGTGAGAAAAGGGGATCGTGTCGCTTATTTAGCGCCAAATACGTTAGAAATGCTCGAAGGGTTTTACGGTGTATTTCAAACAGGAGCGATCATGGTGCCGCTCAATATTCGTCTAAAACCAGATGATTACGTATTTATTTTAAACCATAGCGAAAGTAAAGTGTTGTTCGTTGATTATGAGTTGTATCATTTGATTGCACCAATTAAAGATGAACTACAAACGATTGAGCATATTATTGTGCATGGGAAAACGGACGACATTCATGAAACCGCTTACGATACATGGCTTGCTCAATATACAAAAGAGCCGTTTGAGCGCCCGGATATCAATGAAAACGACGTATGTAGTTTGCTATATACGAGCGGAACGACGGGAAATCCAAAAGGGGTGATGCTCACACATCGCAACAACTATTTGCACGCATTAAGCACGATGCACCATTTGCGTGTTTCAGACCGCGATGTGTATTTGCACATTTTGCCGATGTTCCACGTAAACGGATGGGGGGCGCCGTTCTACTATACAGCAAACGGAGCGACGCACGTTTGCTTGCGTAAGGCCATTCCTGACGTCATTTTCGAATACGTCAATAAATATAAAGTGACCGTTATGCATATGGCGCCAACGGTATTAAATACGTTGCTGCAATATTATGAGCAACATGTGCCAACGATCGAGCATAATGTGCGTGTCGTCATTGCAGGTTCTGCTCCGCCGCCAGCGTTTGTGACGCGCGTGGAAAAAGAATTAGGTTGGGAGTTTATTCAAGTGTACGGGATGACGGAATCATCACCGTTAAGTACTGTATCAACAATTCGCTCGCATCTCAGTCATTTACCGTTAAGTGAACAATATCGAATGAAAGCGAAAGCAGGTTATGCGATGATTGGCTGTGAAGTGAAAGTCGTCAATGAACATGGCGAACAAGTACCGCGCGATGGAAAAACGATCGGAGAAGTCATTGTGCGCAGTAACGGTGTGATGGCAGGCTATTGGAAAAACCAAGAAGCAACGATGGAGACGATTCGCAACGGTTGGCTGCATACAGGAGATATGGCGACGATTGATGCATACGGAAACATCGACATCGTCGATCGGAAAAAAGATATTATTATTAGCGGTGGGGAAAACATTTCATCGATTGAAGTGGAAGGGGTGTTGTACGAGCATCCAGCTGTACTTGAAGCGGCCGTCATCGCTGTTCCGCATGAAAAATGGGGCGAAACGCCACATGCGTTCGTTGTCGTCCGTCCGGGAAAAGAAGTGACAGAACAAGAGCTCATTGCCTTTTCACGTGAAAAACTTGCCCATTTTAAAGCGATTACCGGTGTGACATTCGTTCAAGAATTACCAAAAACCGCATCAGGAAAAATTCAAAAAGTACATTTGCGCAACGAATATTGGCAATCACTTGGGAAGACGGGAAGGTATGTGAATTAACGGGGAAGAGCCGTTGTCGATTGACAGACGGCTCTTTTTTCTTTACGCTGAAATGGAAAAGGAGGGAAAAGATGCGTATTTCAATCATTGATGCGGTGCGTGGTTTAGCGTTATTTGGCATTTTGCTTGTGAACGTTCTTGATTTTTCGCTTCCTACGATGTATGTCGATGCTACGGTGTTTGCGAAAGATGGGATGGATCGTTTCCTGCTTGCATTTGTAGATATATTTGCGCAAGCGAGCTTTTATCCGCTTTTTTCGTTGTTGTTCGGTTGGGGAGCATGGATCATGCTTGATAAGGGGGGCGAGCGGTTTCGGGTGACTTTTTTGCGCCGATTGCTAGCGTTGTTGTTATTTGGTATGATTCATGCGTTTTTCATTTGGCATGGCGATATTTTAATCGGGTATGCGATCGTTGGTTTGCTTCTTTTTCCGTTTTTTCAAGCGAGCGCAAAAACGTTGCGCAACTGGGCGCTTTCGCTTTGGAGCGGTTGGGCTTTCGGTTCCACCGTACTCATGTGGCTCATGTGGAAAATAAGTGGTGATGTCGATTTTTCCCAACCGACGTTGGCGCAACAAGCGATAGCAAACTACCAACAAGGCACGTGGGAACAAATTTTTATGCAACGGCTGGATGACTGGTTGTACGTCAATTCATTGACACAAGCATTTATTTTTATATTAACGATTTTACCGTTTTTTTTATTTGGTGCATATATCGCAAAAGAAAAGTGGTTTCATGATGTCAATCGACATCGCGCCACGATACAAAAATGGTGTATCGGCTCACTCATTGTTGGCATGGTTTTCAAGTGGCTTCCGTATGTCGAAAAAAATATCGTAACCGAGTATGCCCAAGATATGATCGGAGGTCCTGCGCTCGCTTTGTTTTATTTGACCGCGTTTTCGTTTGTACCAGCGAACGTTATTCGTTTTTTTGCGTCCGTCGGCAAAATGGCGTTCACAAACTATTTGATGCAATCCGTCGTTTGCACGACCATTTTTTATTCATATGGCTTCGGATTGTATGGAAAAGTAACACCAAAACAAGCGCTCGCTGTCGCACTCGTTGTATATGTCATACAAATATGTTGGAGCCATTGGTGGCTCAAAAAACATGACATCGGACCGTTGGAACGTGTGTGGCGATGGATGACGTATGGAAAAAAGAAAACGACATGAGTCGATCATGTCGTACACGGCTTGTCTTCTTTTTCTTTATGAAAAAGCACGGCTTCTTTCAAATGCTTATTTAACAATTCGTCAAGCTCTTGGCTACATTGGATCGTTTCTTTTGCAGAAAAACCGTACATTTGCGCCAATTCAATTAATTGTCGTCTTTTCTTTTCGATGAGGGAAAGAGACATAACGTTCACCAACATTTTTCATTTTCGTCAACAGTCTGTAAACGACTGTATGTATAAACTATTATACATATTCTGAAGAAAAAGGAAATAGTATAATGTGCTGAAAAATAATTTTTTTACAAAGGAGTTTAGTTATAAAAAAGAGAAAATAATGATGTTCGATCATACGAAAAAGGGGTTGAGGAAATGAAATTTGTTACAGCGCACGCCGGATCGGATGTGTTTGTGGGGGTTGTTCATGGGAAGAAAGTCGTTCATTTATCGAAAGCAGATGAAACGATACCGCATACGATGATCGAATGCATAGAACTTGGTGAATCGTTTATTGAAAAAGTGCAACGTGTACTTGAACGTGTGCGGCCGGAGTGGATGTATGAACTTCATGATGTCCAATTGCTTGCGCCGATTCCGCGTCCGACAAAAAATATTTTTTGTATCGGAAAAAATTATGCCGACCATGCGCAAGAAATGGGAGGTGTAGCGGATCGCGAAAACATCATTGTATTTTCGAAAGCGCCAACGACAGTGATCGGGCATGAGGGAACGATTTTACGCCATGCGGATGTAACCGATCAATTAGACTATGAAGGGGAACTTGCGATTGTTATTGGGAAAAAGGGAAAAGCGATCCCGAAAGAACAGGCGCTCGATTACGTATTTGGTTATACGATTGTCAACGATGTGACGGCGCGCGATTTACAAGAAAGACATAAACAATATTTACTTGGCAAAAGTTTAGATACGTCATGTCCGATGGGACCGTGGATCGTTCATCGTTCGGCAATTATTGAGCCACATGCGTTACATATTGAAACGAAAGTAAATGGTGAAGTGAGACAATCGGCAACGACGGCGCAATGGATTTTCGATATACCAACGATGATCGCAACATTGTCGAAAGGGATGACGTTAGAGCCGGGGGATGTGATTGCGACAGGAACGCCAGCGGGAGTTGGGAAAGGGATGAACCCACCGTGCTTTTTACAGTCGGGAGATGTAATTGAAATTACGATTGAACAAATCGGGACGTTGCGTAATGTCGTGAAATAAAAAGCTGGGGAGTCCCAGCTTTTTACTGTTCAAATACTTTTTTCACTTTTTCAATTGCCCAATCGAGCTCTTCTTTTGTAATGACGAGCGGAGGGGCAAAGCGGATGACTGTATCATGCGTCTCTTTACATAATAGCCCTTCTTGTTGCAGTTTTTCGCAATACGGACGCGCAGGGACGTGTAATTCGACGCCGATAAACAATCCTCTGCCGCGCACTTCTTTAATGTCTGGATGATTGATTTCGCGCAATTTTTCTTGGAAATATTGTCCGAGCTCCAATGAGCGTTCTGGTAATTTTTCTTCGATAATGACATCAAGCGCAGCGATCGAAACGGCGCAAGCGAGCGGATTGCCACCGAATGTCGATCCGTGCGAGCCTGGATTGAATACGCCAAGGATGTCGCGATTTGCGGCTACGCATGAAATTGGGAATACGCCACCACCGAGCGCCTTACCGAGAATGTACATATCTGGTTCAATTTCTTCCCAATCGCACGCAAACATTTTGCCGGAGCGGCCAAGCCCTGATTGAATTTCGTCGGCAATGTATAACACGTTATGTTGTTTACATACGTCATATGCGGCTTTTAAAAATCCTTCTGGTGGAATGTTAATGCCTGCTTCCCCTTGAATTGGCTCAAAAATAAACGCGGCTGTATTTGGAGTGATCGCTTGTTTGAGCGCTTCGACATCACCGAACGGAATGACTTTAATGCCCGGAAGCATCGGACCGAATCCGCGTTTATATTCTGGGTTCGATGACATCGATACTGCTGTCATCGTCCGACCGTGGAAGTTATCTTCACAAACGATAATTTCCGCTTGATCAGCAGGAACGCCTTTGAAGTCATATGCCCAGCGCCGCGCTGCTTTCACAGCTGTTTCGACCGCTTCTGCCCCTGTGTTCATCGGTAAAACCATCTCTTTTTTTGTTAATTTTGCCACTTTTTCATACCATGGACCGAGCTGGTCGTTATGGAATGCGCGCGATGTTAATGTAATTTTATTAGCTTGTTCAATAAGCGCTTGTACGATGCGCGGATGGCGATGTCCTTGGTTGACCGCTGAGTAAGCGCTTAACATATCCATATAACGATTCCCTTCTGGGTCTTCTACCCATACACCTTCGCCTTTCGATAAGACAACTGGAAGTGGATGATAGTTATTTGCTCCGTATTTTTCTGTTAGTTCGATAATTTGTGCTGTTTTCACGTCAATCCCTCCTATTGCAATAGTCACATATATAACATACTTGAAGTGCATATAGAAAGTAAATAGAAAAGGAGAGCGTTTTCTTTTTCAATTCATATACAGACGTGCTATGATAAGCATATATGAATTGGAGAAAGAAAGGAGTTTAATTATGACACATGCACATATTACAACGTGGGTCGTTGCGCTTATTTTATTTGTCGTTGCGATCTTTTTTCAAGCGAAAGGACATGAAAAGACAAAGATGGTACACATGTTGTTGCGCTTATTTTACGTGTTAATCATTGCGACAGGCGCATGGATTTTACATAGCATGTCCTCATTTCCGTTTCTGTATATCGTCAAAGTGATTGTCGGCTTATGGGTCATCGGCACGATGGAAATGATTCTCGTTCGGACAGCAAAAGGGAAAAATACGAATGTTCTTTGGCTTCAGTTCATCGTAGCGTTCGTCGTTGTGCTATACCTTGGCTTTAAATTGCCGTTTGGTTTTTCATTCTTTTCGTAAAGTTGGCATATTCGCCAACTTTTATCTTTTTCTATCATATGGAAATGTGCTATAATACAAATTGATTAATAATTGAAAAAATATTATAAAGAGAAAGAAAGAGTGGGAAAAAGGGGATGAAATTATTTCAAACAGTTTGCAACACGTTTGCGGATTGGGAACGGTGGGTAAGCGACTATCGTTTATATGAGTATGACCAACTAACGATTTTCGTTTCTTCGCTCTCTCCTTTGTTTCGCATGCAAGTCGAACAGTACGTGCAACATCATTTACCTCAAGCAAAGCTGTTTCCGATGATTGGGGATGCATCGGAACATGCAGTCATCTGTGCCCTCGTTTTTGACGAATGTCGAGCGGATGTAGACGAAATGCGTCAAAAAATGAAAATATCTGAACAATATTACCGCTCCTTATTTGAACACAATCCAGACATTGTATATTCCACTGATTTAGAAGGTAATTTCACAAGTGTCAATCCTGCATTTGAACGAGTATTTGGGTATAAAGCAGACGAAATTTTGCATACAAACTCGCTCGATTACATTAAAAAAGAAGACATTCCACGTGTGCGTCGCTATTTTTATCGCGCGTTAAAAGGAAAAGTACAACAATACAATTTAGAAATTCCGACGAAATCAGGAGAGGTATATTTATTCCAAATTAAAAATGTCCCGATTATCGTTGACGGAAACAAGGTTGGTATTTACGGCATCGGGCGTGACATTACTGAGCAAAAGCGCGCGGAAGAACATATCAAATATATCGCATATCACGATATGGACACGGGGCTACCGAATAGGTTGAAATTTACAAACATGGTGAAAAGCGCAATTGACAAAGCGAAAGAAAAAGGGGATTCCCTTGCAGTATTGTTTATTGATATGGATCGATTCAAAATCGTGAACGATACGATCGGTCATTACGGAGGAGATGAAATATTAAAGCAAATGGCGGAGCGAATAAAAAACATATTGCCATCTGGCGCGCATTTCGGTCGTTTTGGGGGAGATAAGTTTAGCTTATTGTTGACAAAACAAACGGACGTGCAAACGGTCGTCGAATGGACGAAAACATTGCTCCAACATATTGCTTTACCGATTGTATACGAAGAAAAAGAGTTTTTTTTAACTGCAAGCGTCGGTGTCAGTTTTTATCCAACAGATGGTGTAGATGCGCAGTCGCTATTAAAAAATGCAGATACAGCGGTCAATCGAGCGAAACAAAACGGCGGCAACAATGTGAAATTGTACGCGACAAAAATGAATGAACAAGTCATGCATCGCGTCGAGTTGGAACGATATTTACGAAAAGCGCTCGACAAAAATGAATGTTTTCTCGTTTATCAACCGCTTCTCGATTTAATGTCTGGGAAAATTATTGGGAGCGAAGCGTTGTTACGTTGGAAACATCCGAAAATCGGTCTTGTTTCTCCACTTGAGTTTATTCCGATTGCGGAAGAAATTGGTTTCATCCATGACCTCGGGCGCTGGGTGTTAACAGAAGCGTGCATGCAAACGAAAAAATGGCACGATCTCGGCTTTGATTCGTTAATGATTTCTGTCAACGTCTCAGCAACGCAATTTCAGCATCCGACGTTTTTTGAAGACGTCCAACAAGCGCTCAAACAATCGCAACTGCCCGCGCATTGTTTGCATTTAGAATTAACCGAAAGTTCGATGTTGCGCAATATGTATTATAGCATCCACGTCATGAAAAAACTGCAACAGCTTGGCGTACACGTGTCGATTGATGATTTTGGCACAGGCTATTCATCGCTGAGTTACTTAAAAGATTTGCCGATTAACACGTTAAAAATTGACCGATCGTTCATTTACCAACTTCATAAAGACCGCTCGGATATTGCGATCGTCAAATCGATTATTACGATGGGGCACGGTTTGCGCTTAAAAGTTGTCGCAGAAGGTGTTGAAACGGCGGAACAAATGAAATTGTTGAAACGATTAAAATGTCATTATGCGCAAGGATACGCCATTTTTAAACCACTTCTGGCCGAACAGTTTGAACAACAAGTGTTGCAAGGAAGCGAATCCACCATTCAATGATCGAGTTGTACGCCAATCATTTTTTTTCCTGTTTGCAACGTTAGTTCGAAACGGTTTTGTTTCCCGTCAAAATAATGTTGGACGTTACACATGTCGAGTGAGTTGTCGAACATTAAAAAATTAACCCCTTTTTCAGCAAATAACATATAGTTATAACAATACAAACAGTCATATACGGAAAAATTCCATTCGTTAATTAAATGAATGAAATGGAAAAACGCGTGATCGGGTAGCTGAGCAAGCCATTGTTCGTATGCGTGCGACAACGGTTTCATGTAGCGAAGACGATCACCGTTTTTTAATGTATAACGTTCCGACATATATATGTCCCCATGTTCTCCGAGCCATCCTTTCACCCATTGACCGAAGCGAAACAATTCCACTTCTTCAGGCAAACTGATGAACTCATGCGCTTCATCATCTTCATCAAAAAACACCCATTCGCCATTTACTTGTTCAACAACACCATAGATGTAAGCACGTTTTTGTGTGCGCAATGTTGTAAGGCGATCCATTCGTTTCCCTCCTTTTATGTCAATTCCCTCCGTACGCCATTATAGACAACTCATCATTTATATAAACGATGCATAAAATAAAAGCATGCTTCATACTTGTTCACAACAGAAGGGAATGATTGACGTGTGCGGAATTACCGGATGGGTTCATTTTGGACGTCGTTTACATCAAGAGAAAGAAACGGTGCTCAAGATGGCCAATACGCTCTCTTTCCGAGGGCCGGATGATACGAACGTTTGGCTTGATGATCATGTTGCATTTGGACATAAGCGGCTTGTCGTTGTCGATCCAGCAGGCGGCGTTCAACCGATGACGCGAACGAAAAACGGCTATGATTATACGATTTGTTATAATGGCGAACTGTATAATACGGAAGATATTCGTAAGCAGTTATTGAAAAAAGGATATACGTTTCAAGGACATTCGGATACAGAGGTGTTGCTTACCGCATATATGGAATGGCGCGAACAATGCGTCGATCATTTCAATGGCATTTTTGCATTTGCGGTGTGGGATGGTGAACGAAAGCAGCTATTTTTAGCGCGCGATCGTCTAGGTGTCAAACCGCTCTTTTATCGCTATGAACAAGGAGAGTTTTTATTCGCTTCAGAAATTAAAGCGATTTTAGCGCATCCAAACGTTCGAGCAGAAATTGATCGCGAAAGTTTATGCGAAATTTTAGCGCTTGGCCCGTCGCGCACTCCGGGACATGGCGTATTTCGAACGATTTATGAACTGCGACCGGCCCATGCGATGATCGTTGCTGAGCGTGGCGTGCATCAATGGCGCTATTGGAACGTACAAAGCGTACCGCATGTCCATTCATTTGATGAAACGGTCGAGCATATTCGAACATTGCTCATTGATGCGATTACACGTCAACTTGTGTCAGATGTTCCGGTGTGTACGTTTTTGTCAGGTGGCGTTGACTCAAGCGCCATTACAGCGATTGCGGCGCAGGCGTTTGAACGAGAAGGAAAAGGACCGCTTCATACGTATTCGATTGATTACGAAGAAAACGAACAATATTTTACAGCCAACGCATTTCAACCGAATAGCGACGGGCCGTGGATTAAGCAAATGACCGATGCGTTTCAAACCGTCCATCATACGTGTGTCATTTCGCAACAACAGTTAGCTGATGAATTGCAAGTGGCGGTGATGGCACGCGACTTACCGGGGATGGCGGATATTGATTCATCACTTCTCTGGTTTTGTCGTCAAATAAAGCAACAGTTTGTTGTTAGTTTGTCGGGTGAATGTGCCGACGAAATTTTCGGAGGCTACCCGTGGTTTCATAGAAAAGAAGACTTCGAGCGTGACGGATTTCCGTGGATGCGGTCGTTAAATGAACGGTTCGATCTTTTACATGAAACGTGGCGCGAAAAACTGCCACTTCATGAGTATGCGCATATGCGTTATAAACAAACGCTTCGTGAAGTTCCTCACGCAGACGGAGAAAGCGCGGAAGAAGCGCGCCGCCGCGAATTATTTTATTTAAATATGGTTTGGTTTATGACGACGCTTTTAGATCGAAAAGACCGAATGAGCATGGCGGCAAGTTTAGAAGTGCGCGTGCCGTTTGCCGATCATCGCCTCGTCGAGTATGTATGGAACATTCCGTGGGAGATGAAAATGCATAACAATCGTGAAAAAGGCATTTTACGTAAAGCGTTGGAAGGGATTTTGCCAAATGACGTTTTGTATCGGAAAAAAAGTCCGTATCCAAAAACGCATCATCCGCGTTATACCGACATCGTTGCTGAACGGTTAGGGACGATTTTAACAAATCGTTCATCCGTTTTGTACGAATTGTTTGATGAAAAGAAGTTAAAACAATTAGTTGAGACAAAAGGAAACTCGTTTCGCATCCCATGGTTTGGTCAACTCATGTCTGGTCCGCAACTTTTAGCGTATTTCATTCAATTTCATGAATGGTTTGAGCATTACAACATTCATTTAAAAGACAGCTAAAAATGGCTGTCTTTTTTCTTTCTTGTTTCTTTATTATCTTGTATAATATTTGTATAACTTTTGTTTAATGGAGTGGATAACGTGAAAAAAATTGTTGTCGTTGGGGCGGGACCTGGTGGGCTTGCGGCGGCGATGTTGCTTGCCGCGAAAGGATATGACGTTTCCGTATTCGAAAAACAATCGTACGTAGGCGGGCGAAATGGACGATTCGAGCTGGGACCGTATCGCTTTGACATCGGTCCGACGTTTTTAAGCATGCCTCATATTATTGAAGAACTATTTACAGCCGCAGGAAGAAACATACATGACTACGTGAAACTAGTTGAATTAAATCCGATGTATGAACTTATTTTTCCTGATGTGAAGTTAGCGATGACGATGGATCGGCAGCGAATGAAAGAACAAATTGCTGCGCTATTTCCAGGGGACGAAGATGGTTATGAGCGGTTTATGAATGAAAACGAGCGGAAGTTGCAGGCGCTTGCACCCATTTTGCAAAGGAAAATGGACAGATTATACCATTATTTGCGACCGACGGTATTAAAAGCGTTGCCGCAATTGACGTTATCGCAGTCGCTATACGACATATTAAGTCGATATTTTCATGATGAGCGCCTTCGTTTAGCATTTACGTTTCAAGCGAAATATTTAGGGATGTCCCCGTGGGAATGTCCGGGTGCGTTTTCCATTTTATCGTATATGGAACATGCGTACGGCATTTATCACGTCATCGGTGGATTAAACGAAATTCCGAAAGCGATGGCGCGCATCGTTGCAGAATATGGGGGGCGCGTACATGTCAACACAGGGGTAAAAAAGCTTTGGCTTGATGGCCGTACGGTGAAAGGCGTCATATTAGAAAACGGTGAAAAAGTGGCGGCTGATGAAGTCATTATGAATGCGGATTTTGCTTATGCGATGACAAATCTCGTTGACGATGGGGTATTAAACAAATATCGGAAAGAAAAATTGCAACAAAAGAAATATTCATGTTCAACGTTTATGATGTATGTCGGGATAAACAAGCCGGTCGATCTTGCCCATCATACGATTATATTTGCGGATGATTATAAGCGAAATGTCGATGAAATTACGAAAGAAAAAACGATTCCGCACGATCCATCTATTTACGTACAAAATGCGATCGTCACAGATGCGACAGTAGCACCAAAAGGAAAAAGTGCGCTTTACATTTTAGCCCCTGTACCGAACAATACGAGCGGAATTGATTGGGAAACAGAGAAAGAACCGTTTCGCCAAAAACTATGGGATACGCTCGCGAAAAAGTTAGGATGGGGGCGTATGGAACAACATATTGAATATGAAAAAATCATTACCCCACATGATTGGCAACATGACATGTTCGTTTACGAAGGGGCGACGTTTAACTTAGGGCATCAGTTGTCGCAAATGATGGTGTTTCGTCCACATAACGAATTTGAAGAGTTAGAGCATTGCTGGCTTGTCGGTGGTGGGACGCATCCGGGAAGCGGTTTGCCGACGATTTTTGAATCGGCTCGCATTACCGCAAACGGCATATTGCACGCTCATCGTCAACCGCTTATTCCTGTTGGCGCTTTGCCGAAACGGAGGGAAGCGTGATGAACGTTGCTGTTGTCGGTGGCGGAATTGGTGGAATGATGACGGCGTTATGGCTAGCGAAACGCGGCGCGCATGTGACGATTTTTGAGCAAAACGATCGACTTGGCGGACGGCTTTCGTTTATTGAGCGAGACGGGTTTCGCATCGATGCTGGTCCAACGATTGTATTATTGCCAGAGAAGCTACGCACGTTTCTTTCCGATGTTGGTATAACGGAAGATGAATACGAGCTCGTTCATTGCGATCCGATGTATACGATTCATTTTTCAGACGGCGTATCGTATACAAAATATGCGGATGTAGAAAGACAAAAACAAGAAATTGCTCGCCTGTTTCCTGGAGAAGAAAAAGGATTTCAACGTTTTATGAATGAGATGAGGGAATATTTTGCAAAAGGCGATGAGCTCATTTTAACGAAGTCATTTATAAAGAAACAAACGTTTTTCACGAAAGAAACGATGGCGCTTTTTTCGCGCATGCGCGCCTATCAATCTGTGAAAACGAGCATGGCGCGTTATTTTCACGATGAACGGTTGCAGCTTGCTTATTCGTTACAAACGTTATATATTGGCGGCAATCCGTATACAACGCCATCGCTTTACTCGCTCGTTTCGTTTAGCGAGCATGCGCACGGCGTGTATTACGTAAAAGGTGGCTACGCAAGTCTCGTTTCTTTGCTTGCAAGAAAGCTAGAAGAAGCGGGTGTCACCGTCCGACTGCAAACGAAAGTTGAGCAGTATGAAGTGAACGGCTCCACTGTTGAGGCGCTTTATGCGAAAGGAGAAAAGTATCGTTTTGATGCATTTGTTATGAATACCGATGAGCCGACGATGATGACGAAAAAAAGAAGATGGATCCCTTCATCGAGCTGTGTGCTGCTTTATATGGGGCTTCGGAAAACGTACGATGCACCAATTCATCAATTTTTTTTACCCCATGATTTTCAACAACATATGGGCGATGTATTTGATCGCAAAGTCGTTCCGCAAGATCCGTCATTTTATACGTTTTATCCGTCAGCGGTCGATCGTACGCTCGCACCTGAAGGAAAAAGTGTGTTATATGTGTTAATTCCTGTACCAGCTGGACGGCATATCGATTGGATGAAACAAGATCGTTGGATCGTCCGCATCGTCGATGAAGTAGAAAAACGGGCGTTTCCGAATGTCAAACAGGCGATCGAGTGGATGCACGTGCGTACGCCGCTTGATGCGCACAGAGAAGGGTTGTATGATGGCGGCATGTTTGGGATCGCACCGACGTTATTTCAATCCGGTCCATTTCGCCCACAAGTGAAGTCGACACGTTACGAAAACGTATATGGCGTTGGTGCGTCGATTCATCCCGGTGGCGGGGTGCCGGTTGTCATGCAAGGGGCAAAGTTATGTGCACAACAAATATCTCGTGATTGGAGTGAAGAGTGATGAATATAAGGCAAGCGTATGCGCAATGTGAAGCGGTGACGGCACATCATTCGAAAACATTTTATCGCGCATTTTCAGTTTTACCGTTACATGATCGCAACGCCATTTGGGCGATTTATGCGTTTTGTCGTCGCGTTGATGATATTGTTGATGAAGGAAAACAGCCACATCAACAACTACGACAGTTTGAAAAACAATGGGAATCGTTTTTAGGCGGATATACAGAAAATGACTTTATGTGGGTAGCGCTTCGCGACGTATTTTCCCGCTATGATATGGACGCTGAACCGTTTTCGCATATGATTGAAGGACAAAAAATGGATTTGACTGTTCATCGTTATGATACGTTTTCCCAGTTGTTGCGCTATTGTTATTGTGTCGCAAGCACCGTTGGCTTAATGTTATTGCCGATTTTAGCGCCGCATCGTCGCGAACAGTTAAAAGAAAGCGCCATCGCGCTTGGAGAAGCGATGCAACTGACGAACATTTTGCGCGACGTCGGAGAAGATATGGCGCGTGGTCGTATTTATTTACCGCGTGAATGGATGAGCGTGTATGGAGTAAGTGAACAAGATATCGCTTTTGGTCGGGTGACGAACGCATTTATTGATTTATGGGAGCATATTGCACAAAAGGCAGAAGAGAAATATACGTATGCCGAAGCGGCATTTTCGCTTTATCCGCTTTCAGCACGTTTTGCCGTACGGGGAGCGACATTGATGTACAAAAGCATTTTACACGTTGTTCGTGAGCAACAATATGACGTATTTGCGAAGCGGGCGTTTGTGTCGGAAGAACGAAAAAAAGCGTTGCTCCAACAAATTGGGGGCGAAAACGTTGAAGTGGGGTGAGCGCTTATACCGCCTTTTTCTCATTTGGTATGGATGCGGACTTGTGCTCGTCGGTTTTCATCTTCTACCGCCGTGGTTAGAATGGGCGAACGTTGTTTTTTTAATGCTTGCGGGAATGATTGGTGCATTATTTTTAATTGAAAGGTACGGTCAACGGGGGATCATCGCAACAATTGCGATCTTCATTGGTACGATGGCGGTCGAGTATGTTGGGGCGACGTATAGTCTCATTTTTGGCTCATATGATTATACGAATCAATTTGGTATGACCATATTTGGCGTTCCAATAGCGATCGGCTTTGCTTGGCTTGCTGTGATCGGTTGCACGCATGCGCTCGCGTTACGTTTCGTTTCCCAAACAAGTCCCATCGTTGCTTCCGTTGTTGGCGCATCTTTGGCGGTCGTATTAGATTTAGTGATTGACCCGGTCGCATATGTTGCGAAACAATATTGGCTTTGGGAAGGAACGAGCATATATTATAACGTTCCGCTCCAAAATTTTGCTGGGTGGTTTGTTGTTGCGTTTGTCATTCATCTTTTATTGTTCGTTCTTCCTGGGCGCAAGGCAAGCTCAGAAAGGAGAGCGATGATTCTTTTTTTTCTTCTTGAGGCGATGTTTTTATTTCTTGCTTTACTAGAACAATTGTACGTTGCTTTTTTGCTCGGAGTATCGTTTGCGACGTTTATTTTTTGGAAATGGAGACGGTCGACATGATTGAAGCGAAAAAAAGTCGTTCGTTTGAATGGATGTTTTCCCTTTACAACACATGGTTGTTGCGCACGTCGTTTCATCGGCTATATGTGCGTGGACGCATCGTGCACACGCCTGCGTTATATGTGGCGAATCATAGTTCATGGTGGGATGGGCTAATCGCCTTTCAATTGAGCCGTTTTCTGTTTCAACAAAATAGTTATGCGATGATGAGTGAAGAAGGGTTAAAACAATATCCGTTTTTTCGTAAGCTTGGCGGTTTTTCGATTGATCGGACGAAACGAAAAGAAATAATGAAGTCGCTTGATTACGCCGTTTCGTTATTGTGCGATGGAAAAAGCGTTTGGATGTTTCCACAAGGGGAAGAACAACATATTGAAAAACGTCCACTTCATTTTTTTACAGGAGCTATATATGTCGCGGAACGAGCGAACGTGCCGATCATGCCACTTGTGTTTTATCATAGTTTTCGTCACCATCGTAAGCCGGAATGGTTTATTCATATTGGCGAGCCGTTATGGGTGGCTCATATGACAGGAAGCGATCGGAAGGAAAAAACGGCTGAACTCGAACGCATTTGCACCGCACAACTAGATGAAGTGAAGAGGTTGGTTGTGAGTGAACAGCTTCAATCGTTTACACGTTGGAACGGAGGGGCGTTATGATCGGGGTGTGGGTAAGTTTTTTCATTTGGACCGTTTTTAACGCTTTGTTTCTTATTTCGCTTCCGAAACGTCCACAAATCGTCGCTCGCCCGCTTGTCAGTGTCCTCGTTCCTCTTCGCAATGAAGAGCGGAATGTTGTCCGTCTCGTTCGTTCGTTAAAGCAGTTGACGTATGAGTCAGTCGAATTTTTGCTTCTTGATGACCAATCGACTGATCGCACGTATGAGTTATTTTTGAAAGAAACGAAAGAGGACGATCGTTTTCAAATATGGCAAGGGAAGCCTCTTCCTAACGGTTGGGTAGGGAAAGTGCATGCGTGTCATCAACTGGCGAAACAGGCGAAAGGGGCGTATTTGTTTTTTATTGATGCGGATGTCGAGTTAAAGCCCGCAGTCATTGAAAAATTGTTGGCGGTCGCAGCCGCGTATGATGCGAAATTAGTGACGGGCTTTCCGTCGTTTCATCCGTCGTCGCTTCCGTTGATCGGCAAATGGCTCGTGCCGTTGCAACATTTTTTTATTTTGTTTCATTTGCCTTTATTTTTAGCAAATTATACGCATATGCGTTCCGCGACGGCGGCGCACGGAGCATGTTTGTTTTTCGAACGCGCGGCGTATGAAGCGATCGGTGGGCATGCGTCTGTAAAAAGTGAGCTTGTTGAAGATGTGATGATTGCCCGCAAAATGAAAGAGCATCGTTATCGTGTCATCCTCGCGAACGTAAGCACTGATGTCGTTTGCTATATGTATGAAACGAATAAAGAAGTATGGGAAGGCTTTTTGAAAAATGTGTACGTCGGATTGAATCGATCACCTTTTCTTGTTTTTTTACTTGCGATGTTTTACGGGATATTTTACGTCGCACCGCTCATTGTTGCTCCGTTGTCATTTATGTATGGAGCGGCGTATGCGACGCCACTCATCATCGTTATTGCTCAAAAAGCGTATGTCGAATGGAAGACGGAGCGCTCGATTTCGACGTGTTATTGGATGCCGATAAGTGCAGGAGCGTTTATCGCATTAATGTATGCATCGATGCGCGCGAAACGTTATGAATGGAAAGGGAGGACGTACACGTGAAAAAAGTCGTCATTATTGGCGGTGGGCTCGGTGGGTTGTCTGCTGCTGTGACGCTCGCCCATCGCGGTGTGGATGTGCAGTTATTTGAAAAAAATCGCCATTTTGGCGGGAAGTTAATGCCCGTTCAACTTGGCGACTATTATTTTGATTTTGGGCCGAATACGATTACGATGCCGTTTGTGTTTCGCCACGTCATTGAGCAAACAGGTGAGCGCCTTGAAGATTACATGACGTTTCGGAAATTGGCTGTCCATACGAAAAACGTGTACGAAGACGGCACAACGTTTTTTCTGTCAAGCGATCGCGACTATATGAAAGAGCAGCTTGCGCGTATTGATCGCATCGGGGCGTTGCGATACGACGATTTTATTCGCGAAGTGGAGCGGCTGTATAAACTCGCGAAAACGTACTTTTTTCCGCGCATGTTTCGCTCGTTTGTTGATTATATGTCGCCATCGCTTGCGCTTGCTCTTTTGTCTGCTCGTCCGTTTGAGACGCTTCATTCTTTTTTTAGCCGCTATTTTACAAATGAACATGTCATTCAAGCGTACGACCGTTATGCGACGTATATTGGTTCATCACCGTATATGGCGCCAGCGACGTTTGCGATGATCGCCTATTTAGAAATGGTTGACGGGGTATATTATGTGGAAGGAGGAAACGCCCGAATTGCCCATACGTTTGCGATGCTTGTGAAACGAGCAGGGGCAACGTTACATACGAATCGGGCGGTCAAACGCGTCATTGTAAAAAACGGTACGGTAAAAGGAGTCGAGCTTGAAGATGGGGAAAAGGTGGAAGCGGACGTCGTCATTATGAATGCCGATTTGTTGCGGGCATATCGAGAGCTTGTTGATCCTCACGATCGTTCGTATGAACGAGTGGAGCCGTCCATTTCTGCATTTGTCATGTTAGTTGGTACAAAACAAACATGGGATGATTTAGCTCATCACAACGTTTTCTTTTCGGCGAATTATAAACAAGAGTTTGAACATCTATTTGCCGGACGGTATAGCGAACATCCGACAATATACGTTTGCGCTCCGCCGTTTACAACCGATGGTACATCGTTGTTCGTGCTAGTGAATGCTCCGCCGCTTACGAAAGATGGGCGTATGCAAGTCGATGAACAAGCATATAAGCAGCTCGTGTATGAAAGGCTTCGGGCATATGGGTTGGACATTGTACCAGATGTCGAACAAGTGATCACTCCGCTTCATATTGCGGAACAGTTTGGCGCATATCGCGGGGCGTTATATGGGATGGCGTCCAATCGACGTCGGGATACGTTTTTACGTCCGTCGAACGCATGTCGGCAGGTGAAAGGGTTATATTTTGTTGGCGGGACGACCCACCCAGGAGGCGGGTCGCCGATGGTTGTCATTAGCGGACAAAATGTCGCGAACCATTTGCTCGGTGCTAAGCTGTCGCTCCCTTTTTGACGAACGATTTTGTGCGCCATACGTTTGATTTCCAACGCCAATAGACGAGCAAGCCACGTAACCATTCGTCCGCAGTAAACGCGAGCCAGATACCGACTAAGCCGAGATCGAGCGAAATGCCAAGCACATAAGCAAGCGGAACGCTCACCCCCCACATTGAAGCGATGCCGATATAGACGGGAAATTTCACATCGCCGGCCGCGCGTAAAGAGTTAATGATGACGAGATTAAACGAACGCCCTGGTTCAAGAAGCATCGTAAGTAAAATGAGCGTTCCGCCTGTTTCAATCATCTGTTTGTTACTTGTGAAAATGGAAAACAGTTGATCAGAAAAAACGGAAAACAACGCTGCTATCGTAAACGAAATGATGACTGCAAGACGCAAACTTCGTAAGCAACGGGTATACGCTTCATGAAAGCGTTCTGCCCCAACGAGATGACCGATCATGATTTGCGTCCCTTGCCCAATGGCGACGCTAAATAAAAAAATAAACATCATGATGTTTTGTGTGTATACTCTCGTCGTTAACGCCTCAGTGCCGAGCATTGTAATGAAATAGGTGATGGCAAGTTGTGACGTATTGTAAGCGACATGCTCGCCAGCCGATGGGATGCCAATTTTTAATAATTGTTTGATGTAACTAAATGCAAACGCCTCTTTCGATAAAAGCGGGAGAGGGTGCGGGAGACGTTTCATGATGAGCAAAAATCCAATGACAAGCCCGATGATACGGCTAATCGTTGTTGACCAAGCGACCCCTTCAACACCTAAAACCGGTAAGCCAAACGGTCCGAACAACACGAAATAGTTGCCGATGATGTTTAATATGTTCACCCCAATTGTAATATTCATCATATCGCGTGTAAAACCGTAGCTACGTAAAATGGCGCCAAGCGTCATAATAAGCGCTTGCACAAACGAAAAGCCACCAACAATCCATAAATAAGCACGCGCATCAGCCATCAACTCGTGTGGAACGTTCATTAGTTGAAGTAAACGATCGCTTCCTGCCCAAAGCGCAATGCTTAATATGACGCCAAATAACAAATTCGCCCAAATGGAAGCCGCTCCAATATAGGAAGCTGTTTTTTCATCATTTGCTCCAGCATATTGCGCAATTAAAATCGATGTGCCGGTCGCGATAAAACCAAACATGACAACGACCATAAACAATAGTTGATTCGCAACACCGACAGCCGCCACCGCTTCATCAGCATATTGACTGAGCATAAACGTATCGGCATTGCCCGTCAACATATGAAGCGTCAATTCAATAAAAATGGGCCATGTGAGCGCAAATAAAGAAAGCTTTTTTGCCAAACAAGACAACCCCTTTACGATTTCCGACTTACAAACTGTTTTTAGTTTAATGGATTGTATATAATAGTGAAAAGAGAAAAAGGCGATGACTTTTGTACATTTCCGACTTAAAGGGGAGATTGTATGTATATATCGTTTTCCGTACCACCGTTTCCTGTTTTTATTAAAGGGGGAGAGGCGGTTTTTCAAAAAGGAATGAAACATTTTCGGCGTACATTTTCCGTATTTGATTTACTGTATGTACAAAAAGGGACGTTATATATGACAGAACAACAAGAAACGTTTGCTGTTCGTGAGGGGGAATACGTCATTTTATGTCCGGGCTTTGAACATTATGGACATGAGCCTTGTGATGAAGATACATATTTTATTTGGGTTCATTTTTCTGCACCACAATACGAGCGTGTTGAAAAACAGCCATGCGGATGGAGTGATATTATTGAACGAGAGGCAACGTATGTGGACTATGCGCAATATCGTTTATTGATTCCGCAATACGGGAAGTTGAACCAAACAGGAATGGAAACGATGCTTCAACATATCGTACATGAACAGCAAACACCTGATCATTCGCTGTCGCAACAGTTGTTATTTGCACAGTGGATCGTTCAACTGCAAAAACAAACGCTTCATATTCCATCAGCGGCTGAACATGTGTGTAGAGAGGCGATGGAATATATTCATCGTCATTATGATGAACCGTTTGAAATGGAGCATCTTGCTCATGCGCTTCGACTTCATCCTGACTACATTTCGCGCTGTATGCAAAAAACGATCGGAATGAGTGCGCTGCAATATGTAAACGATTATCGATTGAAAGTAGCGAAGAAAAAATTAGCCGCGACGAATGAAACGGTCGCGGCGATTGCAAAACAAGTCGGATTTGAAGATGGCGCATATTTTTCGCGCGTATTTAAAAAAATGGAAGGGATGACACCGAGCGAATATCGTCGTTTTATACAGCGGACGTAGGCTGTACAAGCAGCATGAGAAACCCGTATGGTTCAATATTTATCGTTTGTTCACTCATGCATTCGTTTGTCCAAAGGTTGATGACCGTTTTGTCTTTCAGTGAAAATGGAACGGTCCATGTCAGCGATGTGTCTGCATTGTTTAACACGCAAACGATCGTTTCATCATCGTACGTTTTCACGTAAGCGATATGATTTGTTGTGTCGTTTGCTTCTAACATATGAAATTCTCCAAAACGCAAGGCGCGATATTGTTTGCGTAATGAAATAAGCGTCTGTACGTGCGCGAATATATCGCGGTCTTGCTTTTCTTTTTCCCATACCATACATTTTCGGCAAAGCGGGTCTTGCCCACCTGTTAAGCCGATTTCATCCCCATAATAAATGCATGGGGAGCCGCTGAAAGAAAGCTGGAATGTAAACATGAGCTTCACTTTTTCTTTTTGTTCACCGCATTGCGTTAAAATGCGCGGTGTATCGTGGCTACCGAGCAAGTTAAACGCCACTTCATTTACGTTGTTCGGATAGTTATGCAACACGTTCACGATCGTATGAGCAAATTCGCTCGCTTTTACGTTTTCTTTCGCAAAGTAGTTGAGCGCCCCGTTTGTAAACGGATAGTTCATAACCGCATCAAATTGATCTCCGCGAAGCCACGGCATTGCATCATGCCAAATTTCCCCGAGAATATAAATGTCCGGTTTGATCGCTTTTACCGCTTGACGAAACTCGCGCCAAAATTGGTGATCGACTTCATTCGCAACGTCTAAACGCCAGCCGTCAATGTCAAATTCGCGAATCCAATATGTCGCGACATCTAATAAATATTGTTTCACTTCCGGGTTTTCTGTATTTAATTTTGGCATCTCTGGCACAAACGCAAACGTATCGTAATTTGGAATCGGTCCCGTTTGAAGCGGGAATTCACGAATGTGGAACCAATCTTTATAGCGTGATTTCGCGCCGTTTTTTAATACGTCTTGAAACGGGGCGAAATAATAGCCGCTATGGTTAAATACTGCATCAAGCATGACGCGGATGCCTTTTGCATGGCATGCTTCAACGAGCCGTTTAAATGTTTGTTTGTCGCCAAATTGTGGGTCGATTTCGAAATAGTCGATCGTATCGTATTTATGGTTCGATGGCGCTTTGAAAATAGGTGTAAAATAAATGCCGTTAATGCCGAGTTCGACAAGATAGTCTAATCGTTCAATAATGCCTTCAAAATCGCCACCAAAAAAGCTCGTTGTCGTTGGTTCCACGCTTCCCCATGGCAATGTATTTGGTGGGTTTAAGTGTGGATTGCCGTTAGCGAACCGTTCAGGGAAAATTTGATACCAAACGGTGTCTCTCACCCAGCTAGGCGCATGAAACACGTCGATGCGGTTTAAAAATGGAAAACAAAAATAGTATGCTGTATCGTCTGTCGGTGCTTGTTTATAAAAGCCTTTTTCTGTATAAATAAGCACGTCTTCTCCTGCGTGCAATTCAAACCCATAGCGCAAGCGGCGATGCGGGGGTTGCACAGCGATAAACCAATAATCAAACAAAGCGTCACAACCGCTTTTTTGCATAGATTGTTTGTCAAATTGCCATGCGCCGTCTTTCCAAACGTACGGGTCACCAAATAATAAGTATACTATATCGACATCATCTTTTTTTGTCCGCAGACGAATATGTAGCGTTCGCTCGTCGTATGCATAAGCAAACGCATCTTTTGGACGGTGGTAAATCGCTTCTTTTAACATGTTTCAAACACTCCTTTCAACTGTAAGCGCAATCGATTGCGCTTTTTATCACATATTTGTACACTCTTTCTGTTTTGAATGAAGGAAGCGGATACATTGCTTATGTCAAGCGTAAAATGAACGGAACTAAAAAGTCAACATTCATTCAAAAAAAGATGAAAAAAATAGTTGTCAAAACGGAAAATGATTGTATAATGAAGATAAAGGTTGTGCAATCGTTTTCGCAAAAATGAAAGCGTTTGTACGTATTGCTTAAAACACAGGAGGGGTCGAAATGAAAAAGACGGTATCCATTTTTTCATCGCTTGCATTACTTGCAGGTGTGATGGCAGGTTGTGGTCCACAAGATGAGGCAAAGCCGAAAGAAAATGAAAATGAGGGAAAAACAGAAGTATCAGAAGACGGCATGCCGCCAAAACCAGAAAAACTTGTCGTTTGGGAAGACGTGAAGCGCGGTGTGGCGTTAGAGCCAGCGATTAAAGCGTTCGAAGAAAAGTATGGTATTAAAGTCGAGTACAAAGAAGTGGAAATGGCGACAAAACAGCGCGATCAACTGCGTTTAGACGGCCCGGCTGGCACAGGTCCTGACGTCATTACTGTTCCACATGACCAAATCGGTCAGCTCGTTACAGAAGGACTTATTCGCGAAATTCAAGTCGATCAATCGGTATTAGATACGTTTACAGAATCTTCGATCGCAGCGCAAATGTATGATGGAAAGTTATACGGACTTCCAAAAGCGGTAGAAACTCCTGTATTCATTTATAATAAAAAATTAATGGACAAAGCGCCGGAAACGATGGATGAGTTGTATCAATTCTCTAAAGAATTTACAAAAGGCGAACAATACGGTTTCTTAGCGCTTTGGGATAACTTCTATTTTGCACACGGTGTGATCGCTGGTATGGGCGGTTACGTATTTAAAAACAATAACGGTGCGTTAGATCGCAACGACATCGGTTTAAATAATGAAGGAGCAGTCAAAGGAACAGAATATATTCAAAAATGGTATAAAGAATTGTTCCCGAAAGGTATTATCGGTGAAAACGGCGGTTCAGCTATGGACGGCTTATTCAACGAAGGAAAAGCAGCATCTGTCATGAACGGTCCGTGGGCATTCCAAGGTATGCGTGATGCAGGCATCGATATCGGTGTCGCACCAATGCCGAAATTGCCAAACGGTGAGCCTGTGAAAACATTTATGGGTGTAAAAGGATGGCACGTATCTGCGTTCTCTAAACATCCTGAATGGGCAACAAAACTAATCGAGTTTATTACAAACGAAGAAAATGCGAAAAAACGTTTCGAGTTAACGCGTGAAATTCCGCCTGTGAAGTCGCTCATTAACGATCCGTTAATCGCAGAAGATGAAGGGGCAAAAGCGGTTGCGATCCAATCTCAATACGCGATTCCAATGCCAAACATTCCTGAAATGGCAGAAGTATGGGGACCAATGGCGACAGCACTTCAACTTGTGGCAAACCAAAAAGCGGAGCCAAAACAAGCGCTTGATGAAGCTGTAAAAACAATTAAAACGAACATTGAAACAAACCATCCAAGCAAGTAAGAAATAAGCGGTACCTCTCTTGTAGAGGTACTGCTTCAACTTTCTTTTATTTGTTTAGTTATTCACATTCAAGTGCGCTCCTCGCCATTGTTTAGAAAGGAGACAAAATCAATGGAAACACCAATGTATCAATCGAACCATCGGAAAATTGCCCTCGGTTTATCACTTATTCCGGGATTTGGACAACTGTATAATCGTCAATACGTGAAAGGTATCTCATTTTTTATTTTAGCTGCTTCGTTTTTTATCGTTTTTAAAGATTTATTAAATATGGGATGGTGGGGAATCTTTACGCTCGGTGAAGTTGTCGGACGTGACCATTCCATTTTCTTGCTTGTTGAAGGGATTTTAGCGGTTATTATTTCGGTATTTGGACTTGGGTTTTATGCGTTTAATTTGCGCGACGCCTATAAAAATGGGCAAAAGCGCGATTTAGGGTTGAAAATTAGCTCGTTGCGTGAGCAATATCGCGCGCTCGTGGACAACGGCTTTCCATATTTAATGATTTCACCAGGTTTCATTTTACTTGTGTTTGTCGTCATTTTTCCGATTATTTTCGTCGTGTTATTGGCGTTTACAAACTATGATTTGTATCATTCTCCGCCAGCAAAACTTGTTGATTGGGTTGGATTTCAAAATTTTATTGACTTAGTGAAGCTCGATCTTTGGCGGAAAACGTTTATTAATGTACTTGCTTGGACGATCGTTTGGACGTTTGGGGCAACAACGTTACAAATTGCGCTCGGTATTTTCCTAGCCATTATCGTGAACCAAAAAGATTTAAAAGGAAAAGCGATCATTCGGACGATTTTCATTTTACCGTGGGCCGTTCCAGCGTTTGTAACGATTCTCGTTTTCTCAGGTATGTTTAACGAATCGTTCGGTGTGATTAATAAAACGATTTTAGCATCGCTCGGCATCGGGCCGATTGAATGGATGACAGATCCGTTTTGGACGAAAGTAGCACTTATCCTCATTCAAACGTGGCTCGGCTTCCCGTTCGTCTTTGCCATGACAACAGGGGTATTGCAAGCGATTCCGAACGAATTGTATGAAGCGGCGACAGTCGATGGCGCTTCAAGTTGGCAAAAGTTTACGAAAATTACACTTCCGCTCGTGTTGTATGCGACAGCGCCAATTTTAATTACGCAATATACGTTTAACTTCAACAACTTTAACATCATTTACTTGTTTAATGGTGGCGGCCCTGCGGTATCTGGGCAAAATGCAGGTGCGACAGACATTTTAATTTCGTGGATTTATCGTTTAACGATGACGTCTGCGCAATATTCGAAAGCAGCAGCGATTACGTTATTGCTTTCTCTCGTTGTCGTATCTGTGGCATTATGGCAGTTTAGAAGAACAAAATCATTTAAAGAAGAGGATATGATGTAATATGGATATGAAAAGACAAAAACTCATTCGGTTGACGTTGTCGTATGCAGTCATTATAGCGATGACGATCATTATCGTCTATCCGCTTCTTTGGGTCGTTGGCTCGTCATTTAACCCGGGGCAAAGCTTATCAGGGTCGAAAATGATTCCAGATAACGCCACGCTTGCCCATTATAAGAAGTTGTTTGATACATCGCAAAGCGATTATCTCACTTGGTATTGGAACTCGTTAAAAATTTCGACGTTAACGATGATTTTTTCCGTCATTTTAGTTAGTTTAACAGCATATTCGTTTTCGCGTTATCGGTTTATTGGACGCCAAAATGGGTTGATGACGTTTTTAATTTTGCAAATGATCCCAAACTTTGCAGCACTCATTGCGATTTTCATTTTGGCACTTTTAACGGGATTAGTCGATACGCATTTAGGGTTAATTCTTGTATACGTCGGCGGTGCCATTCCGATGAATACGTGGCTGATGAAAGGATATTTAGATACGATTCCGAAAGAGCTCGATGAATCAGCGAAAATTGACGGAGCAGGGCATTTGCGTATTTTCTTTCAAATTGTTTTACCGCTTGCGAAACCGATTATCGCGGTTGTGGCGCTCTTTACGTTTATCGCGCCGTTTGGAGATTTCATTTTAGCGAGCGTGCTACTTCGCAGTAAAGAAAAATATACGCTTGCGGTCGGATTGTACGATTTAGTCGCAAAACAATTTGGTAGTGAATTTACAACGTTTGCGGCAGGATCCGTTTTAATTGCGGTGCCGATCGCTATTCTCTTCCTTTCATTCCAAAAGTATTTCGTCTCTGGCTTAACGGCAGGTGGAACAAAAGGGTGAGAAACGGAAGGAAAGAATCGCTTAGGTTCTTTCCTTTCTTACTATTTCGAGATATATTATCATAAGAAGCTTTGGAATGAATGGAGAGTGAAATGAAATGAAACGTGTATTTCGCGCGCTACTTATTTTTGTTTTGTTGTTGTCCGTAACGACGCCAGCGAGTGCGAAAACGGAGCGAACGTGGCAAGATGAACGCGTGTATTTTATTATGGTCGACCGTTTTAATAACGGCAATCCGAAAAATGACTATGAAGTGAACGTACATGACCCGAAAGCGTATCATGGCGGTGATTTGCAAGGAATTATTGACAAGCTTGACTACATAAAAGAGATGGGTTTTACAGCGATTTGGCTGACCCCGATTTTTGCGAATGAAAAAGGCGGGTATCACGGTTATTGGATTGAAGACTTTTACAAAGTGGAAGAACATTTCGGCACGCTCGATGATTTTAAACGGCTTGTAAAAGAAGCGCATAAGCGCGATATGAAAGTCATTTTAGATTTTGTCGTCAATCATACAGGATACAATCATCCGTGGCTAAACGATCCAGCGAAAAAAGATTGGTTTCATGAGAAAAAAGACATTTTCAATTGGGCGAATCAACAAGAAGTCGAAAACGGCTGGCTATTTGGTCTCCCCGATTTAGCACAAGAAAATCCGGAAGTGAAAGCGTATTTATTGGATGTCGCGAAATGGTGGATTCAAGAAACGGACATCGACGGCTATCGTTTAGATACGGTCAAACATGTGCCAAAGTGGTTTTGGGACGAATTTTCTAAAGAAGTGAAATCGGTGAAACAAGACTTTTTCCTTCTCGGTGAAGTGTGGCATGACGATCCACGCTACGTTGCGGAATATGGGAAGCATGGGATTGATGCATTAATTGATTTTCCGTTTTATAAGGAAGCGTCTGCTATTTTTTCAAACGTCGATCAATCGCTTGAACCGCTTTACAACGTATGGAAGCGAAACGAGGCGTTTTATGAACGTCCGTATTTGCTTGGCACGTTTTTAGATAATCATGATACTGTTCGTTTTACACGATTAGCATTGCAAAATCGCATTAATCCGGTGACGCGTTTAAAGCTTGGATTGACGTATTTGTTTTCAGCACCAGGCATTCCGATTATGTACTATGGAACAGAAATAGCCCTTGATGGCGGGGAAGATCCAGACAACCGTCGTTTAATGAACTTCCGTACCGATAAAGAGCTCATTGACTATGTGACAAAGCTCGGTGAATTGCGCGAGAAGCTTCCGTCGCTTCGCCGAGGTGATTTTGAGTTGCTTTATGAAAAAGACGGCATGGCGCTCTTTAAACGAACGTACGAAAACGAAACAACGGTCATTGCGATTAATAACACGTCAAAAACGCAAAAAGTGACGCTCGATGACGAACTGGAACAAGGAAAGGAATTGCGCGGGTTGCTTGCAGGCGATTTAGTGCGCAGCAAAGACGGCAAGTACGACATCATTTTAGATCGCGAAACGGCGGAAATTTACGTGCTTGCGCCAAAAACGGGATTAAACATTCCGTTTATCGCGGCACTTGTTGCGGTATATACGGCATTTGGACTGTTTTTATACTTCGCGAAAAAACGAAAAGCATGATGATGGGGGAGAGAACATGCTAGAGGATACGAGTTTTGCGATTCGACCGATCGATCAAGCGGACGAAAAAGAAGTGTGGCAACCGATTGGAGATGTGCAAAAAATTGAAGGTAAAAAACAAATATTTGCATTGACGTGCGACGAAGCAGTTGTTAATATTCATTTTTATCGTGGCGATATCGTTCGGGTGACGATCGATCCGTTCGATGGGAAGTACGATTCGGTTAGCCCAGCGGTCATCGCAACGCCAGAAAAAGTAGACGTGCACGTTCGTGAAGGAGAAGATGGCTGGGAGTTGCAGACAAAACGATTAACGGTCGTCATCGAGCGAAGCCCGTTTCGGTTAGCGATATACGACAATGAAGGAACGCTGCTTGTGCGCGATGAACAACCTGTATGTTTTCAAGCAAAAGGGCGTATGCGCTGTGCACACGCGCTCACCCCGACCGATGTCGTATATGGATTAGGAGAAAAAACAGGTGTGTTAAATAAGCGCGGTGCAGTATGGACGATGTGGAATACGGATGTGTACGCGCCGCACAATTTAGAAACAGACCCGTTATATCAGTCGCATCCGTACATGATGGTGTTAAAAAACGGGCATGCGCACGGCATTTTTTTCGATCATACGTACAAAACAACGTTTGATTTACGCCATGAATTGTTTTATACGTTTACATCAGATGGTGGGGCGCTTAATTATTATGTGTTTGCTGGGCCACATCCGAAAGATGTGTTAGCGCAATATACGCATCTTGTTGGACGCATGCCGCTGCCACCGAAATGGGCGCTCGGGTATCATCAATCGCGTTATAGTTATGAAACAGAGCAGGAAGTGCGTGAACTTATCGATACGTTTCGGGCGAAACATATTCCGCTTGATGCGGTATATTTAGACATTCATTATATGGATGAATATCGTGTTTTTACGTTTGATCAAAAACGGTTTCCACATCCGAAATCGTTGATTCAATATGCAAAGGAACAAGGGGTTCATATCGTGCCGATTGTTGATCCGGGCGTGAAAGTTGACGCGGAGTATGATACGTATCGTGATGGAGTGCAAAAAGATTATTTTTGTAAATATGCTGACGGAACGTTGTACAAAGGAGACGTTTGGCCGGGGACGAGCGTGTTTCCAGACTTTTTAAAGAAAAAAGTGCGCAAATGGTGGGGCGAGCAGCATACGTTTTATACGGACATCGGCATTGAAGGTATTTGGAACGATATGAATGAGCCATCGGTATTTAACGAGACAAAAACGATGGATGAACAAGTCGTCCATGACGGATGGAAAACGCATCGCCAAGTGCATAACGTATACGGGATGATGATGACAGAGGCGACGTATCACGCATTGAAAAAGCAACTGAAAGGAAAACGCCCGTTTGTGTTGACGCGCGCAGGATTTGCCGGTATTCATCGCTACGCAGCTGTATGGACAGGCGATAATCGTAGCTTTTGGGAGCACCTTGAGCTGTCGATACCAATGTGCTTAAACTTAGGATTATCCGCAGTGGCGTTTTGCGGGGCAGATGTCGGTGGGTTTGCACATGATGCGAATGGAGAACTGCTCGTTCGATGGACGCAAGTTGGGGCATTTTTCCCGTATTTTCGCAATCATTGTGCGATTGGTTTTGCTCGGCAAGAACCGTGGGCATTTGGGGAAACATACGAACAAATCGTAAAACGATATATTGAATTGCGATACGAATGGTTGCCACATTTATATTCGTTATGCTTTGAAGCGTATCAAACAGGTGTGCCGATGATGCGCCCGCTTATGATGGAATATCCGAACGATCGCGAAACGTGGAACGTCTCGGATCAATTCATGGTTGGCGATCAAGTGATGATCGCACCAATGATACGTCCATATACAGCGCATCGCATCGTTTATTTCCCAGAAGGACGTTGGATTGATTATTGGACAAAAGAAGTGTTTGAAGGCAGTCGGCGGTATATCGTGGAAGCTCCGCTTGATCGTTTGCCGATATATGTAAAAGAAGGGGCGATGATTGCTCACGCCGATGTGAAGCTATCGACGGCTATGGCTGATGAACAAATGACATTGTACGTGTATACAATGAAAGAAGGAACATCGACATACACGCTTTATGATGATGACGGAACAACGTTTGCGTATGAAAAAGGGGAATATATCCGCATGCATATTCGAGCGACGTTTGTTGATCATACCGTTCATTTTGACGTAAAAACAGATGGGACGTACCAACCAACATGGCAATTGCATGTCGCGTTTGTTGGGGACGTGCCGACAACGATTGTTGTCAATGGGGAACAACGAGTCATCGACGAAGCGACAAACACGTTTGTTTTGTAAGAGATGGGGGATTTTTATGACAGTAACGATTAAAGATGTAGCGAAGCGAGCAAATGTGGCGCCATCGACTGTTTCCCGCGTCATCGCAGATAGCCCGCGCATTAGTGAGAAAACGAAGAAAAAAGTGCGTGAGGCGATGAAAGAGCTTGGCTATCATCCGAATTTTATCGCGCGCAGTTTAGCAAATAAGTCGACGCAAGTGATCGGGCTCGTTATGCCAAGTTCAGCAGATAAAGCGTTTCAAAACCCGTTTTTCCCAGAAGTTATCCGTGGCATTAGCAAAGCGGTGCATGATCGGCAATATGCATTGCAGTTATCGACAGGGGAAACGGAAGCGGAAATTTACGATGGCGTTGTGCATATGGTGCAAGGAAAGCGCGTTGATGGTGTAATTTTGCTGTATTCGCGTGCGAACGATAAAATTATGGCTTATTTACAAAAAGAAGATGTGCCGTTTGTTGTCATTGGAAAACCGCATAAAAAAGCAGAGGAAATTACGCACGTTGATAACGATAACGTGCGTGCGGCGCGCGAAGCGACAGAATATTTAATTGAACTTGGTCATGAGCGCATCGCGTTTGTCGGTGGAAACGTCAATCTCATTGTGACGATGGATCGTTTGCGCGGTTATGAAAAAGCGTTAAAATCTGCAGGGCTTGTATACAGAAAAGATTACATTGTGCATGAAGAATTTTTAAAAGAAGGCGGACAAGAGGCGATGAAAGAGTTGCTTTCACTTGCTGAGCCGCCAACCGCACTCGTCGTGGCGGACGATTTAATGGCGCTCGGTGTGTTAAATACGCTCGCTGAAATGGGATTAAGCGTGCCGGGAGATGTATCGATCGTCAGTTTTAACAACGTACTTTTATCGGAAATTTCTCGTCCACCGCTTACATCGGTAGACATTCATATTTTTCAACTTGGCTTTGAAGCGGCAAGAAATTTAATTCAACAAATCGAAAACCCGAATGAGCCAATTAAACGAATCATCATCCCACATACGATTGTGAAACGATTTTCGTGCGATTACTACAAAGCGCCTTCTGAATAAGAAGGTGCTTTTTTATAAAACAGGCTAGGCGAGAAGAAAAAAATGGTGTATCATATTCTTAACATTCGTGCTCTTTGAAAAACAATATACGATGAAGCAAGTACGGTGCATACGTCCGTATGCTTAAAAGGGAAGAACGGTGCAAAGCCGTCGCGGTACCCGCCACTGTGATGGGGAGTTTCGTTGCAATATGCCACTGATTTTTGGGGAAGGCGCAACGAGATGATGAACCTAAGCCAGGAGACCTGCCTGCTTGCGATACGTCGGCTGCCTACGGGAATATAGGTAGACGTGCGGGGACGATGAAAAATAAACAACAATTGTGAAAGTTTTATTGTTTGAATCTTTCGTTTTTTCTGCACCTCTACCTAGAGGTGCTTTTTTATTTTTAAAAAAGGAGCGACATATATGGCGACATGGGATTTACAAGGAACGAAACATCATGTGTTGATTTGTAACGGAGGGAGTTGTATGCGAAAAGGTGGAGAGGAGGTGACGCAAGCGATTCGTGATGAAATTGACAGGCTACAATTACATGAGTACGTTCATACAACGCGGACACGATGTAACGGTCGCTGTGAAGATGCGTGCGTCGTTATCGTTTATCCTGAAGGAATTTGGTATCGTGCCGTTGATGAGCAGATCGGAAAGGACATCGTACGAAAACATGTACGCGATGGTGAAATGTTGCATGAATATGTGACGTACACATACGATGAAGGCTTTGTCATGCCTAAATATAGCGTTGCGACAAGGGGGAAGAAAAAGTGAAGAAACCGTTGTTTTGGATTGTTAGTATGTGCGCTACGGTCTATATTTTATTTGCACTTTCACCTTCCGCATATGCGATGCACATTATGGAAGGGTTCTTACCTTGGCAATGGGCGCTCATTTGGTGGTTGCTATTTTTACCGTTTTTCTTTATTGGTTTACGTACAATGACGCGTCTGATGAAACAAAAGCCGGAGGTGAAATTACTCCTTGCACTCGCTACAGCGTTTACATTTGTTTTGTCGGCATTAAAAATTCCATCTGTCACAGGCAGTAGTTCGCATCCGACAGGGACGGGGTTCGGGGCGCTTTTATTCGGACCGTTTGTTATGACGGTCATCGGTACAGCAGTATTATTGTTTCAAGCGTTTTTGCTTGCGCATGGTGGATTGACAACGCTTGGGGCGAATGCATTTTCGATGGCTGTCGTTGGTCCATTCGTTGCGTACGGCTTGTTCGTTTTATGTAAAAAGTGTGGAATATCGTTGCGTATGTCCGTCTTTTTAGCGGCGATGATGGCTGATTTGGCGACATACGTCATGACGTCGTTTCAACTCGCCCTAGCATTTCCAGATGTAACGAGTGGCGTATGGGGCGCATTTTTAAAATTCGCTTCAATTTTTGCGGTGACACAAGTACCACTTGCGATTACGGAAGGACTCTTTACTGTTGTCGTATGGAACTTTTTGCATACGTACTCGGAGCGAGAGTTAGATGTGTTAGAGGAGAGGGGAGTGTTTTTTAAATGAGCAATCGTATATTGTTGTTCATTGCCGCATTGTTGATCGTGTTGCCGCTATTTATTGTGAAAAATACGGAGTTTGCTGGAGCGGATACGCTTGCGGAAAAAATGATTCAACAAATCTCACCACATTATGAACCTTGGTTTGATGTCGTATTTGAACCACCGAGTGGAGAAGTAGAGACGTTATTATTTTCTTTACAAGCTGCGCTTGGTGCTGGGGTAATCGGCTACATCATCGGTTTATACAAGGGAAGAAAAAGAAATGGTTAGTTGGCTTGATCAATGGGCGTATCGGAATCGCCTTTCGAAATTAAATGCTACATTTAAGCTAATATTTGCGCTTATTTTGCTCATATGGGCGCTTCTTGGGACGAATGTTGTCCGCTTAATCATTATCGTTTGGTTGCTCGTTTGGTTGCTTGGATATGCACGTTTGCCTTCGAGTGTTTGTTTACGCGTTTGTATGCTCATATCGCTCGTTATTCTCGGAAGTAGCATACCGCTTCTTTTTTCATTTGATGGCGCAATTCACTTCATAAGTGAAAGCTTTTCATATGTAAGTACAGTTTTTTTACGGGCGTTTACAAGTTCGCTTGTTCTCTTTTTCCTTGCAGCAACAACACCATTTTTTCGTATTGCTCACGCATTAAGCAAATGGCACGTTCCTAAAGCATTTATTGAACTGTTGTTGTTGACGTATCGTTTTATTTTTATAGTAGAAAAAACAGCAAAAGAACTGTTTGTTACGGTGCAAATAAAACGTGGGGAGCGGGATTGGCGCTTTGCTTCACTAGCTGTTGCACAGTTGTTACGTCAAACATTACATCATTATGAGGCGATGATGATTGCACAACAGGCGCGCAACGTTTCTTTTGCTGTTCCAATGTGTGCAGATGAACAGTTGCCAAGAAGGTATGTCATCGAAGCGTTTATTGGAATTGTTGTTCTATTTATTTTGGAGGGCTTATATGCTACGGTTTCATAATGTTCATTATACGTATCGGAACGGCGCATACGTGTTAAAAGGAGTATCACTTACAATTGAACGAGGAAAAAAATATGCGCTCATCGGAAAAAACGGTTGTGGGAAAACGACGTGGTTGCTTCATGCAAACGGTATTTACCGACCGACCAAAGGGGATGTGTATTGGGAAGGAGAGAAAGTAGCAGATCGTCAGCAATGGCGAGATTTGCGAAAGCATGTTGGTGTCGTTTTTCAAAACCCAGAACATCAATTTTTAGCACCGATGATTGAGGAAGAACTAGCGCTTAGTTTAGAAGGAAATCACGAGCAAATGGCACAAATTATGAAACAATTTTCGCTTGAGAAGTGGCGCGATATACCGATACATCATTTAAGTCTTGGACAAAAAAAATGGTTATCGCTTGCGGTGGCGATGGCGCCCAAGCCTCATTTACTTATTGTCGATGAACCATCTGCTTATTTAGATGTTTCGCAGAGCGAGCGCTTAGTCATGAAACTAAATGAGCTGCATAAAGAGGGTACAACGCCCGTTGTCATTACGCACGATCTTGATTTCGTTTGGCAATGGGCGGATGAAGTGTTTGTTATGCATGATGGTCGCATCGTTTTGCATGGAACACCGGCCTTTGTATTTACAAAAACGAACATATTTTATGAGCTTGGTTTGCCGCTTCCACTTCTTTTACGCATATGGCTGAAGGAAAACAAGATGTGTACAGAACAGCAATTGTTTGAATGGATTGAACGATGGAAAAGGGAGTGAAAAGGATGGCTGGAAAATTGTTTGTTGTCGGCTTTGGTCCGGGAAGTGTCGATCATATGACAAAGCGAGCTCGCGAGGCGATTGAAGAAAGCGATGTTATTGTCGGCTATAAAACGTATGTCGATTTAGTCATGGATCTCATCGATGGAAAAGAAGTCATTAGCACGGGAATGACAGAAGAAGTGAGCCGGGCTCAAGAGGCGATTAAACAGGCGGAACGTGGTAAAAAAGTGGCTGTCATATCAAGTGGAGATGCAGGGTTGTACGGTATGGCGGGGCTCATTTACGAAGTGTTAATTGAAAAAGGATGGGAAAAAGAAACAGGCATTGAAGTGGAGATTATTCCGGGTATTTCAGCCATTCATTCTTGCGCCGCTTTATTAGGGGCACCCATTATGCACGATTCATGCACGATTAGTTTAAGCGACCATTTAACGCCATGGAACGTCATTGCAAAAAGAATAGAAGCAGCTGCCGCAGCGGATTTCGTTATTGCGCTATACAATCCGAAGAGCGGTCGCCGTACGCAACAAATTGTCGAGGCGCAGCGTATTTTATTAACATACCGTTCACCAGACACGCCCGTTGGTCTTGTGAAAAGTGCGTACCGCGAGCGGCAACATATTGTATTAACGAGTTTAGGGGAAATGTTAGAGCATGACATCGGCATGTTAACGACGGTCATTATCGGAAATTCTTCCACGTTCGTTCATGACGGTCTGATGATTACCCCTCGTGGCTATGAGCGAAAATATAAGCTATCAAGCGCTGTCCAACCGTTAAAACTGCACGAGCGATTGCGACCAGAAGCGGAACCATGGGCGTTAACGAACATGCGCTCATTAGCGGAAGAAGCGTATGAAAAAGTGGCTGCTCCAAAGAAACAAACAACGGAACGGTTGGAAGTAGCAGTTAGTCCGGGAGTGGTAAATAAAACATTTACGCCAAAGCAAATGATGGATCTCGCTCGCATCGTCGGCGAGCAAGGGATGATTACGTATACGGCGGATCATTATTTAAAAGTAACGGTGGAAACAGAACGACCAGACGACATCGTCCGTGAACTTTTAGAAGCAGGTTTAACGGTTGCACCAACGGGAAATGTGTGTGTTATAAAAGCGTGTGACTTTTGTGAGGGAGAAAAAAAAGATGCGATTCCTTATGTCGAGCAACTGCATAAACAATTTGGCGGCATGGATTTGCCAAAAGAACTGCGCCTTGGATTTAACGGGTGTGGCATGGCATGTTACGGGGCTGTCCATGAAGATATCGGAATTGTTTATCGTAAAGGGGCGTTTGATTTATTTTTAGGTGGGAAAACAGTAGGAAGAAATGCACATCCTGGACAGCTTGTCGCCGAAGGCATTCGTCCAGATGACATTGTGGAAACGATCGCTCGTATTATTGTGCAATATAAAGAAGAAGGATATGCAAACGAGCGATTTCATAAGTTTTTTGAGCGAAAAAAAGAGGTCGGTGGCTTTGCTTATGGACAAACGATCAAAGCAGAGCCTGCGGCATGTGGGGAGTGATGAAAATGAAAGCTGTTTTATTTGTTGGACATGGAAGTCGAGATGAAGAAGGAAACGAACAAGTACGTCAGTTTGTTCAAACCATTTGTCCACAAATTGATGAGACGTTTTATGTGCATACATGTTTTTTAGAATTTGGTGTTCCATCAGTCATTGATGGCATTGCCCATTGTGTAGAACAAGGGGCAACAGATGTTATTGTCATTCCAATCATTTTACTTCCAGCTGGACATTCCAAGCTGCACATACCGGCAGCGATTGACGAGGCGAAAGAGCGCTATCCACACGTTTCATTTACGTATGGGCGACCACTTGGTATTCATAATGATACGTTTACGATTTTAAACGACCGACTGCAAGAAGCAGGAGTTGTTACGGATGAGCAAACAGCAATCATTTTGCTTGGACGCGGAGGAAGCGACCCCGATGCGAATAGCGATTTATATAAAATTGCTCGCTTATTTTGGGAGCGAAATAAACAGGCGATCGTTGAACCTGCGTTTATGGGTGTCACAAATCCGTCATTAGATGAGGCTGTCGTAAGATGTGTTAAGCTCGGAGCAAAAAAAATCGTTGTTTTACCTTACTTTTTATTTACAGGCGTGCTTATTAAGCGATTAGAAAAGAAAGTTTCTGAGTTTCAAAGCATGTATCCGCATATGTCATTTGTATTGGCGCATTATTTTGGCTTTCATCCGTCGCTACAAACGATTGTGCTTGATCGGTTACAAGAAGTGCTTAGTCATTCGGTTCATATGAATTGTGATACGTGCCAATATCGGCTTCATATGGCTGAACATCACCACCACCATCATCATGATCATTGAGGTGAGATGAATGATTATTATGTTGTCGGGAACGAGCGATGCAAGGCAATTAGCGTTAGCCATTCGTGACGCAGGGTATGACGTATTGGCTACAGTTGTCACCGAACACGCCGCAGAACAAATGTCATATGTCGGATTGCGTGCGCATATCGGACGTTTAAACGCGCATGAAATGGTTGAGATCATAAAACAACATAAAGCGAAAGCGATCGTTGATGCGAGCCATCCATTTGCAGAAGAAGCGTCGCAACAAGCGATGCAAGCAGCAGAGGAAGCGAACGTTCCGTATATCCGCTATGAACGAAAAGAAAGCGTCATTATGTATGATCGCGTTACATTCGTCGATAGCTACGAAGCGGCAGCAGAGTACGCAGCGAAAAAAAGAGGGGTCATCATGCTTACGACAGGAAGCAAAACGTTGCATATTTTTGCAGAAAAGTTGCTCCCGCTTCCTGATGTTCGTCTCATTGCACGTATGTTGCCACGGAAAGACAATATGGAAAAGTGCGAACAATTACGCTTTCCGCAAGAAAATATTATTGCGATGCAAGGACCGTTTACGAAGCAACTAGATATGGCTTTGATGAAACATTTTGGTGTGACGCTCCTTGTAACGAAAGAAAGCGGACGAGTGGGATTTGTCGATGAAAAAATTGCAGCAGCGCAACAACTTGGCATTGAAACGGTTGTCATCCGCCGTCCGAAACTTTCTTATCCCGTCGTTTATCATGAGTTTTCTGACGTCATTCGTGCGTTGGAAGAAATGAAAGAGAAAGGAGAAAAATAAATGGATTTTCGAACAACGTTTCGCCCATTAACTGTTCAGCCAGAACAAATTGAACAAAAAAGCTTTCAAATCATTGATGATGAGATAGGAGAGCACTCATTTGCTGAACAGCAATACGCTATCGTTCAACGCGTCATTCATGCAAGCGCCGATTTTGAGTTAGGAAAGAGTCTTTTATTTCATCCTCGTGCGATTGAAGCGGGCATTTCAGCGATTCGCGCGGGAAAAAAAGTCGTTGCTGATGTACAAATGGTACAAGTTGGAATAAACAAAGCACGTCTTGAAAAATATGGTGGGAGTGTGCACGTGTATATTTCTGATGATGATGTCATGAAAGAAGCGAAGCGATTAAACACGACGCGTGCGATTGTTGCGATGCGCAAAGCGGTGAAAGAAGCGGACGGAGGCATTTTTGCCATTGGCAATGCACCAACCGCTTTGCTTGAATTAATTCGATTAGTGAAAGAAGGAGAGGCACGCCCAGGTTTAATTATCGGTCTCCCTGTCGGCTTTGTCTCAGCAGCGGAATCGAAAGAAGAGTTAGCGAAACTGGATATTCCATTTATTACGAACATCGGAAGAAAAGGAGGGAGTACGGTGACAGTGGCCGCGTTAAATGCCTTGTCTATTTTAGCGGAGCGAGGATAAGTATGGAAAAGGGAAAATTACGTGAGGGGTATACGACCGGGGCATGTGCAACGGCTGCGACAAAAGCGGCGTTATGTGCGCTTATTACCGGCATCAAACAAACAGAAGCGACAATTATGTTGCCGATCGGGCGGGAAGTCACTTTCCCGATCGTTTCTTGTGAAATGGAGAAAGATCGAGCGAGTGCGACCGTGGTGAAAGATGGGGGGGACGACCCTGATGTGACGCACGGTGCTTCCATTGTTGCGACAGTTAGCTGGATCGACGAAGGCATTCTTATTGATGGAGGAGAAGGGGTCGGTAGAGTAACAAAGCCCGGACTTCCCGTTCCAGTTGGCGAAGCGGCCATTAATCCGGTACCACGGCAAATGATGACCGATGTTGTTCACGAGTTGCTTACGGAATACGGTGTGAAGCGTGGGGTACGCATTGTTATTTCCGTACCGAACGGAGAAGAAATTGCGAAGAAAACGTTAAATGGTCGTCTCGGCATTATTGGCGGCATTTCTATTTTAGGCACCCGCGGCATCGTCGTCCCGTTTTCGACATCTGCTTATCGAGCAAGTATTGTGCGTGCGCTTGAAGTTGCCGTCGCGTGTGGTTGTGACCATGTGGTTATTACTACAGGAGGACGAAGTGAAAAATATGCGATGATGCAATATAGCCATCTTCCAGAAGAAGCGTTTATTGAGATGGGAGATTTCGTCGGTTTTACGCTGAAACAATGTAAGCGTCTCGGTATGAAAACTATATCGCTCGTTGGGATGATGGGGAAATTTTCAAAAGTCGCTCAAGGAGTAATGATGGTGCACTCGAAAAGTGCTCCTGTCGATTTTCATTTTTTAGCAGATGTTGCGAAGCAAGCAGGTGCTCCGCCACCTCTCATTGAAGCGGTGAAACAAGCGAATACAGCGTCACAAGTTGGAGATATGATGTACGCAGCAGGATATATGTCGTTTTTCGATTTGTTATGTGATTATTGTTGTCAACATGCGTTGCGGGAAGTGCATGGTGGAATGGTCATTGAAACGACGCTTTATACGTTAAAAGGACAACGGTTAGGAAGGGCGGTGCGAAACGATGGAGCGAATGAAATTAATCGGAATTGGAGCTGATGGGACAGATTCTCTTCCTTCCCTGTATGAACGATGGATTCATGAGAGCGAGCGGCTCGTGGGCGGAGAAAGGCAGCTGTCTTTTTTTCCTCACTACAAAGGGGAAAAAATTGTTATTCGAAGCAACTTATCATCACTTTTTGAAACGCTTGTAAACGAGCCGAAAAAAACGGTCGTTTTAGCATCAGGTGATCCGTTATTTTACGGAATCGGTAGTTATTTAGCGAAAAAAGTTCCGATTGAAGTATATCCCTCTATCAGTTCACTCCAATGGGCGTTTGCGAAAATAGGGGAAAGTTGGCATGATGCGTACGTTGTTAGTTTACATGGACGTTCGATGAAAGGGTTTGCTCAGCGTATAGATGGAAAAGAAAAAGTAGCTATTTTAACAGATGAAACGAACGATCCGCGTGCGATTGCTTCATATCTTTTAGAATATGGAATGACGGAATATGAGGCGTTTGTTGGCGAAAATCTTGGTGGGGAGAACGAGCGTTGTCGCTTTTTTACATTAGAGGATATGATGCATACATCGTTTTCCCCATTAAATATCGTCGTTTTACGACGTGTAAATAAAGAACCGAGCTGGACGTTTGGTATAGAGGATGAAGAGTTTTTTCAGAGAAAACCAGAAAAAGGGCTCATTACGAAAAAAGAAGTGCGTGTATTAAGCTTGCAAGCACTTCGCCTCCATGAAAAAAGTGTCGTATGGGACATTGGTACGTGCACAGGATCGGTCGCTATTGAAGCGGCGAAAATCGCTCGGGAAGGAGCGGTATTTGCTGTTGAGAAAAACGCGTTAGATATTGAAATATGTCGGAAAAATATGAAAAAATTCCGCACAGACTTTACACTCGTGCACGGTCGAGCGCCAGAACATTTAGAGCAGTTTCCTGATCCAGATGCCGTCTTTATTGGGGGGACATCAGGAAGTTTACGGGATATTATTGCAGTTTGTTGCACGCGGTTAAAACAAGGGGGACGCATCGTCATCAATGCGGTCACAATCGAAACGTTATATGAAGCGACAGATGCGTTACGTCATCACGGTTACGATGTCGATATTTTGCTCGCTCAGTTTTCACGAAGCAAGCCAATTTTACAATTGACACGGTTTGATGCATTAAACCCGATATATATTATTTCAGCACGAAAGGGGGAAAGCAAGTGATCGGTACGTTATATGGCATTGGTGTCGGACCGGGCGATCCAGAACTATTGACAGTCAAAGCATTTCGGCGATTGAAAGAAGCGCACGTGATTGCTTATCCAAAAAAGACGAATGGCAGTAAAAGTTATGCGCAACAAATTGTTGATGCGTACTTTTCTTCAGCGGAAAAAGAGATGCTTGGTCTCGTTTTTCCAATGACGAAAGACGAAAATGTATTGCGTGAAAAATGGAATGAAACAGTCGAAACGGTATGGACTTATTTGCGTGAGGGGAAACATGTGGCGTTTGTGACAGAAGGCGATCCACTTTTATATAGCACATTTATTCATTTTATGCGCACGATGCAAATAAAATATCCAGACGTGTCAATTGAAATTGTTCCCGGCATTTCATCTATAAATGGCGCAGCAGCACGCCTGCAGTTGCCGCTAGCGGACGGCGATGAAACGATCGCTATCGTTCCCGCACGCGATGATTATGATGCGATGAAAAAAGCGATTCAAGAGCACGAGTGCGTCGTATTTTTAAAAGTAGCAAAAGTCATGCCACTCCTTCTCTCTCTTTTAAAAGAGATGAATTTGGTGAAGCAAGCGGCAGTCGTGACAAAAGTGACGTCTCATGAAGAGGTCATATGGGACATTGAGCAATTAGAACATGTGTCGTTGCCATATTTAACGTTAATGGTGGTGAGAAAGTGAAAATATATATTGTTGGAGCTGGTCCGGGAGCGAGCGATTTAATTACAGTCAGAGGAATGAAGTTGTTGCAGCGAGCGGATGCCATTTTTTATACGGATTCGCTTGTCAATGATGAATTGCTTACATATGCAAAAAAAGACGCGCGCATTTTTCGGACATCGGGCATGCATTTAAAGCAAATTGTCTCACTTATGTGTGAAGAAGTGAGAAGCGGGAAGATGGTCGTTCGTCTTCATACAGGTGATCCATCAATTTATGGAGCAACGATGGAACAAATCGTACTTTTGAAAAAAGAAGGCATTGACGTCGAAATTGTTCCGGGAGTTAGTTCTGTATTCGCTGCTGCCGCTGCGGCGCAAATGGAGTTGACCGTACCTAATTTGACGCAAACGGTTATTTTAACACGTGCGGAAGGAAGAACACCGGTTCCAGAAAAGGAGAAGCTCACTTTGCTCGCTGAACATCATTGTACGATTGCTCTTTTTTTAAGTGCAACGTTAACAAAAAAAGTGACAGCTGCATTTCTTGAAGCTGGCTGGAGTGAGCATACCCCTGTCGTTGTTGTATATAAAGCGACGTGGCCGGACGAAAAAGTCGTGCGTTCGACTGTTGGTACGCTTCATGAAGATATGCAGCGCCATGGCATTCGACAACATGCACTTATTTTAGCAGGTTGGGCCCTTTCTAACGAACTTGATGAATCATGTCGTTCTAAATTGTACGATGAAACATTTACACACGGCTATCGTAAAGGAGAGAAGTAAAATGTATGCCGTTGTAGCGATTACGAAACATGGGGTAGAAATCGCAAGAAAACTGTATGACCAACTTCCGCATGCGCACATTTATTACACTGATAAATTTGCAAAAGGCGACGAAGCGAAAAAAGGCATTCATTTATTTTCGGGAAACGTTCGCTTTCTGTTGGCGGAATTGTTTTCCGCATATCGCGGGCTCATTCTTATCATTTCACTCGGTGCTGTTGTGCGCATGATTGCTCCGCTATTAAAAGATAAAAAAACAGATCCTGCCGTTGTAGTGATTGATGATAAAGCAGAACATGTCATTAGTGTATTATCTGGTCATTTAGGAGGAGCCAATGAGCTGACAAGAAAAGTGGCGAATTTGCTTGACGCTCGTCCGGTCATTACGACAGCATCCGATGTACAGCGAACGATTGCGGTTGATTTATTCGGTCGCTCGTTCGGGTGGGAATGGGAAAATGAAAACAATTTGACGCCTGTGAGCGCTGCGGTTGTTAATGAGCAACATGTTGCGATTGTACAAGAATCAGGAGAGCGCAATTGGTGGACGTATGATACGCCGATTCCATCAAACATTCGGCAGTATGCTTCGGTTGCCGAAGCGCTTGAAGCGGAGCCGGATGCGGCGCTCGTTGTGACGCATCGCTTGCTTGAAAAAGAAGAAGAAGACATTTTACAAAACGGGGTGTTGTATCGTCCGAAAGTGATTGTCATCGGCATCGGATGCAATCGCGGAACGAGTGCAGAAGAGATTGAACGAGTGATTTGCGATACGTTGCAGCAGCTCCGCTTCTCTATGAAAAGCGTGAAAGCATTATGCACAATTGATTTAAAAAAGGACGAGGAAGGTTTATTAGCTGTCGCAAATAAATATAACTGGCCGCTTATTTTTTACACGGCAGAACAATTAAACGCTGTCCCGATCGACGAACCGTCTGAAACAGTGTTTCGTTATGTAGGGGCATACGGCGTCAGCGAACCTGCCGCGAAGCGATATAGCGGACAACAACAACTTGTTTTAACGAAGAAAAAAAGCGGTAACGTGACGATTTCCGTTGCGCTATGGGAGGGAGAGCGGTGAGAAGAATTGTCGTGGCGGGAACGGGAAGTGGTGTTGGGAAAACAACGGTGACGCTCGGATTAATGAGCGCATTTAAACAAAAAGGATATGTTGTTCAAGGATTTAAATGTGGACCAGATTACATTGATCCAACGTATCATACCGCCGTGACGGGGAGACGTTCGCGCAATTTAGATAGTTGGATGGGGAATGAAAACGTTGTGCGCGACGTATGCAAAAGAGGAAGCGAAGGAGCGGATCTTTCCATTATTGAAGGGGTTATGGGGCTATTTGATGGAAAGTGGGCGACAACAAATGAAGGATCGACTGCGGAAATTAGCATCATGACCGAAAGCCCTGTCTTATTAGTCGTTGATTGTTCAGGAATGGCGCGTAGCGCCGCAGCGATTGTACGCGGCTTTCAATCGTTTCATGAGCGCGTTCGAATCGTTGGCGTCATTGCGAATCGGGTCGGAAGCGAAGGGCATTTTCGGCTTGTGAAAGAAGCGATTGAACAACAATGTCACATTCCTGTCGTCGGCTATTTGCAAAAAGAGAGCGATGTAACGATTCCAGAGCGCCATTTAGGTCTTGTTCCATCTGTCGAACGAGGAGAACTTCAGCCGTTTTTTGATGAGCTTGGCAAGCGAACGTCTAAAACGGTTGATTTGGATGCAATATGGGAATTGGCGGAGGCGAATGATCTATCAAGCGCGCCTTTTTTTAAACCGAAGCAAACGTATGACGTGCGTATTGCCATCGCGAAAGATGCCGCATTTCATTTTTACTACGAAGAAAATTTGGAGATGCTTCAGGCGTATGGAGCGACGCTCGTGTACTTTTCACCGCTTGCCGGCGAACGTGTACCAGATGACGTTGACGGTTTGTACATTGGAGGGGGATTTCCAGAGGAATTTGCCGCGGAACTGGCGCGTCATGAAGAAGTAAAACAGTCGATTGTCGAAGTGATTGAAAGTGGTTTGCCGACGCTTGCGGAGTGCGGGGGATTTATGTATTTAACAGAAGGGATCGTGACGACAGCTGGGCAATATTACGAAATGGTCGGCGTCATTCCTGGGCATGTGCGCATGCAACGAACGCTTGCGGCGCTCGGCTATCGCGAAGTGATGGGAGCAGAAGGAAACTTTTTGTTTGAACAAGATCGAGCGAAAGGGCACGAATTTCATTATTCAACATTTATTCCGAGAACGGAAGGGAAGTTTGCGTATGAAGCAAAAGGGTTGCGCGGATGCAAAAAAGATGGTTATATGGACAAACGCCTCGTCGCTGGTTACGTTCATTTTTATTTTCCATCCAACCCTTCGATTGTTGAACGATGGCTGAAAACGTGTGAAGAGGTGAAGTGCGATGCGTAAGGCGCTTCCGATTATGTTTCAAGGAACACATTCGGATGCTGGAAAAAGTGTCATTGCGACCGCTTTTTGCCGCATTTTTGCACGAAACGGCTGGAAGACGGCACCGTTTAAATCACAAAATATGTCGCTCAATTCATATGTGACAGTCGATGGAAAAGAAATCGGGCGCGCGCAAGGGGTACAAGCGGAAGCGGCAGGTGTGTTGGCAACGACGCATATGAACCCGATTTTAATTAAGCCGAGCCGCGATCAAGAAGCGCAAATTGTCGTGCATGGAAAACCGTATGCAAATATGAAAGCGACCGCTTATCGCAACGAGTTTTTTAATATCGGTCTTGAGCTCGTTCGACAGTCGCTCGACACATTGATGCAACAATACGATCGTCTTGTCATTGAAGGAGCTGGCAGCCCAGCGGAAGTAAATTTAAACGATCGCGAGCTCGTGAATATGCGCGTGGCGCGTATGGCGAATGCGCCTGTCGTGCTTGTTGGCGATATTGAGCGCGGTGGAGTGTTTGCGAGTTTAGTTGGCACGTTGCAGCTATTAGAGGAAAAAGACCGCAAGCGTGTCATCGGGGTCATTATTAATAAATTTCGCGGCGATGCTTCGCTTCTTCAGCCTGGATTGCGTTGGTTTGAACAATATACAGGTGTGCCGGTGCTCGGTGTTGTGCCGTACGTGCCGATGCGAATCGATGCTGAAGATTCGGTCGTGCTTTCCCGGTATGCGACAAAAAAAGACGATACGAAAGCGATTGATGTTGCGGTCATTCAATATCCGCGCCTGTCGAACTTTACAGACGTCGATCCGTTTTTTGCTGAACCGGATTGTTCGGTGCGGTTTGTGACCGATGTGTCGGTATTAGGAGAGCCCGATATACTTATTTTGCCCGGAAGTAAAAATACGATTGAAGACGTTCAATTTTTAAGAGAAACAGGGTTGTTTTCTGACATCCAGCGTTTGTATGAGCGAACGGATGTGACGATCATCGGCATTTGCGGCGGCTATCAAATGCTTGGTGAGCGCATCAAAGATCCGTTTCATGTCGAAACACCGCTCGATGATATAGATGGATTAAGTTTGTTGCCGGTGGCAACGACGCTTTCGTGTGAAAAAACGACGGTGTTATGCGAAGGAAGATTAACCTATAAAAACAAAACGTTTCATGTAAAAGGATATGAAATTCATATGGGACGTTCGATCGTGAAACACGGTGAGCCACTTATTTTGCTCAACGGAAAAACAGATGGGTGTAAAACGAAAGATGAGCGCGTGATCGGAACGTATATGCACGATTTGTTTCATAACGATGCGTTTCGTCATTACTTGTTAAATGATATGCGGTGCAAAAAACAGCTTCCACCACTAGTGGAGCGACCGCTTTATCGGCAATTACGTGAGCAAGCATTCGATGATCTGGCAAATTGCATTGAAACACATGTCGATGTAAAAGCGATTGAACAAAAAATGATCGCATTTCAAGGGGGAGAGGATCATGCTTTATAAACAAATCGGGGAAGAAGTGCGCAACTATATTGATCAACTAACAAAGCCGCGTGGCAGTCTCGGACGGCTTGAGGAACTAGCGATCGAGGTTGCGAAAATGACAGGGGAACGTTTTCCGCGCGTGACACCGCCGGGCGTGCTCGTCTTTGCAGCCGATCACGGCATCGCAAAAGAAGGGGTGTCTGCTTATCCGCAAGAAGTAACGGCGCAAATGGTGCTTAATTTTGCACGTGGCGGAGCCGCGATTAACGTATTTAGTAAACAAATTGACGCCACGTTTGCAGTTGTCGATGTTGGTGTGGCGGTTGATATTCATGAAGAAAGCGTCATCAATGAAAAAGTGGCGTACGGAACGAACAATTTTGCGTACGAAAAAGCGATGACGAAAGAAGACGCAGAGCGAGCAGTGCAAGTCGGATATCGGCAAGGAAACCGAATGATTGACAGCGGTATTCGTTGTTTGATCGTTGGGGAAATGGGAATCGGAAATACGACAACTGCAAGTGCATTGTTAGCGGCAATGAGCGGTCGCCACGTTGCAGAGCTTGTCGGGAAAGGAACAGGCATTCATAATGAGGCGGTGAAACATAAACGGGCAGTCATTGAACGAGCACTTATGCTTCATCAGCCGAAAGCGTCTGATCCGATTGATTTATTGACAAAAATCGGCGGACTTGAAATTGCAGCGATGGCAGGGGCGATGATTGCAGCGGCGGAGCGGCGCATTCCAATTTTGCTTGACGGTTTTATTTGTACCGTTGCCGCACTTGTTGCGACACGTTTTGATGAAGACGTCGTTCATTATATGATTGCTAGTCATGAGTCTGTGGAGCCAGGGCATCGCATCGCCCTTCAGTTGTTAAACAAAGAGCCGCTCGTTCGTTTACATATGCGCCTTGGCGAAGGAAGCGGAGCAGCGGTCGCCTTTCCGATTGTCAATATGGCAATGGCGATGCTTCGTATGGCGACATTTTCGTCAGCTAACGTATCAACTGGGAGCGATCATCATGAATAAAGGAAAAGTATACATTGTTGGTGCAGGTCCTGGTGATCCGAAGCTGATTACTTTATATGGACGGGAGTGTATCGAAAAGGCGGACGTTATTATTTACGATCGGCTCGTCAATACGCAGTTGTTAACTTATGCGAAAGAAGAAACAGAGTTTTTATATTGTGGCAAAGAGCCAAAAAAGCACGGAAACATTCAACAACAAATTCACAAATGGCTTGTGGAATATGCAATGAAAGGAAAAACGGTCGTTCGGTTAAAAGGTGGTGATCCGTTTATGTTCGGTCGCGGCGGCGAAGAAGCAGAATATTTACGAGCACATGGCATTCCGTATGAAATCGTGCCGGGTGTGACAGCTGGTGTGGCAGCGCCAGCATATGCGGGCATTCCGGTGACGCATCGCAACTATGCGGGTGGAGTCACGTTTATTGCGGGACACCAAAGCGGGGAACGTGATCGCATTCGCTGGGATGCGCTCAGTCATGCGACGGATACAATTGTATTTTATATGGGGATGGGAAATATCGGTTACATTTGTGAACAGCTGCAACGTCATGGAAAAGATGGCCATACACCTGTCGCAGTAATTGAATGGGCAACGACAAATAAGCAGCGGACGGTCGTTGGCACGTTACAAACGATTGTTGACATCGTACAAGAGAAAAAACTTTCTTCTCCTGCCATTATTGTCGTCGGGGATGTTGTGAAGCTGCATGATCGGTTAAAGTGGGTGGAAGAAACGTGGTGATTGTTTATACGGGAGACGGAAAAGGGAAAACGACTGCAGCAGTCGGTCTTGCTGTTCGCGCGGCAGGACATGGAAAAAAAGTGATTGTCATTCAATTCATTAAGTCGCCGCACCGTCCATATGGTGAGGCGAAAGTATTACAGCAGCTCGGCATTGGCGTGCATCAAACAGGTGTAGGATTTACATGGACGAAAACGCCGACCGAGCATCGCGAAGCGTTACAAAAAGGGTGGGCGCTCGCGAAAGAACGTGTGCTGTCAGGAGAGTACGATATCGTTATTTTAGATGAGCTAAACGTCGCGTTAGCGATTACATCGTTTCCGATTGATGATGTTTTGCCACTTCAAGATGTTGTGCATACGTTGCTGAATAAGCCAGCGCATACGCATGTTGTCGTGACAGGAAGAGGTGCAAAAGAGGACATCATTCAACTTGCTGATTTAGTGACGGAAATGAAAGAAGTGAAACATTACTATCATCAAGGCGTTCAAGCGATGAAAGGGATTGATTTATAAAGAATGGATATTGTGAAAAAGCTGATGGCGATCAGCTTTTTCACAATACGTTAAAGTATCTTGCCTCCGGATGGGCGAAGACGATCGCTGAAACGGACGCCTCTGGTTCCATCATATAGCCTTCCGTTAAATGAATGCCGATTTCTTCTGGGCGTAAAAGGCGGAACAGCTTTTCTTGGTCTTCAAGATTTGGACAAGCAGGATAACCGAAAGAAAAACGTTGTCCTTGGTATTTTGCCGCAAACCGTTCTTCCATTGTAAAATCAGGCGAATCAGGAAAGCCCCAACGGTCGCGCATAATTTGATGAACGCGCTCGGCTAATCCTTCCGCTAGTTCAAGCGCTAACGCTTGAATCGCGTGGCTTTTTAAAAACTGCCCTTCTTCTTTGAAACGTTGGGCTAAATCGCGCACGCCTCGGCCAGCGGTGACGGCAAATAGTCCGACGTAGTCGATTTGTTCATTAGAAAGATAGTCGGCTAAACATAAATACGGTGCTTTCGTTTGTCTTGGAAACGTAAATGTCTCGATAACCGTTTGTTGATCGCGTGGGTCGTAAATGATGACCGTATTGCCGTCGCTTTTTGCTGGGAAAAATTGATATACCGCTTTTAGTGCAAGTGACGTTGTTTGTTTGGCTTCAGCGAGCAGTTCGTCGATCAACTCTTTTAACATCGTCGCTTTTTCATTTCCTTCCGCCAGCAGCTTTTTTACGCTTCCTTTTAAACCGAGATGGTGACCAAGAAGCATTTGCCAATTGACGTACGGTTCAATATGGGAAAGCGGAATGTGTTGCAATATATGTCGCTCTGTATCGGTCGGAACATAAACGGGTGCTGGCTTCACGTTCGATTTTGTCATAACGGCGACGGCGCTTTGTCGTTTTGTGACATGTTCGATTTTTTCTTTTTTCTCATAGGTGATGTCTTGTTGGACGATGCGATTCGCAAGCGTAAGTCCTTCCATCGCGTCTTTCGCATATAAAACGATGCCGTCATATTCTGGGGCAATTTTTGTATCGGTAAATTTGCGCGATAGCGCTGCACCGCCGACTAAAATCGGTAGCGAAATGCCCGCTTGTTTTAAGTCTTGCGCAGTGAGCACCATTTGTTGTGCGGATTTCACAAGCAACCCCGATAAGCCGATCATATCGGGCTGTTCGTGACGCACCGCTTCGATGAGCTGTTGCGGTGTTACTTTAATGCCTAAATCGACGACGCGAAACCCGTTGTTGCTTAAAATGATGTCGACTAAATTTTTGCCGATGTCGTGCACATCGCCTTTGACGGTCGCAAGCAACACTTTTCCTTTCACGCTCGTTTCATTTTTCTCCATATGCGGTTCTAAAAAGGCGACTGCTGCTTTCATCACTTCTGCGCTTTGCAGCACTTCGGCAACGATAAGCTGGTTATCATTAAACAAGCGACCGACTTCATCCATTCCGTTCATGAGCGGCCCGTTAATAATGTCAAGCGGGCTGTACGTTTGTAAAGCGAGCGTCAAATCTTCGATCAGTCCGTCTTTCGTTCCTTCAATGACGTATGTGGCGAGCCGTTCTTCTAACGTCATATGGACGTTTGCTTGTTTTGGCTGTTTTGTTTTATCGCGATAAAATTGAATAAACGCGTTTAACGTTTCATCATTCGTGTCAAATAACAATGCCTCGGCTAAGCGTACTTCTTCTTCTGGAATGGAAGCGAATCGCTCTAATTTTTCTGTATTGACGATTGCATAATCAAGTCCGGCTTGTGTGCAATGGTATAAAAAGACGGAGTTTAACACTTCGCGTCCGACAGGTGGCAAACCGAAGGAAACGTTACTAATGCCGAGCATCGTTAAACAGTTTGGCAAATGTTGTTTAATGAGCCGAATGCCTTCGATCGTCTCTTTTGCTGCGCCAATATATTGTTCGTCTCCTGTGCCGATCGGAAAAACGAGCGGATCGAAAATAATGTCGTGTGGTGAAACACCGTATTTGTTGACGAGCAAATCGTACGAACGAAGGGCGATGTCTAGCTTTCGTTTTGCGTCAATCGCCATCCCTTGTTCGTCAATCGTGCCGACGACGACCGCTGCCCCGTATTGATGAAGAAGCGGAACAATTTTTTCAAACCGCTCTTCTCCGTCTTCTAAATTAATGGAGTTAATGATCGCTTTTCCTTGCGAATACGACAATGCGCAGGCGATGACGTCTTCATCGGTCGAGTCGATCACAAGCGGCACTTTCACTTTTTTCACGACTTGTTGAATAAATTGCTCCATATCTTCTTTTTCATCGCGGTCAGGGTCCGCTAAACAAATGTCGATAACGTGCGCCCCGTTTTTTACTTGAGCGCGGGCAATTTCTGCCGCTTCTTCATATTTTCCTTCGGCGATGAGCCGCTTAAATTTGCGCGAGCCGATGACGTTCGTTCGTTCGCCGACAAAAAGCGGGCGCATCGTTTCGTCGTAAATAAGCGCATCGATGCCAGAGACGGCGTGCACCGCAAACTGCTTCGGAATCGTGCGCGGTGGGATGTCACGCACAGCTTCGGCAATGGCGCGAATATGTTCCGGCGTCGTTCCGCAGCAGCCGCCGACGATATTTAACCATCCTTTTTCGGCAAATTGGCGAATTTTTTTCGCGAGCATGTCCGGTGTTTCGTGATAATGTCCTTCTTCGTCTGGAAGACCGGCATTCGGATAACAGCTGACGGCCGTGTTCGCTAATGAAGCGAGCGAGCGCAAATGATCGGTCATAAATTCAGGACCTGTTGCGCAGTTTAAACCGACCGCAAATGGCTTCATATGTTGAATGGAAATAAAAAACGATTCGATCGTTTGCCCGGCAAGCGTTGTTCCCATCGGTTCAATCGTTCCAGAAATCATAAGCGGCACTTGCTTTCCAACCGTTTTGAACGCTTCGGTAATGCCGAGAAAAGCAGCTTTCACGTTTAACGTATCTTGGCACGTTTCTAACAACAACAAATCGACGCCGCCAAGCAGTAAGCCGCGCGCTTGTTCTTCGTAGGAAGAAACGAGTTCAGCAAACGTTGCTCCCCCTGTGACGGACAGCGTTTTTGTCGTCGGACCTATCGAGCCAGCGACAAAGCGCGGGTGTGCAGTCGTCGTATATTTTTCTGCCGCGCGTTTCGCGAGTTTCGCGGCTTCGATATTTAATTCAAGCGCCAAATGGCCGAGGTTGTATTCGTCTAAGACGATGCGTGTCGCTCCGAACGTATTCGTTTCAACGATGTCTGCTCCTGCGGCAAAATAAGCTTCATGAATATGTGAAATGACGTGCGGAGCAGTGAGTGTTAAATATTCGTTACATCCTTCGTACGCTTCACCGCCAAAATCGTCCGCTGTTAAGTTGGCTGCTTGAATCATCGTTCCCATCGCACCGTCAATAATTAAAATTTTTTTCTCAAGCTGTTCAAATAAACTAGCCATGATAAACCGTCCTTTCTTTTGTGAGCCGCTCTTTTTCATGAATGTAGCGAACGAGTTCGACCGTCATATCGTAACGTAAAAATGGTGTAATTAAATAAATGCCTTGGAATAAATCGAATGCTGCATCGATGAGTGATTTGGCGATCGCCAAGCCTTCTTTTGTTGATTGAACAGGATCGTTGGCGCACGTAGCCATGCGGGCACGAATGTCGTCTGACAGCGTAATGCCTGGCACTTCATGATGTAAAAAGTCAGCGTTGCGCGCGCTTGTAATTGGCATGATGCCGATGTAAATCGGCGTTGGTAAATGTTTTGTCGCTTCATATACGTCTTTGATTTGTTTTTCGCTATACAGCGGTTGTGTTAAAAAGTAGTGCGCCCCGCATTCAATTTTTTTCTCTAGCCGCTTGACCGCTTTATCTAAGTGGCGCACGTTCGGGTTAAAGGCCGCAGCGATGGAAAAGTTCGTTTTTTGTCCGAGCGGTTTACCCGAGTACGAAAGCCCTTCGTTAAATTGCCGAATTAACGAAATGAGGTCAAACGATGATAAATCATATACGGACGTTGCGCCAGGGAAATCGCCTACTTTGGACGGGTCGCCTGTTAAAGCGAGTACATCGGTCATGCCGAGCGTATGAAGTCCCATTAAATGCGACTGTAAACCGATTAAATTGCGGTCGCGGCACGTAATATGAATAAGTGGGCGCATATTTAGTTGTTGTTTGACGATTGTTCCGACAGCGACGTTGCTAATGCGAGGTGTCGCAAGCGAGTTGTCGGCAAGCGTTAGTGCGTCAATATGTGCGTCTTTTAATGCTTTTGCGCCTTCTAAAAATTTCGTTAAGCCGAGTTTTTTTGGCGGATCGAGCTCGACGATAATCGACCGTCGCGTGCGTGCAATATCGGCAAGGGAAGGTTGTTTCGTTTGTTCTGCTTCTTGAACGACAATGGTATGCCGTTGTTTCACTTCTTTTTTATATACAGGTGTGCGATCGGGAAGGGCGCGAGCAATCGCGGCAATATGTTTTGGCGTCGTGCCGCAACAGCCGCCAATGAGTCGAACCCCTTGATCACGAAACGCCCGTGCCGTTTCTTCAAAATATTGTTCGCTCGTTTCGTAAATGAATCGACCGTCGCGATATTGTGGCAAACTCGCATTCGGGTACACCGATAAAAAGGCGCGCGTTGGAATCGGTACTTCTTCGAGCGAGCGCAACATATGATACGGACCGAGATGGCAGTTTAAGCCGACGACATCGGCACCAAGTTGTTCTAATTGACGAAGCGCCTCGGTAAGCGGCATGCCATGTTGCAAGACGCCAATGTCATGAAGCGTGACGTGGGCGATGATCGGCAACGTCGTTTCTTTACGAGCGATGGAAAGAACGGTTTGTAATTCTTCGAAATCGTAATACGTTTCAAGTAAAAGCCCGTCAACGTCTTCGCTTAACAGGACATACAACTGTTCCCGAAACGTCCGTTTCACTTCTTCAAGCGAAATCGTACTTTTGTTTGTGCTGCGCAATCCTCCGATCGTACCGAGGACGTAGGCACGTCCTTTTGCTGCTTGTTTTGCAAGTTGGACAGCCGCTTTATTGATTTCTTTTACATCGTCCTGCAAACCGTAGCGAGCAAGTTTCACATAGTTGGCGCCGTACGTGTTCGTTTGGATCACTTCAGCGCCTGCTTCGATATACGCTTCGTGAATATGAACGATTTCTTCCGGTTTTGTTACGTTTAATTCTTCAAAGCAACGGTCGATGCCGTGCGCATATAATAACGTTCCCATCGCTCCGTCGGCGATGACGATGCGTTGTTTTAAATCGTCTAACAGTCCCACGTCCATTCCTCCGTTTCTTTTTCAAACTAAAACGTCTTCTTCATAAGAAGAAGACGTTGTGCGCTCCTTCTTATCTTCCAAGCGAATCGCTTGTCTGGACTTAGCACCTTGACGATCGTCAGGTTGCTGAAGGTTCATCGGGCCAGTCCCTCCCCTTCTCTCGATAAGATGTTGTATGAAGTTACTCATAAATGTAACTGATTTTTTAGAAATATTCAACTATTTTATTTGAAAATAAAAAAGAAGGCGTGTTGCCCTCTTAACGATAGTTGACGAATTGGACGTCGATTGGCAAGTCTGCTTCGCGAATGGCGGCGATCACTTTTTGTAGATCGTCTTTACTTTTGCCGCTGACGCGAATTTGATCTTCTTGAATTTGACTTTTTACTTTCAAGCCTGTATTTTTAATGATTGTGTTAATTTTTTTCGCGTTGTCTTTGTCGATGCCTTGGACGAGTTTGGCACGTTGGCGCACCGTTCCGCCAGAAGCAGGTTCTATTTTTCCGTATTGAATGTTTTTCGTTGGCACACCGCGCTTAATGAGCTTGCCGATGAGCACGTCTTTGAGTTGTTCGAGCTTAAATTCATCATCAGAAATGAAAATGAGTTCATCTTTTTCAAGCGAAATGTCGCTTTTGCTTCCTTTAAAATCATAGCGGTTTTGAATTTCTTTTAACGCGATGTTGATGGCGTTTGTTACTTCTGACAAATCGACTTTCGACACAATATCAAATGAACTTTCTTTTGACATATACATCACCTCAATATAAATTCGTTGTGTTTCCATTATAGTCGATTGTTGACATATGAACAACTTTACAAAATCTTTATATATAAAAAGTAAACAAACTGTCGAATGTTGTCGATATAATAAATGAAGTAGGATTTGATCGAAAGATAAGGAGATGAGGGAATTTTATGAAAAAAATCATTTCACTCATGATGGCATTCGTTTTGTTGCTTGCCGCTGGGTGTTCACAAACGAGCTCCTTTCAGCCGAAAGAGCGTGTGAAAATTGGCATTATGTTATCAGACGTCGGACTTGGCGATCAATCATTTAGCGACTCGGCATTTCAAGGGTTAATGAAAGCGAGAGATGAGCTCGGCATCTTTTTTGACTACCGTGAGTTAAAAGAAACAGGAACGTATGAAAAAGGGTTAACAGAACTTGTTGAAGCAGGAAACGATCTCGTCATCGGACTTGGCTTTATGGTGCAACAAGATTTAGAAAAAGTCGCAAAAAAATATCCGAAACAGCAATTTATATTAATTGACGCGGTATCTAACCTCCCAAACATTACGTCCATTACGTTTAAAGAAGATGAAGGGAGCTTTTTAGCAGGTGTTGTCGCAGCAATGCTGACGAAAACAAACAACGTCGGCTTCGTTGGTGGAGCGGATGTGCCATTGATTCGGAAGTTTGCGAACGGCTTTATTCAAGGGGTAAAAGCGGTGAAGCCAGAAGCAAACGTGCAAGAAGTGTATGCCGGCAATTTTGGCGATGACAAGCTTGGAGCACAAATTGCCAAACAAATGATTGCCAACGGCGCAGATGTGTTGTATGCGGCGGCTGGGTTTACAGGTGTCGGGGTGCTACGCGAGGCGGAGATGAACAAAAAGTACGCGATCGGTGTCGATAGCGACCAATATTTTTATGCGGAAAAAGCGGTGGTCACATCGATGTTAAAAAATGTAGATGTTGCGTTATATACGGTCATTAAACAGTATGTTGAAAAGAAAGAAGTGCCAAAAGGAACGGTCGAACTTGGGTTAAAAGAAAACGGCGTCGATTTAGCACCGATTCGTGTCGTGACGCTCAGTCCAGAGCAACAGGCGACGCTTGAAAAATGGAAAGAAAAAGCGACAAACGGCATCACGCAATAAAGGAGGGATACGATGTCGATTAAACAACGATTATTATTTCATTCATTAGCAACGCCAGTCATTGCCGGCGCTATTATTGTGTTTATTATTATAAATATGCTTTCGATTCAATCGTCCAACCAAGATTTCGTGCCGCTTATGATGAAGGCGCAACATTTACAAGCAGAGCTGAAAGCGACGAAGCAAAGTTTAAGCAACTATGCGTATAGCCCAACAGAAGGAAATAAACAAGAAGTACTTATTCATTTGGAAGAATCAGAAAAGTTGCTTCGCGTATTAAATAAAGGACTGACCCAATCGTACATTCGTGCTGCACTTGAACAAGCGAATAAAAAATTTGACGTGCTAGCTAAAGAATCGAAAGCGGCACTTGATGGGCGGAACGTAGCAGAAATTCGCCGCCAATCGATGCGAGCAGAAGGGGTATTAAACGATATATATGTCGTCAACACATATGTGAGCGAATATTATACGTACATGCAACAAACGTTACAAAAACAAATTTCAGGCGTTATTACGATTTCGATTATTGCGATTGCAGTGGTGTTATTGTTTGCAGGATTTAGCGGATTTAGACTAACACAAAAAATTACGGTGCCGCTAAGAAAAATCGCTGAAAATGCGAAACAAATTGCAAGCGGCGATTTGCGTATTGAGACTGTGAAGTATAGCGGGAGAGACGAGCTTGCTGATTTAAATGAAGCATTTGCAACGATGGCTGATCAGCTGAATGGCTTGCTTCAATCGGTTGATACAGTCAGTAAGCAAGTAGAGGCGTTTGCGAAAGAAATTGATGAGGAAACAAAAACGTTAACAGAAATTAATAATCAAGTAGCTGTATCAACAAACGAATTGTCCGCTGGAGCGCAAAGCATTTCTGAAGATTTACAACATGCGGTACAACTCATTGAACGAATGGAACATACTGTACAAGAAAACGTTGGGCGCACTGAACAAACGGCTCGTTATAGCGATGAAGCGGTCGAAGCGATTGTGCACGGTCAAGCGGCGTTAGCGGAACAAAAAGCGTTTATTGATGAAAATGCACAGGCGACTGCCTCTATTGAACAATCGACGGAACAGTTTGCGACGTATGCAAGAAAAATTGAAGATATGGCAAAAGCAGTATCCGACATTGCAACGCAAACGAACTTATTGGCGTTGAATGCGGCGATTGAAGCGGCGCGAGCAGGAGAAGCAGGAAAAGGGTTTGCGGTTGTCGCTGAAGAAGTGCGCAAACTTGCGGAAGAATCATCGAAAGCGACAAGCCAAATTTTTGAGATGGTTCACCTCATTCAATCGGGGTTAACGAACGTCACCGAAGCCGTTCGTCGTGGGGTAGATATTGCTGAAGCACAAACGAAAGCCATTGAAACGACGACAGAGGCGTTTAGTGCTATTGAGAAAAAAGTACACCATATTACGACCGATATTCAAGCGCTTGTCATCGGCATGAATGAATCGAAAGAGCTTGGCAAAAACGTCTTGCAAAACGTTGAAAGCATTAGTGCGGTCGTTGAACAATCGGCAGCAGGCAGCGAAGAAATTGCCGCGTCGATGGTGGAGCAGTTAGAAGCGTTCAAAAAAATGAGCGAAAAAGTGACGACGTTGCGTCAACTTACAGATGATTTACAACGGACGATGGCAAAGTTTCAAATGAAATAGAAAAAGATGCTCCGCGCGAGCATCTTTTTCTTTACAAATGATTCGTTTCTTTTGAGTAGGCGCGTTTGCCAGCTTGACGGTTTTTTTCGCGCTCCATATTTTTTTCGTGTCGTTTGGCATTATTGTCTTTTGCTTTTTTGTCGTTATCGCTTGTCATATTCTTGCCCCCTTTGAAAAGTAGTGTAATCATTGCTCGAGTTGTTTATTCAAGAAAAAGAGGGCGATCGTGCCTGGACCAGCATGCGCTCCGATGGCGCCGCCAATTTCAGAAATGAAAAATTGTTTGCAACCGAACGTTTCTTCAATCATCGCTTTTAGTTCGAGCGCCGTTTGTTCGTCATCGCCGTGACTAATGCCGATGAGTTGGTTTTGCACGTCTGCTCCGCGCTCTTGCATAAGTTCGACCATGCGCTTCAGTACTTTTTTCCGTCCGCGCACTTTTTCAATCGGAATTAACTTTCCGTCCTCGACGTGAAGAAGCGGTTTAATGTTTAATACTCCACCGACAAACGCCGCTGTTTTGCTGACGCGCCCGCCACGTGCTAAATATTGCAAATCATCGACCGTAAAAATATGTTCCATATGACGACAATACGTTTCAATGGTTGTCACGACATGTTCATACGGCATGTCGCTTTCCGCAAGCTCAACCGCTTTTTTCACGACAAGCCCAAGACCGAGTGAGGCGCATTTCGAGTCGATGACCGTCAATTTTGCGTGAGGGTATTGTTCAAGCACATCGTTTTTTATCATGACAGCTGTTTGATATGTACCTGACAAAGCGGAAGAAAAGGCAATATAAATGGCAGGGATGTTTTCTTTGGCGAATGTCGTAAATAGCTCTTCCATTTGTGAAGGTTTTGCTTGCGACGTTTTCGGTGCATCCCCATTGCGCATCGCATCGTACACTTGCTTTGGTTGAATGGTTAGTTGGTCGTCGTAGTCGCGGTCGTTTATATGTACAGCTAACGGTAAAAAAGCAATTTGTTTTTCTTGTATAAAAGAAAGTGGCAAATCGCACCCGCTATCCGCTATAATTTTAATATTCATTTCCATCACCCCTATGTATGTACTTATTTTAAGTGTAGCGATTATGATGAAAAAAAACAATCTTAGTGCTTTGTAGGAGGATGTTCTGTGGACGTAAAAAAACTATTTGTCGTCATCATCGGTGGATTATTAAACGCCATCGGCATGAATTTATTTTTAATTCCAGCGAACGTATATACGAGCGGGTTTGCTGGAGCTGCACAGCTTATTTCTAAAGTTGTCGGCGACTACACACCTTATGCGATTTCGACAGGTTTGTTGCTTTTTGTATTTAACATTCCTGTCGCTATTTTAGGATGGAAAAAAGTAGGGAAGTCGTTTACGTTTTATAGCTTTTTGAGCGTTGTATTTATGTCGCTATTTCTCGAACTCATTCCCGTTCGTTCGCTTTCTGAAGATATTTTATTAAATGCGGTATTCGGTGGGGTCATTGCAGCTGTCGGAACGGGTTGGACGTTAAAATGGGGGGCGTCGACAGGGGGACTAGATATTATTGCGCTCGTGTTGTCGCGCGTAAACGATCGATCTGTTGGGACGTACATTTTTGCGCTTAACTCGATTATTATTTTAACGGCTGGATATATGTACGGTTGGGAGAAGGCGCTATATACGCTCGTGACGTTATATGTGACAACGCGCGTCATTGATGCGATTCATACGCGCCATCAAAAATTAACAGCGCTTATTATTACGACAAAAGGGGAAGAGATGAAACAAGCGATCAAATCGCAAATGATTCGAGGCATTACTGTCATTCCAGCAAAAGGTGCATTTTTAAATGAAGATAAAGATATGTTAATGATCGTCATTACACGTTATGAATTGTTTGATTTAAAGCGCATTATTAAAGAAGTCGACCCGAAAGCGTTCACGAACATCATGCAAACGACAGAAGTCGTCGGGTTTTTTAGAAAAGAGTAAAAGCTGCGCGACGTGCGCAGCTTTTTACAAAGTATCAAGTTCATCTTGTAAATCGTGTAGTTGTCTTCGCTCGGCGTCGTTAGCGTTCGCAAAAGCGGATGAAAGCGTATTTTTTGCGACAGCGATCGCGCGTTCTGTGCGCTCTGCTTTCGCTTTGGCAACCGCCTTTTTCGCTTGTTGAAATAACGGATTCCCCATATTAAAATCCCCCAAGATTTGCATGATCCGCTTTTTCTGCTTTGCGTCGTTCCGCTTCTTCATACGTCATATGATATGGAATGCGCTCATCATGTTTATACACTGCATCGGCACCTTGTTGAACGAAACGTTTTGATTTATTTCGTTTACCCACACGACATTCCCCCTTGTTTGCCGCTTGTGACGCATATGGCGTCGCATATAGTTTGCGCATATGGCGCTACAATACGTGAGGGAATTTTTTATAACTTTAATAATGATTGCAAATAAATAGCGATGCCATCTTCTTCATTTGTTTTTGTCACATCGTCTGCGATTGCTTTAAGCGGTTCAATCGCATTGCCCATCGCAACGCCTACGCCTGCCCATTTTAACATCTCGATATCGTTATCTTCATCGCCAAAAGCGATGACACGCTCGCGTGGGATGCCGTAAAAAGAAGCAATTTTTTCAAGACCGACCGCTTTATGAATGCCGGTACGGACGATTTCGATGACGTGCCACGGGGCTGTCCAACTGCGATGGTCGATGACGTTTGCGTGCACTTCTGACAAATATGTGCGAATGTGCTCAACGTTTTGTTCGTCAGATAAAATTAAAATGCTTGTCGGCTCTTTACGTAAAATGTCATGCAAGTTTCCGATATATACGTTTGGGTTCCCTAAATTAAATAAATCAAGCAACTGCTCGTCATGTTCATGAAAATAAACATCATCCATCACTTCGGCTAAAATGTTGCGCACGTTGTACTTTCGGCTTACTTCAACAATTTCTCTTACCGTTTCTAACTGCAATGGCGTATGGTACATCCCCCAACTGTCGTCTTTCGGATGATGGACGAATGCACCGTTAAAATTAACGATCGGTGTCGTTAAGTCGAGTTGTTCATAATACATTTTGCTGGCACGATACGGTCGTCCTGTCGCAATGACAACGATATGACCGGCTTGCTTTGCTTGTTGAATGACATCGTATGTACGATCAGAAATCGTTTTATTCTCTTTTAATAACGTGCCGTCTAAATCAAGCGCAATTAAATGTTGTTCCATCGTCGTTCCCCTTTTCGTTAAAATCGTTTCTTTATTAGTGTATCGTTTTTCCAAAATATTTGTCTATATGGTAAGATAATGTTAAAACATAAACTGGGAGATGAGAACATGGTGTCAATTATTCGCGAGTCGATCGCAAACGTTCCGTGTTTGCATGTAGTGAAAGAAGATGATAAACATCATATGCGCCCACTTGTCATTTTTATTCATGGATTTACGAGCGCGAAAGAGCATAATCTCCATTTCGGCTATTTGCTTGCGGAAGCTGGATATCGTGTCGTTTTGCCGGATGCGTTGTATCATGGGGAACGTCCAAATCCGCTTTCTGACAATGAATTACATTTGTCGTTTTGGGATATTGTGTTAACGACTATTCGCGAATTAGAACAAATAAAAAATGAGCTTGTGGCGCGAGAACTTGTTGATCCAAAGCGCATTGGCGTCGTTGGGACATCGATGGGGGGCATTGTGACGTTCGGTGCGTTGACGCAATATGACTGGATTCGCGTAGCAGGTTCGCTTATGGGAAGCCCGTGCTATCAAACGTTTTTTGATTTGCAATTGCAGTTTGCCGAGCGAAAAGGGATGACATTGCCACTTTCTAAACAGCAACTCGACGCGTTACGCAACACATTAACGGTATACGATTTATCGCTACAACTAGAAAAATTAAACGGTCGTCCGCTTTTCATTTGGCATGGAAAACAAGATGACGTCGTTCCGTTTGATTATACATACGCCTTTTATAAACAAATCGAACCGTTTCATCAGCCGCTTACAATGCTAGTTGATGAACATGCGGGGCATAAAGTGACGCGCGAGGCGTTTTTACAAACGGTTCAATGGTTTGTCACACATTTATAAAAATATGTGATGAGAGTCACAAAAAAAGAGGGAAGGTGATGATACAATCGAAGATGAAGGAGGGGATGTGATGGTTATTCCAAAACAACACGGCGCTTGGGCGATGTTAATTATTCCGTTTTTGTTTGGTATCGATATCGGTCAGGCGACGTGGCTTCATCTTCCACTTTTTATCGCATGGTTTTTTCTTTATTTAGCGACGTATATATGGACGTTAATCGTGAAAAAACAAGCGAACGCTCGTCATAAACAATGGTTTGCCACATATATGTTGATCGCGCTCGTCTTTGTCGCAATTCCACTTGCTTACAAACCGACGCTTTTGTATTTCGGTTTAGTTATGATTCCATTTTTTGTCGTCAACATGTATTTTGCGAAAAAGAAAAAAGAGCGTTCGTTTACAAATGATGTCGCTGCAATTATCAACTTTTCGATTGGCGGGCTTGGAAGTTATTACATCGGTACAGGGAACATCGATGAAAAAGCATGGTTGTTGTTTGTTGTCTCGATGTTATTTTTCATCGGAAGTACATTTTACGTCAAAACGATGATTCGCGAAAAAAATAACCCACGCTATAAGTGGGCATCATGGTTGTTCCATATCATCATCATTGTCGCATGTGTGGCAACGGGAAACGGTTGGCTTGCTCTCGCGTATGTACCAAGCGTCGTGCGTGCCATTTATTTTTATGGAAAAGCGATGTCGATTAAAAAAGTAGGGATTTATGAAATTGTAAATGCTGTTTATTTTGCGCTTGTTATCATGATTATTTATTAAGCCGACAAATGTGTCGGCTTATTTCATGTTACATATATCAATGGGGCAGCCTTCACAGCGAATTTCATCTTTTAAAAATTGCACATCGTGAATCGTGATTTTCCCTTTCTCGACGGAAATGATCTCAAGCTCTTTTAATTCTTTTAATAAGCGGCTGACGACTTCGCGGGCGCTGCCGCAAAAGTTGGCAAGCTCTTGGTTTGTCATTGGGAAGTCGATTAAAATGCCGTCGTCTGTTTCGACCCCATAGCTATTTGCTAACCGAATAAGTGTGGAATACAGTGCCCCTTTTTTTCCGTGTAAAATTAAATCGCGTATTTTCGTTTGCATCCGCTGTAATTGTAAATGAATCCATTGCATAAATTGCAACGCAAACACATGATCTATCAACAATTTTTCTTCGAGTTGCTGCTTGTTAATCACAGCTAACGTTCCTGTTTCCATCATTTTTGCGCTGACGGTACATGTGCACGTCAACTGGAACGGAACGATCTCCCCAAACGCATCGCCTTGCTCACAAATGCGAAGCAACAGTTCGCGTCCTTCCTCGGTCGTTTTGCTTAATTGTACTTTTCCTTTGCATACAATATATAGTTCGTTTGTCGTTTCCCCTTCGCGAAAAATATATTCTCCTTTTTGTATGTCGATGATATGGTGAGGGAGGGAAAGAAGCTCGGATAAGGAGATCGGTCGAATTGTCATACGCTAACCACCTTTTGTTGTTATCTAATTCCATTAAAAAGAAAAATATATATGGCGTCAATAAAGGAAGTGGAAAAACGAAAAAATATTTAAATATACATTTGATTTTATTTTTATGCAGTATTATAATGATAACTAAATTTATAAAATATACAGAAAGTGGGGAACGGTTTGATGAAAGTCTCCATTATTGGAGCGACAGGATATGGGGGAATTGAGCTCATTCGCTTATTGCAACATCATCCGTATATGCATGTCGCTTCCGTCCATTCATCTTCACAAAGTGGTGTTTTGCTACACAATGTATATCCGCATATGAAAGAACGTTTTGTATTGCGCGATATCCGAATCGACGAAATGGAAGGAGAGCTCGTTTTTTTAGCGACGCCGCCGGGCGTATCGAGCGAATGGACGCCAAAATTGCTTGCGGCAGGATATAAAGTCGTCGATTTATCTGGAGACTTTCGTTTGCGTGATGGGAGCGTATATGCGAAGTGGTATAAAAAAACGCCGCCGAGCGAAGAAGTGTTGAAACAGGCAGTATACGGTTTAACGGAATGGAATCATGAACACATTGCGAAGGCGAACTTAATCGCCAATCCTGGATGTTATCCGACAGCAACGTTGCTCGGATTAGCGCCACTTGTTATTGAAAAATGGATTGTGCCGCATTCCGTCATCGTTGATGCGAAATCAGGCGTATCTGGCGCAGGACGAGGCGTTTCGCTTGGCGTTCATTTTGCAGAGACGAATGAAAACGTAAAAATATACAAAGTCAATACACATCAGCATATCCCAGAAATTGAACAAATGTTAGGTGATTGGAACGAACATATCGGACCGATGACGTTTAGCACGCATTTAATTCCGATGACGCGCGGCATTATGGCGACGATTTATGCGGAGGCTGCATGCGCATTATCGCATGAAAGAATCATAGAGTTATATAAAGAAACATATAAACATTGCCCGTTCGTGCGCGTTCGGGAAGCGGGATCTTTTCCGTGCACGAAAGACGTGTACGGCTCAAACTATTGCGATATCGGGATCGCTTATGATGAACGAACAAACCGCATCACCGTTGTGAGCGTCATCGACAATTTAGTGAAAGGTGCAGCGGGGCAGGCTATTCAAAATGCAAATGTGATGTGCGGATTTGATGAACAAACGGGATTGACGTCAATGCCGCTGTATCCGTAAATGGAGGGATAAAAGTGAAAGTGAAAGAAAAAAAAGTGAAATATATAGCCGATGGAACGATTGTCACGCCAAAAGGATTTCAAGCAGCAGGTGTGCATGCGGGCTTACGTTATACGAAAAAAGATTTAGGGGTGATCGTTTGCGATGTGCCAGCGACGTGCGCGGCAGTATATACGCAAAACGTGTTTCAAGCTGCACCGTTGCAAGTAACAAAGCAAAGCATCGCTGTTGAAAACAAGCTGCAAGCAGTAATCGTCAACAGCGCGTATGCCAACGCATGTACAGGAGAACAAGGCTTAAAAGATGCGTATGAGATGAGAAAATTGTGTGCGGAGACGTTCGGGCTCCATGAGCATCTTGTCGCTGTGGCATCGACAGGGGTGATTGGTGAATGTTTGCCGATGGAAAAAATTCGTGCAAGCGTTCCAAAGTTGAAACCAACAGCGGAATGGACTGGAGCGGTTGATTTTCAAACAGCGATTTTAACGACCGATCTTGTCATGAAAAAAACGTGCTACGAAACGATCGTGGACGGTCAAGTGGTGACCGTTGCAGGAGCGGCAAAAGGATCGGGAATGATTCATCCGAATATGGCGACGATGCTTGCTTTTCTTACGACGGATGCAAACGTTCCGTCAGATGTGCTGCAACATGCGCTTCGTTCGATTACAAATGTGTCGTTTAATCAAATTACTGTTGATGGAGAAACGTCAACGAACGATATGGTCATCGTCATGGCGAGCGGATTAGCAGGCAATGAACCGCTTTCTCCTCAACATCCGGATTGGGAAAATTTTTATGAAGCGCTTCGCCAAACGTGTGAACATTTAGCGAAACAAATTGCGCGTGACGGTGAAGGGGCAACGAAATTAATTGAAGCGCGTGTGAAAGGTGCAAAAACAGATGAAGAAGCAAAATGGGCAGCCAAACATATTGTCGGTTCGAATTTAGTGAAAACAGCGGTGTATGGAGCGGATGCAAACTGGGGAAGAATTATCGGCGCGATCGGTCATAGTGGAGCAACGATCAATCCCGACTGTGTTGACGTATGGATTGGCTCCATTCAAATGTTAAAGCAAAGCCAACCGGTACCGTTTTCAGAGGAAGAGGCGAAAGCGGCCTTAATGGAAGATGTTGTCGTCATTACGGTCGATTTACATCTCGGTGAAGGAGAAGGTATCGCGTGGGGGTGCGATTTAACGTATGACTACATTAAAATTAATGCGAGCTATCGCACGTAAGGGGGGAGCGGTGTGATTGTTATTAAATGTGGCGGCAGCGTGCTTCATGAGTTATCCCCATCGTTTTTTACGAGCGTAAAACAACTGAGAGAAAACGGGCTTGATGTTGTCATCGTTCATGGCGGCGGGCCAGACATTGGGCAGTTGTTGAAGGCGCTCAACATTCCGTCTGAATTTGTGAACGGATTGCGAAAAACGACAAAAGATGTGTTAGCCGTTGTCGAAATGGTGTTAAACGGAAAAGTGAATCAAACGCTCGTCTCTCTTTTGCAAGCGAACGATATTCGCGCAGTCGGATTATCGGGTGTGGATGATCGCCTTTTACAAGCAAGTCCAATCGATCTCGATGCGCTCGGCTATGTCGGTGAAGTCGTGAACGTTCGTGGGAAGCTTGTGCATACGTTGTTGCGTCACGGATACGTTCCCGTCATTGCGCCAATCGGTGTAGATGAACGTGGGCAAACGTATAACATTAACGCAGATACAGCCGCAGCGGCTGTGGCGCAGGCACTTTCGGCTGATAAACTCGTTTTTGTCACAGATGTGGATGGCATTTTAAACAATGGGGAAGTTGTGAAAGAAGCAACAGCACATATGATTGAAGCGATGATCGCAGATGGAACGATTTCAGGTGGGATGATTCCAAAAGTCAAAGCCGCCCTTCATGCGCTCAACTCGGTCAATGAAGTGGCGATTGTAAGCGGAAAAGTTCCATTTTTTAAAGAAGGAACGTGGCGTGGAACGATGATGAAGAAAGAGGTGTATGTATGATTTTTCCTACTTATCAACGTTTTCCGATTACGGTTGCAAAAGCGGAAGGCACGAAAGTAATCGCGACGGATGGAAAACAATATATCGATTTTGTTGCAGGCATTGCGGTATGCAATCTCGGTCATCGCCATCCTATTGTGCAGCAAACGTTAGAAGCGCAGTTAAACGAAGTATGGCACGTGTCCAATTTATTTCATCTTCCGATTCAAGAAGAAGTCGCTTCCCTTCTTGTTCAACATTCCGTTGGCGATGCGGTGTTTTTTTGCAATAGTGGAGCGGAGGCGAACGAAGCAGCGATCAAGCTTGCACGTAAACATACAGGACGGTCGAAAATCATTACGTGCGAACAGTCTTTTCACGGCCGTACGTTTGCGACGATGTCAGCGACAGGGCAGGCGAAAATTCACGATGGCTTCGGCCCGTTGTTACCGACGTTTGTGTATGTGCCGTTTAATGATATAGATGCCCTTGAGAGAGAAATGGATGAAACAGTTGCAGCTGTGATGGTCGAAGTTGTGCAAGGTGAAGGCGGTGTTGTCGTCGGAGAAAAATCGTTTTTGCAGGCGGCAGAACAGCTTTGCCAAACGTATGGTGCGTTGTTCATTGTCGACGAAGTACAAACGGGCATCGGTCGAACAGGAACGTTGTTTGCTTATGAACAATTTGACATTTCACCAGATGTCATTACCGTTGCGAAAGGGTTAGGAAGCGGATTTCCTGTTGGGGCGATGATCGGAAAAAAACATGTTGTCGCAACGTTTAGCGCAGGGGTGCACGGTTCGACGTTTGGCGGAAATGCTTTAGCGATGGCAGCAGCGAAAGCAACGCTTGAGATCGTCACTCAGCCTTCGTTTTTACAAGAAGTACAGGAAAAAGGAATGTATTTCAAAAATAAATTAGCTGAGCAATTAAAAGACGTTCATATCGTTCAAGATGTGCGCGGTTTAGGGTTAATGATCGGCATTGTATGTAGCGAACCAGTCGCAAACATTTTGCCGCATATTCATGAAAAAGGGTTGCTCGCTTTAGCAGCGGGACCGAACGTCATTCGTTTATTGCCACCGCTCATTGTGACGAAACAAGAACTGGATCAAGCAACCGACATATTACAAGAAGCGTTAACATCGTATGAACGCAATTTTTTATACGCATAGATGAATAAAAATTCTATTTATTTAATAAACATTCGTTTGGGGTGTTGAAATGGAAGCATATTTACATTTGCAAAACGGCAAAACGTTTATGGGGAAATTGGAAACAACATGGGCGGGAGATGTTACGGGAGAAGTCGTTTTTTTTACAGGGATGACAGGATATCAAGAAGTGTTAACCGATCCGTCGTATAAAAATCAAATCATCGTTTTTACGTACCCACTTATCGGAAATTATGGCATTAACGAAGTTGATTTTGAAAGCAAACAGCCACATGTCAAAGCAGTCATCGTTTATGAAGTAGAAGAAACGGGCTATCATTACGAAGCGACATATAGTTTCAAACAATATTTGCAAAAATGGAACGTTCCGCTTCTCACTCATGTGGATACGCGGGCGGTTGTGAAGCAAATTCGTGAGCATGGAGCGATGCCTGCCGTCATTTCAACGAGTCAACAAGCGATCGTGCAAATGGAGGAACAAGCACCTGTTCCGCTCGTCAGCACATCAGAAATACGAACGTACGGAGAAGGTCATATGCACGTTGTTTTATTTGATTTTGGCTACAAAAAATCAATCATTCAATCGTTAATCAAGCATGGCTGTCGCGTGACCGTCGTTCCGTACAATACGACGTTACAAACGGTAGAACAACTTGATCCAGATGGGGTGTTGTTATCAAACGGACCGGGGGATCCAAAACAGTTGTCACATCATTTGCCGAACATTTTATCGGTCATTGAACGCTACCCAACGCTTGCGATTTGTCTCGGACATCAGCTCGTGTCGCTTGCTTACGGTGGAGATACGGAAAAATTGCCGTTTGGGCATCGCGGAGCGAATCAACCGGTATATGATGCGAAAACGAAAAAAGTGTTGATGACGTCACAAAATCACGGCTATGTCGTCAAAGCGGAAAGTTTAGTAGATACACCGCTTTCCGTTCGTTTTATCAACGTTAACGACGGTTCGGTGGAAGGAGTCGTCCATGAAACGAAGCCGATTTTATGTGTGCAATATCATCCGGAAGCGCACCCTGGACCAAACGATACGCAGTTTATTTTTGCCGAATTTGTCGACATGATGAAAGCAGCAAGGAAGGAGACAGTGTATGCCTAAAGATACAACGTTACGTTCGATACTTGTCATCGGTTCTGGTCCGATCGTCATTGGGCAAGCAGCGGAGTTTGACTATTCAGGAACGCAAGGGTGTTTAGCGTTAAAAGAAGAAGGATATCGCGTCATTTTAGCGAACAACAACCCAGCGACAATTATGACAGATGAAGTGCATGCGGATGCTGTATATTTTGAGCCGCTCACCGTTGAAAGCATGGAAAAAATTATCGCAAAAGAGCGACCCGATGGGCTGTTGGCTACGCTTGGCGGTCAGACGGGACTGAATTTAGCATTTGCGCTGCATGAGCGTGGTATTTTGCAAAAATATAACGTTCGTTTGCTCGGCACACCGATTGAATCGATTAAGCGTGGGGAAGACCGCGAAGCGTTTCGTGCGTTAATGTACGAATTAAATGAGCCTGTGCCAGAAAGTGAAATTGTGACGACTGTCGAAGAAGCGGTCCAATTCGCAAAACAAATCGGATTTCCGATTATCGTTCGCCCTGCATATACGCTTGGTGGAACAGGCGGAGGAATCGCCCAAACGATGAATGAACTCGTTGACATTGTGACGAAAGGATTGCATGAAAGTCCGATTGCGCAATGTTTAGTAGAACGAAGCGTCGCTGGTTTTAAAGAAATTGAATATGAAGTGATGCGCGATCACACAAATACGTGCATTACGATTTGTAACATGGAAAATATTGATCCTGTCGGCATTCATACGGGCGATTCGATCGTCGTTGCTCCGTCGCAAACATTGACGGATGTCGAATATCATATGTTGCGTTCAGCTGCCATTAAAATTATTTCGGCGCTTGGCATTGTTGGAGGTTGTAACATTCAATTTGCGCTCGATCCGAAAAGTAAAAAGTACTATTTAATTGAAGTAAATCCGCGTGTGAGCCGGTCATCTGCGCTCGCATCGAAAGCGACAGGTTATCCGATCGCTAGAATGGCAGCGAAATTAGCGGTCGGCTATACGCTCGCGGAGCTGATCAATCCGGTGACTGGACATACGTATGCGAGCTTTGAACCTGCGCTCGATTATGTTGTTGTCAAATTTCCGCGCTTTCCGTTTGATAAATTTTCGTTTGCTGATCGTCGTCTCGGCACACAAATGAAAGCGACAGGAGAAGTGATGGCGATTGACCGCAATTTCGAGCGAGCGTTGCAAAAAGCACTTCATTCGCTTGAATTAGATCATATTAGTTTATATTCGCCAACCATTGCGAAACAGTCGACAAAGGCGTTAATTGACATCGTAAAAAAGGGAGATGATCGACGCTTTTTTGCGATATTAGAGCTGCTTCGACGCGGTATGTCAACGGAACAAATATATGAATGGACGAAAATCGACTTATATTTTTTAACGCGTTTTGCCCGGCTTATTGCGCTTGAACAACAGGCGAAAGAAACGACGCTTTCACTCATTGATGAACAAACGTTTCGAACGTTGAAAGAAAAAGGTTTTTCTGATGCGTATTTAGCGCATATATGGAACGTTGACGAAAAAGATGTACGAGAAAAAAGAAAAGCATACGGCATTGTACCTGCTTATAAAATGGTCGATACGTGTGCGGCGGAATTTTCAGCAGAAACATCGTATTATTACTCGACATATTTTGGTGAAAGCGAAGTGCAAACGAGCGACAAACCGAAAATGCTTATTCTCGGCTCAGGTCCGATTCGCATCGGCCAAGGTGTTGAATTTGATTACAGTTCCGTTCATTGCGTGTACGCTTTACAGCAAGCAGGCTATGAAGCCATTTTAATGAACAACAATCCAGAAACGGTAAGCACCGACTTTACAGTTGCGGATCGTTTATATTTTGAGCCGCTTACCGTTGAAGATGTATTGAATGTTGCAGAAGCGGAAAACGTTGAAGCGGTTATCGTACAATTTGGCGGTCAAACGGCCATCAATTTAGCAAATAAGCTTGAAGCTTATGGCGTTTCGATCATCGGTATGAATAGCGATACGATCGATCAGTTAGAAGATCGGGAACGATTTTATGCGCTACTTCAGTCGCTTGACATTCCGCATGTCAAAGGGACGATGGCAAACAATGAGGAAGAGCTTCAAATAAAAGTAGAAGAAATTGGATACCCACTGTTACTTCGTCCATCGTATGTCATTGGCGGACGAGGAATGCACATTGTTTATGATAAACAACAGCTTTCTGAGCTTGTCGAGCAAGGTCTTGTATATCCTGTATTAATTGACGAATATATGCGTGCAAAAGAAGGCGAGCTTGACGCTATTTGTGACGGATATGACGTGTTCGTGCCAACGATCATTGAACATGTCGAAAAAACGGGCGTTCATTCTGGCGATAGTTATGCGTTTCTACCTGCCCAATCGTTTACGGAAGAAGAAAAAGAAAAAATGATCGATTATGCGAAACGCATCACAAAAAAGCTTCATTTTAAAGGGTTAATGAACGTTCAGTTTATTGTACGAGACGGGGAAGTGTACGTATTAGAAGTGAATCCGCGCGCCAGTCGAACTGTTCCGATTGTAAGTAAAGTCACAGGCGTGCCAATGGTTCAACATGCGACAAACATATTGCTTGGGAAATATTTGTCGGAAGACGTCAAACAAACCGTTTTACTCCCGTATGTTGTCTTGAAATATCCGGTATTTTCGACATATAAATTGCCTGGTGTCGATCCGCTCGTTGGGCCGGAAATGAAATCGACAGGCGAAGGCATTAGCATCGCAAAAACGGTAGAAGAAGCTGCATTAAAAGCGTTTTATCCATATCTCGTAAAGAAAAAAGGGGCGTACGAAATATACGTCGATGCGCCAAAGCATGCGACATCGCTCATTCAACAAGCGCAACGCCACGGTCTAAAGGTTGTGACAGACGAGCCGTTTGAACAATGGATAGAGAAAAAAGAAGGACTTATATTTGTTAGTTTATTGCGTGATGAAAAAAGCACGTGGCGACGTAAACAGGCGCTTGCCCGTCATATGCTCGTGGTGACGGAAGAAGAAACAGCACATTTATTTTTACAAGCGTGGTCTGTCCAAGATTTTTCTGTTTGTTCGATTCAAGATTGGTTAAAAAATTTAGGTGAAGTGGTGAGAAAATGAATATGACAGCAACGATTCAATTAAAAGGGAAAGATTTTTTAACATTAGCGGACTATTCAAAAGAAGAAATCGAGTATTTGCTTCATTTAGCGCTTGAATTAAAAGAAAAGCAACAAAACGGCGAACGGTATACGCCGTTAAGCGGCAAAACGTTGGCGATGATTTTTGAAAAACCGTCTACGAGAACGCGCGTCTCATTTGAAGTGGGGATGGTGCAACTCGGCGGGCATGCGCTTCATTTAAGCAGTCGCGATTTGCAAATTGGGCGCGGAGAAACGATTGCAGATACAGCACGCGTATTATCGGAATATGTTGACGGCATTATGATCCGCACATTTGAGCATGAAAAAGTAGAAGAACTCGCCCAGTATGCGAAGATTCCGGTCATTAACGGGTTAACTGACGACGATCATCCGTGTCAAGCGCTCGCTGATTTATTGACAATTTATGAAGTAAAGGGAAAACTACAAGGACTAAAACTTGCTTACATTGGCGATGGAAACAATATGGCACATGCGTTAATGCTTGCGGCAGCAAAAGTGGGCATGGATTGTGCCATTGCTTCACCGAAAGGATATGAACCGAAAGAAACGATCGTAAAAAAAGCAAAACATATCGCCGGCGAAAACGGAGCGACGATCGTTGTCACAAACGATCCGTACGAAGCCATTGCGAATGCGGATGTTGTATACACAGACGTATGGGCAAGCATGGGGCAAGAAGCGGAAGCGAATGAGCGCATACACATTTTCGCCCCGTTTCAAGTAAATGAAGCGCTCGTTCAACAAGCGAAACAAGATTTTATGTTTCTACATTGCTTGCCAGCACATCGCGGAGAAGAAGTGACGGAAGATGTGATCGATGGGAAACAGTCGTACATTTTCCAACAAGCAGGCAATCGCCTTCATGCACAAAAAGCGTTGCTCGTTTCGTTACTGTAACAGTTGGATGTCCATCCGTTATTTCTCATCATGTTTACGAAACAAAACGGACATATTATAAAATGATGAGATGATGAGGAGGGATACGGATGGGACAAAGTAGACATTTCCGCCCGGGTCAAAAAGCGCCAAACAACGGTATATATATCGAAATTGGTGAGACAGGGGATCAAGTAAAAAATCCGAAGAAATTAAAACTAAAAGCAGGTGACCGTTTCCCTGAAACGTCAAATCATAACCGCATTTGGACATACTTTCCGAAGCCGTAAGCCATCCTTGCATAAGGGTGGCTTTCTCGTTATAATACGTAATAGATAAAGGTCAAATAAAGTCAAAGTCAAAGGGGTGAACGTGATGAATATGCAACAAATGACGGAAAAAGTGCAAGAAGCACTTATGCGCGCGCAATCGTTAGCGGTCGAAAAACAACATCAAGAAGTGGACGTCGAACATGTATGCATCGCGCTTTTCGAACAAGAAGATGGGCTTGCTCGGCGTATTTATGAAAAAATGGGCGTTTCCGTTTCTCAATTGATGGAGGAATGGAACAAGCAGCTTAACAAAAAGCCACAAGTCATTTCGAGTTCAGAAGCAGGAAAAATATATGTAACAAGTCGTTTGCAACAATGGCTTGTGCGCGCGGAACAAGAAGCGAAACAAATGAAAGATGAATATATATCCGTTGAACACTTGTTGCTTGCACTCGTTGCTGACAAAGAAGCGCAACCGATTTTGTCGCGCTATGGCATGGACCGAGAGAAGCTACTACAAACGATTATGGGAATAAGGGGGAATCAACGCGTGGTTAGTCCAAATCCGGAGGCTACATATGAAGCACTGCAAAAATACGGTCGCGATTTAGTGGCAGAAGTGAAAGCGGGAAAAATTGATCCGGTCATCGGCCGCGATAGCGAAATTCGTCGTGTCATTCGCATTTTATCGCGCAAGACGAAAAACAATCCTGTGTTAATTGGAGAGCCGGGCGTCGGTAAAACAGCGATCGTCGAAGGGCTTGCGCAACGCATCGTCCGAAAAGACGTGCCGGAAGGATTGAAAGATAAAACGATTTTTGCACTCGATATGAGTGCTCTTATTGCCGGTGCGAAGTTTCGCGGCGAATTTGAAGAACGGTTAAAAGCAGTATTAAATGAAATAAAGAAAAGTGAAGGACGCATTATTTTATTTATTGACGAACTGCATACGATCGTCGGGGCAGGACGAACAGACGGTGCATTGGATGCCGGCAACATGTTAAAGCCGATGCTTGCTCGTGGGGAATTGCATTGTATCGGAGCGACGACGCTTGATGAATACCGTCAATATATTGAAAAAGATCCAGCGCTTGAACGTCGTTTCCAACAAGTACTCGTCGAAGAGCCGACGGTCGAAGATACGATTTCGATTTTGCGCGGATTAAAAGAGCGATTTGAAATTCATCACGGTGTCAACATTCATGACGGTGCGCTTGTGGCGGCGGCGACATTATCAGACCGTTACATTTCCGATCGGTTTTTACCTGATAAAGCGATCGACTTAGTTGATGAAGCGTGCGCGATGATTCGCACAGAAATCGATTCGATGCCGACAGAATTGGACGAAGTGATGCGCAAAATGATGCAGCTTGAAATTGAAGAAGCAGCGCTCAAAAAAGAACAAGATGAAGCGAGCAAACAGCGCCTGCAAGCGTTATCGCAAGAGCTAGCGAATTTGCGCGAAAAAGCAAATGCGATGAAAGCGCAATGGGAAAAAGAAAAAGAAGCGATTCAACACGTACGCGCGTTGCGTGAACAGTTAGAAAAAGCAAAGCGTGAGTTAGAAGAAGCAGAAAACAATTACGATTTAAATAAAGCGGCGGAACTCCGCCACGGACGCATTCCACAGCTTGAAAAGGAATTGAAGCAGCTCGAACAGAGCGAAAAAGAGCGACGACTGCTACGAGAAGAAGTGACGGAAGAAGAAATTGCAACGATTGTGTCGAAATGGACGGGCATTCCGGTGACAAAGCTCGTCGAAGGTGAACGGGAAAAATTGTTGCGGCTTTCCGACATTTTACACGAGCGCGTCATCGGGCAAGACGAAGCGGTCGAGCTAGTGAGTGATGCAGTATTGCGTGCGCGTGCAGGCATGAAAGATCCGAATCGTCCGATCGGTTCGTTTCTTTTCCTCGGTCCGACAGGTGTCGGAAAAACAGAATTGGCGAAAGCGTTAGCGGAAGCGCTTTTCGATAGTGAACAACAACTGATTCGCATCGATATGTCCGAATATATGGAAAAACATGCGGTGTCTCGTTTAATTGGAGCGCCTCCGGGATATGTTGGCTATGAAGAAGGCGGTCAACTCACCGAAGCGGTGCGCAGAAAACCATATTCGGTCATTTTGCTTGATGAAATTGAAAAAGCGCATCCAGAAGTGTTTAACATTTTACTGCAAATGTTAGATGACGGTCGCATGACGGACTCGCAAGGAAGAACGGTCGACTTTAAAAATACAGTCGTCATTATGACGTCCAATATTGGATCACATACGTTGTTAGAAGCGGTCGATGCGCATGGCGAGGTAAACGAAGAAGCGCGCGAACAAGTGTTGAAACAATTGCGTATGCATTTTCGTCCAGAGTTTTTAAACCGCATTGACGATATTGTATTATTTAAGCCGTTAACAGTACGTGAAGTAAAAGGCATTGTCGATAAGTTTATGAAACAGTTAGAAGAGCGGCTAGCGGAGCGTCATATGACAGTGACATTGACGGACGAAGCGAAAACGTACATTGCGACACATGGGTTTGACCATGTATATGGTGCGCGTCCATTAAAACGATTCATTCAAAAACATATTGAAACAAAACTTGCGCGTGAAATTGTTGCCGGGCGTATTGCCGACTATAGCGCAGTAACAATCGATGTCGAAGGGGATGAATTGGTCGTAAAAAAAGGATAAACGGACAAATGCCGTTTATCCTTTTTTAAAAGATAAGAAAGTATAAAATCTCAGATTCATGTCTAGCTCCAAGCGCCATCGGCTCGAGTCGCTCCGTCCCACACTGCGGCGGCGACAGCCTCCTCGGTGGGACTCGTGCGCTCTTCGCCGATAGGCGGGCGCTTTTCGCTTTTCTTAATGATGCACAGGGTCGTTTGGAATGAGTTGTGCAATCAATAAAATGAGAACGGTTGCAACGACAGCCAACGTTGTACCTGTTGAGAAATGGTACGCCGCACCGATCATCGAGCTAACGACGTATGTCACCATGTTCACTAATAAAAACGTCCAAAAAAACGTCCAAAAAATGCGCATGTAACTCCCTCCTTTGCACTCTTTTTTTATCTTATCACAAATGATGGATAAGCGAAAACGAAAAATTATAAAGCCTAGTACACGAAAAAGAAAATCGCATACGATATATTGTACAATGATGTGCTTAAGGTGGACGGTTATGACAGAGAAGCAACGATTTTTCCAATTTAGCGAGCAATGGTGTGCGATTCATGTTCCAGATCGACCGAACGGATTTGCTTTACTTATTTTAGGAGACGTATCTCATTTTGTCGATGACAAGACGAGCTTATGGATGCAACATGTTGGAAAAAACAAGTTGTTACACGATTTATTACAGTATGGATATACGATTTTTTACTCACATTTGTACGGCGCAAATTGGGGAAGTCCTAAAGCCGTCAAACTAGCGAAACAGCTTATTCATTACGTATTAAAAACAGAAATTTTAAATGAACGCATTTACGTGTTGGCAGAAGGAATGGGGGCGCTTGTTGCCCTGCAATTAATGAACGACTTGGGTGATCAAATACGCGCGATTGCGCTATTAAACCCTTGTTTATCTTTACAGGCGCAGGTGCAATATGAAAAAGAACATAAATTTTTTTATAAACGGCTTATGCGTCAATTGAAACAAGCGTATGGACAAGAAGAAATGGAACGATGTATCCCACCGGTTTCTCCGCCCATTGTGCCGCTGAAAATTTGGCAAGTGTCAGGCGTGAATCCATATCCGCCAACGATTCATGCACGAGCGTATGCTCAAACGTTTCACGTTCCTGTTTCGTACCATTTGCCTGAAAAAAAGTATACGTTTGCACAAGCGATCCACAAGTTTTACGAACAATATAATGATGTATAGTCCCCATACCCGTGGGGATTTTTTCTTTACCAACTAGAAACAAAGCAAGTAAAATAAGAGATGAAACGGAAAAAGGAGTGTTGCATATTGATGAGGCGATATATATTTTTGATCTTTGCACTACTTTTTATTTTATCGGCATGCGCTCCTGTCCAGATGTCATCGGGGAAGTTGCAAAAAGTCGGCCTGCTTGTTCCTGATACGATTGATGATCAAGTGTGGGGAACGAAAGGATATAAAGGGTTGCTTCGCGTTCAAGCGAAATTTGGTGTCGATGTGTTTTATCGTGAAGGGGTAAACTCAAAGGCCGCGACTAAACAAGCGGTAAAAGAATTTCATCAAAAAGGCGTCAATTTAATTTTTGGGCATGGGAACGAATATGGGGAATATTTTGATGACATCGCGGAAAAATACCCGAACATACATTTTGTATTTTTTAACGGAGAAGCGAAAAAGAAAAATGTAACGAGCTTTCAGTTTAAAGGGCATGCGATGGGCTTTTTTGGCGGTATGGTCGCAGGGCATATGACGAAAACGAATAAAATCGGTGTTATTGCTGCGTTTGAATGGCAACCGGAAGTGGACGGTTTTTTTGAAGGAGCATTATATGAAAACGAAAACGTTCACGTTGATGTAGAATATGTGCAAAGTTGGGATGACATTGATGCAGCGATGGCAATTGTTGAGCGAATGATCGCTGATGGGGTCGATATCGTATATCCTGCTGGCGATAAATTTAGCGTACCGATCATTGAAAAAATGAAAGAACATGGGCTATATGCGATTGGCTATGTGACAGACCAAGCAGATTTAGGGGAACGTACTGTGCTGACGAGCACCGTCCAACATGTCGATGCATTATATGAGCTCGTTGCGCAAAAGTTTATCGACAGAGAGTTAACGTCAGGAACGACATATGTTGATTTTCAAGACGGTGTCGTTGAACTCGGCACGTTTAGCCCGCTTGTCGATGAATCGTTCCAACAAAAAATAACAGAAGCCATTGAACGATATAAAAAAACGGGGAAATTGCCAAATGAGTGAGGTGGGGAATACCTCCTCATTTTTTTATTGCACGAAACGAGAAAAGAAAGTAAAATTAGTACCAAGTAATAAAGTTTGATAATAAAAGGAGACGATATTTCCGTGAATGCAGGAATTATTGGAATTGGACGATATTTGCCAGAGCGTATTGTGACGAATAAAGAATTAGAACAACGAATGGATACGTCTGATGAATGGATTCGGACGAGAACAGGCATTGAAGAACGGCGCATTGCTTCAGACGATATGGATACGTCCGATATGGCATATATCGCAGCGAAGCGCGCGCTTGATGATGCGGGTATTTCTCCCGAACAAATTGATTTCATTTTAGTAGCAACGGTCACACCAGATCGCGCGTTTCCGTCTGTTGCATGTATGCTGCAAGAAAAGCTTGGCGCAGTGCGCGCGGCGGCGCTTGATGTGAGCGCAGCATGTGCAGGATTTATGTATGCGATGGTGACGGCGAAACAATTTATCGAAACGGACACGTACAAATATGTGCTCGTTGTTGGGGTAGAAAAATTATCGAAAATCGTCGATTGGACGGATCGGAACACAGCGGTGTTGTTTGGAGACGGTGCAGGCGCTGTTGTGATGGGAAAAGTTTCGGAAGGTCGTGGCATCGTGTCGTTTGAGCTCGGTGCGGACGGAACAGGCGGAAAATATTTATACGAAGACGATTATGTCGTGATGAACGGACGGGAAGTATTTAAATTTGCCGTGCGTCAAATGGGAGAGTCGTGCATTCGTGTGCTAGAAAAAGCAGGGTTGACGAAGGCGGACGTTGACTTTTTAATTCCGCATCAAGCGAACATTCGCATTATGGAAGCGGCGCGCGAACGGTTAGAGCTACCAGTTGACCGCATGTCGATTACCGTGAATAAATACGGAAATACATCCGCTGCATCCATTCCGATTTCGCTCGTCGAAGAAGTAGAAGCTGGACGCATTCAAGATGGCGATTTAATTATTATGGTCGGTTTCGGCGGTGGATTAACTTGGGGCGCTATTGCGTTGCGCTGGGGCAAATAACGATGTATGATGAAACAAAGGAGTGATGTGTGGTGACGAAAAGACGAGTGGTTGTCACGGGGTTAGGAGCAGTGACGCCGTTAGGAAATGATGTTGAAACGACGTGGAAACATATCGTTGCCGGACAATCAGGCATCGGTCCGCTCACACGATTAAACGCGGACGATTTTCCTGCGAAAGTGGCAGCGGAAGTGAAAGATTTTCAAGTTGAACAGTTTATGGATAAAAAAGAAGCGCGTAAAATGGATCGCTTCACACAATACGCAGTCGCGGCTTCGATGATGGCCGTAAAAGATGCGAATTTACAAATTACAGAAGATAACGCTGCACGCGTCGGCGTATGGATCGGTTCAGGCATCGGTGGGATGGAAACGTACGAAGAACAGCTAAAGACGTTTTTAGAAAAAGGGTATCGCCGCGTGAGCCCGTTTTTCGTTCCGATGATGATTCCAGATATGGCGGCAGGGCAAGTGTCGATTATACTTGGCGCAAAAGGAATGAACTCATGTACAGTGACCGCTTGTGCAACAGGAACGAACTCGATTGGCGATGCGTTTAAAGTTATTGAGCGCGGTGATGCGGACGTCATGATTACAGGCGGAACAGAGGCGCCGATTACGCATATGGCGTTTGCAGGATTTAGCGCCGCAAAAGCGCTCTCGTTTAATCCAGACCCGAAAACAGCATGCCGTCCGTTCGATCAACATCGAGATGGATTTATTATGGGCGAAGGGGCTGGCATTATTATTTTGGAAGAACTAGAACATGCGCTAAAACGCGGTGCGCGCATTTATGCAGAAATTGTCGGCTACGGTGCGACAGGGGATGCGTATCATATTACGGCACCAGCACCTGGCGGAGAAGGCGGTGTACGCGCGATGCGCCAAGCGCTTCGTGATGCGAATATGCAACCAGAAGACATCGATTACATTAATGCACACGGAACGAGCACAGAGTATAACGATAAATATGAAACGATGGCGATTAAAGAAGTATTTGGTGAACATGCGTACAAATTAGCGGTCAGCTCGACAAAATCAATGACTGGTCATTTGCTTGGCGCAGCTGGCGCGATTGAAGCGATTTTCTCCGTTTTATCGATTTACGACGGCGTCATTCCGCCGACGATTAATTATGAAACGCCAGATCCAGAATGCGACTTAGATTACGTGCCAAACGTGGCGCGCAAACAAGACGTGCGTGCCGTATTAAGCAATTCGCTCGGTTTTGGTGGACATAATGCGACAATTATTTTCAAAAAATATGAAGGATGAGGCTCTCCTCATCCTTTTCACATTTTCCTTTCGTTTGTCGTACAATGCGATAACGAAAGGAGGGAGTGTCATGGGAGTGATTAACACAAAAAACTGGTTTGAACATGACAAATGGCGAGAAAAAATAAAAGAAGACGTACAGCGCCATTTATTTGCGCATGGGATGGCGCGGCGCAATCAACATGACATCATGAAACAGCTTGAACAAAAAAACGTATGGGCGTTTGTTGCCAACAAGTTTGCTGAGCTAAAAAAAGAGTGGAATGGGCCAGATGTGCCGATTTATATTTTCCCTGCTGATGCTACCAACCGTTCGCTCCAACATGAATTTGGCGGAAAGTCAGGCGTCGCTTTTCGCGATCAACTATTTTTATTTTTGCTTCCTCATGTTCCGAATGAACATATTTACGCCCTCCTCATCCACGAATACAATCACGTTTGCCGTTTACATGTGGATCCGAAAAATGAGCGCGACTATACGCTCCTTGACCGCATCGTCATGGAAGGATTAGCCGAAAACGCGGTGTATGAGCGACTTGGGAGCAAATATGTCGCGAAATGGACGACATATTACACAGAGGAACAACTAAAGCAGTTTACGAAAAAATGGATCGTGCCAAACATGTCGCTTCGTCCAGACGATGCGCGTTACCGTGCGCTTTTATACGGTTCAACATTTTATCCGCGCATGCTCGGCTATGCGGTCGGGTATGACATTGTGAAGCGAGCGTTGGAAAAAAAGACGATAATCGAATTATTGACAATGGAATCAGAACAAATTTTTTTTATGTAACGCATCGTTTCCCGGTTTGTTCATACATATAGTAGTGGACAAGGGGGACAAATGTATGCGTTTCTTTTTTTATTTGCTTGGGTTTGGGATGTCGGTCATTGGTGGAACGACGATGATTGCGTATTTAAACATTATGGCATCGCGTGCAGATTGGAAAGAATATTTGTTATTTATTAGCACAAAAGTGGAATGTTATTTTTTACCTATCGGCTTATTCATGACGTGGCTAAGTATTTTTTTCCCATTTCGTGATGATGGTTAAATTTAGGGTGAAATGGAATAAAATGAACGACCTCTGACCATACTGTGAACAAATCGTTTGAAGTGAGGGGTTATGCATGTTATATCTTCACGATGTTTGGGTAAATTGGTTTGAAGGAGAAGAAAATGGATATAACGTTTGCCACTTTTATGAGTGGAGAAAAGATGATGCGATTGAGTTATTAGATCAAGTTCCAGTATTAAAAGTGAGCCCACAACTGTTTTACTACTTGGAAAATAGTCTATCGGAAATTCCTAAACCGTTGCTTGAAGATGTGTATCAAAAAGCGTATGTGCGCAAAAATCATGAACGCATTCAGCTTGATTATTGTTTTATTGCCACAGATGGCTATGGCATCGTTGCGATTGATACGATTGGCTATCACATTCCGATTCGTAAAAGCCGACTCATTCCACGTCAAGAACAGCTCGTTTATGAGATGATGAAAGAGCAAGATGTGCGCATATATCCGTTTCAACAAAGTGAAAAAGAATATCATATTTTATCGCCCCATCCTGCGCTCATGAGCGGATTGACGCGCAAAGAGCGACAATTGAAGCAGCTGTTATTTATGGCGCTTGATCAATTGTACGGAACGAAAAATGTCGCTGAAGTGCGCTATTGGTATACGGAGTGGGCGCCAGAAAAGTATGCATACATTCAACAAATGTCGTTTGAAGAAGCGTGGAACGGCTTGTACGAAGAAGCGAAATACGGATGGTCGGACCGCCATGCGCATTTGTGCGAACGGCTCGTGAAAGGACAACCGTTTTTTGAAAAACTATGGGAAATGGAACAAGAACCGAAAGTGAATTAAAAAACTCAGCCCCACACGGAGCTGAGTTTTTTATCTTCTTTTTCTTCCTAAACCGATGGCATTTTCCATTTTCTTTAACATTTTGCTTGCGACACGGTTCGCTTTTTCGGCACCTTCGTCTAAAATGTCGTCTAGTTCAGAGCTTTCCATGAGGTCATAATATTTTTGTTGAATGGGTGCTAATGTGTCGATAATGACTTGAGCGACATCGGCTTTAAATTCTCCATATCCTTTTCCAGCGTAACGTTCTTCTAACTGTTCAATCGGTTCGTTCGCTAAAATGGAGTAAATCGTTAATAAGTTCGATACGCCCGGTTTATTTTCTTTATCATAACGAATGATGCCTTCGGAGTCTGTCACGGCACTTTTTACTTTTTTCTCGATCGTTTTTGCATCATCAAGTAGCGTAATGTATGATTTTTGGTTCGGATCAGATTTGCTCATTTTTTTCGTCGGATCAGTAAGCGACATAATGCGTGCACCGATTTTTGGAATGCGCGCTTCTGGGATCGTGAAAATGTCGCCGTATCGTTTATTAAACCGCTCCGCTAAATCGCGCGTCAACTCAATATGTTGCTTTTGGTCTTCACCGACAGGGACGATGTCTGTCGAATAAAGTAAAATGTCGGCTGCCATAAGCGGCGGATACGTCAACAACCCAGCGCTGACCGCTTCTTTTCCAGCCGATTTATCTTTAAATTGCGTCATCCGCTCTAACTCGCCGATGTAGGCGATACATTGTAAAATCCAACCCGCTTGCGCATGTGCAGGCACTTCCGATTGAATAAACAACGTCGATTTGTTCGGATCGATGCCAACGGCTAAATAAAATGCTGCTAAACTGCGGATGTTTTTCCGAAGCGCCAGCCGATCTTGCGGGACGGTAATCGCATGTTGATCGACGATACAAAAGTAGCAATTATAATCGTGTTGCAGTTCAACAAATTGCTTCATCGCTCCAATATAGTTGCCGAGCGTAATGACACCGCTTGGTTGAATGCCAGAAAAAATCGTCTTCATGAAATCACTCCTTTTTTATTTTTCCAAATAAAAAAGTCCTATCATCTTTAGGGACGATAGAACCGTGGTGCCACCCTAGTTATTGTCATTGCGACAATCACTTTGCCCATGTTTTACACATGGCGCCTTTGTAACGTAAGGCAAACGTCCAAGCTTACTTTTGTTTCAGCTTGAATGCTCGAAAGCCCATTCCATACAACTAGCGACTTGTTCGCACCGTCCACAAGCTCTCTGAACGCCTCGTTATATGTACTATTCTTTGTCATCGCATCGGTTTTTCTTTTATCTTACAATATGTATCGTTTTCTTGGCAAGGGGACGATATTTGTGACAAAATCTTTACAAACTGAAAACGTTTTTATAAAATAAATGTGCAATTTTTGTTGCAAGATCGGAAAAAATACAATAAAATTTTCAAGCGTGAACGCTTTAATTTACTAATATAAAAAAGTGTAAAGAAACTATTTTTAAAAATAATCCTCAAAGTTTTCTTGCAATAAATTTTTAAACTATTTATAATAAGCTTAACAAGCTAACGGTTTAACAAATTTGTAACATTTACTTAACAATCGCTCCCAACTTGTAAAAGAGACGGCAACACTCGCTACATAAGAGTAGCCTCTTGTATGAGTTTTTTTAAAAAAATTCATACGACTATACAACATAAAAAGTCAGACTATTTAGTAAAAACATTCTTTTCTACAAATTGGGGGATTGACGAGTAAATGTGCAAGTTTGTTAAAATGGTGCTTGGAAAAAATACATTTAGGGGGGAAATCCATTGAAGAAAAGACTTTCACTTTTATTTAGCCTTATGTTAGTGTTGAGTCTTTTCCTTGCGGCGTGTGGTGGATTTGACAAAAAAGAATCTGCTGATGACACGAAAAAAGGAGAAGACAAAAAAGCGGACGTTCCTCAAGAACTTCACATCAACATTAACACTGAGCCGTTCTCTTTACATCCAGGCTTAGCGAACGACTCTACTTCTGGTACAGTATTACGCCAAACATTTGAAGGTTTAACAGTCATTAAAGACGGTAAACCAGATTTGGCGGCTGCAGAAAGTTACGAAGTTTCTGATGACTTAACAACATACACATTTAAATTGCGCGATGCGAAATGGACGAATGGTGACCCAGTAACAGCGCATGATTTTGAATATGCGTGGAAATGGGCACTTGATCCAAAGAACCAATCTCAATACGCTTACCAACTTTACTACATTAAAAATGGTCAAGCGTTTAACGAAGGAAAAGCAAAAGCTGAAGATGTTGGTGTAAAAGCTATTGATGACAAAACATTGCAAGTTACGCTTGAAAACCCAACACCTTATTTCTTAGAGTTAACAGCGTTCTATACTTACTATCCGGTGAATAGTAAAATCGCACAACAAAATCCAGATTGGTATAAAAATGCTGGTGATCAATACACTTCCAACGGTCCATTCAAAATGGTATCATGGGAGCATAACAGCAAAATCGTTCTTGAAAAGAATGAAAACTACTGGGATGCAAATAATGTAAAATTAACCAAAATTGAAATGGTTATGGTTAACGATCCGAATACTGAACTTTCTATGTTCAACAACGGTGAGTTAGACTGGGCTGGTTCACCAACTGGTAACTTACCAACTGATGCGTTGCCACAATTAAAACAAGAAGGTAAGCTTCATGTGCAACCGATTGCGGGTACGTATTGGTACAAATTTAACACAGAAAAAGCACCATTAAACAACGTCAACATTCGTAAGGCACTCACATATGCGATTGACCGTAAAGCAATCGTTGAAAACATTACAAAAGGTGAGCAAGTGCCGGCAATGGCAGCAGTACCACCAACAATGTTCCCTGAAAACGAAAAAGGGTACTTTAAAGATAACGATGTTGAAAAAGCAAAAGAACATTTACAAAAAGGTCTTGAAGAACTTGGTTTAAAAGATGTGAAAGATTTACCACCAATCACATTATCATTCAACACATCTGAAGCGCATGCGAAAATCGCTCAAGCGATTCAAGATATGTGGAAGAAAAATTTAGGCATTGAAGTCAAACTTGAGAACGCAGAATGGAACGTTTACATTGACAAGTTACATTCTGGAGACTATCAAATCGGTCGCATGGGTTGGTTAGGTGACTTTAACGATCCGATCAACTTCTTAGAGTTGTATCGTGACAAAAAAGGTGGAAATAACGATACAAACTGGGAAAATCCGAAGTATAAGCAGTTGTTAATTGATTCTCAAAAAGAAAAAGATTCTGAAAAACGTCTTCAAATGTTAAAAGAAGCAGAAGCGATCTTAATGGATGAGCTTCCAATTGCACCGATTTACTTCTATACACAAACTTGGGTGCAAAAAGACAACTTAAAAGGCGTTGAATTATCAGGTCTTGGTGATGTTCAATTTAAATGGGCATACTTTGAATAAACAGGTGAATGATGAAGGTATATGGGGTTTCCCATATACCTTCATTTCACGATAGCGAACATTTGTAAAAAATGGAGGTGTTTCAATATGTTGCGGTATATAGGCAGACGTTTGCTTTATATGTTGCTATCGCTATTTTTAATTATTACAGCTACATTTTTCTTAATGAGAGCTGCACCTGGCGGACCTTTCTCTGGAGAAAAAAAGCTCCCGCCAGAAATTGAGAAAAACTTAAATGAATTTTACGGGTTAGATCGTCCATGGTATGAACAATATTTTGATTATTTAACATCAATTGCTCAATGGGATTTCGGTCCTTCGTTTAAATACAAAGGACAAACGGTTAATGATCTAATTAATAGCGGGTTTCCTGTGTCCTTCTTTTTAGGAATGGAAGCATTGTTAATTGCAGTTGGTATGGGCGTATTGCTCGGGATTATTGCTGCATTGAATCATAACAAATGGCAAGATTATGCAGCAATGATTTTTGCTGTTCTGGGAATTTCTGTTCCGAGCTTTATCATGGCTTCATTGCTTCAATACGTGTTAGCCATTAAACTAGGTGTTTTCCCGGTTGCACGTTGGGAGTCGTTTATGCACACAATTTTGCCAGCAATCGCTTTAGCAACAGGACCGACAGCGTTTATCGCTCGTTTAACTCGTTCAAGCATGCTTGAAGTGTTAAGTAACGACTACATTCGAACGGCGAAAGCAAAAGGATTGTCGCGTATGCAAATTACGGTGCGTCATGCGATCCGCAACGCATTATTGCCTGTTGTTTCGTATCTCGGTCCATTGTCTGCTGGGGTGATCACAGGTAGTTTCGTTATTGAGAAAATTTTTGGTATCCCAGGTCTAGGAAGTCACTTCGTATTAAGTATTTCTAACCGTGACTATACCGTCATTATGGGTGTTACTGTGTTTTACAGCATCATTTTATTAGCAGCCATTTTACTTGTAGATATTGCTTATGGATTAATTGATCCTCGCATTAAATTAGCCGGTGGGAAGAAAGGAGAGTAACTATGCAGCAAATTCCAAAGGAAATGTTTCAGCCTGCATCGGTTGATTTAAGTGAAGCGGAAAAAATTTCGAAACCAAGCCTTTCGTTTTGGAAAGACGTATCGATCCGTTTCCGTAAAAATAAATTAGCGATGTTCGGTCTTGTTTTGCTTTTCATTCTCGTATTCATGGCAATTTTTGGACCGATGATGACACCCCATGACTATCGAACAAACGATTTAATGAATACAAACAAACCGCCATCTGCTGAACACTGGTTCGGTACGGATGATCTCGGACGCGATATTTTTGCTCGTACGTGGTATGGGGCACGCATTTCATTATTTATCGGTGTGGCTGCGGCGCTCATCGACTTATTTATTGGCGTATTATGGGGTGGAATCGCTGCTTTCCGTGGCGGACGTACAGACGAAGTAATGATGCGTATTGCTGACATTTTATGGGGTGTTCCGTACTTGCTTTTAGTTATTTTGTTAATGGTTGTATTGGAGCAAGGATTAGGAACGATGATCTTAGCGATGACGATTACTGGTTGGATTAACATGGCACGCATTGTGCGTGGACAAGTTCTTCAATTGAAAAACCAAGAGTACGTTCTTGCGGCGCAAACATTAGGAGCAAGCACGTCACGTATTATGTTTAGACATTTAATTCCAAATACCATGGGTCCAATTCTTGTAACGATGACGTTGACGATTCCGTCTGCGATTTTTACAGAGGCGTTTTTAAGCTATCTCGGTCTCGGTGTTCCACAGCCGCTTGCAAGTTGGGGAACGATGGCTTCTGATGGCGTATCAGCGTTACAATATTATCCATGGCGTTTATTCTTCCCAGCAACGATGATCTGCTTAACGATTTTTGCATTTAACGTTGTTGGAGACGGGTTGCGCGATGCGCTAGATCCAAGATTGCGTAAGTAAAGAGGGGTGAGGACATGGAGAAATTGCTTGAAGTGAAAAACTTAGAAGTATCCTTTCAAACATATGGTGGAGAAGTACAAGCTGTTCGTGGTGTAAGTTTTCACGTCAATAAAGGTGAAACGCTTGCGATTGTAGGGGAATCTGGATCGGGAAAAAGTGTGACGTCGCAAACGATTATGCGCCTCATTCCGATGCCGCCTGGAAAAATTAAAAACGGTCAAATTTTATTTAACGGGGAAGACCTCGTCAAAAAGACGGATAAAGAAATGGAGCAAATTCGCGGAAAAGATATCGGAATGATTTTCCAAGACCCGATGACGTCGTTAAACCCGACGATGAAAGTCGGTAAGCAAATTATGGAAGTTCTCATTAAACATCAAAATATGTCGCCAGCTCAAGCGAAAGAGCGTGCGATTGAGCTACTGAAGCTTGTTGGTATTCCTATGCCCGAGAAGCGTGTAAACCAATATCCGCACGAGTTTTCTGGCGGAATGAGACAACGTGCGATGATTGCAGTAGCACTCGCATCTAATCCGAAGTTGTTGATTGCAGATGAGCCAACAACAGCGTTAGACGTAACGATTCAAGCACAAATTTTAGAGTTAATGAAAGACTTGCAAAAGAAAATGGGAACATCCATTATTTTCATTACCCACGACCTAGGTGTTGTGGCAAATATGGCCGATCGTGTTGCCGTCATGTATGCTGGAAAAATTGTTGAAATGGGAACGGTTGATGAAATTTTCTATGACCCTCGTCATCCGTACACATGGGGTCTACTTGCTTCGATGCCAAGCTTAGATAGCGATGATAAAAAAGAGTTAGCTGCCATTCCAGGATCGCCACCAGATTTAACAAACCCGCCGAAAGGGGACGCTTTTGCGCCACGCAACCCGTATGCGATGCGTATTGACTTTGAACAAGAGCCTCCGCTCTTTAAGATTTCTGATACGCATTATGCGGCAACATGGTTGCTTCATCCAGACGCACCGAAAGTTGAGCCGCCTGAGGCAGTAAAAAAACGGTTGCGTAAACTCTCCTCAAACTACGATAAACCAATTATTGTAAAGGAGAGTGAATAAGATGGCACAACAAAAACAAAAACTTGTCGAAGTGAAAAACTTAAAACAATATTTTAAAGTCGGGAAAGGACAAGTTGTCAAAGCGGTTGACGATGTGACGTTCGACATTTATAAAGGTGAAACGCTCGGTCTCGTTGGTGAGTCAGGATGCGGAAAGTCAACGACAGGCCGTACGATCATTGGATTATATGAAGCAACAGGCGGCGAAGTGTTGTTTAACGGTTTAAGTGTGCATCGGAAAAAGTCTGCGAAAGAAGCGAAAGAATTAAAACGGAAAATGCAGATGATTTTCCAAGACCCATATGCGTCGTTAAACCCGCGTATGACGGTTGCAGATATTATTGCGGAAGGCATTGATATTCACGGCTTAGCATCGTCGAAAGAAGAGCGTATGAATCGCGTATATGAACTGCTTGAGACGGTCGGTTTAAACCGCGAACATGCGAACCGTTATCCGCACGAGTTTTCTGGCGGACAGCGTCAACGGATCGGCATTGCACGCGCGCTTGCGGTTGAGCCGGAGTTTATTATTGCGGACGAGCCCATTTCGGCACTTGACGTATCGATCCAAGCGCAAGTTGTCAACTTAATGAAAAAGTTGCAACGTGAAAAAGGCTTGACGTATTTATTTATCGCCCACGATTTGTCAATGGTCAAATACATTAGCGACCGCATCGGGGTCATGTATTTCGGAAAAATGGTTGAGCTTGCGGATGCAGAAGAGTTGTACCGCAATCCAATTCATCCGTACACGAAATCGCTTCTTTCAGCGATTCCACACCCAGACCCAGAAACAGAACGGACGCGCAAACGTATCATTTACGATCCGTCACAGCACAACTATAAAGAAGGCGAAGATGTGCGCATGCGCGAAATTACCCCGGGTCATTTCGTTTACTGCTCGGAAGCAGAGTACGAAAAATATAAGGCGATGTACAGCTAATCTCTCGAGTTTCGAGAGATTAGCTTTTTTCGTTTGATGTACTAAAGTATTATATAATATTTTGATTCATTTGACTATTTTGTTTTTAAAAAAAGCCTCGAGATTATCTCGAAGCTTTTTTTCCACCGACCGCTTTCCAGCCCGTTTGCACCTGTTCGCTCATTGCTGTATGTAATCGCTTTTTCCGTCCGCCAAATATGTTTTCACCAATGCCGTTTAAAATGACGCCCATAAGCGCCGTGATGCCAATCACGAAAACGGCGACGATCGTGAAGTCGATAAAAAATTGCGCCATACGTCTCCCCCTTTGTTTGCCATTTCTCCTTTTATTGTAGAGAAAATTTGAAACGAAAGCAACGAAAAATGAAACCATTTTGATCGGACAACCGTATAATATGTTGGGTAAAATTGAAAAAAGGTGTATCTTTCTAAACTTTTTTGTTGTATAATGTACGTTGTAGAGTTTTTTAAAGTCATTTTAAAATAAGATGTGTTTTAATACAGAAAGCGAATAAAGCAACCCATAAGGGAGTGATTCACATATGGTGATCGTATATTCATCGCCAAGTTGTACGTCTTGCCGAAAAGCAAAAGCGTGGTTAGAAGAGCATAACATTCCGTATAAAGAGCGCAATATTTTTGCCGAGCCGTTAACGATTGAAGAAATTAAAAGCATTTTGCGCATGACGGAAAACGGAACGGACGAAATTATTTCGACTCGTTCGAAAATTTTTCAAAAGTTAAATATTCAAGTCGATTCATTACCATTGCAAGATTTATATGAAATTATTTGCCAACATCCAGGCTTGTTGCGCCGTCCGATTATTATGGATGAAAAACGCCTGCAAGTTGGTTACAACGAAGATGAAATTCGTCGCTTTTTACCGAGAAAAGTGCGAACGTATCAATTGCGTCAAGCACAACAGCTCGTCAACAACAAAGGCTTAGCGTAAATGCTAAGCCTTTTATAGTAGTGGTGAAAGAAGGCGCGCTGTCGATTCAGCGATGCGCATCCAAAGTGGTCGGCGTTTGAATTGATGCATATCAATTTTTGATGAATGCTCGAAGTCGTTTATAAAGTCATCGACTAGCGTTTGTACGCTTGGCGTTTGATATAAAAACGCATTCACTTCAAAATTTAAATGAAAGCTGCGCATATCCATGTTCGCTGTGCCAATCGAGGCAAGTTCGCCATCTACAACGATAATTTTGCTGTGCATAAAACCTTTTTCGTATTCGTAAATGGTCGCTCCTGCTTCGAGTAGTTCAGGAAAATAAGAGCGGGAAGCATAAAACACAATTTTTTTATCCGGTCGCTTCGGCACGAGAAGCCGTACATCAATACCACTTAATGCGGCAACTTTCAATGCTGTTAAAATATCTTCATCTGGGATGAAATACGGTGAGGCAATCCAAATTGATTGCTGGGCTGATGTAATCATCGCAAAAAATAAATGTTTAATGACTTCCCATTTCGTATCTGGTCCCCCAGCGACAAGCTGGACACCGCCAAGCGTTTCATCCTCAACGGTCGGCGCATGTAAATAGTTCATGGTCAACCATTGTTGACCCGTCATGTAATACCAGTCTTGTAAAAAAATTAGTTGTAGCGTGCGCACCGCTTCGCCATACACGAGTAAATGCGTATCGCGCCAAAATCCGAAATATTCATTTTTCCCTAAATATTCATCGCCAATATTTAAGCCACCAACAAAACCGACTTTTCCGTCAATGACGATAATTTTACGATGGTTGCGGAAGTTGATTGTATTGTTTAAAAACGGCAAGCGAACAGGGGAGAACGGGATGATGTCTACGCCTGCTTCACGCATATCTTGTATGTACGTTTTCGACAGTTTCCAACTTCCGACCGCATCATATAAAAAGCGGACGTGTACCCCTTTTTTTGCTTTGGCGATTAATATTTGTTTTAGCCGTTGCCCGATATCGTCATCACGCACGATGTAATATTCAAGATGAATGTGATGCTCTGCTTTTTCTAATTCCTCAAAAATGGCAGCGAACGTTTCTTCCCCGTTTGTTAACACGCGCGTTTTTGTCGCGGTTGAAATCGATTCTTTCGTCATTCGTCTAGCCAGTTGTAACAGCGGTTGTTGATGCGGTTTCATATATAATTTTCGTTCATGATTCGTGTCATTCCGTTCTAGTTTGCGAAACGTTTGTTCATCGAGTAGCGCTTTTTTTCGAAATAATCGTTTTTTGCGATAGTTTTGACCGAATAAAAAATAAAAAATAAAGCCGATGAGCGGAAAACTACTGAATAAAACGAGCCATGTGAGCGTTTTCGTCGGATGGCGATTTTCTAAAAAGATGACAAACGAAATAAAAATAACTGACAATGTGACAAATAAGCTGAACGTTCCGAGTAGCCAGCCTTCCCAATAATCTTTTGTCACTGCTAAAAAGCCGATGAAAGCAAGTATAAACAGTACAACTTTTAACGCATTTCTCATTTGTTGTTCACCTGACCTTGCGAGAAAAAAGCCGATTTCAATGGGTTGAAATCGGCGTTATGAGTTTGGAAAGTGTTTTGCGATCATCGTAAGTGCTTGTTCTGCGATGACGATTTTCCCATATTCTTCAAGGCGATGAATCGTCATTTGAGCATCTTGCCCATATTCAAGTAATATGCTTAACATATTATCAATGTCGCGATCGGTATCTTCTTCTGTAAATTCGACGTACAAGTAATAGTTATTTTCAAATGCAAATAACTTGTTGTGTAATGTTGAAAAATCGCGACGATGAGCAAGAGCGATGACGTCTTCAATGTTTTTAAAGCGGATGACGAACTGGAGCGGATTATCAGGTTCTGGCGACGGCGACGATTTAATAATGTTAAAATGTTGATCTAATATATGTTCAATTTTTTCATCGACCGGTAAGTCTTTGAATCGTTCGTCGAGAATAGGCAACTCCAGTTTGCTTCCGTCTTTTGAAATTTGGGCTTTCGTGACGAACACTTCCAATCCTTTTTCAAGCGCGTGTACTTGAATCCAAAGTGGTCCTTCTAAATAAATTTCCACTTCTTGATGAATTTCGTCCATCATTTCCCAAAACAATTCTTCGCTTCGTTCGCGATTGTACCAAATTTCTTCACGATCAAAGCCACGTTCTTCAATATCTCCGTACGATATATATAGCTTCAACGTATATTCATTGATGCGTTCGATTTCCATGTTCTTCATCTCCCTTCTACGATTATCCATTCAGGAAGGGAATTTACCCCTGAGCGTTCGCCCATCATTCCACATCTTGTACTTCTATTGTATGACAAAATGTGAAAGAAGGGAAATAAAAAACGCCTAATTCAATAAATTTAGTTGTTCCCCTATTTTTTGTATTTGTTGCAGGAAAAAAGGCGATGTTGGTGAAAAAATATGTGGAGAAAGGGGAGGTTGCATGTTTGTTGCATTATTGAAAAATGGAGAAACATGTTCGTTATTAGACGATTGGACGGTTGAACAGCTACATGTATTGCGAGCGACGCAGTCGTTTTTTTGCCCTGTTTGTTTGAAGCGAGTGCAATTGAAAATTGGAAAAAAACGAATGTCGCATTTTGCACACGAAACGACATGCACGATCGAAACAGAGCGCGAAACAATCGCCCATTTACAAGGGAAACAACAGCTATATGAATGGCTCATCAACGAGAATATCGAAGCGGAAGTGGAAAAGCATTTACCGCATATTCATCAACGTCCGGATGTATTTGTCACGCATGAAAAAAAGATGTACGCAGTCGAATATCAATGCTCTGTCATCCCATCTTCTTTATTTGTGAGACGAACGAACGCGTACATAAACGCACATATTGTCCCGATTTGGTTGCTTCATTCATCACATGTGCGGCGCCGCGGTTTGTTTTTTCAACTATCTTCATTTTCGTGGCTTTTTTTCAATAGTTACGAGATGATTCCGCTTTATTGTCCCGAACGTCGCGAAGTATGGTTTCTTCATCATCTCATCCCGCTATCCGCAACGATGGCATACGGAGAATGGACGACGATTCCGCTCGATACGATGTCATTTTCTTCTTTTCAACGGACGCCTCAACGACAACACGATGATTTGTTTCATGCATGGCAAATGAAAAAGAAACAATGGCGGCTATCTCCGTTGTATTATCGAACGAATCGCTCTTTTTGTCGCATCGTTTATAACGAGCATATGACCCCATCGTTATTTCCGCATGAAGCAGGTATTCCGCTTCGCCATTCGTATTGGTTAAAGACGCCTCCGTTTATTTGGCAAACGTATATGTTGCTTGAGATTATGCGTATTCCGCTTCATATGACGTTTTCGTTTCATCAATTATATGAGCGAATGCAACATTTCATTCGTCAAAACCTCATTCATATTCGCTGTTTGCCACTTATGACAAAAAGCCATTATTCGTATGCGTTCATGGACTATTTACATGCGCTCGTGTCGCTTCGATTGTTGAAAAAAGTCGGAAAAAGTACGTTTCAGCGCATTCGGTCATGGTCGCTCCCACGTACGATAGAGGAGGCGATGAAAGGAGATCAACAAGTACTTGAGCGAATTGTAAGCAAAAAAGAGGATTTTTTCACAAAACGAGAATAATATATAAGTAAACATTTTTATGTAAGAGGTGATGAACATGGCAAAAACGTTGCCGACACGTAAAGACGTTCCGGTAGAGTATACGTGGCGTCTTGAAGATATTTTCGCGACAGATGAACATTGGGAACAAGAATTTCAAGCAATTCACGCACTTCTTCCGAAATTTTCGGAGTATAAAGGAAGATTAGGGGAAAGCGCACAAACGTTATACGAAGCGTTGCAATATCGCGACCATGTGTTGTTGCGACTAGGGAAATTATATGCGTATGCGCATATGCGCCATGATGAAGATACAGCGAATGCATTTTATCAAGCGCTTGAAACGAGAGCGGAAAGTTTATATGCTGAAGCTGGTCAAGTGATGGCGTTTATCGTGCCAGAAATTTTAGCGCTTGATGAACAAGTGTTGCGCTCCTTCTTACAACAATACGAACCGCTTCGTCTGTATGAGCACGAATTAGATGAAATGAACCGCCAACGCCCGCACGTATTATCGGAAAAAGAAGAAGCATTGCTTGCGCAAGCGGCGGAAGTGATGAATGCATCAAGCAATACGTTTGGGGCGTTAAATAATGCCGATTTACGTTTTCCGACGATTACAGATGAAAACGGAGAAGAAGTGGAAGTGACGCACGGCCGTTACATTCGTTTTCTTGAAAGCGAAGATCGTCGTGTTCGTCGCGATGCGTTTAAAGCGGTATACGATACATATCGCAAATATGAAAACACGTTCGCAAGCACGTTAAGTGGAGCGGTGAAGCGCAATACTTTTTTTGCGCGCGTTCGCAATTATCGCTCAGCGCGCGAGGCCGCATTAAGTAAAAATCAAATTCCTGAAGCGGTGTACGACAATTTAATTGAAACGATTCATCGTTATTTGCCGCTTTTGCATCGTTACGTTCAATTGCGCAAGCGCGTGTTAGGGCTAGATGAGTTGCATATGTACGATTTGTATACACCGCTTGTGAAACAAGCCGATATGAAAGTGACGTATGAAGAAGCGAAAGACATATTGTTAAAAGGGCTTACGCCACTAGGTGATGAATATATTGCGATTGTCAAAGAAGGATTTGATCATCGTTGGGTCGATGTGCAAGAAACGCGCGGCAAACGAAGCGGAGCGTATTCGTCTGGTTCGTATGGAACGAATCCATACATTTTAATGAACTGGCAAGATAATGTGAACAACCTATTTACGCTTGCGCATGAGTTTGGTCATTCCGTGCATAGTTATTATACGCGCAAATATCAACCGTATCCGTACGGAAACTACTCGATTTTCGTCGCTGAAGTTGCATCGACGTGCAACGAGGCGCTATTGAACGATTATTTATTACAAACGATCGATGATGAGAAAAAGCGGTTATATTTATTAAACCATTATTTAGAAACATTCCGTGGCACTGTGTTTCGTCAAACGATGTTTGCGGAGTTTGAACATATGATTCACGAGATGGTGCAAAACGGTGAGGCGCTGACGGCGCAAGTATTGACGGAAAAATATTATGAGCTAAACAAAACATATTTCGGCGATGGCATTGTCATCGATGAGGAAATCGGTTTAGAATGGGCGCGCATTCCGCATTTTTATTACAACTATTATGTGTATCAATATGCGACAGGATTTAGCGCAGCGACCGCATTAAGCAAACAAATTTTAGAAGAAGGTACACCAGCGGTCGAGCGTTACATTGAGTTTTTAAAAGCAGGAAGCTCCGATTATCCGATTGAAGTGTTGAAAAAAGCAGGGGTTGACATGACATCTCCAGAGCCGATTGAACAGGCGTGTCAAGTGTTTGAACAAAAATTACAACAACTCGAGCAACTATTGTAAAAGGCGACCGTGCGTCGCCTTTTTTCAATGAAATCCGCGAAAGCGATGGCGGTTGTTCAAATAAGTGAAGAAGGAAAAGAAAGAAAGAAATAAAAACGGAATAGATATGAATAATGGAAATAAGCGCATTAATGCGAAAAAGTGAATGATAAGTGCGACAATAATCCAAATGATATGTGCGACAAACATCGAATCCCCCCTTATTTATTCATAGTAAGCAAGAAAGAAAATAATTATGACAAATGTGTGAACAAGTAAACAAAACACTTGTCAAGACATGAAGGGATTTGTTAATATATAAACGTGAAGTGAATCACAATCAAACAAACTTATACCCCTTTGTTTGACCGTGAAAAATTTCTCCCATCCCCTTTGTTGTCTTTATGACAAAGAAAAAGGACTCGGCATCCCCCGAGTCCTTTTTCTTTATCCGATCCAGCGCCAAAATGAGCCGATTTTCTCCACTTTTTGTTTTAGACGCAATTTTTTTAATTCACATTCAGCTTTGCTGTGCGGGATGTTGTACACCATCGCAATATCATCGGTTGTAACGAATTGAGCGTGATGTAAAAACTGTTCAATTGGTGGAAGCGGAGATGGTTGAGGATGAAACCCGAGCATTTCATGGATTAAGTCGACATACACGTCGTACGGATAACAGCCTGAGATTTTAATGCCTTCATCTTCAATATTTTCGTTGAAAAAGACGAGCGTCGGAACTTCACGAACGTCCATTTCCGCACGAATTTTTAAGTCGCATTGAAGCGCCTTGACTGCACTTGGTGAAGATAAGTCATTTATAAATTCTTGCACATCTAAACCAGCAGCAATAGCGCATTGAATGAGCGTGTCTGTCTCTGTAATCGTTTTGCCTTGAATAAATACAATTTCTTGTAGTTGACGTAAAAAGCGAATGCTTGCTTGTCGCCCTTGCAATTCCGCTGCTTTCACAGCGAGCGATGCAACATATGGAATCGGTAGCGGTGTTTCAAGAAACACCCGGTCTTCACAAGCAATGCCGATGCGCGATGCATGTCGATCAATTCGTTTGTAATTTACGCCATTGAGTCGATCGAGTTGGCCGGTTAAGACGTGACGTAACGTAAAATATTGTCCGTATTCGATCCATAACTTTTTTAACACAGGCTCAAGCGCCCAGCAGTCTGGGCAGAGAGGATCGACAAATAAATAAATTTCTAGTTGTTTTGTCGTTCCTTCTTGCTTACCATTCACCTTCATGCTCCTTTCGCTCGTCCTCTGGTGTATTAATCATATGTTGAGCAGTTAAAATGAGCCGTTGATACAATTCATCACGAACAGGCCCGTTTAGTCCGATTTCATCCATCGCCTCATGCATACAGGCAAGCCATGCTTTTGCGCGCGTTGGCGTAATCGGAAAAGGCAAATGGCGCGCACGCAACATCGGATGTCCGTGTTCAGCTGTATAAAGCGGTGGTCCGCCTAAATATTGCGTTAAAAATTGCTTTTGTTTTCGCGCCGTCTCTGTTAAATCTTTTGGGAAAATAGGCGACAAGTCGGGATGTTTCGCTACCCGTTCATAAAATGCATCGACGAGCTTGGCGATAACTTGTTCGCCTCCAATCGCTTCATAAGGGGATTGAAACATATGAAAAACTCCTTTGCCGAAATATATCAATATTGTAACAATGACTTTGTTTCATCTCAAACGATGTGACTTGTGGAATAGTACGTTTGCATCACTTTTTTTACATAGTTCATCGTTTCACGAAACGGTGGAATGCCTCCATGTTTTTCGACATTGCCTGGTCCTGCGTTATATGCGGCAAGCGCCAGCGCGATATTGCCGTCATACCGATCGAGAAGTTGACGTAAATATTTCGTCCCACCTTCAATGTTTTGTTGTGGATCGAAGGCGTCTTTTACCCCTAACATGCGCGCCGTGCTCGGCATTAACTGCATAAGTCCCATCGCGCCAACACGACTTTTTGCTTGCGGATTAAAATTCGACTCATGACGAATGACCGCATAAATCAGTTTCGGATCGACATCATATTTGGTAGCGGCTTCGTCAATCCATTGATGAATGGTATGTTTTTGAAAAGGTGCGTTCGTTTCATTTGTTTTATATGTTGGCGCGTTCGTTTCGTCGCTTGTCATTATTGGAAGTGACGGACGTATCGTTTCTGTCCCTTCATTTGTTTCGGGTGCTAACAACTCGCGAAAAAGATCGTGAAACGAGGTTGTCGTTCCTTCTTTTTTTCCTTGCAAATGTTGCAACGCTTGTAGCTCTAAAAGCAATTTGATTTGTTGCACGTTCATGACGATCGCTCCGTTTCGTATTTAGCTTCGTAAAATCGTTCAATTTTATTTTTCGTTTGTCGCTTTGGAATATGAAACGACTGTAACAGCGCTGAAAACGCCTTTTCTCCTTCGGTTCGCTCGCTCGCTTCGTATTCGATTTCGTAGTCAGCCACGTTCATATATTCGCTAAGGTCAAAGACGAGCGTGCCGTTTTTATAAGGTCGTTCGACGCGGCGAGTCGTTAGCGCTCCAAAGCAAACGATCGCTGTCGGGTCAATATGAAGCGACTGCAATATGTTTGCGATGTCGCCTTCAAGTGACTTTGCGCCCGAAATAAGTGCTGTCGCTGTTTCGTTCGTTAACGGTTCATGCGTTTCTAACAGCCCGTCTTCATATGGTCGTTTTAATGTTAATGTATATGTGCCGTTTTTTAAACGAATGCGTAATGCGCTTTTTTGTTGTTTCAATTGAAAGTCAGGGGTGTCAAAATAATAATTTTGTTGCACGTTCCATTCATCATCACGCACTGCAAACGCATGTGTAAACCGAGAAAATTCTTCAGCCGTTAACATATTTTTAAATTCAATTTCAAGTTCGTGTCTCATCTTTTCTTCTCCTTACGTCATTCTACTTTTTATTATCAACATGTACGCAAAAAAGTGGTATGAGTAAAATGTTTGTGGGAGAAAAAAAGACAGGTTCCTGATTTGGTATAATCAGGAACCTGTCCGATATGTAAGCAAAATAGATGAAAAA
>NZ_JACHES010000006.1 GCF_014201585.1 Anoxybacillus tengchongensis
ATAAAAGCGCTTACATGAAACAAGTCCATAAAACCATATATAACCAATAAAATCGGTCGAGAAAAAAATCTCCCACAAAGTCTTGACTCAAACAAAACAAAAAAGATAATTGACGAAAAATCATGTTTTCGCTATAATTTCTTTGGCACCCCACCATACGGAGGAGTACCCAAGTCTGGCTGAAGGGGTCGGTCTCGAAAACCGATAGGGGTGTCAAAGCCCGCGGGGGTTCGAATCCCCCCTCCTCCGCCATATCTCCTCTTTCATTCCTTCTTTGTTATCTTCAACTTTGTTTTTTTATTCCGATTTGCGAGGATGTGACATATTGAAAAAATATTATGTTGTTTGGCAAGGGGCGAAAACAGGTATTTTTTCTTCTTGGGACGAGTGTAAACAATATGTAATTGGTATTCCAGGAGCAAAATATCGCTCATTTTCATCTAAAGAAGAAGCGGAACAAGCATTTTCCTCTGGTCCGATGGCAAACTGTACGAAAAAAAATAAAACATACTCAACGAATTATGTGGAAGAAAGCATCTGTGTGGATGCGGCATGTAGTGGAAATCCAGGATGGATGGAATATCGAGGTGTACATACGAAAACAGGAGAACAATTGTTTCATGTCGGACCGATGATTGGAACAAACAACATCGGTGAGTTTTTAGCCATTGTACACGGGTTAGCATGGCTACAACAACAAAACAAAAACTGGCCGATTTATTCTGATTCTGTTACAGCTATAAAATGGGTAAAAGGAAAAAAAGCGAATACAACGCTCGACCGCATCGCTGAAACAGAACGTGTTTGGCAACTTATTGAACGCGCAGAAGCATGGTTGCGTACGCACCGTTATACGAATGAAATTATGAAATGGGAAACGGAGCAATGGGGAGAAATTAAAGCAGATTTTGGGCGAAAGTAATAAGGAGAGGGATTTTTATCCTTCTCCTTTTTGTATGTTATCGAGTTCATGTTTTAATTTTTGTTTATCGAGTTGTTCTCCGATAATAACAAAATGTAACGGTACGTTCATCTCTTCTTTCATATACAACGGCGTACCATACGCATACTGAAACGAGTAAATTCCGCTTGTATGAGTAAAGCGTAAAAATCCTTTCATGCGATAAATTGTATCGGGTAGCTGTCGTACCCATTGTTCGAACATGTCTAAATCAATTGGTTTTGTAAATGTGTGGACATACGTTTGAATGCGTAATCGTTCAATACTCACCTGCTTATGCTCGTTTTGCATACGACGGGAAAATGAGTGTATATCATCCATGCGAACGTTAGAAAACGTTGTGAAAATGGTACGTGCTTCGCTGTTGATTGCTTGTAATTCAAAAGACAATTTTGCTTGTTCATCGGGACGTAATTCATCGGTTTTATTTACAATTAAGACATCTGCATGACGAATTTGTTCTTTTAATAGCATTTGTAGCGGAATGGAAAGTTGGTCACGATTTATCCAGCGGATTGCATCAACAGTCGTGATGATGCCTTTCGTTTGAATGCGATCAGCAAATAATGGTGACATGCACGCATCAAGTACTTCAACCGGATGCGCTACCCCTGTTGTTTCAATATAAATCACATCTAATCGATGTTGCTGAAGAAGCGAATAAAGCTCTACTTCAAATTGATCTTGAATTGTACAACATACACATCCGCTTAATAACTCGCTTAACATAGTATCTTCTGAAACAACATGTGAATCAATCGACACTTGGCCGATTTCATTCATAACAACAGCAACTTTCCGTCCATGTTCTTTTTCATATTGTAACAGCCGCTTTAATAATGTTGTTTTTCCACTTCCAAGAAAACCAGATAAAACATATACCTCTGTGCGTTCCATAAAACGCTCCTTTCTCTACATGACCTTTTGGATCGTATTCAAATGTCATACATAGTACAAGCAAAAATATATCACACATGCTTATAAAAGAAAAAAATAATACATTTATCCCAGCATACCTTTTGTTTTCTTTCATATACATATCTTTGTGGTTTGTTTGGAAAATTTTTTATTAAGTATTTACAAACTTATCTTTTTGTGTATATAATTTACTATATAAATTGATTTTGTAAGGAGGGAAGGACCATGACAACAATGACAGTAGTATATTACCCAATTAAACAAAGCAAGATTGGTCCGCCCTTCCGATGTGAACTTCTTTACAAATGATCGCATACCGCAGGGAAGGATCTATTCCCTGCGGTTTTTTGTGTTCTATCCGCAAAGGGATTCTGCCTTGCGGATTTTTTATTGAAAGGGGGTGAACAAATCATGAAATTTCATTTATTTTTTTTAACGATTTCCATTCAACGACGAATATGGACAGCTGAAGAAATAGAGCGAGAACAGCTCATTCGTCAAGTTGAAGAAGAGATGATGGATCGTAAATGTTCAATGTATCAATTGTTTTAATTTGCATTTTGTAATTCGGAAAAATATGTGATGAAAGGAGAATGAAAAATGAAACAACAAACAAAAACGAATATCACATGGACGGTAGATGACGACTAGTTTTGTGTGAAAAGAGTTGATCAATAGATCGACTCTTTTCATCTTTACAAAATCTTTACTTGTCTTATATAAGTATATAATTATATAATGATAAATGGATAAGGGAGGGAGGTATATGTATCACATCGAAGAAACTGCAACGATTTTAAAACTATTAGGAGATAAAACAAGATTAACAATTACGGCTATATTAAATGAAACTGATTGTTGTGTATGTGAACTTGTCGACATATTACAAATGAGCCAACCAGCCATTAGCCAACATTTACGCAAATTAAAAGACAACGGTTTAGTGAAAGAAACGAAAAAAGCACAATGGGTATTTTATTCACTCAACAAACAACACGTGTGCTACCCACTTATTCAAAGTATTTTAGCTCATGTGCCGAACCAGAGAGAAGAAATTGATCGACTCGCGCAAAAAGGAATACGCATGGTTTGCGAATAAACGAGAGGAGTGGTTTTTTGCTTTCTGTGATTCTCGCATTATTGATTTTTCTCGTGACACTTGTATTTGTCATTTGGCAACCACGCAATTTATCAATTGGTTGGTCTGCATGTGGTGGTGCAGTATTAGCATTGCTCGTTGGGGTTGTTGATGTTCAAGATGTCATCGATGTAACGAGCATCGTCTGGAACGCGACACTTGCTTTTATCGCAATTATTATTATTTCTTTAATTTTGGATGAAATTGGCTTTTTCGAATGGGCAGCGTTACATATGGCACGTGTTGCCAAAGGTCATGGAGTGCGCATGTTTATATTTGTTTCAATCCTCGGAGCGCTCGTATCTGCCTTTTTCGCTAACGATGGAGCAGCGCTTATTTTAACGCCAATCGTATTAGCTATGGTGCGCGCATTACAATTTGATGAGCGAAACGTACTGCCATTTATTTTAGCAAGCGGATTTATCGCTGATACGACGTCGTTGCCGCTCGTCGTCAGCAATCTTGTCAATATTGTATCTGCGGACTTTTTCCGTATTAGTTTTGGTGAATATGCATCCCGAATGATCGTTCCAAACTTTTTCTCACTCGCAGCGAGCATCGGGGTGCTGTATTTATACTTTCGAAAAGATATTCCGAAACGTTATCACTCATCACATGTTAAACAACCATACGAAGCGATTAAAGATGTGCGCATGTTTCAATTGTCATGGATCGTTCTTACTGCTTTATTCATCGGTTATTTTGTCGGTGAATTTGTAAACATCCCTGTATCGTTTATTGCTGGTGCTGTGACATTATTGTTTTTATGGATGGGGAGACGTAGTCCCGCTGTACATGTCAAACAAATATTAAAAGGAGCACCTTGGGCTGTTGTGTTTTTCTCCATCGGAATGTATGTTGTCGTGTATGGATTGCGTAATGTAGGATTGACAACCATTTTGGCTGACTTAATTGAAATGGCAGCAAATGAAGGATTGTTTGTTGCGACAATTGCCATGGGCTTTATCGCAGCTATTTTATCTTCTATAATGAACAACATGCCAACGGTTATGATTGATGCGCTAGCTATCGCTGATACAAATACGACAGGAATCATTCGCGAAGCGCTTATTTATGCCAATGTGATCGGATCCGACTTAGGACCAAAAATTACACCGATTGGTTCACTTGCTACTCTTCTTTGGTTGCACGTACTGTCGACAAAAGGAGTAAAAATTACGTGGGGTACTTATTTTAAAAACGGCTTTATTTTAACTATCCCTACATTATTTATTACTCTCGTTGGGTTATATGGATGGTTACTTATTATTCATTAAAAGGAGTCGATTGCGATGAAAAAGGTAATTTATTTCTTATGCACAGGAAACTCTTGCCGTAGCCAAATGGCCGAAGGATGGGCTAAAAAATATCTTGGAGACGAATGGGAAGTATATAGCGCTGGCATTGAAGCTCACGGTTTAAATCCAAACGCCGTGAAAGCGATGAAAGAGGTAGGGATCGATATTTCGAGCCAAACATCTGATATCATCGATCCAGAAATTTTAAACAAAGCTGATTTAGTCGTTACATTATGTGGACATGCGGCTGATCATTGCCCAGTTACGCCACCGCACGTGAAACGCGTACATTGGGGGTTTGACGATCCAGCGAAAGCAGAAGGAACGGAAGAAGAAAAATGGGCTGTTTTCCAACGCGTTCGCAATGAAATCGGGGAGCGAATTAAACGATTTGCGGAGACAGGAGAGTAAAACATTGTTCCCTTTCGATTGAATAACATAATCTTATTATGTAAACTTGAAAAGACAAACGAAGAAGAAATGTCTCCTCGTTTGTCTTTTCTTAAATCTTTTCAACTAAAAGACTTGCCAATTGTTTCATTGATTGTGACAACCATTTTTTACGATGATATATAAGTTGAAGGGAGAGATGCATATCCGCCTCTGGCAGAAAAATACGGACTAAACTCCCTTTGGCTATTTCGGACTCTACCGCCATGAGCGGCAAAAAAGCGATACCAAGTCCATAAGCGACACAGCGTTTAATTGCCTCAATACTGCCTAATTCAATCGTGTATTCAAAACGAATACTATGATTACGATACAAATTTCCAATGACTTCTCGATAACTACATCCTTGTTCAGTCACAATAAGCTTTTCATCACCTAACATACGTATATCCACTTTATCTAATTGGGCTAAACGATGGTCGGGCTTAGCAACAAGAACTAGCGGCTCTTGTTTAATCACAGTAACATTTAAATCTGGATCTTCTTGTTCCTCATCTAGAATAATAGCTAAATCATATTTCCCTTCCTTCACTCCTTTGACAAGTCGATTACAAATATTTTGTTGCAACAGCAAATTTACTCTCGGATACTTTTGCTTAAATGCTTGTAAATAAGGGGGGAGATAAAACCCGGCGACCGACTCGATCGTGCCGATCGATAAGCTCCCAGCGAAGTCTGTTTGTTCGGAAAGACTTTGCTTTGCTTCATCAATCAAACTAACAATCTTATTTGCATATTCAAGCAGTTCCAATCCGGCAGATGTTAGTTTAATTTTCCCACCCCAACGTTCAAACAAAACAACCCCAAATTCCTCTTCTAACTTTTTGATTTGTGTTGTCACACTCGATTGGGCGTACCCCAACATTTCACCAGCTTTCGTAAAACTATTCCATTTCGCTACTTCACGAAATGTATGCAAATAATGAAGATTCATACTTTTCCCACTCCACTCCTCATCAAAAATATCGATAAACAATATCAATTATTATCAATAACACCTATGACCAATGACTTGTAAAATTGATTATAACAGAAATACAAGGATAAAAGAGGGGGGCTGCTTCATGTTAACTAAAATAAAAACATATATATTTTTGTTTTTAACCGCTACCATCTGGGGAGGTGCCTTCGTTGCCGGAAAAATCGCGACGACGACTTTACATCCTGTTTCGGTTGCTTTTTTCCGCTTTTTCGGCGCGAGTTTGATTTTGTTTCCATTACTATATTGGAAAGAACCAAATAGGTCAACGCCAACCAAAAAAGACTGGATGACGTTAGCACTTCTCGGACTAACGGGAGTCTTTTTATATAACATTTTCTTTTTTATCGCAACGAAATATGCACCGATCGTCAAAAGCTCATTAGTTATTGCCGTCAATGCACCATTAATTACATTGTTATCTGCGCTATTTTTGAAGGAAAAATTGAACACCAGAAGTATATTTGGCATGTTGCTAGCTTTATTTGGAGCGGTATACATCATTACAAATGGTCATCCGTCTGTTCTTATTGAGATCGGTGTTGCCCCAATTGATCTTGTGCTCGCAGGAGCATGTTTTAGTTGGAGTACATACTCTGTCATTGGAAAAATTGCGATGAAAAAGTTTAGTCCTCTTGCAGCGACAACATATGCAACAGGTTTTGGAACACTATTTTTAGCACCGTTTGCGCTATATTACACTTCCTTTGCATCCATCGAAGCTAGCGGATGGGATGTTTGGTTGAGCGTTTTATACGTTGCTATTGTTGTTTCGGCAATGAGCTTCGTTTGGTGGTATAATGGCATCCAAAAAGTAGGTGCCTCAACTGCCTCCGTTTTCATTAATGTCATGCCTATTTCTGCTACCGTGATGGGAACGATATTTTTTAATGAACATCTGACATCTATTCATATTATTGGGGCGGTGTTTGTCTTTAGTGGCATTTTACTTAATATTTACAGCAAACAAGAAAAAATGGTGTTTTCTCTCATCAAAAAAGGAGCGAACATATGACTGTTGTAAAGAATAATCATATTTGAGGTGCAAGAAACATGTGGAAAGGCTACGGGCTCGTATTGTTATCAGCAACCGGATTTGCGTTCATTCCAATCTTTGCATTGCATGCATACAATAGTGGCGTCAATGTCACGACATTGTTGTTTTTACGTTTTGCCTTGGCTGCTCTGTTCTTTTTTATGTATGTATGGTTCACAAAGAAAAACGCGAAAGTATCGTGGTCCCAGCTATTTTATCTATTTTTACTTGGTGGCATTTTCTATATGATGCAATCTTCGTTTTATTTTCATGCGGTAAAGTACATTCCGTCATCACTCGCTGCTTTATTGTTGTATTTAAACCCGATATTTGTCGCCATTTTTTCGTTTTTCATCAACCAAGAAAAGCTGACGAAGCGAACCATGGTAGCGATGGCAATCTCTTTTTCGGGTATGTTGCTTGTGTTAGGGGCTCCCGAAGGAAAGATTCAGCCGCTTGGCATCGCGTTAGCTATTGGAGCAGCGGTCATTTACTCCATTTACATTATTGTTGGAAATAAAGTGACGGCACACGTTCCACCGATGACAGCAAGCGCCTACATCGCGCTCTTTGCCGCATTTTCTTTTTTTGTATGGGGAATCAGTGTGGGAACGTTACATTTTCAATTTGACGCGAAAGGATGGATTTCGGTTATCGGAACATCGTTCGTTTCGAGCGTTTTAGCGATTCTGGCGTTTTTTTCTGGAATGAATATGATCGGTCCAACAAAAGCAGCAATTTTAAGTATGCTGGAGCCAGTAATAACATTTCTTCTATCAATGGTCTTTTTGCAGGAACGTATGTCCTTTATGCAAATGATCGGTGGACTGATTGTGTTAAGCGGCGCTATGCTCGTTGCCATGGGAAAGGAACAACAAGACAAGAAAAAGACGATCTCCATCAGCGCATAATGGTGGGGAATCTAAATCGTGTGTTTAAATAACAGCAAGGGAGGAAATAAGGTGAAAAACTTTCCATCGGTCGCGCTAGTAACAGGTGCATCGAGTGGATTTGGACTGCTTGTAAGCATCGCGCTTGCTAGAGAAGGGTATCGAGTAATCGCTTCAATGCGGAACATAGAAAATAAGGAAATGCTTGAAGCAGCGGCACATAAAGCAGGCGTTTGGGACCAGATTGAGGTAGCGCCTCTTGATGTTACTGATTTCGCCGCAGCGGAATCGGTCGTGAGCGATGTCATCAATCGCTACGGACGAATCGACGTATTAGTTAACAATGCAGGATTTGCTGTTGGTGGTTTTGTGGAAGAACTCGCTCTTGAGGAGTGGGAGCGGCAATTTGCGACGAACGTTTTCGGATTAGTTGCGGTCACCAAAGCGGTATTACCCGTAATGCGAGCGCAGCACAGTGGCAAAATCATTAACATTAGTAGTATTAGCGGTCAGATTGGTTTTCCGTCGCTGGGACCGTATGTTGCCTCTAAGTTTGCTGTTGAAGGATTTAGCGAGTCACTCCGTCTAGAGATGTTGCCACACGGGGTGTATGTCGTCTTAATCGAGCCAGGTTCGTACAAAACGAATATTTGGTCCAAAGGGCTTCAACAAGGGGGATCCGTTCGTTCAGATTCACCGTACGCAAAAGAGATGAAAACGATTTTGCAGCATGTGAATCGGATCGCCAAAACTGCACCTCCTCCTGACGAAGTCATTGATCAAATTGTAAAAGTCGTTCAATCTCCAACTCCCCGTTTACGTTATCCTGTCGGTAGAGGAGTCAAATGGATGCTCCGATTGAAAAACTGGCTGCCATGGAAGTGGTGGGAACGACTTTTCATAAAACAGTTTCATGATAAATAACAATAAGAGCCTCTTTAACGGTGGAAGAGGGGAACAAAAAAACACCGTCGAAAGAAAATATTACGGCATGATGGAGGGACTATGCTACAAATAAAACGATTATCGGAATGTACGTTAGAAGAAGCGGTACGTGCTTGGAACGCTGGATTTGAAGGGTATTATTTTCCGATTCAACTGACGATAGAAAGCTTTTTGCATCGATTGGTAGGGGAAGAGCTTTCTCCTTTGTTATCTATTATTGCTTTTCAACATGGGGAACCCGTTGGAATCGTGCTAAACGGCATTCGTGAATTTCAAGAAACTTTAATGGCTTGGAACGGAGGCACAGGAGTAGCGCCTGCATTTCGAAAAACAGGGGTTGGAAAAGCGCTCATGGAAGCAACACTTAACATATACCAACAGGCAGGCGTCGAGCTTGCGACATTGGAAGCGATTAGCGAAAACGAGCGAGCCATTTCGTTATATAAAAAGTTAGGATACGACATCGTGGATGAACTCGAATATTTGCAGTTTCAAAAAGCGATGCCACATTTACTAGACGCCGAACCATTTCAAGTGGAGGTCACTATTCCACAACAAGTAAGCCATCTTTCGTTTTATAAAGGGCTACATCCGTGGCAAACGCAATGGCAAAGCGCCAAAAATGGCGAAGCACTTCTTGTAAAAGACGAACGGGGATGCGACATCGGTTACGCATATTATCGCCGCGTTTTTGATCAGAAAGGCAAGCATGAAAAAACGATTTTATTTCAGTGCGAAGCTTCCCCCGAAAGAAACGACAAAGAACATATCCTTCGGCTTTTGCTTACAAAAGTGTTTAGTAATTGTCCAGACGAGATCGTGAAAGTAGTAGCAAACATACCGATTACTTATTCGTCGCCCACCTACTCACTTTTAAAAGAAATCGGCTTTCAAACAACCGTCAAACAAGTGTGGATGCAGAAACGGATGAGATAAAAAAGCTGTTGGAACAAGCCCAACAGCTTTTTTCGTCTAGCCAAGCGAAAGTTGCCATGATACTCCATATTGGTCTTCCACCCAGGCGAATTTCTTGCTAAATGGATAGGAACCTAGGGGCACGAGCACTTTTCCTGATTGAGAGAGCCGTTCAAAAACACGGTCAATTTCTTCTTCCGTATCACACGTGACACATAGCGACATCGCAGGCGTAAACTCATGATGGTCAATGTGATTATCAATCGCCATTAACCGTTGCCCTTTTAATCGAAACGTTGCGTGAAACATTATTCCGTTTTCTTGAGGCACAATTTGTTCGATTTCCGCTGGAGAAAAAACGGACGTATAAAAACGAATCGCTTCTTCTGCCTGCCCTGAAAACATAAGACATGTCACAATTTTTTGATCCATAAGCCCACTCCTTTATGACGAACGAATGTATGTTCTTATGTCTGATTATCTCGAACTTTTCATCTGTTGTCAATAGTTTACTCTCTTGACTACGTACTATAGTCCAAGGTTTATACTTGAGTAGGAGGGGATTCATATGTATCGAATTAGCGAGCTAGCAAAACAATGTGGAGTGAATAAAGAAACGATCCGCTATTATGAGCGCAGGAAGTTGCTTTTGCCACCTGCTCGCACAGAAGCAGGATATCGCTTATATTCAGAAAAAGAAGTGAACCGCATCCAATTCATTAAACGTCTGCAACAGCTCGGATTTTCGTTAACAGAAATTCATCAACTGCTTGGCGTTGTCGATCAAGATAAAGAAAGATGTGCAAATATGTATGAGTTTGTATCGAAAAAACGAAACCAATTGCAAAGGCAAATCAAAGACTTGCAGCGAATGGAACGAGTGCTACAAGACTTACAACATCGATGCCCGGACGAAAAAGCATTATATGAGTGCCCGATTATTGAGTCATTGATTGAGGAGGAATGAGTACCATGAAAACGTATACGATGCATATCAAAGGGATGACGTGTCCAAGCTGTGCAAAACACATTGCTTCTATTCTTGAACAAATGGGCGCAAAACACATTCATGTTAGTTTTCGCCGCGGGGAAGCGGTATGTAAACTTTCTCCTACTCATATAGAAGCGGCAAAACAAGCCATAGCGGCAGCTGGTTACGAACCAATAGAAGCAGTGGAAAAAGCAGAGGAAACATATGACTACATCATCATCGGCTCCGGCGCGGCCGCTTTTGCCTCGGCGATCGAGGCAAGAAAATATGGCGCAAAAGTAGCGATGATCGAACGAGGAACGGTAGGAGGGACATGCGTAAATATCGGTTGTGTACCTTCGAAAACGCTGCTCCGGGCAGGGGAAATTAACTTCCTTGCGAAAAATCCTCCGTTCGCTGGGCTGCATACGTCTGCAGGAGATGTGAATTTAGCCGCATTAATCGAGCAAAAAAATGAATTAGTCCAATACTTACGCCAAACGAAATATGTAAATCTCATCGACGAATACGGATTTACGCTTATTCAAGGGGAAGCGGCATTTGTCGACGAAAACACAGTAGAAGTCAATGGGAAAAAATTATCAGCGGGCCGCTTCCTTATTGCCACAGGTGCTTCTTCGGCCATCCCGAATATCCCTGGACTTGCGGATGTGGATTACGTGACAAGCACGACGCTACTCGAACGAAAAGAAGTACCGAAACGACTAGCGGTCATCGGTTCTGGTTATATTGGTATCGAACTTGGGCAACTGTTTCATCGTTTTGGTTCTGACGTTACGTTGATGCAACGAAGCCAACGGCTATTAAAAACGTACGATCGAGAAATCTCCGAAGCAATGACAGAAGCGCTCACGAATCAAGGCATCCGCCTTCTCACAGGAGTGTCCTTTGAACGCATTGAACAAGACGGAAATGTGAAAAAAATATATATCGAAATCGATGGAAAAAAACAAGTAGTCGAAGCGGATGAGTTGCTCATTGCTACTGGGAGAACACCGAATGCTAAGGCGTTGCGTTTGGAAGCAGCTGGAGTGAAAACCGGTTCACGTGGTGAAATTATTGTCAATGATTATTTACAAACGACAAATTCGCATATTTACGCGGCAGGGGATGTCACGCTTGGTCCACAATTTGTTTATGTCGCCGCATACGAAGGAATGATCGCCGCAACAAACGCGATTGGCGGACAAAAGAAAAAAATTCAGCTTGACACCATCCCAGCTGTTACGTTTAGTTCTCCAGCGGTCGCCACGGTAGGGCTAACGGAACAGCAAGCAAAAGAAAGCGGATACGAAGTAAAAACGTCTGTTTTACCGTTAGAAGCTGTCCCACGAGCAATTGTGAATCACGAAACGACCGGTGTTTTTAAATTAGTCGCGGATGCAAAAACAGGGAAATTATTAGGCGCTCACGTGGTGGCAGAACATGCAGGGGAAGTCATTTATACAGCGACACTCGCAGTCAAATTCGGCTTAACTATCGACGACCTTCGTGAAACGCTTGCTCCGTATGTAACGATGGCAGAAGGATTAAAACTCGCAGCGTTAACGTTTGACCAAGATGTCGGAAAATTATCTTGTTGCGCAGGATAAGCCACTTCCAGATGGAAGCGGCTTTACTTTTCTTTCTTATTTAACGCTTGCTTTAACAAATCACCTAAACTCGTGCCAAACGAATCATTGTCAGCACTATATTTTTTCAGTAACGCTCGTTCCTTATATCCGAGTTTCGCTTTTTTCTGTTCTTCGGCTTTTTCGATGACATTACAAGGGCGGCATTGAAAGTAGACACCTGCTTTTCCTTCATGAATTTCCATCCGCTTTTTACATTGTGGACAGCGTCGGTTAGAAAGCTTTGGATCTTTTCGTTTTCGGAATCGGCATGCCATATTCGAGCATACGAGCATGCGTCCTTCCTTTGTCGACCGTTCTTTTAAAAACGACCCGCACTCTGGACACATCGAGCCAGTTAAATTATGAGCGCGATACGTTCGTTCACTTCGTTTTATTTCCGCTACCAACCGCTCCGTTTGCTTGCGGATGTTTTGAAGGAAAGCTTTCGGGTCACCGTTTCCGCGGGCGATTGCTTCTAATTCTTTTTCCCACTTTGCCGTCAACTGTGGCGATTTTAATTCCTCATTTACAAGTTCAATTAATTGTTTTCCTTTCAGTGTCGGATAAAACCGCCCGTTTTTTCGCTCGACTGCTTCTGTTTCGACGAGGCGTTCAATAATGTCGGCGCGCGTCGCTGGTGTACCTAGCCCGTATTTTTCCATTTGTGACAAAAGATCGGCTTCCGAGTAGCGAAGGGGAGGTTCTGTTAGCGCCTCTTTTTTCTCTAACCGAACAGAAACCGTTTGCCCTTTCGTAAAAGTAGGGAAAGCCTCTTTCTCCTCTTGCTTTTCTAAAACGCGACGAAACCCTGCGTTCACTACTCGTGTGTCGCGTGCGACAAATGCTTCGTTAGCGATATCAAAAACAACATGAATCGTTTCGTATTCGCAAGCTGGATAAAAAAGAGCTAAAAAGCGACGAGCAATTAAGTCATATAGTTTTCGTTCATCGGCAGAAAGCTTATCGATATCAAGTCGCTCTTCCGTCGGAATAATCGCATGATGGTCTGTTACTTTTTCATTATCAAATACCCGTCGAGCTACTACCTTCCCTTTGTGTTTTAAAAGCGGAGCAATTTCGTCTACATCCCCAGATTTCATTGCCTCTAGTCGATCAAACATCGTGTTTTCCATATCGATCGTTAAGTAGCGCGAATCGGTGCGCGGATAGGTGACGAGTTTATGCTGCTCATATAGCCGTTGTAACACGCTTAACGTTTTTTTCGCGGAAAAGCCAAATCGCTTGTTTGCTTCCTGCTGTAATTCGGTTAAGTCGTAAGGGAGTGGTTGCGCTTCTTTTTTTGCTTTTCGTTCGACAGAAATAACGGTTGCTTGCTTGTTTTTTAGTTTTTCATATAGCTGTTCCGCTGTTTCTTTCGAAAATATTCGCTTTTCTCCGTTTCGCTCTAAAGTGGCGGCCACAGATCCAATGTTCGCATGAATGGTCCAATATGGCACCGGTTTAAACGACTGAATTTCTTTTTCCCGCTCCATTATCATCGCAAGCGTCGGCGTTTGGACACGACCTGCGGAAAGGGGTTCATTGTATTTGGTCGTTAACGCTCTCGTCACATTTAATCCAATCAGCCAATCTGCTTCTGCACGGCAAACAGCTGATTCATATAAGCGATCAAATTGTTTTCCTGGTTTTAAATGTTGAAACCCGTCGCGAATCGCTTGATCGGTTTGAGACGAAATCCAAAGGCGAAGGAGCGGTTTTTTCCATTGGATATTTTTTAAAATCCACCGTGCGACGAGTTCGCCTTCCCGTCCAGCGTCGGTAGCGATGATGCAGTTTTTAATGTCTTGTCGTTTTGCTAGTGCTTCGATAGCGCGAAATTGATGGCTTGTTTGTCGAATGATGTTGAGGCCCATTTTTTCTGGGATAATCGGCAAATCTTCTATTCGCCACGTTTTATATGCTTGGTTATAATGCTCTGGCATTTTCAGCTCAATCAAATGACCAAGCGCCCATGTGACGATATATTTCGGTCCTTCAAAGTAATGTTTATGTTGCTCCCGACAGCCCAGCACGCGAGCAATTTCCCTTGCCACGCTCGGCTTTTCGGCAAGAACGAGTGATTTCATTTTATATTTTCCTCCTAAACACAAGACTACTTGTTCAGTATAGCGGAAAGGGGAGAGGTTTGAAAATAAGAAAAGAACATGCACCCATTCATTAATGGCTCATACGATAGAATGAGGAAAAACAGGGGGGCTTTCATCATGAATGAACAAAACAATATAAGGTTTATAAAAGACCTTGAAAAAGCCATTAATGGGGAGTATAGTGCGATTCATTGTTATGCAACATTAGCTAATTTGGCAAAAGAAGAAAATATCAGAAAACAAATTCTTGAAATTCGACAGGATGAAATTAAACATTTCCAGCAGTTCGAGTATATTTATATGAGTTTGACCGGAAGACGTCCTCAACCGAAGATGATTGAAAGATGCCCAAATGATTATAAAAGCGGACTAGAATTGGCGTTGCAAGACGAACAACAAACCGTCGATTTTTATTTAGAAATGGCAGATTATACAACGAATCCGTATATAAAGAAAGTATTTCGCCGTGCAGCGGCTGATGAACAAAATCACGCCGTTTGGTTTTTATACTATTTTTCCAAAGCTGAATAACAAGAGGGCAGAATAAAACCTGCCTTTTTTCATGTTCATTTTTAAGTTTACATAACATAAATTATAGGAAGTTAAACAAAACGAATCTCATAAAATAAGTAAACTTTTATTTTTGAGACATAAGAAAAAATATAAACCGCGGCTGTTTATCAATATGTTAGCAACCCAGCTGCGGTGTATCATGATGAAACAAACACTAGATGATCCGTCCTTTCTTATGCCTCTTATGTCGCCTATGCAATATCTTCATTACAATAGCGAACACCTTTGTACTGAACGCGGATCGGGATTTGTTTTTCATGTTCATATTGGCGACATAATTTTTTCGCTTTTATACACGCATCCATCATTCCATTTGCAATAATAACTTCTTCCCATAAGACTGGTTGTTGATGGTGTGTGCTAAAAATGAAAATGTACTGTTTCATACACATCCTCCTTCCATTTTATTATTTCTTACTTATATATCTTATATATCCATTTCGTTTATTATTATAATGCAGATCTGTATTACAAAAAAGCTTGAAACTGTTACAATATTGTAAACTTTTACAATGCAGTTTGTAAAAAAACAAGCCTAAAAGATCTTTTAGGCTTGTTTTTCAACTTATTTACCAACAGCTTTTTTCACTTGTGCTTCTTGACGAGTCGGCCAGCATTCAACGCCTTTTAATCCTTCGATATCGTCAGCGTAAAACACTGGTTCTTCTCCGCGTTTCCGTTTTGCCATGTAATCATCAAGTGCTTTAAATGCAATACGACCAAGTAAACCGATCGCTACCAAGTTGGTTAACGCCATAAGCGCCATTGCTAAGTCAGCTAAATCCCAAACAATTTGCAAGCTAGCAAGCGCTCCGAAAATAACCATTCCAATTGCTAGTACACGGTAAACGAATAATGCTGTTTTTCCTTTGCTAATAAATTCAATGTTTGCTTCACCATAGTAATAACTTCCGATAATTGAACTGAAAGCGAACATGAAAATAGCTGCCGATAAGAAAATGCCTGCCCAAGAACCGAAGTGTTCAGAAAGCGCTGCTTGTGTTAATTCAATTCCCACAAGTTCACCTGTTTTATACGTATCTGATAATAAAATGATAAATGCTGTGGCACTACATACAAGCAATGTATCGAAAAATACCCCTAACGCTTGGATAAATCCTTGTTTCGCCGGATGTGATACAGTTGCAGTTGCTGCTGCGTTCGGCGCACTACCCATTCCAGCTTCATTAGAGAACAATCCGCGTTTTACCCCCATCATAATTGCAGCACCCATACCGCCACCGACAACTTGTTCTAAACCGAAAGCACTTTTGAAAATTAAAGCAATAACTGTTGGAATTTCAGTAATGTGTGTCACCATCACATACAATGCTAATCCGATGTAGAAAAACGCCATGATCGGAACGATAATTTCAGAGAAACGAGCAATGCGTGTAACTCCTCCGAAAATAATTACCGCTGTTAATGCCGCTAAAAGGAAAGCGGTTACATAAGGATTCAAGCTAAATGAGTTTTTAAATGCTGTGGCAATCGTATTACTTTGTACAGCGTTAAAAGTTAATCCAAAGCTAGCGATAATTGTGAAAGCAAAAATCGTGCTCATCCAACGCGCGCCCAATTGTTTTTCCATATAATATCCTGGGCCACCTTTAAATCCAACATCGCTTTTCACTTTAAAAATTTGTGCTAACGTGCTTTCGACAAACGCGCTCGCCCCACCTAAAATCGCAACAAGCCACATCCAAAATACCGCTCCCGGACCACCGATTGCTAGCGCCATGGCAACCCCGGCAACGTTACCTGTTCCGATACGTGTAGCTGCACCGATGAAAAACGCTTGAAGTGAAGAAATCTCAGTATTCCCTTTTCCTTCAGGAGATTTTTCTTTTAAAACTCGGAACATTTCTCCAATCAAACGGATTTGCGCAAATTTTGTCCCGATCGTGAAGTACAAACCGAGACCAAGCAACAAACCGATAATGACATAAGACCAGAGAATGTTGTTTAAAAATCCAACGACTTGATTAATGAACTCCATACACTTCCTCCTTAAAAATAAATAATTAAGATAATTAGTAAGATTACTAATCTTGTAATAGTATTATCTGAAAATTAAAATTATGCGTCAATAGTAAAAAATAGAAAAACTAATACAATTTACAGCGTTAAAGGAACAAAATTGAAATTAAATTATTTTAATATATTATTCAAAAACATATATCATAATGATCTCTTTATTTTTTCACATACTATTCAAAGAAAATCTTTTTCACAAAAAAATTTTTTGTAAACAAAAATTTTTTTGTGATTAACATAAAAACACCCGCTATTTCGCTGGGTGTTTTTTACAATTTGTATAACAATAACTTTCTTAGTAGCGGAGCTAAAAATGTTGGTAATTGCTCTACGTTTGGAACGAGTACACTGTAATGCCCATATATGTTTTCAATTGTTTTTTGTTGGCTTTCCGTAATCATTCCGTTAGCTAAAAACACATTCACTACCTCAATTCCTAATTTTCTCGCTTCCATCACTGCTTCGTGTGTATCTACAATTCCGTTTTGATCATACCCAAAAGCAGCTGGTTCTCCATCAGAAAAAACAAGTAAAAATTTTTGTTTTTCATTTCTTTTCTGTAACTCTTGTGTCATTAATCGAATAGCCAAACCATCGCGGTTATCTTCTTGGGGCTCTAATTGCATAATTTTTGCTCCATGATCTTTTCTTAGAGAATCATCAAAATCAATAACGGTTTGAAAATAGTTAGGTTGATAAGACGCTGTAGCTTCGTTCGTATCCTCCCAAAAACCAACGACTTTATGTGGAACGCGAAGCGCTTTAAGAGATTCGTGGAATAAAACAATTCCTCTTTTTGTTTCTTCCATTTTGTCATACATCGAGGCAGAACAATCGACAAGCAAAACAAAAACAGCATCTAACAACGGAGATGTTTCGTGTTTTTTATAAAATAAACGCGGATGTTCCTCCGTAAAAAAGCGTAGTAGCTTTTTATTTAAACGCCCTGCATGTAAATCTGTACGGGGATGTATTTTTTTATGCTCAAGCACTTTTTCAATTGTTTGCGTCAATTTTTTTTGATACGGTCCAATAGCTTCGCGGTCACATTCATACTGTTTAATTTGTTCGATTGTCGGTGGTAAGGCATCCACAAATATCGGCTTAACATAACGATTTTCTTTTCCGTATTCGTGCTCTGAACGCCCAAAAAGTCCTTGGTGCTGCTCTTGTTGTTCTAGATGTGTATAATCATTACGTGTCGTTTTTTGTGACGAACCGTGTACAATTCCAAGGGCTTGATCTCCCGCTTCTCCTTGCCGAACCCCTTCCCCAAGTAAATCAGTCTGTGAACCTTGTTCGAGATCAAACTGTAAAAAACTATTCGTCATATCGCTCGTTTCACGATGCCATGTATACATCGTCTCTTGAAAAATATTTTCATCTTCCGACTTTTTATCAAGTACATCATAATTTTTCAATGGATCTTTGCGCCGAATATCCTCCCGCTCTTCTTGTTGCTCCACGTAAATATACTCCGGGAGATGAAAATACGTGTTTAGCATATCAGCATCTAACAATTCATCTAACACATCTAGTATTGTGAGTACAATACGTGCGATTTGCGCGGTCGATTTTGCATCATATACATTTCGTATTTCACGCTCAACAAATGGGAGAGCTAAACGTAAACGTTCAGGGAGAAAAATATCGTGTACAGGTTGTTCCGCTGTTAATAGTAAATATAAATAATTAAACAACGCATCTGTATAAACACTTTTTGTCATATTTACATTCCATTGTGTTTCGAAATAATGTCGATATACATGTTTCCGAATAGCAAACGCTTTTTTTGTACCAGGACGTACATACCGACATATATCTTCCAGTCGTATATCTTCAAGTAATACAAACAACTGTTTAGCAAAGCTCGGAATAGCATATGCTTTTATTTGATGAAGAAAAAGAAGAATATCTTTGTCATTTGTATTATAAAAATTTCCAATCGTTCGTAAAAATACATCACTTTTTAACCCATATACGTACTGCTCTTTTGGGCGATTATCCCAAAAATGACTAACAACGACTTTTTTATGCTGCCGATCAAGATACGACTGGTAGCCGAACTCGAGTTCCATTTGTTCATCTTTTGTTAATGTTTTCACTAAATCAGATAGCTCCATAAACAAAAAAGAATCGACTTTTTTATCATTAAACATAATAAAACGGTTCATGTAGCCACCCTCATTCATCAAACAACGTTTCAGCTAAGTTGCGCACCGCAGCTTTTTCCCTGTCGTCTTCTAATTTCTCGACGATCGCTCGTTCAACGGCACGTCGTGGTGGAATGTACACCGCCAAATCGCAAGCATCAATTAATGCTCGAATCGATGCTGCTTCCTCTGATACATATCCTTGCTTCACTTGAACAATTAAATCGGCAGACAATGTAACAAAACGATTTAATAACGTTTCGTTTGTTAACTTCGTTTGCTGTTGTAAAATACGTTTTAATGCCTCCCCTTGAACGTACGGTACATCAATGACAACAAAGCGATTTTTCAACGCTTCATTTAGAGGAACCGTCCCGACATATCCTTCATTAATCGCTGCAATAACACCAAATGTTGGTTTTGCTTTGACAACTTCAGCCGTAAATGGATTTGTAATCATTTTTCGATAATCTAGTACTCCATTTAAAATCGGTAATGTCTCTGGCTTAGCCATATTAATTTCATCAATATACAACAGATGTCCTTTTGTCATCGCTTGAATGACAGGCCCTGGGATAAATTCAATCATCGCTTGCCCATTTGTTTGTTGAATGGTTTTAAAACCAAGCATCGCCTCAGCATCTAAATCAATTGAACAATTGATGCTATGCATCGGCTGTCCAAAGAAGGCTGATAACGTTTCTGCTAATTTTGTTTTCCCTGACCCTGTCGGTCCCTTTAACAACACATTTTTTCCTAACGCTAAGGCGATAATTGCGTCATATATAATAGACTCATGAGCGGGTGTGTAAGCAGTATATTCAACCTGTTCATTTATTTCACTTTTAAACATCTCTCTTCTTTTTTTAACGATCGTTTCAATTGTTTCAGGAAGTGTGAACGATTGTGTATAAATCATGATGTCATTCCTTTCTATGTTTTCGTACGTACGTATTGTACAAAAAATAAACGAATTTGTACAAATAAAAGAACTGTTTAACATAATTATATTATGTTAACAAACAAATAAAAAAGGGAGCCACTCGGCTTTATCGACTTTTGACGAGTAGCTCAACTGCTTCTTGAATGAGTTTTTCGCTTTCTAATGATCCTGTTTCTACATCTTTGCGGATGCAACGCTCTAAATTAGCACTTACAACAACCGCGATGGCGCGATCAACAGCACTACGAATAGCTGACAACTGGGCAACTACTTCTTTACAATCCTTTTGCTCATCCATCATTTTAAGCACACCACGAACTTGTCCTTCAATCCGTTTTAAACGGTTCTTTACTTGATTGTCATATGTCATGTTCATCCAACTCCTTTTTATATACCCTTATCAGTATATTAAATGAAATATCATTCTTTTGTCAACTAAAATTATCTTTAATCGCTTTACGAATAAGCGCTTCACAACGATCTAGTTCTGTTTTTAATTGTCTTTTATATAGCTGAGCCTTTTTATATCCTTCCTCAGTAAAACGATAATAAACGACCTCTTGATATTTCATTCCTTCTTTTTTCTTTTTTACTTGTTCTAAAATTCCATCTTCGATTAAATCATGTAGCGCTTTGTATACCTCTGAATGATTTGGACGGTATCCAAATGGTTGAAACTCTTCACGAAGCACATCTAACAATTTTAATCCATACAATCGTTCTTGCTCAGTTAAAGTAATTAAATATAACTTTAAAAATGCACGTTGTTTTAATAAAAATCCACTCGGTTTCCTTTTTTCACTCATCCTTTCTCCTCCTTTCACATGACACATTCTTTACTAAAAAGAAAAATCCTTCTCGATTTCCATTATAATTGAACATTTTTATTTTTATTCAGTTTTTATTTAGAACATAGTTTTACTATATAAATTTTTACAAAAAAAGAAGAAGGGATTCCCTCTTCTTCATCTGAACACGATCGTTTTATTTTCATGAATAATTACTCGATCTTCTAAGTGCCACTTTAGTGCACGAACAAGAACAGTCTTTTCGATCATACGTCCGATTCGTTTTAAGTCTTCTACATGATGTTTATGATCGACTCGCTCCACATCTTGTTCGATAATTGGTCCTTCATCTAAATCATCTGTTACATAATGAGAAGTAGCACCGATCAACTTCACCCCACGTCGATAAGCTTGTTCATACGGCCGAGCGCCAATAAACGCCGGTAAAAACGAGTGATGAATATTAATGATTTGCGCTGGAAACGTCGCAACAAAATGAGGTGATAAAATTTGCATATAACGAGCAAGCACAATAACATCAATGTCGTATTCCTTTAACAGCTGTATTTGTTTTTCTTCGGCTTCCTGTTTTGTTTCTTTTGTCACAGGTATGTAATAGTACGGAATGCCAAATGACTCGACTATTTCTCTCATGTGTTCATGATTGCTGATAACTAGTGCAAAATCTGCAAGTAACTCTCCCGCTTGCCACTCCCATAGTAACTCTAATAAGCAATGCTCTTCTTTAGAAACAAATATAGCCACTTTTTTCATATGCGTATGTAAACTCAACCGCCATTTCATTTCAAACTGTTGCGCTATCGTTACAAATTTTTCTTCTATCGCCTCTTTTCGTTCCGATATATTCGGAGCGTCGAACTCGATTCGTAAAAAAAATGTACCACCTTCAGGATCTGTCGAATATTGACTCGACTCGACAATATTGGCCCCTTGTTCATACAGGAAAGTGGTAACAGTTGCCACAATGCCTGGCTGATCTGGACATGAAATAAGTAACCGTGCCCGATCTTTATATTTGTCCATAAACTTTTGGACATGTTTTTGTTGAAAATACATTGTAACTCCCCCTAAACAAAAATAAAATAATAGCTTCTATTATAACAAATAAAAAAATAGTCGAGAACATCCCCCGACTATTTTTTACTTATTCAATATTTTTCTTACTCCAAACGCCCCTTTCCACGCAGGAGTAGACTGTTTATTAGATGAAAGATACGTGTATAACGCGCCCATAAATAATGAGCCTCCAACGATATTCCCAAGCGTTACAGGTACGATGTTATGGATGATTCCTGACACATGAATCGTATCTGGATGTTGAACAGCTAAAGCAAGTGAGAAAATAACAAAGTTTGCAATAGAGTGTTCATATCCAGAAGCAAAAAAGACAAAAACAATTAAAATCATGGCAAATATTTTGGCGATGTCTTCTTTCATTTGCATCGGAATAAAAATAGCTAAACAAACAAGCCAGTTACATAAAATCCCTTTTACAAACAGTTGTATCGTCGTTGCGTGCATTTTTTTCAGTGCAATCGCAAACAGTAAATGGTCCATTGAAATATCATGAAAAATACCTGATTGTGCGATTAAAAAGGCAAAGAAAATCGCACCAAGCAAATTCCCACTATAACATATTATCCAGTTGAGAAGCGTATCTCTGATCGTTGTTTCTTTTTGAAGCGTACTCACAGTAAAATACATTGTATTTCCGGTGAATAGTTCTGCTCCTCCGTACATAATAAGAACAAGGGCGATACCAAAAAAGATGCCACTTACTAAATATGTTGCTGGTGAATGTGTCTCATAAAAATATTGGCCAACACGGACACAAAGAATAAGAGCAAACCCGATATATATACCTGCTAAAGCAGCACGAATCACGTATTGAAGCGGTGATTTTTGCAAAATGGATCGCTTCTTTAATGCGAGCTCTTTACATGTCTGTAAAGCTTCCATTGTTCTCTCACTTCTCTTTCTCTTTTGTGATGTTTTTCACAATTATCCTACTCCTCTTTTTTCTGTTTTTCAATGCGTTTGTGTAAATGTTAAAAGAACTGTCAACACTTTATTTTTGTAAACGTTTGCGAATAAAATGGCTATTGCAATTTTTTCAACTATTGTTCTCATCCTTTGCAAACTCATGCACAAATGTATTAATATAAAAAAGGTGCAAAATACATTGTTAGAGGAGGAAGCTATGAACTACATAAAAGAGCAAAACGGACAGCTATGGTTAACAGAAGATGAGCGTGAAAATTTAAAAATTAGTTATCGTATTAAAGAGATCGTTTACTCAGAGCGTTCACCATTTCAACATGTAATGATTTTGGACTCATACGACTTTGGAAGAATGCTTGTGCTTGATGGAGTTGTACAAACAACTTCTATTGATGGACATATTTACAATGAGATGATTACACATGTTCCTCTTTCTCTTCATCCGTCGCCAAAGAAAGTTTTAATTATTGGTGGGGGCGATTGTGGAGCAGCTCGTGAAGTGGCGAAATATGAAGAGGTAGAAGAAATACATCTCGTCGAAATCGATGAACTTGTTGTTCAAGCGTGTAAAGAACATTTACCTGAAGTATCGGGAAATCTTTCAGATCCACGTGTGCAGTATGTATATAAAGATGGCGTGCAATTTGTAAAGGATCGCGTAAATACGTACGATGTCATTATTATTGATTCATCTGATCCGATCGGCCCTGCTCAAGTATTATTTGAATATGATTTTTACAAAAGTGTATATGAAGCACTCAAAGAAGATGGAATGATGGTTTGTCAAAGCCAATCACCAATTTTCCATATGGACGTATTAAAACAAACATATACAAACATTCGTCATTTATTCCCACACGTTCACGTATATACGGCTACTGTTCCGACATATCCTGGTGGCCTATGGAGCTTTACTCTCGGAGCAAAACAAGCTGTTTCATTTGAGCGCCTTACCACATTTGCCAAACAAACGAAATACGTAAATGCTAATGTATTAAACCAATGCTTCTGTCTTCCACAATTTATGAAAGAGCATCTTCAATCGTAGTCGGAATCATTCCGGCTACGATTGTTGACAAAAATGCTTTTTTATATCACGATACAAAGCGTAATGATTACTATTTTCTTCGAAAGGAGCGTGCCCTATGCGTGTGAAAGTCGTTTTACAATGTACAGAAACTGGCGATCGTAACTACATAACAACAAAAAATAAGCGCAACAACCCTGAAAGACTTGAATTAAAAAAATATTGCCCACGTTTGAAACGCCACACATTACATCGTGAAGCAAAATAATGGGTCTGACTCAAAAGTCCCTTTTTGATGAAATTTCACTGAAGTATGTGAAAGAGACCACCTCCGAACCCCCTTGGTTTTACTGGGTTTTCGTGGTGGTCTCTTTTTCCATGTTGCCCCAGATAGGAGCATGACCGCTCTTTTGGGACCGCACCATCATTTTTAATGCAAATGAATGCGCCGCGCAAAGTCAACGAATCGAAATTTATCAAGACGATGACGGGACTCTGTATATTGAAACAAACTCGCATCGTCTAAATAAACATAATTTCGTACAACGACAACGTGTGTATATTGTTTTAAATGCAAATACATACGATCTTCTTCTGTGCATTCTTCCACAAAAAATTCTTTTTTCGCAAAGCTGATTTTTAATTGCAATTCCTTCTCCAAATATTCATAAATGGACCGCGCACATATATCTTTAGACAAAAATGGAACAAATTTTTTATTAAAAAAGTCTTTGTCTAAAATAATGCGCTCACCTTCAATTTCTCGCACGCGCACAACTTTCCAAATATCTTCTCGTGCCGTGACATGAAGATGTTTTTTTAACACTTCATCAGGCTTGATCATTTCAAGCTGCTCAACAATTGTCCGCGATGGCTTTCCAAGCTTCTGTGCCAATTCCTTAAAACTAATTAGCCCAGAAATCGGGAAATCAAATTTACGTACATCTAATACAATTGAACCTTTTCCTTTAATTTTTTGAATATATCCATGCTCTGAAAGTAAATTGAGCGCTTTTCGAATCGTTTCTCGCGATGTTTCATATTGTTCAACAAGTTGATGTTCAGAAGGAATTTTCATCCCTGGTTTAAAAATTCCTTTTTCAATTTTTGATAATAAGTCATTGTAAATCGATAAGTATTTATTTTCACTCATTGTTTATCACCGAAAAATATTTTACCATTATTTTTTCAAGTAATAAACAATGGATTCATACGGGCGTAGCGTCATTTGTTTAAATTCATTTGGTGAATCATCGTAGTTCGATAATAAAACTTGACTTGTATATTCGCTTATATCCATATGTTTTGGCCATTCAAAAACCGTTTCTTGTCCGTAAAAATTATTAATTACAACAAGCTTTTCATCATTTCCATTGCGAATATATGCAAAAATGGAAGGATGATCTTCTAAAATGAGCTCATAGTCTCCTGTTGTAATGATGTCATATTGTTTACGCAACTGAATGAGTTTTTGATAATGATAAAAAATAGATGTTGGATCTTGTAATGCTTGTTGAACATTAATTTCTTTATAGTTATTCGCGACAGAAATCCAAGGCGTTCCTGTTGTAAAGCCTGCATGCGGCTCATCGCTCCATTGCATCGGTGTTCGCGAATTATCACGTGATTTTCGTTGTAAAATATGCAACACTTCTTGTTCGCTTTTCCCTTGTCCTTTTAGTATACGATACATATTCAATGACTCTACATCGCGATAGTCATCGATTCGTTCAAATTTCGGGTCTGTCATCCCGATTTCTTCACCTTGATAAATATAAGGTGTTCCTTGCATCATATGAATCGTTGTTGCTAACATTTTTGCAGATTCTTTATGATACTGCCCATCATCACCATAACGAGAGACGATGCGCGGCTGGTCATGATTGCACCAAAACAAAGCGTTCCACCCACCGCCTTTATGCATATTCACTTGCCATTCTGATAAAATCTTTTTTAATTGCAAAAAGTCAAAATCAGCAACTGCCCACTTTTCTCCATTTGGGTAATCGACTTTTAAATGGTGAAAGTTAAACGTCATATTGAGTTCATGACGATTAGGATTTGTATATAAAATACAATGATCAATTGTCGTTGATGACATCTCCCCTACTGTCATCATATCGTACTTCGAAAACACTTCTCGATTCATTTCTTGCAAATATTCATGAATGCGTGGACCATCTGTATAATATTTTCTACCGTCACCCGATGGAGTAGAGCCGTCATCATCTAAAAAGCGTTGGTCTTTTGAAATTAAATTAATAACATCTAAACGGAAGCCGTCGACTCCTTTTTGTAACCAAAAATGCATCATATCGTACACGCGCTTGCGTACTTCTTCGTTTTCCCAATTTAAATCCGCTTGTGTAACATCGAACAAATGTAAATAATATTGTCCTGTTTTCTCGTCATACTCCCAAGCGGAACCTCCGAATTTCGATTGCCAATTGTTCGGCTCATCTCTCCAAATATAAAAATGGCGGTACGGGTTATCTTTCGATGAACGTGCTTGTTTAAACCATTCATGATCTGTTGATGTATGGTTTACAACAATATCCATAACAATTTTTATATTGCGCTTATGTGCTTCTTCAATAAGTTTTTCGAAATCTTCCATTGTTCCATATGGTTCATAAATTCGATGGTAGTCGCTGATGTCATAACCGTTATCACGCTGAGGCGACTCATAAATCGGGGTGAGCCAGATGGCATCAACCCCGAGCATTTTTAAATAATCGAGTTTTTCAATGACTCCTTGCAAATCACCAATTCCGTCACCATTTGTATCTTTAAAACTTTTTGGATAAATTTGATACACGACTGCTGTTTTCCACCATGGATGCATATTACTTACCGCCTTTCGTTTTTGCCAAAATGTATGTCAACGTAAATGGAACGATCAAGACGATGGCCATACCGATGAAAAACGGTACCCACTTGTCAGGGAAGATCGATAAAAAGCCAGGAAGTCCACCAACACCAATAGAAGATGCCTGCACTTTATTGATCGTAATAAAAATCCCTGCCGTTGCCGAACCAATTAAGGCCGAAATAAATGGATAGCGGAATCGTAAGTTTACACCAAACATTGCTGGTTCTGTAATGCCTAAGTAAGCGGATACAGCTGATGTAAACGATAAACCTTTTAATTTTTCATCTTTTGTTGCAAACATCATCGCTAATGCTGCTGAGCCTTGTGCAATGTTTGATAACGCGAGCATCGGCCATAAAAATGTCCCGCCTGTACTACCGATCAGTTGTAAGTCTACGGCTAAAAACGTATGGTGCATTCCTGTGACAACGAGAACAGCGTACAATCCTCCGTATACGAGTCCTCCTAACGCAGCAAAACGATCAAATAGCGCGACAAGACCATCTGTTAAAGCATTCGCAATGCCAAATGTCAAAGGACCGATAGCGATGAAAGAAATAAATCCTGTTAAAAGTAAAGCGATTGGCGCAACAAGTAACAATTGAAATGCTTCCGGAATACGTTTTTTCAAAAATAGCTCTAATTTCGCTAGCACATATGATGAAATTAAAATAGGTAATACTTGACCTTGATAACCAATTTTTTGAACGTCAAGCCCAAATAAATTCCAATATGGCACAGTTCCTTCTTGAACAGCGGAAGCGTATGCCCATGCATTTAATAACGCTGGGTGAACGAGCATCAATCCGAGTACAATTCCAAGTAACTCGCTTCCACCAAATTTTTTTACCGCTGACCACCCGATTAATCCTGGCAAAAAGACAAACGCTGTGTTGGCAATTAAGTTAATCATATCAGCAACATCGCGCCACTGTTTATGAACATCAACAATTGATTTTCCTTCATAAAAAATTCCTGGGCCTGTTAAAATGTTGTTAATCCCCATCAATAAACCAGCTGTGACGATAGCAGGTAAAATCGGAATAAAAATATCAGCTAACGTCTTAATTGCCCGTTGTAGCGGGTTTAATTTTTTTTCTGCAGCGTCTTTAATATCTTGTTTCGTTGCACGACCAATCCCAGTCATTTCAACCATTTCGTTATACACTTTATCAACTAGTCCTTGTCCGATCACGACTTGGAACTGACCGTTTACTGAAAATGAACCTTTAACAATATCAATGTTTTCTAACGCTTCTTTATCCACTTTTCCTTCATCTTTTAACGCAAAACGAAGACGCGTCACACAGTGTGTAGCCGCGATGATATTTTCTTTCCCACCAACGGCTTGAACAATTTGCTCCACAGATTTTCTCATGATTTACTCCTCCTTAGTTAAAGCGTTTGCAACGAATGTTGTTAACTTGTATATACAAGTCGACTTGTTGTCTTTATTTTAACCTGTATATACAAGTCGGTCAACCGCTTTCAAACAATTTTTAAAGAAAAAAGATGCCCATGTGGACATCTTTTTTCCATTTAATTACTTTCTTTTTTCCGTGCATACATCGATGCATGTCTTTTAATTTCACCAATTAGTCGCATTTCTTCTTGCTTAGAAATCTCTAATGAAAGGCCATATTGAAACTCATTTGCGTATGCTTTTTTCCAAATCACAATGCCTCGAACGGCTATTGGTTGATCAACAATCGTAAACTGTAACTCCACTTCGAGTTCACCTTTTGCGGAGTCGATCGGTAAATTTAAATTTGTCTCCAGTCGAATGCCACGTGGACTAATATCGTGAATTTCAGCTGCTCCTTTATCTGTTTCGACTTCTCGCTCACCAATACGTGTGATGCGAAACGTACATGGAAGCGGTTGACCGAACTGATATCGAAAAGGCTCTTGACGTTTAAATCTCATCATAAATCCCCCATACACAAACTATACCTTTTTCAATATAATTGAAATCATAAATGAATGCAAGGCAATTATGACCATTTCACCCACGTATCCGTAATGTTACCAACTTCATCATAATCAAACACGTATGTCACATTGCCATATCGATCGCTTAATCGTAGTTCGTCAACGTTGACTTCTTCAATGATCCCTTTCTCTGTTTTTAAAACAACATGTCCATGTGAAAGGAAATGACAATTTACTACTCGATGTGGATTTGTTTTCACTTCTTTAATAAGAAGCTGGCCCCGTTTCGCACGGGTCGATTCGTCGATTTCCGTTCTAGCTATTTTTTTCACCGCCCCGCGTTTTGTCACAAGAACAACATTTTCTTCTGTCGCCTGTTGACCAGAAACAACACAGTCTCCATCTTTTAGATGGATTCCTTTTACTCCTGCCGCTCGAACACCAACTTCTCCGATTTCTTCTTCTTGAAATAACAAGCCATATCCGTATTGCGTCATGAGAAATATACGTCCAAATCCATCTGTTCGATACACATGGACAACTTCATCATCCTCTTTTAATCGCATAGCTACAAGTGGCTTAGAATACCGTTGCGCCTTATAATGAACGAGGTTTGTTTTTTTCACTAATCCTTGTTTCGTAATAAATAATAAATACCCATTTGAAAAATCTACAATCGGGATAGCGCTAATTAGTTGCTCGTCACGATCAAGCGGGATTATATTAGAGATGTGCTGACCGAGATCTTTCCAGCGAATGTCAGGAAGTTCATAAACAGGGCAATATAAGTAATTTCCTTTATTTGTAAATAACAATAACGTATGTGTTGTATTCATCTCAAACATCCCGAGTAACCTATCTCCCTCTTTCATACCAATATCTTGGCCGTTAGAGGCGCTGTAAGAGCGAAGACTTGTTCGTTTGATATATCCATCTTTTGTAACAGTGACGATCACATCTTCTTCTGGAACAACAACGTTCATTTCGATTTTAATTTCTTTTATTTCTTCTTCAATCATCGTTCTCCGCTCGTCACCGTACATTTTTTTCATTTTTCTTAAGTCAGCTTTAATTACAGATAGAAGTTTTTTCTCGCTATCTAAAATAGCTGTTAATTCCTCGATTTTGCGATTTAACGCATTTGCTTCTTCACGCAAATCATCAATATCTGTATTTGTTAGACGATACAACTGCAATGTAACAATTGCTTCCGCTTGAGGCTCTGTAAATCCATAGCGATTCATCAAATTCCCTTTGGCGTCTTTTTTATCTTGCGAAGCGCGAATCGTTGCAATGACATCATCTAAAATCGATATAGCTTTAATTAACCCTTCAACAATATGAGCACGTTCTTTTGCTTTTCTCAATTCATAACGCGAACGATTGGCAACGACTTCTTTTTGATGTTCAATATACGCATCTAATAGTTGTGGTAAACTTAATAACTTTGGGCGACGCTCATGGATAGCAACCATATTAAAATTGTACGTGATCTGCAAATCTGTGTTTTTATATAAATAGTTTAAAATACCCTCTGCATTCCCGTCTTTTCTCACTTCAATGACAATACGTAACCCTGTGCGATCCGTTTCGTCACGCACATCAATAATTCCGTCTAACTTTTTTTCAAGTCGCAATTCATCAATTTTTTTAACTAAATTGGCTTTATTTACTTCGTAAGGGATTTCCGTAATAACAATCGATTGTTTGCCACCTTTTCCTTGCTCGATCGTTGCTTTGCCGCGAATAATCATTTTCCCTTTTCCTGTTTCGTAGGCGGCTTTAATCCCTTCTTTTCCTTGAATGATGCCGCCTGTTGGAAAATCCGGCCCTTGTAAGACAGTCATTAAATTATCGACCGTACAAGTTGGATGATCAATACGCATAATGACGGCATCAATGACTTCTCCTAAGTGATGCGGTGGAATTTCTGTCGCGTAACCAGCTGAAATGCCTGTTGAACCATTGACAAGCAAATTCGGAAACATCGCTGGTAACACAACCGGCTCTTTGCTTGTATCATCGAAGTTCGGTACAAACTCTACTGTTTCCTTATCGATGTCGCGCAATAATTCCGATGCGATGGCGGATAATCTAGCTTCTGTATAACGCATCGCTGCTGGTGGATCTCCATCAATACTTCCGTTATTCCCATGCATTTCAATGAGCACGTTTCTTACTTTCCATTCTTGACTCATGCGAACCATCGCTTCATATACAGAAGAATCGCCATGCGGGTGGAAATTACCAATGACATTTCCGACGGTTTTGGCTGATTTGCGAAACGGTTTGTCGTACGTATTCCCATCTACATACATCGCATATAAAATGCGACGTTGCACCGGTTTTAATCCATCGCGCACATCAGGCAGAGCACGTTCTTGAATAATATATTTACTATATCGACCAAATCGATCTCCTAACACATCTTCAAACGGTAAATCTAATACACGTTCCATGTTCTTATTCCCCCTCAGCTGTCATCACATGATCATTTTCTAAAATGTTCACGTCTTCCTCTAAACCGAATTGTACATTAGACTCAATCCATTTTCTTCTCGGCTCTACTTTATCACCCATTAATGTCGTTACGCGACGTTCAGCACGTGCTGCATCATCAATACGAACACGAATGAGCGTCCGCGTTTCAGGGTTCATTGTCGTCTCCCATAATTGATCCGCATTCATTTCACCAAGTCCTTTATACCGCTGAATCGTATATCCTTTTCCGATCTTTTTCAAAATCGATTGTAGTTGTTCATCTGTCCATGCATATTCAACCACTTCTTTTTTGCCGACTTTTTTACTCACTTTATAAAGTGGTGGAAGAGCGATAAACACTTTACCGGCTTCAATGAGCGGACGCATATAGCGATAAAAAAAGGTTAACAACAACACTTGAATATGTGCTCCGTCCGTATCTGCATCAGTCATAATGATCACTTTGTCATAATGAATATCATCAAGCGAAAAATCTGCTCCCACACCGCCACCGATCGCGTGAATGATTGTATTAATTTCTTCATTTTTAAAAATGTCGGTGAGTTTCGCTTTCTCCGTATTAATCACTTTTCCTCGAAGAGGTAATACAGCTTGAAAACGGCGATCACGCCCTTGTTTCGCAGATCCACCAGCTGAATCTCCTTCAACTAAGTACAATTCATTTTTTTGTGGATTGCGTGTTTGGGCTGGGGTTAATTTTCCGCTTAATACATGTTCTTTTCCTTTGCGCTTTTTTCCAGATCGTGCTTCTTCCCGTGCTTTTCGAGCTGCTTCACGCGCCTGAAACGCACGAATTGCCTTTTTAATTAACATCGTTGCAACATCTGGATTTTCATTTAAAAAGTACGTCAGTTTTTCACTAATGACTGCTTCGACTACGGAACGGGCTTCAGGCGTTCCTAGTTTTCCTTTCGTTTGTCCTTCAAATTGCAAGAGCGCTTCAGGAATACGAACCGATACAATGGCAGATAGTCCTTCACGAATATCTGCACCTTCTAAATTTTTATCTCGTTCTTTCAATAAACCCACTTTTCGTGCATATTCGTTAAACACGCGAGTCATGGCCATTTTAGCCCCAATTTCATGCGTTCCCCCGTCTTTTGTTCGCACATGGTTAACAAACGAAAGCATATGTTCTGCATAACCGTCATGAAATTGGAAGGCAAACTCTACTTCAATGCCGTTTTGCTCACCGCTAAAAAATACGACAGGATGTAACACATCTTTTTCTTCGTTTAAATATTTTACAAACGCCTCAATTCCACTTTCGTAATAAAATGTATCACGTAAACCTGTTCGTTCATCATATAATTCGATTTTTAAGCCCTTTAATAAAAATGCAGATTCTCTCAATCGTTCGCTAATCGTTTCATAATGAAACGTCGTCGTACTAAAAATCGTTGGATCCGGTTTAAATCGAATTGTCGTTCCTGTTTGTTTTGTTACTCCAATTTTCTCCAAGGTAGTCACAGGTTTTCCACCATGTTCAAACCGTTGGTAGTACACAAATCCGTCACGTTGAATCGTCACTTCTAACCATTCAGATAAAGCGTTCACAACAGAGGCGCCAACGCCATGCAAACCGCCACTCGTTTTATATCCTCCCTGACCAAACTTTCCGCCTGCATGTAAAACCGTTAAAATGACTTCTGGGGTTGGTTTTCCTAATTTATGCATACCTGTAGGCATCCCACGTCCTTCATCTTGGACGCTCACACTTTGATCGTTATGTATCGTTACAACAATGCGTCTCCCATATCCTGCGAGCGCCTCATCAACCGCATTATCAACAATTTCATATACAAGATGATGCAAACCGCGACTATCTGTACTTCCGATATACATGCCCGGTCGTTTACGAACAGCTTCTAATCCTTCCAATACTTGAATCGTATCTTCGTTATATGTAAGAAGTTGTTTATCTGTCACAATCATTCCCCTTTCACAACAAGAACATTTGTTTCTATTTTTTTGACTTTCTCTATTTTAACATACATTCGTAAAACGTCCAACGTCATGAAGAAAAAGAACGACCATTACAAAAAGAATGGTCGTTTTTAACGTGTGAGCGCATGTTCTACCTTGATGCAGCGATCCATCACAACCGTATAGCCTTTTTCTGTTAAGTCACGGTACACTTGTTCATCATACACACCTAATTGCGCCCAAAACACGTCTGCATCCATTTGGACAAATTGATCAGCAATTTCACGTAAATGTTCGGAGCGGCGAAACACATTAACAATATCTACATGCCCTTCAATATCTGTTAATGTCGCGACGGCTGGGATACCTTCCCATTCTTTAATGAGCGGGTTGACCGGAATAATTTCATACCCTGCTTCTTTCATCGCTTTCGCAACCATGTAAGATGTGCGCTCCGGACGATCTGACAATCCTACCACAGCAATTCGCTTTGCTTTGTTTAAAATTTGTTTGATTTGTTCACGACTTGGACTCATATCATCTACCCTCCCATGATAAACTAGTATTTCTTCATATAAAAAAATAATCCTGCCTTCATTTTTTAAAAAAGCATGTTACAATAAAAGCATGACCTCCGTATGAGGAAATATTAATGAGGTAAAGGGTGCATAGGATGTCTATTTTGCTTATGATCATCGGTTATTTACTCGGTTCGATTCCGTTCGCGCTAATCGTTGGAAAAGTGGGATATGGAATTGACATACGTGAACATGGGAGCGGCAATTTAGGTGGAACAAATACGTTTCGCGTGCTCGGTGTAAAAGCTGGATTAATTGTTACGATTGCGGATATTTTAAAAGGGACGTTAGCTGCCAGCTTACCTGTATTGTTTTCTGTAGATATTCACCCACTTATTACAGGCATGTTTGCTGTGGTTGGTCATACATATCCAGTGTTCGCCCAATTTCGTGGTGGAAAAGCAGTTGCTACATCTGGTGGAGTGTTGTTATTTTATTCACCCGTTCTCTTTATGACGATGTTAGCTGTCTTTTTTCTCATTCTATATATATCAAAATACGTCTCGCTTTCATCCATGTTAACAGGCGTGTATGCGACCGCTTATGCATTTGTATGGACCGATGATGTTCCTTTGCGCATTGTCGTCATATTATTAACACTTTTTGTATTTTATCGTCACCGAGCAAATATTAAACGTATTTTAAACAAAACAGAACCGAAAGTGAAGTGGTTATAGTGACTACATGTCATTTACCGAAAGAATTTGTAACGAAAATGAATGCTTTGCTTCAAGATGAAGCGGAGCGTTTTTTTGCGACATACGATGAAGAAAAAGTCAATGGTTTGCGAGTCAATTCATTGAAAGTATCACCATCGACATTTTTAAACATAAGCCCATGGGAACTTGAGCCGATCCCTTTTTGTCCTACAGGATTTTATTATTACAACGCTCAGCCTGGGAAACATCCATACCATGCTGCTGGATTGTACTACATTCAAGAACCAAGTGCCATGTTCGTAGCTGAAGTGCTCTCACCATCTCCAGGAGAGCGAGTACTTGATTTATGTGCAGCACCAGGAGGAAAAACAACACAGTTAGCTGCCTTGATGAATAACGAAGGATTTTTATTGGCAAACGAAATTCATCCAAAACGTGTCAAAGCTTTATCTGAAAATATTGAGCGACTCGGAATTACAAATGCTGTGGTTACAAATGAAACTCCTGAGAAACTATCGGAAACGTTTGAAGGTTTTTTCGATAAGATTTTAGTTGACGCCCCCTGTTCAGGAGAAGGCATGTTTCGAAAAGACGAGGAGGCGATTCAATTTTGGAGTTTAGAACACGTTCAAAAATGTGCACAAACACAACGACACATTTTATCATGTGCTTATCAGATGTTAAATGAAGGAGGCACGCTCGTTTATTCGACATGCACATTTTCCCCAGAAGAAAATGAACAAATCATTGACTGGTTTTTAGCGACTTATGATGATATGGAATTAATTCCAATAGACAAACAACACGGCATTCAATCAGGTATGGCACATTGGACAAACACACATAACGAAAAAATCGCACATACAGCAAGGCTCTGGCCTCATCATCTACAAGGTGAAGGACATTTCGTTGCGAAAATGCGCAAACGAGGTAGCGGCAACCGTTGGAATGGAAAAATGGCCGCATGTAACGTCCCTAAAGCGATGTGGCGCGATTATGAAACGTTTATGAATCATATCATCCAAATAACAATAAAAGGAACAATGTATGCGTTTGGCACACACTTATTCGCTCTCCCACATTCATGCCCTCGCTTAGACGGCTTAAAAATTGTTCGTCCTGGTCTTCATATCGGAGAATGGAAAAAAAATCGCTTTGAACCAAACCACGCATTAGCAATGGCATTAACAAAACAACAAGTACAGGCGTATCTGTCTCTGACGTTTGAAGAAAGCCTTCGATATATGAAAGGAGAAACATTACAAACGAATAACGATCGTGGATGGATATTAGTCACTATTGACGGGTATCCACTTGGTTGGGGCAAAGAAGTCAAAGGAGTTGTAAAAAACTTTTATCCTAAAGGATTACGAATCAAATAGGATGTCCCTCAATAATGAGAGACATCCTTTTATTTTGTTATCGTGACTGTAAAGGTGATATCATTTTTATTTAAATCGAACGTTTTCGCCTTTAACACGAATCCTTCTTTTATGCGAATGTTACTTACAACAATATAGATGCGCTCGTGTTTCGCATCGATTTCCACCCAATTTGGCAATGAAGCATGTTTATTAATATACGTTAACACATATGGCACAGGTAAACGAAGTTGCCCAAACGTCATCGTCGGACGAGCAAGTACAACGTGTCCGTTTTCATCCACAGTTGGATCAAATGCCATGGTCAAATCGACTGGCTTTCCGAATACCGGGATGGCGCTTGTTATATACAAACGATCAGCTAATTGAACACTGTAAGACAAATTCCCCTTTTTTCCATGCTTCTGAATATAGTCGTTCACTAACGTATTTAAATGTTGTTTTGATGTTTGAACAATAAATGTCGGACCTTCCACACTAACGTTCGGAATATGTGGAGAAGATGATGATTGAAACATATAAAAAAATAATAACGCCATTACTAAACTATTTATTCCTAATAATCCAAAAAACAATACTTTCCACTTCACTATTTATTCTCCTATCCATTCATGTTGTTGCAAGTATTCATATATACGTTGTGCAATTAGTTCGTAGCCACGTGTGTTTGGATGAAATTGATCGTCATACAATATATCGTCACGCCCTTCAAACAAATCGACAATAGGTACAAACAGCGTATAATCATAACGGGAGAGCACTTTTTCGCTCCCTTCGTTCCACATGTGTATAATCCCATCCATTTCTGATATATTCGGAAAAGCCGCAGAAAACGGGTTGTATAACCCGACGAGTACAATATAAGCATCTGGATTTATATAGCGGAGCAGTTGCAATTGCTCATCAAGTCGAGAAGCAAACGCCTGTTGTTCTTTAACAAACAACTCATATGTTAAAGATAAAAAATGTGAACGAACAACTTTCATGACATCGTTTCCGCCAATTGTGATCAAAATAAGATCTGCTTTTTGAATGACCGGTTCATTTTTTGTGATAATATCTGTTAGTTGTTCACTACGTAACCCTCGCTTACCAAAGTTTTGCACGAACACTTCACTTACATCTTCACGTTGTTCTAAATATTGCTTGACTAATGTGACGTAGCCACCTTTACCATCCCCTACCCCTTCCGTTAACGAGTCGCCTAACGCCACAATATGTAAATCACGTGGCTTTATTTGCTCCTGTTCATTTTCTTGCGTGGTCGTCGGGTCAGTAGTTGTAGAGGTAGAGGAACATCCGACTAAACATACACAAAGAAATAGAAGAAGCAATCTGTTCATATAGGATCCCCTCTCTATAAAAGAAAAGACAAAAATGACAGGGTCATCATTTTTGTCTGTATCATGTTATTTTTGTAACATGTCAATATGTTTTAAAATCTCTTCAAAAGGCACATCGTTTAGACCACTATAGTATTTTACAATTGTCCCGTTTTGATCAACAAGATAAAAATCTGTGCCGTGGATGACTTGATCCCCTTCTTGTGGCTTTTTTACAACTGCTTTAAAGTTTTTTTGAGCAAAACGTTCAATGTCTTGTTGAGTGTATCCTGTAAGTAAGTGCCAATTCCCTAAATCTCCTTGAAACTTTTCGACATACGCTTTTAACGCATCTGGTGTATCGTTTTCAGGATCTACACTAAATGAAACAAAATGAACATCTAATCCTTTTTCCTTGGCCATTTTTTGTAATTTCGCCATATTTGCTGTCATTGGTGGGCACACATCAGCGCATCGTGTGAAAATAAAATCAGCTACCCACACTTTTCCGTTTAAATCAGCTAGCCCAAACTTTTGACCATATTGATCGGTAAATGTAAAATCTTCAATTGGCCAATTTTTTGCATCTGGAATCGATTGTTGGCAAGCAACAAGCAAGAATAACAGCGCAACGAACAACCATAAACGTATACGTTTCACCTTTTATGTCCTCCTATTCCGTATAGTACATAAACCCTATTGCTCCTGGACCTGTATGCGTTGAAATAATTGGGGTTGTATATACGATGTCTGTTTTTGTCCATCCTGTTGCTTCTGCAATTGACTGTTTTAATCGTTCGCTTAAATCTAGAGCGTCTGCGTGAGCAATGCCTACTGCTCGGATCTTTTTTCCTTTCGTATGTTCAACAAATTGATTTGTTAAATATTTGACAATTTGAGAATGACTGCGAACTTTCGTTACAGGCGTATACACCCCATCTTCTAATGAAGCGATCGGTTTAATGTTTAATAGCGAACCAATCATCGCTCTTCCTCTTCCAATGCGTCCACCTTTGACAAGATTTTCAAGTGTATCAACAACGACAAATAAATGTGTATTCGCACGAACTGTATCGAGATGAGCAAGAATTTCTGTTACTGTTTTTCCCTCTGCCGCCATTTTTGCTGCTTCTAATACTTGAAAACTGAGTGCAAGAGAAATAAAACGTGAATCAACGACCGTGACATTTGCTTTTGTCATAGCCGCAGCACTTTCTGCAGAGCGTACCGTTCCACTCATTCCCCCTGTCATATGAATCGAAATAACGTCGTACCCAGCTTCCCCAAGTTCATCATATACTTGCAAAAACTGCCCTGCAGACGGTTGGGAGCTTTTTGGAAGTTCGCTTGATTGTTTCATTTTTTCAATAAACTGTTGTGGAGTTAAGTCAATACCATCTAAATATGTTTGGCCATCAATCGAGATAGATAATGGAACAACACGAATGTCCCACGCTTCAATTATTTCCTTTGACAAATCGACCGTAGAATCTGTTACAATTTTCACTTTGTTCATTTTTTCACTTCCTGTATTTCATTCTAAAATTTTCGTACGGTGAAATTATATAATAAAATCGTCCTGTATGTCGTCGTTTTCATAAAATTTTTTGTAAAAAAAGAGCTGATTTTGCACATTAGCAAAACAGCTCCTTCGTCATTTATGCATTGTTTTTTAAAATTTCAGATTTAAATATTTGTTCATATACCGGCCACTTCAACACACGTTTTAAATAGTCTTTAAACGAATACACCTTCTTTGGATTTTTATTAGCATACACTTGTGCAATAAACGTTTGCAACCGCACTTTGACAACAAATTGATAAAGGTTATCGTCCTCCAATACCGGAATTTCGATAATTTTCACTTTTTGCCCATCTACGTTTTTAAACTCTAGGCTTTTGAATAACAAAATATCAATCCTCTTTTTTGACCGATTTATTTATATTATACACGATTTTTGTGTTGAAGTATGTCACATTTCGTCATCGATTTATAAAAAATTTTTGTCAAATGAGCAAATGGAATAAACTACTATCTTTATTCACTTCCATAAATGGAAAACCTTTTTTCTTCATCCGTTCAACAAGTGGACCATAATCTTCGCGACATTTCAATTCGATACCAACGAGTGCCGGGCCACTATCTTTATTATTTTTTTTCGTATATTCAAACAATGTAATGTCATCTGTCGGTCCTAGCACTTCATCAAGAAATTCACGTAAAGCTCCAGCACGTTGTGGAAAATTCACGATAAAATAATGTTGAAGACCTTCATAAATCATCGATCGCTCTTTAATTTCTTGCATGCGTCCGATGTCATTATTTCCTCCGCTAATAATACAAACAACGGTCTTGCCACGAATATGCTCCTTATATAAATCAAGCGCAGCAACAGGCAATGCTCCAGCAGGCTCCACTACAATAGCATTTTCATTATAAAGCTGCAAAATCGTTGTACATACTTTTCCTTCAGGAACGACCACAATATCGTCAACGATGTCTTTTGCTAATGCAAATGTTTTTTCACCCACACGCTTTACCGCTGCACCATCTACAAATGGATCAATTTCATTTAAAGTAATTACTTCCTTTGCTTCAAACGATTTTTTCATAGAAGGAGCCCCTTCAGGTTCGATACCAATCAATTTCGTCGTTGGTGAAATGCTTTTTATATACGTACCGACACCAGAAATAAGTCCCCCTCCACCTATACTTGCGAAAACATAGTCTATCGGCTCTTCGCAGTCATTTAAAATTTCAACCCCGACCGTTCCTTGTCCAGCGATGACAGCTTCATCATCAAACGGATGGATAAACGTTCGCTGCTCTTTTTTGGAACAAACAAGCGCTTGCTCATAAGAGTCATCAAATGTATCGCCAACTAAAATGATATCAACAAATTCCCGGCCAAAAAATTGTACTTGTGATACTTTTTGTCGTGGAGTGGTAGATGGCATATAAATTTTACCGTGCACACCGAGTGCGCGACACGAATAAGCGACACCTTGTGCATGATTGCCCGCACTTGCACAAACAATTCCATTTTTCTTTTCTTCTTCGCATAAACTTTTCATTCGATAATATGCCCCACGAATTTTAAACGATCGAACGACTTGTAAATCTTCCCTTTTAAAGTATACGTGGCAATCATAACGTTCTGAAAGCAATTCATTTTTTTGCAGAGGGGTATGATACACAACATCTTTTAGCGTTTGATAAGCGATTAAAATATCTTCTACATGTACGCCATGTTTTCGTTTTACTTGTTGTTCCATCTTCTCGTTTCCTTTCCATTTGTAATTGTTAAAATTATGTTATTCTAAAATATATCATATTTTCGGATAAAGAAAAGTAAATTTTCTAAAAATTAATCAAAAAGATGAAGCCCGCCGGCTAGCGAGCTCGTTCGTATATGCAAAATGTATGTGGATAGCGATTTTTTTCATCTTGTACGCCAGGTTGAGCGGTACGGAGCGTCCACTGTTTTTCATCGATTGGTGGGAAAAATGTATCACCTGTAAACGTCGCATCAATATGTGTGACATACAATCGATCCGCTAGCGACATGGCTTGTTCAAATACTTGTGCCCCTCCAATGATGAACACATGACCATGTTGTTGTTCGATTTGTCGAATGTTATTCATGGAATGAATAACTTGAACATTCGAATTCACTAAAAACGTTTTGTCTCGTGTCAATATTATATTGATTCTCCCTGGGAGTGGACGACCAATCGATGCAAACGTTTTTCGTCCCATAACAATCGGATATCCCATAGTTACACGTTTAAAATAAGTCAAATCTGCTGGTAAGTGCCAAGGTAACGTATTGTTATAACCAATAACTCGATTTCGATCCATCGCCACAATAATTGAAATCAATCGACTCACTTCCTTATACAGACACGTCCGCTTTAATATGCGGATGTGGATCATAGTCAACAATTTCAAAATCTTCAAAACGATATTCAAAAATAGAAGCTGGCTTTCGTTTTATTATTAATTTCGGAAGCGGGCGCGGCTCTCGCGTTAATTGCAACTTCGCTTGTTCAATATGATTCATATATAAATGAACATCACCGCCAGTAAAAATAAGTTCTTTTGGCTGCAGATCGCATTGTTGGGCAACCATGTATGTAAGTAGCGCATAGCTTGCGATATTGAACGGAAGACCTAAAAATGTGTCAACAGAGCGTTGCTGCCACATGCATGATAACATTCCGTTTTCAACATAAAACTGAAAAGCATAATGACAAGGTGGCAATTTCATATCGTCTAACTCCGCGACATTCCACGCACTGACTAAAAGGCGACGTGAATTTGGATTACTTTTTATTTGTTCGATTACCTCGCTAATTTGATCAATCGTCCGGCCGTCTGCTCCCCTCCATGAACGCCATTGTGCACCATATACTGGTCCTAAGTCTCCATTTTCATCCGCCCATTCGTCCCAAATCGTTACACCATTTTCTTTTAAATAGCGAATATTCGTATCCCCGCTCAAAAACCAAAGTAATTCATGAATAATGGAACGAATATGTAATTTTTTTGTTGTAAGTAAAGGAAAGCCTTCTCGTAAATCAAAACGTAACTGACGCCCAAATACAGAAAGCGTGCCCGTTCCCGTACGATCGTCTTTATACACACCGTTTTGTAAAATATCTTCAAGTAATTGTAAATATTGCTTCATGATACCCTCACCCTTTTTTATTTACTGTCATTTATTATGACATAAAGCAGAAAAGTAGGGAAGACAAAAAACCGTAGGATTTGCCCTACGGTCTAACAAATACGAGGTAACATAAGTCCAGTTAGTCGGTATAACCGTCTTGTTGTACCGAGTGGTGTCCGCAATAACAACTGCCCTTTGTTTGTTGCTCGAACTGTTCCGATCACAGTCGCGTCTTTTCCTTCTGGTTGGGAACGAAGTGCATCAAGAACTGCCTGTTCATCTTCTTTTGGTACGATCATGACTACTTTTCCTTCATTAGCTAAGTACAGCGGATCAAAACCGAGTAGTTCACATGCACCTTCTACTTCTTTTTTTATAGGGATACGTTCTTCTTCCAACTCAATCGTTACACCAAAATCTTCACAAATTTCTACAAGAGCTGTTACTAAGCCACCGCGGGTTGGATCGCGCATCAGCCGGATGTGTTCACTTGCCTCCATCGCTTTTTCAATGAGCGAATATAACGAGGCACAGTCGCTTTCAACCTTTGATACAAGCCCTAATTCCCCACGAGCAACTAATATAGCTACCCCGTGATCACCAACTGAACCGCTCACAATGACCGAGTCTCCTTCACAAATTTTCCGATCAAGCGGACGTGAAATGACACCAATCCCTGTTGTATTAATATATAATCCGTCTGCACTGCCTCGCTCAACAACTTTTGTATCTCCTGCCACAATCACTACATTTGCTTCTTTCGCTTCTTCTGCCATTGATTGAACGATCGTTTTTAAATCGCGAATAGGAAAACCTTCTTCAATAATAAAGCCACACGTCAAAACTTTCGGAACCGCCCCGACAACCGCTAAGTCATTTATTGTTCCTGCTACCGCTAATTTTCCTATATTTCCACCCGAGAAGAAAAGAGGTTTAACGACAAAACTGTCTGTTGTCATAGCGAGCTCATGTGCTCCCAACGTCAATGTAGCAGAGTCAAATTTGGCATAATGATCGTTATGAAACATAGAAACAAACACATCTGTAATTAGTTTGTGGGCTAATTCCCCTCCATCTCCGTGAGCGAGCGTAATTCGCTCCATTCATTATTCCTCCCTCATATATTGATAGTACGCAGCGCAACTACCTTCTGATGACACCATACATGGACCAATCGGTTTTAGCGGTGTACACGCTTTTCCGAACAATGCACACTGCGGTGGATCAATGAGCCCCCGAATGACTTCTCCACAACGACACTTTGTTCGACGTGGTTCACGCGTTGAAACAGAAAACTTTATCTTAGCGTTAAATTGATCATACTCCTTCTTAAAATCCATTCCACTTTGGGTAATAACACCAATTCCACGCCATGCCTCATCGCAAAATGTAAAATAATGGTTCATCCAATATTTCGCTTGGTTGTTTCCTTGTTCAGTCACGACACTTTTGTAATCGTTTAATACAATAGCATGCTGTTTCAGTGCCAACATTAATAAATGGCGAATCGCACTTAACATATGTAACGATTCAAATCCACTAATTACTGCAGGCATACGGTATTCGATTGCTAAAAAATCAAAATGTTTTCTTCCCATCACCATAGATACATGTCCCGGAAGTAAAAAGCCGTCTAATAGCACTTCTTCATCGTGAAGTAATTGTCGCAAAATCGGTTCGACGAGCTTTGTCGACATCCACATCGAAAAATTGTGTACTTTTTTTTCTTCGGCTTCTTTTATTGCCGCTGCTAAAATGGGGATAGTTGTTTCAAACCCTATGCCTAAAAAAATAACTTCTTGATTCGGATGCTGTTCAGCGATACGAACTGCATCAACGGGAGAATAGACGACTCGCACATCTTTTCCTTCCGTTTTCGCTTGCATCAACGTTCCGTAAGATCCAGGGACTCGCATCATATCACCAAATGTACAAATGATTCGATCTGAGCCGTCTGTCAAAGAAATCATGGCATCAATCGTTACTTGATCAGTCACACAAACAGGACAGCCAGGACCCGAAATAAGACGAACATATCCTTCAAGCGCTTTTTTGATTCCCGTACGAGCAAGTGCCATCGTATGCGAACCACATACTTCCATAAACGAAGGCACTCGTCCGAACGTTTGTTGGAACTGACTCGCTAACATCCGTACTTCTTGTAGTAACGTTCGACTGAGCGATAAGTGAGTTCGGCTATCCATCACGTCTAGCATCGACTAGCTTCCTCCATTCTTCTAAACTTTCTTTTGCATATTCTTCATCAATAATGGACATTGCTTGTCCCGCATGTACAATGACATAATCACCAATTTTCACTTCAGGAACAAAAATAACCCCGACATTCATTTGCGATCCCATCACATCGACTAATGCAGAAAAACCGTCAATATGTAACACTTTTGCTGGTACTCCTACACACATGCACGTTCCCTCCTATGTGCTGCAATCATTAACTGTCCGAGCGCTAGTCCCCCATCATTGCAAGGTACTTTTTGATGCGTATAAACACATAACCCGAGTTTGTTCAGTTCTTGTCGAAGACGTTTTGTGATATAGCGGTTATGCATGCTCCCTCCAGATAACACGATGTTTCGTTCGTATGTTGGATATTGTTGTAAAGCTAAACGAATCATTTCAACAGACGCTTGAACGACCGTTTCATGGAAGCGACCAGCAATGGTATTCGTTTGCTCATGGGCTTCAACATCTTTAATTATGGCCTGCCACATCTCCGTCAAATCAATCTCCCATTCATCGCACTTCTTTACACGAAATGGATAAGTCTCATATATTTTTGTATCATCGATTAATTCAGAAAGTCGAATCGCTGCTTCTCCATCGTATGTACTATGTGTACAAACGTGTAAAAAAGCGCTAACCGCATCAAACAGTCGACCACATGTACCTGCTAAAGGGGAATGTAACCCTTTTTTAATCATTTGTCTTAATACACGCACGTCGTTCGCTTGTTCTATAAATCGCTTCTCCGCCAACGAGTATCCTTCTTCGCCGAAATAATAACCAAGCATGCCGACTGTCGTACGCCAAGGCTCTTTTATACAACGTTCTCCACCTGGAAGTGGAGTATATGTTAAATGTCCGAGTCTTTTATACTGTTTAGCATCTCCGTATAGTAACTCAAAGCCCCATATATGTCCGTCCTCTCCATATCCTGTTCCATCTAAAATGAGGCCAAAACAAGGGGAGTGGATATGATTTTCCTCCATGCATGAAACCATGTGCGCATGATGATGTTGGACAGCTACAACATCAACATTCCATTGTTTTGCAATATTCCACGTTTCATAATTTGGATGTAAATCGACAGCGACTACTTTCGGTGTCACTCCCATCCATGTGCGTAAATGTTCGTATTCCCGTTGGAAATGTTCCACCACCTCTACATGCTCTAAGTCACCGATATGAGGGCCTAAAAAAATTTGATGATGTCTTCCAAACGCAAATACATTTTTTTGTTGACCACCAAGTGCTACAATTTCATGAACATCATGCTCCGTCCACAATGGATCTGGAACGAAACCGCGCGCACGCCGAATAAAATGCATCACACCATTTTCTACTTGAACAACCGAATCATCAATCGGATGAACAATCGGGCGGTTATGTATAAGAAAATAATCAGCAATGCCTTGTAAATCACGCAAAACTTGTTCATCTTCATATATAATCGGTACTCCCGAACGATTCGCACTTGTCATAACAACGACAGGCAATTGCTTATCAAGCAATAAATGATGAAGCGGAGTGTACGGTAACATCACTCCAACCGTTTGTAACCCAGGAGCAACCGATGAAGCAATCATTGTGTTTCTTTTCTGTTTTATCACAACAATGGGAGCTTCCGGTGAAATTAATAATTGTTTTTCTTCTTTCGTTATTTCACATAATTGCTCTACTATATCAAGTGAAGCAGCCATAACAGCTAACGGTCGATTTGGGCGTTGTTTTCGCAAACGTAATTGTTGAACTGCCTGTTCGTTAGTCGCGTCACAAGCTAAGTGATACCCACCTAACCCTTTCACCGCAACAATCGCCCCCGCACGTATATATTGCTTCGCTTGTTCAATCGCATCCCCTTGTACTTTTTGACCATCTGCCTTCAATAATGCAACAGATGGACCACATATTGGACAAGCAATAGGTTGAGCATGATGACGGCGATTCATAGGATCTTCATACTCTTGTTCACATCGCTCACACATTTGAAATGAATGCATCGATGTAAACGAGCGATCATACGGTAATTGTTCAATAATCGTGTACCGAGGACCACATTGCGTACAATTGATAAATGGATAACGATAACGATGATCATTTGGGTCATTCATTTCCCGTAAACAATCATCGCAAACAGCCGTATCGATCGGAATCACGAGCGAAGAACTTCCTTTTCGTTCGCTTGGAATAATAGAAAAATCTTTAAACGCATGCCATTGTGCTACAGTTACAACCATCTCATCAATACGGGATAATCGCGGTGCCTGGATAGGTAAAGCGTGAATAAACTGGTCGACTGCATCTGCATCGCCTTCAACATGAATAAAAACTCCGTCCATATTGTTTTGTACAGTTCCTTTTACTTGATATCGTTGGGCAAGCGCGAAAATAAAAGGACGGAAGCCAACTCCTTGCACTCGTCCTTTTACTGTGATGTTGACTGCTTTTTGCATTGAGCAACCCCTTCTCGAATCCAATGTAGCCATTCATCCATGCCTTCACCGCTTTTTGCAGATAACGGTAGTAACTTAGACTGCGGATTAATACATGATAAGTCTTCCTTTGCTTGTTCTACGTTAAAATCAAGATATGGCAATAAATCGATTTTATTCAGTAAAACAAGCTCTGTTCTCATAAATATCGTTGGGTATTTCGGAATTTTATCATTTCCTTCTGGTACACTTAATACTGCCACTTTATGTTGCTGTCCTAAATCATAACTAGATGGACAAACAAGATTACCTACGTTTTCAATAAACAAAATATCTAGATGTTGAAAATCAAATTGCGGTAGCACAGCCGCAATCATACGTGCATCTAAATGACATCCTCCGTGTGTATTAATTTGTACCGCTTGCGCACCAAGAGCACGAATGCGCTCTGCGTCTTTTTCCGTTGCTAAATCTCCTTCGATGACACCAATGCGAAATTCATTTGCTAATGCTTCGATCGTTTTTTCTAAAATGGTCGTCTTTCCTGCCCCGGGTGAGCTCATTATATTGATCACAAGCGTATTTGTTTCCTCAAACAATTGGCGATTAAACGTAGCTGCCCGATTATTGTTTGTTAACACATCAACTTCTAATGTAATTTTCATACTTATTAACCCCCTTCATATGCCAAAATACGAAATGTTTCTCCAGCTACCATTTTTCCACTTGGAAGCAAACATGTTGGACACTGAGAAATTTTTGTAACTGGTTCATACTCTTTTCCACAAATGGTACAAATGGCTTTTGCTTTTTCCATATGAATGATTAATTCAGCATCGGTCGTTAAACAATTATCTTCTTGTATTTTATACACATCAAAAGCAAACCGTAATGCATCTGGAAGCGCATTGCTTAACGTACCAACAACCAACTCTACTTTTTTCACACATTTCACTTTTTTCTTTTGAGCATCTTGTTCAACTAGCTGAACGATTTCTCCCATTAACGCCATCTCATGCATACGAATCCCTTTCTATTTGCACATACCATACATTTCCCTCTTTTTTCGTTGGAAGAAGTGGCATATGCAATGTGCCATGTTGTGAAAATATGTGCCATTCACGATCACAGTATAAACAAATAAAACGATGATCTTGCTGAATGTAATGAGGCATCACGTGACAATGTGAACAAATGGCTTTTCTTACATGTAATGTCTCATCATGTTTATAAACAACAATCGGGATATGACCAACTGTTTTCATTTCGACATCACATACATCATCGCACGTGCCAATCGTATGCCACGTGCGATGATCGAAAAATAATTTCTTCACTTTTTCCACCTCTTCCTCTAATAATGGGGCGGAAGCTTCTTTCAACGTTTCAATGAAACTATTACGCATCATCTTTAAAAATTGTGAGCGATTCATGTTGTATGACACCACTTCTCTACTTGATGAACGACTTGTTTAACAACATGCGGCAGTTGCGCTTGGACGATCGGTGATAGTTCTAATCCGAGAGATAAAGAAGCTGGTTGTATTCCGAACAAAACCATTTGCTTTGGGTATGTTTGACGTAATTTCGCCGCTGACAATACTTCCTGAAAACCAAGTTGATGAATAGACATTTTAATTCCAAAATACGCTGGAATTTCGTCGTCCACTAATGTAATGATCGTTCCTGCTTCTTTTCCTGCATTGACAGCATCGACTATTGCTAAATACTCTGTCTCTTCGATCGTTCCAAGTAACCTCATCCCATCCGTTGATCCTTCAATCACTTCTACATCATCGTATTTCGCCAATTTTTCTTCTAATAAAGGCAAAATATGAATACCCACTCCTTCATCGGAATAAAGTAAATTTCCAATTCCGAGAACGGTTATTTTTTTATTTTTCATCATGTTCACCTAATGCTTCTTTTTTTCGCTCTATTTTATAGCCGGTAAAAATCGACGACATCGTTCCATTTCGTTGTAAATAGTCTTCTCGAAACGCCATATACACATGTACGACAGTAAAAATTATAAATCCCCATGCAACAAGGTGATGCCATGAACGAACGGAGTAGCTATCACCACCAAATAAATGAGCCACCCACATAAACATTTTTCCATAAATCGACTCCGGCTGTGGCTCGAATAATAAGTAATAACCTGTAAACATCATAATGATGGATCCAAGCCCGATAAAAATCCAATAACTCAATTGAGCAAGCGGATTATGTCCGATATAATGTTTTTTATTGTTTTTCATAAATAAGTAGTATTTGATCGTTTCGAATGCTTCTTTCCAAAAAGAAAAGCGAAACGGATTCGATGTCGCATGTTCATTTCCTTTGTATACCCAATACCAACGAACAGCTAAATTAATAGTAAAAAGAAAAGCAACAAAAAAGTGAATATAGCGCGCCCACCCCATTAAAAACGAGTAATACGCTTCTTCTTGAATAGATGCGGAAACAAACGGGCGGCCGATAAACACGCCCGTAATCATTAAAACTATAATGGAAAAAGCATTGATCCAATGAAAAATACGAACAGGTAATTCCCATACGTACACTTTCACCATTTCATCGTTTAGCTCAATGTTTTTCGCTTTTCGTGACCGTTTCCAAACTACTTGTGTTTGTTTTTGCTCAATTTTTGGATTTGTTGGGATTGACATACACTCCCCTCCTACCCAATACGAATATGAGTCGTCTGTTTTGATTCAAGGTCTGTTAAATGAACCGCACATGCTAAACATGGATCGAACGAATGGACAATGCGTAAAATTTCCAATGGTTTTTCTTTGTCAAGCAACGGTGTTCCTTTTAAAGATGCTTCATATGCACCAATTTGCCCTTTATGGTCACGCGGTGAGGCGTTCCACGTTGTCGGAACAACAGCTTGATAGTTTTTCGTTTTCCCATTTTCAATTTCAATCCAATGGCCTAACGCTCCGCGTGGCGCTTCCATCCATCCTACTCCTTTTGCGTGTTTTGGCCATGTGCTTGGTTCCCATTTTGTTCGATCAAATGTAATTTGGTTTCCATTGCCAATATTCGCAAGTAACGCATCCATATCGTCACGCATCCATTTCGCAACGAGGATAGACTCAAGTCCACGTGCTACTGTGCGCCCGAGTGCTGAACGCATTGCTTCAAGTGGCCAATTTAATTTTTTCAACGTATCATCTATTAATCCGACAAACTCATCTTTCTTTAATGCATAACCAACAAGCATACGTGCAAGTGGCCCTGTTTCCATCGGATGCTCTTTCCATCTCGGAGATTTTAACCAACTGTATTTTTCCTCCGTATTTAATGTTTTAAATGGTGGTTTCGGTCCTGTATAACGAAGCGAAGTTTCGCCTTCCCATGGATGTTTACCAACTCCACCTTCTTTTCCATCATACGTATACCATGAATGATCAATAAACTCTTTTACTTGTTCTGGATCTTTTGGATCAACATCAAGTACTTCATTTAAGTTTCCATTTAAAATGACACCACGTGGGAAACGATATAAATGGACATCGCGAATATCACCTGTTGAAAAATCACCATAACATAAATAGTTATTTAAGCCACCACCATACGTCCAATCTTTATAAAACGAGCCAATCGCTAGTAAGTCTGGAATGTAAACGTTATTTACAAATTCTACTGCTTGATCAATAATTTGCGAGACATGCATCAAACGTTCTGCATGAATGGCGTTATCGCTATTAATATCAATTGGGGTAGCCATCCCACCAACAACATAGTGAGGGTGTGGGTTTTTTCCTCCGAAAATTGTATGGATTTTCACAATTTCTTTTTGCCAATCAAGCGCTTCTAAATAGTGAGCAACAGCAAGTAAATTTACTTCAGGTGGTAATTTATATGCCTTATGTCCCCAATATCCGTTGGCAAAAATACCAAGCTGACCACTATCCACAACTTTTTGTACTTTCGCTTGGATGTCTTTAAAATAACCTGGAGACGATTTCGGCCAACTAGAAAGCGACTGAGCAATGCGGCTCGTTTCGTTTGGATCTGCTTTCAGGGAGCTTAATACATCTACCCAGTCAAAGGCATGTAAATGATAAAAGTGAACAACATGGTCATGTAAAAAGACCGCTGCGTTCATAATGTCACGAATGAGATGTGCGTTTCTTGGAATTTTAATATCGAGCGCATCTTCAACGGAACGGATAGAAGCTAGAGCATGGGTTGTTGTACAAACGCCACAAATACGTTGCACATATGCCCAAACATCTCGTGGATCGCGATCACGCACAATTAACTCAATGCCACGAACTGCTGTACCGGAACTGAATGCCTCTTGAATGACGCCACTTTCATCAACGTCTACTTCTATACGTAAATGTCCTTCAATTCGTGTTACTGGATCGACAACAATACGTTCTGTCATCTTTATTCACCTCAATCATGATGTTCATCTTTTTTCTTCATTGCCGTGACCATAGCGTGAGCAGCAACACCTGCAGCCGTCACACCAACTGCAATCGCTCCGACGGTTTCTGGATTAATCGTCGTTTGGGATGCAGGAATTTTAGCACGACGAACAAAGAAAGGACCGTTATCCCAAAAACCTTTTTCAGAGCAACCAATACATGGGTTCCCAGATTGAATTGGGTAGCTAACTCCCCCGTTCCAGCGCATTTCTGCGCAAGAGTTATATGTTGTTGGTCCTTTACATCCTACTTTATATAAACAATATCCTTGTCGCGCTCCTTCATCATCAAACGATTCCGCAAATAGTCCTGCGTCAAAATATGCCCGACGATTACATTTATCGTGAATACGATGACGATAAAACGCTTTTGGTCTTCCAAGATGATCAAGCTCTGGAAGTTTTCCAAACGTAATGATATGTGCAATGACACCCGTCATAACTTCTGCAATTGGTGGACATCCTGGAACTAATATGACTGGTTTATCTTTTACAAAATGTGTAATCGGTTTTGCTTTTGTTGGGTTCGGATATGCGGCAGGAATTCCGCCCCACGACGAACAGCTTCCATATGCGATAATTGCTTTTGCTCCTTTAGCAGCACGAAGAAACGTTTCCTTTGCAGATACACCACCAACCGTTAAAAATGCATCATCTGTTGGCAAACTTCCTTCCACCGCAAGTATGTATTCTCCAGGATAATGTTCCAAAACATGCTCAAGTGCGGCTTCGATTTGATGCCCCGAAGCAGCAGAAAGTGCTTCTGAATATTCGAGAGAAATCATGTTTAAAAGCACACTTTCTACTTTTGGATGCGTAGAACGAATAAATGATTCAGAACAACCTGTACAGTCTTGGAACTGTAGCCAAATCACTGGAACTCTTTGGTTCTTTTCCATCGCTGCAACCACTTGGTCTGTTTGCGAAAAATCTAGCCCCATAGTTGCTGCAAGCGCCGTACACATCTTTAAAAAATCGCGTCTCGTAAAGCCGCGATCAAGCACTTCTTCTAAAATAGTTTTTCTTTTCACATAACTCCTCCCCTTTACTTGATAACGTTTACAATTGATTATATATCATTATTTCCCTTTATGTTATTTTTAAGGGATAATTGTAACAAAATGTTCTTAAATATATTAACAACATGAAAATAGTTTTTATTATAATAAATACAGAAAGAAAAAAGCGCCTTCTATTCTGAAGACGCTTCCTGTCCTGCCTGTTTTTCTTTTCGTTTATACACAAATTTTGAGATCGATATACTTACTTCATATAACAAAAGCAATGGAATAGTTACTAGAAAGTCAGAAATAAAATCCGGTGGCGTGATCGTTACCGCGATAATAACTAATATAAAATACGCGTATTTTCTTACTTTTTGTAGCGCATATGGATTAATTAAACCAATACTTGTCAAAAACATAACGATGATTGGTAATTCAAACAATACAGCGAAAGGAATCGTCATGTTTAAAATAAATCGAAAATACTTTTCTGTCGTAAACATCGTTGCGAACAAATCTTCGCCGAGACTCATTAAAAAGTGAAACACCATAGGCAATACAACAAAGTAGCCAAAACATAAACCGAGCACAAATAATAAAAACGTCGCTGGAATATACGATAATGTTATTTTTCGCTCCTTTGGTGTAAGAGCAGGCTTAACAAACATCCATACTTGCCAAACAAATACCGGAATCGTCATTGTAATCGCAAAGACGCCAGCTAGTACGACATAAACCCATAAAATATCAGTAGGACCTAAAATCGTTAGCTTGACATCTAAATCAGAAATCAGCCAACGATATAAATCTTGAACAAAGATAAAACCTACAATAAAAAATAAAATTAGTGCTCCAACAACAGTAAAAATGCGTTTACGTAACTCTTCTAAATGTTCAACCAACGTCATCTCTTCATCTTCGTATCTTTTCTTTTCTTCCACGGGCGCAAACACCAACCTTTTTCCATGTTAAAAACGGCAACACATCGTTGCCGCCTTATGATTGACTTGTTTCTTTATTTTTTATTTTCATCAAGCTCTTCTAATACTTCATCGCGCAATCCTTTTGTTGATTTTTTAAACTCACGTAATGTTTCACCAAAAGCTCGTCCGATTTCGGGTAATTTTTTCGGTCCAAAAATGACAAGAGCGATGACAAGAATTAAAATTAAGCCAGGTACTCCAATATTTGAAAGCATAACGTCATCTCCTTTTTTCATACATACGCTTCTTTTTTATTTTATTGCTAATATCTTCATTTTTCAATGACAAATTTTTGAGGGGTGTGAGAAATGTTTAACAATCAACATACAGTATACGCTATTTTCTTTACATTGCATAGCCATACAACTGTACAAGTAGGAAAATTAGGGACGATTGTATTTCCAAGCGGAAATTATATTTATGTAGGGAGCGCGAAAAGAAACATACAATCACGTATTCAACGCCATCTCCAAGTAGAAAAACGCAAGCATTGGCATATTGATTACATTCGTCCATACAGTGAAATTACACATGTCCAAACATATTCCTCTGAACTTAGTGAATGTAAACGTGTACAGCAACTTTTTGAACAATACAGAGGGCAATGGGTCGCAAAAAAATTTGGCTCATCCGACTGTCGTTGTTTTTCTCATCTTATTTACTATAAACAATAAACGAGGGGTATGCCCCCTCGTTTAGCTCGCCTTTTCATATTTTTCTTCTGATTTAGCTATAATGACTGCGCATGCAGCATCGCCTGTAATATTTACGACCGTTCTCGTCATATCAAGCAAACGGTCAACTCCTAAAATAAGAGCAATAGCTTCAACTGGTAGACCAACGGATGTCAATACCATAGAAAGCATAATTAAACCAACACCTGGAACGCCTGCTGTACCAATACTCGCGAGTGTTGCCGTTAAAATGACTGTCAAAAGATCACTAAATGTCAAATCAACACCATACACTTGCGCGATAAACATCGTTGCAACACCTTGCATAATGGCTGTTCCGTCCATATTGATGGTTGCCCCAAGTGGTTGCACAAAACCGCTAATGCTTTTTGGAACGTTTAAATTTTTTTGTGCTGTTTCCATAGATACTGGCAATGTAGCATTACTACTCGATGTACTAAATGCAACAGCCATCGCTGGGGAAAACCCTTTAATAAACGCGATAGGGTTCATTTTTCCAAGTGTCCATACAGCTACACCATACACAACGAAGAAATGAACAAATAATGCTAACAATACAGCAAACATATATTTCCCCATCGCTGCGATCGCGTCGAATCCTTGTCCTCCAATGGCGATAGCAATCAATGCAAAAGCACCGTATGGAGCGAACTTCATCACCCATTCGACTAAGTACATGAGAACATCATTGGCTTGCTCTACGAATACTCGTACTTGTTTTACCCGATCACCTAGACGAGCAATTGCCATTCCCACAAGCACTGCAAAGACAATTACTTGAAGCATATTCCCTTCTACCATTGCTTGAAATGGGTTAGTTGGAATAATGTTTAATAATGTATCTACAACTGGTGGAGCTTCCTTCTTTTCAAACGTTGCCCCTTCTAAATTAAAATTTCCTTCTCCCGGACGAATCACAGATCCTAACGTCAAAGCAATGATAAGTGCCAAAGAAGTAGTAATTAAGAAGAATGCAATGGTTTTCATACCGATACGACCAAGTTTTTTTGGATCACCGACACCAGCTGCCCCTAAAATAAGCGACACAAGTACAATTGGAACAACAAGCAGTTTGATTAAGTTAATAAATATTGTGCCAAGTGGATTGAGCACGTACGTTTTTGCGAGGTCAAACCATTCTGTCGGAAGGGCTAAGTTGAAAATAAGACCTACGATAATTCCTGCAAACATTCCGAGTAAAATTTTCTTTGTCATCGACATATCCACACCTCCATCAAGTTCTGCGTCTTTTGCTATAAAACGGTTCAACTTTGTACGGGAAAAAGGTTAAAGGAGAGGACCGTTTCAATTGTAAATGTTTTTTTTGAAATTGTAAAGAAAAAATGAATATAATTGTTAGAAAAGTAGTTGAATTTCTTTTTTTACAAAAAAACTACCACAATAATGTGGTAGTTTACATCCGCTTTGTTTTTTTACGACTTGAATCGATTTCTATATTTCCCGTTTCCCGCTCAGTGGTTCCTTGTCCTTTTACTTTCGGAGAACTCAATTCTGTTTTTGAAGCATCTTTTTTTCGTTTCCCCACTTTATTCACCTCCTACCGTCTTATTTTGCACCTTTCATGAAAGTTCAATCGTTCCAAAATGAAATTTTGCTGTTTTTCTTCGATAGACTGAGAAACCAAATTGATAAAATCTTGAACTTTGCCAATGATCTTTTAATACGATTCGTTGACGTGCCACCCGCTTTGCTTGTTCAATCACTTCTACCGTTAGATCCGTATATAGCGCAGCTTGTTTTAATCCCTTGACCCCATCCGCTTCCTCAATTGTTACTTCAAACATCGGATCGAAATAAACGACGTCATACGACTGATCATCACATTGCGCTAAAAATGAACGAAAATCGGCATGATGCACATGAATGCGTCGCATCGCTTCATTAAGTTCAACTACATCGCTATCCCAATGACGCAACCCTTGTTTTGTTAAGTAAGCAATATATACGCTTCCCTCAACTCCTACCACTTTCCCCTCCTCACCGACAACTAAGCTAGCAATAATGCTATCCGCTGCCAATCCAAGCGTACAATCTAAAAACGTCATCCCTTTTTGTAACTTCGTTGCTTGTAAAAACGGTTCACTTTCCCCTTTTAAAATGCGCTTCGCGCGAAAAGAAGCAGAATTAGGATGAAAAAATAATGGTTCGTGTCCGTACGGAAAATGAACCTCTAACCTTTCTTTCCCAACAACAAGAATAGGCTGAGCCGTATGTTGTTGAATAGCTGTAATGGAACGTTTTCGACGCGGAATATATAAAGTGTGTAATTCTAACGCAATTTGTTTCGCTTTCTCAATTATTTGCTCGTTGGTTCTACCTGCAGTAGTCACAATCATATGTTCACCTCAAAAGAAAAAGGATGTCTGCAGGACACCCTTAGCAATGTTTTTCAAAAGCTTGCATAATATTTTGCATAATATTTTCAAGTGAATTCGCTTCGATATCGTGGCGTGGAATAAAATGAACAACTTCTTTTCCCTTCAATAATGCCATCGACGGAGAAGAAGGTTCAATACCGACAAAATATTCACGCATTTTAGCTGTCGCTTCCCGATCTTGTCCTGCAAAAACAGTAACGAGATGATTCGGTTTTTTTTCGCTCATTTGTACCGCTTGAATAGCCGCTGGACGTGCAAGCCCTGCTGCACAACCACAAACAGAATTAATGACAACAAAAGTCGTTCCTTCCACTTGTTCCATAAACTGTTCCACTTCTTCACTCGTACGCAATTCCTTAAATCCACCGTTGACTAATTCGTCGCGCATCGGTTGTACTACTTGACGCATATATTCTTCATATGACATAAACATACGTACATCCCTCCAAATCATTATTGCTTTTACAAGAATACAACAATGTAAATAGAAAAATCAATAAAATAAAAAACATTGAACAATTTTCTAAAAATTTTTATAATGAATGTATTTATATGATGTAGGAGGTTGAGAACATTGCCAATTAATATTCCACGTGATCTCCCAGCAAAAGAAATACTAGAACAAGAAAATATTTTCGTTATGGATGAAGATCGCGCCTATTCCCAGGACATTCGACCATTAAACATTATCATTTTAAACTTAATGCCACAAAAAGAAAAAGCAGAAACACAATTGTTACGTTTACTTGGTAATTCACCGTTGCAAGTGAATGTAACGTTCTTACGACCAGAAACACATGAGGCAAAAACAACATCAAAATATCATCTCGATCAATTTTACACGACATTCCAACATGTTCAACATCGAAAATACGACGGCATGATTATTACCGGGGCACCCGTTGAACATTTACCGTTTGAACAAGTTGATTACTGGAATGAGTTAACTGAAATTATGGAATGGACAAAGAAAAATGTCACATCCACGTTACATATTTGTTGGGGTGCACAAGCAGGGATGTACTATCATTATGGGATTCCAAAATACGACTTACCACAAAAATGTTTCGGTGTATTTGATCATATGTTAGAACAAAAGCACGTTAAACTCACCCGTGGATTTGATGATATTCATAAAATTCCACACTCGCGCCATACAGATGTAAAACGTGAGCACATTGAAGCTGTTTCAGAGCTAACGATTTTATCTTCGTCCGAAGAAGCAGGCGTCTGCCTTGTCATTTCAAACGATGGAAAGCAGGTGTTTTTAACAGGGCATCCAGAGTATGATGCCACGACACTAAAGGAAGAATACGAACGTGATGTAGCCAAAGGCTTAGACATTCAAATTCCAAAATATTATTTTCCACATGACGATCCAAATGAGCAACCACGTAACATATGGCGATCGCACGCTAACTTGTTGTTTGTAAATTGGCTCAATTACTACGTTTATCAAGAAACGCCATATGTATGGGAATAATTCCTCGCCACACAGCGAGGATTTTTGTTGTTATATTACTCAAATTTGAATATAATAACTTGTATATTCTTCATACAGAAAGGGGTAACAAAATGGAAAGTGAACAACGCCATTTATCGTTTATTATCGCTGGGCTACTATTGGCCATTTTAATGGCAGCAATGGATAATACGATTGTTGCAACTGCAATTGGGACGATCGTTGCTGATTTAGGTGGAGTAGATCAATTTGTTTGGGTCACATCCGCCTACATGGTTACTGTCATGGCTGGTATGCCTATATTTGGTAAATTATCAGATATGTATGGGCGAAAGCGGTTTTTTTTATTCGGACTAATCGTTTTTTTAATCGGCTCAGCACTCTGTGGTTTGGCGCAAAGCATTGTACAACTTAGTATTTTTCGTGCGATTCAAGGGATTGGTGGCGGAGCATTGATGCCCATTGCATTTACAATTGTATTTGACGTGTTTCCACCAGAAAAACGAGGGAAAATGACTGGATTGCTCGGTGCAGTCTTTGGGATGTCAAGTGTGCTTGGTCCGTTGCTCGGTGCTTATATTACCGATTATTTAAGCTGGCATTGGGTTTTTTATGTCAATGTACCAATCGGCTTGTTGTCTATTTTCTTTATTGTTCGTTATTACAAAGAAACAACGCCACATTCAAAACAATCGATCGATTGGCTTGGGGCAATCACCCTTGTCGTCACAGTCGTTAGCCTAATGTTTGCTCTTGAATTAGGCGGAAAAAAATATGATTGGGATTCGATCACGATCATATCATTATTTACAATTAGCGCTGTTTTTTTAGTAGCATTTTTGTATGTAGAAACGAAAGCAAAGGAGCCCATTATCTCATTTTCACTTTTTAAACGGCGAACGTTTGCTGTCGCACAGTTGCTCGCTTTTTTATACGGTGCCACATTTGTTATTTTAACTGTTTTTATTCCTGTCTTTGTACAAGCTGTATATGGCGGTACAGCGAAAAATGCCGGACTCATCTTAATGCCAATGATGCTCGGGTCTGTCGCAGGCAGTTCGTTTGCTGGTGTTTCACAAACGAAAACGTCGTATCGAAATATTATGTTTATTTCTGTAATCGCTTATTTTACAGGTATGCTCTTACTTAGTCTTATGACACCAGAAACATCGCGCATATGGTTAACTATATATATGGCAATTTCTGGATTTGGTGTAGGGTTCTCTTTCTCTTTGTTACCGACAGCATCGATGCACAATTTAGAGCCACGTTTCCGCGGCACAGCAAATTCAACCAATTCGTTTTTTCGCTCGCTTGGTATGACACTCGGTATTACAATTTTCGGTACTATTCAAACAAATACATTAACTAACAACTTAAAAGAAGCTTTTCATTCGATGCCATCGACACATGCGTTTGACCCTCGCGCACTGTTTGAAGCGGGAACACGAGCTCAAATTCCGGCGCCCATTTTACAAAAAATTGTCGATGCGCTAGCATCATCGATTACTTATGCGTTTTCGCTTGCATTAATACCGATTGCCCTTTCTTTTCTATTCATTTTCTTTATGGGGAATGAAAAACTTGAAATACAAAAACGTGTAGAAGCAGGGAAATAAAATGAGCGTGAAACTCGTCATTCTCGGTTTGTTGATGGAAGGAGAAAAACATCCGTATGAAATTCAACAAATTGTCAATGAACGTCATATGAAGCATTACATCAAACTAGCAGCCGGATCGCTTTATTACGCTTTCGAGCAACTCGAGAAACAAGGATACGTAGAAGTAGTCGATGTTGTACGTGATACGAATCGTCCGGATAAAACAATTTACTGCATTACTGAAAAAGGAAAGCAACATTTTGAACAACTATTACTAGAACAGTTACAAAAACAAGAACATATTCATCGCTCTATTTATGCAGGACTGTCGTTTGCTGCATATGCTGATGTGGAAAAAGTAAGTGCAGTATTAAAGCAACGATTACAAGAAACAGAACAACAGCTTGAAAAGTTAAAGTCGATATTTGAACAAAAGCGTGAAAATGAATACGTGACAAAATTATACGTATTAAAAGGGGTCATTATGCATTTAGAAACAGAAGTAGAGTGGCTGCAACAATTGATTAACATTGCTAACAATAAAAAACTAAAAGAAAAAGGGGGAGGCTTATGGCAATAAGCTTCCCTCACTTTTTTTGCAACATAAACAACCACATAAACGAAACAGCTTGTTTTAATTCGGTTGGGAGCTGTTGAAGGAAGGAACCATCAACTCCGCGCTTATATACTCCTTCTTCGGCAATAAGAGTGAACCCATTTTCCTTCGCTAACTGTTCAAACTCCCAAGGCATCATCGTATTGCAAATGACTGCTTCACCATATAGACGGCGATAACTGTTCACTCGCGGAGCGGCCGTTGGTCCAAGAATGCCAACACATACATATGCGTTTGTTTTTAACACACGGCGAACTTCTTCAAGCGCTGCAAGCGGCTGTTCTGTCCATTCTAAACAATTAATGATCATGGCACCTGCAAACGTCTCATCTGGGAAAGGCAAATTCATAATATCCGCTTGTTGAAAATGAAGATGTTCATGAGGTCTTTGTTTTTTCGCCAATTCAATCATTTCACTTGATAAATCTAATCCAATGACACGATACCCTTGTTCACACAGTTTATATGATCCGTATCCATCGCCACAACCAATATCCGCAATATACCCGTCCTTCCGCATATATGTTGTCACAAACGGAATAATCGTCTTTCGACTTCCTCTCTCCCACATCTCTTCGCTGCTTTGATGCCACCACTCTGCTCGTTCATCCCATTGTTTTTCTGCCTCTTTATGCCATGTGTGCATAACTCCACTCCTTTCCGAAAAACTAAACATGTTAAGTCTATTGTAACAGAAAGGAGTAAAAAACATGACAAAAAAAGTGAATAAAGGAAGTAAAAATCAAAACGCACCGACACAGCACGGGGAACTACATGATGGTGTAGGAGACAACAGTAAAGGGCGCAAACAAAATAAAAACCAAAACGATAAAACAGATCATTAAGAAAAGCGCAAAACGCCCTAATTTCGCCTAAAAAAGCACGCATCCTGCGGGCAACGGCGAAATGTCGCCATCCTTGGCTCAGCGAAGAGCGCACGAGTCCCACCGAGGAGGCTCAGACAAAGCAAATGGGATATTTCAAAGAAGCAAACTCAATGTGTCGCCGCCGCAGTGTGGGCGGAGCGCATCACACCGATGGCGCTTGTAGCTAGACAGCGCTCCACCTAATGGTAAGATTTTATACTTTCTTACCTTTTAAAAAAGTCGGGCTGATCGCCCGACTCACTCTTCTTGCTTACTAACACGAATGGCAGGTGTATTGTTGCCAATATAAAAAGGGACAACTTCTTCACCTTGATGCTCGTAAAAATAACGATTGATTTCTTGCTCAGCAAACGCTACTCCATCTTCTATAATCGTTCGTTTTTTATCCATCGTCTATTCCCCCTTTAGACGATAGAATAACCAAAAAAATTGCTATTCATGTAATGGATCGTCTGAAACGATCACACCATCTTCATCAACATATACGTATGTACCTGGCTTCCACTCCATATCTCCGAAATGTACAATCGTATCTCGCGTCCCTTTTCCTTCCTTTTTACTTTTACGTGGGCATGTTCCAAGTGCAAGTACGCCAATGGGCATCGCGCTTATTTCTTTCGAATCACGAATACATCCATGTACAATAATGCCTGCTAATTGACGGTCACATGCAATTTGCGCAAGACGATCGCCCACAAGTGCACATTGTTTTGAACCTTTTCCATCAACAACGACTACACTTCCTGCCGGTACCGTTTCTAGTGCTTCTCGGACAAGTACATTATCTTCTAAAACATCTACTGTTGTAATAGGTCCATAAAACGATGTCTTTCCCCCGTAGTTTTGAAATGCAAGTGAACAAACGCGTACACGTTCCCCATATTGATCACATAAATCTGCTGTTTTCATCCTCATCCCCCATTTTCGCTAATCTCACCATAATAATAGTCAATCTATTCTAAAAAATCAATCAATTAGAATAGAAATAATGAACCTTGTTCTTCTATCGCGCCGTTCGTTAAGAAATAGATGAACAAGGCGAGAAAACAGTAAAAAAGCACAGTTTCAAAAAAACTAGATGTACGATATGTAACAATAAACCGATATCTTTTTTTAGAAAATGGCCATAATAATGGGACACCTTGACTTGAACAGTAATCGGCTAAAACATGAAACGCATAACCAAGACATAATCCAAGTGTAAAAGATGAAAAATGTTGCAATAATAAAACGGCGGTGATCGTTCCCCATGCTAATAGTGAGTGCGTGAATCCGCGATGACCGAACGCCTTTTTTACTTGTTTTGCCACACCGAGCGAACGGCGACCGATGTATGAGTTTGGCTCATCAATATCAGGAAGCAGCCCCCCTATAGCTAATCCAGCAGCATAAGCAATAGTGAAAGATACGGGAGTATACGTTGCAACTCCAGCACCAATAGCTAATGATGAAACAATATGAGTATGATAACGCATTATTTTTTCGCCTTCCTTTTTGTAAACGTTTTACACAACATTTATTATTAACATTCATGAATTTGTGATGGTTTTTTCAACAAATGTTCATCCCTTGAACCAACTTTGTGAAACTATTAGCATTATACTAGTATATGAACAAACTGACAAATGAAGCTGGTGAGGAAAAGTGATGAAAAAAACACCTGCAGAACTAACCGTTATGAAAAGTTTAGCATTTTTAGCTGTCGTGTTTCAAAGTGCGTTATTATACATTATGAATTATCGCTCTCCACATGCTGAGGAAGCGATTATGATGGGGATGTTATTCCATTTTGTCAAATTTTCTGCCCCTGTGTTCGTGTTTTTAGTTGGATTTCATATGGCGCAACAGAAAGAAGCGATTCATTATCGACGATACGTATCTCATAAATGGACAGAACTCATGATTCCATATATCGCATGGTCATTTGTTTATTTTACATTATTTTCTAGTCATCTGCATGCATCTGAAGTAATGAAACAACTAGTGCTCGGCGAGGCAGCACCACATTTATGGTACGTCGTAATGATTATACAATTTCATTTACTGATTTTAATCATTGTTCCATTTTTCCGTTGGCTTGATCAAAAAAAGTATTGGAAATCATTTATTATCGTTAGCGCAATTATTTACATTGGCTTCATTACGTTCATTTCTCCAATCGTTCAAAGCGAATCATATATACATTATGTAGATCGCACGTTTTTGGCTTATTTCTTTTATTTTTGTTTAGGGGGTATGGCAGCATACACGCTACCAAGTTGGCGGAAATTTGTTATTCAGGCGATTCCACTTAACACATTTTTATTTTTATCGCTTTTTATCGTTGTTGGTTATGAGCTATTTATATCTCAAAGTATCTTTTCTATCGATTTAACAGAGATTACGTATTTAAAACCTTCGATGGTGTTATACGTTACATCAGAAACTTTCTTGTTATACGGTTTATCGATCACGATTGTGCAGACAAAATCTCGATTATATACCGCGTTGCGTTTTATCGGTCGATATACGTACGGTGCATATATTGGACATGTGTTCTTCCTACATATGTTCGCACCGATGATTCCGACGACAATGTATTCCATGTTACAAGCGGTCATCTTATTCTTAATTACAACCATCGCGTCAATCGGCATTTGTTATATGGTGCACGCAACACCCCTTAGCTTGCTTTTAATCGGTCAAACCCGGGAACATCGGACACTTTCTATTCCAACGATTTCAAAACTCAAAAAAGGGATCCCAAGTTAATAGTGGGATGCCTTTTTATTTTGTTTATCCAAACATCTTCTTGTTTCAAACATATAATAAATTGGACAAATAGAGAAAGGAGTAAGAAAATGAGCATTAGTCGAAAAATATTTTTAGGATTTTTCATCGTTTTGTGGTTCGTGATATGTATAGGAGGATTTCAAATATTTAGAATGAATGAAACAAATGAAATGTATAAACGTTTAATCAATCATCGTTTCAATGTCATTACGAAAACATACGAAATGGTTACTATTTTTTATGAAGAAAGGAAGGATATACTTACTTATTTACTACTAAAAGACAACGATTTTTTAACGAGTTACGAAGAAAAACGAAGACTGTTTTATACAAGTTATGAGCAAATAAACTCGATGTTATCGACGTCAGAAAGTAAAGCAATTGTCAATCAATTACAACAACTAGAATATGAATATTTTCAACTCGTCCAGCAATTTTTACGCACAACTAACAAACTAGAACAGTCAAACGTCATTCAAAAACTCCAAAAAACAGGAAGCCTCTTTTTACAAACAGCTGAACAAATGTTGCAACGACAGAAAAAACTATTAGTAACGGATCAAAAGCATATTGAACATTACATGAGACAAACGTACATTATATCACTTACGAGCATCACATCCCTTGTTTTACTAGGTGGCATCGCTTCCTTTTTAGTCAGTCGTCAAATTGCCCAACCTATTCTCCTCGTATCTGATGAACTACAACGTGTGGCAAAACAAGATTTATCTTCTCCCCCTTTATTAGTTAAAACAAAAGACGAGACAAGACATATGATTGAATCAATTAATCGTATGAAAATGCATTTAAAAGAAACGATACAAACAATGAAAGAAGTATCAATCCAAGTGGCATCACAAGCAGAACAGTTTACAGCAAGCGCCGAACAAAGTACACAGTCAGCTGAAAAAGCCACGGAAATGGCCGAACAAACATATGCAAAAGCCGAGCAACAACTACGTATGTTAGAAGAAGTGAACCATTCTTTACATGAGTTTGCGATCGGAATGAATCAAATTGCTGAAAACAGCGGGGATTTACTTACATCAGCGGAGCGAGCATATGAATCTGTAAGCAAAGGGAAACACGCTATCCAGGCCGTTTCGACGCAAGCAAATGAAGTACGCGTCGCCATGTTTACAACTAAAACACTTGTCGAGTCGTTAGAAAGTCATTCGGAAACGATCGGAAAAATTACAAACGTCATTACTGCAATTGCTGAACAAACAAATTTACTTGCATTAAATGCTGCAATTGAAGCGGCCAGAGCAGGAGAGCATGGAAAAGGATTTACCGTTGTCGCCGACGAAGTGCGAAAACTATCTGAGCAATCAAAAGATGCGGCAAAAGAAATTGAGATGATGCTTGAGAAAATAAAAATAGAAACGAAAAAAGTTTCCAAAGCAATGGAACAAAATACACAAAAACTTACAGACAGTACAATATACTACGAACAAACGGAACAATCATTTTACGCCATCAATGAATCTGTTGAACAAGTATTTTCAAAAATACAAACAACATCTGCAGCCATTGAACAAATGACGGCAGTTTCGAACGAACTAACACAAACCATGAAACAGCTAAAACAGCTATCACAACAAGTCATGCAGAAAAGCAAAGAGAACGCAGTAACCGCGGAAGAACAACTAGCAATGAACGAACAAATCTCTTCCGCTGCTCAATTACTAGCGAAACTCGGCGATCAGCTACGCTCAACTGTCGAATCATTTCGTATGTAGACGTGCATGCATGAGTGCACGTCTACTTCTCAAAATACTTAGCTAGTTCAACAATCATAGCCCCCATTCGTTCGTGATCGGGTGCAATGACACGTACAATCCCTTCTTCATGTAACGCTTCTTTTGTCACCTTTCCAACAGCAACAGCCACAACATCCTCTGCAAATGCTTGTTTTACTTCTTGTAAATTCCCCCACTTGTTAACAAACGAAAAGAAAAAGCGTACTTGAATCGCTGATGTAAAACAAACCGCTTGCACAGAACGAGAAATAATTTCTTCAACAAGCTGTTTCACCACATCTGATGTAGGTGGGGTATGAAGATATGGCCATACTTCTTTATACAAAGCCCCTTGTTTAACTAGAAATTGTTGTAACGATGGGATAGAATCTCCGTAAAGCTGAACAACTACGTTTTTGTTTTTCCATCCCACACCTTCCAAAGCGCATATAAGACCTTGTGTCGTTCCATCATCTGCCGTTATATCCGGACTGACCCCGTATGTACGTAGCACATTCATTGTTTTATAACCACGTACCGCCACATGTGCTTGCCGAATCGCTTCAAGTAACGCTTCCTTCATTCCCCATTCGTCCGCGGTTTTCATGAGCGTTTCGACACCGATTCCTGTCGTGAAAATAAACCAATCATTCTTTTCATTCACAATTTGGTGAAGTTGTTGCTTTAGCTCTTCATTGAAAAATATTGTTCCTTGGACAGGTCGTGAGATCGGACTGCCTCCTTGCTTAGCGATAAGTGCACTCATTTCCTCAATTTTACGGGAGGCACATATCACAATTTTTTTATTCGTCAATGCTTTCTCAACCATTTCTCTCATCTCCTTTTTCCCCATCATATCATATAAAAATGCAAAATAGCGCAAATTTTGTTGAAACATGACAAAAAACATCGAACAGTTACACATTCACACCGTCGTTAACATAGCTTACAATGAAAGAGACGATTCGACGGGAATATTCAAATTATTCAAACATATGTCGAAAGGAGCGGCTTCATATGCCCTCGCTAATTAAAGAGATTTTGTTAAACTTATTTTTTATTATACTAGCACTATTAATCATTCCAATTTGGCTTGAAGAACGTCGCATATCCGATCACTTAAAAACAATCTTGAAAACGATCGCTATTGGGGTATGCATTATATTTTGCATGACATTTCCTATACATACAACAGGAGGATTTATTTTCGATTTGCGTCAAGTCGCCATTTGGATTGGTGGTTTATATGGTGGGGCGTTTTCTGCTATTTTTCTTTCAATCGTTACTGTCATTTATCGAATTATAATTGGCGGTACAGAAGGTATTATTGTAACGATGATAATTACAGCAATCCAAGTCATCATTTGTTTCTTTTTTTATCAAAAGTTCCAAACATATTTATCCGTTAAAAATCGAATTGTTACGATTACCCTTCTATCTGTCGGAACAACGATTTTGACAATTGCATTTTCTGGGATATGGATTGTTGATGAATATCAACTGTCACATATTATCACTACGTATTTTCCAGCGCAGCCACTTGCCGCGTTTTTAGGTGCTTATATTACTGAAACTATTCAAAAACATAGTGAACTTCGTCGACGTATTATTCGTGCTGAAAAGATGGAAGTCGTTGGACATTTAGCCGCCTCGATTTCACATGAGGTGCGCAACCCGTTAACCGTATCGAGAGGATTTATGCAATTGTTATTACAAAGTGAACGAATGAATTATAAAGATAAACAATATATTCAAATCGCCATTGAAGAAATTGATCGTGCAGAAGCGATTATTACCGATTATTTAACGTTCGCAAAACCAGCGCCAGAGCACGTCGAAAAATTAAATGTAAAGACAGAAATTGAGCGAGTAATTGATATTTTACGTCCTCTTGCCAACATGAACAGCATCGAAATTCAAGCATCTCTTCTACCATTTGCAGTGAAAGGAGAACGACCAAAGTTCCAACAATGTTTATTAAACGTTATGAAAAATGCGATTGAAGCGATGCCACACGGAGGAATATTGCGTATTAATGTGTCTATTGATAAAGATTACGTACTAATTCATATCGGTGACACAGGAATTGGTATGACAAAAGAACAAATTGAACGCTTAGGGGAACCTTACTTTACGACAAAAGGAACGAAGGGAACGGGTCTTGGGATGATGGTTGTATACCGTATCGTTGAAACAATGAAAGGTGATTTATTTATTCATAGCGAAGTGGGCCACGGAACAGATGTATATATGTATTTTCCATCTTATTATAAGTCGGATATCGAAAAATCGTCAAAGCGACATCAGTTTGAACAAGTTAGTTATTGACTTGTTCTTTTTTTGTTTTTATTGATTATTTAGAACATAGTTTAATTAATGAAAAAAGGCCATGTATAAAGCGGCCTTTTATAACTGCTTGACAAAATCACGCCCGAACGCAATACATAATTGCTTATCTTCATCTGTGGGCGTCAGTTCGATCTTTAGTCCATCAAGAATGACTTCAGCTCCTCGTTCTTGTAACTTTTCAATTAGAATATCAACCGCAGCACCGTATTTTTCATAACTTGAATCGCACGAACCGAAAACTGCTGCTTTTTTCCCTGTTAAATCAACATTATCTAGTTCATCATAAAAGTCTAAAAAGTCGTCTGGTAATTCACCGTCTCCCCACGTATACGCTCCAAGTAAAATACCGTCGTATTGCTCAAGCTCTGTCGCAGTGGCGTCTAATACCTCTTTGACATCTAATTCAATCCCTTGTTCACGAACACCGTCAGCAATCGCTTCAGCCATCTCCTCTGTATTTCCTGTCATACTTGTAAATACCATGATAACTTTTGACATTAGTCATCCCCCTATCTATATTATTGATAATCATTTTCAACAATTATATATTAAATGATAATGATTATCTTTGTCAAAACTTTTTAAAAAGAAAAACGCGCGATTTTTATCATCGCGCGCTCTTGATCTATTACTCTTTCACTTCTTTTTTCCATAATCCGACCATTAATGCTGTTACGAGCGAGCCAACTAAAATTGCAAGCACATACAAAAACGGATTTCCTTTTACAATTGGGATTACGAAAATTCCGCCATGTGGGGCAGGAAGACCAATACCAAACACCATTGTCAATGCGCCCGCAATTGCTGAACCAACGATAATTGATGGAATGACACGCCCTGGATCAGCTGCCGCAAACGGAATAGCTCCTTCTGTAATAAACGAAGCTCCCATAATATAGCACGTTTTTCCAGCTTCTCGTTCTGCTTTTGTGAATTTCTTTTTAAATAACGTTGTTGCGAGCGCCAATCCTAACGGCGGAACCATTCCACCCGCCATAATAGCTGCATGTGGGGCATAGTTTCCTGCATCAATCATCGCGATACCGAACGTAAACGCTGCTTTATTAATTGGTCCACCCATATCAACTGCCATCATACCTCCAAGAACAAGACCGAGTAAAACGAGGTTGCCTGTACCCATGTTTTCAAGCCATGTTTTCATTCCTTCATTTAGTGCTTTTACTGGATCAATAACGATATACATCATAATAAGTCCTGTGAGCAATATGCCGAATAACGGATAAAGAAGAACAGGTTTAATCCCTTCAAGTGATTGTGGCAAACGACTAAACCATTTTTTTAATCCAATAACAACATAACCTGCTAAAAAGCCAGCGATCAGTCCACCTAAAAATCCTGCACCACCATTTGCTGCCATAAATCCTCCGACCATTCCGGGCGCAAATCCTGGACGATCCGCGATGCTCATTGCGATAAAGCCAGCTAACACAGGAATCATAAGTGCAAAAGCACTGCCCCCACCAATGTCCATCAGCGCTTTCGCAATCGGGTGGAACGACGGATCATTTGGATCAAATGCTTTAATACCGAAAATAAATGAGATTGCAATTAAAATACCGCCACCAACAACGAACGGAAGCATATTCGATACGCCGTTCATTAAATGTTTATAAAATCCTGTTCGTTCTTTTGACGCATACGAACGGTTTCCACCACTTGCACGATAAATTGGAGCATCTTGTTTTAATGCTCGTTCAATGAGTTGCTCTGGTTTACGAATCGCATCGGCAACAGGTACTTGGATCACATATTTGCCGTCAAATCGATCCATTTCTACTTGTTTATCCGCTGCAACGATAATCGCGACCGCTTCTTCAATTTCTTGTTGTGTTAACTCATTTTTCACCCCGCTAGAACCGTTCGTTTCTACTTTAATATCGACCCCCATTTCTTTTGCTTTCGCCTTTAAGGCATCAGCTGCCATATACGTATGCGCAATTCCTGTTGGACACGCTGTAACGGCTAATACTTTTTTGCCTCCAAACACCTGTTTTTCTTCTTTCATCATTTCCCCCTCCTTTTCTTGAATCGCCTGAATAACTTGTTGTTTTGTTAAAGCGTTTTCAATTTTTGATCGAAATGATGAGTCCATTAATAATGTGGATAATCGCGATAAAGCTTCTAAATGTGTATTGTTTGCTCCTTCTGGTGCGGCAATCATAAAAAATAAATGACTTTGTTTTCCGTCTAACGCATCGTAATCAATTCCATCTTTCGAACGTCCAAAAACAACAGCTGGCGTGCGAACCGCTTTTGTTTTGGCATGAGGGATGGCAATTCCTTCACCGATCCCTGTCGTACTTTGCGCTTCACGAGCAAAAATCGCTTCGATAAACGTCTCACGATCGTGCAATTTCCCCGTTTTCTCAAGAACATTTGCTAATTCTTCGATCACTTCTTTTTTTGTTCGTGCTTTCAAATCAAGAACAATCGTATCTTCTGTCAACAAATCAGTTATTCTCATACATCATCCTCCATTCGTGTGATGTTTACTTCACCGAGCAAGCGATGAACTTCTTCTTCTGTACATAAATCTTCAGAAAATGCCGTCGCACTCCCTGCCGCAACGCTATATCGAAACGCTTCTTCAAGCGATGCTTCATTCACATATGCAGCTAAAAAACCAGCTACCATTGAATCACCAGCACCAACTGAATTTTTCACTATTCCTTTTGGTGCTTGAGCAACTAATATGACATCTTTATGGAATAAAAACGCCCCATCTCCTGCAAGGGAAACGATGACATGTTGCACGCCATTGTCAATTAGTTTTTTTCCATATTCGATGATTTGATGGTGACTATGAATATGTGCTCCGAACAATTCTCCAAGCTCGATTTGGTTCGGTTTAAGTAAAAACGGCTCGTATGCCACTGCTTGTTTTAGTGCCTTTCCACTCGTATCAACAACAACAGAAACCCGTCGTTTTTTTGCTTCTTCTATCATAGTGACATAAAATGTATCATCTACTGACGGCGGAAGGCTTCCTGCTAAAACAAGTATATCTCCTTTTTTTAGCTGTTTAATTTTATCGATCAGCGCTTCTTTATGTTCATCGCTAATGACAGGCCCTTCGCCATTTATTTCTGTTTCTTTCTCCCCTTTTAACTTAATGTTTAATCGCGTTTGTCCAGGCACAGCAATAAAATCCGTTAAAATATGTTCTCGTTTCAATTCATCGGCAATAAACTGCCCCGTAAATCCACCAATAAAACCAAGCGCAACATTATGAACATGTAGTCGCTTCAATACGCGTGATACATTAATCCCTTTCCCGCCTGGAAAATATGCTGTTTTTGTCGCGCGATTTAATTGCCCTAGTTCAATCTGTTGTGCTTCAACAACATAATCAACAGAAGGATTTAACGTACATGTATAAATCATGATTTCACAACCTCTACTGTCGTTTTTGCTTCGTACATCGCTAGCAATTCTTCATCCGTTTCATTTGTAATCATTGTTGCTTCTTGTAATTCTGCAATTTTCGCAAATGTGCTTTCATTCAGTTTCGAGTGATCTGCCAATACAAAAGCTCGTTGTGATAAATGAATCGCTGTTTGTTTCATAAATGCTTCTTCAGGATCTGGAGTTGTATACCCAAAGTCAATATGAACACCATTTACTCCAATAAAACATTTATCAAAGCTATATTGTTGCAAGGAATGGATCGCTCCTCGACCAATTAACGCATTCGTTTTTTTCTTAATGACCCCCCCAACGAGATATGTTGGAATGTCTTTTTCTAACAACACCTCAATATGCATAATACCGTTAGTGACTACAACGATATTTTTTGCTTCGATATAAGGAATCATCTGTAACGTTGTCGTTCCCGCATCTAAATAAATACAATCTCCATCTTGAATAAGACTGGCCGCATATTTGCCAATGAGCTGTTTTTCATGAATGTTTTTGGTCGATTTTTCAAAAACGCTCAACTCTTCTCTTTTTTGTTGTAATAACGCTGCTCCGCCATGGACACGCTTCAATTTTTTTTCTTTTTCCAGCTGGCTTAAATCACGTCGAATCGTCGATTCTGAGCATTGCGTTACTTCGACCAATTCATGTAACTTTACAACTTCTTTTTCTTGTAACAACTGCAAAATAATACGATGTCGTTCTGGTGTTAACAACTTTACACCTCCTTTTTTAAATCGCTTACATCTTTATCATACCGAAGTACATGTAAAAAATCAATCAAATTCAATCAATTTTATTCAAAAATAATCATTATTTTTTACATATCATTCAAAAACGTTCATTTTTCAGAAAAATAAAAAACTGCCTCACATTGAGACAGCTTCATTTGCATTTGCAATTTTTTCTGGATAATATTCTTCAATCATTTGGATAAATGGCTCGACATATTGAGGATCGAATTGCGTCCCAGAACAACGTCGCAATTCAACAATCGCTTCGGAGAATGTTTTTGTTCGTTGATACGGGCGGTCTGTTGTCATTGCATCAAATGAGTCAATAATGCATAAAATACGTGCTAATTTTGGAATTTCTTCACCTCTCAGCCCATAAGGGTAACCTCGTCCATCATAACGTTCATGGTGAAGTTCGACAAGCGGAATAACTTCTTCAAACCGACCATCGGAAAGGACAATTTCTTTTCCCCATATGACGTGTTTTTTCATTATTTCCCATTCATCACGGTCAAGTTTGCTTGTTTTGTTAATAATATCTCGCGAAACTTCGATTTTGCCGATATCATGAACAAGTGCACCTAAAATAAGAGTTCGTTTTTCTTCTTCCGTAAGAGACAAACGATCACTAAACTCCATCGCATATTTGAATACACGTTTACTATGGCGATATGTATATACATCCTTATAGAGAAGCAGTTTCAACTGCTCTTCAATAGCATCTAAATCTTCTTTAAATTTCAATGCATCACGAGATATTCTTTTTTCATCATATAATTGCACATTATTTTTCCCTTGTGTTTTTGAATAATAAAGCGCTTGGTCTGCCTTATGTAACAATTCGCTTTCCTCATACATTTCGGCTTCATACTCCGCAATTCCGCATGAAAACGAAATACAACGATACGGAAGGCGATCAACTCCGTCAAACGGTGTATCATTTAATTTCTTTCGCAACCCATCCATAAAAGTGGCTGCCTCATGCTTTGTTGTTTTTGGCAAAACGATCGCAAACTCTTCTCCACCATAACGCGCAACAGTAAAACCTTGTTCTTTCGTTTCGTTTTTTAAATACTCCCCAACAAATTTTAATAATCGGTCACCTTGCACATGGCCATGGTAATCATTATATTTTTTGAAATCATCTAAATCTAAAAAAGCAAGTGAAAACTGCCCGCCCGCTTTTTTCGTCTCTCGAAACAGTTCCTTTAAATAATCTTTAAAATATCCGTGGTTATATAAGCCGGTGAGGTAATCTTTATTTGCTTGATTAGACATTTCTTGATACCATTCGAGCACTTTCCCAAATGTAATGGATAATAAAACAACTAAAACCGTAAACAAAAACAATCCAAAAAATCCTTCGTTATCAATTAAAATAATAAGCACTAAAGAAAGAAGAAGCGTGACAAAATATGCAAAAAATACTTCCTTTAAAAGACCCCTATTAAGAATACCTTTAAACTCCGGATGGGCGGAAACAACAAAAAATACAAAAGTAATAAACAAGTTTAACAGAAAGTAAACAAATAAGCTAATGATATATGGGAAGAGATTATCAAAATTACCCAATCTTTCCGATCCACCGAATAAAGCGAAAACTTTATGAGTAGCAAAAATCATGATGGAGTACATACAAAAATTAAAAATATGTGCCCGATTCGATACCGTTCTATTGTATAAAAAGTTTATAAAATACGTTAAAAATAATACTACCAATCCATGACCCAAACTAAAATAAAAAATAGTCGCTAAGTATACAGATGACTCCATAGAAAAAGCATTACCATTAGGCGATAATCTCATATCAAAATAACATAATAAAAATGATGCAATGGATAAGTTATAAATCCAAACCCAATCATTTAATGAATATTCATTTGGAGATACATTCATTACAAAAAATATAAAACCCAAAACTAAAATAAAGGTTAAGTATATTTTAGACATCAAAGAGAATCTATTTATTAACTTATTTGACATATAGATCACTCACTACTTTTAGATTTAATTTTGTTTTGTTTATAAAAATTAGGGAGATTTTTCTCCCCCTAAACGTTCTTTAAAAATTCACTTTAATCCCTGATGTCAAAGCGACAACAACAGAACCGATAACAATTAAGTTAATAAGTACATTTTTCACGCGTGCGTTCATGCTTTTCACCTCCCTTCATGTGTTGGTTGAAGAGAATTTGTTTGTTTTTCTTTCATCATTAAATACTGAATAAACAAAAAGACGCCAATATTCATGACAACATCGCCAATGCTAATGACTTTCGCTCGCGGATAAGGCGGTGCTAATGGAATAATGTCACCTAAAAACGGGAAAATAGTATCAGCTGTAATAACTGTATGCTTCCCGTAAAGCCCTGTTTTCAAAAGTTCAACATATTCTTGTCCTAAAACCGCTTGTGTAGCTTCAAGCGATACGGGCATTCTGCCACCGTTTAACGCGATAACAATGAAATTCAAGAGCACTCCAACAAAAATCGTCTTCATCCCTGGATAATGGCGGTTAAGCCAAATAAATGTTAATCCGACAATGTAAACGATAATAAATGTAATGTTGCTTATATTCGCTAATATAGCGATTCGGTCTTGCAATAGGAAGAAAATCCATTGCACAAGCAACAGCACAGGGAAGATCCAACCACCTTTTAACTTCAATGTTGCGATCCCTTTAAAATTGCCTCCGCGAAATAAACCGATTAAAATGCTTAAAATAATTCCATCGTATACCATATAACCCTCACATTTCTTCAAAAACAAAAATTTTTGTCTTTTTATTGATTATAATAGCACATTTTTTTTTATATGAAAACGATTATATTGACGAAATATTTCGTTTTTCTTACTGATTATTTAGAACATAGTTTTATTTATAGAAAAACCGACTGCCCAAAAGACAGCCGGTTTGGCTCTTTATTTAAACATTTGCGCAGCACGAACTGCTTTTTTCCACCCATCATATAGACGTTGTTGAGTGTCTTCCTCCATTTTTGGTTCGAAAGCACGATCAATGTTCCATTGTTTCGCAATCTCTTCTCTACTTTCCCAATACCCAATCGCAAGTCCTGCCAAATAAGCAGCACCGAGAGCAGTTGTTTCGTTCACAACTGGTCTCTCAACTGGTACGCCAAGAATATCGCTTTGAAATTGCATCAAAAAGTTATTTTTTACTGCTCCACCATCAACACGCAATGTTTTTAACGTAATGCCCGCATCTGCTTCCATTGCTTTTAATACATCTTTTGTTTGGTATGCGAGCGATTCGAGTGTCGCTCGAATGAAATGTTCTTTTGTTGTACCACGTGTCAAGCCAAATACAGCTCCTCGTACATCGCTGTCCCAATATGGTGTTCCGAGTCCTACAAACGCAGGCACCACATATACCCCATCTGTTGATTGTACTTTTGTCGCATATGCCTCACTATCTTTTGCTTCCTTAATCATCCGCAATCCGTCACGCAACCATTGAATAGCAGATCCAGCAACGAAAATGCTTCCTTCTAGCGCATATTCAACTTTTCCATCAACTCCCCACGCAATTGTCGTTAATAAGCCGTGTGTAGACTGAACTGCTTTTTCACCTGTATTCATTAACATAAAGCAACCTGTTCCGTATGTGTTTTTCGCCATTCCTTCTTCAAAGCATGCTTGCCCGAACAAAGCCGCCTGTTGATCTCCTGCAATTCCAGCAATCGGCACTTCTTGACCAAAGAAATGGTACGGTGCCGTATGTGCGTAAATTTCTGAAGATGGCCGAACATCTGGCAACATCGTTTTTGGTACATGTAAAATATCAAGTAGTTCGTCATCCCATCTTTGTTCATAAATGTTAAACATTAACGTTCTTGACGCGTTAGAGTAATCTGTCACATGCGCTTTTCCACCAGATAATTTCCAAGTAAGCCACGTATCAATCGTCCCGAACAATAAGTCACCGCGTTCCGCCTTTTCACGTGCTCCTTCGACATGATCTAAAATCCATTTCACTTTCGTTCCCGAAAAGTAAGCGTCAATCAACAAACCTGTTTTTTTCCGAAATATATCATCATATCCAGCCCGCTTTAATTGTTCGCAAATTTGTGCCGTTTGACGTGATTGCCATACAATGGCATGATAAATTGGCTGTCCTGTTTGTTTATCCCATACGACCGTCGTTTCTCGTTGGTTTGTAATACCAATGGCCGCAATTTGTTTTGGTTCAATAGCTGCTTCTGACAACACCGTTGCAATGACGGCTAAAATAGATCCCCAAATTTCATTTGCATTATGTTCTACCCAGCCTGGTTGTGGGAAATATTGTGTAAACTCTTTTTGTGCAATATGAACAATTTCCCCTTTTTTGTTAAATAAAATGGCACGTGAGCTTGTTGTTCCTTGATCAAGAGCTAAAATGTACATATACCTATCCCCCTTGCAAAAAAAGACCCACAGCGCAATCAATAAAAATGCGTGTGAGTCTCCGTTTCTCCGTCACTAACATGATGAACTTACTATAAGACTAATCAATTTCGAAAACGCTGTCAATACATTTATTACGGAGCAAAATACCGCCAAAGTTCGACATTTGATGTCGTTACCGCAACAGCTCCTGCCGCAAGCGCTGCTTCGACTTCGGTTTCGTTTTCGATTAACCCTCCAGCAATAATTTTCTTTCCGGTTCGTTCGTGAAGTTGAGCAATGACTTTTGGAACAACACCAGGCAATACTTCAATATAATCCGGATTTGTTTTTTCTACAAGCTGAACACTTCGCTCAAAGGCATTTGAATCAATAATAAATGTGCGTTGAATCGCAACAACACCTTTTTGCCTTGCTTTCGTAATCACACTACTTTTTGTTGAGATCAGTCCGTATGGTTTAACGAGCTGACATAAAAATTCCGTCGCATACTCATCACTTTTTAACCCTTGTATTAAATCAACGTGAAGAAACATTTTTTTCCCATGCTCATTTGCATATGTATACACGCTTTTCAACATACCGATATGAATGTCTAAAAACACCCCATATTCATAATTCATTTTTATTAGTTTATCAAAATCTTTCATCGAGCGCACTGCTGGCAAAATACGTTGTCCGTTCATCCTTCCATCACCTTCACATAAAACGTGCGCGTTCGCGGTCCGTCAAACTCGCAAAAATAAATGCCTTGCCACGTCCCAAGAAGCAGCTGACTTTTTGTGACAATAACATACGCTGATGAACCAACTGTGCTTGCTTTCATATGTGCTGCTGTGTTTCCTTCGCCGTGTCGATCGAGTGGATGATGCCATGGATACAACTCATCAAAACGGCGAATCATATCTCGTTTGACATCGGGATCGGCATTTTCATTAATCGTGATTCCTGCTGTCGTGTGCGGACAATAAACAACAACAATTCCTTCTTGTACACCACTCTCTGTAATAAAAGATTGAACAAAAGAAGTAATGTCTACAAACTCATCTCGCTTCGTCGTTTGAATCGTCCATTGCTTCATCATCATACTTTCCCACCTTTATTTTTAATATATTTACAATCATATATATTTTCACATTTCTTTTCCATAAAAAATTCCTGACTTAACAGCTCCTAACGTTGTTAAAGCCCAGATCATTCTGGGCTTTAGTCGTATACGTGATGGGACGGAATAATATAATCAACCGAAATCACAGGCAAATCGTGTTGTTCAACTGAGGCAACAATTAAACCTTGTTTGCTTACAATACCAAATTGTTCTTTCTGTTGATCAAATGCTGCTTCACCAAATGCTAAAACCGTGTGATATAACTTTTCTTGATCAACTTTTTGCTTCCGTACATGATTGCTTAACTTAATGATCACTTCTTTCCCACGAATTTGACCACGATACATGCCACTCACTTCCTTTCTATACTCCTTACTGTTAATGTTATGCACTTAAGATAAAAATCCTTCTCTTAAAAAATTTTTTGAAAAAATCGCCTTTTTGTCTTGACTCTTCCTTGTTGTTCGTGTATAGTCTAATTATCATCTAACTGAATATATGTCCTGCACCGAGTGGTTGCTGTGAGTATATTCCGTTATATGAAAAATTTTTTCATTAGCCTATTGGCTAAAAGGTATTAGGAGGATTCAGTATTATGCAAAACGGTAAAGTAAAATGGTTTAACAACGAAAAAGGTTACGGATTCATCGAAGTAGAAGGCGGAGACGATGTATTCGTACACTTCACAGCAATCCAAGGTGAAGGTTACAAAACATTAGAAGAAGGTCAAGCTGTTTCTTTTGAAATCGTTCAAGGAAACCGTGGCCCTCAAGCTGCAAACGTAGTGAAATTATAATCGTCTGAGATGATTCATATATAGCTCGACGAAAAGACCAGCAAATGCTGGTCTTTTTTATTACATACTCTCCTCTTTTCACACAAATACTACAAGCGAGGAGGGATGACGATGACACAAAATCCAAAGAACCCACATCTTCAGGCTGATAGCGTATTTACGAAAATTGAAAATGCACATTTGGCAGTTGAATCAGCGAAAAAAATGGTTGCAGCAGCAACGATGAGCTTAGATGAACACGCTTTTGTTCATGCAAAACAAGCGATTGAAAATGCAAAAGAAGCGATTACGCGTGCCAAAACAAGCACGCAAGATCCCTTGCTTTTGCAATGCGAAAAAGAACTTGCAGATGCACACCATCAATTAACTGAAACGATGAATCATATGTAGCAACAAGGTGTCCCGTATACTTGGGGCACCTTGTTACGTTTTTTGTTTCGCGAGCAACTGACCGTATTGTTGAATTTTTTCCCCTACTGTACACATTTGAATACAAAACGATTGTGCATACGATTTTCCGCACTCTTTACGAAACGTTCTCTTCACAAAACAACCTTCGCAATACGTATCGAATAATTCATTTATCCGAAACAACACGTCTTTTCGATTCATCGTTTACGCTCCAATTGTATTGTACTTCTAATCATCGTCCCTCGAAGCGCCTGCGTTGCTAACTGATCGGCTTCACTATTTTCTTTTCTACCAATCGGTTCATAAATAGGAGAAATACGAAGCTTCTCCATTTTTTGCTCAATTCGCTTCACCCATCTTCCTTCGTCTGAAAATACAGGCCAATCACTAGATAATTGATGCAATACAACATGCGCATCCCCGCGGAACACAACGGGTAAATGGTGAACACCAAGATGTTCAAGTTGCTCAAGTAAAAAATGAAATGCCGCATACTCTGCTTCGTTATTTGATTGTAATTCATCTAACTGCGCATTTGCGCGGATACGAAATTGTTCACCGTTTTGTTTATAATAAATAACGATCCCAATCCCTGCTTTTTTCGTTTGACGATCAAACCCACCGTCAAAATAAGCAATCACATCATGCGGTTCCGTTTCAATTTCTTTCATTAGCTTGATTAACTCTTTTTTCGTCCACGCCACATCGCTTGCATCATAAAATAAAAGTTGTTTCACTCTCCCTGTTTTTTCTATATCCTCTGCAAAAATTAAAGCCTCCGTCACTTCCATCTCTGTTGATGTCCACACCATTTCCTTTTTCTTCGGTGTTACATATGTCCACTCCATAAATACCTTCATATCGCTCACCTTTTCTTTTTATTTTATTATAACAGCTTAGACAAATAATGATGTCAGTTGTATAATATCGTTTGTGTCTTTATATTTTCATACGAGGAGGGATCACCATGTTTAACGAAATACTCGGTCTTATTTCTGCCATCGTCACCTTTTCACTTGTGTTGCTCATTTATCGTTTCTTTGGTCGCTCAGGTTTATTCGTATGGATTGGTTTTTCTACTGTCGTTGCTAATTTACAAGTCGTCAAAACGGTTGAATTGCTTAGTATGACAGCTACACTTGGAAACGTCATGTACGGAACCGCTTTTTTAGTGACAGACATTTTAAGCGAAAAATATGGGAAGAAAGAAGCACAAAAAGCGGTATGGCTTGGCTTTTTTACACTTATTTCTCTCACAATCGTCATGCAAATCGCTTTATTGTTTCAGCCGCATGCGAGCGACTTTGCTCAACCAGCGTTAGAAACGATTTTTGGTTTATTGCCACGTATCGCGCTTGGTAGCTTGCTTGCTTTTTTAATTAGTCAATCGCTCGATGTTTACTTATTTCATTGGTTTAAAAAGAAATTTCCGCGCGATTCTCAACTTTGGATTCGTAATAACGGAAGTACAATGATTAGCCAATTGATCGATACACTCGTTTTCACATCCATTGCTTTTCTCGGTGCATTTCCGTTACATGATTGGATACAAATTTTTATTACGACGTATGTACTGAAATGGATTGTTGCGATGTTGGATACACCGTTTGTATATTTTGCAAAAAAAATATCCCCAAAATATACAGAATGATGGTAAAATGTTGTATGAGACTTCGGTCTTATACAACATTTTTTGCAAAGGAGAGTCAAATGAAATACAAAGCTGACGTTAGTCTATTGTTTGTTGCATTCGTTTGGGGTGCTACATTTGTCGTCGTTCAAAACGCCATTGCTTTTTTACCCCCATTGATGTTTAATGGCGTACGTTTTGCGATCGCAAGTGTATTGTTATGGATTTGGGTATTTATCTTCGAACGCAAGCCTCTAGATCGACAACTCGTCCGTGCTGGATTGATGCTTGGCGTATGGTTATGTCTTGGATATGCCTTTCAAACGATTGGCTTATTGTATACTACTTCGTCAAAAGCTGGATTCATTACTGGATTAAATGTTGTTATCGTTCCTCTCCTCTCATTTATCATTTTAAAACATAAACCTTCGTTTAACGCTGTGATCGGAAGTATATTGGCTACATGCGGGCTATATTTTTTGACCACAAGCGGAGATATGACAATCAACAAAGGCGATGTGTTTGTGTTTTTATGCGCCATTGCTTTTGCGCTACATATCGTGTCAACAAGCATATATGCAACAAAATTTTCATCTATCCTACTAACTGCTGTTCAAGTTCAAACCGTATCTATCGTTTGTTTTATATGTTCATATTGGTTTGAAGATTGGTCCCTTATTCCGCTTGCCACTTTTTTTGAATTTGATGTATGGATGGCTCTACTCATTACTGCACTGTTCGCAACAACAATTGCTTTCTTTATTCAAACGCATTTTCAACAATATACATCTCCAACGCGTGTTGCTTTAATTTTTGCTCTCGAACCTGTTTTTGCCGCTTTAACTGCATATATATGGAATGATGAACGCCTTCAACAAGCAGCTTTATTTGGAGCTGGGCTCATTTTATTAGGGATGGTATTATCTGAACTTCCTCAACATATATGGCAAAGAAAGAAGAGCGCTCGCCTTTCATAGCGAGCGCTTCCATCTACTTATTACGTAAGATAATCCCCCTGTGGCGATACCGAGAAACGCCCCACCAATGACTTCAATTGGTTGATGACCAAGCCGTTCCCGCAACAATTCTTCTTTTCGATCTAGCTTTCCATCATCTTCAGCACCTTTTAACCGCTCAATCTCTTCAGTTAATTCGTTCACACGAATAGCTAGCTCTCCTGCTTGATGACGCACACCTTGAGCATCATACATAACGATTAAACCAAAAATAGAAGCAAGAGCAAAGTCTATACTATGCACTCCCCGTTTTAAAGCAACATATGTGGCCAGCGAAGCAACACCCGCGGAATGTGAACTTGGCATACCTCCTGTTTCAAAAAAAAGCGACCAATCCCACTTTTTTGTTTTTCTTTTCGTCAATGGAATTTTTAAAAATTGCGCTAACGCAATTGTACATAATGCTGTTTGAATGGCTCGATTCATGTCACTGCCTCCTCTTTATATATATTTTTCGAAAGAGACGGATACAATATGCACAGGAGGTGGACATAATGAGTAAAAATAACGGAAGGAATCGTGGGCAAAACGCTCCAAGCGTCAATCCACAAGGATATGATGCTACATTTACACCCGAGCCAAAAAGTGCCTTAGAAAATGCGGCGAAAAAAACGAACAAAAAATAAAGAAGAGAGCGGTCTGCTCTCTTCTTATCGTTTTAATTTTTCGCGTAATACCATCGGTAAAATACCGCCATGGCGATAGTAGTCAATTTCTACTTCGCTATCAAAGCGTACAAGCACTTCAAATTCCTTTTTGTTTCCTTCTTCGTCTGTTGCTGTTACTTTAACGTAGTCGCGCGGTTTGACGTTTTCATCAATATGCACTTCAAATACTTCTTTACCTGTCAATCCAAGCGTCTCAGCATTTTCCCCTTCTTTGAATTGAAGTGGTAATACTCCCATAAGCACAAGGTTTGAACGATGGATACGCTCAAAACTTTCAGCAATAACTGTTTTAATACCAAGCAAGTACGTTCCTTTTGCTGCCCAGTCACGCGAACTTCCCATTCCGTAGTCTTTACCAGCGACGACAACGAGTCCTGTGCCATCTTGCTTATATTTCATGCATGCATCGTAAATCGACATGACTTCGCCTGTTGGCCAATATGTTGTATAGCCACCTTCTGTACCTGGTGCAATTTGGTTACGGATACGAATATTCGCAAATGTACCTCGCATCATCACTTCGTGGTTACCACGACGAGACCCATACGAGTTAAAGTCTTTTGGATCGACACCTTTAGAAATCAAATATTTTCCTGCTGGTGTATTTACACCAATTGATCCAGCTGGTGAAATGTGGTCTGTTGTAACAGAGTCGCCAAACTTACCAACCACTCTCAAACCAGTAAGTGGTTTTACTTCTTCCACTTCTGGGGATAGTCCTTCAAAGAATGGTGGATTTTGAATGTACGTTGAATTCTCATCCCATTGATAAAGCGGCTCGTCCGTCGTTTCAATCGCGTTCCAACGCGCGTTATCATCGAATACTCGCTCGTATTCTTTACGGAACAATTCTGGTGTTACCGCTTGTTTCACAACTTCTTTCACTTCTTCGGTAGATGGCCAAATATCATTAAAGTACACATCATTTCCATTTTGATCTTTACCGATCGGCTCATTTAATAAATCAATGTCGACTGTTCCAGCTAGTGCATATGCCACAACCAGCGGTGGCGATGCTAAATAGTTACCTTTGACGAGCGGATGAATGCGCCCTTCAAAGTTTCTGTTACCAGACAATACGCTTGTTACAAGCAAATCGTTTTCTGCAATCGCCTTTTCAAGCTCTGGGGCAAGTGGACCAGAGTTACCGATACATGTCGTACAACCGTAACCAACGATATTGAAGCCGATTTGCTCTAGGTAAGGGAGAAGACCTGAATCTTTTAAGTACCCTGTGACGACTTTTGAACCAGGTGCAAGCGATGTCTTTACATATTTCGGCACTTTCAAACCTTTTTCTACCGCTTTTTTCGCTACTAAACCCGCCCCGATCAACACATATGGGTTAGATGTGTTCGTACAGCTTGTAATCGCTGCAATGGCAATGGCACCTGTTTTCATTTTTACTTCTTCGCCGTTTAACGTAACTGTCATTTCTTTATCAAAATCCGCCTCAGTCAAACCAAAGCCTTGGTTTCCTTGCGGAGAAACGACCGCTTGACGGAACGATTCTTTCATTTTTGAAAGCGGAATTAAATCTTGTGGACGTTTTGGTCCAGAAAGATTTGGTTCAATTTCTGATAAGTTAATTTCAACAACATCTGTAAATACAGGCTCTTCTGCATCTGGTGTATAGAACAAACCATTTGCTTTGCAATATGCTTCAACGACTTGCACATGTTGCTCATCGCGACCTGTTAAACGCAAGTAATCAAGCGCTTCGGCATCAACTGGGAAGAACCCGCATGTCGCCCCATATTCTGGAGCCATATTTGCCACTGTCGCACGATCAGCTAACGGCAATGTTGCAACACCAGGCCCGAAAAATTCAACGAACTTGCCGACAACGCCTTTTTTCCGAAGCACTTGTGTCACTTTTAGCGCAAGGTCTGTTGCCGTTGTTCCATTTGGCAATTTTCCTGTTAAGCGCACACCGATCACTTCTGGTACTGGGAAGTACGAAGGTTGTCCAAGCATACCTGCTTCTGCTTCGATACCACCAACGCCCCAACCGAGTACACCAATGCCATTAATCATCGTTGTATGAGAATCCGTACCTACAAGTGTATCCGGGAACGCTTCATATTCGCCATTTTCCCCTTCAACAACGTGAACAACGTTTGCTAAATACTCTAAGTTTACTTGATGCACAATACCTGTTGCTGGTGGGACAGCACGATAATTGCTAAACGCTTTTTGTGCCCATTTTAAAAACTTGTAGCGTTCTGCATTGCGCTCAAATTCTAAATTCATGTTATACTCGAGCGCATCTTCTGTTCCAGCTTTATCTACTTGAACAGAGTGATCAATCACAAGATCAACAGGAATTTCGGGGTTAATTTCGTACGGATCTCCACCGATGTCCGCCATCGCTTTGCGCATAGATGCTAAATCAACAACGGCAGGGACACCTGTAAAGTCTTGCAAGATAACGCGAGACGGTTTAAATGGAACGTCTACATCTTTCAGTTCGCTCGTTCCCCATTTCGCCAAATTTTCAACATGCTCTTTTGTAATAACGCGTCCATCAACTTGACGAAGTACGGATTCAAGAAGTACTTTAATGGAATACGGAAGGCGTGATACGTTTCCGATTCCTGCTTCTGCAAGCGCTTGTAAGCGATAGTAATGATATTTTTTTCCGTTTACTTCAAATGTAGAACGAGCTTGAAACACATCATTTTTCACCATTATGTATTACCCCCTTCTAAACAAATCATCTTCTCCCACACCCACAAAATTCCTACGCTTTTATCTTAATACAATGCTCTACATAAGTAAATAATAATTGTTTATAAGTTTCAGATAAATGCATATTTTTTTGCTCTCTTTCCAACAATAGTTGCAGGAGGTGAAACAAGATGGTGAAAAGAAAAGCTAATCATGTAATCCCTGGTATGAATGATGCGAGTGCCCAAGGAAAGGGTGCCGGCTACAATGAAGAGTTCTCCAATGAGCCGCTGACAGAAGCGCAAAAACAAAATAATAAAAAACGGAAGAAAAATCAATAATCCCGCTCTAAGCGGGATTATTCATACATGTTGACCTCGTCGACAATTGCTTGCAAATCGTGGCGAAATTGTTCAAGCTGTTTTCGTTGTTTTTCCGAAGCTACTTCAAGTGCGTTATTAATTTGCTCAAACGCTTCATTTACCTCTTGTTTCAAATGGTGCAATTGACTTCCATAATCTGCATCACTTTTTACAAGATGATCGTACCATTCTTTTGCTTCCATTGTTCCTTGTTGCGCAGCTTCAAACGCTTGTTGCTTATTTTTATGATAAGGCATGTGATTCACTTCCTCTCTTTTTAATATTATCGTGCCTATTCACGGACGAAATATGCATAAATACCGTTTATCATGCCATCATATGAAAGAAAGGAGTGTTCTGCATGAACAAAAATACAAGCAAAGATATGCGCAAAAATGCCCCAAAAGGAGATAATCCGGGACAACCAGAACCACTTAGTGGTTCAAAAAAAGTAAAAAATCAGAATCATACCCGTCAAAAGCATAACTCAAGTCACGATATGTAAAAGAGCTGACGCCATTGTCAGCTCTTTTACTTGATTCTGTTATTATTTTTTTACATAATAAACGTTGAGGTGGAATGTATGCTAACAGGTTGGTTTTTATGGTTTATTTTATTTTGGGTCGTTTTTCTTCTCGTTATGATGTCGATCGGTGGGTTTTTTATGTTTCGAAAATTTTTGAAACGTTTGCCAAAAGAAGATGGAAAATCCGAATTAGACTGGCAAGAGTATTACATTGAACAAACGCGTCATTTATGGTCTGAGAAAGAAAAAGAGTTACTTGAAGATTTAGTTCGTCCTGTTCCCGAGCTGTTTCGTGATGTAGCTCGCCAAAAAATTGCTGGCAAAATTGGAGAGTTAGCGTTACAAGAGAAAGTGAATCGAATTACAGAAGATTTAGTTGTCCGTGGCTATATTCTCGCCACACCAAAACGGGACCATAAATTTTTAATGAAAGCACTACGAGAAAAACAAATTGATTTTACAAAATACGAACATTTACTAGCCAAAAAAAGCTAATCGCCTGTTGCTGATTAGCTTTTTTCTTTTATTTCGCATTGAAGTCGACGATACGATGCGTACATCGCTACGCGCCACGGAACGATCATCGAAAAGGCTAAAATCCAAAACATTCCCGCGAGTTCTCCGTACTCAATAGTGCGACTTAAATATGTTTTTAGAGCTAGACGCAATACAATTAAACCAACAAAAATAAAAACGAACGCTTTTGATCGTTGTAAGTAAATGTCGTTACCTCGAACTTCAAACGAGGATGTTTTAATTAACAAAACAGAAAAAAGCGCTCCAACAAAAATTGCTTCTACACATTCTAGCGCCGTTACTCGAAACATCGGATGAAGAAACATAAGAGCTCCTGTGCTCATAAAAATAGGGGGTAATATAATTTTTTTGGCGTTTGTAGGTTTTTCGGCTGCTTTCATACGAATAAAGAAAACGATTCCAGCCATAAATACCGCAAATACTGAACTAAAAATAGCCAAAGTGAATCTTCCTTTCCCGCCTTACTGTAACACACGTTGAATAGCTTCCATGACGCGACTTTCATCAAATGGTTTTACGATAAAATCGAGCGCTCCTGCTTCAATAGCTTCAACAACCATCTTTTGTTGTCCCATTGCTGAACACATAATAATTTTTGCATCCGGATCATGCAATTTAATTTCCTTGACAGCTTCAAGTCCGCTCATTATCGGCATCGTAATATCAAGTGTCACCACGTCTGGCTTTAACTCTACATACAGCTCAACAGCTTCTTTCCCGTTTTCTGCTTCCCCAATCACTTCATGATTTGCTTTTTTTAAAATGTTCGCTAATGTCATGCGCATAAATTTTGCATCATCCACAATTAAAATTCTCGCCATTTTCTTTCCCTCCACACCCTAAGAAACTAGAAACCTGTAAAGCCACCAAATATATTTGTCATATAGATCGTGATTTTCGTCATCCAGTCAAAAAACAATACAACCCCCATACCAATCATGACATATCCACCGACTTTCATTAGCTTAACATGATGTCTTCGAATCCAACCCATTTTTCCAATAAAAAACGATAAAAGTAAAAACGGCAAAGCAAAACCAAGTGAATAGGCCGTCATATAAACAACACCTAAACTCGGGTTCGTCGCTGCTAGAGCAATGACCGATACTAAAATCGGACCTGTACACGGCGTCCAGCCAGCAGCAAACGCCATACCGATAAGAAAAGAACCAATGTAACCTGATGGACGTTGTTGAAATGATAAACGTCGATCAGTCATTAAAAAGGCGGGCTTAAAGATGCCGATAATAACAAATCCGAAAAATACCATCAATATTGCCCCAATTTGACGAATGAGATCTTGGTATGTATGAAAAAAACGTCCAAGCATAGATGTACCAAAACCAATGGCGATAAAAATAAATGAAAATCCGAGCAAAAAAAATAACGTATGTAACAAACTTCTTTTTTGTAACAATGCATAATCGGATTTTAAATCACTAACAGAAATTCCTGTAATATATGATAAAAAAGCTGGATAAAGTGGTAAGCAGCATGGGGATATGAACGAGAGCACACCTGCCCCAAACGCAACAAGCAGTTGAATGTCCATATGATTGACACTCCATTCTTTCTTCATTTAATTATATTTTATCAAAAAAATACAAATACGAGCAACAGCTTCTTCCTGTGCTAAAAAAGACACTCGTCACGAGTGCCTTGCCTTTATTTTAACTGGTTATTCATTGCTTTCATCATTTGATTAATTTTCTTTTGCGATGGAGTCATACCCATTTGCATCATCATCATTCGAATCATTTGCTCGTTAATCGGTGGATTTTTCTTTAAGTAGTTCATCATTGTTTTACGCGCAATAAAAAATCCTAGGGCAACGCCAGCAGCAAGCGCTACAATGCCTACTAAAATCATTTCCCACATATTTTTTCCTCCTTCATGTTGTCTACATTACACTATACTAAACAATAACGGTTTGTACAATATGTTCAGCAAAAAATCTTTATTCGATAATAAAACGGGGAGATGTGCTCCCCGTTTTATTATTTGCCTAATAATGCTTTGACTCGTGCCACAACGTTTTCCACTGTAAATCCATATTCTTGCATAATTTTTTCACCAGGTGCCGAGGCCCCGAAGCGATCGATAGCTAAAATATCACCTTCATCACCTGTATAGCGCTCCCAGCCAAGAGATGAGCCCATTTCAATAGCAAGACGTTTTTTCACATGCTTCGGAATGACACTCTCTTTATATTGCGCTGGTTGTGCTTCAAAACGATCCCATGAAGGCATGCTTACAACAGAAACGTGAATACCTTCATTCGCTAACGCTTTTTGTGCTTCTACCGCTAAGCTCACTTCTGAACCAGATGCAAGCAATAAAGCTTGTACTTCCCCTTGCGCTTCAGAAACAACGTACGCTCCTTTTTTCACTCCTTCATATGCACGCTCCGCTGTCGTTGCTAGCGTAGGAAGATTTTGACGCGTCAACACAAGCGCCGTCGGACGATCTGTGGATTCTACAGCTAATCGCCATGCAGCAGCTGTTTCGTTTGCATCTGCTGGACGAATGACACATACATTCGGCATCGCTCTTAATGAAGCAAGTTGTTCAATTGGTTCGTGCGTTGGACCATCTTCACCAACCGCAATGCTGTCATGTGTAAATACATATGTGACAGGTAATCCCATAAGCGCAGCAAGTCGAATTGCTGGACGTAAATAATCTGAAAAGACGAAGAACGTACCACCGTACACTTTTACACCGCCGTGAAGCGCCATACCATTTAACGCTGCACCCATCGCAAATTCACGTACACCAAACCAAATGTTACGACCTTCGTAACTTCCAGGTAAGAAGTCCCCTGCTCCTTTAATCAACGTTTTATTTGAACCTGCTAAGTCTGCGGATCCACCTAAAAATTGTGGCACGACTTTCGCAATTGCATTCAATACTTCTCCAGAAGAAGCACGTGTTGCTAGACTCTTTCCTTCTGCATATACCGGTAACGCTTTTTCCCAACCTTCAGGAAGTTTACCGTCAATCGCCGTTTTTAATTGTTTTGCTAAATCTGGATACGCCTTTTCATATTCAGCAAATAAAGCATTCCACTCTGCCTCTTTTCTCTCTCCAGCTTCTTTTACTACTTTTTCAAAATGAGCGTACACTTCGTCTGGAACATGAAAATCTTCTTCAAACGTCCATTTATATGCTTGTTTTGTTAGCTTAATTTCATCTTTCCCAAGCGGAGCACCGTGCACGTCTGCTGTTCCTGCTTTGTTTGGTGAACCGTAACCGATTGTTGTTTTCACTTCAATTAATGTCGGGCGTTCTAAATCTTTTTGAGCTTCAGCAATAGCCCGAGCAATTTCCTCGATGTTATTACCATCTTCTACACGAACATATTGCCATCCGTACGCTTTGAAACGCTGTTCTACACTTTCTGAAAACGAAAGATTTAATTCGCCATCTAGCGAAATATCATTCGAATCATAAAGGACGATGAGGCGACCGAGTTTTAAGTGACCAGCTAACGAAGCCGCTTCTGCAGAAACCCCTTCCATTAAGTCACCGTCACCGCAAATGGCATATGTAAAGTGATTGACGATTTCAAATTTTTCCTTGTTGTATGTAGCCGCTAAATGACGCTCTGCCATCGCCATTCCGACAGCCATCGCAATCCCTTGCCCAAGCGGTCCAGTCGTTGCTTCGACACCTGGTGTATGACCGTATTCTGGATGTCCAGGTGTTTTACTTCCCCATTGACGAAACTGTTTAATATCTTCCAGCGTGACATCGTAACCGCTTAAATGGAGCAAGCTATACAACAACATAGAACCATGTCCTGCTGATAATACAAAACGATCTCGGTTGAACCATTTTGGATTGCGCGGATTATGGTTCATAAACTTCGTCCATAATGTATACGCCATTGGCGCTGCACCCATTGGCATACCTGGATGACCAGAATTTGCTTTTTCAATAGCATCAATTGACAACGTACGAATGGCTGTAATTGATAATTGTTCGATAGAGTGTGTCATTATCTTCATCCTTTCGTTTGCAAGCATTCTCACCTTTTATGATATAGAAAAGTTCGTAAAATGTACAATGGTTCACAACATTTTTTTTGACAAACTACTGAAAAAAGAGAACATCTATGTAGTATGTTCTCCATGATAAGCACATTAATGCAAACGTTTTTTCTTACTATCCCTTAATTTTTTTGGTGTGACATCATTGCCATTTGGATCAATAACTTTTACAGCATGCAACGTTTCAATCATCGACGCTCGAAAGGCAGCAATATACTCCGTACGGAGTTGAAGCTGTTCTTGCTTTTCTTCATCTGTAAGACCTTCTACTTTTGCTTTTTTAGCTAGCGCATTAATTCGTGCTATTTTTTCAGAAGATAACATTCAACCTCATTCCTTTGTATTGACATTTTTGCTCGTATCATCATACAAAAATTTTTCTTTGTTGGCAAGTTGCTCATATTCTTTGTATCGGCGATGAACAGTCGCTTTTGATACATCATATCCTAGTGAACGGAGCGTAGCCGCAATTTCTGCGAACGTTAAGCGATTTTGACGCAAACGAACAATGTCCTCTATCGGTACGTCTTTCCTATCTCTTCCAGCCTGTTCACCAACATTGCGTAAATTATTTTCCGGTCGATAGCCGTTTTGAACAGCCCGTTGCATCCCACGTTTAATTTTTAAGTTATGTATTTTTCTTTGATACTCCTCTACAATACTAATGATTTCTAACACCATCGAATCGGCTTCTGACAACTGAAGCTCTCCGCGATGACTAACTGTATACACGCGAATACCTTCTTTTTGTAAACAACGGAGAAGGGCAATTTTTGCATTTCCCCGTCCGAGCCTTGTTTCATCTTGAACGAGAACGACATCAATGCGATGTTGTTTAATTGCATCAAGCAACTCCATAATTCCTACGCGTTCAATGTCATAACCACTTGCCTGTTCTTCAATGATCTTGATAATATTCATCTCATATTCTTGGGCTAATTTTTTGAGCTCCTCTTTTTGTCTTTGTAACGATGTTTCTTGCGCCTGTTTTGTCGTACTTACACGACAATAAATAATTGCGTTCATCCGTCATCCCTTTCTCTATGGTTTGTTAGCAACAAGTTGATTTTCATGATTTGATTTTAACACAGGAATGACAATTTTCTCACCAACGATTAATCGGTCATCCGAACGCCCATTTACTTTCATCACCCATTCAATAAATTGCTGGTGCGACAATTGATGCTCGTGTTTATATTGATCTGCAAGCTCCCATAACGTATCGCCGGCTGATACTGTAATCTCAACATATTTTTCTTTATCCACGGATTGTGTTACATGTAGAAATGCCCATACAAATAGTACACTAAATAAAACCATCACCACATAATGTGATTTCCCCATACGACCTACCCCCTAGAACATTTGTTTGTATACATAATAACGGGAACTTTTGTTCGTGTCAACTATTTTTTCGAACTTATGTTTGTATTAATGTACAAAATTATGTTATAATATGGACAAAGATTGAAAAGGAAGAGGTGCATAATGATGACGAAATTGTCAAAACGGCAACAACAAATTTTGGACTTTATTAAACAAGAAGTGCGTACAAAAGGGTATCCACCGTCAGTAAGAGAAATCGGCGAAGCAGTTGGTTTAGCCTCGAGTTCTACCGTCCACGGACATTTAGCTCGTTTAGAAAGTAAAGGCTTCATCCGACGCGACCCTACAAAACCTCGAGCTATTGAGATTTTGGACGAGCACGAATCCATCCCAAAAACCAATGTCATCAATGTTCCGATCGTTGGAAAAGTCACAGCCGGACAACCAATTACTGCAATTGAAAACATTGAAGAATATTTCCCTCTTCCAGAACGGTTCGTCTCACCAGATGATCAAGTATTTATGCTACAAATTGTCGGAGAAAGCATGATTGAAGCCGGTATTTTAGACGGAGACTATGTGATCGTTCGTCAACAACAAACCGCTAATAATGGGGATATCGTTGTAGCGATGACTGAAGATCATGAGGCGACAGTGAAGCGATTTTTTAAAGAAAAAGATTATATCCGTTTGCAACCCGAAAATTCAGCGATGGAACCAATTATTGTTCAAAATGCTACAATTTTAGGGAAAGTCATAGGTGTATATCGTGCCATTTATTAAAAAAGGAAACATAAAAAAGCTAACGGAAAAACCGTTAGCTTTTTTTAGTAAAGGCTCATATATTGCTCACGTTCCCATGGGTGTACCGCTGTGCGGAACATATCCCACTCAATTTCTTTCGCTTCGACAAAGTGCTCGAATAAATGTTTACCAAGCGCGTTAACAATTACTTCATCCGATTTTAAGTTTTGAAGCGCTTCTGCTAATGTTGCAGGTAAGTCAACAATACCTTCTTCTAAGCGTTCCTCCTTTGTCATCACATAAATATTGCGATCGACTGGTGCAGGAGGTGTTAATTTATTTTTGATTCCATCTAATCCAGCTGCCAATAATACAGCCATCGCTAAATATGGGTTTGCCGCAGGGTCTACACTGCGCACTTCAATGCGCGTACTCATGCCACGTGACGCAGGAATGCGAATAAGTGGGCTCCGGTTGCGTGCTGACCAAGCAACGTAACAAGGTGCCTCATATCCTGGTACAAGTCGCTTATACGAGTTCACCGTCGGGTTTGTTACTGCTGTAAAGTTTGGCGCATGCTTTAACACACCTGCGATAAACTGCAATGCTGTTTCGCTTAATTGCAATCGACCGTTTGGATCAAAGAAAGCATTTTCACCATTTTTAAAGAGCGATAAGTTACAATGCATGCCTGAACCATTCACGCCAAAAAGCGGTTTTGGCATAAATGTCGCATGTAAACCGTGTTTACGTGCAACTGTTTTTACGACAAGTTTAAATGTTTGAATATCGTCGCATGCTTTTACAGCATTCGCATACTTGAAGTCAATTTCATGTTGCCCTGGTGCAACTTCATGATGGGATGCTTCGATTTCAAATCCCATCTCCTCTAACTCTAGTACAATATCGCGTCGGCAGTTTTCACCTAAATCCGTTGGTGCTAAGTCAAAGTAACCGCCATTATCGTTTAACTCTAACGTCGGCTCTCCTTTTTCATCTAACTTAAATAAGAAAAATTCCGGCTCTGGACCTAAATTAAACTCTGTAAATCCGAGCTCCTCCATCTCTTTTAATACACGTTTTAAGTTATAACGTGGACACCCTTCAAATGGCGTACCATCTGGATTGTAAATATCACAAATAAAACGTGCCACTTTTCCTTTTTCTGCTGTCCACGGAAAGATCACAAATGTATCTAAATCTGGGTATAAATACATATCAGACTCTTCGATACGAACAAATCCTTCGATTGATGATCCGTCAAACATCATTTTATTATCGAGCGCCTTTTGTAATTGACTAACTGGAATTTCCACATTTTTAATCGTGCCGAGAATGTCTGTAAACTGCAAACGAATATACTTTACATTCTCTTCCTTAACAATACGAAAAATGTCTTCTTTCGTGTACTTAGCCATACATATTCCTCCCCCAAAATGAAAAAGATCATTTATGTTAAAAAACATAAATTTTTAGTGAAAAAAGCGAGCAATATCTCCTTGACGAAGCGATGCCCGATTAAAACGGCCGGCTTGCATCAACTCGGCACGCAACAGTTTGCGCAACTCCGCTTCGGACAAATCTTGTTTCATCACTTTCGGTGCAACAGATGGCGTTGTTTCCATATGTTGTTGTTGACGCGAAGCAAAAATTTGTTTAATACCTGCTAAATTAACACCTTGCTCGATTAAATCTTTAATTTCAAGCAAACGATCCACGTCATTAAACGAAAATAATCGGCGGTTACCTTCTGTCCGAGCAGGTGAAACAAGACCGTGTTCCTCATAATAACGAATTTGTCGCGCTGATAAATCTGTTAATTGCATAACGATGCCCATTGGAAATAACGGCATGGAGCGACGAATGTGACTATTCATGTCGACCCCTCCTTACGTAATACGTATTTTCATTTTATTCTATGTCACTTTATATGTCAATGATATGTTATATTTTATCACATATTTTTTCTGAAAGATTTTATAATTGAATCAATTGTTTTTCAAGCAATCGATCAATCGCCATACACACAGCAATTTTTACATGTGAATACGTTAATCCGCCTTGCACATACGCCACATAAGGCGGCCGAATTGGCCCATCAGCTGATAATTCAATGCTTGCACCTTGTACAAACGTTCCTGCGGCCATAATGACGTCATCTTCATAGCCTGGCATGTAGTTTGGATATGGCGTAAAATGCGAATTGACAGGAGACGCAAATTGAATCGCTTGACAAAATGCGATCATTTGTTCTGCATCGTCAAATTGCACAGATTGAATTAAATCGGTACGTGTTGCGTTCCATGTCGGATACGTATTCATACCAATACGCTCAAGCATCGCCGCAGTAAAGACCGCACCTTTTAACGCTTGGCCGACAACATGTGGCGCTAAAAAAAAGCCCTGATACATCTCCTGCAAGCTGTACAGCGAGGCGCCTGCTTCCGCACCAATTCCCGGTGATGTCATCCGATACGCACACATTTCGATATATTCGCGTTTACCAACGAGATATCCTCCTGTTTTCGCTAATCCGCCACCTGGATTTTTAATAAGCGAACCAGCAATTAAGTCTGCACCAACATGGCACGGTTCCTGCTCTTCGACAAATTCTCCATAACAGTTATCGACGAACACGACGACGTCTTGTTTGATTGCTTTGACAAAATCAATCATCTCTTTTATTTCAGCAATAGTAAACGACGGACGAGGGTCATATCCTTTCGAGCGTTGAATGCCGATCATTTTCGTCCGTTCGTTAATCGCTTGTTTCACCGCTGCAAAATCGACTTTCCCTTCAGTGGTCAGCGGAACGCTCTGATAGCCGATATGGAACTCTTTTAACGAACCGATGCCTTTGCCACGAATACCGACGATTTCTTCGAGCGTATCGTATGGTTTGCCGGTAATATATAATAGTTCATCTCCCGGACGTAATACACCAAATAAGGCAATTGTAATCGCATGCGTGCCAGAAATAATTTGTGGACGAACGAGCGCCCTTTCTCCTCCGAATACGTCGGCATACACTTTTTCGAGCGTATCACGTCCGATGTCATCATAGCCATATCCTGTCGATGGAATAAAATGCGCATCGCTTACCTGATGGTGGCGAAAGCTTTGTAATACACGATATTGATTGGAATCAATACGCTCATCAATCGCTTGATGAATCGGTGCAATTTGTGCTTCAATTTCTTTAACGAGCCTAGCAATTTTTTCTCCATGTGTAAAATGCTGAAACATAACAAAACCCTTTCTATTTACTGTATGTTCTTAGTTGTAACAAAAGTGGATGCTCTGGCAATAGGTAACCGCTACATTCATACATACCACTTTGTTCATTGAAATGAATGTGTCGTACAATTGTTTCTGCTTTTAGCTGGGCGAGCAATTTTCCTGCAAACGCTGGAATCGCCACATCGTAACGCTCCATCGCTTCTGTCATCTTTTCTTCAATAAAATTGCGCAAATTTTGAACATCTTGTTCATAAAACGCACTCACTAACATATAATCGGTCTTCGGGCTTGGTACAAAGCTTGGAAGAACGATGTCACGTTTGTTATATACCGTCGCCATTGGAATGTTTGTCGCTTCCAGCTCCTCAAGCAAACGGTAAACGGTTTGTTCATGTTGAATATAGTCCGGATTTGACGAATCAACAATATGTAAAATCAAGTCGGCTTCTTTCACTTCTTCTAGCGTCGAACGAAACGCCGCAACGAGCGTTGTCGGCAAGTCTTGAATAAACCCGACCGTGTCCGTCAAAAGCGTGGTATAGCCACTTGGTAACACCAGTTTCCTTGTGAGCGGGTCTAGTGTCGCGAACAATAAATTTTCTTCAAACGCATCCGCGTTCGTGAGCCGGTTAAAAAGCGTTGATTTCCCAGCGTTTGTGTAGCCGACTAGCGCGATTTGAAACACCGCATTTCTCTTTCGTCGTTGGCGATACCGTCCGCGATGTTCAACGACCGCTTTTAGCTGCGCTTTAATTTCGTCGATGCGGCCGCGAATATGACGACGGTCTGTTTCTAGTTTCGTTTCTCCCGGTCCTCTCGTTCCGATTCCACCGCCTAATCGAGAAAGTTCTACACCTTGTCCACTTAAGCGCGGCAAAATATATTGTAACTGAGCAAGCTCGACTTGCAATTTCCCTTCCCTTGAGCGAGCACGGCTTGCGAAAATGTCTAAAATAAGTTGCGTCCGATCAATGACGCGTACGTGTAATAACTTCGTTAAGTTGCGGTTTTGGCTTGGTGACAATTCATCATTAAAAATAACGACATCTGGTTCAAGCTGTTCAACAAGCCGAACAAGTTCTTCCACTTTTCCTTTACCGATATATGTCGCTGGATGAATCGTGTCCCGTTTTTGTGTAAGACTTATGACTACCTCACCGTTTGCGGTATGAACGAGTGAAGCAAGCTCTTCTAGCGAATACGAGAACCTTTCATCATCAACGTGTGGTAATTGACACCCAACAATAATGACTCGCTCTTGTTTTTTTTGCATATTTTCCCTCTTTCCTGTTGAACGTCTGTTCTCATCATAACAAATCTTATGTAAAAGTGCTATGACTGAAAAATGATCGTTGATTTTTTCATATTTTATACATAAAATTTTAACGTAATGTTACATTATAGAAAGGATTGCGAGAATGACTTGGGAAGTATTAAGTATGATTGGTACCATTGCTTTTGCGATTAGTGGAGCTATTGTCGCTATGGAAGAGGAATACGATATTTTAGGTGTATACATCCTCGGAATTGTTACGGCATTTGGTGGCGGTGCTGTGCGCAACGTATTAATTGGTGTACCTGTATCTATTCTTTGGCAACAACAAACACTTTTTTTTATTGCATTTATTGCGATGACGATTGTCTATTTGTTTCCACAAAAAACGTTACCTCATTGGCAACGTTGGGGAAACTTTTTCGATGCCCTTGGACTTTCAGCCTTCGCCATTCAAGGGGCGCTGTATGCCGTTCAAATGAATCGTCCGCTAAGCGCAGTGATTGTTGCGGCTGTATTAACTGGGAGTGGTGGCGGAATGATTCGCGATATACTAGCCGGAAGAAAGCCTCTTGTATTACGTGATGAAATTTATGCTGTTTGGGCCATTGTAGCGGGGGTTGCTGTCGGAACGGGAATCGTACATTCTTCAGTTAGTTTGTATGTATTATTTGTTATCGTTGCAACTTTGCGCATTTTATCTTATACATACAACTGGAAATTGCCGAATAAGTCATTGAAGGCGGAAAACTGAAACAGAGGGTGTCCCAAAAATAACGGGACACCTTTCTTATTACTTATTACCATGCATACCATGAAACACCTTCATAAAACTGTGTCGTCCCTCATTATTCTTCGCATCGTTCAACAATAGTCGCGGTTGCCATGCCGTGCCCAATGCAAATCGTTAATAATCCATAGCGTCCCTTTCGTCGTTCAAGTTCGTGAACGAGAGACGTCATGAGTTTCACACCCGTTGCCCCAAGCGGATGACCTAACGCAATCGCACCGCCGTTGACGTTTACTTTCGAAAGCGGCGCACCGATTTCTTTTTGCCAAGCAAGGACAACAGGAGCGAACGCTTCATTAATTTCAACAAGGTCGATATCGTCAATTGTAAGGTTCGCTTTTTGCAATATTTTTTCGTCGCCGGAATGACACCGTCCAACATGTACGTCGGATCGGAGCCGACGACTGTTTGAGCAACAATTTTTACTTTTGGTTTCAAACCAAGACAAAGCGCTGTTTCGCGCTCCATCAGTAGCACGGCCGCTGCGCCGTCGCTCATTTGACTTGCGTTTCCAGCTGTAATTTTTCCGTCTTGTTTAAAGACCGGCTTCAACGCTGCCAACGCTTCAAGCGATGTATCTTGGCGCGGTCCTTCATCGGCGGTTACGATGATGTCGTTACCGTCTTGATCAATCCCACCTACTGGTACAATTTCTTCAGTGAAACGACCTTCTGCTTGCGCCCGAAGCGCCCGCTGGTGGCTTTCGTACGCATATGCATCTAACTGTTCTCGTGTCAATCCGTATTTTTCGGCAATCAATTCAGCAGAAATGCCTTGGTGGACGAATTCGTATTTTTCATGGAGCGACGGTGGAATCGTCCGCTCGTTTCCATCGCTTAAAATCGGCACTTTCGTCATACTTTCCACACCAGCCGCAATCGTGATGTCCATATCGCCTGATTTAATTTCCTGCGCAGCGAAATGAAGCGCTTGCTGCCCCGAACCGCACATGCGGTTAATTTGCACTGCGGGCACGTCAACGGGAAAGCCTGCCTCAAGTGCCGCTAAACGCCCGATATTATATCCTTGCTCGCCAATCGGTGTCACGCATCCCATCACAATATCTTCAATCAACCGCTTTTCTACCTTAGCACGCTTCACGACTTCTTCAAGTACAATGGCCGCTAAATGCACCGGATGTTTGTCGCGAAATACCCCGTTTCGCTTGCCGACAGGAGTGCGTACCGCTTCAACAATGACCACTTCACGCATGCTTTTCCCTTCCTTCACTCATATGTGTAAAATCCTTTGCCTGTTTTTCGGCCGAGATGTCCTGCTTCAACGAGTTTTCGGAGCGTTTGTGGCGGGCGGAACCGATCGCCATATGCTTCTGTCATATTTTCGCTAGCCAATAACATCGTATCTAATCCGACTAAGTCGGCAAGTTCAAGCGGACCCATCGGGTAATTCAGCCCCAGGCGAATCGCCTTGTCAATATGTTCCGCAGAAGCGACTCCTTCTTCGTACATGCGAATACATTCCAACATATGCGCAGCTAGCGCCCGCGTCGTCACAAATCCCTGCATATCTTTTACAATGACTGTTTCTTTGCCGATAGATTCCGATAGTTGCTGAATCGCTTCAATCGTTTGTTCAGATGTCGCCACACCTTTGACGATCTCAATGAGTTTCATGACTGGAGCCGGATTAAACCAATGCATGCCGACGACTTGGCTCGGACGCTTCGTCGCCGCAGCAATCGCCGTGACGCTTAATTCCGACGTATTTGTCGCTAAAATCGCTTCTCGTTTCGCGTAACGATCAAGCTGTTCAAATACTTGTTTTTTGAGCGGCAAATGTTCTGGCACCGCTTCGATGACAACGTCCGCCGCTTTCACTGCTTCTTGCAAGTTCGTTTCGGTTTGAATGCGTGAAAGAATAGCCGTTGCCTCTTGTTCTTGTAGTTTGCTAGCTTTTACAAAACGAGAAACGCTTTTTTGAATGGATTGCATTCCTTTTTCAAGCGCTTCATCAGAAATATCGTATAAATAAACTGTTTTTCCGCCCATCGCTAATGACTGGGCGATGCCGCTTCCCATTAAGCCAGCACCAATCACCGCAATTGTTTGCATCCCCACTCCCCCCTATTGAACGTTTGTAAAATAATCGCGCAGTTGTTCACGTAATTTCATTTTTAAAAATTTTCCGACACTCGTTTTCGGAATTTCGCTCATGAAGACGATGTCATCTGGCAGCCACCATTTCGCAAATTGCGGACGTAAAAACTCGTATAGCTCCTCTTTTGTCACATGCTTTCCTTCTTTCACTACGACGCATGCGATCGGGCGCTCTTGCCATTGTGGATGCGGCACGGCAACAACCGCCGCTTCAAACACCGCTTCATGCGCCATCAATGCATTTTCTAAATCGACAGACGAAATCCATTCTCCACCGCTTTTAATGACGTCTTTTGTCCGGTCCACAATTTTAATAAACCCTTCTTCATCTACTGTCACGACATCGCCTGTATAGAGCCATCCGTCGCGAAACGCGTCTTTGCTTCGCTCATCATTATAATATTCATCGGCAATCCACGGACCGCGCAAGCATAGTTCGCCCATTTCCGTTCCGTCCCACGCCACTTCGCCGTCTTTGCCAATTACTTTCATTTCTACCCCAGGGACAAGAAATCCTTGCTTCGCACGAATGTCCATTTTTTCTTCGTTCGATACGTGCTGCTGGTAGCTTTTGAGGCGCGACAAGACGACAAGTGGACTCGTTTCCGTCATGCCGTAGGCGTGTACGAACGGGATGCCGTATTTTTCTTCAAAGGCGCGAATCATTCCTTTCGGTGCTGCTGAACCGCCGCATAAAATGCGCGTTACGCTGCGTAAATCGTATGTGCCTCTCTCCAACTCGTTCAATAACCCAAGCCAAACAGTCGGCACACCGGCAGCAAGCGTCACTTTCTCTTGTTCCATCAGCTCGGCTAATATTTTCGGCGTAAATGCCGCCCCCGGCATGACAAGCGTCGTCCCGAACCAAACCGCCGCAAACGGCAAACCCCACGCATTCGCATGAAACATCGGAACAACTGGCAGCGCCACATCCGATTCCGATAACGCCGCGCTATCGGCAAGCCCAAGCGCCATGCTATGGAGAACGATGCCGCGATGGGAATATAACACGCCCTTCGGATTTCCGGTTGTTGCGGACGTATAGCACATGCCAGCAGGGTGATGTTCGTCGATGTCTTTAACAAACGAAATCGGTTCGGCTTGTTGCAGCAACTGTTCATAATGATAAACGGGCGCAAGCGTCGTCTTCGGAAGCGTCGGTTCATCGGTCATAATGATAAACGCCTCGACGTTTATTTCGTTTTTCACCCGTTCAATGAGCGGCAATAAATCGTCGTCAATCAATAGCACGCGGTCGTTGGCGTGGTTAATAATATAGGCGATATGTTGCGGCGACAGGCGAATGTTAATCGTATGCAACACCGCCCCGATACCCGGAATGGCAAAATACGCTTCTAAATGGCGATGATGGTTCCACGCGAACGTGCCGACGCGGTCTCCTGTATTGACACCAAGCGCTCGCAGTGCACTAGCAAGCTTTCTCGTCCGCTCGCCAATTTCTTTATACGTATGGCGGACAATCCCGTTTTTCATCCGCGAAATGACTTGTTTTTTCGGAAAAAACATTTCTGCCCGTTCAAGCATTGTCGCAATATTTAATGGAATGTTCATCATTTACCACCACTCCTTTATGTTCGTTTAGTTTCGGGGCTCGTGTACGTTTCGCAAAAAACTGCTCATCGTAACGGGTCGCTACTTCGATTTGGTCGTTGTCGATATGAATCATTTTTCGGTACGTATCGCTTGTAAACCACGTTTTCGCCTCATCGGTTTCTAATACCGGTGTTAAACAACAGTCGACTTGTCCAGAAAAAGCGATCCATTGTTGAAACGTTTTCGAACGAAACAACTGCTTTATTTCTAGAAAGAGAGGATTGTCGTCGCAAGCCGCTGATAGATGTCCTTCGTACCACTCTGGCTTTTTGACTGCATCGCAAAAATTGCGCCAAAAATGCACTTCAAGCGCCGCAAGCGCCACATATCGCCCGTCTTTCGTTTCATACAGATGATACGACACAACCGTCCCAGCTAATATCGGAATCCCATTTTTTTGTCCGGTATCGTGCTCGAATACAAAATGGTTCGTCATCATCGCAAGCAAGCCGTCAACAAGGGAAACGTCTATATAACGTCCTTTCCCAGTCCGTTCGCGCGCATATAACGCAGCGGTAATTTGTTCGACGACATGCATGCTCCCGATGAGATCAGCAAGCGTAATCGTCGGATGAATTGGGCGACCGTCCGCTTTCAGCTGGGCTAAAACGCCTGAAAGCGCCATGTAGTTTAAATCATGACTTCCAAACGATGCATACCGGCTATGTTGACCGTAACCACTAATCGAACAATATACAAGTGATGGATTCATAATGGATACGTCTTCATAGCCGAGCCCAAGCTTTTTCATAACACCGGGGCGAAAACTTTCGATAACGACGTCCGCTTGGCGGATGAGCTGTTGCGCCGTTTGAACATCTGTTGCGTTTTTCAAATTTAACGCTATGCTTTTTTTATTTTTATTGTTCGCGTCAAACAGGCAGTCAGCAGCAAGCCCCCGCATCCGTTCGCCTGTTTTTGGCTCGATTTTGATTACTTCCACACCTAAATCGGCTAAGCGAAGGCTCGCAAACGGGCCGGGGAGATAGTGGGAAAAATCAATCACTTTGATTCCATCCAGCAACAAAATCCCCCCTACAATCCAAGATGTTTGGCAATGATCATTTTCATTACTTCATTCGTGCCTGCATAAATAGCGCTAACCGGAATGTCGCGATAACGTCTAGCCATTTCGTATTCTTCCATATAGCCATAGCCTCCATGAAGCTGCATTCCTTCCGAAGCGACACGCTTTGTCATTTCCGTAATCCACCATTTCGCCATCGATACGTTGGCCACAACGTCTTTCCCCGCGATATGTTGTTCGATAACATCATCAAGAAACGCGCGCCCTAATGCAATTTCCGTCGCCATTTCCGCGAGCCGGAATTGGACGGTTTGAAATTGGCTAATCGTTTTTCCAAACGCTGTACGCTCTTTCACATATCGTTTCGTTAAGTCAAACATCACTTCTGCTGCTGTTTGGGCAGCGATGGCGACGATAAGCCGCTCTTGTTGTAATTTTTCCATTAAATAGTAAAAACCTTTTCCTTCTTCGCCGAGCAAGTTTTCTGCCGGAACTTTCGCGTCGCTAAAAAATAACTCGGCTGTATCTTGAGCATGTAAGCCGACTTTTTCTAGCTTCCGGCCACGTGTAAATCCCGGTGTTTCTCGTTCGACGACAAGGAGACTCATGCCTTTATGCGGCGGATTAGCCTGCGGATTTGTTTTGCAGACGACGATGACTAAATCCGCATGAATGCCGTTTGTAATAAACGTTTTTTGTCCGTTGACGATATAATGGTCGCCATGTTTCACTGCTGTTGTTGCAATACTTGCTAAATCAGAACCTGCACCTGGTTCGGTCATCGCAATGGCGGTGACAAGCTCCCCAGACACGCATTTTGGCAACCATTTTTTCTTTTGCTCATCTGTTCCGTACGACGCGATGTACGGAACAACGATATCGTTATGCAAGCCGATGCCGACAAGGCTTGACCCTACTTTCTCTAACTCTTCATTAATGACGACCGAATAACCGAAATCGGCACCAAATCCACCGTATGTTTCGTCTACCCACGGACAAAGGAAGCCGTTCTCTCCCATTTTCCGCCAAAACTCCCGTGGAATGATTCCTTGTTTTTCCCATTCGGTATAAAACGGATACGCTTCTTTTTGTAAAAATTTACGGAACGCTTCACGAAATATATGATGTTCTTCCTGTAAATATGTTGCCATGCTGTCACCACCCTATGATTGCGTCATTTTCTTCATTTGTTCGCGCAATAAAAACTTTTGAATTTTTCCGCTCGCATTGCGTGGTAGTGCATCGACGAAATAATAGGCGCGCGGTCGTTTGTATGGCGCGAGTTTGTCGCTTTGTTTGCAAAACACCTCTAATTGTTCCGCAGTAAGCGATTCGTCTTTTTTCACAACAAACGCAATGACTTTTTCTCCCCATAGCGCATCCGGTTCACCAAGTACCGCGACATCAAGCACTCCTTCATGTTCATAAAGTACGTCCTCTACTTCGCGCGGATAGACGTTTTCACCGCCGCTAATAATCATGTCATCGACGCGATCCGCAACGTATAAATACCCATCTTCATCCATATAGCCTAAATCGCCGGAATGATACCAACCTTTATACATCGCTTTTTCCGTCGCATCTTCACGGTTGTAGTAGCCAACCATCATGCACGGGCCTTTGACAATAATTTCGCCGACTTGTCCTGGCGGCAAAATGTCATCCGGGTCAGACGGTCCATCTTCGCGCGGTTTAACGATGCGAATTTCATGATTTAAGCACACGCGCCCGGCAGACCCCGCTTTCGTTAATTGCTCATCTTCGTATAAGAAAGTCACCGCCGGCCCCATTTCCGTCATGCCGTACGCTTGAATTAAGTCAATGCCTAACCGTTCTTTGCATTCTTTCACAAGCACTGGCGCCATCGGAGCAGCTCCGTATAACCCGATGCGAAGCGACGATAAATCATAATCGGACAATTTCTCTTGCAACAGCATATTCCACATCGTCGGTGCAGCAAATAATATAGTAATTTGCTCTTGCTCGATGACGCTTAACACTTGTTTCGGGTCAAAATGGTGGACGATGACGTTTGTTGCGCCAGCGTGAACACGCGGAAGGAAACAACAATGCAATTCTGCGCAATGAAACATCGGTGCGGTGACAAGTCCCCGCTCTGTTTCGCGAATACGCATAACAGAATTGCAAATCAAGCTTTGTTCGACCATGTCGCGATGTCGATGCATCACTCCTTTTGGTCGCCCTGTCGTTCCGCTTGTGTACATAATCGCATACAAGTCATGTTCAAAAACATCGATGGCTGGAAGTTCGCTATTTGCGCGTTGGATTTGTTCATGATAGGAAACTGCATATGCTGGTGCTTGCCCATCAATGACCCAAAAAGAAATATGTGGAAATTCATGATGAATGGCTGCGATTTGTGGCTCAACGGCTTGTTCAAATAGCACGATTTTTGGAGTGGCATCAGCTAAAATGTAAGCGATTTCTTGTGAGCGTAAACGAAAGTTGATCGGGTTGAAGACAGCCCCGATTTTCGCGCACGCAAAAAAAGCAGTCGCCAGTTCTGCCGTATTAAATAACACGGTCGATACGCGATCTCCTTTTCGGACTCCCGCTTCTAAGAAAGCGTTTGCAAGTTGGTCCACTTCTTTTTCCCATGCTTCGTACGTATAACGAAGCCCTGTACGAACATCAACAAGCGCCTCTTTTTTTGGGAATTTCCTTACAGACTGTGAAAATAGTTCTCCAATTGTAATATACAAAATAACCCCTCCTCAACTTTTTATATTAATATAAGTAATATTTTTTATTTTCAGATTATATTCTACAAAATAAAAAAGAAACCCTTCTTTCTTACATAAAAAATAAGGAAGGTCTCCCTTCCCTATTTATTCAACAACTAAATCGCGTTCTCTTATAATCATCAATTCTTTTTTATCATAACGCCCTTCATGCAACAGGCGCACTGCTTGTTTCCGAATTGCTTTTTCAATCAAATTTCGAATGTAACGACCGTTACTAAACTTTCTTTGATACCCCCCAGTTAACAGCTGTTCAATATGTTCACGTAGCTTTCGTTCTGCTTCGGAAGTAAGCTCATATTCTCTCATGTGAAGCATTTGTTTTGCGATTTGTACAAGTTCCTCTGTTGTGTAATCAGGAAATTCGAGCATTAACGGAAAACGTGACGGCAATCCTGGGTTTAACGATAAAAAATAATCCATCTCAGCCGGATATCCGGCTAAAATTACGACTAAATCGTCAGAAAAATCTTCAATTCCTTTTACTAATGTATCGATGGCTTCTTTTCCAAAATCTTTTTCTCCTCCGCGTGCAAGTGAGTAAGCTTCATCAATAAATAAAATGCCTCCGCGTGCTTTTTTAATTAAATCGCGCGTTTTATTCGCTGTATGACCGATGTATTCACCGACTAAATCAGCACGTTCTGCTTCAATAAAGTGTCCTTTGGATAAAACGTTCATTTCTAAAAACAACTTTCCAAGAATGCGAGCAACTGTCGTTTTTCCTGTACCTGGGTTCCCTTTAAAAATCATATGAAGCGATTGTTTATTTCCTTTCAATCCGTTCACTTGACGTGCTTTATTAATATATAGCCAAGCATAAATTTCCTTAATTAATTTTTTCACTTCACTCAGTCCAACTAATTCATCTAGCTCTTTTTGAATTTCTTTCAGCACCGCATGTTGATGATAATCAATTCGATTAGGTGCTTCTTCTTTTGGCAAATAATTGACGTTTTTTGCGTTAAGCACAATATTAATTTGACTTTTCGTTTGCTTCATCGTCAACTCTGACAAGGCGACGTCACCTCTCCTTCATCGTTGCTTCTTTTATCAATATACGCTGTTGTTGCCTATTTCGTGACAAATGCCTAATGAAAAAAATCGCCCACCGATATGGTGAGCGATTTGGGTTACTCGATCTCGATTTTCACATTTTTTTGTGGTGCAAATGTGGAAATCGCATGTTTATAAATTAGTTGTTGTCTTCCGTCCACTTCTAATAACACTGTAAAATTGTCAAATCCTTTCACTAATCCACGCAATTGAAATCCATTCAGTAAAAATACAGTAACCGTCGTTTCTTCCTTCCGCAATTGATTTAAAAACTGATCTTGAATGTTTATTGTGTTTTTCATTACGTCGTCCTCCTCTTTTTCTCTCTACATTACGTCTATATATTCGCTTGAAAGTGAAACTTTCCTTCTATGTAGTGCAAAATTTCATTGACTCGCATCTCAAACATTGTGTCATCCGTCATGTCAAACCACCGAACAGGCATTTGGTTACGGAACCATGTAAGTTGGCGCTTCGCGTAGCGACGGGAGTTTTGTTTCAACTGTTCGATCGCTTCTTCAAGCGTAATTTTTCCATCTAAGTGTGCATAGAGCTCTTTATAACCGATGGCTTGAATGGCTTGACAGTCGTGTAAACCTTGATCATACAATCGCTTCACTTCTTCAATCAATCCTTGAGCAATCATTTCATCTACTCGCCGATTAATACGTTCATATAGTTTTTCTCGTTCCATTGCCAACCCAATGAGCGCAACATTGTAAACAAGTTGTCGTTTTTGTTCTTTTAGCCATTCTGTCATTGTTTTCCCTGTGCAATGGTAAATTTCTAACGCACGTATGACACGGCGAACATTATTCGGATGGATACGTTCCGCACTTAAAGAATCTATACGTTTCAGTTGTTCATACAGCTCATCAGACGAATATCGCTCGAGCGACTGACGATACAAGTTGTTGGAAGGTGCATCTGAAAATTGATAATCATAAATAACAGATTGAATATATAGCCCTGTACCACCAACGATGATTGGAAGCTTTCCTCGTCTCGTAATATCTGTAATAAGTGAGCGAGCAAGCGTCTGAAACTCTGCAACAGAAAAAGATTCATGTGGCTCTTTTATATCTAGTAAATGGTGTGGGATGCCTTCCATTTCTTCTTGACGAATTTTAGCCGTCCCGATATCTAGTCCTCTGTATACTTGCATGGAGTCTCCATTGATAATTTCTCCGTTTAAACGTTTGGCTAACTCTACGCTCATTTTCGTTTTCCCCACAGCCGTTGGACCAATTAACACAACGACTTTCTCTCCCATACAATACCACTACTTTCCACTCTAATTCACATTTATTTATTATAGACAAACCTTGTGCATTTTATCATCTCATTTTGAAAAATTTCATTCGAAAGCGGACGAAACATATTCGGTTTCTACATGACGCGTTTAAACATTTTTTCTAGCTCATAAGTAGAAAAATGAATAATAATAGGCCGACCGTGCGGACATGTAAATGGATCGCTCGTTTTACGCAACGATTCAAGCAACGCAAATATTTCATCGTTGCGCAAAAACTGATTCGCCTTAATGGATTGTTTACAACTCATCATAATGGCCGCTTTTTCTCGGAGTTGCTTAATGTCTACTTTTTTCATCACTAACACTTGCTTGATCATTTCCTCAATGATTGTTGCTTCTTCCCCTTTTGGAAACCATTGAGGATGAGAACGAACAATAAAACTGTTATGACCAAACGGCTCTAAAAATACGCCACACGCAGCTAATTGATCGCGATAACTGTCAATAAGCAAATATTCACTTGATGAATAAGTAAACGTCAACGGGATAAGCAACGGTTGTAACTCATTTGTGACCATTACTAATTTTTCGCGAAAATATTCATATTTGATTCGCTCTTGTGCAGCATGTTGATCAATAATATACAGCCCATTTTCATTTTGAGCTAAAATATACGTCCCGTGCATTTGTCCAATCGGATATAGCGGTGGAATACGCTCTTGATCTATTTCTTCTAGGTTCTCCACATTAGGTGACTCCGTATCCATATCACTAGCACGTTCTTCGCTTTTCTCTAATACGATTTGTTGTTCTGCTTTCTTTTCTGGCTCACAAGATGAGATCGTTCGCGGTGGAACAATGTTCGATTCCTTCACGATATGTTCAAACGAAAACGTTTGTTGTTCTGTTCTCGGCTTTTCCACTCGTGGTATGGTTACTTCGGGAATGAGCGTCTGTTTTTGAAACGCTTGGCGAATCGTTTGTTGGACAAGCTCATTTAACTCGGATTCTTTACTAAAGCGCACTTCCAACTTTGCTGGATGAACGTTTACATCTACAAGAAGTGGATCCATAACAATATTTAAAAATGCAATTGGATGCCGTCCAATTGGAAGAAGCGTATGATACCCTTCTTCAATCGCTTTATATAACGAATAGTTTTTAATATATCGTCCATTTACGATCGTCGTTATATAGTTCCGGGACGCGCGCGTCACCTCAGGTAAAGCGACATAACCGTCAATCGTAAAATCAAGAGTCTCTGCATGAATAGCAATCATTTTTTTTGCAGTATCAAATCCGTAAATTGCAGCTAACACTTGCCGTACATCCCCATTTCCGTTCGTATAAAACAGTTGTTTTCCGTTATGTGTTAATCGAAATGAAATATGCGGATGTGCAAGCGCTAGACGATTCATGACATCAACCACATGACCAAGCTCCGTATGAATGGTTTTCATATATTTTAGACGAGCTGGCGTATTGAAAAATAAATGGGAAACGGTCATATCTGTTCCTTTTCGACTGCTCGTCCGACCATGCTGCACAAGTTCTCCGCCTTTGAAAACAAGCCACGTTCCTGGTCCTTCACCGGTACTCGTCTTCAGCTCTAAATGCGAAACGGATGCAATACTAGGCAATGCCTCCCCTCGAAAGCCAAGCGTACGAATGCGAAACAAATCTGTTTCTTCTTTAATTTTACTTGTTGCATGTCGTTCGAACGCTAAAAAACAGTCTTCCTCTTCTAACCCATCTCCGTTGTCAACCACGCGAATTTTTGCCAATCCCGCTTCTTCTAACTCGACTTCAATGATGGTGCTATGAGCATCAATCGCATTTTCAACAAGTTCCTTCACAACAGAAGCCGGGCGTTCCACAACTTCCCCTGCTGCAATTTTATTCGCTAACGCGTCATCAAGTTTGCGAATTTTCCCCACGTTTTTCCTCCTTTCACTTTAGTAGCTTTTGAATGTCATATAGTTTATTCATCGCTTCAAGCGGTGTCATATCAAGTAAATCGAGCGCCTGAATACGCTTAATCACTTCTTTCTCCTTTTTTGATATATCCGAACGCACTTTGTCATGTTGTTCTTCAAACATGCTTAATTGCTCAAACTTCTCTTTCTTGTCTTTTATGATCGGTGTCGAATTTGATTCAAATTCAAATAAAATTTGTTCAGCCCGTTGAATCAAATCTAACGGCAACTTAGCTAAGTGAGCTACATGAATGCCGTAACTTTTATCCGCTGGACCTTCTTTAATTTTATGCAAAAAGATTAATTTACCATTTTCTTCTATAGCACTCACATGAACATTTTTTAGGCGTGGCAATCGTTGTTCGAGTGCCGTTAATTCGTGATAGTGAGTACTAAATAGCGTTTTGGCACCGATGCGATCATGAATATATTCGATCATAGCTTGGGCGAGCGCCATACCGTCATATGTGGATGTTCCACGACCAATTTCATCAAATAAAATAAGGCTATTTTGTGTCGCGTGAACGATCGCATGACGCGCTTCTAACATTTCAACCATAAACGTACTTTGACCTGCAACTAAATCGTCAGCCGCTCCAATGCGCGTAAATACTTGATCAAAGATCGGTAATATCGCTTCTTCCGCTGGAACAAAACAACCAATTTGTGCCATAATAGCTGTTAATGCAATTTGACGCATGTACGTGCTTTTTCCAGACATATTCGGTCCTGTAATAAGCAGCATTTCTCGTTCAGCATCCATATAACAATCGTTTGGAACATAAATATTTGATCCTAATACTTTTTCAACAACAGGATGTCGCCCCTGTCGAACTACAAGACGACGATCGTGAGAAAACTGCGGTTTACAGTAATTATACTTTTCACTGACAGTAGCAAAACATTGTAAAACATCTAATTGGCTTATGTTTTTTGCTAATTTTTGCAAACGAACAATATATTGTTTTACTTGTTCACGTATAGAAACAAACAATTCATATTCTAATTCTATGCTTTTTTCTTCTGCTTCTAAAATAAGTGCTTCTTTTTCTTTCAACTCTTTCGTCACAAAACGTTCGGCATTAGCTAGCGTTTGTTTACGTTCATACCGCCCTTCAGGTAATAAATGTAAATTTGCTTTTGTTACTTCGATATAATATCCAAACACTCGATTGTAACCAATCTTTAATGATTTAATTCCCGTTAATTCTCTCTCTTTCGCTTCTAACTGCGCAATCCATGTTTTCCCATTCCGACTAGCATCCCGAAATCGATCTAACGTTTCGTTGTAACCATCTTTAATGATTCCACCCTCCTTCACAGAAAGCGGTGGATTTTCTTCAATTGCTTCTTCTAACAATTGAACAAGTTCTTCACAGGCATCTAACTGTTGTGCAAATGATTGAATGTGCTCATCACAAATTTGCATAAGAAGCGAGGAAATGAAAGGTACTTGTTTTAACGATTTTTTCAATTGAATTAAATCACGCGCGTTCACATTTCCAAATGCCACACGTCCAGCTAACCGCTCTAAATCATATACACTGCGAAGGTATTCACGTAATTCTTGTCTTTCAAAATAATGTATCAAAAATTGCTCCACGAAATGCAATCGCTGTTCGATTTTTTCACGATCTAATAGCGGACGATCAATCCATTGCTTAAGTAAACGCCCGCCCATAGCGGTCATTGTCTCATCAAGAAGCCAAAAAACAGAACCAACTTTTCCTTTTGTTCTCATCGTTTCCGTTAACTCTAAATTCCGTTTGGAGTACATATCAATTTTCATATGTGAATTAACTTCATACAGCTCGACCGGCTGCAAATGCGTCAAATTTCGTTTCTGTGTTTTTACTAAGTAATTCAATAATCTTCCAAACGTCACGAGTAACTTTTCTTGTTTCAAATGTGAAACAACACGTTCACAAGCCGGTGGAATCATTGTTTCATCTTCACATGAAATCGTAAGAGCATATCGTTCTTGTAGCGATTTCCATTGTTCTTTAGACGTCGTCGCAACAACAATTTCTTTTGTGCCAATGGAATAAATTTCATTGAACACATCTTCAAACGAATGAAGAAGCGTGATACGGCTTTCCCCGGTTGTCAAATCTGTATACGCGAGTCCGTACGTACCATCTTCAAATGACGTCAATGAGGTTAAATAGTTGTTTGCTTTCTCTTCAAGCTGCTTCCCTTCCATAACCGTTCCTGGTGTAATGAGTTGAACAACTTCTCGGCGCACTACCCCTTTCGCTGTTTTTGGATCTTCAACTTGCTCACAAATCGCAACTTTATAACCTTTCTCAATCAAACGTTCGATGTACATAGCAGCCGAATGATAAGGCACCCCGCACATCGGTACGCGTTCTTCTCCCCCACCATCTCGGCTTGTAAGCGTAATTTCTAATTCTTGTGATGCTTTAATTGCATCTTCAAAAAACATTTCGTAAAAATCACCGAGGCGGAAAAATAAAAAAGCATCTTTATATTGTGACTTAATTGCTAAATATTGTTGAATCATCGGTGTATAAGCCATGATCTTTCCTCCAACATCCGAAATATTGACTTCAATTATTATAACAAAAATAAAAACTAGGAAGAACAAACTTCCTAGTTTTTATTGCTCCCTTCTTGAAGAAGCTCTTCATCTAACTGTTCTAATTCCGCTTCAATATCTTCCTCTATTTCGTCTGATGATGTATCAACGACCGCAATACGTACTTTTGTTTCTCCGATGACTTCTGCAACAAACTCCCGCTCTACTTCGACAGTTACTTTATTTCCGTTTGGAGCAATCGTACATTCTAAACAATTTGGTTGTTGAACAACGCGTGCAATCACTTCTTGTTCTTCACTAATAAGCTCTTCATTACGATACTTTAACGGAATCATATCGGTGTACGATACTGTCTCTGTAAGCACTTCCGTTTTTGTATTATCGTTGTACGAATACCAAACATTCACATCATACTTGCCATGAATTTCAACATTGCGATCTACCTTTTTTGCTTCGTACCGATGATTAATAATCCAACAACCGAGCACGCTCGTTGGACGATGTTGAGCGGAAACCGTATGCGTCGATTGCGTAAACTTTCGGCCTTTTCCCACAACCGCCTTTGTGATAATCTCTCTGTATTGGGACATGAAACAAACCCTCCTCAAAAATGCATTGTTCATTTTATCCTATGCATGAGAAACATAAAAGTGTACATAAAAAAACAATCATTCCGTATAGTTCATTGTATGCAACTCATTCGAAATATGTACAAAAAACATAAAAAAGAGCCCATATAAAATGGACTCTTTAATGACAATGTCCGCAATGGCTATGTTTCACTTGAGCGCCTGTTTCTCCTCGCAACACATCTCCGCCCGTTGATGTAATAATTTCATCTGTTACTGTCTTTGAAATAGTGGAAGCAACAAGTTGCAATAAATCGTTAATTTCTACTTGCGATTGTTTAAATTGTTCCACAATTGGAATTTCTGAGAGCTGTTCGTAAATGTCATCAATTTCTGCTTCTACTTTTTTTAATGCTTCAACTTTGCCGTAATGTTGCAAATTTACAGCTTGTTTTTGTAATGATTTCATTTTAGAAATCATCGTGCGCACTTTTTCATTTTCATGAATTTTCGCTTCTGCTTGTTTAAAAATCTCTACTTCTTCTGTTTCAGCAATCATTTTAGCCAATTCTTTTGCTTTTTGTACGATGTCATCTTTCGTATATTTCGCCACGTTATTTCACCTCAATCGTTTCTTCTACCATTTCTCCGTTTAACGTCCATGTTTTCGCCTCTGTAATTCGTACTTTTACAAGTTGACCAATTGCTGACTTAGGACCAACGAAGTTAACAAGCTTGTTTTTACGTGTATATCCAGCGAGAACATTCGGGTTGTTTTTACTTTCCCCTTCTACTAATACTTCGACAACTTGCCCCTCGTACTCCTTCATTTTTCTCGCAGAAATTTCGTTCACTAATGCATTTAATCGTTGTAAACGTTCTTTTTTCACTTCCATCGGTACGTTGTCGACCATTTTTGCTGCTGGCGTCCCTTCACGTGGCGAGTAAATGAACGTAAATGCAGAATCAAATTCTACCTCACGATATAGCGACAACGTTTCTTCAAACTGCTCGTCTGTTTCATTCGGAAAACCGACAATGATGTCTGTTGTGAGCGCTACACCAGGAATTGCTTCTTTAATTTTGCGAACAAGCTCTAAATATTGTTCACGTGTATATTTACGTGCCATCATTTTTAACACTTCACTACTTCCCGATTGAACCGGTAAGTGAATGTGCTCCACTAAATTTCCGCCTTTCGCTAACACTTCGATTAAACGGTCATCAAAATCACGTGGATGACTTGTTGTGAAACGAATACGTGGAATATCAATTTTACGTAATTCATCCATTAAATCACCAAGACCATATTTCATATCAGTAAAATCTTTTCCATACGCATTCACGTTTTGACCTAAAAGCGTAATTTCCTTATATCCTTGTGCTGCTAAATGCCGCACTTCTTGAATAATATCTTCTGGACGACGGCTCCGTTCTTTTCCGCGCGTATACGGAACGATGCAGTACGTACAAAACTTATCGCAACCGTACATAATATTAACCCATGCTTTAATATTTCCTTTGCGCACTTTTGGTAAGTTTTCGATAACGTCGCCTTCTTTTGACCATACTTCAACAACCATTTCTTTTGACATGTACGCCTCTTTCAAAATATACGGAAGACGATGAATATTATGCGTACCGAAAATCATATCAACGTATTGGAATTGTTTTAAAATTTTATTGACGACCGATTCTTCTTGCGACATACAGCCACATACACCGAGCAATAAATCAGGATTGTTTTGCTTCAACGGCTTTAAGTGACCAATTTCTCCGAATACTTTATTCTCCGCATTTTCACGAATCGCACACGTATTTAATAAAATGACGTTGGCATCTTCTGGACGATCCGTCGGCTCATAACCGAGCGCCATAAAAATTCCAGCCATCACTTCTGTGTCGTGCTCATTCATTTGACAGCCGTACGTACGAATGTAAAATTTACGGCCGTTCCCCATACCGCGAAACTCTTCTGGAATCGAAAAATCTTTATGATATTTCACTTCCTCTTTCCCGCGTTTTTTCGCCTCTTTTAAAGATGGTGGCACAAATACAGTTGAAAAATATTTTTCATAGTCTTGACTCGTTTTTTGCTTTAAACGTTGCAAATTTTCATCCAAAGCGGATTTTTTGTCCGTTGGATGATCAGTTTCAATTTGTGCTGTGTACTGTAAACGTTGTTTTTCGTTCATCGTTATTTCTCCTTTCTTTTATTCGCACGTGCACACTAACATAGTATATTATTTTCCGGACTTTTAAACAATGTTTTTCCATAAAAAAGAGGATGGCTTTCACCACCCTCTTTTCTTTCTTACATAAATTCTCCCACAAGTTGATCGAATTTTTCTTTACTAATTGTTAAATCCGCTTCTGTCAGCGGTTTTTCGCTGTAACCTGGCACAAGGTCTTGATATGATTTACGCTCTTTATTTTGATAAATAAGCCCTGTAACGAGTCCTTTATGTTTCATTAACGTTTGCATCGCCATTTCGCGATTAGATGGATCATACCCTTCAATAGAACTCAAACTCGTTAAATTGTCTTTAAACCAATCGTATGTGTTCACTTTATTGTACGTGACGCAAGGGCTAAATACGTTAATGAGCGAGAACCCTTTATGCTTCATTCCTTCTTCAATTAATTGCGTCAATTCTTTTAAGTCGCTAGAAAAGCTTTGAGCGACAAACGTTGCTCCTGCAGTTAACGCCATTTCCATAATCGACAATGCTGGTTCAACTGAACCTTGTGGCGTACTTTTCGTTTTAAAGCCCACTTCACTACGCGGTGATGTTTGACCTTTTGTTAAACCATAAATTTGGTTGTCCATGACGATGTACGTAATGTCGATATTACGACGAATCGCATGAATCGTATGTCCCATTCCGATCGCAAATCCATCACCGTCACCACCAGCAGCAATGACAGTCAAGTCGCGATTGGCCATTTTCACCCCTTGAGCAATTGGGAGTGCCCGACCGTGAACACCGTGAAAACCGTATGAATTAATGTAACCAGAAATACGCCCGGAACAACCAATTCCAGATACAACAACAAGCTCATGTGGTTCAAGTCCAACGTTGGCAGCTGCGCGTTGAATGGCTGCTTGCACGGAAAAGTCACCACAACCTGGACACCAGTTCGGTTTAATGTTATTTCGGAAATCTTTAAATGTCGCCATGTTTAAAACAACTCCTTGCATTTTGTATAAACTTCGTGCGGTAAGAACGGGTTGCCATCATATTTCAACACGTTAAATACTTTCTCAGCATGTCCAACGTTCATTTTTAAAATGTTGGCAAGTTGTCCTGTTGCATTATTTTCAACAACAACAACTTTTTTCGCTGATTGCACGAGCGGCAACATGTCTTCAGTTGGGAACGGATGAATGAGACGAACGTGTGCATGGTTTACTTTGATACCATCTCGCTCTAAACGTTCCATCGCTTCTTCAATCGCTCCACGCGTGGAGTTAAACCCAACGATTAATAAATCCGCTTCTTCATGCTTCACATGTTTATGAACTGGTGTCGGGAATTGAATATGTTTTAGTTTGCGTAAACGCTTATCCATTTGCGAAATACGATTCGCTGCTACTTCAGAAGGACGACCCGTTTCATCGTGCTCCACGCCTGTGACGTGATGAATGCCATTTTTCATTCCAGGCAATACACGCGGTGACACGCCGTCTTCTGTCACTTCATATCGTTTAAAACAACCTTTGTCTGGAATTTCAGGAAGCTCCCCTGTTACGAGCTTGCCACGACGAATTTCAATTTTGTCGTATTCTAGCGGTTCAACAGTTTGCTTACCTAGCGAAAGTTGCAAGTCTGTTAAAACGATGACTGGACATTGATACTCTTCTGCAATATTAAACGCTTCAACCATATCGTAAAACGCTTCTTGCACAGTACTCGGCGCCATGACAACTTTCGGAATTTCCCCGTGCGTACCGTAAATCATTGCCATTAAATCTGACTGTTCTTGTTTTGTCGGAAGACCTGTGCTTGGACCACCGCGCTGCGTATCAACAATGACAATTGGTGTTTCTGTAATTCCAGCTAATCCGATCGCTTCCATCATAAGCGAAAGACCAGGTCCAGCGGAAGCTGTCAACGTGCGTACACCCGCATAGTTTGCGCCAATAGCCATTGTACAAGCTGCGATTTCATCTTCTGTTTGAATGACTGTGCCACCGAACTGTGGAAGCTTTTTAATTAAGTATTCCATAATTTCAGATGCTGGCGTAATTGGGTAAGCCGCCATAAAACGAGCGCCACCAGCAAGTGCGCCAAGCGCAATTGCATCGTTTCCAATCATAAACATTCTCTTTTTTCCATCTGCCTTATCAAGTTGCATTAATTGAATGTTGTCACCAAGTTGTTCACGCATAAACTGAGCGCCCGCTCTGATCGCTTCCATGTTTTTAGCAACGACTTGTTCACCTTTGCGACCGAAAATCTCCTGAACGACCCCTTCATATACGCTAATATCGAGACCGAGTACTGCGCTAGAAGCTCCGACTGCAACCATGTTTTTCATTAACGCTGTTCCTAATTCTGTTGCGATATCTGTAAATGGAACCGCATACAACGTAGCTTTTGACTCATCGGGAATTGTAGGATTAAACTTCGCGTCTGCAATGACGATCCCACCTTGACGCAACTCGTGAAAGTTAAAATCAATTGTCTCTTGGTCAAAAGCTACTAATATATCAAGATCATCGGCAATCGAACGAACTTGTGTTGTGCTAACACGAATTTTATTGTTCGTGTGACCACCTTTAATTCGAGATGAAAAGTGGCGATAACCGTATAAATAGTAGCCTAGTCGGTTGAGCGCAATGGAGAATATCTCTCCCGTACTTTCAATACCTTCCCCTTGTTGTCCTCCAACTTTCCATGAAAGTTGACTAATCATGTCTTACACCCCTTTAAAGTTCCATCAATTGTGACGTAACATTGTACGATTATAAGTGTAGCACTTTTCCAAAAAAAGCTCTACCATTTCGCTTAATAAATTTTTTGAAAAATTTCATATACTAAACGCTTTCATTCTAGCCCTATTGCAAAAAAATTGCAACATATTTGTTACAAAAATGTGAATTTTTCTTCCGATTTTTTATTGAGGAATTCGCTCATAAAAATTGCAAAACAAAAATTTTTTCACTTGTTCTTCTTTAAAATGTTTTAGCAACTCATTAATGAAATGGGTGTAATGGGAAACATTTGCTAATTGATCAACTGTGTCAAAAATGCCATCAAAATCAGACCCAAAACCAATATGATTTTCCCCACCTAATGAACAAATATGGTCGATATGGCGCAATACATCTGTTACGGTCGTTGTTTGCGTGTCATGACGTAAAAATTGTGGAACAAACGTCACACCGATGACTCCGTTTTTCTTAATGAGAGCTTGAATTTGATCATCGCGCAAATTGCGAGGATGCGGGCAAAGCGTATACGCATTTGAATGCGAAGCAATCGGATAATGGGCTAATTCAATGACATCCCAAAATGCTCGTTCACTTAAATGTGACACATCTGTCCAGCATTGTTGTTCGTTCAATAAATGAACAACTTCTTTACCAAATTGTGTTAAACCTCCCCCTCGTTGCTCGAGCGCCCCATCCGCTACCATATTCGCATCATTCCACGTTAAACCAACAGAACGAACACCTAGTCGAAGAAGTGTACGCAGTTGCGTTAAACTTTCACCAATGGCTTCACATCCTTCTAATGTGAGCATAGCTCCAATTTCATTCGGCTGTAATTGATCAATTTCTTTTTTTGAGCGAACAACTTTCATATGTGGCTGTGACACAATCTTCTCATAAAAATAATCAATCATCTCTAACGCTACAAAAAAACGTGACTCAGGTCTTACATGTTTTGGGATATAAATCGCAAATCCTTGTACAGTTACACCAGCCTGCTTTAGTCCATCATATGTTACATGCAATGATGAGCTACTTTCAAATGATAAATCTTGATCACAAAATATTTGATATAACACATCACAATGGGCATCAAATATACGCACAATCATCCCTCCACAAAAATAACCTGTTTGCTTGTGTAGCAAACAGGTTTATTTGTATTAACGCGGCTCCACAATAAGCTTGATTGCTGTCCGCTCTTCCCCATCAATTTCAATGTCCGTAAATGCAGGAATACAAATAAGATCAACTCCGCTCGGTGCTACAAATCCTCGCGCGATCGCTACTGCCTTAACGGCTTGATTTAATGCACCTGCGCCAATTGCTTGAATTTCAGCTGCACCGCGTTCTCTCAACACGCCTGCAAGTGCACCAGCTACGGAATTAGGATTAGACTTTGCTGAAACTTTTAATATTTCCATTTCTAGCTCCTCCTCATTTCTAACAATTGCTTGTAAAAAAAGTTGTACTGTTCATTATATATTCGACCCTGTTTGCTTGTATTCCTGCTACTATATGTATTTTTTCTGAAAAATCTTAAAAGAGGAACTAGTCAAAATACGGATGGTCGTCATTGATCATAATCCGTTGAATCGATTTCGTTTTTCCGCTTTTTTCATCTACCTCAATGAGCACAGCATTCAACTGCGCGCGACCTGTTGTGACTTCAAACCGAACCGGTAAACCCGTTAAAAATTTGCGTAATACCGCCTCACGATCTACTCCTAAAACCCCATCATAAGGACCCGTCATACCGACATCGGTAATATAACCTGTTCCGTTTGGCAAAATGCGTGAGTCAGCCGTTTGAACGTGTGTATGCGTGCCAACAACAGCGCTTACTCGCCCATCTAAATACCATCCCATTGCTTGTTTCTCACTCGTTGCTTCCGCATGAAAATCAACAAGAATGAAAGGAGTTCGCGCGAGCGCCATTTCTACCAATTCGTCCGCTTTTTTAAATGGGCAATCAATCGCTGGCAAAAATGTTCTTCCTTGCAAATTGATTACTGCGACTTCATATCCCTCTACTTGAATAAACACGATCCCTTTTCCAGGTGTACCTGCTGGAAAATTTGCCGGACGGACAAGTACTTTCGCTTGATCAATAAATTCGAAAATTTCACGATTATCCCACGAATGATTTCCAAGCGTCACCACATGTACTCCCATCTCTAAAAAACGGCGATATATTTTTTCGGTCATCCCTTTCCCACCAGCAGCATTTTCGCCGTTAACAACAATCACATGTGGCTTATATTTTGCCTTTAGTTTCGGGACGTATTCATCAACCATTTTTCTCCCCGGCTGTCCAACAACATCACCGATAAATAATATTTTCATCGTATTACCCTTTCTATACTCATGATTTCTATTTTTCAGTTTCGCACAAAATAAAGCGTTTATCAATACGAAAAAGCTACCCCATATGAGGAGTAGCTTTTATTTTGCATATTCCACAGCCCGCGTTTCACGAATGACAGTAACTTTAATATGACCTGGGTAATCAAGCTCTTCTTCAATACGCTTGCGAATATCACGTGCTAAACGATGCGCTTCCAAGTCATCAATTAGGTCTGGCTTGACCATAATACGAATTTCGCGCCCTGCTTGAATAGCATATGATTTTTCAACCCCTTCATATGACTCAGCAATCTCTTCAAGCTTTTCAAGGCGACGAATATAGTTTTCTAATGTTTCGCTACGAGCACCTGGTCGAGCGGCTGATAACGCGTCTGCAGCAGCGACAAGAACAGCAATAATAGACGTTGGCTCCGTATCACCATGATGGGAAGCGATACTGTTAATGACAACCGGATGCTCTTTATATTTAGTTGCTAACTCTACACCAATTTCAACATGGCTTCCTTCTACTTCGTGGTCAACAGCTTTTCCGATGTCATGAAGAAGACCTGCTCGTCTTGCAAGCATCTCATCTTCTCCTAACTCAGCTGCCATTAAGCCAGCTAAGTATGCGACTTCCATCGAATGTTTAAGGACATTTTGTCCATAGCTTGTACGGAACTTCAATCGCCCTAAAATTTTAATTAAATCTGGGTGCAATCCGTGAACACCAACTTCGAACGTTGTTTGCTCTCCAACTTCACGAATATGCTCATCCACTTCTCTTCTCGCTTTTTCGACCATTTCTTCAATTCGCGCCGGATGAATACGCCCGTCTTGAACAAGCTTATCTAAAGCAAGTCTAGCCGTTTCGCGACGAATTGGGTCAAATCCGGATAAAATTACCGCTTCTGGTGTATCATCGATAATTAAATCGATTCCCGTTAGCGTTTCTAGCGTCCGAATGTTACGCCCTTCGCGACCAATGATACGACCTTTCATTTCGTCATTTGGCAAGTTCACAACAGATACAGTCGTTTCTGCTACATGATCAGCAGCACAGCGTTGAATAGCAAGCGATAAAATTTCTTTTGCTTTTTTATCAGCTTCTTCTTTCACTTTCGTCTCTGCTTCTTTGACCATGAGCGCGATTTCATGAGAAAGTTCTTTCTCTACACGCTCTAAAATGATTTGCCGTGCTTCCTCACGCGTCAAGTTAGAAATGCGCTCAAGTTCTGCTTGTTCTTTTCGAACGAGTTCTTCCACTTTGCTTTCCATCTCTTCAATATGCTGTTGTCTTTCATTGAGAGAATTCTCTTTTTTCTCAAGCAACGCCTCTCGTTTGTTTAAAGATTCGTCCTTTCGATCGAGATTCTCTTCCTTTTGTAACAAACGATTTTCCTGTTTTTGTAATTCACTTCTTCGTTCGCGAATTTCTCGTTCTGCTTCCACGCGAAGTTTGTGAATTTCATCCTTTGCTTCAAGGAGAGCCTCTTTTTTCAATGCGTCTGCTTCTCGTTTCGCTTCTTCGATCATTTGCTTGGCAGCTGCTTGTGCACCACCAATTTTTGCCTCGGCAATGGATTTACGAACAAAAAAGCCAACAACTGCACCGACGACTAGGGCAAGCAAAGCGGAGATGATCGTTTCACCCATTGTCCTCACCTCCTCTTGCTATAAATTCGTTACTTCATCAATGTCGGCATGTACATTGCAATCATTCAACATACACTTCAAAATTGTCAAATATACATGTACATTTTAAAGGTGACCTTTCATATTGTCAAGGCTTGTCATTGTGGGAAAGCGTTTCATATGGTTCAAATTACAAAATAAAACAAAAAGAGACACAACGTGCCTCTTTTTACTCTAAAAAGTCCAAGTCATCTTCACGCACAGGTGTTGTTGATACACCTGTTGTAATGCCATAATGTTGACGAATCTCACGCGCAATTTCTTCCATGATGTGTGGGTTTTCTTTTAAAAATTGTTTGGCATTTTCGCGCCCTTGTCCTAATCGTTCATCTTTGTATGAATACCAAGCACCGCTTTTTTGAATAATGTCGAGCTCAGCACCCATATCAATGATTTCGCCTTCCTTTGAAATTCCTTCCCCATACATAATATCTACGTCTGCTGTTTTAAATGGTGGCGCTACTTTGTTTTTCACGACTTTAATTTTCGTTTTATTTCCAACCATGTCGTTACCTTGCTTGATTTGTTCAGCACGACGCACTTCTAAACGAACAGACGCATAAAACTTCAATGCACGACCGCCAGGAGTTGTCTCTGGGTTTCCAAACATAACCCCTACTTTCTCCCTTATTTGGTTAATAAAAATAGCAATTGTTTTAGATTTGTTAATCGCACCAGATAGTTTTCGTAACGCTTGAGACATGAGTCGTGCCTGTAATCCAACGTGAGCATCGCCCATTTCTCCTTCAATTTCCGCTTTTGGAACAAGGGCAGCAACGGAGTCAATAACAATAATGTCAACTGCTCCACTGCGTACAAGCGCTTCCGCAATTTCTAATGCTTGCTCTCCTGTATCCGGTTGTGAAAGCAACAATTCATCAATATTCACACCTAACTTCTCAGCATAAACAGGATCTAGGGCATGTTCTGCGTCAATAAACGCTGCTTGACCACCTTGCTTTTGTACTTCAGCAATGGCGTGAAGAGCAACTGTTGTTTTCCCTGAGGATTCCGGACCATAAATTTCAATAATACGTCCACGCGGATATCCTCCTACCCCGAGCGCAATATCAAGTGCAAGAGAGCCACTCGATACAGTCGAAATTTGTCGATCTGTTTGCTCCCCTAGCTTCATAATGGAACCTTTTCCAAACTGTTTCTCAATTTGCTTTAACGCTTGTTCTAAAGCTGCTTGACGATCGTTCAAAGAAACTCCTCCTTTTGCTTGTGAGAAATAAAGCAGTCACTGCTACTTATTACTATACATGTTTTATGTTTATTTGCCAAGAAAAAAACGAATAAATGTTCGTAAATCAATGTAGCAGTTGTAGTAAATAATAACAACCGTATTTCGCTGCACGCATCCGAATGGCTTGACGATCACCAGATAATGTCAGTGGAAATGTTTTCGTTCCTTGCTCAGTCGATATTCCAATCCAAACCGTCCCTACTCGTTTTCCTTCCAATTCACTTGGTCCTGCGACACCTGTGAAGCTAATTCCAATATCGCTTCGGCAAAGCTTTCGAACGTTTTCTGCCAACAATTGGGCGCACCGTTCGCTTACTGCTCCCTCTGTTTGTAATATTTCTTTCGGCACATGAAGTACATTTTCCTTTATTTCATTTGTATAACATACAACTCCTCCCGCTATAACTGAAGAAGCTGTCGGAAGTGCAGTCATTGCCTCTAAAAACAATCCTCCCGTTAAACTCTCAGCAACAGCAAGCGTCTTATTCTTTGTTTTTAATGTGGCTAACAGTTTACTAAACAACGTTTCATCGTTGTAACCGTAAAAATAAGGACGCACGCGTGCTAAAATTTTTTGCTCTACCTCGTTAATCATTCGCTTCGCTTCTTCTTCGCGTTCATGCTTCGCTGTTAAGCGGAGAGTCACTTCACCATCAGACGCAAGTGGAGCGATCGTTGGATTTGTTTGCGCATCAATCAAATCTTCTATTTCTGCTTCTAGTTGTGATTCACCGATATGAAAAAAGCGCAAAACGAGCGATACGATTTTTTCGCGAACATGAAGTTTTTGCAATAAAAAAGGACGTCCATATTTTATGAACATCGGTTTCATTTCTTTCGGCGGCCCTGGGAGAAGCATGTATGTGATATGGTCAACAGTAAGCGCCATGCCAGGAGCCATCCCATGTTCATTTTTTAGCACACAACTTCCTTCCAACACAAGCGCCTGTTTTCGGTTGTTAGGAGACATCGGGCGATTTGTTTTCGAAAAATAATCACAAATGGAACGCCATGCTTCTTCATCTAAGACAAGTGATTTATTCAACATCTTCGCAATCGTTTCTTTTGTTAAATCGTCCTTTGTTGGTCCAAGTCCTCCTGTAAAAATAATCAAATTCGAGCGTTGCTTAGCTATTTCAATCGCATGTGTAAGTCTTTGAGGATTATCCCCAACAACCGTATGGTAATATACATCTATCCCTATTTCAGCTAATTGTTGCGATAAAAATTGGGCGTTTGTATTTGTAATTTGACCAAGTAAAAGCTCCGAGCCGACCGCAATGATTTCTGCCTTCATCTTTCTCCCATCCCCTTTTTATTTACTTTGAATGACGAATTATTTACTTTGAATGACGAAATGCATGTTTATTTTTTGCGAAATAGTCCCATCCTGACCAAATCGTGAAAATGAGTGCAATCCATAAGGAAATATTCGCAAACGGAAACGACAACAAGGAGAAAGGAATATTATGCAAAAGAAGGGCAGCAATTGCTATAATTTGCGTCCATGTTTTAATTTTTCCAAGCATATTGGCTGCTACAACTTCACCTTCTCCTGCTAACACGAGTCGCAATCCCGTTACTGCAAATTCACGACTAATGATAACAATGACCATCCACGCTGGCGCCAAATTCAATTGAACGAGCGCAATGAGCGCAGCAGACACAAGTAATTTATCTGCAAGCGGATCAAGGAATTTCCCTAAATTTGTTACTAACCCATATTTTCGTGCGTAATATCCGTCCACCCAGTCAGTTGTCGATGCAATAATGAAAATAAGCGCAGCAATCGCATGTGTCATAGGCAATTGTTCTCGCCCAATTTGAATCATCCCTAAATCAATTGGTGCCAACAAAAAAATAAGGAAAAAAGGAATGAGTAGCATTCGTGCAATCGTAATTTGATTCGGTATATTCACAGTACTAACCTCCAACACGTCATACAACATTACTGTTTTTTATAAATAATTGTAATATCTTGGCGTACGTGATCGCTTGGATTCACAGGGTATTGAAGTGCTTGTCCATTTATTTTCACTTCTGTATTTAATGTTTGTCCGATAACTAACAACACCTCTGTTTCGTTCGTCAAATCGAACGTTTCAGCTTGATTTGCGTACATCATTTTGCGTGCAAATGCTTTTCCCTTCCCGTTTTTTACTTCAATCCAAGCATCGCCCTTTGTTACAATGTCAATGATCAACTGTTCCCCTATCACTTCAAGCGTCGATTTTCGACCATTCGTTTCCACTACTTCGACCATTGCTTTCGATGATTGTTCTTGTTGTTCTTTTTCCTTTTCTAGTTTTTGTTCATTTTGCTTTTCAGGTTGTTGCTCGGTTGCTTGCTCAGACTGCTCGAATTCTGTCTTTTCATCAATCACTTGTTCTTGAGGCTGTTCGTTCACCGTTCTGTTTTGAAAGAAAAACCAAAGAACAACTGCTACGCCGACAGCTAGCATACCGATTAAAATTTTCGGAAGGACATCAAGTACTTTTTCACCTTGTTCTGATAGTTGTCGCGATTTAACACGAGACAACTCGCCTGGAAGTTCTTCTTGTTGAGCATTCGGAATTTCATTTGCATATTGTTCAAACAGCTCATCCGGATTAAGACCGACCGCCTCCGCATATTGACGAATAAATGCTCGAACATAGAACCTCCCTGGCATAATTACATAATTTCCTTGTTCAATTGCAATTAAATATCGCTTTTGAATTTTAGTGATTTCTTGTAAATCATCTAAACTCATATTGCGCTGTTCTCTCGCTTCTTTTAACAGCTTCCCTAACTCTGTCAACGGAAACACCTTCCATCTTTAAAAATCGATATTTGAAAAACCGTCGTTACCAAAGAAAGAGGATTGGTCAACGAGATCATACGTAATTTCCTCATCTGCATCATGACGCAATTCGATAATATAATCAAAATCATCCAATTTATATTCCGTATGCCTTACAAAAATATCAGGATGTTCAATTACTTTTGTTGCTGGTAATCGCATCAACTCACGAATAAGCTGCCAATGCCGCTCGTTTGAACGACGTGTTGATACAATTCCATCAATAATAAAGACATTATTTTCGCTATACTCATCTTCAATAAGCTGACTGCGAATCGTTTGCTTAATTAACGTAGAAGAAACAAATAACCAACGTTTATTCGCGCATACGCTCGCAGCTACAATGGATTCCGTTTTTCCAACACGCGGCATACCGCGAATGCCAATTAACTTGTGGCCTTCTTGTTTAAATAACTCCGCCATAAAATCGACGAGCAAACCTAATTCATCTCGAACAAAACGGAACGTTTTTTTATCATCAGCATCGCGCTGAATGTAGCGCCCATGCCGAACAGCAAGACGGTCTCGGAGCTTTGGTTCACGCAACTTTGTTACCGTGATATCTTCCATCGTTGCTAAAATCGATTGTAGTCGTTCAATTTGTTCATGACTTTTACATAGCAAAAGCATGCCTCTACGTGAATGATCCACTCCGTTAATCGTGACGATGTTAATGGACAACATGCCAAGAAGCGATGCAATATCCCCTAACAATCCCGGACGATTCATATGTATTTCATATTCTAAATACCATTCTTTTTTCTCCATATACCCCTTCTCCCCTTTACGTTACACGATACGATCATTGAAGCAACACTTTGTCGAAACACGCATGTATGTTTATTTTACCATCTGAATGCGAGAATGAAAAGGACAGACAACTGTTTTTTGTGAACAGATAAACATAGTAAAACAAGCTGGCGAATATCACCAGCTTGTTTATATCGCTTATTTATTTTGCACAAGCTTGATCATCATGTTCGCAATCGCATGTTGCTCTTGCTCATTCGCCACATGCCATAAATCAGCAAGTACACGCTCTTCCGGATTTTTCGGGTCGACTTGTTTCGCTAAATAATCTCCAATCTGATAAGCGATATCTGAAATAACTTGTTGGCTCATTCCTTGAGCTTCTGCTTGATGAAGACGATCAGCTAAAAAGCTTTTCCATTGCTCAAAATTATCAAGAACAGACATATGCAAACCTCCTTGAAATTCGTTTCAAGAACAGTTTGCCTCATGAAATAAAAAATTATGCTTGCTTAACAATACCAACCACCATTGACGGATAAAATTTGACCCGTAATATACGATGCATAGTCAGAGATTAAAAATGACACCGCTTTTGCTACATCTTCTGGTTTTCCGATTCTCCCAATTGGAATTTCATTCGTTAACGCTTCTAACTCTTCTTCAGTAAACTCATGAAGCATCGGTGTATCAATGGCTCCTGGAGCAATAGCGTTTACTCGTATACCACTCGGCGCAACTTCTTTCGCTAACGCCTTAACAAACGTATTTTGTGCCCCCTTCACCATCGAATACAATACTTCGCATGACGCCCCTGTGAGTCCCCAGATCGATGAAATAACAACAATTTGCCCGTGACGTTGTTGAATCATAGAAGGCAACAATCGTTTTGTCAGTAAAAATGGACTTGTTACATGCAATTGCACCATTCGCTCTACTTGTTCGTCATCCATATCCGTCACCAAGCCATAAGCACTCATCCCACTGTTATGGACGATGACGTCAAGCGGATGGAAGACGGAAGATACTAACACATCTACCCCTGAAGGATGGGATAAATCTGATTGGATGGCATATGTTTTTGTTGATAGTTCTTTCATTAAAGATTGGATGGATTGCTCATTTTTATAGTAATGCAAATACAAGCCATATCCATCTTTCGCAAGTTGTCGGGCAATGGCTTGCCCAATCCCTCCGCTTGCTCCTGTAATTAACGCATATTTCATCTTCCTTCACCTTTTCGGGACAACTTGACATACTGCGAACTGTTCATGCATAAAACATTCGCGGGCAACTGCTTTTATATCATCCGATGTCAATGATTGTAACGTCCTTACGACATCGAATAAACTCATTTCATCGAATGCGTAACGAGTGAACTGATTCGCAATATACTCAAGTGAGTTCAACGATCGTAGAAATGATCCGATTTTTTTTCTTTTCATCCGCTCTACTTGTTCATCGTCAATATCGGAAAACTGTACGAGAATACGCTGAATTTCTTCCGCTAATTGATCCGGTTGCGATGTGTCGCCACCAATTAAACCAAATCCAAAATCACTTTCTTCTGTATAATCGACCATAAATGTTTCATCAATTAATCCTTGTTGATATAACCACTCATAGTGTGGTGAACTTTTTCCAAATAAATAATCAAGCAATAGTCCCATCGCACATTCATGTTTTAATTTTTCTTTCCCCTTTGCATATACATGTTTTGCTTTTATGCCAACAAGACATTTTGGTGTCTGTACGTTCATTTCAATGACATGTTTCTTGCGTGCGACATGTGGTGGCTCTTCATACCGAAAGCGCTCAATCTCTTTCGGTGAACGGAATGTTTTTTTTGTTTGATTATTCCGTATTTGTTCGAGTGTAGTCAATGGATCAACCGGACCGGTGATAAACAATAACATATTACTCGGGTGATAAAACGTCTCATAACATTCATACAATAAATCTTTTGTAATATGTGAAATGGACTCCACCGTTCCTGCAATATCAATTTTTACAGGATGATTGTGATACATACTTTCAATTGTTCCAAAATACAAACGCCAATCTGGATGATCGTCATACATACGAATTTCTTGGGCGATAATCCCTTTTTCTTTTTCAACTGTTTGCTCTGTAAAATATGGTTCTTGGACAAAATCGAGTAAAGTTTCTAAATTTTCCTCTACATTTGCCGTGCTAGAAAATAAATAGGCTGTGCGTGTAAAAGACGTAAAAGCATTTGCTGATGCTCCTTGTTTGCTAAATGTTTGAAATACATCACCGTCTTCTTTTTCAAACAATTTATGCTCTAAAAAATGAGCGATACCATCCGGCACTTTTTTCATACTCGTTTTTCCATACGGAGTAAAACAGTTATCTACTGAACCATATTTCGTTGTAAACGTTGCATATGTTTTATTAAATTCCTTTTTTGGTAAAATATAAACACCTAATCCGTTGTTTAGTCTCTCATAAAACAATTGTTCTTGCAACTGATCGTAGCGAATAACCTTCATTGTTTCTCACCGTCCTTTTCTGTTAAAAAATAAATGGTATCTAATTCAATCTTTTCTCCGATGCGAACAATATCTTCACGCGTCACTTTTTCAATCCCTTCTAACCACTCATCTAATGGGCGTTGCCGTGTTGCAATGACGTTATGATAAGAGATCTCAATCATTCCCCGCGCTGTATCAACCGTTTCTAACAGTTGATTACGAATGACTGCTTTTGTTTGAATGATTTCTTCATCGCTAAATTGTCCGTTGCGCATCGCCTCCGCCTGAGCATGAATAATTTCAAGTGAACGCCCATAATTGCTCGGTTCAATGCCGGCCATCACCATCATCATTCCTTGATGACTTTCGATACGCGAAGCTGCATAATAAGCTAAACTCGCCTTTTCTCGCACATTCATAAACAATTTTGAATGTGCAAACCCGCCAAAGATCCCATTCCATACTTGTAACGCATTGTAATCCGCATCGTTATATGTCGTATTTGTTCGATAGCCCAGATGTAGCTTTCCTTGCTTCACATCTTGTTTTTCTATAACTTCTTGCACATTCGTTCGTTTCGTTAACGTTGTTGTTTCAATTGAACGCAAAGGACGAGCTTCTAATGAAAAGCGCTCGGCAACATCATGTTCTACATCCGTTAACGTCACATCTCCGACAATGTATAAGTCCATTTCATCGTGTTTCAACATGTGCTCGTAATGTTTATATAAACGTTTAGCATCAATTGTATCAACATCATTCAGTTTACCGTGAACATCGAGCGCATAAGGCGAACCTTTATACATCTCTTCAATGAGTCGATGTTGAGCATATCGCATTTTATCATCAAACAACGATTGTATTTTTTGTTTTAATGCTCGTTTTTCTTGCTCAACGATGGCAACAGAAAATCCACCTTGCTCAGTAAGCGGACGAAACAGCATATCGCTAAAGAGAGTCAACGCTTCGCGTAGTAGTGCAGATGTATCGCCTAAAAATTTTTCGTTTGCTACATCCATTCGGATCGTAATTACATGATGCTCTCCTTTTTTCGTCAAATCTACTTGTAACGTCGCACCGTATAATTCATCTAAATATGTACGAAACGCCTTCATGGAAGGATGTCGCTCTGTAGCATTTTGTAGCACATACGGAACAAGCGCACGCATCGTTATATCTTGTTCGCATAATGGAGCTTTCATCTTTAACACGAGCGTATTCGTTTTATATTTTTTTGTTGGAATGACATGAAGGCGAAGGCCGCCTATTGTTTTTACTTCTTCTTGAAACATACAATCACTTCCTTTTTATTTTATAGCCTCGACATTTTTTCTCCCTCTTATCCGCTAAATAAATCGGATGACAAGTATCGCTCTCCTGTATCTGGTGCCATACAAAGCACACGTGCATCTTTCGGAAGAGTTCGCGCTACTTGAACCGCACAAAAAGCAGCTGCCCCAGCTGAAGCCCCTACTAAAATTCCTTCTTCTGCCGCTAATCGCCTCGCCATCGTTTGTGCTTCTTCATCTTTGACAAGGAAAATGTCATCATATACGTTCTGATTTAAAATACGAGGGATAAATCCTGGTCCAGTGCCTGGAATTTTATGAGGCCCCGGCTGTCCACCCGATAGTACAGGAGATCCATATGGTTCAATAACATAAATACGCAAGTTAGGAAATCGTTTCTTCAACTCCTCCCCTGTTCCCGTCACAGTTCCTCCTGTTCCCGCAGTCAGTACAAACGCATCAATTCCGTCTGGAAACGCCTCGATAATTTCAAGTGCCGTGCTTACGCGATGGGCATCTGGATTAGCTACATTTTCAAATTGCATAGGAATGAAACTATGTGGAATGCTCTCAGCAAGTCGATATGCTTCATCAATAGCTCCTTGCATACGCAAAGATGCAGGAGTTAAGTGCACTTCCGCTCCATATGCTTTTAATAAATTAACACGTTCCTTTGTCGCATTATCTGGCATCGTAATGATGCAACGATAACCTTTTGCTGCGCATACCATCGCTAACCCAATTCCTGTATTTCCTGATGTTGGCTCAATGATCGTGCTTTGAAAAGGGGCAATTTTCCCTTCTTGTTCTGCTCGCTCAATCATTCGTCTAGCCGCACGATCTTTTACACTTCCACCTGGATTAAACGATTCAAGTTTCATATATACACTTGCACCATTTGGAAAAACGACACGATTGAGCTTCACAATTGGCGTATTTCCAATCAAGTCAATGATAGATCCGCACATTTTCTCTCCTTCTTTCTATGTAAACCTTTTTCCCTATTGTACTACATACAAACATGACAATGGTGTCGAAACGTTTGAAGAAACCGAAAAAATAAGCTAAAATACACATGCGGGTATTTCAATATACATGGAGGCGATGATGTGATGCGAAAATGGTTTTCTTTTTTACTTACATTTCTTTTCATCGTAAGTGGATGTGCACAAGATCGTTATACAAATATTTCTGTCGATGAAGCTGCACAAATGATGCAAAAAGAAGACGTTGTTGTGCTCGATGTCCGTACAGAAGAGGAATATGCTTCTGGTCATATTCCTGGAGCTATTTTATTACCTTTACAACAACTCCCTGATCGTATGAATGAGCTTAACAAAAACAAGACGTATATTATCGTTTGTCGTTCAGGTAATCGCTCAGCCCAAGCAAGCGAACTGCTAGTAAAAGAAGGGTTCACAAATATATATAATATGACTGGCGGTATGAACGAATGGAAAGGTGAAGTTGAAAAATAGGAGGGGCCCTCCTATTTTTCAATTAAAAACGATATACGCCTCTCTTTTTCATTCCATATGAGCGCAGCGTTGAATGTGCTTTCTCCCTTTTTAAATCCTTTGATAACGTTCGTTTTTCCTTCTGCTAATAATTTTTTGACGTTTGTTTGTGAAATAGATTTCCCTAAAATCTTTTTTGAAATGGTGAATAGACACTTTGTTTTCGCATAGTTGATACATCCGTAAAACGAGCCTTTATCCACAACGGAGCCCCCACAAAGCTTACACGTCCCAACAATTATTCCTCTTGTCGCTTTTTTCTTTTGCTGAATCGAAGCGGTATCTAGCCCTTCAAATGACCAATGATTTGCCATTTGTACCGCATCGGTCACAATTTTCGCCGCCAATTTTTTCACTTGTTCCATAAATGCTGTGGACGATGCTTTTTCTTCGCCAATTTCACTTAACCGTTGCTCCCACTTTGCGGTCATTTCCGGTGACGCCAAAATGTGCGGGCCGATTGCATGAATTAATACTTTTCCTTTATCGGTTACATATACTTGATTATTTTTTATCTCAATATAATTTCTCTGTTTTAACGTTGTAATGATGGAGGCGCGAGTAGCTTCTGTCCCAAGTCCTTCTGTTTTTGCTAATACTTTCTCTAATTGCTCGTCATCTAAAAATTTTCCTGCTGTTTTCATTAACGTAATGAGCTCTCCTTCTGTATACCGCTTTGGAGGTTGCGTTTTTCCTTCTTTCACATACACATCATATACCATTCCTTTTTCTCCACTTTGTACATCCGGTAAAAGTTGTCCATCATCATCTTGCATAATGAAGACAGTCCGCCATCCTGTTTGTATTTGCTTTTTTCCTTTTGAAATAAAACGTGCACGCCCATCGACAACAGTTACAATTGTCGTATAGTCAAATATCGCCTCTTCACAATGCGCAGCAATTAATCTCCGAACGATGAGGTCATAAATATTTCGCTCATCATGACTTAGTTTTGTTAAATCCGGGACTTGTTCGGTCGGAATGATGGCGTAGTGATCCGTTACCTTCTTTTCGTTTACATAACGATTATTATGTAAAATTGACTTATGGGCAAGTGGAAAATAAGAAGCATACTCCTCCTTTTGCGAAATCTGCTTTAAAATATGAGGAAATGTTTCTGCTTCTCCTTTTGTCACATATTGTGAATCAGAACGTGGATACGATACATATCCTTTTTGATATAGTTTTTGTAATATATCTAACGTTTTTTGTGGTGAATATTTAAAACGCTTGTTTGCCGTTGCCTGCAATGTTGATAAATTAAATAAAAGCGGTGGTAAAAATGTTTTTCGTTCACACGTGACTTCTGCTACTTTTACTTGTTTTTGTCTGCAAAATGCGCTCACTTTCTCTGCAAGCTCTCTATCATATGTGCGCGTCTCGTTTTCATGCCACCATTTTCCTTCATATCGTTTTCCATTCACATGAAACGTCGCAACAACCTCCCAAAACGGTTCCGAACGAAATTGCTCAATTTCTTTTTCCCTTTTCACAATAAGAGCAAGCGTTGGCGTTTGTACACGTCCGACAGAAAAGACGTCGTTCATCCCTTTTTGTTTCAATAAAATCGTATACACTCTCGATGCGTTTATACCAACAAGCCAATCGGCACATGTTCGCGCATACGCCTCCTCGTATAAAGGACGGGTTTGTTTTTCATCCAATAACTGTCGAAATCCTTGTTCGATCGCTTTCGGTGTGAGCGACGAAATCCAAAGCCGTTTGATCGGTTTTTTTACACCGCTCATGTAGATGATGTTTCGAATGATTAATTCCCCTTCTCTCCCTGCATCACCTGCATGAATAATCTCCGTTACTTCCGGCTTACGAAGTAATTGTTTAATGATCGAGAACTGTTTCGCTTTTTTTCGATCAATCTCATACTGAAAGCGGTCTGGAATGATTGGTAACGTATCAAGTGTCCAACTCTTCCAACTTGCTTCATACACTTCGGGAGAAGCCAATTCAAATAAATGTCCAACGGCCCACGTCATATAAGCCCCCTTTGGAAACAATTCATTCGGTAAAATTTCAATATACCCCTCCCTTTTTTTCACTTGAAAAATAGATGCAAGCGTCATTCCTTGATCTGGTTTTTCAGCAATAATCACTTTCATTTTTTCACCCCTTGACGAAAAGAAACCTGCTCATCTTGCGAGCAGGTTATTTAGCAACTTCTGTTTCATGTTTCTTCCATTGCGTACGCATCATGAGCGACTGAATAATCGAAAAACATCCACCAATGACCCAATATAGCGATAAAGCTGAAGGGACAGAACTTGCTCCTATAAAAATCATGACAGGCATCACATATGACATGATTTTCATTTGTGTCGCCGCTTCTGTTGTTGTGGCAGATGGAGATAAACGCATCGAAATAAAGGTCGTTAAACTTGCTAAGATGGGCATAATGAAATACGGATCACGATGACCCAGTTGCATCCATAAAAATGAATGTAGTTTAATTTCTTTCGTTCGCGAAATCGCGTAATACAACGACATAAAAATAGGCATTTGAATAAAAATCGGCAAGCAACCGCTCATTGGATTGACACCGTGTTTTTGGTATAGCTGCATCATTTCTTGTTGCAGCTTTCGTTGCACTTCCATATCCGTACCTTTATATTTTTGTTGAAGCTTTTGGATTTCTGGACGAATGCACTGCATCGTAATATTTGTCCGAAATTGTTTGATCATAAGCGGAAGCAATCCAAAGCGCACAATCATTGTCAACGCAATAATTGCAAGCCCGTAATTTTCTTGAAATGCGTGTCCAAGCATAAGCAGTAACTTGGACATCGGATAAACAAAATAATGGTCCCATATACCTTGACTATGTTCTGTAATCGGCACATTTCGATTACATGCACTTAACAATAATACAAAAAATAAAACGATCCATTTTCTCACGTTGTAAATCCTCCTTGTTTGTTATTTATTAACAAACAAGGAGCGACCTTCCTTCTTCATCACTCGCATGAGATCGTTCGTTTATTGGAATTTTTCGTTGTTGAAACATAATAAAACGAGTATGAAATAGTATATGTCTATATGCATCGCTTGGCTTTTTTGCACAACCGTTCTCATCGCATGCGACGAATCGTTCAACGAAGATCACATGATTAGCTTGTCGCGTCACATAACACGTCATCGCTACAACAAACACACTTAATAGCGATACATACGTAAACATGTCAAATGAAAACTCAATAAACATGCTCATAGCTCCCCTTCCTCTATCATTATAACACGGAGAGAAGAAAATTACATACGGGAACGAAAATGAGCATTGATTTGTCCTTTTCGCATCGTTTCACGAATTTCTTTCATCATTTCATAACGAATTTCTCTCGTTTGCACTCCTTCCTCACGTTTGTTTGCGATTTCAACAAGCCATTCAACATCAGCAAATGAATATTTTCTCGTCCCTTTGGATCGATCAGGAAAAATAAGTTGCCGTTCTTCATAATAACGAATTTGTCTCGGTGACAAACCTGTTAACTCACTAACAATACCAATGGAAATTACTTTTTTATGTTTATACGAATCCATCTCCATCCCCTCTTATATATGTTATTTTTTATAACACAATTATACACTATTTAAAGGGGTTTTACATATTTTTTTGTTATAAAAATTAACACTTCATCTTTTTGTGTTAGAAAAAGTAACAAAAAGAATGTTCGAAATAAAAAAGATGTATATAATGATCAGTAAAAAGAAGTGGAAGGGAGAGCAAGATGGGGAAACTACTGAAAACAGCCATGGAGCAAAAACAGTTTTATATTGACAAACTTATGAAAGCGGGAGAAATTAATGCATCTCAATTTCATCATTGGACAGTAGCTGAACTTCGCCGCAAATATGAACAATATGAGGAGAGAGCGTATGGAAAAGAAAGCAATTGATCTGGCTAAACAAATTATCGAACTCGATTTACAGCGAGATGCAATGTTTGAACAACTCCTAGAACTTCTCGGCGATCGGGCTCATGAGATATTGAGATTTATACAAAACAAGTATTAAAGGCTCTTGTCACTAGCAAGAGCCTTTAATACTCATATACGTATGGCTGTTCTGGCTCATTCACAACGGTGACACTCGGCTTCGTGATTACAGGGACAAGCCACTGCCTGTACATCGTTTCATCAATTATTCCTTCAACTTTTACCCATGTGTCGTTTTCCCATTTCGCCGCCTGATCCGTTTTTACCAATATCCCATAAACGGTTGCATCAGCTACACAACAAGTTACTCCATACCGTGCAACAACGAACTCATTTGTAGCAAAATCACGCTCTCGAAATACAAACCCTGTAATTTTAATTCTTTTTCCAATCATATCATCAATTTGCTCATTGATGATATTTAATGTTGATACGTACTGATCGTCGGTTACAACAATTGTAGGTTTCTCTAATAAGTTTTTCTTTCGCTGTTCTTCTCTTTGCGCTTCTTTCGTATTTTCATCTTGCATAATGCTTTCAATTTGTTTATCAATATTTTCCATATAGCGTTCTGGATCTTCTAAAAATTGTTCAACGATCTGTTTATTTTCTTCTATTATTTCCCTTCCCCCTAGCTGCACTCCACGTTTAGCCGCAAGTGAACTATCTAATATATAGTTTGAAAACATAAAACCAATAAGCAAAGGAATAAAAAATAACCCGTACATTCGTATGCCTTGTCCAACTGTTTTTGGAGCATAATGCCTATCTTCACAATGATGATGACAACAGCCATTGTCTTCTTTTCTCCATATTTGTATACTTCCAAGTAATAAAAGTGTAAACGTTGCAAAGTAAATGAAGGGTAGCATTTTAGGAGCAATATAGTTTGTAACGTTCCCACTTAATAACAATTTAATAAACAATAAAGCATATCCGCACAATAAAACACCTCGAATCATTCCCTTCCTCCCTTATCCAATAAATTGAAACGTATAAACACTTACATATACAACAATCGTAACGATAACAATAAATCCGACAACGAAGATTCGTCGAAAATACGCAAGCATCATTAACGTATTTTTCAAATCAATCATCGGACCATATATTAAAAATGCTAACAAAGATGCTGAAGTAAATGTTGATGTAAACGATGCGGCAACAAATGCGTCCGCTTCTGAACAAAGAGAAAGCACATAAGCAAATCCCATCATCAAAGCTGGTCCAAGCATTTCATGTTGTCCAATTCCAACTAATATTTCACGATCAATCACGACTTGAAAGAAACTAGCGACAAATGCACCAATAATTAAGTAGCGCCCAACATCAAAAAACTCATCAACCGCATGAGCCAACGTCGCTGTAAATCGATGATTTTCATGATGATGTGCATGCTTAATTGATTTTTTTAAAGGTAAACGATTGCGAAAAACAATATAAATTATTAAACCGATGATAAGAGATGCAACAAATCCGATCCCCATTCGTCCATAAACGATAGATAGATTTGATGAAAACGCATAATACGTAGACGCAAATACAACAGGATTTAAAATTGGCGCTGTCACCATAATCACTACCCCGATATGAAGCGGCATGCCTTTTGAAATGAGCCGACGCACAACAGGAATAATAGCGCATTCACAAATCGGCAACAAAGCGCCAACAATCGCAGCAGGAATAAGCGCAACAATCGGACGTCTCGGAATCCATTTTTGCACCGTCTGTTCCGAAACAAATGTCTGAATAAGCGAAGAAGCAAATACACCTAATAAAATAAACGGAATAGCCTCCAACAAAATACTTAAAAAAATCGTCCCAACTTGCAAAGCAAATGCAGGAATATTGACCTCCCTAACAAGCAAATCACCGAACAAAAATAAAATGATGATGAATATAAAGATTGTCATTGCACTTAAATCATGTTTTTTTCCAAATATACTTTCCATGCCCAACCTCCTTAAAAGTAATGATTCCTATTTTCTTTATATGCCTGTCTATCTTTTAACATACACCTTTTTTCTTGTCAAAATAAAAACTCGAATAGATAAAAGTCCATTCGAGCTATCGAAACACACGTATTTGTTTATTTACTAAAATCGTGATTTCACCTTCCCCAATTTGTTCACCGTCAGCATGCAAAGGCAAAGACGCATGGCTGCGAATATGAATATACTTCCCTTGAAATATATGTACTTCCTTCATTTTGATGTGACCGCCCCAAAAAACCGTCACAAATAACCCGAGCAATTTCATTCTTGACACTCCATCGACAACGACAATATCAAAATGTTGATCATTTGCCTCTGCAAGCGGAGCAATTTTCATCCCCCCGCCATAATACGGGTGATTCGCCACAGTAACAAGCCATGCTCTCGAAAACGCATATTGTTTTTGATCAACAGTCAATTGAACGGCTGTTGGTTGATATGTAAAAAGTTCCTTTAATAAATAAAAAACGTAAACAAACTTCCCTAAATATAATCGATTTAAAATATGTTTCCATTTTGATGCATTCACTTTTCTTGAAATATGTGCATCAAATCCACAACCGACATTGTTAACAAAAACACCTCTTTTTGTGCCTTGAAAAACTCCGATATCATACAAATTATCTCGCTTATGTTCTATGCTTGATAACATATGACCAAACGCTTTGTTCCATTTTGTTGACAGTTTGATCCCGCGAGCAAAATCGTTTCCTGTCCCAGCGGGGATATATCCGACAGCCACATGATCATACATCGCAACACCATTCATCACTTCATGGATCGTTCCATCCCCACCAACAGCAATTAATATAAACGGTTCATGTTTTTGTTCAGCGAATTGTTGCGCTAGTTTCGTTCCATCTCCCTGTTTTTGTGTAAATACAACATGATAATCAATATGACGACGTTGAAGCCTTTGTTCTATTTTACACCATATTTTTTTACACTTTCCATTTTTAGCGGAAGGATTTACAATAAAATATAATACCAAGCCTTCTCCCCCATTCCCTATTTCACCCTTTCCTTTTATTCTAACACGGCATATACATGTATGACATCAATCTTTTCCCTTGACATAATTTTTGAAGCCTTATACAATTAAAAACAAATTGTTGCACCGAACGATTGATAGCAAGCTCGTTTTATTGTTTTGCCTTAGCGTTTTTGACATGATAGCATGGCGAAAACGAAAGGGCCGATGGCGAAACGAGTTAGGCTAAAAATACATCGGTATGTTTCACTTCGTCTATACGTGAGGCATGCCGTTTTTTGTTTCTAAAGGGGGGTCATTGTGAAAACAAAAGGGGAACTAGAGGATCAAATTAGTCGGGCTCTCACCCAATGGGAAAAAGAATATCTAGGCCGCGGTCCACTCTCTGTAAAAACAGATATTTTGCGAAACATGGTTATCGTGCAGTTACGCGGCATTTTAACTCCTGCTGAAAAAGTATTGTGTGAAACAAAGGAAGGGATGTTGTCCATTAAACGCATCCGTTCAGATTTAATTGAGTCAGGTAGTGAACAGTTAAAACAAATGATTTATACATTAACAGGGAAACAAGTAACAAGTATGCATACAGATATTAGTACAAAAACTGGAGAGCGAATGATCGTCTTTTTGTTACAAGAACCAATCGATATACAAGGTTGATCTTTTAAAGGCCCATTGTGGTCAGTAAAAGATAAGCCGGAAATATTTTTCGACCCGATCGAAAAATGTTTCTGGCTTTTTTGTTGAATAAGAGAAATAGAAGGAGAGGATTGTCATGCAAGAAATGATTATCAACAACTTAACATCACCAGCTATTTTATTTTTTATCCTCGGTATTATTGCGGCGCTCGTCAAATCAGATTTAAAATTACCAACGGGATTAAATGAGTCGTTAAGCATTTATTTGTTAATTGCCATCGGTATGAAAGGCGGCATTGAACTTGCGGAACATTCTTTTCGTGAGCTTATTCGCCCATTAGTTGGGACATTATCTCTCGGTATTATCATCCCGATCATTACGTTTGCGGTTTGTCGTCGTCTCGGCATTGATCGTAAAAATGCAACAGGCATTGCAGCAACGTATGGATCAGTCAGTATCGTTACATTTGGTGCCGCTCTTGCTTTTGTCGAACAAGCAAATATTTCGTATGAAAGCTATATGAACGCATTTGTCGTCTTATTAGAGAGTCCCGCAATCATCGTGTCGCTCGTCATATTGAAGTTGCTAGAAAACCGCTCGTATAAGCAAGAAGTGGTATATCGCTTCTCTGCTACATCGGTATACGGACCAATTATTAAGGAAGGGTTATTCGGAAAAAGCGTGTTTTTAATGGTCGGCAGCCTTCTCGTCGGATTAGTTGGTGGAGATCGTGCCCTTACGATTGTTAAACCTTTATTTATTGATTTATATCCGAGTGTGCTCGTCCTTTTTTTACTTGGAATGGGACTAACAGCTGGAAATCAGCTTGCAGCTGTCCGGAAGTATGGAATAAAATTGCTCGCCTTAGGGATTTTCCTACCACCTATATACGGATTTTTAGGTGTTGTCATCGGCTATTATTCAGGGCTATCTTTCGGAGGAACGATTTTACTTAGCGTGCTTGCCGCAAGTGCCTCTTACATTGCAGCTCCAGCCGCGATGCGTGCATCTGTCCCAGAAGCCAACCCCGCCATTTATCTCGGTATGGCACTTGGACTTACGTTTCCATTCAACTTAACGATCGGTATGCCATTATATTACGAAATGGCGAAATGGTTTTATTAAAAAAGCAAGGGCAGCCCCTTGCTTTTTTATTTTTGAATATGCGGTGGTTGTTGTAAATGAGCTGTTGCATAACGAAGAAGAAGCGCAAACTGCTCTTCGTTTATGTCATCTTTCGGAAAAGCCAGCCGCTCATGGTGATCGTCATATACAACAATATGTTCGCTTTTTCGCGGAAATATGCGATAACGATTTGTACGCCGTTCAAAAGTAACTTGTTTTATTTGATGAAGCGGAACTTCCCACATCCCCCAGCGATCAGCATATACCAACTTTTTTGTTGTTAGTACAATTTTCCTATTTCTTTTTCTCCAATCATTAATAATAAAAAACGTTCCTAGTACCGTTAACAAAAAAGACAGCGTATATAAAAATGTACTTTTTGCTTCCAAAGCCATTAGCCAGCGCGAACAAATAAACAAACTCAATACAGCGTAAGATAAAATATTTGTCCAACGAAATGTCCACTGTTGCCGAAATAACGTATGTTCTGTTTGTTGCTCTTGCTTGATTTGCTCAACAAAATACTTTTTATGTTCCTCAATCGAATATTGTTGAAGCAGAATAAATGGAACATACGTATATTCAAACATACTTCTCCTATCTTGACTTTGAACATACACCCCGACCCACGCCACATACTTTTCTTGCTCATCAACATAAGAAAGAAAATAATAGCGAACTTTTTCGTTATGCTCATTTTCCATCTCAATATGATCGATCATTTCTATATCGTTTGGGACAACGTTATATTTATGAGTTAATACATAAAACAAATGGCTTTTTGCAAAATGATTGAGCTTATTTACTTCCATCGGAAACAGCTGCTTTTTTCCGATCCGCTCCATTTCTTCATACAATAAACTTGCACTTTCCATATTATTTGCGCATGCTAAAAGGACATCGTCAGCAACAGTCAGGCGATGTTGCAAAGCTGCCACGATCGCTCGTGCTTGAATGATCGGATCACGAAACGATAAAGCTTCTTGCAACAATGTTGCGATTTCCTCGTTAAAATAAAACTCCATTAAAGAAAGGCATACGTGCATATCAGCTCGAATAGATAAGTAGTTTTCTTTCCAAAACCGGAAAACAAACATCGGACTATAATCAGCATCATATGGCGCATACATTTTTTTCGTTTGGCGATAATGTCGAATAAGTATGGAAACAATTTCGTCCTGCTGCAAATGACAAGCTACTCCTTCACGATGTAAGTGAAGCAATAACCAACAAAAAAGATCTGACGGTAAATAAGCATAATCGCGATCAATAAGCTTTTTAATGACATTCAGTCGATGGCGAAGCTGCTCCCACGGAATTGAAAATGTTTGCTGTTGCAACTCGCTATGAACAATATGATATAATGCCTCATCATATTGTTCATCCCCTAACTCGCATACATATCGAAACGCTATTTCTTTCGCTGCAGGACTGAAGCGCGCAAAATGTTCGAGGATATTTGGAACAAACTGTGCACTTACAAAATATAACGCAAACTGCAGCACATGATAGCTCGGATCATCCCACTCATCAACAGGATCTGGAAACACCTCTGTTGCATACGCAATCATTTTTCGAATAAAAGCAGGTTGAAGTTCTATTTCTTCTTCTGACAATTGTTCAAGTGCACATAAAGCTTGATATCGCCTTTGTGGATCATGATGTTTTAAATCGCGCATGATTTGCTTTAGTTGTAAATCAACAGCTGCCAATCTATACACCCCAATGACATCATTTGTTAGCTTTTTTATATTTTATAACGAGAAATGATTAGCGACAATATAAAGATTATGCTATTGTTAATGTTGCAAAATGAAAAAGAAGGTGTGAACGATGAATCGTTATATCGTCATTGGTGCTGGAATTGTTGGCGCTTCTATTGCCTTTCATCTAGCAAAAGAAAAAATACACGTCATTTTAATCGATCGCGAAGATCAAGGACAAGCAACGAAAGCAGCAGCAGGAATTATTTGCCCATGGACATCGCAACGGCGAAATAAAAAATGGTACGCTCTCGCAAAAGGAGGAGCGGCATTTTATCCACAGTTGATTGAACAATTACAAGCATACGGTCACCAAACAGGGTATAAACGTGTCGGGGCAATTTGCTTACATCATGATTTTGATAAATTACAAAGTATGGAAGAACGCGTGTATAAACGACGGGAAGAAGCTCCTGAAATTGGAGAAATTACTCGCTTGTCTCCAAAAGAAGTAAAAGCACGATTTCCTGTGTTAAGTAGCGAGTATGAAGCGTTATATGTGAGCGGAGCGGCCCGAGTGGATGGGCAAGCGTTGCGACGTTCTCTTATTCATGCCGCTATCCACTTAGGGGCAACATATATAAAAGGAAGTGCCACCCTTTTGCACGAAAATGGGCAAGTCATTGGTGCCATGGTAGCAAACGATCGTTATGAAGCGGATGCAGTCATTGTTGCAGCAGGTGTTTGGGCAAAATCATTACTTTTGCCACTAGGTATTGATTTTCTCATCACACCACAGCGAGCGCAAATTGTCCACCTACAGCACCCTGAACAGCATACCGATCATTGGCCTGTCGTCATGCCACCAAACAATCAATATTTACTTGCCTTTCCAAACGGAAAAATAGTTGTTGGAGCTACACATGAAGACGGTGTTGGCATTGACTGTCGTGTGACTGCCGGTGGGTTATACGAAGTGTTACATAAAGCATTAACCATCGCTCCTCACTTAGCGGATTGGACTCATGCGGAAACACGCGTTGGCTTCCGTCCCCACGCACCGAACTTTTTGCCCGTATTTGGTGCAGTACCACAAATCGAAGGACTTTATGTGGCAAATGGGCTTGGTGCATCCGGCTTGACTGCCGGTCCATATGTTGGGGCGGAGCTTACGAAAATCATTCTTGGACAACCTGCTTCATTACAACAAAACGACTATGATGTTGCCCAAGCCATTCAATTTCTTTAATAAATGCATATAATAACAACAAAAACGGAGGTTCACTAATGAACAAATGGGCTTTTGTTTCTGATTTTGACGGAACAATCTCGAATAAAGACTTTTACTGGATTGTCATCAAGAAATATTTTCCAGAAGGTGAGCAATTATTCCAACAATGGCGTGCCGGAAAAATAAAAGATATCGACTTTCTAAGCACCGTATTTACATCCATTCATCAAGATGAAGAAAAAATCATTGAAGATATTCACCATATTCCGATTGATGAAACAGTCTTACCTTTTATCAAACGCGTCCAACAAAGCAAAGGTGATTTTTATGTATTAAGCGCCGGAACTGATTACTATATCCGGCACATTTTTAAAAAATATGATATACGTGGCGTTGATATTTTTTCTAACGAAGGCTATTATCATGACAAAAATATTCATATGCGCATCGACCCGAATCATATTCATTATTCCGAACGATACGGTATTGATAAATCAAGTGTCATTCGTACATTAAAACAGACGTATGAAACGGTTTATTTTATCGGTGATAGTGAACCCGATGTTCACGCAGCAAAAGTAGCCGATGTAACGTTTGCGAAAGGCACTTTACAATCATTGTTGCGCGAACAACATATTTCTTTTGTTCCTGTGGACACGTTTGCAGATGTTGAACGTTATTTACAAGAAAAAGGTGTATTAATATGAATATTCCCATTCCATCCATTCTTGAAATTGGCGAAGGTGTCATTTCACGTATAGACGAAATGATGCGAACGTATCGTTTTTCAAAAGCTGTTATATTGTTTGACGATTTCACTTACCAAACGTACGAACAAGAGATGAAACGTGCGATGTTGTCGATCTCCGTTCATACGTTTTGTTTACCACCACAGCTTGACATTGTTGACATTATGAAAAAAGCGTTTGAACTTCCTCATTGTGATGTGATGATGGCGATGGGGGGCGGAGCGGTCATTGACTGCGGCAAATATATGGCATTTTTACGACAAGTGCCGTTTATTAGCATTCCGACGTCCGCATCGAATGATGGGTTTGCAAGCACAAACTGTTCGTTGCTTGTTCACGGTAAAAAAACAACCGTTCCCGCCAAAGTACCGTTCGGCATTTTAGCTGACTTAAACATCATTCAGCAAGCGCCTGGGCGATTTATTTTAGCGGGCGTGGGCGATTTAATGTCCAACATTACAGCGCTGTACGACTGGGAGTTCGAACAAAGCCACGGAGTTAGTCGCGTGAACGCTTTTGCTGCGATGATTAGCAAAAAAGCAGTCAATAGCTTTATTCGAACGCCAATGCAAAATATTAAGCATCCTATTTTTCTAAAAGAATTAATCAGCTCCTTAACCATGAGTGGCATCTCAACTGTCATCAGCGGGAATAGTGCACCGATTAGTGGATCTGAGCATTTAATCTCTCATGCACTTGATAAAATCGGTTCATCGCCACATATGCACGGCATTCAAGTTGGGATCGCTACGTATATCATGGCTCACGTCCAACAGCATCGAGCTGAACGCATCACAAAAGTGTTTACACGGACCGGATTTTTTGACTACGTCAAAACATTACAACTAAATAAGGAAGAGTATCGCCAGGCCATCAACATTGCACCAACGATCAAGCCAAATCGTTATACGTATATTCACGATGAACAATATCGAAAGCGTGCAATCGAACTTCTTGATAAAGACCCTATTTTACAAGAGATTTTTACATAGCACACATATTTCATTGCGAAACCGCCTACCCTACTGTTTGAGGAGGTGGTGCGGTTGAATCAAACGTTAGCGTATTTACGCGAAACATTAGCAAACTATGCTGACCGTCATCACGCGGTAGCCATTCATTTATACAAAAAATTAATAAGTAAACCGTACAAAAATGAAGAACAATTCGTCCGTGATTTATCACAAAAAGAAGCAGCATTTTTAGATCGCATGTTGCGCCAAGAAATGAAATATGCAAAAGAAGAACAAGACGATGTTCGCGTCCATCATTTAAATGAAATATATGAGCAACTCATTTAAACAAAAAGGTCTTGCGCCCATTTAAGCGCTAGACCTTTTTATTTGTTTCATCAATAAAAAAACGAAACAAATAGTCCATGGCAAACAAATCGTCTGGATAGTCGATACCAACATCTTCTCCTTCGTAGACGAGCATTTGAATTAAATCATGAAGCGCTTCTATATAAAACTCATATAAAAATTCATAACTAAACGGTTCGTCAGGCATATAAGATTCGGCACATACGTTTGGGGAACAGTAGTTTAAATACGTACGACATGGTATGGGTCTTACTTCATAAACAAAACATGTATTTGTTTCACGATTTAAAAATATACATGGCAATTGTTCTTTCATGTATATTTCTTTAAAACGCTGATCTTCTGTAAAATCTAACATGTTCACTCGCTTTATTTTATCAGCATAATGTTCACCATACCATTGTATATGTTGATTAATCCGCTCCTGTTCCTGTTTAGGTAGCTCAGCAATTTTCATCATGATCCATTTTGCTTCTGCTCTCGTTGTAATGATTGGAAAGTAACAACAGTATGCACATCCTTTTGTGCAAGTTGGACGAATATTTACTTTGCGCTCAATCGTATGAATGTGCTCATCAACAAGAAAAAGCAATTTTTTAAAGGCTAAGAACATAAACTCCTTCCCGTTTTCTCCTTCGTACCGTTCCAACCACGTATCGACTGCATCAACAAACGCTTGTCCATTCGGCATATGCTTTTCATTAATTTGTTTACAAACTCGTACAATTTGTTCATATGTTAAAGGCATGTTGCCCCCCCTTACTGTCTCGGTGCCCAAAGCATGACTGCCACACCGACTAAACATATAACGCCTCCAATCCAATCATACAAATCTGGCGTTTTTTTGTCGATCCCCCATCCCCATAGCAAAGATAAAATAATAAAAACCCCTCCATATGCCGCATATACTCGCCCGAAAGATGGAAACGACTGAAACGTCGCAATGACACCGTATAACGCTAAACATATTCCGCCAGTAATTCCGTACATAAATGGCTTTCCTTCACGCAACCAAAGCCATATAAGATAACCTCCACCGATTTCTGCAAGACCAGCTAATAAAAATAAAATAATTGCGCACATCCATTTTCTCCTTTCTATCTCTCGTATGAATAGTTGGATTGTATTATGAACTGTCACAAAATCGCAATACTTTTCGAAAACATTTCTCACAAAATAATCATTTGTACTTCAAAAATGGTTGTTATAGTGAAAACGGATAAAAAATGAAGGGAGTTGAATGAAAGTGGATTTTCCTATTGTAGAATTTCCGTGGTTTGGGAACGGAAATATTGTTGCACTGATCGCAATTATTCACGTCCTTATTAGCCATGGGGTAGCGATCGGTGCAACAGCTATCGTCGTATCAACAGAGTATTACGCCATGCAAACAAAAAATGCAAAACTTGATCAACTAGCAAAGCAGCTAACGAAATGGATTGTCATCATTACAACAACGGTTGGGGCGATGACTGGAGTTGGTATTTGGCTATCGACTATGGTCATTCAACCGGATTCGATTGGCTCTTTGTTGCGCATTTTTTTCTGGGCGTGGGTAACAGAATGGGTCATCTTTATCGGTGAAGTTGTACTGCTCCTTATTTACTACTACACGTGGGAGAAATGGAAAGAAGGAAAGGAAAAACAAAAACATTTGAACATCGGGATCGCGCTTGTCGTATTTTCATGGCTTACGATGGCGATCATCACCGGCATTTTAGCAGCAAAGCTTACACCAGGTCGTTGGGTCGAAACGCTTTCGTTTTGGAACGCTTTTTTTAACCCGACATACTTACCTTCATTAGCGTTTCGAACATTTTTAGCCGTTACGCTGACGATTTCGTTATTTACAATTTTTGTGCGTATATTCGTTAAAGATGAGGACGTTCGCCTGTCGCTCTTTCGTATTTTCTCTGTTTGGGGAGCGATTTCGCTACCAGCAACATTTATTTTTGGGCTCTGGTATTTAAAATCGATTCCAGAACAGGCAGCAAAGTTAATTGTTTGGTCAACGGGCTTACCTGAACAAACATTTAACGTATTAAACTTTATTGCGTTTGGGCTTATTGTCGTTTTTCTCAGTTGGCTTGTCATTCGTCCAAAAAAACTACCTGTCGTACTTGCTTTAGGAATGTTTATTTCAGCAATCGGCTTTATTGGTGAATTTGAGGTCGTTCGTGAATCGATTCGCAAGCCGTACATTATTTACAACTATATGTACGTCAACGGCATCACTGCTGCTAAAGCGGAAGCGATGAATCGAGACGGCTATTTAGCTCACTCAACGATCGCCAAAGTGAAAACAATTACAGAGGAAAACAAAATCGAAGCTGGTCGTGAAATTTACGAAGGACAATGTTTAGCTTGTCATACGATCGACGGCTGGCGTTCGAAACGAGCGCTTGCTAACCGCCTACAAGGCTGGCCACAAAAAAGCATCGAATCGTTTATTCCGACGATGCATCAAGTTCGTCCGATGATGCCGCCGTTCGTCGGAACGAAAGAAGAAGTGGAAGCGCTTGCGGCTTATTTATACAAAGTGGTTAACGAACAAAATTAGAAAGGAGTGGCGACACATATGCATATATTACAATTAGCCATCCCGCCTGATTTCCCTTTACCAATACCAGGTAACTTATCATTACTTGAGTTTTTGATCGTATTGACGTTTATTCTTCACATTGTATTTGTTAATTTTACACTATCGTTTGCAACTGGGGCGGTCGCTCTTGAAGGTGCGGGAATTGTAAAAAAATCGAAACGGTTGGATGATATGGCGCGTATTTGTTCGTTTCACGCTTCCATCCATAAAAGTATTGCGGTCGTACTCGGCGTTGCCCCTCTTTTAATCATTAGCGTCATTTATACGCAATATTTTTACACGTCGACGTTGCTAATCGGAAAAGCGTGGCTCAGCATTATCATCTTGTTAATTACTGCCTTTCTCCTTTTGTATTTATATAAATTTTCATGGGAAAAATGGGAGAACAAAAAAGGATTGCACTTTTTCGTCGGTCTTGTTGCATCCGTTATTTTGCTGTTTATTCCATTGATTTTTATCGTTAATATTGTTTCGATGTTGTATCCAGAAAAATGGGCAAGTGCGAACGGGTTTTTCCATAGTCTCATTCATTATCCACAAATTTGGCAACGATATGCTCACTTTATTTTAGCAAGCTTAGCTGCTGGTGGATTTTATATGTATTTTTACTTCGCATGGAAGCAAAAGAAACAGCCGTTATCTGACGTCGAGCAATCGTTAAAAATGGGCGGAGTGAAAGTGACGTTTTGGATCACGTTGCTACAATTATTGTTCGGCTCTTTATTGCTCATATCGTTCCGCCGCGATATCATGCTTTTGTTTATGGGCGACGATTTGTTGTTAACAGTTTTATTACTTGTATCAATTTTATTGACGATCATCTTATGTGGGCTTTTATATATTGTGACGAAAAAAGATACACCAAATGTATTTTATGCATCGGTCATTTGTTTCGTTCTCATCGTTGCACTGATGGGCTGGATGCGCCATGAAGTGCGGGAATCATATTTGCAATCTTACATGGACGAACATCCGCGAACGTTAGACGTGCAAAAAGAAAACGTACAACCGATAAAGTAAAGAGGGCGGAAACAAGCGCCCTCCTTTTATTTCAACAATCCTTTTATTTCGTCAACAGATAACAGTTTTCCTGCCGATACAACTTTTTCATTTACTACAAGTGCAGGCGTGCTCATTACTCCATAGCTCATAATTTTTGCGATGTCCTCTACTTTTTCTACTTGTGCATCTACTTGTAATTGCGCAAGCGTCATTCGCACGTTTTGTTCAAGTTCTCGGCATTTTTTGCATCCTGTTCCTAACACTTTAATAATCATGTTCTCATCCTCCTACAATATCGCATTAAATATATAGCCAATGGCAATAATGCCAACGGTTGCAATAAGGACAAATATACCAATAAGCTGCGGTTTCATCACTTTGCGAAGCAACACCATCTCTGGAAACGACAGTGCTGTCATCGCCATCATAAAGGAAAGTGCTGTTCCAGGCGCCATCCCTTTCCCCATTAACGCTTCAATCATTGGAAGTGAACCAACTGCATTCGAGTACAGTGGCACACCAAGAATGACCGCCACTGGGACAGCAAATATGCTTTCTTTTCCAGCATAACGAATGAGTAAATCTTCCGGAACGTATCCATGAATCCATGCTCCGATTCCGATTCCAATCAGCAAAAATACCCATATTTTTTTTACCGTATCCGTGACATTCGCTTTCGCATAAGCGAGTCGCTCACGCATAGTCATTTGTTGAACGACAGATTGTCCTAATTTAATATTAAACACGTATGATTCAATGTATTTCTCTAAGTTTAATTTTCCAATTATCAAACCAGCAACAATCGCCAATAACACACCGAACAAAACGTATAAAACGGCAATTTTCCATCCAAAAATTGAAAATAACATAACGAGTGACACTTCATTGACAATCGGCGACGAAATTAAAAAGGTAAATGTGACCCCAAGTGGAATCCCGGCTTCAACAAACCCGATAAAAAGCGGAACGGTTGAGCACGAACAAAATGGCGATACGACGCCAAGTAAGGCTGCTAACACACTTGCAGCTCCTTTTTTCTTCCCGCTAATCCACTGCTTTACTTTTTCAGGTGGAAAAAAGCTACGGACAAACGAAATAACGAATACCATAACAGACAATAAAGCGATAATTTTTAGCGTATCATAAATGAAAAAATGAAGTGCCCCACCAAGTTTTGACGTGATTGATAAACCGAACACATCTTTAACTAACCAATCTGCAAACGCTTTAAACACGAACATCTCTTCTTTCTTGAATAAGCGACATGACCGCCTCTCGATTTAGCCGATAAATCGTAAATTTTCCTTGCTTATATACATGGACTACTTTTCCCCGTTCAAGTAATTTCAAATGATGTGTAACGGTTGATGGAGGTAGCTGCAACCCTGCTGTAATTTCACACATACATAAATCTGTATGCATTAACATGCCAACAATACGTAAACGTGTTTCATCACCGAGCGCTTTAAACAATTGCGCACGGTCTTTGATAAGCTGATCATCCTGAAGAAAAGGAAAAGTTCGCTTCGCTTTTTCAATCACGTCGTTTATTTCGCTTTCATCTTTCAATTGCCAATCCTTTTTCATCATTCGTTCACTCTCCTCCCCTTTATTATAAAACTATTTTTCTAGTTTTATAGTTTTAATTTGTGAACATTTTTTGCTGTTTTTTAACCACTTTTTATATGAATAGAAAAAGGTATCCGTTACAGACACCTTTTCCTATTCTTCTTTTCGTCCAATCGGCAAGCTGATGACAAACGTCGTTCCGTTCTCCGAACTATCATGAAGCGCGATCGTTCCGCCATGGTTTTCAATAATTCGTTTCACAATCGTTAATCCTAAGCCTGTGCCCGATGATTTCGTCGTCATAAACGGTTCAAAAATCGTCTTTTGCATCTCTTTTGGAATTCCGCGGCCGGAGTCGTAAATATACATATTGTACGTCCCCTCATTGACATCGGAATACATGCAAATCGTGCCGTTTTCTTCAATAGCTTCGATGCTGTTATGGAGCAAATTGTATAACACTTGCATCATTTGTTTGGGATCGATCCATAACAGAACCCGATCCAGACGAACGTGAACAGCGATTTTTTTTGTTTCACATGTGTGCTGCAGCAAAGAAAGAAGATCTTGAACGATCGTTTCCATGTACGTCTCTTTTAACATCGGTGCGCTCGGCTTTGCAATAAGAAGCATATCTTCGACAATCGCATTAATGCGGTCAATTTCTTTTAATAAAAGCGGAATGTGGTATTGTTCGCGCTCATTTTCCGCTAAATTTTCGTTCATAAACGCTAAAAAGCCATGAATGACCGTAAGCGGATTGCGAATTTCATGCGCTGCTTTCGCCGCCATTTCTCCCATTAATGCAAGCTTCTCTGACTGATGCATGCGTCTAGCAAGCTGTTCTGTTTCGGTAATATCAAGAAAAAAAACAATGCGTCCAATCGGTTCTTTATGTGGAATAATCAATTCTGTTTGTGAAACTAAATACTCTCTTTTCTCTTCACCCAGGTTGTATGATATTTTTACTTGTCGGAAAGATTCATCCGATTTAAATAACCCCCAAAACAAACTATTTTCCCCAGATCCCTCCCGAATTTTTTCTTTTATCCTTTTTTGATCTAAGCCGAGTAATGACATCGCTGATTGGTTAATAAAATGCTCTAAACAGTCTTTATCAGTTGTAATAACTCCAATCGGTAACGAATTAAGTAATTGCTCAATATATGCCTTATCATCTGCTAGCCTCTCGTATAAGTGAGAGTATTGTCTAAAAACAGCTGAAAGTAGTAGCATAATAAACGTATATAAAAGCAAACCAAATATAGGATCAAAAACGAAAAGAATAGCTAGAATGAGTGAAGCAGTTAATTCTACTGTATAAATATATATTAATTCTTTTACGGTATTTAAAAGTAATAAGCGAAACTCGGTAGATGAGCGCAACGAAAAATATATAGTCATAAGCAATACGTTTGAAACAAAAAAGGCAACAAAACAAGCAACATAACCTACAAGATAGTGAATGGAAACTTCTCCAACAACACCTCCGAAAACTATATAAACATAATAGCTTACAGAAATCATTATTGTGTAAACAGCAAAATTAAATACATGGTTCCACCATGACGTTTTTCTTGGATACCAAAAATACATCACAAGACTACTTATTAGGAATATAATTAAAGAAAAGTGCAATCCGTAAGTAAAAAGTAAAGCTAAATAAACAGAAGACTCTAACGTGAAAGCATTACCATTCGGTGGTAAATATATCACATATCTACTGAGCAAAACCGCTGAACCAGCAAATAACAATAACAACAACCATTGTTGTTCTACATGCACATCCGAAAATGGCCATATATAGAGAAATAATGCACATCCAATCAAAGAGATGAGCGTCACATATAGCGTAAATAATCGTTTCATAAAATGTATTCACCTATCATGTACAGTTTTGACTCTATCATTCTATTGTAAACAACAATGATAGGCAACAAGAGAATTTTTTATTTTTCTATTCAACAAAATCAACAATGCGATATAATAAAAAAAATGACAAAGGAGTGACAACGATGATAAAACTTCCTGAGAGTCGGTCAAAACAGTGGTATGGCGTCGCCGTTTTTTTATTTTTCCTCTTGTTTTGCGTGTTGATCGCATCTCGTTTATTGCTGAATGTGGGATTGGACGATAAGCAGTTCGTTGGTTTTGGGATTATTTCCTTTATTTTATCATGTATCATCGGAATAAGTGGTTTTTTCGGTAAAAAGACGTTTGTCGTCGTATGCTCTTCTTTCTTTACTATCGGAATCGTTTATGTTTTGTTTATTTCGTTTACCCTTATGCACGATGGGTGGAGTGATCTGACAAGCATCATTTCTTTTCTCGTTATTTCAGCGTTCGGTATAGTGGTTGGAATCATTGCCGAAATGATTCGTACCCTTTTTAAAAAGAAGCCGATGTAAAAGAGCCATCTGCGTCAAGATGGCTCTTATATATGGAACATTTGCTTTTTGATTTCTGCAACAAGCGGATGATCGGATGAAAGTTGAGCGTACTTTTCAAGCGCTCCTTCTATTCCGCTTTCTTTGATCGTTTGCTGGAGCTGTACCGCTTCTGGATCTCCTTCATAGTCAAATAATAACAACGCTGCGATTCCTTTTGCTAAAGATGTAGGAACTTCTCCAAAGCATTCGTAATATGTCATCGCTGGACGAATGAGTCGATCATTCGGTCCGAGTTTACGAATTGGAGAACGAGCCACCCGTGTCACTTCATCCGTCATGGAAGGATTGACAAACCGTTGAACAATTTTTTTAATATATGCTTGATGTTCAGCTTCATTCCAACCATATTGATGAACGAGCACTCGTCCTGATTCACGTAAAGCATTTGTCACATCATCAAAAATATTACCGTCCGCTATTGCTTCATGAATTGTCTCATATTTTTTATGATATCCTAAGTAGGCAACAATCGCATGACCTGTATTGACAGTAAATAACTTTCTTTCGATGTATGGTTGTAAATCCTCAACGAAATGTACCCCAATAATGTGTGGAATATCTCCAATTACTTCTTTCGTCTCAATAACCCATTCAAAAAATGGTTCAACGACAACAGTTAACGGATCTGCATGGGTTTGGTTTGGAACGATACGGTCAACCGCACAGTTTAAAAACGCACATTTGTCTTTTAAAGACGCTTGTTCTTGTTCTGATAAGTGTTCCCATACATATTTCTTTAAATGTTCGCTGCCACCAATCATATTTTCACAAGCAATGACATGTACAGGCTGAGAACATATTGTTAATCGTTTTTTCAATCCTTCTGCAATCGTCTGTGAAATAAGCGGTAATACGTTTGGACCAACAGCTGTTGTTACTAAATCAGCACGCGCAATATGATCAATGATTTCACTTTGTTGATGTTGACTATGCAAAGCGGATACGTTGCGAACAATTTGTTTTTCTGTCGTCTCTCCTGCGATGACAACTTCGTATTGTCCTCTTTGTTGAAGCGCCTGTACGACTTTTTCGTTTACATCAACAAATACAACGTCATATCCTGACTGTGACAACAAACTGCCGATAAATCCTCTTCCTATATTTCCTGCTCCAAAATGAACCGCTAACATATTATTTCACCTCATTTAATAATTGCAAAATTTCCTCTTCAGTCGTTGCTGCAATCATCTTTTGGATATTTTCTTCTTCCGAACATACAATTGCGACTTTCGAAAGAATTTCTAAATGTTCATTATCTTTACCAGCGATACCAATTAAAATTTTTACAATATTCCCCGCTCCAAAATCAACGCCGTGCGGCACTTGAACAATCGACAAACCTGCTTGTTTCACAAGTTTTTTTGCATCTTCTGTACCATGTGGAATGGCTACAAAATTCCCCATATATGTCGATGTTAATGCTTCTCGTTCAAACATTTTATCAATATAAAATTCTTCTACGTATCCTTGTTCAACTAAAATACGTCCTGCTAATCGAATCGCTTCTTCTTTCGTTTTCACATCTGCGCCTAATACGATATTTTCTTTTTTTAATACTGCCACTATGATTCACTCCTTATGCTGTTGAAGTTGTTCGTAAAAAACTTTTCTAGTTGCGCACTTAAAAACGCATAAATTTGCTCTTTATTTCCTTTCGAAAACAATTCCATACTTTCTTCATCTCTAATAATAAGCGAACTGATATGGCTAAGAACTTGCAACATATCATCTTGCGCATTTTTGGGTGCTAGCAACAACAAAAGACGATCCATTTTCATCGGTCGCTGATCCATACCGATGATCGGCTGCGGTTGTATAAGTGTATACATCGTAAACGACGGCTGCAAAACCGCTTCGCTTCGCGCGTGATACAATGCTAAAGACGTATTAGGAATCCCTAATCCGCCGACTTGCTCCCGTCGCAATAATTCTTCGACAACGATCTCTTTTGTGCGAATCACGCCATATTGTTCAAGTTGTGTACACGCATCTATTAACGCTTCTTGAAGCGAGTGACATGACAATTCTCGCATCAAAAAGCCGTTCAACAGCTGAACGATTGTTTCACTCACAACGTGAATCGCACGAATTTTTTCAATTCCATTCTTCGATGAGTTTGCTTTTTGTGTGCGTGAGAAAAACGTCTTCGTTTTTAAAAATTGTCGAATCGAAGCAACTTCTTCTTCCGGCAACATCGGATTCACGAGAAAATATGGTTGAGACGTATGAATCGGAACCGTTGATACAATAAGGTCATATTCGTTGACATCAATGTGTCGCACATCAAAAAATGACTTTTGTTCAATATGAGAAATATCTGGTATTTCCTTTTTCAGACGGGTAGCTAATATTTTTGCTGTCCCAATCCCACTTGAACAAATAGCAAGCGCACGTACTCCTTGTTTATCACGCAATAGCGCTGATGCAAAATGAAGCACCAAATAACCAATTTCTTCTTTCGGCACAACGATGTCTGAAAATACGTGACGCACACCTTGTTGAACAATATGAAATAACTCGCTATAATCTTGCATAATTTTACGAAGCAATGGATTCGTAATTCCCATATGATGTTGAATGCGGTATAAAGCTGGTTTTAAGTGAACGATTAAATCTTCATACAATGGATAATCATCTGTTAAATCAACACCTATTTCATCGCTCACAAAACGAATAAGCTCTTGCGCTTTCATCGCAATTTCTAAACTAGCTTCTTCGAGCATATATCCGCGACGCGCTCGTAGCTTTGCCCCCATTAAATGCATCGTAATGTAACCAATTTCTTCTTTTGGAATGACGATGTGGAAAACTTCTTCTAACCTTTTAGCGATTTTTTCCGCTGTTTCGTATTCTTTCGTTGCACAAATTGTTTGCAAATGTTGAACATCAAAGTGGATAGCCTCTCCTTGCATAATTCTCTCAATCGCCAAGGTAAGATGAATAACGAGAGCAATATACGAGCTATCGGCAATTGTAAATGGGAGATCTTCTTTCATTGCTTCAATTTGTTGTTCAATCATAAACAACTTTTTCTTATCGACAAGCCCAAGCAGTTTCTCCGTTACCGTATTTACAAGATCTGTTGATTTTTTTTGAATCGATTCTTTCATTAATGAGAAAAACTGTGATTCATCAAAATGTTCAAATAACAGTTCGCTCATCATTTTACGCTTCGCGGCTTCAGAACCGCATATTTCTACTCCGTATCCTCTTTTACGAATAAGGGAAAGGCCATGTTTCTCCACTTTTTCTTCAATTTTGTCTAAATCGTTGCTGATGGTGGCGACAGTGACGTTTAAATCGTTCGCAAGAGAGACTAATTTCACCGGCTCTCCAGATTCTAATAAAGCAATTAAAATCATCGTTTGCCGCTCTTCCGGTGTATATTCCGTATGGGATAAACGAAATACATGCATTTGTAACTGGTGCTTTTTTTCTTCATCACCGACAATTTGGATGCCGACACCTGCTTTTTTGATTAGTTGCAAATTATACGCTTCAACAATTTGCTTGACACCTTTTAAATCACGATGAACCGTCCGCTCACTGACATCTAATTGCTTTGCCACATCTGCTACAGTAATACCTTTCCGATGAGTTAATAAAAGATCTAATATTTTTCTTTCTCTCGCTGATATATACACATTCTCACCTCCCTTAGTCAGCAACAATTGTTGACAATTTTAAAAAACATGCTTACTTTCCAAGAAAAATTCTACCGCTACTTTCTTTATATCACAACAAATAGAAAGCGCTTTTTCGTCATTTTGATTGTTGACATTTTTTAAATATAACAAAAAGGTAAGTCGCTCACTTACCTTTTTGTTTCATTTGTTATTCGCCTTTTTTTAGCATATCGATAAGCTCATCATATTTTGGACTATTTAAGAAGTTTTCTACAGATACATGATATGCATTTGGTAATTTTTCTTTTGCACGATCTGTTAGATTTTGATGCGTAATCACTACATCTGCATCAGCTGGCAGCTGGTTAATTGCTGTGTTTGTTACCTCAATATCAAGGCCCGCTTTTTGTACTTTGTTTCTCATAATAGAAGCACCCATGGCACTTGAGCCCATTCCTGCATCACAAGCAAAAACAATTTTCTTTACTTGCTTTGGAGCTACTGTGCTCAATGCAGATACAACACTGCTTTTCTTTCCTTTTAATTGTTGCATTTGCTCTGTTGCTTGTTCTAAATCGCTCTCTTCTTGCTTTGATGTTTTTAAGAAGAATGATGCCACTAAGAAAGAGACAACAGCTGCAACGATTACCCCAGCAAGCACGCCTAAGTAATGACCACGTGGTGTCATAGCAAGTAGTGCAAAAATACTTCCTGGCGATGGCACAGCAACAAGACCTGCGTTGAATAATGTGAATGTAAATACTCCGCTCACACCGCCGGCAATTGCCGCCAAAATTAATACTGGACGCATTAAAATATATGGAAAGTAAATTTCGTGAATTCCTCCAAGGAAATGGATGATCACAGCACCTGGAGCTGATTGTTTCGCCATTCCTTTACCGAATAACCAATAAGCAAGTAAAATACCAAGACCTGGACCTGGATTTGTTTCAAGCAAGAATAAAATCGACTTCCCTGTTTTTGCTGCTTGTTCAACACCAAGTGGACTTAAAATACCGTGGTTAATTGCATTATTTAAAAATAATACTTTAGCTGGCTCAATAAAGATGTTGGCTAAAGGTAATAATTTTGCATGAACGATTGCTTCTACACCTGCTGCCAATGTTTTGTTTAATCCTAAAACAACCGGTCCAATTCCTTTAAAAGCAACTAATGTGAGCAATCCGCCAATAATACCTGCTGAAAAGTTGTTCACTAACATTTCAAAACCTTGTTTGACTTTACCGTGGAAAAGTTTATCAAACTGTTTGATCGCATATCCGCCAAGCGGACCCATAATCATTGCCCCTAGAAACATCGGAATGTCTGAACCGACAATGACTCCCATTGTTGCCGTTGCACCAACGACTCCACCACGAACGTCATAAATCATTTTTCCGCCTGTATAACCAATTAATAATGGCAATAAATACGTAATCATTGGGCCAACTAATTTAGCGAATGTTTCGTTTGGTAACCAACCTGTTGGAATAAATAATGCAGTAATAATTCCCCACGCAATAAATGCTCCGATATTTGGCATAATCATCCCGCTTAAATAGCTACCAAAACGTTGCACTTTCACACGAAAACCTGTTTGATTTTCCATGTTTTCTCCTCCTTTTGATTTGTTCTTGCTATAGCTTAATATTAAAGCGCTTACAGGTTACATTCAATGTAAAGTAAATATCATTTTGTCTGTCACAATCTTGTCATTTTTTAAAAGAAAAAAGAGGAAAAAACATTTCTCAACCATTCCCATCTTTAGTTTGCCTCATCATCGTAAAAACTAATGGTGCATGACCATGAAATACGCCAAGGAGGGGTGCACAAATGATAACAAAACTAACGAAGTCTATTGCCGCTTTAAGCTTGCTTGCTGTTGTTGGTTGTAACAATGCAATGGATATGAACAATCGTTCCAACATTTCTGCTTTGCATACAACGCTATCAAGCGATCAATATCCGCATACAAAGGCTATATTGATCCAAGATGCTCGTTATAAATTTGTTCCAATCGATCCAAAGGATGCTGCAAATTTACGTACGCAAATTGAACGATCGTTAATGGAACAACAAAGAATGTATATGCAGCCAAGACCTTATACGCAAGCACCAAATGCATATCAACGTCCAAATCAAGCAACGCCGACACAACCGAACAGACAAACACAACAACCAATGCAGCAACAAACAAGACAAACAGCACCAACAACGAGCATTAGCCAATACGCACAACAAGTCATTGATTTAACAAATAGAGAACGTGCTCGGGCGGGGTTACCAGCTTTACGTGCCGATGCGCAGCTTAGTTCTGTTGCACAAAAGAAATCAGAAGATATGCGTAAAAATAATTATTTCTCGCATACAAGCCCAACATACGGTTCCCCTTTTGATATGATGCGCGACTTTGGCGTTTCTTATCGGACAGCTGGGGAAAACATCGCCAAAGGGCAACGAACACCGCAAGAAGTGGTCAATGCGTGGATGAATAGCCCGGGACACCGCGCGAACATTTTAAATCGAAACTTTACACATATCGGTGTCGGATTTGACGGAAATGGAAACTATTGGACACAAATGTTTATTGGGAAGTAAAGTTTCCTTTGCCTCTGTAAAAGGAAATGGAGTTCAACACTAACCGTGACAACACAAAAAACCACCGTCCCTATACAAGACGGCGGTGGTTTTTTATGCTTACTGTTCAGACACTTTTTCTAACAATGCATCTCCTGTTTTACTCACACGTACATACGCAAAACGAGCACTTTGTTGCATATCTCCTCCTGTTTTTTCAGGGACAAAATACGTTTCAATTCCATAAATGATTGTATTTCCGTATATATTTCCGTTTACTAAGACATCCCCTTCTTGATGCACATCCGAATTTCGTTTTTTCCCATTTAGCGAATAAATGCCAACTAATCGATGAACTCCAGTTTCATCTTTCCGTAAAATGACTTGTACTTTTCCCCACTCATTCATCCCCTCGATTGTTGAAATTTCGTATTGGAGACGTACATAATCCCCTTGAATGAGTGAACGTGGGTCAATTGGTTCTAGTTGCAACTTAATTTGTTGACCATATCGAATATGTTGTTCTTTATCGAACGTCACATAAGTGATAAAAACGACTTGTAGCATGATGACGACGAGAAGCGGTAACCATTTTTGTCCATAGGAAGATAATGAAACGGATTTTCTTTTTTGTACGACCAAAGCAACGATAAACAAACATATTCCAACAATCGCCAATGTTATGGATTTGTGCAATAAATCCCATACCCATTCATAATACTTTAATGCTAAAAACAAAAAAGTATATAACCAAGCAATTGATTGTTCTTTTTCATTTGTACGGAAAAAGAGAACAAACGCAACAAAGCTAAGAAACAGTATATTCCATCCAACATACGCCCAATCTACCACAACTAAATCAGCACTCGTCAATAAAAGAAGGGTAGTGAATGAAAAAACGAGGAACAGAAGTCGCTCATACATATGTTTTGTAACCCAATAAATCACTCCGTAAAAAACAAATATGGTAAATAACGTGAAACGAACGTCGCTCCATTCATCAAGCATCATCATAGCAGCATAAAGCGAAACAGCGATATTCGTCATCGTTCGCACACCTGCTGGCATACGCCACGCAACAATAAACAATACAGCGACATATATACTGATCACGATAAAGGAAACATCTGTTACACTAAACGCACCGAGCATATATCCAATCGCAAGCAACGTATAGCGAACAACATCATTCCATCTCTTCCACAACAATCCCGGAGCAACAAATAAGAAAATAGATATACTGAACAACCAATAAGGAGAAAATACATCAAACCAAAATGATAGTAACTGCATGATACTTCCAATCGCAATGACGGAAGCAACCCCTGTGACAATGATTTGAAAAGCGACAAGGAAAAATTTTTCTACTTTTCCGTTGCTTCGCCTTTTCATCCAGCGAAGTACATAAATGCCTATATAAACGATGATAGCAGCTAATACAAGCCCAAATATATACCAATTACCACCAAAATGCCGCTCAACAAAGCGAAAATATTGCACGATCCAAAACATACCTGTGAACAACACAGTACATATAAAATACGGTTGTTTTTTTACATACATTAAAAACACAACAAGAATAACAGCATATGCGTATGACCAAAAATGAAACTGATCAGTGGAAATTCCTTGTACAAATATAACGAATAACCAACCGTGCATGGCTATATAAGCTAAATTAGAAACAATCGATGGGCGCCCAAGAAACGAAATGATTCCGTTGACTACGGCAAAAAGCAGCAAAAGAAAAAACGATGTCCATTCTCCTCGTTCAATTTGATAAGAAGACGGGAAGTAGTAAAACCAAAATGTAAGCTGCAACAACCCGAAGCTAAATATCGAAAGAAATCGATAGCGAGTAAACCATGCCAAAATGGCGGTAGGAATGAACCAAATGAAAAACAATAAAAAACTATCAGCATGTGAGTTATATACTTGCCCAATTAATGACACACAAATTCCAAACGTAATCGCTCCAAAAATAAACAACCATTTACTTAAAAAATGTCGACGAAAAACAGTTGCGCTCATCGCATAAAACAGTACCATAAACCCAGCACCAACACCGACTTTCGTCAATCTTCCTAGTTCAGGCCAATTCGAAGCAAAAAAATAAACGAGCGCGGCAGCGAAAAACAAAAGCCCTAACAAATATGTTGTTTTCACAACACGTTGTGCCATAAAGTGGCCTCCTTAAACATCCTTTTTAACATTATACTATGACTAGAGGCCAAACGTATACATCATTCATCGACATCCAAGCCGTTCAGAAATTTGCTTGCCGATTTTTTTCATTTGTACGTGAAGTTGTTCGAGCCGTTCATCTGTCATCCGAATCGTCGGGCCAGAAACGCTGACCGCTGCAACAACTTGTTTTGTATGATCAAAAATGGGCACCGCTATGCAACGGATGCCGTACTCGTTTTCCTCTAAATCGAGCGCATAACCGAGCTCGCGAACACGCTCTAACTCATGAAAAAACATCTGTTGATCTGTAATCGTATAGTCCGTATGTGGCGGCAATCCTTTTCTTTCTAAAATGTCCATAACGACATGCTTTGGTAAGTGCGCTAAAATTGCTTTACCAACAGCCGTACAATGCATCGGAGCTCGCTTTCCGACTTTCGAGTGCATACGCAACGTTTCATTGCCATCCAATTTTTCAATATAAATGACTTCCCCTTGATCGTACACGACAAGATGGACTACTTCATTCGTTATTTGTTCCAGCTCACGTAAATACGGTTTTGCTTCTTTACGCAAATCGATTGAATCCAACAACTTCGAGCTCATTTCTAAAAACTTATAACCGAGCTTATAACGCTCCGTTTCTTCATCTTGTTCAACATATCCATGCTCAACAAGTGTCGCCAATAAACGATAAGCAGAGCTTTTATGAATCCCTATTTGTTTCGCGACTTCCGTTACGCCCATACCGTGACGTTCGTTACTTAAAATATCCATGATTTTCAATGCTCTGCTGACGGATTTCACAAACGAATCTTTTTCCATGCTGTTTCCCACCTTTAGCACATAACGAGGGCATTCACATGGAATGCCCTCATCACATTATTGTTTTACATGCGCAAATTTTGCCTTCGCTTCTAAACGACGACGATGTAAAATCGGCTCCGTATAGCCATTTGGCTGCTCATAGCCTTTAAAAACAAGATCGCATGCTGCTTGGAAAGCAACTGAGTTATCATAATCAGTCGACATTGGTCGATATGCTGGATCATCTGCATTTTGCTCATCCACAATTTTTGCCATTCGCTTCAACGTTTCAAGCACTTGTTCTTTCGTACAAATACCATGATGCAACCAGTTCGCAATATGTTGACTTGAAATACGCAACGTTGCTCGGTCTTCCATGAGGCCAACGTTATGAATATCAGGTACCTTAGAACATCCGATCCCTTGATCAATCCAACGAACGACATAACCAAGAATACCTTGTGCATTATTATCTAACTCTTGTTGAATCTCTTCTGGCGTCCATTGCGGATTGATAGCGACAGGAATTTGTAAAATATCATCACGATAGTTCTTTACATCTTTTTTCAATTCGTCTTGTACCGCAAATACATTTACTTGATGGTAATGAAGCGCATGTAACGTCGCTGCAGTCGGTGACGGTACCCACGCTGTATTTGCTCCCGCTTGAAGATGGGCGATTTTTTGCTTCACCATCTCTGCCATCATATCTGGCATTGCCCACATTCCTTTACCGATTTGAGCACGCCCTTGGAAACCAGCTGCTAACCCAATCGCCACGTTTGATTTTTCATAGCTTTGCAACCATGTCGACGATTTCATTTCATTTTTCCGAATCATCGGGCCTGCTTCCATTGATGTATGAATTTCATCACCCGTACGATCTAAAAAGCCTGTATTAATGAAAACGATTCGATCTCTTACTTGATAAATGCAATTTTTTAAATTAAGCGTCGTACGCCGTTCTTCATCCATTACACCAATTTTAATCGTGTTGCGCTCAAGACCGAGCATATCTTCAACACGGTCAAACAATTCATTGGCAAACGCCACTTCTTCGGAACCGTGCATTTTTGGCTTCACGATGTAAATGGAACCTTTTCTTGAATTTACATATTTTCCATTACCAAGAAGCGAATGTTTCATAATTAAAGTCGTCACAACCGCATCTAAAATGCCTTCATACGCTTCTTCTCCGTTTTCAAGCAAAATCGTATTATTTGTCATTAAGTGACCAACGTTGCGTACAAACATAAGCGAACGTCCAGGCAATGTGAGCATCTCGCCACTTGGTGTTGTATATACACGATCTGGATTTAGCTCGCGTGTAACGGTTTTGTTTCCTTTTGTAAAGCTCGCTGTTAAGTCACCACGAACTAAACCGAGTAAGTTGCGATATACAAGTACTTTATCTTCCGCATCGACTGCCGCAACAGAATCTTCACAATCCATAATCGTTGTTAAAGCTGCTTCTACATAAACGTCCTTTATCCCTGCTGGATCAGTCTGCCCGATCGGATGGTTACGATCCACTTGTATTTCAATATGTAGACCGTTATTTTTTAACAAAATGGCAGACGGTTGCTCAGGTGAACCTTGATAGCCGACAAATTTTGCTTCATCTTGCAACGTCGTCGTTTGCCCATCTTTTACCGTGACAGTTAATACGCCATCTACAACCGCATATTGAACGGCATCTTTATGCGAATATCCGCGAAGTGGTACCGTTTCATCTAAAAATGAGCGAACGTAAGCGATGACCTTTTCCCCACGTATCGGATTGTATCCTTTTCCACGCTCAGCCCCATCTTCTTCACTAATCACATCTGTACCATATAAAGCGTCATACAAACTTCCCCATCGGGCATTAGCTGCATTTAGCGCATAACGCGCGTTTGTAATCGGAACAACGAGCTGTGGACCTGCTTGTTTAGCAATTTCATCATCGACGCGTTCTGTCGTAATTTCAAAATCTTCGACTTCCGGCTCTAGGTAACCGATTTCTTGTAAAAATGATTTATATTGTTCAAAATCAAACCGTCCACGATGTTGCTTATGCCATTCATTGATCTTTTCTTGCAGCTCATCACGTTTTTCAAGCAATGCTTTATTTTTTGGTGTTAACTCATTAATGAGTTGTTCAAAATCTCCCCAAAACTTCCTTGGATCCACTTGGCTATTTGGTAATACTTCCTCAACAATAAACTCATAAAACAACTTAGCTACTTGCAAACGTCCAACTTGTACATATTCTCCCATCATCGTTCCCCTTCCCTCTTTTTTGTTGCGTATTACAAAACATTGTTTCATAAATTTCTAAAAAAATGATACCATAATGAGTCACATGTTTTCAATTATTTTCTGACAATTAAAAAAGCAGAGTGCACCCCTGCTTTAAAATTAACCAACTTTGCATTTTACAATATTTAAAACGCTTCGTACTGTAAAAAACACCCTATACGACAATATCTTTCTTCCGGTAAATGGCATATGCTGAAACAATGCTGACACTAATGATCACAATCATCAAGACCATGTATAACGGATCGATTTGAAGCTCGTTAATAATCGGTGCTGCATCGACATATTTAAACGGACTAACATATTTTAAAAACGATAAATCGTCAGAAATGCTTGACATCATGCTCATAAAATAAGTGACAAATACAAGCCCAAGAGCAAATGATGATGCATTTCTCGTTTTGCGCATCATTGTTGACAACAAAAATGCCACAGCTGCAAACGTAAAATGAAGAAGTACAGTTGCCAACGTCAGTAAATAAACAGCTTTGAACGACACATCGTATTCTTCAGCCATTTGAAAACCAACAAAACTAACAAGAAGGGAAACGGCATTTAAAATGAGAGTATTCACCGTCACGACAAGCCATTTATTTGTTAAAATTTCTCTTCTTGTTATTGGTTTCGCAAGCAAAAATTCAATCGTTTTATCGTTCTCTTCTTTCGCAACGATGTTTGCAGCTAACATCGCTACATAAACACTACCGAGTAACGTCGTCATCGTATATACACGAACACCGTAATACCCTGTTAAATCACCAATGCTTAGTTGATCCATTCCGAATGCTTTAACCATCGCTGGTGGCAACGATTGAAGAAGTTTGGTGACTTCTTTTTGTTGCTCGGCAAACTGTGGGAAAATACTTAACGTCAAAAGAACAAGACCACCGAGCACCGCACTCCAAATCACTAAAGATTTTGCGTTTCGTTTCCATTCCCGTTTAAACATCGTCTATCCCCTCACTTTTCGTAATAGTGCATAAACACATCTTCAAGAGACGGCTCACTAATCGACACATCTTTGATGCGCACGTTGTGCAGCTGGGCGATCAGTTCGTTCATATCTCCCTTATATAGCATCGTCATCTCATTGCCGTTAACTTCTTTGTTTACAACACCTGCTAAATCAAACTCGACGTGTTGTCCTTCTTCGAATACGACCGTCACATGTTTCAAATGGTTTTTCGTTAAATACTCGACCGTTTCCACTTGAATTAATTTCCCTTCTTTAATAATCGCTACACGATCGCAAAGCTTTTGTACTTCTGAAAGAATGTGTGAGGAGAAGAAGATCGTCACACCTTTTTTACGTTCTTCTAAAAGAACTTCAAAAAAAGTATGCTGCATGAGCGGATCCAATCCGCCTGTTGGTTCATCTAAAATGAGCAATTTCGGCTCGTGTAAAAGCGCTTGAACGATACCGACTTTTTTTCGATTGCCAAATGATAAATCTTCAATCTTTTTATGAATATCTAAATCAAGACGCTCCGCTAACTGTTTCAATCGCTGGTCCGATACTTTGTAAAATGCTGCAGAATACATCAGTAAATCAATGACTTTCATATCATCATAATAGTGCACTTCAGAAGGTAAATAACCGACATGTCTCCGAATTTCTTTTGCATCTTTCACAATATCTTTCCCAAAAATCGTGGCGCTACCGCTCGTTGGATAAATAAAGTTTAGTAATGTACGAATCGTTGTGCTTTTTCCTGCCCCATTCGGCCCGATAAACCCAAAAATCTCTCCTTCTTCAATCGAAAATGTGACTTGTTCAATTCCGCGATTGTTTTTATACATTTTCGTTAACTCGTTCACATGAACAATACTCATCGTTTCGCCTCCCTCGGCATTACTCGTTTCTTAACTAACAAGTCAATTCCATAATATAGAGTTTTGACTAGTTATTCAATGCGAAACGAAAATAATCCCCCTACGCATGTAGAGGGATTATTTCGCAAATACATGGTTGCCAATAATAACTGTCACTTGACGTGAGCGGATCCATTCGCTTTTCGCCGTTTTTGGATTGTAAAAATACAATGAGCCGCTTCCTAAACCGCGAAAAGCAATGGCTTCTTCAACCGCTCGGTATGCTTCTCGGTCTGCTGGTTTGTTAATCTCTCCATTTTGTACAGGAGTAAACGCATAATATCCTCCTGAACGCTCATAAATGACTTGGCGAATCGTATTTGGAAAATTCGGATGATCAACACGGTTCAAGACGACCGTTGCAATAGCTACTTTTCCTGCGAATGGCTCTCCTTTTGCTTCCGCATGAACGAGACGAGCTAATAAGTCTTTATCAGCTTGAGAGATCGGCTGTGGGATACGCAACGTTTCGCCAACGAACAAAACGTCTGATTGTTTTTGATTGATTCGTTGAAGTTCTAGCAATGAAACATTGTAACTTTTCGCAATCGTCCAAAACGTTTCCCCCGGCCTCACATGATGAACCGTCGTTTGCGCAGCTACTTCAGTTGTTGAAAAACAAAAAGCTGCTACAATAACAGAAGCAAGTGCCAGCAATTTCCTCATGTTATCCCTCCTAGTCCATTGCTCGCTTATAAGACTAGCAGGGATTTAGCAATCTATCATCGTCTAATTTATGGAAAAATTTTAGATCATATGGCGTTCAACGCTCGAGAAGGTATATGGAAATTTATTCATCTATTAAAGTTAGTATTGTGTTTTATATTTCTGCAATCATTTTTAGCGTATATAACATTTTTTCAAAATCACCATACCCAAATAAAATAATCCGTATTGACAACTTACTTTTCGTAAGTTTATAATTATCTTGAAATCAAGATAAAGGTTGATGCATATGAGCCAAAACGAACAAACATTATCGTTAAAACTATTCGTTGTCCTTTCTAGGGCACATAAAGCCGTATCCGAGCATGTAAAACATGACATTCAACGTTACGGACTGAATCCGACAGAGTTTGGCGTTCTCGATTTGTTGTATCACAAAGGGGCGCAGCCGATTCAGCAAATCGGTGATAAAATTTTACTCACTAGTGGAACCATGACATATGTCATCGACAAACTCGAAGAAAAAGGATATATCGTCCGACAACGTTGTGAAAAGGATCGGCGCATTACGTACGCTGTCATTACTGAAGAAGGAAAAGCATTAATGGATTACATTTTCCCACAGCACGCACAAAAAATGTCGGAAATTTTTCAATCTTTATCCACAGATGAAAAAGAAATGGCGATTCACTTGCTTAAAAAGATAGGTCTTTCATTAACGCCTTTTTAAAGGCCTATCGCACACCTTTATCTTGAAATCAAGATATATGAAAGGAGAGATCATCATGATGCACATTGGTATTTTACTTATTCGTCTAGCTGTCGGTTTGACTTTTGTCGGTCATGGGGCCCAAAAATTGTTTGGATGGTTCGGAGGATATGGTTTAAAAGGAACAGGTGGATGGCTCGAATCGATTGGATTAAAACCTGGAGTGACAATGGCTCTAGTTGCTGGTTTAGCAGAGTTCGTTGGCGGGCTATTGTTTGCTCTCGGACTGTTCACACCATTTGCAGCTTTGTTAATCGCTATGATAATGGTTGTAGCCATTGTAAAAGTACACGCGCCAAACGGATTTTGGGTCACACAAAATGGCTTCGAGTACAACTTTATTTTAATTGTCGTTGTGATTGGCGTTGCGCTTATCGGCGCAGGCGACTATTCACTTGATGCACTCATGAAATAAGGAAGGAGGTTTTTCAATGATTCACATATATCGTGCACATGAACGATTTGAATCGAACCACGGTTGGTTACAAAGTTATTTTAGCTTTTCATTTGCCGAATATTTTGATCGGAAAAATATGCACTTTGGTCCATTACGCGTATTTAACGATGATATCATCGCTCCACAACGTGGTTTTGGCGCTCATCCTCATCAAGAAATGGAGATTGTTACAGTCGTCTTAAAAGGACAACTCGAGCATCGCGATAATCTCGGCAATCATCGTATCATTTCATTTGGTGAAGTACAACGAATGACAGCCGGAACTGGCATTGTGCATTCAGAAATGAATCCGTCTACTACGGAAGAAGTCAATCTTCTGCAACTTTGGTTTTTACCTGAAACGTACGGTCTTACCCCATCATACGAACAAGTTTCATATGATATTGAAAAAATGAAAAATCGCTTATTGCCTATTGTTTCGAAAAAGCAGGCAGGTGATCAAGTTGCTTACATTCATCAAGATATAACGATGTATTTATCCGATTTAGAAAATAATGAGCACATAACATTCCATCAACAAGAAGGCCGTCGAATATATGTGTTTGTTATTGAAGGAGAACTTGTGTTAAATGGTGAAACGATGTTACAACGTCGTGATGCTGCTCGTATAACAGATATAACAACATTACACATCACATCGAAAACAGATAGCCGATTTATGCTGATTGATTTACCATAGTTGCCAGCTTGCCCGCTTAAGTGGGCAAGCTAAATTTAACGTTCTTCTCCATTTTAATGTTCCGCTTCCATCATGACAATCGACGTAAATAAATCCATATCGTTTTGAAAACTCACCTGCTGAAGAAATATGAAACTTTTTACAAACTCACAAAAAAAGGAGTAAAATATGACATATATGTGATCAAAAAAGCAGGTGAAAGTATGGCAAATATTCGTGAAATCGCAAAACGAGCAGGTGTTTCTGTATCAACCGTATCCCGTGTGCTCAATGGCTATCCATATGTCAAAGAAGAAAAACGAAAAGCTGTATGGGATGTCGTTCATGAATTAAACTACAAAAAAAATATTAATGCCGTTCACTTATCAAAAGGAAAAACAAATATTATCGGGGTTATGTTACCGACCATCAATCACCCCTATTTTAGCATGATTGTAGAAGGAATTGCGGAAGAAGCATTACGATATGGATACCATCTTCTTTTTTTTCAAACAAACTATGACATACATAAAGAATTAGAAGCGCTCGAAATGTTACGTGTCAAGCAAATAGATGGCCTCATCATTTGTTCACACACCATTAGCCTTGAAACACTTGAATTATACATAAGCGACGGACCAATCGTTTTATGCGAAGATATACAAGAGCCCCATATATTTTCTGTATACATTGACCATTATCAAGCTTTTATGCTTGGGATGGATTATTTAATAAAAAAAGGGCATTCAAAAATCGGATATTGTCTCGGTCGACCAACGAGCATTAATAGCCAAAAACGAAAAGCTGCTTATAAAGATGCCCTTCAAAACATACATGCTTCGATTCATGCAAATTGGATGTTCCACCATTGTCTACATATGGGCGATGGGAAGCGAATCGTATCTACGATTCTTTCGCTTGCGGAAAAACCGACTGCTTTGCTCGTTACTAGCGATCAAGTTGCTGCTGGAATTGTTTTATGGGGAAAAACATACGGATTGCGCGTTCCGAACGATCTAGCTATCGTCAGCTTCGATAACCATCCTATTTCAGAAGCGTTGCACATTACAACAATCGAACTCCCTCTTTCTCTTATGGGGAAAAAAGCTTTCCAAATGATATACGACTATTTTGCAAACAACTATACACAACCCAAAAAAGAAAAACTGCCCGTTCGCCTTATTGAACGAGCATCTGTATAGTGGCAAGCGATACACTTGCCACTATGCTTCTTTTGGTAACCAAAACGTCAGAACACCAAATAAAGGAAGAAAACTACACATGACCATAAGCGTTTTTAACGTATAAACATCAGCAATTTTTCCAAGTGCAACTGCCCCGAGTGCTCCCATGCCAAATGCGAGGCCGACAATTAACCCTGATGCCATTCCAACGTTTCCTGGAAGCAACTCTTGCGCATAAACAACAAAAGTAGCAAAACTAGACGATAAAATAAAACCTGTGACAAAAACAATTGGCAAAACGAAATGAAGCGGAACATATGGCAAAATGAGCGCAAATGGTGCCGTACCAAGCGTTGAAGCAAAAATTAAATTTCGTCTCCCAAATCGATCAGCAAGCGGACCACCAAAAACTGTCCCGATTGCCCCTGCAATCATAAAAACAAACAAATAAAGTTGCGCTTGACGAATAGAAATACCATAATACTTCATTAAGTAAAACTGGTAGTAATTCGAAATTCCTGCATAATACCACGAACGTGCAAATACTAAAAGAACTAGGAGAATAAGCGCAAATATAATCTTTTGACTTATTTGTTTCTTTTCTTCCATCGTTTCCTTTCGGCGTTCGTTCACCTGATACAATTGAACAGCATACCACTTCGACACCCAAAATAAAACAACCATCCCAAGCGCCGCAACAAACGCAAACCAACCTGCTCCCTTTTGACCAAATGGAACAAAAATGAGCGCTGTAAACAATGGTGCAAGAGCGTTGCCTGTATTTCCGCCAAGTTGATAAATGGATTGAGCGAACCCCCTTCTCGCCCGAGCAGCCAAATAAACAACACGCGAACCTTCCGGATGAAATACTGCTGACCCTAATCCAATGAATAAAACCGACAATAAAACAAAGAAAAAATTAGGCGCAAACGCCAATCCAATCATTCCTAACAAACTAGCTCCCATGCCAAGCGGCAAAAAACTCGGTGACGGGTGCCGATCCGAAAGCAAACCGACAACCGGTTGCAAGATGGACGAAGTCATATTCAGCGTAAATGCAATCCAACCGATTTGTGTATAAGATAAATGCATCGATGATTCTAAAATGGGAAACAGCGCTGGCACCACAGCTTGCATCGCGTCGTTCAATAAATGACCAATACTAATGGCAATTAAAATCGGATAAACGACTGTTTGCATATTTGTGCGTTGTTCAACACTTGCTTGCATCTTCCTCTCTCCCTAGAAAACAAATTGAATATTTACATTATAATAACTTCAACAAACATTTCAATTTTTTTGCTTGCTCAATAAAAAGCGCCCCAACATATTGATGAGACGCTTTTTCACCTTATGATTTAAAAAAGCTTACGCGCGTTTCCGTATTCATCTTATACACCTGTTTCTCAGCCACATGTAAATACTTCAATTAACTAAAAATTTTTGTCACATCAACCGAAAATTGCGGAAAAACAAATGAACGTACATTTCCTTTTTCCTTCATCACTTCCATTTGATCGTATTGACCTTTTTCGTTTAACGCATATACTTGTATGCTATTTAACATCGGATTTACAATCCAATATTCTTTTACGCCATAGCGCATATAAATGTTTAACTTGAAAACTAAATCATGAGATTGGTTGGACGGACTTAAAATTTCTATAATCCATGTAGGCACACCAATATATTTTTGGTCTTGCAATCCTTCTTTATCACAAATAATACTTAAATCAGGAATGACAATATGTTGTTCTTGAATATCATCGCGTTGTAATTCAACATCAAACGGCGCATGAAACACTTCACAATCTGTCCCTTCAAAAAAGTGAAAAAGTTCCACGTACATGCGCCCAGATATTCGCTGATGCTTTGTAGAAGTCGAAGGAGTCATGCATACAACCCCATTCATATATTCCAACCGTCTGTTTGTTCTCTCCCTTAATTCATAATACTCCTTCAACGACATCCAACGTTGGCTAACGATGCTCACGGAATCACTTCTTTTTACTTTCCATTATACTTTCCTTTTGAAGCAGCCTCTATCGCAAACTGTGCCCCCATTAACTCAACGGCGCATAAAATGACAATAAAAAAGATCCCCATTGTTTTCCCTCCCTTATGCTTTTGACGCAAGCATAAGGTATGAAACGCGTTTCGATGCAACATGTTTTTGCAATTTTTTAATGAAACTTTTCACTCATGCGTCGAATAAAAACAAACGAAGCAATTGCAATCAAAGCAAGGATACTTTCTACAACCCAAATATTTGAAATAACTTTCACTTGATATAACGCAGGGACAACATCAATCAATGCATGAATCAAAATTGCGTACACTACATAACGAAATTGTCCGTTCCTAACCCCATATAAAACAAGAAGAGAGAGCGCCACATGGATAGCGATTGCAAAGATCCGCTCTATACCACCTAATACATACATCCAATCCGGCTGATTCAACATCGATTGAATCATGTCGACTTGTGTAGCTGGAAGCGAGGAAGCAACTTGCTCAAAATCACCTGTTCGAACGAGATGAGAAATCACCATCATATTCACAGCACTAAAAGCACCGATGAGCACAGCTTCTATTCCTCCATGCCCTAGACCAAATGATAATCCGTCCCCGTACGTTCGATTGTTTTTTAACATGAAGCGAAATCCGACATATCTCCCTATCTCTTCAAATATCCCAGCCGCTAACGCCCCATAAGCAACAAACGCCCAAACGTTATTTGTTCCTTTTAACGATGTACCGCTTGGATCAATCACAAGAAAGTGAAGGATTTTCTCAAGCACTTGCGAAAATAACACAAAAATAAGAAAACCAACACCAAACGCTTTCCAAGAAAACCAACCTTTTTTTCGTCCATATATAATAAGCACTAAAGGAACAAATAAGGAAAGAAATAATTGAATAGACATCCCAAACAAATCGATCTCTCCCTTCATTTACGAGAAAATATATATGACTGGACAAACATATAAATCGTGCCACTAAAAACGATAATTAAGAGAAAAATAAAACGCCATACGCTTTCTACAAATATCGTGAGCGTAATCAACACGCCCATGATGACAAACACTTTTCCTCCGACACGATGCGTTTTTTGCCAAACTACTTCATTGGCTAACGTCCAAGGGGTGCGAATGCCGAAAAAATAATTCGGTTTAATTTTCGGCATATAATTGCCAAGAACAATAAACAATAATCCAACTCCAAGTGGCACAACAACGTCAACTTGTACAGAAATTCCTATATTGTATGCAAGCGTCACCACATGTAGACTAACGAAAAAGATGACAAGCACATGTAAAAAAATGCGATATACTTTTTCAAATTTCTCGTAATTTTCTTTTCGCGGATCGATCTTTGGCAAATAAATAAGCAAAAAAGTCATGCCGGTTAAAAGAAGCGGAAATAAAAGCACCCCCCACCATTTATTCATAAAATCATCTGGTTCTCCCGCGACGTTCCAATGAATTGCCACTTCATTTGGTAAATATGGAATAGCTAATAAACTCGAGACATAGCTACACAAAATAAGAATGATAATCATCCAATATTTTTTCATGATTTTTCACCTTCTTTTTGCAATATATCGTAAAACCAGCTCATTAAATCTTGGAAAACGGTTGTGTTCAATGAGTAATAAATATGCTGACCAACCCGTCGATCTTCGACTAAGTCGGCTTGTTTTAATATTTTTAAATGATGGGAAACGCTCGGCTTTTGCATATCAAAATGATCAGCAATTTCCCCTGCAGTTAAATCTCCTTTTTTTAATAAAGAAAGAATTTTTCTTCGATTCGGATCAGCAATCGCTTTAAACGCCTCGTTAAACGACATCTTTTTCACCAACTTTCTTTTAGATATTTAGACAAATTTCTAAATATCGCTCAAAAAAATTAGATATTTAGATAAATTTCTAATTACATCATATCCCTTCTTTATACATAAGTCAATATCAAAAAAAGAAGAAGCCCCACGAGCTTCTTCTCTAATTCCCTTACTCTTTCACCTTTACGGCTGTACCTGTCGCAATGCACATCATCATTCCATCGCGCAACGTTTCAAAGTCCAGATCGACACCAATGACTGCATTCGCGCCCATATTGCGTGCTTTTTTTACCATTTCTTCTACTGCCATGTCTCGTCCTTCAGCTAGCTTGCTCTCGTATGTTCCACTCCGACCGCCAATAATATCAGTAATGCTCGCTAAAAAATCACGGACAACGTTGGCGCCTAAAATGACCTCCCCAGACACTAAACCAAGGTATTGCTCAATTTGCTTTCCTTCAATGCTGTTTGTTGTTGTGACGATCATGTACATTACTCCTTTCTATAAATAAAATGAGCCCTTTTATTATATTCTCCATCGTTCAAAATCATCCTTTTTTAATCGAGTAGGAGGAGGTGATTAACCTCCGTCCTCTCACACCACCGTACGTACGGTTCCGTATACGGCGGTTCAATCAAGATCAATGACGCAAG
>NZ_JACHES010000007.1:0-85506 GCF_014201585.1 Anoxybacillus tengchongensis
AGGTCACACCCGTTCCCATCCCGAACACGGAAGTTAAGCTCTCCAGCGCCGATGGTAGTTGGCGGGACACCGCCTGCGAGAGTAGGACGTTGCCGAGCGGACATAGCAAGTTAGAGAGCATATCGATTTTGTTCTCTAACTTTTTTTGTCCATGTATTTGCGTTTAACGCTTTTACAATCCTCTCCCCCATAGTGAAGAGCTAACCGATATCGGTTAGCTCATTTTTTATTTGATTTCTACTTTTCTCTTTATATGATCCGGAATAAGGCGATGTAACTGAATAAAAAGCAACCCATTCTCGTACACAGCTTCTACTTTCTCACCTACAGGAAAAGGAAGTTGTATCACTCGCTCAAATGGACCTTGTGTTATTCCTTCCTCAATTAATTCAAATCCTTCGAAGTGTAATTGAATATTTGCTTTTATTTCCAACGTATTATAGTGAACATATACTTCTGCATCATGTATATGTTCTAAACCTGGGATAGCTACAACGATGAGTAGCTCATTTTCACGACGGTATATGTTGACTCCTGGAGAATGGGAAGAAAAAGCATTTGATGATCCCCAAAATGGGTTAGAAAAAAACGCTTCCCATTGTTTCGTCCAGTCCATTGTTTTCCCCTCTTTCTTTTTCTTTTCATTATACGATGAAAAGGTAAAATGGTGATTTTAATCAAAAACCGAACATTAATTATTTTAATTAATAAAATGTTCGATTTTATGTTGACATGATTGAAAAATGACTGGTAAGATGAAAGTAAGTGAATACATGACTAAACCCTCATATAATTTTGGGAATATGGCCCGAAAGTCTCTACCCAATAACCGTAAATTATTGGACTATGAGGGAAAGGATCTTATTGGCTTTTTTCTCCCTAGGGGCGAAATATGTCCAGAACGATGCTTTCCCTTATGGTCGAGGGGCGTTGTTCTGGATTTTTTTCTGATTATAAAAAGAGGTGAGTACGGATGCAGCCACTTGTAGCTGTCATTATGGGAAGTCAATCAGATTGGGAAACGATGCGTCATGCATGTGATATATTAGAAGAATTGCATATTCCGTTTGAAAAAAAAGTTGTTTCAGCTCACCGTACACCGGACTTTATGTTTACGTATGCTGAAACAGCTGAAGAGCGCGGCATTAAAGTCATTATCGCTGGAGCTGGTGGAGCCGCTCATTTGCCTGGAATGGTAGCAGCCAAAACAACATTACCTGTCATCGGTGTTCCAATTATGTCTAAGACGTTGAACGGCTTAGATTCGTTGTTATCTATTGTTCAAATGCCAGGTGGGGTGCCAGTTGCGACCGTAGCGATCGGAAAAGCAGGTGCAATCAATGCCGCGCTGCTTGCTGCTTCGATTCTTGGAACGTATGAACCAACGTATATGGAAGCGTTACGTGCGCGACGTGAAGCCATTCGAAAACAAGTGATGGAAAGTAGTGATCAGCTTGACTAAAACGATTGTCCCGGGGCAAACGATTGGCATTATTGGCGGTGGGCAGTTAGGAAGAATGATGGCGATCGCTGCAAAAGAGATGGGGTTTTTTGTAGCGGTACTCGACCCGACTCCTCAATCTCCGTGCGCGCAAGTGGCCGATATTGAAATTGTTGCTTCATATAGCGATGAGGAAGCGTTACGTCAGTTAGCCGAAGTAAGTGATGTTGTGACGTATGAGTTTGAAAATATTGATGCGGAGGCGTTAAATCGGTTAACAAAGAAGGGGTATGTGCCTCAAGGAAGCGAGCTGCTTGCTATTACGCAACATCGTTGGAAAGAAAAACGGGCTATTCAGTCTGCAGGTTTGCCTGTTGCCCCTCATCGTCTTGTGCTAAAAGAAGAGGAATTAGAACGAGCGATTCGAGAGATTGGTATTCCAGCGGTGTTAAAAACGTGCCGCGGGGGATATGATGGAAAAGGGCAAGTCGTCATTAGGTGCTTGGATGATATACATGTAGCTCGTCCGCTTTTAGCTTATGGTGAGTGTGTATTGGAAGCATGGGTACCGTTTGTCAAAGAGTTATCCATTATCGTTGTGCGTAGTGTCTCTGGTGAAATGGCATTGTTTCCTGTTGTCGAAAACATTCATCGCGACAACATTTTGCATGAAACAGTTGCCCCAGCTCAAGTCAGTCAACTAATCATTGAACAGGCAGAAACATATGCGAAGCAGTTAGCCGAAGCGTTCCAACTAGTGGGTACGTTAGCCATTGAAATGTTTTTGACAGAAGACGGACAATTGTATATTAATGAGCTTGCCCCTAGACCGCACAACTCAGGTCATTATACAATAAACGGTTGTATCACATCACAATTTCAGCAACATATTCGTGCCATTTGTGATTGGCCGCTTGGCAGTACCGATTTATTAAAACCTACAATAATGGTCAATATTTTAGGTGAACATGTCGATGCAGTCATCCAGAATATCGCTCAATTTCGTGATGCTCATGTTCATTTTTATGGAAAAAAAGAGGCAAAGCCGAAGCGGAAAATGGGACATATCACGTGGTTAGCTGAAGATGTCGATGCGATGCAAAGAAAAATAGACGAGTTAGCGATTTGGACAGATCGGAGGATGAACGTATGATTGAACGTTATACAAGACCAGAAATGGGTGCCATTTGGACGGAGGAAAACCGTTTTCGTGCTTGGCTGGAAGTCGAAATTTTAGCTTGTGAAGCTTGGTCTGAGTTAGGTGTGATCCCAAAAGAAGATGTTGTGAAAATTCGTCAAAACGCTTCATTCGATATTGCTCGTATTAAAGAAATTGAAGAAGAGACGCGCCATGATGTCGTTGCTTTTACTCGTGCGGTGTCAGAAACGTTAGGAGAAGAACGGAAATGGGTACATTACGGACTTACGTCTACCGATGTTGTTGACACAGCATTATCATACTTATTAAAACAAGCAAATGAAATTTTATTGCGCGACTTAGAAAAATTTATTGCGGTATTAAAAGAGAAAGCGATCGAACATAAATATACGGTCATGATGGGACGAACGCACGGTGTACATGCCGAGCCGACGACATTTGGATTAAAATTGGCGCTTTGGTATGCCGAAATGGAGCGCAATTTAGAACGATTTAAGCAAGCAGCGGAAACGGTGCGCGTTGGTAAAATTTCAGGGGCTGTTGGTACGTACGCAAACATTGATCCGTTTGTCGAACAGTACGTATGCGAAAAACTTGGCTTGCAGCCTGCACCTATTTCAACCCAAACGTTACAACGTGATCGCCATGCGCACTACATGGCCACGCTCGCTTTAATTGCGACATCGATTGAAAAATTTGCGGTTGAAATTCGAGGACTGCAAAAAAGTGAAACGCGTGAAGTGGAAGAGTTTTTTGCTAAAGGGCAAAAAGGTTCATCAGCGATGCCACATAAACGCAACCCAATCGGTTCAGAAAATATGACAGGGATGGCGCGTGTGATTCGTGGCTATATGTTAACAGCGTATGAAAATGTACCACTTTGGCATGAGCGCGACATTTCGCATTCATCTGCCGAGCGCATTATTTTGCCGGATGCAACGATCGCCTTAAATTACATGCTCAACCGCTTTACGAACATCGTGAAAAACTTGACCGTATTCCCTGAAAACATGAAGAAAAATATGGATCGCACCCTTGGACTTATTTATTCTCAGCGCGTGTTGCTAGCGCTTATTGATACAGGCATGACGCGTGAGGAGGCGTATGATCTCGTACAACCGAAAGCGATGGAAGCGTGGGAAAAACAGGTGCCGTTCCGTTCGTTAATTGAGGCGGACGAAATGATTACAAGCCGTTTAACAAAAGAGCAAATTGCTGATTGCTTTGATTATAACTATCATTTAAAACATGTCGATACGATTTTTCGTCGACTTGGTTTGTAGTAGGTAAGGCAAATGCCTTGCCTACATAATAAAAATTCCTAATATTCTGTATAAATGGGGGGGAGAGAATATGCAAAAGCAACACCTTCTATATGAAGGAAAGGCGAAGAAAGTATATGCGACAAATGAAGAGCGCGTACTATGGATTGAATATAAAGATGAAGCAACTGCATTTAACGGTGAAAAAAAAGCAACGATTGCTGGAAAAGGAAGACTAAATAATGAGATTACAAGTTTACTATTTTCTTTGCTGCATGAAGCGGGTGTGAACAATCACTTTATTCGTAAAATATCTGACAACGAACAGCTTGTGCGTCAAGTGACGATCATTCCCCTCGAAGTTGTTGTCCGCAATATTGTCGCCGGTAGTCTAGCAAAACGAATCGGGCTGGAGGAAGGAACTGCACTCGAGAAACCGATTGTAGAGTTTTACTACAAAAACGATGACTTAGGCGATCCTCTATTAACAGAAGATCATATTGCCGTGCTGCAGCTCGCCTCTTGTGATGAGCTTTTGTATATGAAACAAATGGCGCTACGCGTGAACGACATTTTCATTTCCTTATTTCGTTCATGTGATTTACAGCTTGTCGACTTCAAATTAGAGTTTGGAAGAGATGAAACGGGAGCGGTGCTGTTGGCGGATGAAATTTCCCCAGATACGTGTCGATTATGGGATGTACACACGAAAGAGAAATTTGATAAAGATGTATTTCGCCGCGATTTAGGCGACTTAACAGAAACATATACGAAACTGTTACAAAGATTAGGAGGATTATCATGTACAAAGTAAAAGTGTATGTCACATTGCGTGAAAACGTATTAGACCCACAAGGCAATGCGGTGAAAGGGGCATTGCATAGCTTAAACTATGGTGAAGTGCAAGATGTACGGATTGGAAAGTTTATGGAGTTGATCGTGGAAAAAAGCGACCGCGATATTGATGCAATCGTGAAGGAAATGTGTGAAAAATTGTTAGCGAACACAGTCATTGAAGATTATCGCTATGAGATTGAGGAGGTCGTCGTTCAGTGAAATTTGCGGTCGTTGTATTTCCAGGTTCAAACTGTGATATCGACATGTATCATGCCATTTCGGATGAATTAGGAGAAGAAGTGGAATACGTTTGGCATGATGCAGATTGTTTAGATGAGTTTGATGCGATTCTGTTACCGGGCGGTTTTTCATATGGTGATTATTTACGCTCTGGAGCGATTGCCCGTTTTTCTAACGTGATGAAAGCGATCAAAAAAGCAGCCGATGACGGAAAACCGATTTTAGGTGTATGTAACGGATTTCAAATTTTACTCGAAGCAGGGCTTCTTCCAGGGGCGATGCGACGCAACAATAAGTTAACGTTTATTTGCCGCCCGGTAAAGCTCCGTGTTGAAAATAACGAAACGATGTTTACATCTCAATACGAACGGGGAGAAATCATTACGATTCCGATTGCACACGGAGAAGGAAACTATTATTGTGATGAACAAACGTTACAACAGCTCATTGCCAACAACCAAATCGTTTTTCGATACGAGGGAGAAAATCCAAACGGTAGTTTGCATAATATTGCGGGCATCGTGAATGAGAAAGGAAACGTGCTCGGCATGATGCCACACCCTGAACGAGCTGTTCATGAATTGCTTGGAGGAGCTGATGGATTAAAACTATTTCAATCAATTGTGACATATTGGAGGGACGCACATGTCGTTACTACTTGAGCCAAGTCCAGCAATAATTAAAGAGCAAAAATTATATCGTGAAATGGGATTAACAGACGAAGAATTTGCGATGGTGGAACGTATTCTTGGGCGCTCGCCAAATTATACAGAAACGGGCATTTTCTCTGTCATGTGGTCGGAACATTGCAGCTATAAAAATTCGAAGCCTGTATTAAAAAAGTTTCCAACGGAAGGAAAGCATGTGCTCCAAGGGCCAGGAGAAGGTGCAGGCATTGTAGATATCGGGGATGGATTAGCGGTAGCGTTTAAAATTGAAAGCCATAACCACCCGTCTGCGATTGAACCGTACCAAGGAGCTGCAACGGGTGTTGGAGGAATTATTCGCGATGTATTCTCAATGGGTGCGCGACCAATTGCATTATTAAACTCGCTTCGCTTTGGCGAATTAACGTCACCGCGTGTGAAATATTTATTTGAGCGCGTTGTCGCAGGCATTGCTGGATACGGAAATTGCGTCGGCATTCCGACCGTTGGCGGTGAAGTGCAATTTGATGCGGTATACGAAGGGAATCCGCTTGTAAATGCCATGTGCGTTGGGCTTATTCGCCATGAAGATATTCAAAAAGGAATCGCATCAGGCGTTGGAAATACGGTCATGTATGTCGGAGCAAAAACGGGGCGTGACGGAATTCACGGAGCGACATTTGCATCGGAGGAATTAACGGAACAATCTGAACAAAAACGTCCAGCTGTGCAAGTCGGAGATCCATTTATGGAAAAATTGCTCCTTGAAGCTTGTTTAGAGGTCATTCATTCCGATGCGCTTGTTGGGATGCAAGATATGGGAGCTGCTGGCTTAACAAGCTCGTCAGCGGAAATGGCGAGCAAAGCAGGTTCTGGGATCGAACTGAATTTAGATCTCGTGCCACAACGCGAAACAGGGATGACGCCGTATGAAATGATGTTATCCGAGTCACAAGAGCGCATGCTTCTTGTCGTCAAAAAAGGTCGTGAACAAGAAATTGCAGATGTATTTGCAAAATACGGACTTGAGGCGAAAGCGATTGGTCGTGTAACAGATGATCATATGTTGCGGTTGTATCATCGCGGAGAAGTCGTTGCTGAAATCCCGGTTGATGCGCTTGCCAAAGATGCGCCTGTTTATCATAAACCTTCGCAAGAACCAGCGTATTATCGCGAGTTTCAAACGATACAATACACACCGGCAGTTGACAATTACGAAGAAACACTACTTGCACTATTAAGTCAGCCAACGATTGCAAGTAAAGAATGGGTGTATGAACAATACGATTATATGGTGCGAACAAATACGGTTGTTGCTCCAGGGTCTGATGCAGCTGTTTTACGCATTCGTGGCACAAATAAAGCGCTGGCGATGACAACCGATTGTAATTCTCGCTACGTATATTTAGATCCAGAAGTCGGTGGGAAAATTGTGATCGCAGAAGCAGCACGCAACATCGTATGTTCCGGTGCTCAGCCACTTGCCGTTACCGATTGTTTGAATTTTGGAAATCCGGAAAAACCAGAAATTTTTTGGCAACTAGAAAAAGCGGTAGAAGGAATGAGTGAAGCGTGTCGAGTGCTAGAGACGCCTGTCATTAGCGGAAATGTATCGCTTTATAATGAAACGAACGGCGAAGCCATTTATCCGACACCGATTGTCGGCATGGTTGGCATCGTTGAACATATGGGCCATGTGACGACGCAATCGTTTAAACAACCTGGCGACTTCATTTATGTCATTGGGGAAGCAAAGCAAGAATTTGGCGGAAGTGAGTTGCAAAAATGGCTAACAGGTCGCATTTTTGGAAAGGCTCCAACGATTGATTTACATGTGGAGGCGAAACGCCAAAAACAGCTTCTCGCTGCGATTCGAGCTGGGGTTGTGGCATCAGCACACGATGTATCAGAAGGGGGCTTAGCGGTTGCACTTGCGGAATGTCTAATAAGCGCACAAGGTCTAGGGGCGCATGTGACCATTCAAGGCGATGTCGTTTCGGAACTATTTAGCGAAACGCAATCACGCTTTGTCGTTTCTGTGAAAAAGGAACATCAACAAACGTTTGAACAGCTTGTTCAAGCAGCATGTATCGGAGAAGTGACAAACGATGGAACGCTTCATGTGACAAATGGAGATACATGCATTCTCCATGTTCCAGTAGAAACGATGCGAAATGTATGGAAAGGAGCTATTCCATGCTTGCTGAAATCAAAGGATTAAATGAAGAGTGTGGGATTTTTGGCATTTGGGGACATGAGGAAGCAGCAACGTTGACGTATTACGGATTGCACAGTTTACAACATCGTGGACAAGAAGGTGCAGGAATTGTTGTTGGAGGCAACGGAACGTTACAATTTCATAAAGGACTTGGTTTAGTCACAGAGGTGTTTAGTCGCGGTGAACTAGAACAATTAACGGGCATGGCTGCGATCGGCCACGTCCGTTACTCTACTGCTGGTGGGGGCGGATATACGAATGTTCAACCGCTTTTGTTCCGTTCTCAAGGTGGCAGTTTAGCGCTTGCACATAACGGAAATTTAGTCAATGCTGATGAGTTACGCTTGCGTTTAGAGCAACAAGGAAGTATTTTTCAAACGACGTCTGATACAGAAGTGCTCGCTCATTTAATTAAGCGTAGCGATGAACCGATTTTAAAAGAGAGGATTAAAGAAGCGTTGACGCATTTACGTGGCGCTTTTGCCTTTTTAATTTTAACGGAAACAGAAATGTATATCGCTCTTGATCCACATGGCTTTCGCCCTTTATCGCTTGGACGTTTAGGCGAGGCGTACGTTGTGGCATCGGAAACGTGTGCGTTTGATGTCATTGGTGCCACATACGAGCGAGAAGTGGAACCGGGGGAGCTCATTATGATCAATAAGCAAGGTGTTCGCTCTGAACGTTTTGCTCCTAAGGTCGCTCGCTCCATTTGCAGTATGGAATATATTTATTTCGCTCGTCCGGATAGCAATGTGGATGGCATTAACATTCATACCGCGAGAAAAAATCTTGGGAAGCGATTAGCATTTGAAGCACCTGTTGAAGCAGATGTCGTCACCGGTGTACCGGATTCAAGCATTTCGGTAGCCATTGGTTATGCGGAAGCAACAGGTATTCCATACGAGTTAGGGTTAATTAAAAATCGATATGTTGGACGGACGTTTATTCAACCGTCGCAATCACTTCGGGAACAAGGGGTAAAAATGAAATTGTCGCCTGTTCGAGGGGTTGTAGCAGGGAAACGAGTCGTCATGGTTGATGACTCTATTGTGCGTGGAACGACGAGCAAGCGTATTGTACGCATGCTTCGTGAGGCAGGAGCAACGGAAGTGCATGTGCGCATTAGCTCCCCACCAATTACGCATCCATGTTTTTATGGTATTGATACATCAACGAAAGAAGAGCTGATTGCAGCTAATCATACCATCGAACAAATTCGACAACTCATTGAAGCGGACTCCCTTGCATTTTTAAGCCAAGAAGGGCTTTTGCAAGCGATTGGAAGACCGAACGATTCCACAAACTGTGGGCAATGTTTAGCTTGTTTTACAGGACAATATCCGACGAAGATAGGAGGGGAGCACGTTGGCACATGCGTACAAGCAAGCTGGTGTGAATATTGAAGCTGGTTATGAAGCTGTAGAGCGGATGAAAAAACATGTCGCAAAAACAGCTCGGATGGGTGCATTTGGAAGTTTAGGTGGCTTTGGAGGAACGTTTGATCTATCTTTGCTCGGGTATAAACAACCTGTCCTTGTATCAGGAACGGACGGAGTAGGAACGAAACTGATGCTTGCGTTCGCCTTAGATCGGCACGATACAATTGGAGTAGACTGTGTAGCGATGTGTGTGAATGATATTGTCGTACAAGGAGCAGAGCCGCTTTTTTTCCTTGACTACATCGCCTGTGGAAAAGCAGTACCTGAAAAAATCGAGCATATTGTAAAAGGAATTTCTGATGGTTGCATCGAAGCAGGCTGTGCGCTCATTGGAGGGGAAACAGCAGAAATGCCAGGCATGTACGGTGAAGATGAATATGATGTAGCTGGTTTTGCAGTTGGTGTGGTAGAAAAAGAAAAGCTTGTGACAGGTGAGGCGATTGTCCCTGGCGATGTGCTAATCGGTTTAGCTTCAAGTGGTTTGCATAGTAATGGATATTCGCTTGTTAGAAAAATTATAAAAGATGCTCATTTACAGTTAAATCATATATATGAACCGTTTTCTCGCTCGCTTGGCGAGGAGTTGTTAACGCCTACACGCATTTATGTCCGATCGGTACTTGAGGCATTAAAACAATTTCGTGTGAAAGGAATGGCACATATTACGGGGGGCGGTTTTATCGAAAACATTCCACGTATGTTGCCAAAGGGATTACAAGCCGAAATAGACTACGGTTCATGGCCGATTCCGCCGATTTTTAACTTTTTACAACAACATGGACAACTACAACGAATGGAAATGTTCAATATTTTTAATATGGGAATCGGTTTTGTGCTAGCTATCGATAGCGATGTTGTGCCAGACGTTGTGCAGTTGCTTGAATCGTGCGGAGAGAAAGTATATATCATCGGTCGGATCAAAGAGGGAGCAGGTGTATCGTTTGCTGGGGGAAAAATCGAATGAAGCGAATAGCTATTTTTGCGTCGGGAAGCGGAACGAATTTTCAAGCGATTATCGATGCGGTAAAAAAAGGAGATATTCAAGCAGAAGTAGCGCTTCTCGTATGTGATCGACCGCATGCCAAAGTGATTGAACGAGCCATTTGTGAATACGTGCCGGTATTTGTTTTTAACCCTAAACAGTACGAAACAAAACAACAGTTTGAACGTGAGATTTTACAACAACTACAACAAAAAGAAATTGACTGGATCGTTCTTGCGGGCTATATGCGACTCATCGGTTCGACGCTTTTACAGGCATATCCGAACAAAATCATAAACATTCACCCTTCTCTTTTGCCGGCGTTTCCGGGTAAAGATGCAATTGGTCAAGCATACCGTTATGGCGTGAAAGTGACGGGGGTCACCGTGCATTACGTTGATGAAGGAATGGATACCGGACCAATTATTGCGCAACGGGCACTATATATTGATGATGGAGAGCCGTTAGAAAGTGTTGAGCGTCGTATTCATGAGATTGAACATACATTGTATTCACAAGTCATTCAACAATTGCTGACGGAGAAAGGAAGTACAAAGGATGAAAAAGCGAGCGATTATTAGCGTGTCAAATAAAAAAGGAATTGTTACATTCGCCAAGCAACTAGCTGAGCTTGGAGTGGAAATTATTTCGACAGGTGGGACGAAGCGTGTATTAGCAGAACACGGAATCCCTGTGACAAGCATTTCTGATGTCACAAACTTCCCAGAAATTTTAGATGGACGGGTGAAAACATTACATCCAAACATTCATGGCGGGCTGTTAGCTGTTCGAGATGACGAAACACATCAACAGCAACTGAAAGCACATGACATTACACCGATCGATTTTGTTGTGGTGAATTTATATCCATTTCAAGAAACGATTGCAAAGCCGAACGTGACTTTGATGGAAGCTATTGAACAGATCGATATTGGTGGTCCGACAATGCTTAGAGCGGCAGCGAAAAATCACACTTACGTCACAGCTGTTGTTGATCCTGCTGATTATGATGTAGTCATTGAACAGTTAAAACAATATGGCGAAGTATTGTTCGAGACGAGACGAGCGTTAGCAGCTAAAGTGTTCCGTCATACCGCAGCATACGATGCAATGATTGCGCAATATTTGACAAATGTCATCGGAGAAACATATCCAGAAACGATGACAATGACGTTTGTGAAAAAACAATCGTTGCGATACGGCGAAAATCCACATCAAACGGCAGCATTTTACGAAAGACCACTCAGCTCACCGTTTTCTATTGCGGCAGCGAAGCAGCTACACGGAAAAGAGTTGTCATACAACAACATTAACGATGCCAACGCAGCGTTGCAAATTGTTGCGGAATTTACTGAACCAGCAGCGGTAGCAGTGAAGCATATGAATCCGTGTGGAGTCGGCGTTGGCGAAACGATTGCAGAAGCGTTTCAAAAAGCTTATGAAGCCGACCCAACGTCCATTTTTGGCGGCATCGTGGCGCTTAATCGCGAGGTTGACGAACAGACAGCTGCGAAATTACATGACATTTTTTTAGAAATTGTTATCGCTCCGTCGTTCACAGAACAAGCACTTGCGATGTTAACGAAAAAGAAAAATATTCGTCTATTAACTGTTGATTTTCAATCAGAACGGAAACAAGAACCATTTTTCGTATCGGTGCGCGGTGGATTACTTGTTCAAGATGAAGATATATACACGATTAATGATGCGAACATTCAAGTTGTGACTGAAAGACAGCCGACAGAAGAAGAATGGGCGAATTTAACGTTCGCTTGGCGTGTTGTGAAGCATGTGAAATCAAATGCGATTGTGTTAGCGAAAGATGGGATGACAATTGGTGTTGGCGCTGGTCAAATGAATCGTGTGGGAGCAGCGAAAATTGCCATTGAGCAAGCAGGCGGGAATGCCAACGGCGCAGTATTAGCCTCTGACGCCTTTTTCCCGATGAGCGACACAGTTGAAGTGGCTGCCCAAGCGGGAGTCACAGCTATTATTCAACCGGGTGGTTCGATTCGCGATGAAGATTCGATTCAAAAAGCAAATGAATACGGTATTGCGATGGTATTTACAGGAGTACGTCATTTTAAACATTAAAGGAGGCGCCGAACGATGAAAGTGCTTATTATCGGGCGCGGTGGTCGAGAACATGCGCTTGTATGGAAAGTAGCCCAAAGCTCGCTTGTCACTCGCGTATATGTCGCGCCGGGAAACGACGGAATGGCTTCGATTGCTACGCGTGTTCCGATTTCAGAAACGGATGTCGAAGCGCTAGCTCAGTGGGCGAAAAAAGAAGCGATCGATTTAACGATCGTTGGTCCGGAAGCCCCACTGTTAGCAGGTATTGTCGATCGTTTTGAAAGGGAAGGATTGCGTATTTTTGGCCCGAAACAACAAGCGGCATTCATTGAAGGAAGCAAAGCGTTTGCGAAAGAAATCATGAGAAAATATAACATTCCAACAGCGAACTATGCGACATTTACAAATTATGATGACGCTGTACGTTATGTGCGCGAGCAGGGTGCACCAATCGTTATTAAAGCCGATGGACTTGCGGCTGGAAAAGGTGTCACGGTGGCCATGACAGTGGAAGAGGCGCTTGGCGCGTTACATGACTTGATGGTTGCGAAAAAGTTTGATGAAGCAGGTGCACAAGTTGTCATTGAACAATATTTACAAGGTGAAGAATTTTCGTTGATGGCGTTTGTGCACGGGGAGCACGTGTATCCGATGGTTATCGCCCAAGATCATAAGCGAGCATTTGATGGCGATCAAGGTCCAAATACGGGAGGAATGGGCGCGTATTCGCCTGTTCCGCAAATTAGTGAGCAAACGGTTTATGAAGCGGTTGAAACAATTGTGAAGCCGACAGCAATGGCTTTGAAGCAAGAAGGATGTCCATTTACAGGATTTTTATATGCAGGATTAATTGCTACAGAAGAAGGACCAAAAGTGATTGAATTTAATGCGCGATTTGGCGATCCTGAAGCACAAGTCATTTTACCACGGCTACAAAACGATCTTGTTGAAGTGATTGTTTCGTTATTAGAGGGTCAACCGATTACATTACATTGGAGTGACGAAGCAACAATTGGGGTTGTTTTAGCGGCGAAAGGGTACCCTGAACAATATGAAAAAGGCAGTGTTATTCGCGGGCTAGAACGTATAAAAAAAGCACAAATTTTCCACGCCGGCACAAAGTTTGTAAACGGTGAGTGGGTAACGGATGGAGGACGAGTGCTCCTCGTTGTTGCTAATGGAAAGACATTAGAAGAAGCACAACGTCTTGTGTATGAACAAATTCAGCATATTTCATGCGATCAACTGTTTTATCGGCACGATATTGGCCATAAAGCTATCGCGCACGCCGCTTGCGAACGTATACAAAACTAAGAGCGACGAGACTGCCAATGAGAAGAATGAGAACGAAGAACGTATCTGTTATATATTCTGCAATCATATGTGCTCTCTCCTTTTTTACCCCCTTGTACGCATACAAGGGGGTTATTGTTACGAAGGGTTGACCGGTTCAATAGGAATCGCTTTCTCTTGTTCACGATCTTTTTCACAATGGCATTGATATCGTTCAAACAACGCCATAACAGGGCAAAAGCGAACAATACCTTCTGCAATTTTCATGGCAGCGAGCATAATGACCCATATATACGATTCGCGCCACGGTTTACGGGAAAGATTGGCTGTTGCCCAAGCAAGCATAGTAAACCCGCATGTAATGCGAATCATCGCGTTAATCATACCGATGTTTTGTTTCATGTTATTCCTCCTTTTTGTTTGTGAATTTCGCTTTCATCCGTTAAAATGTGTATATACGATGGTACGATTTAGGAGGAAAGCGATGATGATTGAAAAACGGTATCGATGGAAAAGCGAACAAATTCGTAGGCACGTTGCGATTGTTGATGGAAAACAAGCGCCAACGAAAGTGCTGCTGAACGCCACATACTTACATCCATACATACGTCAATGGGTGAAAGGGAACGTATGGATTTGCGATGACCGAATTGTATACGTCGGTCCGAATAAACCGAAGCGATTGGATTCATGCGAAGTCGTTGATTGCACGAATCAGATGCTTGTTTCTGGTTACATCGAGCCCCATGCTCATCCGTTTCAGTTATATAATCCCCAGACGTTAGCGGAATATGCAGCACAGTTCGGTACGACAACACTTATTAGCGACAATTTATTTCTTTTTTTGCAGTTGACAAAAAAGAAAGCGTTTTCTTTTTTGGCGGCCATGGAAAAACAACCGGTGACGATGTATTGGTGGTGTCGACTTGATCCGCAAACAGAAATGGACGGAGAAGAACATTTCTTTTCGTATAAAAACATGAAAAGTTGGCTTGAAAATGATGCGGTTTTGCAGGTCGGAGAACTAACCGGATGGCCGCGTCTATTGGAGGGCGACGATTTCATTCTCCATTGGATGCAAGAAGCGAAAAAGCTTGGTAAAAAAGTAGAAGGTCATTTTCCGGGAGCTTCAGATCGCACGTTAACGAAAATGAAACTGTTTGGCGCGGATGCTGACCATGAAGCGATGACTGGGAGCGATGTACATAAGCGCCTAATGCAAGGGTATACCGTATCACTGCGTCATTCATCTATTCGGCCTGATTTGCCGACATTGCTTAAAGAGATGAAACAATGCGGCATTCATCATTACGATCATTGTATGTTTACGACAGATGGCTCCACACCTGCATTTTATGAAAATGGAATGATCGATGAGATGATTCGCATCGCCTTGCAAGAAGGGGTGCCTGAAATCGAAGCATATCGCATGGCCACATGGAATGTCGCTCGTTATTATAATATCGATCATTTGCACGGAAGCATTACACCAGGGCGTATTGCACATATTAATATTCTTGAACATGCTTCCAATCCGACACCGATTTCTGTTTTAGCAAGTGGACAATGGGTAAAACGTGATGGAGTTCCTGTTCATGCTTTCTCAACGATGGAATGGGATGTACATGGTCTTGCGCCACTTTTGCTATCTTGGGACTTACAGATGGATGATTTGCAGTTTTCGATGCCATTAGGGATGTATATGGAAAACTCAGTCATTATTAAGCCATATTCGATTTCGATGGATACATCGGCTGATGAATTATCAACTGATCACGACGAAAGCTTTTTAATGCTCATTGACCGCAATGGAAAGTGGCGTGTAAACACCGTATTAAAAGGATTTGCTACACATGTGCAAGCGCTTGTTAGCTCGTATTCAAATACAGGAGATATTATTTTAATTGGGAAAAGTAAGCGTGATCTATTGCTTGCCTTTAAACGGATGAAGCAAATCGGAGGCGGTATCGTCTTATGTGAACAAGGGGAAGTCATTCATGAAATTCCTCTTCCTTTAGGAGGATTAATGTCAGCGAAACCAATGAGCGAGCTGATGCAAGAGGAAAAAGCGCTTGGGAAATTGTTGCGGGAGCGCGGTTATACGTTTGCTGATCCGATTTACACACTGCTCTTTTTATCGTCGACCCATCTACCTTATGTTCGCATTACACCGAAAGGAATTTACGATGTGATGCATAAAACAGTACTCTTTCCAACAATAATGCGTTAAAATATAAAAGGAACGGAAAATGAAAGGTTGGGTTCATGTTGCGGCGATTATTTTTTCTGTTGATGATCACGATGGTGTTTTTATTGGGCATCGGATGTCAACGTACAGAGTCAAACATAAAAGAAAAGGAGTCCCCACCAACAACCGTTGAACAAAAAAATGAACCAGAAACAAAAGACATAGCTTGGATGTTTCCGTTAACAGGCATGCCAACAAATGAAAAAACGATGCAACGTGCGGTGGCAGTGATGATCAATAACTATCCTGCTGCACGGCCACAATCGGGGTTACACAAAGCAGACATCGTGTATGAAGTGCTTGCAGAAGGAGATATTACACGGCTGTTAGCGATTTACCAAAGCGAACAACCTGATATCATCGGGCCTGTTCGAAGCGCAAGAGATTATTTTGTTCACCTAAGCAACGGTTTTCATGCGTTATACGTATGTCACGGATGGAGTCCGGAAGCGCAAACGTTATTAAAGTCTGGTGCTACAGATTACGTAAATGGTTTATTTTATGATGGAACGTTATTTTGGCGGGATCGTACACGAAAGGCACCACACAACTCGTATATTTCCTTTGAAAATATTAAAAAAGGTGCCGAAAAAAACGGCTATGTTTTTGAAGAAGAAGTCAAACCGTTACCTTTTTTTACAAACGATTTGACAAATGCTATAAAAGCAACGAATATTGATGTGGTATACTCCAAACGGTCGTATGCTCACGTTCATTATGCATATGATGGAACGAAATACGTTCGTTCGAGTGGTGGCGAACCAACAATCGATCGGGAGACACGTACACCTATTGCGGTAGAAAACGTGTTCGTCATTGAAGCAACGCATGAAATTATTGATGACTATGGTCGGAGAGAAATCGACTTTACATCAGGTGGAAAAGGGTACTTATTTCAAAAGGGAACGGTGCAAGAAATACAATGGAAAAATGTTAATGGACGCCTTCTTCCTTACAAAAACGGTGTTCCGCTCGGGTTTGTTAAAGGAAAAACATGGATTCAAGTTGTTCCAGATTTAAAGCGAGTACAATATGAATAGGGGGAAATATATGCAAATTAATAAATTGCGTGGCAGAGAGCTCGATCAATTATTTCGAGCGATTTTGTCATTAAAAGATTTAGAAGAATGCTATCGTTTTTTCGATGATTTATGTACAGTGAATGAAATACAAGCGCTTGCGCAGCGATTGGAAGTAGCTCGTATGTTGCGTGAAGGATATACGTATCATAAAATTGAGACAGAAACAGGGGCAAGCACAGCGACTATTTCGCGTGTAAAACGTTGCTTAAACTACGGAAATGATGCGTATGCGATGGCACTCGACCGCATTTATAACGAACAACAGGGGGAGGCTGGCTCACAATGAGTCAGCTTCTTTTTACGATTTTTTGCTATGATTTTTGTTATAATGAGATGAGGTGAAAAAAATGAATGAGATAACAACGTGGCGACATGTGTTTAAATTAGATCCAAATAAAGATATAACAGATGAGCAGTTAGAACAAGTATGTGAATCAGGTACGGATGCGATCATTGTTGGTGGAAGTGACGGTGTGACGCTTGAAAACGTCATCGATCTACTTGCTCGCGTGCGCCGCTTTTCCGTTCCTTGTGTGCTAGAAGTATCGAATATCGAGGCGATCACTCCTGGATTTGACTATTACTTTATTCCAATGGTGCTAAATAGTCGTGATCTTACTTGGCTCATTGATTTGCATCATGAAGCGGTGAAGCAGTTTGGTGATTTAATCAATTGGGAAGAACTGTTTGTTGAAGGATATTGCATTTTAAACGAGGAATGTAAGGCTGCATCGTTAACAAGTGCACGAACGAATGTAACAGATGAAGATGTGATTGCGTATGCTCGAATGGCAGAACATATGTATCAACTCCCAATTTTTTATATGGAATATAGTGGGCGGTACGGGGATGTGGAGCTTGTAGAAAAAGTGAAGCGAACGCTAAGTCGCACACGTTTATTTTATGGTGGTGGCATTCATACACCTGAACAAGCGCAAGAAATGGCGATGTGGGCGGATACGGTTGTCGTCGGAAACGCCATTTATACAAATTTACAAATGGCATTACAAACAGTTGAAGTGGTAAAAGGAAAATCAACATAAATGGAGAATAAAAAAGAGAACATATGTTTTGGTGGTGGGAAAATGAGTATGTCAGCACGTATGCTGTTAGAAGGGTTAAATGAAAAACAAAAAGAGGCGGTGAAAACGACAGAGGGTCCGCTTTTAATTATGGCGGGAGCAGGAAGTGGGAAAACGCGCGTATTAACGCATCGCATCGCTTATTTAATGGCGGAAAAAGACGTTGCCCCGTGGAACATTTTAGCGATTACCTTCACAAACAAAGCCGCACGTGAAATGAAAGAACGCGTGGAGCGCATCGTTGGGAAACAAGCGGAAGATATATGGATTTCGACGTTTCATTCGATGTGCGTCCGCATTTTACGACGAGACATCGACCGCATTGGCATCCATGCGAACTTTTCTATTTTGGACCCAACCGATCAATTATCAGTGTTAAAACATATTTTAAAAGACCGTAATATTGATCCAAAAAAATACGATCCACGTGCACTGTTAGGCGTGATTAGTAGCGCAAAAAATGAATTGATGACGCCAGAAAAATATGCTGAACAAGCAGCAAATCCATATGAACGGCTTGTGGCGGAAGTATATAAAGATTATCAAAAACGATTGTTGCGTAATCACGCGCTTGATTTCGATGATCTAATTATGACGACGATCCAATTATTCCAACGCGTTCCGGAAGTGTTAGAATACTATCAACGAAAGTTCCAATACATTCATGTCGATGAATATCAAGATACGAACCGATCACAATATTTGCTCGTGAACATGCTTGCAAAACGTTTTCAAAACTTATGTGTCGTCGGTGATTCTGACCAATCGATTTATCGTTGGCGCGGTGCCGATATTAGCAACATTTTATCGTTTGAAAAAGACTATCCGAATGCTAAAGTCATTTTGCTTGAACAAAATTACCGTTCAACGAAACGGATTTTACAAGCAGCGAATGCGGTCATTGAGCATAACACGCAACGAAAACCGAAAAAACTTTGGACAGAAAATAGTGAGGGACACGCGCTTGTGTATTACGAAGCGATGACGGAAATAGATGAAGCGCAATTTGTCGTTGGAAAAATTAAAGAATATGTTGATGCAGGAAAACGAGCGTATAAAGATTTTGCTGTTTTATATCGGACGAATGCGCAATCACGTGTGCTTGAAGAAATGTTATTGAAGGCGAACATTCCATATAAAATTGTCGGTGGTTTAAAATTCTATGATCGAAAAGAAATTAAAGACATTTTAGCGTATTTACGTTTAATTGCGAATCCAAATGATGACATTAGTTTCACGCGCATCATCAACGTCCCAAAGCGCGGTATTGGAACATCGACAATTGATAAAATTGCATCATATGCTTCTAGCCGTGGGATATCAATGTTTGATGCGCTTGCTTCCATTGAAGAGATTGGAATTAGTGCGCGCATTGCTGCACCGCTCATACAATTTCGCGAACAAATTCATCATTGGAGTCAAATGCAACATTATTTATCTGTAACCGAACTTGTTGAAGATGTACTCGATCGTTCAGGTTACCGCGATATGCTTCGCGAAGAAAAAACGTTAGAGGCACATAGCCGCCTTGAAAACATTGATGAGTTTTTATCAGTAACTCAACATTTTGAACAAGTGAATGAAGATAAGTCTCTCGTTGCCTTTTTGACAGACTTGGCACTTGTGGCAGATATTGATCAGCTTGATAATGATAGCGAAGGACAGACAAATAATGCAGTCGTTTTAATGACGCTTCATTCAGCCAAAGGATTAGAGTTTCCAGTTGTCTTTTTAGTCGGCCTTGAAGAAGGAATCTTCCCACATAACCGTTCATTAAATGATGAAGATGAAATGGAAGAAGAACGCCGTCTAGCGTATGTCGGTATTACTCGCGCGGAGGAAGAACTCTTTTTAACGCGCGCACATATGCGTACGTTATTTGGACAAACGCACGTCAACGCCCCATCGCGATTTATTGATGAAATTCCTGAAGAGTTAATTGAATATGCGCATAAACGTGTCAAAAAACACCCGTCCTCTCAACGTCCATCTACTGTTTCACACGGAGGATGGCGTGTAGGCGATAAAGTAAGCCACAAAGTATGGGGGATTGGAACAATTGTGCGCGTAAAAGAAAGCGATGGCGATCAAGAGCTAGATGTTGCTTTTTCAAGTCCCATTGGGATTAAGCGACTATTGGCGAAATTTGCTCCGATTATGAAGGTGTAGAAAGGGTGGAAAAGGTGGCACAACACGACGTTAAAAAGCAAATGGGTGAATTGCGTGAACAAATTGAAAAGCATAATTACGCATATTACGTGTTAGATCAACCGTCTATTTCTGATGCGGAATACGATGAATTGATGAGAAGATTAATGGAGTTAGAGGAGCAATATCCGCAATATAAAACGCCAGACTCTCCATCGCAGCGCGTTGGTGGTGCCCCGTTAGAAGCGTTTAAAAAAGTTACCCACCGCGTGCCGATGCTTAGTTTAAGTAATGCTTTCAATGAAGGAGATTTGCGCGATTTTGACCGCCGTGTGCGCCAAGAAGTTGGCGATGTACGTTACGTATGTGAATTAAAAATCGACGGTTTAGCGGTATCGCTTCGCTATGAAGATGGTTATTTTGTACAAGGAGCGACGCGTGGTGATGGAACGACGGGCGAGGATATTACGGAAAACTTAAAAACGATTCGTTCGTTACCGCTTCGATTACGGAAACAAGTGACAATTGAAGTGCGCGGAGAAGCATATATGCCACGACAATCGTTTGAAAAGCTAAATGAACAGCGAAAAATGAATGGGGAAGAATTGTTTGCTAATCCGCGCAATGCGGCTGCTGGCTCGCTTCGCCAGCTTGACCCAAAAATCGTCGCTGCTCGCCAACTAGATGTATTTATATATAGTGTTGTTAATAGCGAAGAGATCGGACTTGTCTCTCATAGTGAATCGCTTCGTTATTTAGATGAGCTCGGATTTAAAACTAACCCAACATGGCAAGTATGTGAAACGATTGATGACGTGCTTGCTTACATCGAGCAGTGGCATGAACGGCGAGCGTCATTGCCATATGATATTGATGGGATCGTCATTAAAGTAGATGCATTTGCGCAGCAAAAGCAACTCGGAGCAACAGCAAAAAGTCCGCGTTGGGCGATTGCGTATAAATTTCCGGCAGAAGAAGTTGTGACACAACTTGTTGATATTGAATTAAGCGTTGGTCGGACAGGCGTGGTGACACCGACCGCCATTTTGCAACCGGTACGCGTCGCAGGGACAATCGTGCAACGTGCTTCGCTTCATAATGAAGACTACATTCGTGAGAAAGATATTCGTCTTGGTGATTACGTCGTGATTAAAAAAGCAGGCGATATTATTCCAGAGGTTGTTCGTTCATTGCCAGAGCGGCGGACAGGAAAAGAAAAGCCGTTTGATATGCCAACGCATTGCCCAGCGTGTGCGAGCGAACTTGTTCGATTGGATGATGAAGTTGCCCTTCGTTGTGTTAATCCACAATGTCCCGCACAAATTCGAGAAGGGCTCATTCATTTCGTTTCACGTCAAGCGATGAATATTGATGGATTAGGCGAAAAAGTGATTGCTCAACTATTTGAACAAGGTCTTGTTCAAAGTGTAGCAGATTTGTACACGTTAACGAAAGACCAGCTTGTCTCACTAGAACGAATGGGTGAGAAATCAGCAACAAACTTACTGCAAGCGATTGAAGCGTCGAAACAAAATTCGCTTGAACGTTTATTGTTTGGGCTCGGTATTCGCCACGTTGGCGCGAAAGCTGCAAAAACGTTAGCAGAACATTTTGAAACGATGGAACGTCTTCAACAAGCGACAAAAGAAGAGCTAACAGCCATTCATGAAATCGGTGAAAAAATGGCCGATTCAATCGTTACGTATTTTTCAAAAGAAGAAGTGAAGCAGTTGCTTGACCGTTTGCGAGCGCATGGCGTCAATATGACATATAAAGGTGCAAAACGGACAGCGGATGCAAGTGCAACATTTGCTGGGAAGACGTTTGTTTTAACAGGCACGTTACAATCGATGTCGCGCAGTGAAGCAAAAGAAAAAATTGAAGCGTTAGGTGGAAAAGTAACAGGAAGCGTCAGCAAAAAAACAGATGTTGTCGTAGTCGGTGAAGACGCGGGATCAAAATTAGAAAAAGCAAGACAACTTGGCATTACGATTTGGGATGAAGCGCGTTTTCTTCAAGAAATTCAACAATAAAAGCAGGTGTGGACGATGAAAAAGTTAATCATATTGCTCACTTGTACGCTTCTTACTTTGTCAGCATGCGCGCCAAAATTTAATCAAGAAGAACAAGTGGTGCAAGAAACGGAAAATAAAAAACAAAAAGCGATTATTCCAAAGTACAATATTTCTAACTCGTATTATCGTACGATTTTACCGTTTCAACCTGGAGAGGCACGCGGACTGGTCGTTGAGAATGTAAACACGAGATTAGATATGGATGAATTTGAGCTCGGTTTAATGCGCATTGCACAAGAAAAGTTTTCTCCGTCACAATATTTATTTCAGCAAGGGCAATATTTAGACCGAAAAACGATTGAGTCGTGGCTTAAACGAAAACAAGGGAATGGGGAAGGGCTAAATCCTTCGCTCGGAAACGAAGGGACGAATGAAGAGAAAAACAAAAAACACCCGCTTTACATTTCGCATATTTTAGAACATAACTATTTGGTTAAAACAGGAAACGATAAAGTCCAATTAGGTGGAGTCGTCATTGGGCTTGCGATGAATTCGGTTCATTACTATGAGACGGAAGAAGGGTATCCACGAGAAGTAAAAATTTCGAAAAGCGATATGGAGAAAGAAGGGAAAAAAGCCGCAGAAGAAATTGTTTCTCGCTTACGTAAAATTAATGGGTTAAAGGAAGTGCCAATTGTTATTGGCTTATTTGAGCAGCAACCAAAATCGTCTATCGTCCCAGGACACTTTTTTGCTGCTGGCTACGTAGATAAAGGGAGCAATACGATTCAGGATTGGGAAAAAATCAATGAAGAATATTATGTTTTCCCATCGGATGAAGCGGAAAAAAATCACCGCGATGATTTAGTGAAGTTTTTAAACTTAAAGTCAGATATTGAAGAATTTTTCCCGAATTACACCGGAGTCATTGGCAGAGCATTTTATCGCGATGACCAACTACAACAATTGACGATTGACATTGTGATGCAGTTTTATGGAAAAGCAGAAGTCATCGGATTTACGCAATATGTCACAGGTCTTCTCATGGAGAAAATGCCTAATTATATGCCGATTTCCGTTTATATTTCGTCGGTGCGTGGACCAGAAAGTATTATTATAAAAAACCCGGATAAAAGTGAACCGTTTGTTCATATATATCAGCCGTAACATTTGAATATGTATCGTTCATCCGTTAGAATGAAATTGTGTGTATGAAAACGCTTTTGTAATTTCAACAAAGGGGGCTTACATGATGGTACAACCTTACAAACATGAACCATTTACTGATTTTACAGTCGAAGCAAACAAAAAAGCGTTTGAAGAAGGATTAAAAACGGTACAAGCTTATCTCGGTCAAGATTATCCGCTTGTGATTGGCGGCGAGCGAATCATGACAGAAGATAAAATTGTTTCGATCAACCCTGCAAATAAAACAGAAATTGTTGGTCGCGTGGCGAAAGCAAATAAAGACTTAGCGGAAAAAGCGATGCAAGCAGCAGACGCAGCATTTACATGGTGGAGCAAAACGAAGCCAGAAATGCGCGCAAATATTTTATTCCGTGCGGCAGCGATTGTGCGTCGTCGCAAACATGAATTTTCAGCATTGCTTGTCAAAGAATCAGGAAAACCATGGAAAGAGGCGGATGCGGATACTGCCGAAGCAATTGACTTTATGGAATATTATGCTCGTCAAATGTTGAAATTGAAAGACGGCATCCCTGTCGAAAGCCGTCCGGGAGAAACAAACCGTTTCTTCTACATTCCACTTGGTGTCGGCGTTGTTATTTCGCCGTGGAACTTCCCGTTTGCGATTATGGCAGGAACAACCGTTGCCGCGCTTGTGACAGGAAATACAGTATTGTTAAAACCAGCGAGTGCAACGCCAGTCGTGGCGTATAAGTTTGTTGAAGTGTTAGAAGAAGCAGGGCTTCCAGCAGGTGTATTAAACTACATTCCAGGAAGCGGTGCAGAAGTAGGCGATTATTTAGTTGACCATCCGCGCACACGTTTCATTAGCTTCACAGGTTCTCGCGATGTTGGTATTCGCATTTATGAGCGTGCGGCTAAAGTGCATCCAGGACAAATTTGGCTCAAGCGTGTTATTGCGGAAATGGGCGGAAAAGACACAATCGTTGTGGACAAAGAAGCAGATTTAGAATTAGCTGCTCAATCCATCGTTGCCTCTGCTTTTGGCTTTTCTGGTCAAAAATGTTCGGCATGCTCACGTGTTGTGGCGCTCGAAGAAGTGTATGACCAAGTATTAAATCGCGTCGTTGAGTTAACGAAACAATTAAAAGTCGGCAACCCAGAAGAACAAAGCACATTTATGGGACCGGTTATCGACCAATCGGCATACAACAAAATTATGGAATATATCGAAATTGGTAAACAAGAAGGTAAGCTCATGACAGGTGGCGAAGGAGACGACTCGAAAGGCTTCTTCATTCAGCCAACGGTGTTTGCAGATGTTGATCCAAAAGCGCGCATTATGCAAGAAGAAATTTTCGGACCTGTTGTGGCGTTCACGAAAGCAAAAGACTTCGACCATGCGCTTGAAATCGCCAATAACACAGAATACGGCTTAACAGGCGCCGTCATTTCAAATAACCGCTTTAACCTAGAAAAAGCGCGTGAAGAGTTCCATGTCGGAAACCTTTACTTTAATCGTGGTTGCACAGGCGCGATCGTCGGCTACCATCCATTCGGCGGGTTCAATATGTCTGGAACAGACTCGAAAGCAGGTGGACCAGACTACTTACTTCTTCATATGCAAGCAAAAACGGTGTCAGAAATGTTTTAATGGAAAACCCCTCTTGGCGAAAATGCTAAGAGGGGTTTCAAATATGTAAGATAAGAGTGATAGGGTATAATGAAGAAAAGCATCCTTCATATGATATAGAAGTGGGTGGTGATGGGCGATTGAGTACAAACATGTACGGATTAAAAAAGCAAACATTTTATAACCTCATTTGTGTGTTTCAAAATTATGCTAACATCATTGAAAAAGTGATTTTGTTCGGATCAAGGGCAAGAGGCGATTATAAAGAAACGTCGGACATCGATATTGCGATTAAGTTTAGAAGCCATAACGAGCAGCTGTACCGCATTCAAGACGATTTAGCAGAAGCAAATATCATTTATACGGTGGATGCTATTGATTATGAAAAGATCAGCAATGAAAAACTCAAATCGTACATTGAGCTCGAAGGAAAGACAATTTTTTTAACGAATGAACGAGGGGAGGCAGTTGTGACGATGAATAAAATCATCGATAAACTATTTGACTTTGAAAAAGCATTAAATAAACTACATCAAAGCATTACGCGTGATGTGGAAAAAGATGACCTAGTTCTTGACGCGACAATTCAACGATTTGAATTTACGTACGAACTAGCATGGAAATGGATGAAAAGCTACTTAGAATATAACGGAAACAACGAAGTCACAAGTCCGCGAAAAACGATTAAACAAGCATTTAAAGAAGGACTTATTCAAGATGGAGAAGCGTGGATTCAAATGTTAGAAGATCGAAATAGGACATCACATACATACGATGAACAAATAGCGATGAAAATTTATGAACATGTTCGCCAGCGCTATGTTCATTTATTTGATCAGCTATTAGTAGAGATGAAAAAACGAGTTCGTGAATTGGAAGAATAGGGAAAATATTTTCATCGGTAACTATTCATCCACATCATAAAGTGAGCTGAATATTTTTTGCTTTTCCTGTCTATGATGTGAATACTGATAGACAAGGAGGTGAATCGCATGTTGACGGTACAACAAGCTGTATTTACAGTTGAGAGCTTCATCGGCAAAGTTCAACAACAAAAACAGCTCATTCATCAACTCGTTCAAGAAAATGAACATTTGCGTCAAGAAAACAAACAGCTGCGCAAAGAAAATGAACAACTCAAGTATTGCGTTCAAGAGCTGGAAGCACGCACGAAAAAAAACAGCTCCAATAGCCATTTGCCCCCATCTTCTGACCGTTTTCACACCCATTCTTCTCGTCAGCCATCTGGCAACAAACCAGGCGGACAAGAAGGGCATCAAGGAACGACGCTCCATCAAGTGGAACATCCACATCATCGCATCGTCCATCGTGTGCACACGTGTCAAGGATGTGGGGCTTCTTTGCGTGAAGTCAAACCGTTCAAAGTCGATGTCCGTCAAGTGTTCGATCTCCCTCCCGTGACGATCGAGGTGACACAACATGAACGTGAAGTGAAATCCTGTCCACATTGCCGATGTGTTCAACAAGCAGAGTTTCCACCACATGTCACGAATCATGTGCAATATGGTCCACGGCTCACGGCGCTCGCTGTATATTTGCACCATATTCAATTGATCCCTTACAAACGTTTGAGTGATACGATCGAAGCATGATATCAACACCCAATCAGTACAGGAACCCTTGCCAATATGGTGAAACGAGGACGCGAAGCGCTAGAATCCAATATGGACATGATCGAAGACGCCTTGCTTGACTCTGATATCTTGCATGTCGATGAAACGAGTTTGCGCATGGATGGGAAACTCGCATGGGTGCATGTCGCGTGTACATCGAAATATACGTACTTGGCTCCTCACGTTTCTCGCGGAAAGAAAGCGACCGATGACATCGGGATTCTTCCCCGATATCAAGGGACGATGATGCACGATGGGTTCGGTACGTATCCGAGATACACGAAAGCCACCCATGCTCTTTGCCATGCCCATCATTTGCGTGAATTGAAGGGTTTCATCGAACAAGGGCATACATGGGCATCGCGCATGACCACGTTTCTATTAGCCGCCAAACAGGCCGTCGAAGCTCATCACGGTACACTTTCCAAAAAAGAAGCGAAACGATGGGAACGAATGTATGATCGCATCCTAGCGAAAGCACAGCACGGATGGGAAACGATGACGCCTCTTCCGAAAAAATCACTCGCTTTTATTCGACGGCTTCAGAAACGAAAGGAAGAAGCGCTGCGTTTTTCACGTAAAGTGCATGTTCCCTTTGACAACAACCAAGCCGAATGCGATCTTCGCATGGTCAAAGTCAAAGAGAACATTTCGGGTACGTTTCGTGAAGAAACATTCGCCCAGTCTGCATCACAAGAAGCATCGTTTCCACACTGACGAAACACGAAAAAAACGTGTGGGATTCGTTATGTCTTCTGTTGACAGGCGAAACGCTCGATCGTGTTCTTTCTACCACTTAGGGCATTTTCTATTACGGGGATGCCCTATTTGTGTTGAGCTTCTTTACATACTACTATCGGGATGAATAGTTACTTTTAATCGGCATATATAACCCCCTTACAAAATTCACATTAATATTATTTAATACTGGTAGTTCTGATAGCAATCTGTAAAATTTGTGTAAAAAATTATATTTATTTTTTATCCTACGTCAAACTCTAACATTTTTGGTCTTTCGTTATTGATCAGCTCATTAATCTGTCCTGGAGTTCACCGTATTGCTCTACTCGCATACTTTCGGATCTTTGTTGCGGGTCACCAGATCCTCGAACTTCCTGCGTGCCTAGTGGCACAGAGGCAATCACTACACTACCCGAGTCGGTACGGCAAACTAGTTCTATGCGGTCATACCGATCCCAGTCTGGGATCGCGTTCTTGAAAATCAACGCGACCTCATGCAACAGGCGGGTCGCTGGGTATTCCGGTCCACACACGCCCAATTCTACGCCGTCTGCTGCTTTCGCCGCCAAATCGGCAATCGCGGTAGCGCGAACCACCTTGGCGTATTGGGGCCAGCGGACAAACTTGGCCACCTTGTTCTCGAGCATCAGTTGGAACAGCCGGTGCTTCTTGCCATCGTCGGTCGACCGAACTACGATTTCCTCCATGGCATCCACAGGCAACCACGCCCTTTGCCACGCCCGGTGCTGGTTTCGTTGAGCACGTACAGCGCGCTCGTACAGTTCGGACTCGGAGGGTGCTCGCACGGCGCCATTCGTCAGGCCATTAGAGTACATTGGCACCGAGGTGAACGGCCACTCCTCAGACTGTCGTATTAGCACCGTGATTAGAACCACGCACGCGAGCATTCCCACGGTGGTGAACAAGCCTCCCAAGGAGACAGCGGAGGTGGTGCTCGAATGGTCGGTCAGGCTCGGCACAATCAGAAGCAGGTAGCACCACATTTGTACCAAGTACATGGGACGCATCACGCACATGATGCCGATATGTAGCCAAATCCAGCATACGACCAACGGAATCCGCCACGAGGGAACGAAGATCGCGACCGGGGCCAACAGTTCGATTAGCACGGTCAGAGATGCTAACACCCGGCACAGCACCGGGCTACCCACCAATAGTTTGGTCATGAAGGGCCAGCGGGACGGCGAGTACTTAACATAGAACCGCAATGCGTCGCCATTTAACCACCCGAGGCCACCGTAGAGGAGCTTGGACACGCCGCCGGCGAACATAATGTAGGATAGGACCAATAGCAACAATTTTGGGGCAAACCCTGAGGTGAACGCCGATTGATCGGGCACCAACAGAGGCCAGTTCACGTACTGGGCGAGCAGACCGTCTAGCGAGAAGTCGTAGGACACCGAGAAGCACATGGCCAGCAACGCGTACAGCGCCGAGTGCTTCGAGTGGTGGGCGCCTAGCGCACCAGCATTTACCATATGCAAGAATGCGAAACCCAGGAACGTCAGTACACCAGTGACCGGCTGGAAGAACCCGGCCGCGGCCGCTACCCACATTGCGATTGTCAGCTTGGCCACAACTGACAGCACGCGGGGACTAACCCAGCGGAGGCCCAGCAGCCGCATCGCCAAGACCGGGGTGTAAAAGACACGCTCGGTTCTGTCCATAATCTTCGCCGCCTGTAGTGGCGTCGGAAAGTCGACGATACACAGCACAAGCAAACCAGTGTAGAAGACCGCCCGTAGCACCCCGGACACCGGTGCCATATCGAACAGCCACCAATGCGTGACAATGTTCATCGCTATACCCCCCCAAAGGATAAATCCTCTCCATTGACATATTATTGAGAACTCCTGAACCCATAAAAAGAAAGCCTTTCTCAAGTGCTAAAGTCTAGTAAAATCGAGATACGAGTTAGTTTTCATTTGCTTCTGAGATATTTTTTCATTTTAATGCTTGTTGGAATATACCCCATCTTGGTATATAACTGATATGCACGTTTGTTGTGCCCGAAAACATGTAACCCGATTGAACTTACATTCATCGAGGCAAGGTCAGTTTCAAATGCAATAAGTGACTGCTTTCCATATCCTTTGCCTTGAAATTCTTCGTATATCTTAAAGCTGTATATAAAAGCTGATTTCTCGCCATTGTTTTCTTTTACTTCATACCAAATCGTGCCTATTGCGCCTACTACTTCGTGATGCAATGAACACAAAAAATGACCATTCGTATGAATCCCTTTAGATAATAGTTCATTTGTTTCTTTGATTGCTCGTCCAATCGATTCTGATGGTGTCCATCTACCTTCCTTTACATTTTCTTCGGCATACTCTCTGACTGTCTCTTCGAAGAACCTTTTATATTGTTCTTCGTTCATTCGAACTAAAGTTATCATGGATATTCCTCCTAGATTAATTTCTGTCGGCCAAAATAGACTATGGTGTCGGCTTCAAATGCAGATTTACACAGCAATTTGGTGGAAAATTATTACTAATCTTAACTTAATACTACCATATTTCTTATAATTCTCAAATTTTAAACTTGACTAAATTATCATTCTATTATAATATAAACCTAAGTGATGTAAGGGGGTGGAATAAATGGATAAAAAATCAAAAAATAATACAGTAAAAGAAGAAACATTTATTTTTGAAGAACAGGAAACACCGATGGTTGTTATGCACCCGTCCGACTAATAATTAGCATGATCAGAACCATCTGAAACTCAATCAGGTGGTTCTTACTTTTATTATTTTATTATGTTGGGAAAGGGTTTGAGAAAATGTCACGATTGAACCGTTATTATTTAGCGCCTGATTTAGTCATTACATATCCTGATGGACAACCGCACTTGCATCTACCTTCTGTAAAACGCACTTTTAAAGTTGATTGGAAGGTATGCGAGATTATCTCCATGTTTTCGAGTGAAGACACAAGCTTACAACCGATTTTTTCAGAATCAATGATAACAAGTATTGTCGAACACTTGGTCAAAAATGGAATTCTCATCGACAAGGAAACAGATTACAATTTGACCATTGAGCAAATCGTAGAGGAATGGCAAGATTGGGATGAATCATCTTGGTTCCTTCATCTACAAACAAAAGATTCAAAATTTGAAACCACTGAAGAAGGTAGATTGAAAAATGTTGAAGAATTCAGAAAAAAAAGATCTCCTGCACCACAATATTTCAAGTGCAACTGCACAACATCTAGCATAAAACTACCGACTCCTAGTAAACTTTTAGATCAAACTTTGGTCAATTCTTTTATGAAACGTAGATCCTGTCGACGTTTTTCTGAAGAACCAATTTCACTACAAAACTTAGCCGATGTTCTATTTTACACGGGGGGGATTCTTTTCACAAATGACACACACTCCTATGGAATCGTAGCCAAAAAGCCCTCTCCCTCTCCGGGTGGACGACATTCAATAGAGTTATATCCGATTGTGAATGCATGTGAAGGTTTACGAAGCGGTGTGTACCATTACTGTCAAAAACACCACGCTTTACATCTTATTGAGGCAGAAGAAGACGTGAAGCCATTTCTATACGATGTCCTATATGGGCAAGATTATTTCCTGAATGCCGCAGTTACAGTTTTTTATACAAGTGTTATAGATCGTTTAAAATGGAAGTATAATACCAGTAGAGCCTATCGGCTCATGCATCTAGAAACAGGCCATTACGCGCAAAACTTTTTACTTATCTGTACTGCTCTTGATTTGGGTAGTTTTGTTACTGCAGCTTTCAAGGATAGTGTTATAGAAGAGAAATTGGGGATTTGTGGGATTCACGAAGTTGCGATGTACGTCTCCGGTATGGGCCATATTGTGTTTGATAAGACTACGCGATCAGATATTGAATATGGACAAGTACTGCCTGAAGGAATCGAGATTCGTCTCCCTATAGGAGACCATAGCTAACGAAAAGGGGAAAAGGAGTCAATGGAAGATATTTATAAATACAAACTAGCACCAGACTTGGTTATTACTTACGTCAACAGGAAGCCTCAATTGAGGATACCATCGCAACATCGTCGTTTCGAAGTTGACTCGAAAGTCATGAGTGTCGTCTCTGCATTCACAGGGAACCCAGAAGAGACTTTACATAGGCTAGAGAAGACCATCTCCAAAAACACAATACAAGCTATTGTTAATAAGTTGATTGATGTCGGTGTTCTCATTTCCGCAAACGAACAAAAACAATCACAAACCTCAGAAATAGTTATGGAATGGGCAGAGTGGGGAGAATCCACTTGGTTTGTCCATCTTGAAAGCCGTGATGCCAATTATAAGTCGTCCGATGAAGTGGGTGAGGAATTTATGGAATCATCCGAATCACCTCCCCCTACATATAAATGTAACTGTGAAAAATCAAATATCACTTTGCCTAAACCTAGTACCTTATCAAATATGACCATTTCCGATGCTTTAACACTTCGAAGAACCTATCGAAACTTTTTGCCGGAATCAATCAAGCTACAAGAACTTTCCGATCTTCTGTATTATACAGGCGGAATCCTCTTCACAAATTCGACTCGGTTCTTTGGACGGGTTGCAAAGAAGGTCGCTCCTTCGCCTGGAGGTCGGCATGCAACGGAATTATATCCAGTCATAAATAATTGTGAAGGTCTGGAAAGAGGCATTTATCATTATTGTCAAAAACATCACGCCCTGCATCTTCTTTCTAAGATGGATGATGTTAAATCATTTTTGGGTGAAGCATTGTATGGCCAAGACTACTTTCTGGATGCATCCGTTACAGTTTTTTATACAAGTGTTATAGATCGAATTAAATGGAAATACAAAGGCGCACGCATTTATCGACTTATGCATTATGAAACCGCTCACTACGCGCAAAACTTTTTGTTAGCGGGAACAGCACATAATTTAGGCGTTTTCACGACGGCAGCTTTTAAGGAAAGTTTAGTAGAATCAAAACTCGGTATTGACGGAGTACATGAAGTGGCCATGTATGTAACAGGAGCTGGACAAAAAGATGAAATAGGTCCATATGCTCGCGCCGGCATTGAGCTAAGTGAAAACGTACCGGCAGATTTTAAAATTGCCCTGCCAAAAGCTCTTTCTTCTACAGCTGAACAAAAGTTACTAGGGTAAGGTGTAGATGTCATGAAGTTGCTAGTTTCTCAATATTCGAAAATAAAGAAAGTAGTTCATTCACAACCTTGGAGTGCGCCCTTTCTAGGGGCATTGTTTCTAGATTCGTTCGGATCGGGGTTAACCATGCCATTTTTAGTTCTTTTTTTTCTAAAGACGAGTGGTCTTTCGTTGGAGCAAGTAGGTCAAATGCTATCGATTAGTGCATTGGCTGGATTACTGGCCATACCTGTCTGCGGTGTAATCGTGGATCGATTAGGTGCAAAGCCTGCTGCTCTTGCAAGTTTTTGGTTACGAGGAATCGGAACTCTTGGATATTTGATATTCCATAATATTTGGGGATTGACAATCGCAGCGACCATTGTTGTCTGGGGACAGCGGGCATGGCCAGTTGTGAACCAAACGATCATCTCACAACTTGTCTCCAGCGAGAATAGAACGATGTGGTTTGGAAGTTCTCGAAGTTTACGGAATTTGGGGAATTCTTTAGGAATGCTCATAGGTACAGGTATCATAGCAATATTTAATACACCATTTGCTTATGGGACGTTAATATTCATAGATGCATTCAGTTTTCTTATTGCAGCCGTGTTGATTGCAAAAATTCCGTTGCGCAACCAATCAATTATAAAAAAAGAGCCGATTTCCAAAAAGGTTTGGGCTATTCGTTTTTCATACGACTCAAACTTAATGCGTTTTTTGGTAGCAGTTGCTCCGATGACCTTTATGTACGTTGTTTTAGTTTTCGCAATGCCTGCTTTTATAAAGGAGATAAGTCCAGACCTTAGCTGGATTTCTGGTTTGTTATTTACAGTAAACAGCCTTTCCGTTATTGTCCTTCAGGTTCCGCTGTTGTTTTTTACACATCGCTTGAACGATTTGCAAAAAATAATCGTCGGTTCGGTTGTTTTAGGCTTATCTTATATCATTTTCTTAGGAAGTACATTTTTAGCATCTGCACACTTGAACTTTTTTGTTCCACTTCTTTTCGTCGGAATTCTTCTCTTTAGTTGTGGAGAACAACTTTTTTATCCAGCGTCTGCAACAATTGTGGGGGAAATTGGTCCGGCTGAGAAAAGAGGGAAAAGCATTTCGAGTTATCAGCTCCTCTATGGAATCAGTAACGCGATCGGTCCCTTCATTGTAGGATATTTATTAACAAGAAATATTTCCTTCTGTTGGTTGTTTTTTGTGGTGCTTGCTTTTGTTGGCGTATTCCTACAGTGTATGTTATTACCCAATATAATTGAACAATCGCGTTCTCGTGAATCAACAATATTATAGGTATAAAAAATGCTAAAAATAACGAGACGTAAAGCGCGATGAGTGTATTTGAATATTCAAATCCTTTCGAAATTAATTAATTTGATGATTTTGATATCACCCCTTATTATAAACATAAGATGTGAAAATTTTAAAAAAAGGAGTAGCATAAGGTGAGTAAAATCTTAGTATTGTATGATAGCTGGTGTCCAATCTGTATGAGAGTTAAAGAAAATATTCATAAGCTAGATTGGTTTAACCTTATTGAACTAGAGAGTATTAGAGAAGAAAATAATTTAAATATACCTATCACTGACCTTGAAAAAGAAATGTATTGTATAAACTTAGAAACAGGAAAAATCACAAAAGGTATTGACGCAATCGCTTCTATTTCAGCAAGACTTCCGTTGATGATGTTATTTTGGTTACCTTTAAAATTATCAAGCTACTTTGTTTTTGGTCATAAACTCTACAATTATATAGCTAAAACCAGAATAATTATTCCGGTTAATAACTGTGATGGAGACACCTGCAATATAAAATAAAGCAGGAGTCTCTTTTTTTGAAATTTATATATGTAAGAACATCTAAAATTACTGATTTACATATATAATAAGAAAAATCCGAAAACGAACAATATTATTCATGCATGGGAAAACTCTAATATCTACCTGACGAGGCAATTTGGGTTTTTGGTCAAGTCCAAATTATTGTGTAAATTCCCCTTTGATAGAAAACATGGACCGGAGACTGGACGTATGGTAGGTAAGTCCGACAAGTCTCCTGCCGGTCGCCTTCATGTTGTCAAGGAACAGGTGTGTCAAGGAGCTTTCGCGGCATATCCTCGCTTCGCTCCGATATTCCATGTTCTCCTTGGCACAGCGAAGGGTTTATCTGATGTTAGTCTAGATTATAGACACAACGAATAGAGAAATGTACAGTAAATCTATCAATGATGAGGGGTGTCTATAATGACAAGACGTTTTGATAAAGAATTCAAAATACATGCAGTAAAATTAGTTGTCGAGGAAGGAAAGGCGGTCGCTCAAACCGCAAGACAACTCGATATTTCGCCAAAAACTCTTCACAAATGGGTCGCAGATTATAAAAAAGATGATGAGCATAGCTTTGTGGGGAGTGGAAACCTTAAGCCGGAAGATCGTGAAAAGCGTGAACTTCAAAAACGTATTCGGGATCTGGAGGAGGAAAACGCGATCTTAAAAAAGGCCATGAGCATCTTCGCCAAAAACCAGAAGTAATTTATACATTCATTCATACGCATAGAAAGGAGTTTCGCGTGGCGAAGATGTGTGAAGTCTTAGGCGTTTCAAGAAGTGGATACTATGCATGGGTCAAACGACCAGAAAGTCAACAAAAGAAAAGACAGGAAGCATTGAAAAAGCAAATCAAAAAGATTCATATCGAGTCAAGAGAAACGTATGGCAGTCCAAAAATCACAAAAATCCTTCCGAAACAAGGGGTTAAGGTATCTCAAAAAACGGTCGCCAGAATCATGAAAGATGGTGATATTCGTTCAAAAACAAAGAAAAAATATAAGGCAACTACAAACTCGCAGCATCATTTGCCTGTGTATCCTAACTTATTGAATCAGCAGTTTGAAGCAGATGAGCCGAATCAAGTATGGGTGGCGGATATCACGTATATTTGGACGAAAGAAGGATGGCTGTATTTAGCTTCGGTCATGGATTTGTTTTCTCGTAAAATCGTTGGCTGGTGTCTTTCCGAGCGAATGACAAAAGAGTTAGTGATCAAAGCGTTAAACCGAGCCATCGACGAGAGAAAGCCTCAACCAGGTCTGATTCACCATTCGGATCAAGGGAGCCAATATGCATCGAACGAGTATCAAGTCATCTTACGACAGCACGGAATGCAAACCAGCATGAGTCGAAAAGGAAACTGCTATGATAACGCATGTGCGGAATCGTTTCACAGCATCATCAAAAAGGAACTGATTTTTCACGAGACCTTTGCAACAAGGGAAGAGGCCAAACATCGGATTTTTGAATATATTGAGTGTTTTTATAATGCCGAGCGAATTCATTCCGCTAATGAGTACATGTCTCCGATGGCATATGAGAAGATGTATCAGCAAGGCAAAAAGCAGTGAACTCTTCTCTCCACAAAGTCACGATATAAGGGGCATCTTTCCTCTTGAGGAGGGGAAGGGTTTACCAAACCGTTTTCCTTCTCAAGAGGCCACCAAACGAAGTGCGGTAGTAGGGTTTTAAAGTTTTTCTCGATTTTACGTGTCCATTTTCTTGACATAATACCAACATTTATTAAGCCCGCTAAAATATCCGCACCAGATGGTTACTGCTATGGGGGAGACAATCGTGACTTTTCTGCTTCTGCTAGCACTTATCGTACTCGAGTCGATCTCTCGATTTATTGGCAAGATAGGACTTATGGATTTTCAAAATACACAAGCGATTCTATTCGCTATAATAAAAATGATAATGGTACATGTGGTTCAACGGAATTGGCAAGAAAAAATGCTGGGACATCAGGTATAACGGCTGTAAAGGAATGGATTACATCCAGTGAAGCACAATTTCAAATTTCCCATTCTGTTGGATTGCCGTTTCGCATGGATGTCCCACCGAATATTGATTACAGCTATAGTTTAAATATTCAAAAAAGTGGAGTTACTTATATTAATGGTAGTCATGACCAGTATCCTTGGCATGAAATTTATAGATCGGATAATGGTGGAACATGGAAAACTCTGTATCAATTTAATCCTGATGCTGCAGGTACAAATGTCAATTATTTATTTCCTTGGTACCCCAATAAGAAAATCGCAGTGAGTAAGTAATTTTATATTAAAAGGGGATAGTATAAGTGAAAAAATTTTTAATAGGAGTTTTGTTGGCGTTTGTCACGTTTGCCCTTTCGCTCTCATTATTTAGCACTTTTTCTTTCTTTATTGCCATTTTTCCAATTGCAGTACTAGCTGTTCCGTTTATATGTGCAGTAACAGAGGCGCTCATTTCTTTTGTCGATGAAAAATGGGGATTTAAATGGGATTGGGCGGTTGTTTTAGGGATCGCAACGATTACGTCGCTTCCTTTTTATTCTTCTTTTGTTTTTACAGCTCCGATTTATATGGGAGCACTGGGATATTATGTAGGGAGAAGACTATGTGCTCGATTACATTAGAGGCAATGTAGGTGTGTTCGGGATTATTTAATCCATTTTTGCAAGTGATGTGATGTTTGATAGAGAGAATGATAAATGAAAGAAGCATATGAATCGAATTTCATAGAGAGGGAAATGCCCTCTCTATGAAAACAACCGATTTCTCATTTTGAAAAGCTCTCGTTCCGTCATCGTTGTTTTATGAACGGTGAAATCAACGTCAAGTTGGAGGTTGTTGAGACGTTCGTTGAATTGTTTGTAGTGGGAGTCAATTTTTTCGTTTAGTGCGTGGATTTCTTGCTTCATTGCTGTCATTTCACCGCGCATATGATGGATGTCCATCGTTAAAGCTTCCAGTTTCGCATCCGTTTCGTCTTGACGATGGAGAAGAGCATTCATAAGATCGTAGAGCTCTTTTTGTCCATTTTTTAATGCTTGTTGCTCTTCGAGAATGAGCTGTTGCTCTTTGCGGAATGCATTCATTTCCTCCCGCAACGAGTTTATTTCTTCGCGGAATGTTTTCTGCTCTTCACGAATGGCTTGTTGCTCTTCGCGAATAGCCATTTGTTCCTCACGAATGGCTCGTTGTTCTTCACGAATGTCCTGCAACTCTTTTTGAATGTCCGTGACGACGAGTAAAATTTTCTCCAATAATTGCTCGCTCATCTTCTCACCTCCTTTGTACATAACCATATTATAACATCATTCGACAAAAAAAGGAGATAAAAAATCCCCCTATACTTCTACATCAATAAATTGAAACAGTGAAACGTCAAATAAACCTTGGTCGGTTAATTTCAGTTCTGGAATGACCGGCAATGCTAAAAAGGCGAGCGTGATAAATGGGTTGAATTCGTTTGATGCTCCAATGGCGACTAAAGCATCGTGTATGGTTTGTAATTGCTTTAATACTTCTTCATAACTTTTTGCTGTCATGAGCCCGCTGATTTCAAGCGGCAACTCTGCTAAAACGCGTCCAGTTTCGACAACGACAAGTCCACCGTTTATGTGTTGAATATGTTCAATTGCAGTGATGATATCGTCATCGTTCGTTCCAGTAGCGATGATGTTATGCGAGTCATGGGCAATCGATGAAGCAATCGCTCCTTTTTTCAGTTGAAAGCCGTTGACGATGCCAACACCGACACCGAGACCGCGATGACGCTCAACGACAACGAGCTTTAATAAATCTCGCTCGATCGACGGTTGAAAGACGCCATTTTCGACATCCACTTCTGTGATGATTCGTTTCGTATGCAAATGATTCGGAATGATTTGAATGACGTTTGCTTGATTTCCGCGTGTAAACGAAATTTGCACATCTTCTTTTGTTATCTTTTTGGCATGAACCGATTGAGTAATCGCTTTGTCGATCGAAGTTGCTTTCGCCACAGAAAAGGTAGCGCGTCCGTTTTCCGCAACGAGCGCCCCCTTTTTATAGACGTGCGTAATGGAAAACGACGATAAATCTTCGACAAGCAAAAAGTCAGCGTCGTATCCAGGGGCGATGGCGCCTTTTGTATATAGGCGATAACATTCTGCTGCATTTAATGTCGCCATTTGAATGGCTGTTATCGGTTCGATGCCTGATTGAATCGCTAGACGAATATGATGATCAATACTTCCTTCATTGACAAGTTCGTCAATATGTTTATCGTCTGTGCAAAATAAAAAGCGGCGTGCGTTATACGTATTGATAGCTGGAAGGAGTTTGTTTAAATCTTTTGCGACCGACCCTTCCCGAATTAAAACGTACATGCCACGTTGAACACGAGTGAGCGCTTCGTCTACGGTAACACATTCATGGTCAGTATGGACATTTGCGCTTCGGTACACGTTCACGGCTGTCTCATCAAGACCAGCTAAATGGCCGTCAATTAGTTTGCCTGCGGCATAGGCTGCGGAAAGTTTTGCGAGCATTTGTTGTTTTCCTTGTAGCAGAGACGGATAGTCCATCACTTCTGCAAGTCCAAGCACGCGCGGATGAGAAAAAAGCGGTGCTAAATGTTCGGCGTGCAATGTCGCACCAGCATGTTCAAAAGTGGTTGCAGGCACGCATGATGGCAGCATGACATATACATCAAGCGGAATGTCATTGGAGTCGTTTAGCATAAATTCAATGCCTTTTGTCCCCGAGACGTTCGCAATTTCGTGCGGATCAGTAATAACGGTGGTGACGCCGTGCGGAACGACGACACGAGCAAATTCGCTTGGGGTGACCATCGACGATTCGATATGAACGTGTCCGTCAATAAGTCCAGGACATACGTACTTTCCTTTTGCGTCAATGACGGTTTGCCCGTCATATGTACCGATACCAACAATTTTGCCATCGGCAATGGCAATGTCCGCTTGGACAATTTCATGTGTAAAGACGTTGATAATTTTTCCGTTTTTTACGACAACATCGGCTAATTGTTGTTTTGAAGCTACAGCAAGTCGTTTCATAGATGTTCCTCCTCTCCAACTCGATACGAGGAGCAATCCTCGTAGTCAAACGATTTACGGTCGTTTGGTAGAAACTTTCGGACCATATTTCCGAAATTATACGAGTTGTTTTTTTAAAAATTTTTTTCATTCTACAACGTTCATCGTTTTTTCGTCAATGAATGATTTTTTCTGTAAGTAAAATGAATGGCAAATGTTGCTTCACTGCGCGAAAGTTTGGTATCATCATAGTATTGTGAAAGGTCGACAATATCGGAGGTGAAAGACATGTCACGAATTTCAATCGATCAAGTGAAACATGTGGCGCATTTAGCACGTTTAGCGATTACAGAAGAAGAAGCAGCGATGTTTGCGAAACAACTAGATGCGATTATTACGTTTGCGGAGCAGTTAAATGAGTTAGATACTGAAAATGTTCCACCAACGTCACATGTATTAAATATGAAAAATGTGATGCGGGAAGATGTACCGACAGCTGGACTTCCGCTAGAAGACGTATTGAAAAACGCACCAGACCATCAAGATGGACAATTTCGTGTCCCAGCGATTTTAGAGTAAGGAGGGAAGAATATGTCATTGTTTGACTACCGCATATCTGAGTTACACAGTTTATTACATAAAAAAGAAATTTCTGTTTCGGATTTAGTGGATGAATCGTTTAAGCGCATTCATGACGTAGAAGAAAAAGTACAAGCATTTTTAACGTTAAACGAAGAACAAGCGCGCGCGAAAGCAAAAGAGTTAGATGACAAATTAGCTACGGAGAAAGAATTTGGTTTGCTTTTCGGCATGCCAATCGGCATTAAAGATAACATTGTGACGAAAGGGCTACGCACAACGTGTGCCAGCAAAATTTTGTACAACTTCGACCCGATTTACGATGCAACGGTTGTAGAGCGTTTAAACGAAGCTGACGCAGTGACGATCGGAAAATTAAATATGGACGAGTTTGCGATGGGATCATCGACAGAAAACTCCGGCTTTCAACTCACGCGCAACCCGTGGGATTTAGAACGCGTGCCAGGTGGTTCAAGCGGTGGTTCAGCAGCAGCAGTGGCGGCAGGAGAAGTGCCATTTGCGCTTGGATCAGACACAGGCGGTTCGATTCGTCAACCAGCAGCGTTTTGCGGCGTCGTTGGTTTAAAACCGACGTACGGTCGCGTATCTCGCTATGGGCTTGTTGCGTTTGCGTCTTCGCTTGACCAAATCGGTCCAATTACACGCACGGTGGAAGATAACGCATATTTACTACAAGTCATCTCTGGTTTAGATCCAATGGATTCGACATCAGCAAATGTCGATGTACCAGATTATGTTTCTGCCTTAACAGGTGACATTCAGGGTTTAAAAATTGCGGTGCCGAAAGAATATTTAGGCGAAGGTGTATCAGAAGAAGTTCGCCGATCTGTTCTTCAAGCGCTAAAAGTGTTAGAAAGCCTCGGCGCAACGTGGGAAGAAGTATCACTCCCTCATTCAAAATATGCGCTAGCAACATACTACTTATTAGCGTCTTCCGAAGCATCGGCAAACCTTGCTCGTTTTGACGGTGTGCGTTACGGCTATCGGACAGATAATGCGAAAAATTTAATGGAGATGTACAAGCAAACGCGTAGCGAAGGATTCGGTAATGAAGTGAAACGCCGCATCATGCTTGGAACGTTTGCATTAAGTTCAGGCTACTATGATGCGTACTACAAAAAAGCGCAAAAAGTGCGGACGCTCATTAAACAAGACTTTGAAAACGTCTTTGAGAAATACGACGTCATTATCGGGCCAACAACGCCAACGCCAGCGTTTAAAATTGGTGAAAAAACGAGCGACCCGTTAACGATGTACGCAAACGACATTTTAACGATTCCAGTGAACCTTGCCGGTGTTCCAGGTATTTCGATTCCGTGCGGATTTGTCAATGGCTTGCCTGTAGGACTTCAAATTATCGGCAAACATTTCGATGAAAGCACCATTTATCGCGTTGCTCATGCGTTCGAGCAAGCAACAGACTATCATAAACAAAAACCAACGTTGTAAGGGGGGAATAAGTGATGAATTTTGAAATCGTCATCGGACTTGAAGTGCACGTCGAGCTGAAAACGAAATCGAAAATTTTCTCAAGCAGTCCAAACGCATTCGGAGCGCCCCCAAACACACAAACGAGCGTCATTGATTTAGGGTACCCGGGCGTTCTTCCGGTGTTAAATAAACAAGCGGTCGAATATGCTATGAAAGCAGCGATGGCGTTAAACTGCGAAATCGCCACAGAAACGAAATTTGACCGAAAAAACTATTTTTATCCGGACAACCCGAAAGCGTACCAAATTTCACAGTACGACCAACCGATTGGACGAAACGGTTGGATTGAAATTGAAGTGAATGGTAAAAAGAAAAAAATCGGCATTACGCGCATTCATTTAGAAGAAGATGCAGGGAAACTGACGCATACAGGTGATGGCTATTCGTTAGTCGATTTCAACCGTCAAGGGACACCGCTCATTGAAATTGTCTCTGAGCCAGATATTCGCTCGCCAGAAGAGGCGTATGCGTATTTAGAAAAATTAAAGTCGATCATTCAATATACAGGTGTATCCGATTGTAAAATGGAAGAAGGCTCGCTTCGTTGTGATGCGAACATTTCCCTTCGTCCAATTGGCTCAGACAAATTTGGAACGAAAACAGAATTGAAAAACTTAAACTCATTTAACTTCGTTCGCCAAGGATTAGAATACGAAGCGAAGCGCCAAGAGAAAATTTTATTGTCTGGCGGCGTCATCCAGCAAGAAACACGCCGTTTCGACGAAGCGACGAAAACAACCATTTTAATGCGCACGAAAGAAGGTTCAGAAGACTATCGTTACTTCCCAGAACCAGATTTAGTGATGCTTTATATTGACGATGAGTGGAAAGAACGCGTACGTGCGTCCATTCCAGAACTTCCGGATGCGCGGAAAAAGCGATATGTCGAAGAGCTTGGTTTGCCAGAGTATGATGCGAAAGTATTAACGCTTACAAAAGAAATGGCAGACTTTTTTGAGGCGACGGTTGCAAATGGTGCGGATCCAAAGCTTGCTTCAAACTGGCTCATGGTCGAAGTATCTGCTTATTTAAACGCAGAACAAAAAGAATTACATGACATTGCGTTAACGCCAGAAAGTCTTGCAGGCATGATTAAACTCATTCAAAACGGCACGATTTCGTCAAAAATTGCGAAGAAAATTTTTAAAGAGCTTGTTGAAAAAGGTGGCGATCCAGAGCAAATCGTCAAACAACAAGGGCTTGTGCAAATTTCTGACGAAGCAACGTTGCGCAAAATTGTGTTAGAAGTGCTCGACGCGAATCCACAATCGATCGAAGACTTCAAAAACGGAAAAGACCGTGCGATCGGATTTTTAGTCGGTCAAATTATGAAAGCAACAAAAGGACAAGCCAACCCGCCGCTTGTCAATAAGCTATTGCTTGAAGAAATTAATAAACGATAAAAACAAAGCGGCATTGCCATCGGACAATGCCGCTTTATTTTTATAGGTGTACAAGCTTTTGTAAAGTGCTTTCTACTTTAAATACACGATGGTTTAATACTTGGATGCTTGATTCGTGGTCGGTGAGGGCAGGGAGTACTTTTTCTTCTAGTATGTTTGTTAAGCGGGTGATGTTTCCTTGCATGTTGTGGACATCGAGCGCGAGTGCATCGTATTTTGCGGCGAGCGCCTCTTGACCGTGACGAACCGCTTCACAAATCGCTTTCGTTTCGAGTGTTCGTTCGTCAAGTAACTGTATTTTCTCATCTAGCGCTTGCACTTTCCCATCTAGCGCTTGTACTTTTCCATCTAGTGCTTGTACTTTCCCATCTAGTGCTTGTACTTTCCCATCTAGCGTTTGAACTTTCTCGTCCAGTGCTTGTACTTGTTGGCGTAAGGAAGATACTTCTTTTTCAATAGCTTCCACCCTTTTCTCGACTGCTTCCACTCGTTTTTCCAGCAATTCGACTTTTTCTCGGGTTGCTTTTACTTCATGAAGAATTTCGTATAGCAGCTGTTCCACCATTCCATTCACCTCCTTTTCGTTTCCATTTTACACGAATCGACAGCGGATGACTAGCGAACATGTTCGTGTTTTAAGCAAGCTTCTTATAGGTGAGCACATTTTCCCAACGACGTTTTAGTAGAGAATGGCTGGCGAATCGATTACAATGATAGTAGATGAAGGATAGAAGGGGAGCAAAAGATGGATACGTCATGGCTAAAGCCAATTACGGAGGCAAAATATTTAGTAGTTGATAACGCATATCGGTATCGTGCGATTTTGCGTTATTTTTATACACAGCACGAGCGAATGCGGCAATATTTGTTTCCAGAAGAAGTGTATGCTTTTTTAAAACAATTCGATGAATTTCAAGATTATACAGAAGAAGAGCTGCAACAAGACCTAGAGCAGCTCGTCAAATGGAAAAACTTAATCGCTAGACAAGAAACGGGTCATATTCGGACGATTGAAGAATTTAAAAAGAAACGGTTTCGCTATCAATGCAGCCCATATACGGTCGAAATCGAACGAATGATTCGCACGCTTGAGCAGCTAGGGGAGACGTTTGGCGGCTCGCTCGAAAAAACGCGGTTTGACCGCTTGTATGCGTCGCTTGTCCGAATGGAATCGATTATCCACGATGGATTTGCCGAAAAAAGGGAAGAAATGAATCAAGTGTGGGAAGAAACGTTTGATTATTTTAAAAAAATCATCCAAAATTCTGCCGACTATATTGCCTATTTAAACGGAGAAAACATGGAAGAACGGATGATGTCTGATTCATTTCTCGTCTATAAAGAACAGTTTACCGCTTATTTGCGCGATTTTATCGTCGCATTGCAAAAAACGTCGATGCAAATTGAAAAACTGCTCGAAGACTTGCCAGAGGACGGTGTTCGCCGTTTTATTGAGGAAGTGGTCGCTTACCAGCTTGCCATTCCACGCTTTGAAGGGGCGATTCTTTCGCGTGAACAGCTAGTAGAAGAGAAATTAGACACGTGGCGCAGTTTAAGCGAATGGTTTTTAGGACGAAACGGGCATGAAAGCGAACTGTCGTTTTTACAAAAGCAGACAAACGAAGCGATTCGGCGAATGACGCGCGTCGTTCAGCGCTTAGGGGAACGCCATCACCACTTCCGCAGCCGAAAAAAAGATTACTTGCATTTAGCGAAATGGTTTTCTTCATTAGAAACGATAGAAGAAGCGCATAAATTATCGGCGGTTGTGTTCGGCTGTTTTCATACAAAGCACATCGTCGCCGAAAACGATGCAACGGAAAATATGTACCGCGATATTTGGGAGGAACAGCCGGCAGAATGGCTCGTAAAACCGCGCGTTCGCCACTACCGAGAAAAGAAAAAGCCAGAAGCAATGATTGATCGGCGAAAAGAAAAAGAGGAAACGATGACCGCCTACTTAGCAGCGAAGCAAAAAGAAGAAGAAGAGCTCACACAGCTTATAAACGACGGAAAAATTGTACTTCAGGAGCTTCCGGTCGTTGCTTCGCATATTCGCAAAACGTTGCTCGGGTGGATTGCGAAAGCGATGGGGCGAGAAGACCGGATGGTGCAAACGGAAAACGGATGGAAAGTGAAAGTAGTCCAACGCGAAGGAACGATTATACTGAAAGCAGAAGATGGCACACTCATGATGCCAAATTACGAAATCCATTTGCTAGATTAGGAGAAGAGAAAGAATGGAAAAAGAGTTCGATGAGAAAGCAAAAGAAGCGTTAACCGCGCTGTTTGAACAGTTTTGGATTGTTCGGGAAAAAGAGCCGGAACTTTTTCAAAAAATACGGGAACGTGAAAAAGTGTTAAAGCGGTATGTGCAAGAGAAATTCGGCTATCGGCTCATTGTCCACCGCTATTTTGCTAAGCTCGAAAAAATACCAGCGGAGCCAGAAGCGTGGATGGGAATGGAGTCGTTTCAAGAACCGCTCGACTACGCGTTATTTTGTTGCTTGTTAGCATATTTAGAAGGAAAAGCGGTCGAAGAAAAATTTTTATTGTCTGATGTATGTGAAGAAATAAAAGCGATGTATCCAGGCGAAACGGCGCTCGACTGGACGAACTACCAACATCGGCGCGCGTTAATTCGCGTCTTAAAAACAGCCGAGCAAATCGGGATTATACATCACGTCGACGGGGAAGTTGAGGCGTTTGCCAACCAAGAAGACGAAGAAGCGTTGTATGAAGTTCCTGTACTGTCCCGCTATTTTATGAGGTCCTATCCGAAAGACTTCATTCAATATGAAACGATCGAGCAGCTGCTTGAAGAAGAATGGAAAGCAGCGCCGGACGACTACCGCCGCCACTTTATTTATCGGCAGCTCTTTTTATCTCCTGTTGTATATCGCCGGCAAAAAGACGACCCAAACTTTTATTATTTGCGCAACTTCCGCCACCGATTGCGTGATGATATCGAGGCGCATACCGATTTTCGCTACGAACTATATAAAAATGCCGCCTTGCTGACGATTCCAGAACGGCAACATGTGTATACGTTATTTCCAGATCAAAAGGGAACGTCGGATATTATCCTTCATTTTGCCTCTGTCGTTCGCGCTCATTTGGACAACTATCCACCGGATGAATACGGGCAAATCCACATGACGATGTCCGATTTTCAGCAGCTGCTTCACCGGTGCAGCGAGCAGTATGGCGAAGGCTGGAGCAAAACGTATCGTGAAATGACGACGGCACAGCTCGCCTCCGAACTTCTTTCTGCTTTAAAAGACTGGAAGATGGCAGAATATGAACAGGAAACGGGCATGGTCGTGCTTTATCCGCTGCTTGGACGGCTTGTCGGTCAATATCCAGACGACTTTACAACGAAAGGAAGAGACGATGATGACAAATAAATGGGTGCTTCATCGCGCGGGATTAATTAATTTTTGGTATTACGACGAACAATATTTCGAGTTTGCAGACGGCAAGTTGTTGTTGCGCGGGACGAACGGCTCTGGGAAGTCAGTAACGATGCAAAGCTTGCTTCCTGTCTTATTGGACGGAAAAAAAACGCCCGACCGGCTGGACCCGTTCGGTTCTCGGGCACGAAAAATGGAAGATTACTTGCTTGGCGAAAAGGAAATTGTCGATCGCGATGAGCGGACAGGCTATTTATTTTTAGAATATAAGCGAATGCAGACGGAACAATACGTAACGACAGGGATTGGCTTACGGGCAAAGCGGCAAAAAAATATGGACTTTTGGGGATTCGTCGTTTTTGATAACCGCCGCATCGGCCGCGATTTATTTTTATATAAAACAGAAAAATCAGCGGACGGAACGGAAAAAATCCCGCTCACCAAACGCGAACTAGCAAATGTACTTGGCAACGGCGGAACGGTCGTTGATTCGCAAAAAGAATATATGGAGCTCGTCAATAAGCACGTTTTCCGATTTGAATCGATGGAGGCGTTTCAAGAATTAATTGAGCTGTTGATTCAATTGCGTAGCCCGAAGCTATCGAAAGATTTTAAGCCGACGGTTATTTACGAAATTTTAGAAAGCTCGCTTCCGGCGTTGACAGATGACGAGTTGCGCCATTTATCGGAAACGATTGAAAATATGGACCAAACGAAACAGCAGCTAGAGCAGCTAGAGCGCGATGAGCAATCACTAAAACGGCTTTGTGCGCAATATCGAGCGTATAACGAGTATATGATCGCGGAAAAAGCAAGCGAATGGATAAAGGCTGACAAACAAGTGAAGCGGCTAGCAGAAGAAGAAAAGCAATGGCTTGCGGAGGAACAGGAAAAGCAAGCGCACCTTGTCAATTTGAGCGAATACATTCAAACGCTTGCAAACGAACAGGACGTATTGCATCAACGAGAATTAGAGTTAGCGAGCCACGAAGTGTTTCAAGCGGCGAAAGAATATGAGCGAGTCCAACAAGAAATACGCGACATTCATGACAAGCACCAAAAACTATTGCGGCAAATCGATGAAAAAGAGCAGCTCGAACGCCGCTATAAGCGCCAGTTAGAAGAAGACGAAGACCGGCGGTACCAGACGGAAAAGCAACTCACGCAGCAAGTAGAAGACTTACGGCATGATGCGATGGAAAGTTCCTTCTCTGCCCATGCTCTTAACGAAGCGGACTTTGCTCGACAGCGCCAAACGAAATTTGACTTTACCGTCTGGAAGCGAGAAGGGCAAGAATACGTTGAAAAACTAGAACAAACGATTGCGCTTTGGCGACGCCATGACGAAATGAAGGCGCGCTATGAAGAAACGAGTAAAGAGGCAGGGGAGCTGCAGCGGGAAGTAGACGAATTGCGCCATGAAGAAGCGAAATGGCTCGAACTGTTAGAAAACGAAAAAGCGCGTTTCCAACAAGAAGTATTTCGCTGGCTCGAACAATGCCAAGACCAAGACGTTTCCGTACCGGAACCCTCTGTCCAACTATTTTTACAGCGCCTTCACGAACTATACGAAACGTATCACGTCGATGAGATGAAGCAACCGTTTACGGAAGCGTATTACGAAGCACTCAATCGAAAAAACGAAGAAAAAATGAAGCAAAAGCATACGTGCACGTTATTAGAAGAAAAAATTGCCTCAAAAGAAGCCGAATGGAACCAATGGAAAACGCAAAAAGACCCCGAGCTCACGCGCGATGAACAAACGATCGCTGCGCGGGCGGAGCTAGATGAGAAAGGGATTGCTTTTGTCCCGTTTTATGCAGGGGTGGAATTTCAAGACCATGTACCAGAACCGCTTCGGGAGCGGATTGAATCGGCATTGTATCATGCAGGGCTACTTGATGCGTTAATTACAGAAACCGATGTCGAAGTAACGTGTGACCGAGTGATTGTTCCACGCCCCGTCGAACTGGCGCATACATTGGCAGACTATTTGCAGCCGGATGTAGATGAAGGATGCAAAGTATCCAAAACGCGCATTAACGAAGTACTTCAAAGCATCGTTCTTGCCGATGGAGAAATGGACGGAACGTTTATGCTTCATGAAGAAGGGCGTTATACGCTCGGCTTAATCAAAGGGCATGCCCCGGCGCGGGAAAAAGCGTTGTTTATCGGACGCACTGCCCGCAAGCGTTGGCGGCTAGAAAAGATCGCCGCACTCGAAGCAGAACTCCACGAACTTCGCGCCCAGCTTCATGAGGAAACCGACATGCTAAAACAGCTCGATCAGACGATTGCGCAAATAACCCGCTGGTTTCGTGCCTTTCCAACCGACCGCGACATGCGCGCAGCCTTTGAAGAACGGGAAAAAACGAAGCGAATGATAATAAGCAAACAACGCGAATGGGAAAAGAAAAACGAAAAGTTAGCCCAGCTTGCCCGCGATTGGCAACAAGCAAAACAAACGTTGCGCGAGCAAACCGAGGGGCTCGATTTAGAGTTTTCCAAAGACGGCTATGAACAGGCGCTTGTTTTTATGAAATCGTATATGCGCGGGCTTCATGAATTGCAAATGATCCATCGGGAGTTTCTCCATTTGCTTGACATGATTCACCATCGGACAGAGCAGTTAGAAACGTTGCAACAAGAGATCGACGAAACGAAAGGCGAACGGCATATGCTCGCAAAAGAGCAGCAAAAACTCGAACTGAAACGGCAAGAAATCGAGCGGACGCTGCAACTAATGGGCGCAGAAGAAGTTCAAGCGGAAATTCAGCGCGTCCGCGACCGGTTGGCATTTTTGCAGCGAGAAATGCCAGCGAAAATGAACGAGCGCATTGCGCTAGAGCATGAGCTGAAAGCCATTCGTGAAAAATGCGCGCAGCTTTCGGTGAAAGAAACGTTCGCGAAGCGGCTAGCGGAGGCGTGGAAGCGGTCGTTTGCGCGAGAGCTTTCCCTTGAGCTTGTAGAGCTTCACGGTTCTGATTGGTTGGAAAAAGCAAAAGAAGCGATGCAGCAATACGGGGCGCTAGCGAAAGAAGCTCGAACGTCGCTTGTGAACCGATTAAATAGCGTCTTTTTCCAAGAGTCGGCGAATTTAACGGAATACCGGCTCAACCAAGAGCCCGTCGCAGCTGAGGAGGACAATTTGTTTACGGATATCGAGCTAGACGAAGAAATGGAATTAAAAGTCTCCGGATGGAGAGAAAAGCAAGACCGCATCGTCCTTTTGCTTGATTATAAAGGGCAGCGCGTATCACCATTTTATGTATTGCGTGAAATCGAGAACGACATTTTCTTGCAGCGGGAATATATGAAAGAGCAAGACCGCGAATTGTATGAAGAAATTATTTTAAAAACGATCGGTCGAATTTTGCGCAGCCGCATTCAACGGGCGGAGCGTTGGGTAAAAGATATGAATGAACTAATGCAGCAGCTCGACACGTCTTCCGGGCTTGTGTTGTTTATTCAATGGAAGCCGCGCACCGCGGAAACGGAAGAAGAGATGGATACGAAAGAGCTTGTCGAGTTGTTGCGGATGAACTCGCGGCTATTAAAAGAGGAAGATTTGCAGCGAGTGACGAAACATTTCCGCTCGAAAATTCATCGGGCGCGCGAATTGCTAGAAGAGCGCGGCCAAGGCAATACGCTCCACCAAATTATTAAAGAAGTATTAGACTATCGGAAATGGTTTTCGTTTACCCTTTATTACCAAAAAACGAATGAACCGAAACGGGAGTTGACGAACCAACGTTTCTATCAATTTAGCGGCGGGGAGAAAGCGATGGCGATGTATATTCCTTTGTTTGCCGCGACGTATTCGCGCTATCAAGAAGCAGCAGACGATGCGCCGTACATTATTTCGTTGGATGAAGCGTTCGCGGGGGTAGACGAAAATAATATTCGCAATATGTTCGGGCTTGTCGAGCAGCTTGGGTTTAACTATGTGATGAACTCGCAAGCGCTCTGGGGCGATTATGATACCGTTCCGGCGCTATCGATTTGCGAACTCGTTCGTCCGAAAAATGCTTCGTTCGTGACGGTCATTCGCTATTATTGGAACGGAAAAGTAAAGCAGCTTGTCGTCGAGGATGCAAGAAAGGGTGAGATCATTGAACCGATTAGATGAGGCGGTGCAATTTTTTCGCGGTGAACGTTCGTTTCACCGCCTTTTTTGCGAAATGAAAAAGAAATACGAATCGCTTGGCCGCATTGGGGGTACGATTTCCGTTTCGTCTTTTTCGGCGGAGGAAAAGGAAGCGATCGCGTCGTTTTTTGGCAAAGAAATGAGCCGCGTGTCGCTCGCGGCGTTTGAACAACAGCTTGCGAATACAAGGTTTGCTGGCATTTCTCTCGTGGAGTTGCTGTCATGCTATTTTGGCGAACCGCTTGTGACGAAAAAAGAACAGCAGATAGAAGCAGAGCGCGAAAAAGAAGCGTATTTTGCACGACTTATAAGTATGTATCGGGCACAGCGCGATTGGTTGATGGCGGTAGAAAAACAGCGGTTTGTGCAATTAGCGTATCAACAAAACCATCACGCGTTAGAGGCGGCGCTTTCTGCTGTTTGCCGCGCGCTCGAACAGCTTCCGTCCACCTACGTTCGCTTGCCCGTTTTTGCGCAAAAAGTAGCGAACGACCCACATACGTTTGATTTGCATACGCTTGCGGGGAAGCTATTGCTTTCGGCGCTGCAATTTTATGCGGATACCGAATACGACCTTTCGTCGGTAGAAGACGTGAACGAACTGTTGCAGTCGTACCGGCTGTTGCGGGAAGATGTATTAAACTTTGTGACATGCGCTGGCGTGATGGCAGAAACAGAGAAAGGCCGCCATCCTGTTTTCGCTGCCGCATGTAAAACGAATATGGCGCTAAATGTTCCGCTGCGGGAAGTGATGCCGCTAGTGCGGGCGTATCCGTCCGTAGGCAACAACGTCTTTGTCGTCGAAAATGCCGGCGTGTTTTCGACGCTATTAGACGCGAACGTGCCGCTCATCAGCACAAATGGTCAATTGAATTTAGCGACGATATGGCTGCTTGATTTACTCGTAAAAGAAGGGGTTACCCTTTATTATTCGGGCGATTTTGACCCAGAAGGATTAAAAATGGCGCAGCGCCTTGCTGAACGATACGCTTCATCTGTTCGGCTTTGGCATTACGACTATTCTGATTATTTGGCGACAAAACCGACCGTTCTGTTGCCGGGCGAGCGCTTAGCGAAATTGCAATCGGTGACGCTTCATGACTTGCAAGCAGTAAAACAAGAAATGTTGCGGCGGAAAAAAGCAGGATACCAAGAGGCGCTTGTGGAACAGTTGAGGAGGGAGGTGGAGGGATATGTTGATTTTATTTGAATTGTTGATTTTGTTGGAGTTTTGGTAGTAAAATAATTTTAACAGGAGGTGGGAAAAGTGACACGTGCCATCGACCGAGAACAAGAACATATGTGGGATAGTGTGTACATTCTTTCGCAAATTAATAGTGAAAAGGCGAAAGCTGTATTTAAAGCAGCAATTGAAAAATCTTTTTGGCAACTAGGGATTACGCTCCCTGTTTTTTCAACCATTCGCTTTTCATTGCCAAATGAGGAGCACCTTTCCTTGCTTCGGGACATCGAAAAGAAAATGCGAGAGGCTTATACAACGAAAGAACAGGAGAAGGCGTATGAATATTTAGTGGATTATATTGAACAACTGTCCGAAATAGCGGAAGGGGATTCGCTGAATGTTCGCAAAAAATTGCTTGTTTCCCTGTTAAGTGAAAGTGCTAAATTAAACAATAAAATAAAAAACTACCAGCTACCAACCTCTATCGTTTCATTTCCATCTAGACAGACTGCTATTGCTTATTACACGACGACTGAAGTAGCGAAAAAGCTCGGGTTAAGTGACCAAACGATTCGGCGAATGTGTGAAACTGGAAGATTCCCGGGGGCATATAAAACAGATGGCGGTCATTGGAGAATTCCACAAGACATTTTTGTTACAACGCCAGAACAAGATGACCGTGCAGAGCAAATCCTACACCAAATCGATAGAAAGAACCAAGAGGCAGGGGATGTAGATGAATTTAATCTATGATTCCCTGCGTCCCCCTAAAGTATTGATCGATACGACCGTTTTATGCGGTGCGTTGCGAGTCGATGGAATCAACCGAAAGATTCTTAAAGCGGCTCGTTTCCCACATTTCTTTCAGCCAGTCATATCACGTGTTTGTTTATTTGAGTTTGTTAGAAATGCTTTCCAAGGACTTGGAAAAGGAGATAAGATGGTTATATACACTCTGCAAGAAATCGAAGCATTTTTAAACGAATTTTTATGTCCAATCTTTCGGTACTATACAAACCTTCCTGTTAATAGCTTAGTTGGTCGGTATAGTGTTGAAACAATCATGCAAGAGAATCGTCCGATTGGAGAAGTATTGGTCGAGTTAAGCGGATGCGATCACGAAACTGCTAAGCAGATTATTACTTCGCAAGAAATGTCTGAGCCACTTTATCGTTTTGATCAAGAAGACTTTCATGTTTGGATAACAGCTATTCAAGAGGAATGTGATTACATACTTACGACCAATTATCGGCGATTTCCAGCCCAGATTGGATCGATTAAGCGCATTCATCCGAGGGAGTTTTATAGGTATTTATCTGATATGGAATATGTATTTAAAGAGAGGGAAAGCGATGAATGACATTGTGCAAAAACAGAAGCGGTATTTTCGCACAGGGGCGACGCTTTCGTTGTCTTTTCGGCTTGCGCAGCTTGCTCGTTTGAAAGAAACGATTCAAGCGCATGAGCAAGCAATCATCGATACACTAGCAAAAGAACTGCATAAATCGCCGTTGGAAGCATATACCACAGAAATCGGGATCGTGTATGAAGAAATCCATTTTATCACGAAGCGACTGAGCGATTGGATGAAGCCACAACGTGTGCCGACGCCGTTGACGCACTTTGGGTCAAAAAGTTACATATATCCAGAGCCATATGGGGTCACTTTAATTATCTCGCCATGGAATTATCCGTTTCAGCTTGCGATGAGTCCGCTTATCGGCGCGATTGCGACAGGAAATTGTGCGGTAGTGAAGCCGTCTGAATATACGCCGGCGATGTCGGCATTGTTAAAAACAATAGTTTCCGAAGCGTTTCCGGAAGAGTATGTTACTGTCGTAGAGGGCGGTGCGGACGTCAGCCAGCAGCTGCTTGATTTACGCTTTGACCATATTTTTTTCACCGGAAGCGTGCCGGTTGGAAAAATCGTCATGGCAGCGGCAGCGAAACATTTAACGCCTGTCACGCTGGAACTTGGCGGAAAAAGCCCAGTGATCGTCGACGCCTCCGCGCATATTGATTTAGCTGCCAAACGAATCGTATGGGGAAAATTTTTAAACGCTGGGCAAACGTGTATTGCGCCTGATTATGTGCTCGTTCATATTTCGGTGAAATCTTTGTTGATTGAGCGAATGAAGCAGTATATAGAACAGTTATACGGTGATAAAGATGCGTATAGTCGTATTGTTACTGTTCGTCATGCTGAACGGCTCGTTCGTTTTTTAACAAATGGTATCGTTGTACATGGTGGAACGTATGACATTGAGCAACGTTGGATCGAGCCGACGTTGCTAGAGGATGTGACGTGGGAAGATGACATTATGAAAGAAGAAATTTTTGGACCGATATTGCCGCTCGTTACGTTTAAGACAATGGATGAAGCAATCCAAATGATCAACGATTACGAAAAGCCACTTGCGCTTTATTTGTTTTCAGAAGATCGCGATGTGCAACAACAAGTATTACAACAAGTTAGTTTTGGTGGAGGATGTATTAACGACACGATCATGCACATCGCCAGCCCACATCTACCATTCGGCGGCGTTGGACAAAGCGGAATTGGTGCATACCATGGAAAAGCAAGTTTTGATGCATTTACTCATTACAAAAGTGTGCTCAAACAGACAACGAAATTTGATATTCCTTTGCGTTATCCAAACTTTCCACATGCGCTCAAATGGGTGCGGAAGTTATTGAGATGAAAAAATGTTCCCAACGGGGTACTTTTTGTTTTTGGTTAATAAATTTGAACAAATTTCGAAAAAAATTTAACGAAAATGTGACACATTTTCAAACGAACATCCTATTTCTTTTTTCATTTCCATGTATTATACAAAAAACAACGCTTTTCTCGCTTATTTTTTAAAGTTGAGAAAAGCTTTTTTCTTTTTGTCAATGATTTTGCTTTTTATTTTCCCCTCAATGCAGTTTCTTCCTTCCTTTTTTCGTCACAATTATTTTTACAATACATGTTAAAATCATTTCAATAGTGTTAATACTACAAAGTTAATAAATTTCGTTCGTTACTCATTTATCGAGATGCTCAATGAATCACAATTTTTGTTGAGGTGAAGAAAGATGAAGCGTTTGTTTTCCTTATTAGTAGCTGGATTGCTTCCGCTCCTTGGAGGCTGTGAGATGGTCGTTTTTCAACCACAAGGACCAGCTGCACGAAGCATTACGGAGTTGATTAACTGGTCGATTTGGTGGATGCTTCTTGTCGTTGTCGTTGTATTTGCTTTGTTCGCTTATATCGTATGGAAATATCGCGATCGACCTGAGCGAAAGGGAGAGGAGCCGCCTGAGGAACACGGAAGTACGGTGCTTGAAATTGTATGGACGGTGATTCCGATTTTAATCGTTATTGCATTAACGATTCCAACAGTTAGAACGTTATACGATTTAGAAAAACCACCGAAAGGGTACGAAGATCAAGAGCCACTTGTCATTCATGTCACGTCGGCAGATTGGAAATGGATTTTTAGCTACCCGGAACAAAATATTGAAACAGTAAACTATGTCAATATTCCGGCAAACCGACTTGTATTATTTAAAATGACTTCCGCATCGACAATGCAGTCGTTTTGGGTACCGGCATTAGCTGGGCAAAAATATACGATGAACAAAATGGAAACGGAATTGTACGTTGTTGCGGAGCGCCCAGGATCGTATGAAGGACGAAATACGAACTTTAATGGACGTGGGTATGCGCATATGCAGTTTGAAGTGTTAGCGCAAACGCCAAAAGAGTTTGAAAAATGGGTGCAAGAAGTAAAACAAAAGGCACCGAAATTAACGAAAGAAAAATATGAGGAATTATTGTTGCCGACACATTTAGGACGGTTAACATTTATAGGTACACATTTACAATGGGTGAATCATGCGGATGCACATTCCAAGACGTACACAAACCCAGAGCTATATCGTGGCCATGGGTATCAAGGAAAAACTTTTACTGATGAAGACAACTATAAATCTAGTTCATCATCCAATTGTAACGAAGAAGATGAACAACAAGCTTTAGAGAGTGATAGCGGAGGTGAACATCATGGGCATTAAGTGGAATGAAATGCTTGTTGGGGGAGACCCGCTTCTTGTCGGTTCACAAATTGCGATCGTACTAACTGTCGTTGCGATTGTTGTTGGATTAACGTACTTTAAAAAATGGGGTTGGCTATGGCGCGAATGGCTAACGACCGTCGACCATAAAAAGATCGGGATTATGTACATTTTATCTGGTGTACTTATGTTTTTCCGCGGTGGAATGGACGGCTTGTTAATGAAGGCGCAAACGGCTCGACCAGAAATGAGCTTTTTAGATGCGCAGCATTACAACGAAATTTTTACAACGCATGGCGTGATTATGATTTTGTTTATGGCGATGCCATTTTTGATCGGCTTAATGAACGTTGTTGTCCCTTTGCAAATTGGAGCGCGCGATGTCGCGTTTCCGCAGTTGAACGCACTTAGTTTTTGGTTATTTTTTAGCGGAGCGATGTTATTTAACATTTCGTTCGTTGTTGGTGGCTCACCAGATGCAGGGTGGACATCGTATTTCCCGCTAGCTGGAAAAGAGTTTAGTCCAGGAATCGGAAACAACTACTATGCGATTGCGTTGCAAATTGCAGGGCTCGGTACGTTAATGACGGGGATTAACTTTATCGTCACAATTTTAAAAATGCGTGCCCCAGGCATGACATTAATGAAAATGCCGATGTTTACGTGGACGACGTTGATTACGTCCATTATCATCGTTGCCGCATTTCCGATTTTCACCGTTGCATTAGCGTTAATGACGTTTGATCGCTTGTACGGAACACATTTCTTTACGCTTTCTTCAGGCGGAAGCGATATGCTTTGGGCAAACTTGTTCTGGCTTTGGGGCCATCCGGAAGTATATATTGTTATTTTGCCGGCGTTTGGAATTTTCTCTGAAGTCATTGCAACGTTTTCACGTAAAACGTTGTATGGATATACATCGATGGTCATTTCTATTGTTGGTATTGCATTTTTAAGTATGATCGTATGGGTGCACCATTTTTACACGATGGATGCAGGGCCTGCGGTAAACTCATTTTTCTCGATTACAACGATGTTAATTGCCGTTCCGACCGGGGTGAAAATTTTCAACTGGCTGTTTACGATGCGAAAAGGACGCATTCAATTTACAACTGCGATGTTATGGGCGCTTGCCTTCGTGCCAAACTTTGTCATTGGTGGAGTGACCGGCGTCATGTTGGCGATGGCAGCAGCAGACTTTCAATACCATAACACGTTATTTTTAGTCGCACACTTCCATTACGTATTAATTCCAGGTGTTGTGTTTGCGGTATTTGCAGGATTGTATTATTGGTGGCCAAAAATGTTTGGCTTTATGTTAAATGAAAAGCTTGGAAAATATCATTTTTGGCTATTTACAATCGGATTTAACGTGACGTTTATGCCGATGTTTTTCCTTGGCTTAAAAGGAGCCGTTCGTCGCGCTTATACGTATTCAGCAGAATCCGGCTTTGCGCCACTTTTCCTTGTATCTGCGATCGGCTCGATTATTTTAGCGATCGGTTTTGCGGTATTTTGTTATAACATTTATTGGAGCTTCCGTTATGCGAAGCGCAATGTGTCCCACGATCCATGGGATGCACGTACGCTTGAATGGATGACGGCATCGCCAGTACAGTTTTATAACTTTGCGGTCGTGCCAGAAGTGAAACAATTAGATGCGTTTTGGCATATGAAAAAACGTGGGGAAACGCTCACATTAAAAGAAAGCGACATCAAGAAAATTCATATGCCAAGCAACTCCGGATTGCCGTTTTATATGGCGGTTGTGTTTGGAATTACAGGTTTCTTCCTCGTCTTTGAAGCACATATCGCGGCAGCTGTTGCGGCAATTGGAATTGTCGTTGGGCTTATTATCCGTTCGTTTGATTACAATGACGGCTATTACGTAAGCGTCGATGAAATTAAGCAAACCGAACGAACGTGGAGAAATGTAGAAGGGGGGACGGAAAACCATGTCGGCTAACGTCAATCATTCGCTTCCACTTGAATATCAAACTGAGCAAAACCGATTAAATATTTTAGGGTTTTGGATTTTTCTTGGAGCAGAAATTGTGCTATTTGCGACGTTGTTTGCCGTCTATGGCGTGTTAGGTCACCGCTATGCCGGTGGCCCAACGCCAAGCGACATCTTTAAGCTGAATGATGTGCTCATTGAAACGTTATTGTTGTTGACAAGTAGCTTTACATGTGGTTTGGCAGTCTTTTTTATGCGACAACGTAATATGAAGCAACTGCTCGTTTGGTTTGTCATTACCCTTTTGTTAGGGGCGGGCTTTTTGTTTATGGAAATTCGTGAGTTTATTCATTACGTGCATGAAGGGGCAACGATGCAAACGAGCGCGTTTTTATCAAGCTTTTTCGTGTTGCTTGGTACGCACGGTGCGCACGTGACGTTCGGGATCATTTGGGCAGTGATGCTTATTATTCAGCTCCTTCAACGCGGTTTGACGCCAGTTACTGCAAGAAAAATGTTTATCATTAGTTTATACTGGCATTTCCTTGATGTCGTCTGGATTTTCATTTTCACATTTGTGTATTTAAAAGGGATGGTGGGGTAAATGGAGCATAAAAGCAAATATCCCGTTAGCCACGTTGTTGGATTTTTATTTTCGCTCATTTTAACATTCGTTGCAGTATTTGTGGCGTTGAAAATGAACGTATCGTATACAATTGTTATGTGGATTATCGGTTCACTGGCCATCATTCAAGCTGGATTGCAACTATTTATGTTTATGCACGTGACAGAAGGAGAAGACGGAAAAACAAACGTCATTAATATGGCTTATGCGGTGTTTGTCGCGATCGTCATTGTCGCAGGGTCGATTTGGGTATTAACATCCGGACATGCCGCGCATTAACATAAAACCCCTCGCTTAACTTTTGCGAGGGGTTGCTTTTATTTTTGTAATTAGTGTTTGAATCCAAAGTGGGAAGCGAACAGTAAAGCTAATGATTAATACGATGAGAACAAGAATAGCTGCAGATTTTTGAGCGATTTCTGTTGCATCTGGTACGAGTGCTTCGGATTGTACGTACCATAAGTGAACAGGAAGTGTACCACCTTGCGATAACAAGTTGAAATCCCACATAAAGCCAGATGTCGATGTTCCCCCTGCTAAAATAATGATGGCAGATTCACCAAATGCACGACATGCAACGAGGCTAATACCCGTTAAAATTCCGTTTAGCGCAGCAGGAAGGACAACTTTTAATATTGTTTGCGACTTTGTCGCCCCAAGAGCGAGAGATGCTTCTCGAATGTCTTGCGGCACGGCTTGGATAGCTTCTTCTGTGACGCGGGCTAGTACGGGTAAATTTAATAAAGCAAGCGTAACTGCAGCACCAATGATCGTCAAGCCAATACCGACATATTCGACAAACAATACATAGCCAAACAAACCGAAAACGATCGAAGGAACAGATGCTAAACTTTCAACAGACGTGCGCACAAATTCTGTAAAACGATTGTTCGGCGCATATTCTGCGAGAAAAATGCCGGCTCCAATGCCAATAGGCAATGAAAGGATGAGAGATAAAATAAGAACGTAAAAAGAATTGAATAAAAATGGTCCGACACCGCCGCCAGCTTCTAGTTCGTTCGGTAATGTGAATAAAAAATCAAGCGATAGTTTCGGCAGTCCTTTCCCTAAGATTGTGTATAGCAATCCGATAATTAAAATAAATGTTGATACTGTAATCATGCCAACGAACATATGAAATAAGCGATTTGTGTAAATGGCGCTTGCGATTGCTTTACGATGACTATGAAACAATGACTCTCTCATTATGTTACTCTCCCTTTGGACGAAGTTGACGAATAATAATAATTAATACAAGAGAAATAAACAACAATAAAAACGCCATCATATATAATGCATAGTTCCATGTTGAATCAAATTGAACGTTTGTAATTTGCATCACGATGTTGCTCGTTAACACTGATGTTGGCGTAAGTAGATCCCAGCCGAACTGTGCAGTATTTCCAATGACCATCACAACAGCCATCGTTTCACCGATTGCCCGTGTCATACCTAAAATAATTGCCGTTAAAATGCCTGGGCGAGCGGCAGGAAGAACGATACGTGTAATCACTTGAAGTTTTGTGCTTCCAAGTGCATAGCCTGCTTCGCGCAAATGTTGTGGCACTGCGCAAATGGCGTCATCGCTAATACGAGCAACAGTCGGTAAAACCATCATCGTTAACACGAGAGCAGCAGCGAAGAAACCATCGCCAACAAGCGTGCCCGTTGTCTCACGAATGAATGGAATTAAGATTGTTAAACCTAAAAATCCATATACGATGGAAGGAATGCCGACTAGCAAATCTAACATTGGACGCATAATATTTTTTAGCCAATTTGGCGCCATTTCAGCAATAAAAATAGCAATAGCTAAAGCAATCGGCGTGCACATGATCAACGTTAAAAATGTTAAATATAACGTCCCAGCAATAAAAACAGCTGCCCCATATTTTTCTTCAAACGGCTCCCACGTAGCGGAAAAAAAGAACTCTTTCCACGAGACGTCTTTAAAGACGAGAAACCCCGTTTGGCTAATAAAAATGACGATCGAAAAAAGAGCAACACCTAAAGAGAGCGCACTTACTAAACAAGCGTAGCGAAAGGCGTTATTTTTCATATACTTCATGCGCCATTGTTTTGTTTTCATTTGCTCATGTTGGATGCGAACATGTTCCGCAGGTAACGCCATATTGTTTCCTCCTCGTTCATCATATAAAAGACAGCCCCCTCATAAAGGAGGCTGCAAATATGTTATTTTTTCATTGCTGTAATTGGGATGAATTTTAATTTTTTCAACGAACCTTGTTGGAACTTTTTGCTTTGGATAAAGTCGATAAATGCTTTATTTGCTCCAGTAGCAGGACCTTTTGTTAGCAAGTAGCCATAGCCCCAAACAGGATATTTTCCGTTCATGACGTTTGTTACTGTTGCCTCTACACCGTTGTATGAGACGGCTTTAATGTTTCCTTTAATGTACGCAAGGTCTGTATAACCAATTGCGTTTGGTGTAGTTTCCACCGCTTTAATCATGTTTCCGTTTGAAGATACTTCTTTATAGTTTTCTCCTTGTGTCATAAATGAAGAGCCTTTTAATGCTTTCAATTGATAGTTTACACGCGTTCCTGAACCGTGTGCGCGGTTGACGACAATAATTGGTTCATCTTTTCCGCCAACTTCTTTCCAGTTTTTAATTTTTCCTGCAAAAATATCTTGTAATTGTTTCGTTGTTAAATTTTTTACAGGATTATCTTTATGAACGATCGTTGCAAATGGAATAACCGCAATCGGGTAGGCGTTTAAACCTTGAAATGCACTAAAGCCAGGTACAGGTTTCGTTGCATCCCAGTCACAAGCACCGATTGTTGCTGAACCTTTTGAAACAGATTGTGGTCCAACGATAGATGATGTACCGGATACAGAGATTGCTACTTTTGGATTTGCCTTTTTAAATTCTTTCGCTGCTTGTTGGGTTAGTGGAAGCAATGCTGATGAGCCAGCAACGACAATTTTACCCGTTTGTTGAGCAGCTTCTGTTTTTTCTGTTACTGTAAGCGAAGAGCCGAATAATAAGCTAGAAGATAATGCGACAAGAGAGAACTTTTTAATAAAAGATTTTAAATTCATGATTTTCACCTCTTACAAAATTTATTTTGTAATATCAATTAATCGATTGTTTATGATAACAGCAATTTTTTCTCCTTCATCTGTTGGAATAGTTACAGCGATGTCATTACTGAATGGAGAAGGAGAAATAGATGTTATTGTTGTTTTTGTATTAAAAATGCGTGTCCATTGTGCTTGTGGTGCTGTAGCACGATAAATGGAATAAGATCCGTTTTTCTCTTCTACTAACACAAATACGATATTTCCTTTTGTTGCAACGTAAGTAATGTTCATGTTTGTTGCCATGCTTTGTTCTGTGCCAGCAACAATGGCTTTTAATACAGGAAGCGTGCTTTCATCGTCTGGATTAGCACTTAAATAAACAATCGTATCGCCAGCAAAGGACGAGAATGTTTTATTATTTGTATCTGTTGTTACAGCTGTTATTTTTTTATCCGCCGTTGTTAAATCAACAACATATAATTGTGGTTCTGTGCCCGTTGTGTCGATTGTATCAATTTCTGTTTTCGAGTCATCTGTATAGTTTGCCTTTGCTTCTTTTGCGGCTGTGTATATAATTTTTTTTCCGTCAGCCGATAGACGAAGGTCAGATTTGTATTTCACTTTATCGTTAACGATTTCTGTTATCGCACCTGTTTGAACATTTATAGAAGCGATAATATCACTACTACTTCCTTTAAAGAAGTAAATGAGCGAACCATCTGGTGACCATGTCAGTTCTACTTTTATATCATCATCTGTACCGACAGGCATCGTTTTCTTTGTTGCTAGGTCGACAATGAATAATTGACCGTTATCGTCTACGTATGCACCTTTTTTCTTATCTGGTGATAACGCAAGATCTCCACTTGCGATTGTTGCGATGACTTTGCGAGATGGAACATGTACAATGTTTGACACAGGTTCATCGTTTTCGTTTGTGACGATCATGTATTCGTTGCTTAACCATTGAGGATTAAAGTTTGTTCCTTTTAAAAATCCGTTTGTCGCGATAAATAACGGACTTCCATGCTCGATTTCGCCACCTAATTTTGTTAAGACACCGTGCAAGTCAGCGTAGAAGTTTCCATTTACTTTGACTACGGATGAACCTTGTTGATGAAGAAGAAGAGTAGCTTTTTTACTTTTTCCGCTTAATGTGATAGATTTTGTTTTTCCATCGACATTCATTGCGACCCCGAACGCTTTTGCGATATCAGAGAGAGAATAAAGTGTTTTTTGTCCCATCGCTATAGCATTTAACTGAGTCGGTTGTCCATCAACTGCAACGGTTACTTTTTTTGTTTGTACATTTCCGTTTGTCGAAAGAAGAATAGGGCTAGCATTTGTTTGTAACTGTCCTCCGAACGCTTGAACGATCGTCACAGCTGGGACGTATAAGACGTTGTTTACCGTTTTAGGTGCTACGTTCATCGTTACTTTTTTACCATTAATGACGGCAACTTTGTCATTCGCTTTTACTTGAACAACTGTTCCTTTTTTCGTTAGCTTGTACATTTTTGTTTTTTTGTCGTGGGAATATGTAGCCCCGAGTAATTTGGCGATTTCAGGAGTAGCTACAATCCAGTTTCCACCAGAAACGGTCGTCGCAGAAATAGAAACTACCGTCCCGTTTACACTCCAGTTTGTTTTTTGGATAGTTTGTTTTTGGACAGCCTTTGCTTCTGCTTTCCATTCGGTCGCGGGAATAAGCGGAGAAGCGAGGACAGCTGATGCGATCAGCGTATGTGCGAGCACTTTCTTCACGGACATTTTTTTCCCTCCTAGGTTTGTATATCAACAACGCCTATTATAGAAGGGCAATGTTAACCTTGTTTAATATTTTTGTAGACTTTGTAAATACAATGTTTGATTTTTTAGAAATTTATATTAATGAATTGTAAAGAAATGTATGTCTCGTAATTTATCACATTCTTGTTATAATGAAAAAGAATAGGGAGGAGGGATGGGTATGCGTATATATGATGAAACATTAAAAAAGTTGTTTATCAATTATACGATTGGTTCGATTTTAGCCGTTGTCGGCGTTGGGAGCACGCTAATGGTAATGGCGCTGAACATTCGGCAAGTAGACTTACTCATGTTGTTGCTTATTCAATTTTTTTCTTTTTGTATTATGTTGTTTATCGAATATCGTGCCTTTCAAAAAGATATTTACCCAATTCGTCTCGTTTTTTCTGAAACGAAAGTAACAGAAGAACAGTTTTATTGGGCGCTGGTTCAAGCAAAAAGATTTCCGCTACTTACAGTCAAGCGGATTGCGCTCCCACATTTTTTAGGACTTTCGATTCCAGCTGTTGCGATGACACTTTCACTTATTTTTATCGATGTGCTGCACATTCCGTATATGTATGTTGTTTATGCTTTATTTGGTGCATTGCTTATTGCGATGCTTCATGCGATGATTGAGTTTTTTTTAACGTTGCGCACGATGCGTCCGCTTATTCATGAGATGATGCAAATAGGGCGAATGCACGGATTTCATGAAGCGATCCGAGCGACAAACGTCGTATATGTGCCGATGAAAGTAAAAATTGGGTTAAGTGTGTTATTTATCGGCATTTTCCCGGTTTTATTATTTGTGTTAGCGACTGAAGTGAAATGGTTTGCTGAAGGGAAAAACACGTTCTCAGGTTATTGGACGTGGACGATTGTCGTATTAGTCATCTCCATTTTGTTCTCTTTATTTGCGGCCCGTGTCTTGTCTGAAGATGTGGAACGAAGCATTGAAGATTTGCTTCAATACATGAGTCGCGTACAAAAAAAAGAATACGAATTGATGTGCGATAATGTTTATATTGATGAATTTTCCGAGCTCACAAACGGCTTTAACCATATGGTCGATGCGATCGTTGAACGAGATGAGAAAAATAAGCAGTTATTAAATAGTTTTATTTCAGTTATGACAACCGCGCTTGATGCGCGCGATGAATATACAGCTGGTCATTCGCAGCGCGTTGCCGTATATGCTGTAGAAATTGGTAAACGGTTAGGGATGACAGTTGAGCAACTTACGCGTTTATATCGTTCTGCTATTTTGCATGATATCGGAAAAATCGGTATCCCTGATCATATCTTATTGAAAGACGGAAAGTTGACTGATGACGAATTTGCATGGATTAAAAAACATCCGATACTTGGTGAAAATATTATTCGCCAAGTACAGCCGATTGAAGAAGTACAAGATTTACTCCCAGGTATTCGGTCGCATCATGAACGAATAGACGGAAAAGGGTATCCAGATGGTTTAAGAGGGGAGGACATTCCACTATTTGGACGCATTATTGCGGTGGCAGATGCGTTTGATGCGATGACATCTGACCGTCCATACCGAAAAGGGATGAACGTAGAAAAAGCGATTTCGATTTTGTTAGAAGGTCGAGGAACGCAATGGGATGCCCAAATGGTCGATTGTTTTATCGCATTTTTACAAGAGAGAGAACAAGAAAAAGTGAGTTAGATGCCTGTATGATGGCATCTATTTTTGTTTGTAGGTGATATACTAAAAGAAAAAGGATGTGAGATTGTGAAACGATTAATCGTAGCGTTTATCATTTTACTTGCTGGTTGTACAGCTCAACAAGATCAAGCGAATGTCAAAAAGCTTGAACAAACGATTGAAAAACAGCAAACGACCATTGAACAACTACAAAAGAAAAATAAACAGCTTCAACAAGAAAATGAGCAATTAAAAAGCCAGGTAAATCAAGTTAATCCGTCCTCTCTTTTATCTGTTGCTTTAGATGTCGTGAATGCGCTAAAAAATCACGATATGAATACGCTCGCAGCTTACGTCCACTCCACAGCTGGCGTACGTTTCAGTCCGTATGGTCATATTGATGTCCAACATGATTTACAGTTTTCAGCATCTCAACTTCCTTCCCTTTGGTCCTCAACCCAAGTATATCAATGGGGAGTGTATGACGGTTCAGGTGATCCAATTCAGCTAACTTTCCAAAACTATTTCGACCGCTTCGTCTATGATGTTGATTTTGCTAATCCGCATATGATCGGCAACAATGTTGTTGTCGGGGCAGGGAATATGATTAATAACGTTCAGCAAGTATATGCCAACAGCTCTTTTGTTGAATTTCATTTTACGGGCTTTGACCCACAATATAGCGGCATGGATTGGCGGAGTTTGCGTCTTGTTTTTGAACAAGAGAGCGGTCAGTGGAAACTTGTTGGAATTATTCATGATGAATGGACGACATAAAATATACAAAAGGTGTCCGGATAGGGACACCTTTTGTATTACTCACCTTTTAATTGCTTTAACTGCTGCTCGACTTCCGCATCAAATGATTGAGGGGGCATCGTTTGAATGACAGAGCGAGCTTTTGCTTCTGCTTCAAGTAACATCACTTTTTCTTCCATGCGTGCAAAACCTTTCACGATATGGTCGTAACGGAAAGAAGCAATGGCTTCGTCCATTTGTTTCATCGTTTCCGCCACATAAAAGCGTGTCATGAGTTGCATTTGTTTCAATTTTAATTGCTCGTACGTTTCGTACAATTGTTTCACTTTTTCTGTTAAAATGGTTGTTTTTTCTTTTAATGTGTTGTATTGTTGCGTATATAGTTCTACTTTTTTTTCATAGGCGATTTTTTCTTGAAGGGCCATCTTTGCGATTGGCTCTTCATTTTTTTCAACGGCTAGTTTTGCTTGGCGAGCTCGTTTTTCGATCATTTCTTTCGCATCTGCGATGAGACGCTCATATTTTTGTTCTAGCACAAATTGTTGTGCTAATGCTTGTTGTGCTTGTTCAAGTTGTTCTTCTAGTTCACGAATGTATTGTTTTGTCATGCGAATAGGGTCTTCGCATTTGTCAATGATGTCATGCAAGTCAGCGAGGACGACATGTTTCACACGTTTCAAAATGCCCATTTATTTTTCCTCCTTTTGTATTGTTTTTTCCCATTCATCTAAAAAGCTATGGTTTTGAATTGGTGAGACAAATGGTTCAAATTCAGGTGTCGGCTTCGTTTTGTCTCTCAGTAAAACGTACGCTGCAATGATCGCTAAAACGGCAAGCAACGCTTTTGGTAAAAGCGCAACGAGACCAATCGCCATCAGCGCACCGCCAATCCATTTACCGGGACCTTTCGTCGCTTTCCAAATAACCCATCCGATGACCAGAAATGCGAGTTGAATGAGGAAAGACATCCATCCGAACATCGGCATGCTGTGTGGTCGCATCATTTGTGGACCATGGTGACCGAATGCTCGATGATGTTTTCCCATTTCCATCATGTGTGCTTCTGGCATGCGTCCGCTCCAACCGATGTGCATGAAATAGGTGGCCATGTGCGCCAATATGGCGACAACGATCACCCCGCCTAACAAGAAGAAAATGGTCCGCTTTTTCAATTTTTCCACCTCCTTTGTCATTTACAATTTGAATTGTACAAGCGAAAAGAGAAAATTAGGTGAAAAAGAAAAAAACGTGCCACATTTGTGCACGTTAATGAGGAAAGATGACAGTGAATGTCGTTCCTTTGCCCACTTCACTTTGTACTTGAATGTTTCCCTCGTGTGCTTCGACAATCCATTTTGCGATGGAAAGCCCAAGTCCGTGTCCGCCAATTTGTCGCGTTCGCGCTTTGTCCGCACGATAAAAACGATCAAAAATGCGCGGAAGATGTTCGGGGGCAATGCCAATACCTGTATCAGCAACAGATATCGTCACTACTTTCCGTTGTTTTATGACATGTTGAGCTAGTGAAAGGGAAACCGTCCCGCCTTCGGGTGTATATTTGATCGCATTATCAAGCAAAATGTATAACAGTTGCGTACATTTATCAGCGTCCCCAACAAATTCAATTTGTTCAGGGGCATGAAAATGAAGGACGATGTGTTTTTTGTTTGCGAGTTCTTGTAACGATTGTAACGTACGTTCTGCACATGCCCGCAAATCAAACGGTTTTTTTTCAATTTGGATTTTCGCATCGTCTGTGCGCGCAAGGGTGAGAAGATCGTTAATGAGTTTTGTCATTCGTTTCGTTTCGTCTCCTAGACGTTCAATCGTTTTTCGGCTAAACTCATCGGACGTTAATGACATATCCATTTTTAACGCCTCAACAGAAGAAAAAATGACGCTAAGCGGCGTCCGCAATTCATGAGAAGCATCCGCCACAAATTGACGTTGGCGATTGTAAGCATCTTGAATGGGGACGAGCGCCCGTCTTGACATGAAATAACTAAAAGCAACGGCCACCACAATAAATAAAACTCCGAGCCCTAATAAAATCAATGTAGACCATTTCAGCAAACGAAACATGCTTGTGACATCCATGCCGACATATAAAACCCCGACGAGCTGCTGATCAACAATCACCGGGCGAGCGACAGTTAATATTTTTAATGCATCCGCACGGAATCGTTTTAACTCATGGCGATGATGAGGGATGACGAGGTCAACATATTTTAATTCGTTTTTTTCTGGCGTCCACGGTTGAAGCGTCGAAAGAAGGAGTGGACGCAATCCTTTATTTACTTCATCTCCCATCATCAATCGTCCGCGCGTATCAATGACGTAAAAAAACAGTTGATCTTCACTTAAAAATATGACGTTTTGATCGGTAGACCAGCCGATCAACGACTGTTCTTCTAGCATGTTTTGAATCGTTTGACCTTCTTGTTCGGCGAGCGTGCGAATACGCCGTTCAAGATCATTTGTGATCGTAGCATGAATAAAAAAAGAAACAACCGCAATAAAAATCGCTAAAAAAGCGATCAAAATGCCACTATATGTGACAGTTAAATGCCATTGTGTACGACGAAACATATCAGAATGATGGAAAAAGGAGCGAATGCTATTTTTCAATGGTATATCCCACCCCACGCACCGTTTTAATCAGCTGTTGCTGTTCATCGCCAATTTTTTTACGCAACAACTTCACGGTTGCATCAATTGTTTTCATCGACACATCGGCATCATATCCCCAAATGCGGTCAAGAATGATATCGCGCGTTAGAACGCGTCCTCTATTTTGCAATAATAAATCAAGTAGTTGAAATTCACGTGGAGTTAATATAATTTGCTGTCCGTTTTTCATCAATGTATGACTTGTCCGATTCACTTCAAATGCTCCCCAGCGGACAATTTCTTCTTGAATCGGTGCAAACGTGCGCCGCGATAACGCTTTAAGTCGCGCCATGAGCTCATCAATTTCAAACGGCTTTACTAAGTAATCATCTGCTCCTGCTTCTAATCCTTCCACGCGATCTTGTACGGCATCTTTTGCGGTTAACATTAAAATCGCTCCGTGATAACCGTTTTTTCTTAAACGTTGACATACGCTAACTCCATCGCCATTTGGTAACATCCAATCTAAAATAATGACGTCATAAAACGAGGCGAGAGCATAATCGTAAGCGTCCTCTCCTTCTTGTACCCAGTCAACATGTTCCACTCCTTTTTTCTTCAATAAATGGACGATTAGTTCACCTAAATGTATATCATCTTCTGCAAGCAACACTTTCATCCTTATCACCTTTTTTTCTTTCATCATATCAAATGTTGATGAAAAACGGGTGAAAACATCATAAATGAACAAGAAAGGGGAAATATAAAATAGTGAAAACGATATCAATATGACAAGTTTGTGAAAAAGGTTGCAAAATTTTTATATACCCCTTATAGTATATATCGTAATACCTACATGGGTATATAAAGGGGGATACGATGAAAAAATTATATTTTTTCCCACAAAAATATTTACTTGTTAGTGTTCCAGCAACACTGTTGCTCGGATTTATCGTTGGAACGTTTGTCGATACAAGTTTTTTGAAGTCCACGATTTTATTTGCGACAATCGTCATGATTTATGCAACGATGGTTGGTTTTAAATGGAAGGAATTAACACATCTAAAAGAAAAGAAAATATTATTTGCTTCTATTGTTATTAACTTTGTTATGATTCCATTTGTTGCTTTTCTCATCGGAAAGACATTATTGCACGATCATCCGATTATGTTTGCGGGACTTGCGTTATCGGCATTGCTGCCAACAAGTGGTATGACGATCTCTTGGACGGCTATTCAAAAAGGGAATATGACGGCAGCAGTAAAGTTGACCGTATTTGGTTTAATTCTCGGTTCGTTACTAACACCATGGTATTTGCTTGTGATGGTCGGAAAATACGTCGATATTAACGTCATGGAAACGTTCCGAACGATTTTGCTCGTTGTGTTTGTACCGATGATTCTTGGACATCTTACATTTAAATGGTTAATGAAAACATATACACCAGAACAATTTCAAAAACAAGTGAAGCCAAACTTTGCACCTTTAAGTATTTGGGGTATGTTGTATGTTGTATTTGTCAGCATTAGCATGCGAGCAAAAATGATTGTATCGAACTTACAACTCATCGTTATCGCATTGGCCGTATTGTTACTTTTCTATTTTATTAACTATGTGATTAGCACATTTGTGGCGAAACAGTTTTTTAACCGTGAAGACGGAATTGCACTTGTTAATGGAACAGTTTTACGTAATTTATCTATTGCAATTGGCTTAGCTGCAACATCTTTTGGTGCGGAAGCAGCGCTCATTGTTACTCTCGCTTTTATCGTTCAGCAACAGTCCATTGCTTACTATGGAAAAATAGCAAGTAAATATTGGTTTAAGCAATAAAACAACTAAGAAAGGAGCTGTTGATCATGAATAAAATGGCATTTATCGTTCAAGCAACAGTAGAAGGAGTTACAACACATGTGAAAGCAGGGAAACATGAGTTCGTTATTGATGAAGCAAAACAAATGGGTGGTCAAGATTTAGGGGCTAATCCGCTTCAAATGGTTCTTGGAGCGCTTGCTGCCTGTGAAAATGTTACTGCACGTGTTGTTGCAAAAGAAATGAATTTTGATTTACAAGACATGACGTTTGTAGTAAAAGGCCAAATAGATCCACGTGGATTTATGGGCGATTCATCTGTTCGTCCTTATTTTGAAAATGTGTCAGTTGAAGTGGCTGTGAAAACGAATGAAAGTGAAGAGCGTATTCAACAACTAAAAGAGAAAGTAGAAGCACGTTGCCCTGTATATACGATGCTTAAAGCAGCAGGCGTACAAATGAATGATCAATGGTATAAAGCGTAGTCGAGCGGTGTTTACCGCTCTTTTTTTATGTCAAAAAAGATAAGGGAAATCCCCTATGGGTATGTAAGTTAACAACATATACAATGTAATTAAGTTAAGAAAACAAATTTGAAAGCGGATACAAAAAGGAGCGATGAACGATGGCGAACGTTTATGATGTGAAAGTAGCAATTGTTGGAGCAGGTTCAGCAGGGATTTCCATTGCAGCACGTCTGTTAAGAAAAAATCGCCAATTACATGGACAAGTGCTGCTTATTGATCCATCAGATAAACATTATTATCAACCGCTTTGGACGCTTGTTGGTGGCGGGGCAGCTAAAGTTGAAGATTCTGTTCGCGAGCAAGCATCGCTTATCCCAGACGGAGCAAAATGGTTGAAAGAAGCGGTCGATACGTTCTTGCCAGAAAATAATACGTTAAAAACGAAAGAAGGTTCAACCGTTCGTTACGACTATTTAGTTGTCGCAGCAGGTGTTGAAATTTATTGGGATCAAGTTAAAGGACTGAAAGAAACGATCGGCAAAAATGGCGTTTGCAGCAACTATTCATACGATTATGTGCAAAGCACGTGGGAAAACATTCGCAATTTTCGCGGCGGCACAGCCATTTTCACGCAACCGAGCACACAAGTGAAATGCGGCGGTGCACCACAAAAAATTATGTATTTAGCTGACGACTATTTCCGTCAATCTGGTGTGCGCGAACAAACGAACATCATTTTCGCTTCAGGGTTGCCAAACATTTTTGCAGTGAAGCGATATGCGGATACACTTGAACAGGTTATTCAACGAAAAAATATTGAAACAAAATATCGTGTTGAATTAGTTGAAATTGATGGCGAAGCAAAAAAAGCGACATTTGAACATCTCGATACGAACGAACGCTTTACATTAAGTTTCGATATGATTCATGTGACGCCGCCAATGGGATCACCAGCGTTTATTAAGAAAAGTCCATTAGCGGATGCGGCAGGATGGGTCGATGTCGATCCGTATACATTGCAGCATAAAACATATGAAAATGTATTTGGCGCAGGTGATTGCACAAACTTACCGACGTCAAAAACAGGGGCAGCCATTCGAAAACAAGCACCGGTTGTCGCTGAAAATTTACTAGCATACATGAACGGAAAACCGTTAAAAGCACGTTACGATGGTTACACATCATGTCCGCTCGTAACCGGTTATAATAAGCTCGTTTTAGCCGAGTTTGATTATGATAAAAATCCGCAAGAAACGTTCCCGTTTGATCAATCAAAAGAGCGGATGAGCATGTATATCATGAAACGAAACTTATTACCGATCGTTTACTGGAACGGCATGTTAAAAGGTCTTATGTAGAGGGGGGAGAACATGGTGCAGTTACTCGAAACCGAAGAACAACAAGAAGCGCTCCGTTACTTTATTGAGAAGCTTCCTCAACTAAAAGAAGCGATGGAATCGGTAGAAGAAAAAATTGCAGTTGTTCAGCATGTGATAAACGATAAACAATCACTTGAAGCATTGTTTACAGAATTTGAGGAAAAAACAGCGCCATTTCGATTGACAACAGAGCACATCGAAGCACTTGCAACGCTCATTCAACTGTTGCCGACGCTCGTTCAATGGTTGCAAAAGGCAGAAGAGTTCATTTTGTTCGCGACAAGCGTCATCAACGATCGTGAGTCGATGGCATATGCGATAGAAGGAGCAAAAGATATTGTTCCAATTGAAAAAGGATTAAACATTTTAAAAGAAACAAACGAACGTTTTCAACGCGAACGCGATTCATCCACTGTGTCGCTCTTACGTATGTACCGTTTGTTAAAACACCCATTGATTCAAGATGGGGTGAAATATATAGAAACGCTACTTGATGTAGCAAGCAAACATAAATAATTTGGAGGGATGTATATGTTATTTCGTTCATTTTTCGATGAGCAATTAGCGCACATGTCTTACTTAGTTGGATGTCAACGTACAGGAGAAGCGATCGTTATTGATCCAGGTCGCAATGTGGATTGGTATATCGACACAGCGAGAAAAGAAGGATTGCAAATTGTTGCCACAACAGAAACACACATTCATGCGGACTTCGTTTCAGGAGCGAAAGAATTAGCAAAACGTTGTGGGGCAAAACTTTATTTATCTGATGAAGGAGATGCGAACTGGAAATATCAATATTTAGATGAAGTCGATTATGAGCTTGTGAAAGAAGGAAGCGTTTTTACAGTAGGTAATGTGGAGTTTAAAGTGCTTCATACACCAGGTCATACACCAGAACATATTTCGTTCATTTTAACAGATAAAGGCGGCGGTTCAACAGAACCAATGGGTATTTTCACAGGTGACTTCGTTTTCGTTGGTGACATCGGTCGCCCGGACTTACTTGAAAAGGCAGCTGGAGTTGCTGGTACAGCAGATGTTGGCGCTCGTCAAATGTTCCAATCGTTGAAAAAATTCAAAGCGCTCCCGGATTACTTACAAGTATGGCCAGCACACGGGGCAGGAAGCGCATGCGGAAAAGCGCTTGGAGCCGTTCCTGTTTCAACCGTTGGATATGAAAAATTGAACAACTGGGCGTTGAAAATTGAAGATGAAGAAGAATTTGTGAAATTATTGCTTACAGGTCAACCAGAGCCACCAAAATATTTTGCGATGATGAAGAAAGTAAACAAAATTGGACCTGCATATTTAAATGAAGAAGAAGTACTGTCGTTACAAACACGTGAACAACTTGACGAATATAAAACAAACGGAGCGTTTATTTTAGATGTTCGTCCGTCTCAAGAGTTTGCGAAGGCACATTATGCTGGAGCAATCAACATTCCGTTTAACAAGTCATTTACAAACTGGGCGGGTTGGTTAATTAACTATGACCAAGATATCGTGTTAATCGCCAATCAAGAAGATGTACAAGCGATTCGCAAGGCGCTTGCTTATATCGGATTAGATCGCGTTGTAGCATATATTGAGCCATCCGTTGCCTTAAGCGGTGAAGTGGAAAGCTACGAAGAAATTGATGTCCATCAACTACAACAATATTTAAACGATGATCGCTATCATCTCGTTGATGTACGCAATCAAGCAGAATGGGACGAAGGATACATTGAAGGTGCACAACATATTATGCTTGGTACGCTTGCGGACTGTTTACATGAGCTTCCAGAAGGAAAAACGTATATTGTTCAATGCCGTTCAGGTGCGCGTTCAGCAATTGGCGCAAGCATTTTGCAAGCAAAAGGATTCAAACAAGTGCTTAACTTAAAAGGCGGATATTTAGCGTGGACGAGAGAAAAGCTTCCTGTTGTGAAGCAATCATAAGGGCTGACGTTGTCAGTCCTTTCTTTTCATCTTACTCCCCTCTTATAATGAAAGAGAGGTGAGAACATGCAATTTTTAGATAAAATTTTTGCATACATTCAAGACGGGATTATTGTTATGAACCATGAGCGAACGATCGTCGAAATGAATCCAGCTGCCAAGCGGCTGACTGGTTGGCAACTTGGCGAAAAAGTACCGTATTGTTCATTTTGCCAACAGCGTGATGTGAAGGAAGGAGAAGAGCGATGCTATTTAATTTCAACGGAAAAAGTACCGTATTTCTTATCGGAAATGCCGACGTATCATGGACATTTGATTGATGTGGAAATGAGTACAGCGCTCATTCTCGAACAAGATGATGCGAAATATTATTTGCTCGTTTTACGCGATCAAACAGCGAAGAAAAAAGAAGAAGAAGCACGTCGTTCGAAGTGGATGGTAAAAAAACTAACTGAAGCAAAAGAAGAAGAGCATAAACGTTTAGCACAAGAATTGCATGACGGCGTTGGTCAGTCGCTCTACAGCATTTCCATCGCCTTAGGTAATATTATTCAACGTATACAAGATGAAAAGCTACATGCATATGTGAAAGAAGTGCGTGAAGAACTTGGGCGTGTCATGGAAGATGTAAAGCTATATGCCCAACAACTTCGTCCGAAAAGTTTAGATGCGCTTGGATTAATCCCAACAATTCAGTCGCTTATTCATTCGCTTCAATCAAAAATGCCAAATACATCATTTTTATTTCAAACGAACGTATACACACGCTTATCACCAACGATGGAAATTAATTTATATCGCATTATTCAAGAGGCGTTGCATAACGTCATGAAATATGCTAAAGCAACAGAGGTGCGTGTTTCAATTAAACAAACAGAACGAGAATTGCTCGTATCGGTCGAAGATGACGGCGTTGGGTTTCATGTTGAAGAAAAGCGCGAGGGACTTGGGCTAAAACATATTCAAGAACGCGTTTTTCATCTTGGGGGGGAAACAACGATTACATCAGCACCGATGAAAGGAACGACGATTTTCGTGCGCGTGCCGTTAGAGGAGGGCGGAGAGGATGAAAGTGTTAATCGTTGATGATCATGATTTGATCCGTAAAGGCATTCGTTTGCTTCTTGAAGGTTTTCCGGACGTAGAAGTTGTCGGGGAGGCAAGCAACGGTTGCGATGCGATTACGCTTGCATTAAAACACCATCCAGATGTGATTTTGCTTGATCTTTCGATGCCGACAGGGCTTGATGGATTTACAACTGCAAAAACGATTATGGATGAATTAGAAGATGTGAAAATTATCGTTTTAACGATGCATGATGAAGAAATATATGTGCAAAAAGCGATTCAATATAACATTCATGGCTATTTGTTAAAAAATAGCCAAACAAACGATTTATACGAAGCGTTGCAAGTTGTATACGGCGGGAAACGGTTTTATCGCACACATATTCCTGATGAACATCTTGCAAAAATGTTTGCGGAAAAAGAACCAAAATCACCGCTCACAAATCGTGAAAGAGAAATTGTTCGTTTGACGTTTTTAGGGTATACGAACAATCAAATCGCAAACAAGTTAAAAATCAGCCCGAAAACAGTGGAAAATCATAAAACGAACATTATGCAAAAACTTGGCATTAAAGAAAAACATGAGCTCATTCAATACGCTTTAAAAAATCATATTGCGGATTTAGTATAAAGGGAGCGTTTCATGATGGAATATACATTTTCCTATTTGCTTGTTCTTTTCCTTATTGGTGCAATTGGCTCCATTTTATCGGGGATGGTTGGCATCGGTGGTTCAGTCATTAAATATCCGATGCTTTTATACATTCCGCCGCTTCTCGGTTTTGTTGCTTTTACGGCACAAGAAGTAGCTGCCATTAGTGCGGTGCAAGTGTTTTTCTCGACGCTTGCTGCGCTCGTTGTATTTAAAAAAGGTGGCTACGTATCGTTTCGACTTGTCGGTTATATGGGAACAGCCATTGTGATCGGTAGCTTTATCGGTGGATACGGCTCGAAGTTTTTAGCCGATGAGACGATTAACTTTGTGTATGCCATTTTAGCATCGATCGCGGCAATATTAATGTTTTTCCCGAAGCCAAAAGGAAGCGAAGAAGTATTAGCAGAACAACTCGCATTTAATCGCTTGTATGCAGTCGTGCTATCGTTTATTGTCGGAGTTGCTTCTGGCATTGTTGGAGCGGCAGGAGCGTTTATTATTGTTCCGATTATGCTCGTCATTTTAAAAGTGCCGACGCGCATTGCGATCGGCTCATCTGTTGCGATTACGTTTATTTCATCGATTGGAGCGACGATTGGAAAAGTGATGGGCGGGCACATGCTCCTCGTTCCGTCGATCGTAATGGTTATTGCTAGTTTACTAGCCGCTCCAATTGGAGCAAAACTAAGTCAAAAAATAAATACGAAAGTGCTCGAATATATTTTACTTGTATTAATTGTAGCGACTGTGATAAAAATTTGGTATGAAATGTTGACGTAAGCTGGCTCGTTTGAGTCGGCTTTCTTTTGTTCATTGCAACATAAATGAAAATTTGGTATGATGTTAAATAGTGGAAAAATAAAGAAATAGGATGATGAGGATGAAACGAGCACGTATTATTTATAACCCGACGTCAGGAAGGGAAATATTTAAAAAGCATTTACCTGATGTACTCATTCGATTGGAGCAAGCCGGCTATGAAACGTCATGTCACGCAACAACAGGGGCAGGAGATGCGACAGAGGCGGCGAGAAAAGCGGTCGAACGCAAATTTGACCTCGTTATTGCTGCGGGTGGAGACGGAACGATTAACGAAGTCGTCAACGGGCTAGCTGATGCAACGTATCGACCCAACCTAGGCATTATTCCAGTTGGTACGACGAACGATTTTGCCCGAGCGATCGGTGTACCGCGCTCGATTGAGGGCGCATGTGATGTCATCGTAAACGGTGAAGCCGTGCCAATTGATATTGGGGCGGTAACAAACGAAGGAAAAACACATTATTTTATTAATATCGCAGGCGGTGGGCGCTTAACGGAATTAACGTATGAAGTGCCAAGCAAATTAAAAACGATGATTGGCCAACTTGCCTACTATTTAAAAGGAATTGAAATGCTTCCTTCCCTTCATCCTGTTCACGTAAAAATCGAGTACGATGGGAAAATGTTTGAAGGGGCCGTCATGCTGTTTCTCGTTTCGCTTACGAACTCGGTCGGTGGTTTTGAAAAACTAGCACCTGATTCATCATTAAATGACGGTATGTTTGATTTAATTATTTTAAAAGAAGCGAACTTAGCAGAGTTTATTAAAATTGCGACGTTGGCTCTACGCGGTGAGCATATTCATGATCCGCATATCATTTATACGAAAGCAAATCGAGTCAAAGTATACACAGAAGAAAATATGCAACTCAATTTAGACGGCGAGTATGGCGGAATGCTTCCAGGTGAATTTGTCAATTTGTATCGTCATATCAACGTATTTGTTCCAAAAGAAAAAGCTGAACAAATGAGAACAGGGGAGTAAACCTGTTCTTTTTTGTTCGATTATGCTACAATCTTGACAGCATTTTGCGGAAGGAGAAAGAAACATGGAAGCACCAGTGGCAAAAAACGAATATTACGATGTCGTATTTGAAGATTTAACGCACGACGGTGCAGGCGTGGCAAAAATCGATGGCTTTCCGATTTTTGTTGCGAACGGGCTCCCAGGAGAGAAAGCGAAAATTAAAGTCATTAAAGTAAAAAAAGGCTACGGCTACGGCCGTTTAATCGAATTATACGAACGAAGCGTTGACCGTGTAGAGGCACCGTGTACCGTTTATAAGCAATGCGGAGGCTGTCAGCTGCAACATCTTAGTTATGAAGGGCAATTGAAGGCGAAACATAAACATGTAAAAGAAGTATTAGCGCGCATCGGAAAAGTGGAACATGCGATCGTTCATCCCGTCCTTCGTATGAATGAGCCATGGCGATATCGAAACAAAGCGCAAGTGCCCGTCGGTGAGCGTGAAGGTGGGCTTGTGGCAGGTTTTTACAAAGAAAGAAGCCACGACATTATCGATATGGACACCTGTTTGATCCAGCAAGAAATGAACGATACCGTCGTGCAAACGGTCAAACAAATTTGCGAGCAGTATAATATCCCAGCCTACAACGAACAAACGCATAAAGGCGTCCTTCGGCATATTATGGCGCGCTATGGGGCAACGACGAAAGAAGTGATGGTCGTTTTGATTACGCGCACCGAGGACTTGTTGCATAAAAAGAAAATCGTTGAGGAGATTGTAAAACGTGTACCGAATGTGAAGTCGATTGTGCAAAATATAAATCCGAAGCGAACAAATGTCATTATGGGAGAACATACGCGCGTCCTTTGGGGTTCTGAATATATTTATGATTATATCGGCGACATTCGGTTTGCGATTTCTGCCCGTTCGTTTTATCAAGTGAACCCGGAACAAACGAAAGTGTTATACGAAAAAGCGTTAGAATATGCGGAGTTAACTGGAAAGGAAACGGTCATTGACGCCTACTGTGGCATCGGAACGATTTCGCTCTTTTTAGCGAAAAACGCAAAAAAAGTATACGGGGTTGAAGTCGTTCCAGAAGCGATTGAAGACGCGAAGCGAAACGCTGAACTAAACGGCATTACGAATGTGGAATTTGCGGTCGGAGAGGCCGAAGTCGTCATTCCGAAATGGTACGAGCAAGGAGTAAAAGCGGGCTGCATTGTCGTCGACCCACCGCGAAAAGGGTGTGACGAAACGTTATTACAGACGATCATTGCCATGAAACCGAAGCGCATCGTCTACGTCTCGTGCAACCCAGCTACCCTCGCTCGTGACTTGCGCATGTTAGAAGACGGCGGCTATCAAACGCTCGAAGTCCAACCTGTCGATATGTTCCCTCATACTGTGCACGTCGAGTGCGTCGCGAAGTTAGAGGTTAGTAAATACTAGGAAAACATTGATAAAAAGGAAAGGGCGTCTCCTTTCCTTTTTCATTTGTGAAATCGCTCTTCTGCGTAGTAATCATGGTGTTTTCTGTCACGCATACGTTTACAATTTTATTAAAATATTGTTAATTTGTTCTAAAGTATAATATAATCTTAAACAAAGTTCATTTTTAAGATAGAAGGGGAATTATGGGGAACATAAAAAAACTACATCCGATCAGCATAACGATTATTATCGGAACATTATTTGCAAGAATGGCGATGTTTATGACCATTCCGTTTTTAGCCATTTATTTAACGAGTGTCAAAGGGGTTAGCGCTTCATTAACCGGAGCAATGATTGGGATTAGTTCGATTGTCGGATTGTTTGGTGGGTTTTTCGGTGGGTACTTTTCTGATCGATATGGACAAGAAACAGTGATGAAGATGTCGCTTTTTATGTGGGGATTTGTTTTTATTGGTTTTGCGATTGCTGAGAGCGTTTTTACTTTTTTTCTATTAAATGCATTAAACGGATTATGTCGCTCGTTTTTTGAACCGTCTTCGCGATCATTGCTATCGCAAGTGACAAATCAAGAAAATAAATTGCTTGTGTTTAATTTGCGATACGCTGCGATTAATGTAGGGGCGGCGGTTGGTCCATTAGTAGGGTTGAAAATCGGTAGTTCGTCATCAACAGCCGCTTTTTTTATCACTTCCTTTGTGTATTTTCTTTATTTCATTTTACTTGTTGTACTTTTTTCAAAATATACAATTGAAAAGCATAGCGATGCATCTGAACGTGTAACGCTTCAAAACGCTGTCAACGTATTAGGAAATGATCGTGTTTTTTTATTTGCTGTGATCGGAATGATTCTTGGTGTTACTGGATATTCACAATTTCATTCAACCATTCCGCAATATTTGTCACAATATAAAGATGGTGTACAGCTTTTTTCTTATTTAATCGTCTTTAATGCCATTACTGTGCTCGTTATACAGTATCCTGTTTCAAGAATTGGTAAGCGTTATTCTGCATTGACATCGATTATGCTTGGCATTGGTGCGGTAGCCTTAGGTCTTCTCGGATTTGGTTTATTCACTGCTGTTCCGATGTTATTTGCGTCTATGTTTGTATTAACCATCGGAGAAGTGATGATGTTTTCGATGGTTGAAATATTTATTGACCAAATCTCACCTCAACATATGAAAGGATTATATTTCGGTTCTATGGGGTTTACGGCAATCGGGAATGCTGCTGGGCCTTGGATTGGAGGATTGATGCTTGAACACCTTGGTCATGGCAACCATCTACTTATTTTTAGCTTATTAGCTTTATGTACTTCCATCGGTTTCCCTGTTTTCTTATATGTTGGCCGTTTAATGAAGGTGACGAAACGACATATTGAGTATAGTTTGTGATCGTTTGCCATTTTCTTTTTTTGTACTATTCATAATTAAGGAGATGGAGGAATGAGAAGATTTGTTTTGATTTTTATCTTTCTTATCTTGGTCATTATCGTAGGATTGTTTTTTTATCAAGGGAACGATTTCAAGAAAAATGATTCTATATCTAGTTCCGATGAAGATATTGCTAGTTTACATACAGTAAAAGGCGTAATAGATGTTGAGAAAGCAGTGGGCGAAGCCATCAAAGATCATGGAAAATCTTATCGGAAAGGAGAATACATTGCTGAAGGGCACATCATTCTCAGTACAGAACAAAAAGCGAATGAAGTGAAAGTATATGCTATTGCAAGTGTTGGTGTATTTGAATTTCAAGATCGTATGTTTGCAATTGTATCAGGTAGTGGGGCGATTCCGACTGTGGTGACATTTTCCGTTGGTAAGCATGGTCGATATAAACTTGTGGCATACGAAGAGCCCATCGACGGGGATAAATATACGGAATCGATCAAGCGTATGTTTCCGAAAAAACATCACTTAAAGGTGTTATATGCAGAGAAATATTATGATGAGCTTGTGAAACAGCAAGAAGAACAAGCAAAGGAGTATTTAAAAAAGATTGGGCGAGATGCAAAAGTGATTACATCTTATGTGGAAAAACGACCGCTTAACATTTCTATACAAGCGATGAACTATTTTCTTCAAATGCGTAGTAGTGATCCATTTTTGAACGAATGTCCAGATTGGCTTGGGACACGTGAAGTAATCGAAAAAGGGGTTAGATATGTATACGAAACATCTCAAAGTAAAACAAATGATGGACGTGATGCTGTTGTTTTGCGGAAGATGAAAGAAGACGGAACGATAATCGAAATGAGAAAGTATGTGATTGAAGAAAATCAAATTAAACGCACAGAGGAATAAAAAAGCAGTCCGCTTGCTTAGGACTGCTTTTCGTATCTCTTCTTTAATTCCTTATACCAAAGCGAGTGACGTTCTTTTACATATTCTTCGTCTACATAGCCTGTAAACATACCAGGCAACAGTTTGCGATTTTCTTTGACGATAAACGCGGCTAAATGCATAACGACACCGAGGATGACCATGACTGTCGCTAAATTGTGCAACTGCGCTCCCCAAAACAAAATGCCGTTTGTCGGCTGGACGCCCATAATATTTTTAATAACTTTAATGACGCCTGTGACGATGACAAGACCGATGGAAATAACGAAATATAAGTAGGCGATTCGTTGTTCAGGTAAGTATTTTTCGCTTGGTGGTTCTTTTTGTCCTAAAATCATTGCCTTTATAATGAGATAAGAGCCTTTTACGTCTCCTTTTTTCGGCCAAATGTCAAACTCTTTTTTCATCACGTGATAAACGATATGATACGTCGTAAAGAACAGGAGTGTTGCCGCGAAAAAGTAATGCACTAGTAACGTAATCTCATACGATGTAAGCCATTTTGTACCGAGCGGCTGGACGATTAAATAGCGACCGTATACAGGCATTTGGCCGATACCTGTAATGATAAGCATGATGATTGAAATGGCAACACCCCAATGGACGAAGCGATTCGGAAGCGGTTGGCGGTAAATTTTATTTTTCTTCTTTTGACTCATGTTGTTTTTCCCCTTCCTTTTTCTTCTGCCCAGATAATACTTTGTAAGCAGTAATGCCTGCGGCTGCTGCACCAGCGATTGGAGCGATGAGTGTAGCGAGCATATATCCGTGCGTCGTTTCTAACATATTTTCGATTTCTGGTTTCATATGCGGACGGCCGAAACGAGTGTCATTTTCTGCTTTTTTCTTCGCTTCAATCGCTTCATCAATTTTATCAAATGGTACATCTGAGACGTAAAGTGTTAACGTTCCACTATTTTCAACATCCCCATAAATAAAGCCATCAATTTCTTTTGCTCGTTCGTACGCTTTTTTTCGAATTTGTTCGTACGGGCCGAATTCAATCGCTCCTCTCGGACAGGCAGTTTCACATGCTGGGCTTTTTCCTTCTTCAAGTAAATCTGCACACATGTCGCATTTATACATGACACCGCCTCCAGCTAATTCTGGAACGAGCTTCATATATAAACCGACACCTGCTTGACGTTGTGGAATGTCCCAAGGGCAAACAGCGCGACATTTTGCCCCACCCATGCAGAAGTTTTCATCAATTTTCACCGCTCCATGTTTTGTTTTTTCGATGACTCCAAACGGACAAAGTTTTTGACACGGTGCATCAAGACAATGCATACATCTTCTTGGTATAGCGACATCTTTTGTTTTACCGTTCCAATTTACTTGCACTTTTTCAACGTATGTCCAGTTGTAAGGAGTGAGGCGATCAGTGCGGTCTTTTTCGTTGGACCAGTCTTCATGCTTTTTTTGTGGCCAATAATCTTTGATTGGTTTTTGTGGCTGTGGGAAACGGTGTTCATTTTTTTGTCTACAAGCTGTCACACATAATGGTGTGTCATAAGCTGCGCAACCATCACATTTTGTTAAGTCAATAAGTGAGCCGATTAACGTGTTTTCGTCTGATTTGTCAGTTTGTGCGTATCCCGGTGTTTTTGTCGCAAGCAACATCCCAGCTGTTGCACCAGCAACTGTTGAACGTTTTAAAAACGTTCGACGACTTATTTTTTCACTCATAGAGCTATCCCTCCTCATGCATATACATCTATGGGTATTTTAATTAAAATGAAATGCTTTGAAAAGATGAAATGTATTTTTGTTTGTGACAAAATTATGACAAAGTGAGGACAATGTTCATGCCTATAGGGAGATGCATAAGCTGAAACGGTAAAACGTATGGAGGGATGAGCATGCCATTTATTTCAGACCGCTTTCCAACGATGACGGTGGCGACGACCGTTGGAACGATCACATTGCCAGATGATTATGCTGGGCGTTGGTTTGTCCTCTTTAGTCATCCAGCTGATTTTACCCCAGTTTGCACGACAGAGTTTGTGGCGTTTGAGAAAATGAAGCCACAATTTGAGCAAATGAATACAGAGTTAATCGGTTTGTCAGTTGAGCAAGTGTTTTCCCATATAAAATGGATTGAGTGGATTCGTGAAAAGCTTCGTATTCGCATTTCGTTTCCGATTATTGCAGATGAACTTGGATATGTGGCGAAACAGCTCGGGATGATTCATCCAACGAAAGGGACAAGAACGGTGCGCAGTGTATATGTTGTCGACCACGAAGGAACGATTCGTCTCATGTTAACGTACCCTGAATCAGTCGGAAGAAACATATACGAAATTGTGAGAGCGGTGAAAGCGTTGCAGACAGCGGATGCGTATAAAGCAGCAACACCAGCGAATTGGCCACATAATGAACTAGTAGCAGATCGGCTTATTATGCCACCGCCGCGCACTATTCAACAAGCAGAGGAACGATTAAATAAAGCAAAACAAGGGGAAATCGATTGTTTTGATTGGTGGTTTTGTACGAAACAAAGATAAAAAGACAGCGGGCGCATGATTCGCTGTCTTTTTGTATACTTAGGATAAAAAATTTTGATCGGTCGCAACATTTTCGCCTGTTCAGTTGTATATAGAGTGAAAGGAGGTCATTTCGTTGTGCACAAAAGAACAAATTAAACGTGCCATGGATGAATATGGGAATATGGTATTGCGCCTTGCGTATACGTATATGAGCAATCAACATGATGCGGAAGATGTATTTCAAGACGTATTTATTAAGCTATATGAACATATGGATCGGATACAAAGCGAAGCGCATATGAAGGCGTGGTTGATTCGCGTTACTATCAATATATGCAAAAACAAACTGAAATCGTTTGTATATCGAAAAATGGATGCATATGAAGATGGGGCTCATTCTCCTTATATTGATAACAACGATAGCTTTGAAGTCATATCAGCAGTGACATCGCTTCCAATGAAATATAGAGAAGTTATTCATTTATTTTATTATGAAGGATATCAAACAAAGGAAATCGCCCATTTGTTGAAAAAGCGTGAAAGTACGGTTCGTTCGTTGCTTGCTCGTGCGCGAGAAATGTTAAAAAACAAATTGAAAGGGGAGTATGATTTTGCGTGAGCGATATAAAAAAGAGATGGAACACATTGTCGTGACGGAGCAATTGAAAAATAAAGTGATCGCCCAGATTGAAAAAAGAGAAAAACAACCGAAGCGAAAGTCATTTCGTCCTGCGTATGTTGCCATTGCTGCGGCAAGTGTATTATTGGCAATTAGCTTGCATCCGACAATGCCGACTAAAGAAAAAGAGGAAATCATGGTGGAAAACACGCAAGGAGAGGATATGGTGAAAATGGAGACAGCAGTATCTGAGGCATATTTGGCAATTCATCATATCACATACAATGCAAACGAACAAAAGCTTCATTTTTCGGTGACAAATAAAAGTAACGGTATGATTTCATTTGGATATGCGTATGTGATCGAGCGATACGATGAAACAAAACAAACGTGGCAACCAACAACGTTAACGAATGATCTCGCATTTATCGAAATGCTTGCGTTAATTGGCAAAGGACAGACTGTGAAAGATGTGATTGATCTTTCATTGTTAAATCAACCATTAGCAAATGGGAAGTATCGCATCGTGCGCACGTATTATGCTGATGCAGCTCATTTAACAGGTTACATTGAATTTGACGTTATCGATCAAAAGTTGTTGAACTTTCACACGTATATTGAGATGAAACCGACTGAAACGAGCGAAAGTAAAGATGTGAGATTGACATGGGAAAAAGACCCGCGCTTTTCTCTGTATAGTGCTCATAACGGACTTGTCTCAACAAGAACAGGTCGTCAAGGACTGCACATATATCCGATGTATGAAGGAAACGAACAGGTAAATTTCTCGATGGAAGCTAGCGATGGCACGTTATTTACGGACAAAATGGTCGACGATGCGACAACTATTCACGGAGCGGAGCAATCGGTATCGTCCGATGAACAAATCATTGCTGACTCCATGCCACCTGACAGCGGACAAGTGGAGGGGATGGAAGGATACGTAGGACCGAAAGTATTGTTTTTAAATGGTGAGCGTGTTAACGTTGAACCATCGATTGTTTTTTGGGAACCGAAGGAAGAAAGTAAAAAAGAGGAAGTCAAAGTGAAAGTGACAGTAATCAACGCACGTACAAACGAATCCATTGGTACATTTTATGTCGTTATCGTTCGACAAGGAGATGAATATATGTTACACCATATAGAATAAACGAGGGGAGTCCCTCGTTTATTTCTTTAAAATGAAACGAATGCTAGAAATGGAAGCCTCATGCTCAAGAGAACGGTGTGAAAGAAGAGTTAACAGTTGCTCATGGGTGTCGATTTTACTTTCCAGTTTTTTGACGATTTCATTTGTTTCAAGCACCGCTTGTTGGATAAGCGCTAAGTCTTGTTTTGTTGCCATGTTAGCTTTGATTTCTTCAAGCTCTTGTTTTGTTGCCATGTTAGCTTTGATTTCTTCAAGTTCTTGTTTTG
>NZ_JACHES010000007.1:85604-161465 GCF_014201585.1 Anoxybacillus tengchongensis
TGTTGCCATGTTAGCTTTAATTTCTTCAAGTTCTTGTTTTGTTGCCATGTTAGCTTTAATTTCTTCAAGTTCTTGTTTTGTTGCCATGTTAGCTTTAATTTCTTCAAGTTCTTGTTTTGTTGCCATGTTAGCTTTAATTTCTTCAAGTTCTTGTTTTGTTGCCATGTTAGCTTTGACTTCTTCAAGTTCTGTTCCCATCTTTTCGAGCTTGTCCAAAATGCGTTGTAGCATATGCTCCATGCTTACCCTCCTTTCGTTTGGAAAAGTAGAAAGGGAAACAGCTTTGTGGTATGTCGTGTGTTGAAGAGAGGTTTTGTTTGATGTGGCAGTACAGATGAAGACCGTTCCCCAGTATTATTATAAATGATAAGAATGAAGAGCGGAACAAGAAACGATATGCTCTTTATTTTGATTTTCTCCATACATGATGTATTGTATAAGGAGATACGATCATGGGGTGACGGGCATATGTTATGGAAAGAGGCGGAACAATTTATTACGTTATGTTATGAAGAGTTAGGAAAAAGCGAGGAGGAGAAGAATAAACGTCTCCAACAAATTAAGCGAGAGATTGAACAATGCGGGACGTATGAACATACGTATGAAGAACTTGAGCATGGAGCGCGTATGGCATGGCGCAACAGCAATCGTTGTATCGGGCGTCTATTTTGGCAAACGCTTCATGTGTTTGATGCACGCATGATTGAGCGGGAAGAGGATATCGCTGAGCGGCTGTTTTATCACATTGAATTTGCGACAAACGGTGGGAAAATCCGTCCTACCATTACTATTTTTCGTCCTGAGCGGGTACGCATCTGGAATCATCAACTAATTCGCTATGCGGGTTATGAAACAGAGCATGGAACGATTGGGGACTCATCGTCCATATCGTTTACGAAAGCATGTGAGCAGTTAGGTTGGAAAGGGGAACGAACGCATTTTGACATCTTGCCTCTTGTCATTCAAGTGGATGGGCGCAAGCCGAAATTGTTTCCGATTCCAAAAGATATTGTGCTGGAAGTGCCGATTGAACATCCGACGTTTTCATGGTTTCGCGATTTACAATTAAAATGGTATGCGGTGCCGATTATTTCAGATATGTGTTTAGAAATCGGAGGCATACGCTATACGGCAGCTCCGTTTAATGGATGGTACATGGGAACGGAAATTGGCGCACGCAATTTTGCCGATGATTACCGCTATAACATGCTTCCGAAAATTGCTTCATGCATGGGACTCGATACGTCAAGAAATAGTACATTATGGAAAGATCAAGCGCTTATTGAACTAAATATCGCCGTTTTATACTCATATAAAAAAGCAGGCGTAAGTATTGTCGATCATCACACCGCTGCACAGCAGTTTAAGCGGTTCGAACAGCAAGAACAAGAAGCAGGAAGGAAAGTAACGGGCAGTTGGACGTGGCTCATTCCCCCACTTTCTCCTGCAACGACGCACATTTTTCACCAATATTATGATAATACAATCGTCACACCAAATTATTTTTATCAACAACTTCCATATGAGTAACACCGCAATCGACGCGGTGTTTTTTATATGAATATATCTTTAATTTTCAGAATATTATTTACTAATCTCTTGTTTTTTTGATATAGTATAGAAAAAAGGAAAAGGGGGAGGCACGGGTGGATTTTATTGAGCAACTCAAAATTGAAGAAATGAGGAAGAAAAATTTTTTCTTGTTTCTTATTTACACATTTAGTGCAGTAGCAGGTGTGATCGGTCTCATTTTCATCGGGGAGAAAATGGAGAAAATTTTTATTTATGGTGGGAGTCTTGCGCTGAATGTGCTTGTTTATACCTTGTTAAGAAAGATAAAAAAATACGAGCGCATCTATCCGTATTTTATTATTTTTATATTATTTTTTGCGACATTAGGTAGTTTATTTACGACAGGGGGAAGTTTAGGAACGATTGCACTCGCTTTTTGTTTAGTTGTGTTATCCGTGTTACATTTAAATCGCACGTTGTTTGTAACAGGACTTCTGCTTGGCATTATCATTTTAGTTGTCGGTGCGCTTGTTCCTTCTTCTTTTCAGCAAGTATTTCAAAAAACAGGACATACGGTTTTTATTGTTTATGTGATGATTGGTATCGCCCTTTCTGTGTTATTACATTTAAGTCGCAAACAATTTCATCAACTCGTTGAACATGTAGGACAGACGCATGCCGAAAAAGAAAAGCAAATGGCAAGAAGACATGAACTTGAAGACCAGTTAAAGCATATTATTGAAAATGTTGAACATATTCATCAACAAGTACTTCAAAATGTACAAGCACAAGAAGAAATGAAAGAAGCGATTCGGCAAGCAGCGGTAGCAGGTCAAGCGCAAAGCGAACAAGTCATTGATATTCATGATGAAGTAGCGGAAGCGAAAGCAATGAGTGAGCATATTTACGAGACTTCTAAACAATTAAAAGAGCACTCATCGCAATCAAGCGAAATGGCACAAGCGGGTATACAAAAAATGCATCTTTTATTAACACATACAGAAAAATTTCACGAGGCGATTCATGCTACAAAAGCAACATTACATGCTTTAACAAGTAAAATTGCCAATACAAATGAGTTAACGAAACAAATTAAACAAATTACAAATCAGACGAATTTATTGGCTTTAAATGCAACGATTGAGGCAGCGCGAGCAGGAGAGTATGGGAAAGGATTTGCGGTTGTTGCTGAAGAAATTCGCAAATTGGCTGTATTGACGGAAGAAACGACACAACACATCGTTCGTAATTTAGCGGAAGTCAACGAAAGCAACAATGAACTATTAGAGAGAATGAATGAAACGAGTGAACAATTAACGAAAAATGAGACGTTAACGGATGAAGTGAATGTGTATTTTGAAAAATTGTATGGGTCGTTAAATCATTTGCAAGAACAATTATCTTACTTTTTTATCATTAGTGAAAAGCTAGAGAAGCAAGGGGAGAAGATGGATCGTTCCATTGGCGATTTTTCTGTCTTTATTCAGCAGTCGAGCGCATCGCTTGAAGAAGTGAGTGCGACAGTTGAACATTTAAAAGATGCAAATGAAAAAATGGCAGCATATGTGACAGAAACCGCCCAACGTGCTGCAATCATTCAGCGACAAATGTTATAAAAAGGAAAAGCACCCCGAAAAAGCTGGAGGTGCTTCTCTTTTTGAAAAGATTCATGCCAACTGCTCTCTTGTCTCAAGAAAATCGTTCCACATTGTAAGGAATAAATCAATTAGTTTTGGATCAAATTGTTTTCCGCGACCATCAAGGAAAATTTCTTTTACTTTTTCTGGAGGAAAGGCGTCTGTTAGTTTCCAATGATATAAATTGATTGTAGCTTTCCTTCTGTTACCCCTGTGTAACTTAACTGTTGCAGTCGCTTATGGTCTGTTACGCGTATATGTTTCATCCCCCAAGTACTCCCCTTATCGTATATGAGCTGTTTGTAACTGTTTTACCACTTGTTCAAAAGGAACAGGTGGACTAAATAAATAACCTTGCGCTTTGTCGCAATGAGTGGATTGTAAAAACGATACGTGTCGATCTGTTTCTACTCCTTCAGCGACAATGTGAAGCTGCAAACGATGGGCAAGTGCGATAATTGCTTCTGTTAATTTTGCGGTATGTTCGTTTGTAATGACTTCGAAAATAAATGATTTGTCAATTTTTAGTGTATCGACGGAAATATGACGTAAATAGGCAATGGATGAGTAGCCGCTTCCGAAATCGTCAATTGCGATGCGAATGCCCATTTGTTTTAATGCACGAATTGTTTCAATGACTTGTTTTTCATCGCTTAAAGCGATATTTTCTGTAATTTCTAGTTCAATATAGTGCGGCTGTAAACAAGTTTGTTCTAATAATTGTTGTACAAAAGAAAAGAATTGCTCGTTTTTTAACTGACGAAGTGATAAGTTAATGCTCACATATACGTGAGATGTGCCTTGTTCATGCAGCCGTTTTAAATCTAATACAGCTGTTTGGAAAATATATTCTCCAAGCGGAATAATAAAACCATCTTCTTCCGCGATACTAATAAATTCATGTGGTGGAACGAATCCGAGTTCTTCGTCTTTCCAGCGAGCGAGTGCTTCTATGCCAACAAGCCGATTTTGTTTCATATCGATAATTGGTTGGTAATATACAGAAATGGAACGTTGCTCTAGCGCAACGTGTAGTCGCTGACGAATGAGCGATTTTCGCATCCGTTCTTTTTCAAACGTTGGATCGTACATCGCCCATTGATTTTTTCCTTTTTTCTTTGCTTCATACATTGCCATATCCGCATGTTGAATCAATGTCATTTCATCTTCACCGTGCGTCGGATATATGCTTATGCCGAGACTTGTTGTAATAAACAGCTCTTTTTGACGAATGAAAAAAGGTTCACCAAGTATATCAATCATCTGTTGTGCGACTTGTTCAAGTGAAGGAACATCAGAAACAATGACCGCAAATTCATCACCCCCAAGGCGAGCGACAAAATGGTCGTGCAAATGAGTTAAACGTTTAGCGACAGACTGTAATAAAAGATCACCAGCCGCATGCCCGAGTGAATCATTAATGTTTTTGAAATTGTCTAAATCTAGGAAAAAAAGCGCTACTGTTTCGTTTTTTACTTTCGCTATTTCCAATCGTTCACGAAGTGTATCGATAAAATAACGACGATTTGGTAAATTCGTTAGTTCATCGAATAACGCCTGTTTTCTTAGCTGTTCCCGACTTTTAGCGAGCGCTTGTTCAGCGCGCTCTCTTGCCTGAAACGGTTCTTTAAATGATGCCAAGTATAAGCCACGTAAAAAGTAAGAAAAGCCGATCACTTTATATATATGTCCGAAGATGTTTAGCACATCATAAACGTTACGATATAACGTAAAAATAAGCTCGCTTAAAAATAAAAAGACGAAACCAGCAATGACATCAAGCGTCGGTGCTAATCGTTTTTCTTTATAGTGGCCGATGAGTAAAACGATTGTTATCATGTTTAATATTGTGATGATATACTCGACTCCATTTTTAAAGGAAGTTGTCCCTACTCCTTCAATTACAAGTGGAGGAAGAGCGTCGGCAATATGAACGATACTCACTGATACAAGTCCAACATATAACAAAGGAGCGATGAAACCGAGCAGCTTCTCTTTTTCTTGAATCGGACCGTCAGGAAGCAAGAAAGCGAGCAATAAAAATATGGCTTGGGTCATACGGGCAGCTAGCCAGAAAGAAGTTGAAAGTTGAATCGAGCTATCGGCAACGATAATGCCAGGCATTTGTTTATATGTAAGCGTATGCAATAAATCGAGAAAAGCAACAGTTAAAAATGTTGTTGCAATACGTAAACGACGGCGTGACAATGCTTGGGGAAATGAAATCCACCCTTGAAACGCAATGGCCATGGCTACCGTAATACTGAAAAACTCAAGTAATGTATGAATCGATAAAAAATGGTTCCGCTCAAATGTCATTGTTAACGATGAGCTAAATAGTAAAATGCCTAAAAAACAAATGAAAGCAAAAACAGTTATGGTCACCGTTCGCTTCTCTTTTTTTGTCATCAATGTTATGTCCCTCCACCATCCCCATGTTACATACATTATATATCGGAAAAACGGGAGAGGAAATGAAAAAATAATGAAAAAAGCAGGGGACATTCCCTGCTTTTCGTCGAGAGCAAGCACTTCGCGTCGAAAAGACGTTCGGCATGAAGTGCTTGCCTTCGCATTATAATCGTTTTGCACCTACAAAACGTTGTTTCCAATAAGCTTGGTGGATGGAGTTTACTTGAACGCCTTTTGATGATGTCGCATGAATCATACGACCATCGCCGATATAGATCGCTACGTGGGAAATCCCTTTATGTTTCGACGTTTTGAAAAATAGTAAATCTCCTGGTGCTAATTGGTTAAGAGAAACAGGCTTCCCTTTCGCATACATTGCACTCGAAGAATGCGGAAGCGAAACTCCTACTTTCTTATATGTATAGCTAACAAAACCGGAACAGTCAAATCCTTTTGGCGTCGTTCCTCCTGCACGATACGGTGTGCCAATGACTTTATGCGCTTCAGCGATGAGCGTATTTGCTGAAAAGGCAGCCTCTGTTTTGAAAGGGTTTGCAAAATACGTGAAACATAGCAACATGAAGAGAGCGGTAGTGGCTAGAGCTTTTTTCATTGCTTGAACCTCCAAAAGACTTGTTCCATGGACGACTACATTATAGCAAAAAAGATGTCGAAAAATTGTTACATAGCCATTAAATTATGTTACAAATACATTACAACGATCGTTTTTTGTAAAAATAAAGAGAGAATTTAACATATATGTCGGAACACAAAAGTTGAATGTAGACGGGCTTCACGATAAGATAGGGGAGAAGTACATTGAAAAAGGGGAACTGTAATGGGTGATTGGATGATTTCATCAGAAGCGCTTCTTGCTTTGTTAAAAATTATTGCTATTGATATTATTCTTTCTGGAGATAACGCGATTGTGATTGCGATGGCTACACGTCGATTGCCGGAAAAACAACGAAATCGAGCCATTTTATTTGGTACAGCTGGAGCGGTTATTTTACGCGTATTATTTGCCGCAGTCATTGTATTGTTATTACAAATTCCGTTCGTCCATCTTGCCGGGGGATTATTATTGCTTTGGATCGCATATAAAGTGTTGATCAATGAAGAGGAAGAAGCGAACGTACAAGCTGCCGATCGTTTATGGAAGGCGATTTGGACAATTATTGTAGCCGATGCTGTCATGAGTTTAGATAATGTCGTGGCGATTGCAGGGGCGTCAGGCGGGCATATTGGCATGATCGCTTTCGGTGTCGCCATTAGCATTCCGATTATGATTTTTGGGTCGAAGGCGATTGTATTGGCGATGGAGAAGTATAAATGGATTCCTTATGTTGGATCAGGTATTTTAGCGTGGACAGCGGGGGAGATGTTGTTGAAAGATGAGCAAGTGAAAAAGTGGATTACTTTTTCACAAGGTTCGCAGTCGCTCGTATTCCTTATTGTTGTGACAGCTTCTATTTTACTAGCGGGATATGTAAAAAATAAAAAAATAGATAAACGAAAAATGGCATAAAAATTTTATGACCATATGTATAAAACAAAAAAGAACGGTCATAATGAATAATGCTAAGTGTATTCCCCCGATCCCCCTGTGAATATACTTGAAAGGGCTATCTCCGTAGCGAGATAGCCCGATTTTTTTAAATAAACAAGTTTAATCCTGCTTCTTCAGCATCGCCTAAATATGTGGCGACACCGCCAATTTCGATTCCGTCAATTAATTCTTCTTTTTTAATGCCCATAATGTCCATTGACATCGAGCAAGCGACAAGTTTAACTCCTGCAGCCATGGCGTTTTTCATCAATGTTTCAATATCGTCGACATGTTTCTTCTCCATGACGTATTGAATCATTTTCGGACCCATGCCAGCCATATTCATTTTTGATAATGGAAGATCGTGAACACCTTTTGGCATCATCATGCTGAACATTTTTTCAAGCATATCTTTTTGTACGGGAGGAGCATCTTTTTTTCGTAAAATATTGAGCCCCCAGAATGTAAAGAACATCGTTACTTTTTTACCCATTGCAGCAGCTCCTGATGCGATAATAAATGATGCGATCGCTTTATCTAAATCGCCGCTGAAAACAACAAGTGTTGCGCCGTCTTTTCTTGTTTCTTTTTCAGGTAAAGTGATTTTATTCGTTCCTTTTTGAATGTAGGCAATAAACATTTTATTTTCAAAAGTTGTTTTTAACAGCGTATTCCCTGTTTTTTTGCACCATGATTGAATGTCTCGTGCAAACCCTGGGTCCGTTGCTTTTACTTCTAGTACATCTCCATCTTTTAACTGTTCCATCGTTTGATATACTTTCATAATTGGTCCAGGGCATTGGAGTCCACATGCGTCTAATGTTGTTGTTGCTTGAACGTTCATGACGTTTACACGCTCCACTTGTTTTTCTGTTTGTTCCTCTTTTCGTTGCTCTTGTTGTTCGCTATAAACAGCTGCATATGTTTTATATCCGCCATCTAAGTTTTTCACGCGGAAACCGTGCTGACTTAATATACGTGCAGCTAAATAACCACGTAGTCCGACTTGGCAATATACGTAGATCGTTTCATCTTTAGGCAATTCATGAAGTCGTTTGCGTAATTGTCCAAGCGGAATATTTATTGAGCTTGGAATAAAGCCCATGTCGCGTTCTATTTCCTCACGAACATCAACAAGACATGCTCCGCTCTTCACTAATTCATTGACTTCATGCCATTGAATCGTTTCAACCATATCTTCAATGATGTTTGTTGCGACATAACCAGCCATATTCACTGGGTCTTTAGCAGATGAATATGGTGGTGCGTACGCTAATTCTAAATCTGGTAAGTCAAACACAGTCATTCCGCCTTTGATTGCTGTCGCAATGACGTCAATTCGTTTATCGACACCGTCATAACCAACTGCTTGTGCCCCAAATATGCGACCTGTTTGTCGATCAAATAATAGTTTTAGAGCAATTGGAAATGCACCTGGATAATAGCTTGCATGTGAATTTGGATGAATGTGTATCACTTCATATTGTATGCCGAGACGTTGTAACGTTTTTTCATTGTTTCCTGTTGCCGCTACCGTCATGTCAAATACTTTCGCGATCGCTGTGCCGAGCGTTCCTTTGTAGTTTGTGTTTCGGCCATTGATATGGTCAGCAACAATTCGTCCTTGCCGATTTGCTGGCCACGCGAGCGGAATGTGAGTCGGTTTGCCGTTAATATAGTCCATCACTTCGATCGCATCGCCAATGGCATAAATCGATGGATCAGATGTTTGTAAATATTCATTGACTTGAATACCTCCATGTTCCCCGATAGCTAATCCTGCTTGTTTGGCTAATTCATTTTCTGGTTTTACGCCAATCGCTAATACGATCATGTCCGTATCAAGTGTTGTTCCGCTTTGTAACCGAACGATTTTTCCTTGCTTTTCAAATGCTGCGACACCGTCTTCTAAAATGAGTCGCACGCCTTTATCTCTCATATGCTGATGGAGAATCGCCGCCATTTCGTAATCGACAGGTGCCATAATTTGTTTCGCCATTTCAACAAGTGTCACGTCTATGCCGCGTTCCCATAAGTTTTCTGCCATTTCCACACCGATAAACCCGCCACCGATGACGACCGCTTTTTTCGGTTTCTTTTCATCTACATATGCTTTGATCCGATCTGTATCTGGGATGTTGCGCAATGTAAATAAATCGTTCGCTTCTTCAATACCTGGGATGTTTGGTTTTATTGGGCTTGCCCCTGGCGATAAAACGAGATAATCATAGTTTTCTTCATACGTTTTTTCGGTTGGTAAATGTTTTACAGTTACCGTTTTACGTTCACGGTTAATGGCAATGACTTCGCTTTGAATGCGAATGTCAAGATTAAATTTTTCTGCCATTCCTTCAACCGTTTGTACAAGTAAAGCATCACGCTCTGCAATCGCACCACCGATATAATATGGAAGACCACAGTTTGCAAATGAAATATATTCTCCACGTTCAAACATTACGATTTCTGCTTGTTCATCTAAACGACGTAAGCGAGCAGCTGTCGTTGCGCCACCAGCTACGCCACCAACTATCACGATTTTTTTGCTCATCTTGATCAGCCTCCTTACATTGTGAATTGTATCACAAGAATATATATAGATAAAGGGGTATTAGTATTTGTTTTTGACAAATATGTGAATTCTTTCACGAAAAATGTCGTTGTGCATGTGATTAAGATGTTTGTATAATTTGATTGAAGAAAAAACTTGCACAAGGGTGGGGAGAAGTATGCATCCAAGTGTAACGTTTTTAAACTTCGATCATACGTATACGTGGCAACGGAATCTTCTTCGTTTTCCTCATGAATGGATCGAGATGGATGACATTAAAGGAACGAATTTGTATTGCGATGACGGTGCGATGCAAGAAATTGAAAAACGACTAGCATGCCGTCACACAAGAGGAATAACGTTGATCGGCAGCGGCAACTATCATTACGTTTCATATGCATTACTTAAGCCGTTTCGTGAGCCGTTTACGCTCGTATTGTTTGACCATCATACAGACATGAACGAGCAAACGTTGTTTCCACTTCTTTCATGTGGCTCATGGGTATTATATGCTCAAAAACACGTTCCGACATTAAAACATGTTGTCATCATCGGTTCTGCAACTTCACAAACATCTTCACATGTTACGATCTTTCCAAAAAGCAATTTCATGTACGCGCCAATGACAATTGTGCGCGCGATTCCGACAAAACATATATACATTAGCATTGATAAAGATGTGCTTCGCCCTCAAGATGCACAAACAAATTGGGATCAAGGGACAATGTCGCTACGCTCACTTATCACTTACGTTGACTACCTTTTCCGATTTAAGCATGTGCTCGGTGTTGACATATGTGGTGAAGATCGTTTGTTTGGCGCAAAAAATGAAAAAGCGAATGAAATGATTATACGTGCATGTTTCAAACATATGCCTGTGTCCTCCGCATCGTAATATTTTGTGAACACAATAAAAAAAGATAGATGTTTTTGTTTACTCGTACTATAATGATTAATGAAAAAGGTTATCATTATTAATTGGGGGATTACGTATGGTTGCGATGACGCAATTACGAGTTGGGGAACGTGCAAAAATTGTTGATTTATCGCAAGTAAGCGATTTAGTAAAAAGGAGATTGTTAGATATGGGGGTAACAGAAGGGGCAGAAATTTGTTTGAAATGTACAATGCCGCTTGGTGGCCCATTTATGATTGAAAATTGTGGACAATGTGTCGGCATCCGCCGGCATGAGGCGATGAACATTCAGGTGAAGCCGTTATGATGCATATTGCTCTTGTAGGTAACCCAAATACAGGGAAAACCTCATTGTTTAATCAATTAACAGGAACGTACGAGTATGTGGGAAACTGGAGCGGCGTTACCGTTGAAAAAAAAGTGGGTGTTTTGCGCAGCAAAAAAGCAAAAATGATTGATTTGCCCGGCGTATATTCGCTTCATCCACTTTCTCGCGATGAGCGTGTCGTGACGCAATTTTTACTGACCGAGTCATTCGATAAAATTTTAAATATTGTCGATGCGTCGCAATTGGAACGAAATTTATTGTTAACTGTGCAGTTATTAGAATTCGGGAAACCGTTGGCGATTGCTTTAAATATGGTAGATGTGGCAGAACGACGAGGCATATTCATTGATCAAACAAAATTGGCTGAAGCGTTACGCGTACCCGTTGTTCCTGTCATTGCCCGAACAGGAAAAGGATGTGATGAAGTAGAGCGCACGCTACTTGAAAAAGTAGCAGAGCAAACAGAGCTTTTCACTCTTTTTTACGGTGAGGCGATGGAACGAGCGATCGAACGATTTATTGCGTCATGGGGCACAGAGGAACAATTCCCAGTTCGCTGGTTAGCCATTCAATTTTATGAAGGAAATAGCTACGTCCGTGATTATGTTGCAGAAAAATGGCCAGAGGCAACATGGCGTTCATTATATGAACAAGCAGAAAAAGAAGTTCAGCATGCGGAACAAATGTCGCTTGCTCAGTTTATTTATGAAAAACGACGTTCATTTGTAAAAGAGGTCATCCAACAAGTTGTGCAACGCACAGAAATCGGACAAGTAACGCTGACAGATCGCATCGATGCAGTTGTAACGAATAAATATATCGGTATTCCGCTTTTTTTATTAGCTATGTATATTTTATTTCAACTTACATTTGATTGGCTCGGAGCACCGCTTTCCGATTTGCTTGATGCCTTTTTCGCTGGGCCGTTAACCGATTCGGTGACAGCGCTGTTAGAAGCGATTGGCGCTTCTGAATTTATTCGTGCGCTCGTTGTTGACGGCGTGATTGCAGGAGTAGGCGGTGTACTTGTGTTTGTTCCGCAAATTTTTATTTTATTTTTCTTTATTTCATTTTTAGAAGATTCAGGGTATATGGCGCGTGTAGCGCTTGTCATGGATCGACTAATGGAAGCAGTTGGATTGAACGGAAAAGCGTTTATTCCACTCATTATTGGATTTGGTTGCAATGTTCCAGGCGTCATGGCGGCACGGACGATTGAGCAACCACGGGAGCGCCTTGTGACAACGTTGTTAACACCGCTAATGTCTTGTTCCGCGCGTTTGCCGGTATATGCTTTGTTTGTCGGTGCGTTTTTTGCAGCACATCAAGCCATTGTCGTTCTTTCTTTATATGTTCTAGGCATTTCACTTGCGCTTATACTTGCAAAACTTTTTTCGCTAACGATTTTAAAAGAAGAGACATCGGTCTTTGTCGTGGAATTGCCACCATATCGTATGCCACAATGGCAAGCACTATGGCGTAGTACGTGGGATAAAGGAAAAGGATTCGTGAAAAAAGCAGGAACGTTTATCTTTGGCGGTTCCGTTGCCATTTGGTTATTGTCTTACGTTGGACCACACGGTGTCAATGTAAATATGGACGACAGCTTTTTGGCGATGATCGGTGGTATACTTGCCCCGCTACTTGCTCCGCTTGGATTTGGAACGTGGCAAGCCGGAGCAGCGTTATTAACCGGATTTTTAGCCAAAGAAGTCGTTGTATCAACGATGAACATTATTTATCATGTACCGGATGTCGAATCGCTCCAAGGGTTGATGGCAACGCACTTTACTCCGCTATCAGCGTTTAGTTTTATGGTGTTCGTTTTACTGTATGTCCCGTGCTTAGCAACTGTCGCAACGATTTATAAAGAAACAGGTTCACGAAAATGGACGATGTTTTCGATTGGTTATGCGCTCGTGCTCGCATATATCGTTTCGTTTGTCATTTACCAAGTCGGAGGCTTATTCGGCTTCTAAAGGAAGGGATATATATGATTGCAAATGTTGTCATTGGATCAATCATTTTCGGATATGCAGGATGGACGATTTTTCGTTTTATTCAAAAAAGTAAACGTGGTACATGTGCCGCTTGTTCTGTCAAAGGATCGTGCAGCACTAGTTGCCATGAAAAAAGCTGACCTCGGTCAGCTTTTTCAGTATATTATGCGAAACGTTGTTTCATGAGAGACGGTAGGGATGGCGTATTGTTCTATGCGTTCCACATGCGCAAACGGAGGTCCTTGTTTTATTTGATCAACAAACACTTCAACCTTCTCCACTTCCCCTTGAACTTCCATTTCGATCATATGGTCAGCCTCACAATTTTTTATCCAGCCAGTTAACCCTTGTTTTCTTGCTTCATATTGGGCGAAGTAACGAAATCCTACACCTTGTACGCGACCGTGCGCAACAATGGAATAACGAACGACCATCTATTTATCTCCTTCGCTAAAAATTTTCTATAAAAATCATACAACAGCCTACCTTGTATTGCATACGTTGAATACGTAAAAAGATTTACGAGGGAGGAACGGTTGTGAACGAAATAGATCGTTACATTCAAAAAGCAGTTATGTATGATTTGTTGGCGCGTTATTATCAATATAAAGATTGGGATCAGTATGAAAAGTATATGCGAAAACATATGGAGTATGTAGAAAAAGTTGTGAAGTCACGCGAAGAGGATAGAGATGATGACGCCGGACGAGTTCGTTTATTTCATGCATCACCTAATGCTCCTGCGGTTGATGTATATGTCAATGGGCAAAAAATATTACGAAATATGAGATATAAACAACTAAGTCAATATATGAAAGTGCCAAAAGGAGAGCATCGCATCGATGTGTATCCAGCAGGGCATACGGCGTCTCCAGTTCTTAGTCAAACGATTCAAATATTGCCGAAAACGACGTATACGCTTGCGGTGATCGGTGATGTGCATCGTTTACAACTTCTTTCTATGCTCGACCAACCATATGCGCCGTATGGGAAAGCGAAAGTGCGTTTTGCTCACTTTTCCCCAGATGCCCCAGCGGTAGATATTGCGTTGCGCAATGGCGATGTGCTATTTCGCCATGCTGCATTTGGAAAAGTGACCGATTACATTGAGGCGCCAGTCAACGAAAAATTACATGTCGATGTGCGGGTCGCAGGAACAAATCAAGTGGTTTTATCGATTCCCAATGTGCGCTTCCAACCAAATAAGTCTTATACGGTCGTTGCCGTCGGTTACGTATCCCGCACTCCTTCATTAGAAGTGATAGTATTAGAGTCGTAAACAAAAAGAGCTTTGATCGAAATGATCAAGGCTTTTTTCGTTGTTGGCGCTGTTTGTATTGTTCGTCTACATACTTAGCAAACGATTCATCAAATTGTTGTTCGAGTTGTTTTTTAATTTGTTTAGCTAGTGCAGGGTTCGCGCCACCTGTCGTAACGGCAATTTGTAATCTTCCGCGCGAAAAAGATGCAGGAATATGAACGTTGCCGAGAAGATGGTTGCTCGCTACGTTGACAAGTTGGTTTGGTGATGCATATGTAGCGATTTGCTCATTGACATTCGGGTCGTTTGTCGCCGCAATAATCAAAAAAGCATCGCTATAATCGGTTGGCTCAATGGGACGGGGGTGCCACGTAATTCGTTTTTGTTCGGCTAAATGAACAATGGCATCGATCGCTTCTGGGCTAATGACAGTAATATAAGCTCCCTCATGTAAAAGAGGGAGAAGGCGGCGATACGCAATCTGTCCCCCGCCAGCAATAACAACTTTTTTCCCTGTCATGCGTACGAAAAAAGGGAGCATATTTTCATCCCCATTCCTTCACTTGTTGTTCAACGAGGCGATCTAAAACATCGTATGTTCGAATAGGAGGATACAACGTAAACGACACTTCGCTCGCTTGGTTTGCTTGCAACGTCTGATGAATGTAGTCAAGCAACTGACCGAAAAATAAAATGTACGGAACAACGGCCACTCGCTTATGTTCTGTTGTTTGGGCAAGCGAGGTGATAACGTCAGAAAAAGAAGGGACGGCAGCCGCTAAATAGCACGGATATACAGGGACGTTTGTCTCATGTTGTAGTAAATGTGCGATCTGCCTAAAATCCGCTTGTGCCTCAGTATCGCTACTTCCGCGACCAACGAGTACAATGGCATCAGCCTGTTCGATCGTCGCGGAGAGAGCAGAAATAATATCGTGTTGTACACCAAATGGCTTTCCGTATATGATGGTCAAAGAAGGGAACATTTCTTTTGCTTTTTCTAATTCATACGGAATGTCGCGTTTGGCATGATTCGCTGACAATAGTAAAAGCGGAATGGCTAAAATCGTTGTTGCTCCGTCGTGAACACAACGTTCCACTCCTGTGACAATATTCGGTTCACATAATTCTAAAAAGCATACATGTTGAATCGGTATTGAAATTGAAGAGGAGAGGCGTTCAACGAAAGCGATCGCCTCTTTTTGCCCTTCTACTGAACGACTTCCATGACAAATATATAATACAGCTTTCATAACGTTACCTCATTCCATGTACCATTTTTTCTTCTAACATCGTTTCAAACCATTGCAGGTGCTCATGTAGCTGAACAACTTCTCCGACAATAATGATACTCGGATTCGAGATCGGCTGTTTCTTTACAACATCTACAATCGTCTGTAACGTTGCTACAACTGTTTTTTGTTCAGGGAGCGTTCCCCATTGAATAATCGCAACAGGAGTTTGCGGTCGTTTTCCGTATCGCTGTAACTGTTTACAAATCGATGAAAGATGTTTAACACCCATATAAATGACGAGTGTATCTACGCCTTTCGCTAAATGTTCCCATTGTACGGCGTCTGTGGCGTCGATTCGGCGATGACCTGTGACAAATGCAACGCTTCCGCTAAAATCACGATGAGTCACAGGGATTCCAGCATACGCTGGAACAGCAATGCCGGATGTGACACCCGGAACGATTTCAAAAGGGATGTCGTGTTTCATAAGCGCTTGTGCTTCTTCACCACCACGTCCGAATAGAAAAGGATCTCCACCTTTTAATCTTGTTACAATCTTTCCTTTTTTTGCATACTTGACTAAAAAATGATGAATCGTCTCTTGTTTCATTGTATGGTAGTCTGGTAGCTTCCCGCAATAAATTAAATCGGCATCACGTTTCGCAAACGATAAAAGCTGTTCGTTAATAAGGCGGTCATATAAAATGACATCTGCTTGTTGAATACATCTTAATCCTTTTACCGTAATAAGCTCGGGATCTCCAGGGCCAGCGCCGACTAAATATACTTTTCCCATTGTCTCCACCTAAATCCATTGTTTATTTTTTAAGTAAGAAATGATTTGTTGAACGCATTGGTCGATTGAATGTTGATCTGTATCGACGACAACATCTGGCGACAACGGTGGCTCATATGGTGAGTCAATGCCGGTGAAGTCGCGAATTTCCCCATTTCGTGCTTTTTTATACAATCCTTTTGGATCGCGTTGTTCGCACGTTTCAAGTGGACAGCGGACATAAACTTCAACAAATTCATCTTGTTCGAGTTTACTACGAACGAGTTGGCGATCTTGGCGGAAAGGAGAAATAAAGGCCGTGAGCACGATTTGACCGCTATCTACAAACAATTTCGCGACTTCGCCAATGCGACGAATATTTTCGGTGCGATCCTTCGCAGAGAAACCTAAGTCGCTATTTAAACCGTGACGCACGTTATCCCCATCAAGTACGTAACAGTGAATATTTTGTTCAAACAACGTTTTCGCGACTTCATTTGCTAATGTAGATTTCCCGGATCCTGATAGTCCCGTAAACCAAAGGACAAAACTATGATGGTTATTTTTCTTTCGGCGATCTTCTTTTGTTATACTTTCTTTATGCCAAATAATGTTCATCATCGCCCACCTCCGACCGTTTGTAAACCATCCATGAGCACACGCACCACTTCAGGTCGGCTAAATGTACTTGGCGGCATCTCACCGGCGCGCAACATCTCTCGTACTTTTGTGCCGGAAAGGACGACATGAGCTGTCGCATCATGCGGGCACGTTTTTGTTGACGCCATCGCTTCGCATTTTGTGCAGTAAAAGCTATGCTCGAAAAAGAGAGGAGTAATGCCGAGTTCTTCGTTTGTAAACTGCAAGAAAATTTTTTGGGCATCGTATGTGCCGTAATAGTTGCCAACTCCCGCGTGATCGCGACCGACAATAAAATGTGTGCAGCCGAAGTTTTTACGTACGAGTGCGTGGAAAATGGCTTCACGTGGCCCAGCATAGCGCATGGCAGCTGTAAATACCCCAAGAAAAACGCGGTCTTTCGGATAATAATGCTCAAGCAATACTTGATAACTTTTTAAACGAATGTCTGCTGGGATGTCGTCCTCTTTTGTTTCGCCAACGAGCGGATTTAAATAAAGACCATCGACAATTTCAAGTGCACATTTTTGAATGTATTCATGAGCACGGTGAACGGGATTACGTGTTTGAAATCCAACGATTGTTTTCCAGCCAAGCTCTGCAAATCGTTGTTTTGTTTCTTTAGGGGTGAAAAAGAATGGCGAAAAAACTCCTTTGTCTGTTTCACGTACGAGCGCCACACGTCCAGCAACATATACATTTGGTTTTTCAAATAACTTTTTGACGCCAGGGTGTGTCAAATCTTCCGTCTGGTACACAAGAAGCGCTTCTTTTCGTTTATCTGGTTGATATATATCTTGCACTTCCATGGTGCCGTATACCGTTTGGTTAAAAACGAGCTCGACTTCATCCCCAAGTGATAGTTGTTTCGCTTGTTGTTCGGTTACCGCAAGTGTAATAGGGATGCTCCAGATGGCTCCGCTTGTTAGCCGCATCGTTTCAACAACTGACTCATAATCGTCTTTTCCTAAAAAACCAGTAAGCGGTGCATAGCCACCAATCGCAAGTAATTCAAGGTCACTTAATTCTGCTTTACTTAATACAATTTGTTTCATTTTTTATGCCCCCTAAACTTATTATCCTTATAAAATAACTAGGATTAAATACCGCCACCATGCTCGTGAAATGAACGACGTTCCTCTGTAATCGTCTTTTTTAAACTAATCGTGCCGAGTGTGGCGAAGCAAACGCTAACGATTGCAATTGCTGTGTAAACATCGCTATGAAGCAATAACTTAATTAAACTATATGAAACTGCTAAGGCAAAAATAGGAGAGACTACCCATACTTTCAGCACTTGAATAACAATTTGCTTTTGCCAAATCGAAAAGCCGCTTTTTGTTGTGCCGATGCCGATAATAGCTGATGTCGTGATTTGTGTGAGCGGAACGGGGAGACCAAAAAGAGATGAAACGATAACGAGCGTTGCCCCGATTCCTGAAATAATGCATCCTTCTAGTTGGGAAAAAGTCGTAATTTTTTTTCCGTTCGTCTCTAACACGCGACTTCCAAGTAAAAGAGCCCCAAGTGCGACGAACAATCCACCAAAAATAATACCGTGATGGACAGATAATAAACCGGCTCCAACGAGAGGACCGACGGCGTTGGCAACATTGTTCATTCCTGCCGAAAATGCCTCAAAAAATCCAGCGATAATAAGTAAAAAGCCGACCCATTTGTTTTGTTTCAATGTTTTTCCTTTTAGCCATTTGCTAATGAAAAAAGCTAAAGAAAATGCAGCAAGTGGTGTAATGAGCCAAAATGATACGATCCAAAGAAGCTTGCTGATGTACAAGCTTTGGTACGCAATGCCTGCACCAACGACCGCCCCAACTGTAATTTCGCTCGTTGATAACGGAATGCCGAGCACGTTGGCGGCAAATAGCGAAATGGTTGCCGCTGCTAAAACGATGACGACAAGGTCTGTTTTTAAAATCGATGTTGGAACGATGCCAGAACCGATCGTCTTAACAACTTCCCCACCGCTTAAGCTGCCGAGAAAAATGGCAACGGCACATATAAATAAAGCGACTCGTTTATTTGACAATGTGCCCGAACCGTAAGCAGCTCCCATTGTTGCTGCAGCACCGCTTCCGCCAATGTTCATCGCAAAGAAAAAAGCGATAATAAAAGCAATTGTAACCAACACCTTCCCCTCCTTACGACTCGTGCAAGCCACACTCTGTTTTTCTTAGTCCAGCCCATCGGCCTGAACGTAAATCTTCTTCCATATAGGCAGGGGATGTACATGGTGCACAACCGATGCTTGGATATCCGCGATCATGAAGTGGATTGTAGGAAAGATGGTGGCCATGCACGTAGCGCCAAACGTCTTTCCATGTCCAATGAATAAGTGGGCAAACTTTAATGTTGTGAAACTTTTTATCGAGATTAATAAATTCAACATGTTGTCGCGTTGGCGATTGCTCGCGGCGCAGTCCGGAGATCCACGCTTTTTTCCCTGTCATCGCTTGACGAAGGGGAACAATTTTTCTTATTTCGCAACATTTGTTCGGATCCCTCTTCCAAAGTTCAGCTCCTAATTGTTTTTCTTGTTCCTCAAGCGATAACGTAGGTGTTTGTAAATGAATACGTAAACGTGGGTACGCCTCTTTTACGCGTTCGATTGTTTCATACGTTTCAGAAAAATGTAAGTTTGTATCGAGAAACACAATTCCAGCATCGTCACGCACTTGGGAAATAAGATCGATTAGCACGATCCCTTCAATCCCGAAACTGCACGCATATAAAAGGTCCTCACCGTAATGGTCATAAGCCCATGTGAGCACGTGTAATGCCCCTTTTTCATTATTGTCTATAGGAAAAGTAGGTTTTTGTTCACTATCCCACGTTTCATACGTAATCATGTCTCATCTCTCCTTCGTATTCATCTTCCTTTCTGTTTGATTGTTTTAAATTTTAACACAATTCACTCGAATGTCAATCCTAGTTTTTCTATCGGAATTTATTTTTTAAAAAAACGTCATGGCAAATGAAAAGAAACATGATTATACTGTTTGTATGGGAGATGTTGAAGGGAGTGGAGTATGTTTGCGACTCATTTTATTAGAAGAATACGATGAGCGAACGATGGAATTGGCACGTCCGATTTATGATCGCCATCGTCGTGTGTTATTAGCAACAGGAAGAAAAATTCATCCAAAATATGTCGAACGACTAAAACAAATGGATATTCGTTACGTATTCGTAGAAGACGCGGTATCGGAAGGGATCACGTTGGAAGAGTTACTTGATATGCCATCGTGGATGGATGCGATTGAAGTTGTTCAGCAATCGTTTGATGCTGTACGAAAGGGCGAAGAATTACCGCTTCGTTCGTTGTTTAAACTAGCGGTAAAACTCGTTGATGAAGTGAAAAAAAGAAAAGTATTAGCCGTCATTCCAGCGACATCGCTTGCGATGGACATGCAACCGTACGCTCATGCGGTCAACGTTGCCTTATTGTCATTGCAGTTAGGGAAAAAGATGAATTTCAACGATTTACAATTACGTGACGTAGCGATAGGAGCATTGTTTCACGATGTTGGAAAAGAAATAGAAGGCGAAGAGCATCATACAGTAAAAGGCTTTGAATATTTACGCAAAGAGCGGGAAATGAGTTTATTATGCGCGCATATGGCGTATCAACATCATGAACATGCGGACGGCTCAGGTACGCCACGCGGATTGAAAGAAGCGAATATTCATTTGTACGCTCAAATTTGTGCGATCGCCAACGAATATGAAAATTTAATTTCTTCCGAATTTGTGCCACCGCATGAAGCGCTTGAAATTATTATGGCGCGGAGTGGTATTCGATATAGTCAACAGCTTGTGCGGCTGTTTGTTGATACGATCCCTGCTTATTTGCCAGGAACAACAGTGAAAATGAGCGACGGAAGAAACGCCATCGTGACAAAAATTGTCGAACATATGCAACGCCCGTATATACGATATATGGATACGCACGAAGAAATTGCGCTGGCAGATCATCCGTCGCTACTTATTGTAGGAGAGGCGATTTTATAATTTTTTTCGCAAGTTCCCAAGCTCTTCAGCGATCGCTTGCATTTCGCTTGGACTAAATGATTGCTTTCTCATCACCATATCGTATATATCTTTTAATTCATCGTATAGTTGTTCATCAAAATGGTCCGGTTTAATGGCATCAAAATTTAATACTTTTAGCTTTTCCTTTATTTGCTCGATCATTTGTTCAACTGATAAATGCACATTCGTCATCCTTTCATGGGTGATTTCGTTCATTGTATCATTGTTTTATATGTGAGGTGAAGTGAAATGATTCGCGTATTATTCGTTTGTTTAGGAAATATTTGTCGTTCTCCGATGGCGGAAGCTGTCTTTCGTTATCTTGTAAAACAAGAGGGGCTTGATCATGTCATTTCTGTTGATTCGGCAGGAACAGGTGATTGGCATGTGGGTAAACCGCCACATCGTGGAACTCAGCGTATTTTAACGGAAAAACAAATTGATTTTACAGGGTTAAAAGCACGTCAAATTTCAAAAGAAGATTTCCATACATTTGATTATATTATTGGAATGGATAGCGAAAATATCGCTCATCTTCGTCGCCTTGTCGGCGATCAGTCGGAAGCTATGATTGCCCGTTTTATGGATTTTGTGCCAAACCGTCGCGTAGACGATGTCCCGGATCCGTACTTTACAGGAAATTTTGAAGAAGTGTACGAATTAGTCGAAGAAGGATGTAAACATATATTAGAGCGAATAAAACGGGATCATTCGTTATAAGGAGGTAACCGTGATGGGGAAGGGGAAATGGATTGCATTAGCAGGCATAGCTTTGTTGTTAGCTGATAAAAAAACAAGACAATTCGTTAAAGAAACGTGTCGTGAGTGGATGGATAGCGTAGAAGAAATAAAAGAGACCGTTCATCAAACGAGACAACATGTGGACGAAATGATGAATGATTTGCAGTTTATTGTGAATAAACTAAGTGAAGTAAAAGAAACAACACCGCAAGTGATGGAGTGGATTGGAGAGCTAATTCGCAAACGCTCCACATAAGGAGCGAGGTGGTGAGAAAGATGGTTATTAGCTTTTCTGTTGTTCGCGAACTAATGAAACGGTTTGATGAAGATGAAGTTTTTGACTTATCCGCTGAGTTGGCATATTTCTTTTTGCTTTCTTTATTTCCATTTTTACTGTTTCTATTGACATTTTTATCATATTTGCCGATTCCGCATGAAGATGTGATCTCCTTTTTAAGTCAATATGCCCCAAGCGAAACGGCACATTTAATCGAGACAAACGTGAAACAGCTGATGGAATCGCAAAGTGGAAAATGGTTGTCCTTTAGCGTTCTCGCAACGGTGTGGGCTGCATCAAATGGCATGTCGGCCATTATTCGCGCCTTAAACCGTGCATACGATGTGAAAGAAACGCGTTCTTTTTTCGTTTCGCGTGGCGTTTCGATTTTACTTACATTTGCAATGATTTTTGTCATTATTGTTGCCCTTGTTTTTCCTGTATTCGGTAAAATGATTGGTACATTTCTTTTTTCATCGTTTGGGCTCTCCGACGTGTTTTTGCACGTATGGGAAACACTTCGCTGGTTTGTGAGCTTTGTCATTTTATTTTTTGTTTTTTCTGTGTTATACGTTTTTGCGCCGAGCAAATATGTTCGATTTCGTGATGTGTGGAGTGGATCACTATTTGCGACGGTTGGTTGGATGATTGTTTCGCTTGCTTTTTCGTATTATGTGAATCAATTTGGTAACTATTCTGCTATGTATGGTAGCCTCGGTGGCATTATTGCATTGATGGTTTGGTTTTATTTATCGGGAATGATGATTGTATTAGGTGGAGAGTTAAATGCCATTTTTTGTTGTAAACGAGAAGGGAAAATGCGCATTCGGTAGTCATTTCCTCACATAAAAAAAGTTGTACAAACCACATTAAAAGTGAAGGCGGTTATGAAGGGGGCATATATGTGACGAAAAAAACGAAAAAAGATGGCGGGACAAAGCAAAAAGGAAAAAGCCGTCCGAAACATAAAACAAGCAGTAGCGCAAACGGACAAAACGGATACCATTAAAAAGAAGAGGGATGTGTTGCACATCCCTCTTTATTCTGCGATTTCTTCGTAATGGTAGTATGTTTGGTTGTAAATATGCTCGATTTCTGCATCTGTCATGTAGATGAGTTGTTCTTGATTAAAGCTACGCAATTTTGTAATAAATTCAATCATATTTTTTCTTTCTTCTCTGCTCATTATCATCGCTCTCCCCTCTGTTTTAAAACAGTTTATTTTGTTTAATTGTATTATATAACAGAGGGTTAAAAAACGTCAATGTTTTTTTCGTGTTTTTCCGAAAAATATTTTGAAAATTTTGTGAACGGTCGTTGGGCAAGTAGTAAAAGAAGTAAAAAGCAGCTAATGCTAATGAAAAACGATTGGTCTTGATGTTGTAGTACAACACCGCCGATGGCAGGACCACATATGCTACCAACGCTGTATAACATTCCGCACAAAATGTTGCCGACAGGAAGAAGCGATTTCGGCAATAAGTCTGTCATATACGCCATGCCAAGTGAAAAAAGCGAACCGACAAACATGCCAGCAATCAAAAAGGTTGTTGTCAATTGCACTGGGGAAGTGAACCACTGTGCAATCATAAAACAAATGGCTCCAATGGTTAACGAAACGACAATCATCGTTTTTCGTGAAAAACGGTCGCTCAATGTGCCGAGCGGAAGTTGAAAAGCGATCCCGCCAAGCGCAAACGCTGGGAGCATCATGGCGACTGTCTCAACGTTTAAGCCTTGTCGCAACGCATAAACAGGAAACATGCTATGAAGTGATGCCTCTAAAAAGCCATAGCCAAACGGCAACAACAATGCGGGCCATGCTTGTTTCCAAGCATGAAAAAAGCGAACTGCTCCGATTTTCTCGGCCTCGCTCGTTTGTGGATACGTATGTGGTAGGAAAAATAATAATATCCATCCACATAAGCTAAGCAATGATGAAACGATAAACGGTAACGCTTCGTGCATGTGAACGAGCGGAACGAGAAGTGGTCCGATCATAAAACCAACGCCAAACGATAAACCATACAACGAAATGTTGCGACCGCGTCGATGAATAGGGGAGGCGTATGTAATCCACGTTTGCGAACCGAAGTGAAGAATATGATCACCAATTCCGATTAACAAACGAAGAACAAACCAAAACGATAACGATGATGACATTGGAAACATCGCTAAAGAAACGATGACGATCGCCACACCGATTATCATGAAACGTTTAAAGCCGTAGCGACGAAGCGGACGTTCTAAAAACGGAGAAACGATTAGAACTCCGATATACATCGCTGTCGCATGTATGCCACTAAGTGAGGAATGTACACCGTCCTGCTCAAAAATGACAGAAATAAGCGGTAACAATAGTCCTTGAGAAAGACCTGAAATCATGACAATGCTAATTAAAATAAAAAAATGACGTTGTTGCATAGTTTCCTCCTGTAACGTGTTCGCTACGTTCGATGTTAAAATGTTTGATGAAAAGAAGCAATAAAAAAGAAAGATGAAAGCAAAAATGAATTTGTGTAAAATATGGTTGATATTCCATAAATGAAAAAGGGGACGATTCGATGGAACGCATCTTTTTTTTATTGACGGCGATTGGTGTGCCGCTTTCTGTTGCAGGAAGTTTGCTTCATTGGCCCGCAGCACCGATGTTTGTCGTTTACTGTGTTACCATTATTGCACTTGCTAGTTATATGGGGCGAGCGACAGAAAGCTTGGCGATTGTGGCAGGACCGCGCATTGGCGGTTTGTTAAATGCGACATTTGGCAATGCGGTAGAACTCATCATTTCGATTTTTGCGCTAAAAGCTGGATTAGTTGGTGTCGTGCTTGCATCGTTAACCGGCTCTGTGCTTGGTAACTTACTGCTTGTGGCAGGCTTATCGTTTTTTGTCGGCGGTTTAAAATATAAACGGCAATCATTCAACGTATATGATGCGCGCCATAACGCAGGACTATTAACGTTTGCCATTTTAGTTGCCTTTGTCATTCCAGAAGTGTTTTCGATGACGATGAATGAACAAAAGACGCTGTCGTTAAGCGTAGGCATTTCAGTCATTATGATTGTGCTCTATTTAGCTGCACTATATTTTAAACTCGTGACGCATCGCGGTGTATATCAACATAAAGAAGATGAAGAAGAACGTGAAGAACCGGAATGGTCAAAAGGAAGAGCGATGCTTATTTTAGCGCTTGCTACTGCAGCTGTGGCATATGTATCAGAAAGCTTAGTTCATACGTTTGAAGTTGTGGCCCATTCATTTGGCTGGAGCGAACTGTTTATCGGTGTCATTATTGTCGCTATTGTCGGAAATGCCGCTGAACATGCTTCCGCCATTATTATGGCATACAAAAATAAAATGAACGTCGCTGTTGAAATTGCCATTGGTTCAACGCTTCAAATTGCGATGTTTGTTGCGCCTGTATTAGTGCTTGTATCGCTTGCATTCCCGACGAAAATGGCGCTCGTCTTTACGCTCCCAGAACTTGTTGCAATGGTGACAGCGGTATTGTTGACAATTGTGCTTTCGAACGATGGAGATACGAACTGGTTTGAAGGAGCGACATTGCTTGGAGCGTATATGATTATGGGAATCGGATTTTATTTGTTGTAATCCGTCAGCAGTTGCTGGCGGATTTTTTTTGTGAAGAGGATAAATTATTTACTTTTGAAAAAAATAACGATGAACGACGTAAAAAGAAAGGAGTCTGCGCATGAAAAGATGGTTTGTTTTAAGCATCATGTCCATTTGTTTATGTATACCACCGATTAGTGAAGCGACTGTCAAACTTCCATCATCGGTCATCGATATTTCAAAAGAAAATACGTATCCGAATCCGACGCAAAATTTACCGTATTTGCAACCGAGCGAACTAGCTAAACAACTGCTTCAGTCGGCGAATGTTAAAATTGAAAATCCGGAATTAATTCGTCTTTTAAACGAATCGTCGATTTCAAGCACACCGTTTGCGATCGGTTATGAAGCAACGATTTATTTAGGACAGTGGCCGTTAAATTACGAATCGACAGAAACATCGACGAATTGGGAGTATCAAAAAGTGAATACAAACTTCGTTGATAATCGGAGCGGAAAAACAACGGTGCGGCTAACTTATCGGCAAGAGATGCAAAAACAAGTGCGCGGTGGATTAACCGCAAGCATTCCGAATGAAGAAGATGTGAAAAAAATGATGCTTTTAACAGCGATGAAAAAGACAAACTTGCCGCTTTCTTTTAGCACATGGATTGGCATCGGAACGAAAAAAGAACAGCCATATAACGTTCCGCCGAAAAAATTAGGCTATTTGTATGCCTACGCACCTGCAGTCAATGAAAAAGGAAAAGTGACATACGGAGAAGTATATATCGTCTTAAAAGGGAAGAAAAAAAGCATTGTCGTGAAAAACGTCACATCGCAAGGTATTGGTGCCTGGATTCCGGTGCAAGACCGAATTTCATTTGCTTTTGTCGCAAGCGATGTGCCAAGATAAAACGGAAAAAGCTTGTCGAATGCCCGACAAGCTTTTTTATCGTTCAATTTTTGCTTTTCGTTTTGTAAAGTCGATGTTTGGATAATAGCGGTTTTTGACGAGCACGTTTGGTCCTAAACATTTTACGGACGGACAATGGCAGTTTAGCGATTTCGCTAAATCGGATTTCATCCATTTGTTGTAAGCAGAAAGAAGCGAGTCGGTTTGAATGTTTCCGAGCGTCGGTTCATCGCCGAAATCAGTAACAATAATGTCGCCTGTAAAAATGTTTACATTTAATCGCGAACGGCCATCAGGGTCGTTTCGTACCGTTACATTTTTACTTTCATATAAACGTTTTAGCAACCTTAAATCTTCTTCATTGTCGCTGCACGGATAAAATGGCAATGTACCAAACAACATCCAAACATTTTCATCACGTATATCAAGTAAATGATGAATCGTCTCACGCAACTCATCTAACGTTAACGTTTCTAAACTGCTAGCGAAGTCGCTCGGATACATCGGATGCACTTCGTGACGTTTACAGCCCATTTCGTTCACAATTTGGCGATGAATCGTTTCTAAATGTGGCCGCGTCCGTTTATTTAGCATCGTTTCTGCTGACACAATCACTCCCATATTCGAAATCGCACGTGCATTTTCAATCATGCGCATAAAATAACGCTCACGCTGTGCGACGGTTGGCTTTTTCTCCATCATCGCAAAGCCGCCTTCAACGAAATCATCGATCGTGCCCCAGTTATGCGAAATGTGCAAAACATCTAAGTAAGGAATAATTTTTTCATATCGTTCTAAATCGAGCGTTAAGTTGGAGTTAATTTGTGTGCGCACCCCACGTTCATGCGCATATTTTAACAACGGCACGACGTATTGTTCGACAGACTTAAGTGAAAGCATCGGCTCGCCACCTGTAATGCTTAACGAGCGCAAATACGGAATTTCATCGAGGCGGCGAAGAAGAAGTTCAAGCGGAAGCGCCTCAGGATCTTTTGTGCGTAACGTATAACCGACGGCGCAATGCTCACAACGCATATTGCAAAGCGTCGTTGTCGTAAACTCAATATTCGTCAACTGCATGCTTCCGTACTGTTCAACATCCATATATGCTTCCCATGGATCAAATGTAGGGGTGATCGCTTGACGTAATAAAGTTCCCATAACCAAGCTCCTTTTATTTTAAAATCGGACTAACGATAATTATGCAAAGTGAAGTGAATCGTTGTCAATGATGTTTCGATCGTGTACGATAAAGAAAAAGCGAGGTGACGACGTTGGGTAACGCAGTATCAGATGAAAATCTACAACTATCCTATTTAAAAACGCGCTTAAATATGTTTCTTGAAGTGCTTGAGGCGCTTGATCCGGAAACAGCTGAATTAGAAGACATCGACCGGCTCATTCAAATGATTGACGACTTAGAAATGAAATACGAGCGGTTTAAAAAAGATTGGGAAAAAAGTCGCTAGGCGACTTTTTTTCATATTTGAAAAAGATGTATAATACAAGTGGAGAATTCAAAAAATTGTTACATATTGAGCAAAGGGGAAGGGGCATGGTGATGGAAAAGTTTCAAGAGAGTATGTACAAGCTGATCGTTGAAACGTCAACGAAGTTGCCAAAAGATGTACGACGTGCCATTGCGAAAGCAAAGTTACGTGAAAACGCAGGAACGAGAGCAGCAATGTCGCTCGCGACGATCGTGCAAAACATTCAAATGGCAGATGAAAATGTATCGCCAATTTGCCAAGATACAGGTTTGCCGACATTTAAAATTAAAGTGCCTGTAGGTGTCAACCAAATGGAGATGAAAGAGGCGATTCGTCGAGCGATCGCTCAAGCAACGAAAGACGGCAAATTGCGTCCAAATTCGGTTGATTCGTTAACAGGGGAAAATAGCGGTGATAATTTAGGAATTGGACTGCCTGTCATCAAATTTGAGCAATGGGAGAAAGACTATATTGATGTTTGTTTAATTTTAAAAGGTGGCGGCTGTGAAAATAAAAACATTCAATATAGTTTGCCTTGTGAATTAGAAGGGCTTGGTCGCGCAGGACGTGATTTAGATGGCATTCGCAAATGTATTTTACATGCGGTATATCAAGCGCAAGGACAAGGCTGTAGCGCGGGATTTATTGGCGTTGGCATCGGCGGTGATCGTTCTGCTGGATACGACTTAGCGAAGGAGCAGCTATTCCGCCCTGTTGACGATGTGAACCCGAACGAAGATTTGCGCAAATTAGAAGAATACATTATGGAAGCAGCGAATAAACTCGGCATCGGCACGATGGGATTTGGCGGAGAAACGACGCTACTCGGCTGTAAAATTGGCGTCATGCACCGCATTCCGGCAAGCTTTTTCGTTTCTGTCGCATACAACTGTTGGGCGTTCCGTCGCTTAGGTGTAACCATTGATCCGCATACAGGTGACATTCAAGAATGGTTATATCAAGAGGGAGACGACGTCGACTTCCAACAAGAAAAAACAGAGGTTGTAGGAGAAGCGCGCGAAGTTGTACTTGAGGCGCCAATTACAGAAGAACAAATTCGTTCGCTAAAAGTAGGCGATGTCGTTCGCATTAACGGCATGATTTATACAGGCCGCGATGCGATTCATAAACATTTAATGGATCATGACGCTCCTGTTAATTTAAACGGTCAAATCATTTATCACTGTGGACCGGTGATGTTAAAAGATGAAAACGGAAAATGGCACGTGAAAGCAGCTGGTCCGACGACGAGCATTCGCGAAGAGCCTTACCAAGGGGAAATTATGAAAAAGTTCGGCATTCGCGCTGTCATCGGAAAAGGCGGCATGGGTGCAAAAACATTGGCAGCGTTAAAAGAACATGGCGGCGTGTACTTAAACGCTATCGGCGGTGCAGCTCAATATTATGCGGATTGCATTCAATCCGTTGAAGGTGTCGACTTTTTAGAATTTGGTATTCCAGAAGCGATGTGGCATTTACGTGTAAAAGACTTTACAGCCGTCGTCACGATGGATTCACACGGCAACAGCTTGCACGAAGATGTCGAAAAATCATCGCTTGAAAAATTAGCCCAATTTAAAGAGCGTGTATTTTAACGAAAAATCCGTCTAGCGAGTAGCTAGGCGGATTTTTTATGTCCCATTTTGCACAACCTATCATGGAAAGGAATTGGGAGGTGTAAGAAGTGAAAAAAATGGTTATTTTCTTTTTCTTCCTTTTATGTTTGCCGCTTAGTCAAGTAGAGGCGATGTCATGGGGATTTAAGCGAAGCGAAAATCACATTCCTCCTGCTGCGGGAAAACAGTTAGATGAACTACTTGCCAAATACGATGCATTTTATTTAGGCGATCCGACGAAAAAATATATTTATTTAACGTTCGATAACGGATATGAAAATGGCTATACTGCCCAAATTTTAGACGTGCTGAAACAAAAAAAAGTTCCTGCAACGTTTTTCGTGACCGGTCATTATTTACAATCTGCCCCTGATTTAGTCAAACGCATGGTCAATGAAGGGCATATTGTCGGCAACCACTCGTGGCACCACCCCGATTTAACGACCGTCAGCGATGAAAAGTTGCGTGAGGAGCTTGAAATGGTCAGAAAAAAAACAGAGCTGTTGACGGGGCAAAAGCATATGCGCTATATGCGTCCACCGCGCGGCGTTTTTGACGAACGGACGCTTGCGGTTGCGCGCGAACTCGGCTATTATCATGTTTTTTGGTCATTAGCGTTCGTCGATTGGCACGTTCACGATCAAAAAGGATGGTCATATGCTTACAATAACGTCATGAAACAAATTCATCCGGGCGCCATTATACTGCTGCATACGGTGTCAAAAGATAATGCCGATGCGCTTGCCAAAATTATTGACGATTTGCGAAAAGAAGGATATGTTTTTAAAAGCTTAGATGATTTCATGCTGCAAAAAATGAACGTTCCTACTTGGCTTTTTTCCCTTTGACGATGTGCAAAGGGATTTGTTTCGTTATAATATAAGGAAAAAGGAAGGAATAGACATGTGGCAACAACGAATTGAAGTAGAAGCTCCATACGATTTTTCACGTGTATTAGAGCGGTTAGCGCAAGACCCGTTAGCTGCAGTAGACATAGAAAAGCAACAGCTAGTGATCCCGCTTTATATAAATGAAACTCCGGTTGCTGTTTTCGTTCGCAGTATCGGGACAAAACAAGCACCGGCTTTTCTTGTTGAAGCGCAGTACGAACAATTAAAAGAAGCGATATTGTCCCGTCTGTTTCACATATTACATTGGGATCGCTCCCTTTTGCCGATTCACGAACATTTTTTACAAACGGAATTGCGGGAAATTTTCCGTGAACATGAAGGGACGCCGCTTGTGTTAGAGGCGGATTTATATTTTTGCTTAATCAAATGCATTATTCACCAGCAGCTACATATGAAAGTGGCGTACAAAATGACGGAGCGGTTTGTGAAAACGTTCGGGCGAGAAATGGACGGTATATGGTTTTATCCGCGCCCAGAACAAATTGCTCGTTTATCGTACGATGAGCTGAAAGCGTTACAGTTTAGCCAAAAAAAGTCGGAATATATCATCGATATTTCGCGGCTTGTTGCAGAAGGAAAATTAGCACTAGACAAGCTAGCGGAGGCAACGGATAAAGAAGTGATGGACACCTTGCTTCCGTTGCACGGTATCGGACCGTGGACGGTGCAAAACTTCCTGTTGTTTGGGCTCGGTCGTCCGAACCTATTTCCAAAAGCTGATATTGGCTTACAGCGAGCAGTGCAAAAACTGCTTTCATTAGAAACGAAACCTTCTATGGCGCAAATGGAGGCGTTAAGCAAGTGCTGGGAGCCGTATTTAAGCTACGCGTCGCTATATTTATGGAGAAGTATTGAATAGGAGAGATGGCAATGTTACAACAAGGACAGCAATTTCCATTAACGATTAAACGATTAGGCATTAACGGAGAAGGTGTCGGCTATTTTAAAAAACAAGTCGTGTTCGTTCCGGGGGCGCTTCCGGGAGAAGAAGTCGTCGTTCAAGCGACGAATGTGTATCCGACGTATGCCGAAGGAAAAATGGTACGCATTCGAAAACGCTCACCGCACCGCGTTAAACCGCTTTGCCCTGTATATGACCGATGCGGTGGCTGCCAACTGCAACATTTGGACTACAATGCGCAGCTCGAAGCAAAGCGCGATATCGTCATTCAAGCGCTTGAGCGCCATAGTCGGTTCCATGTGGAAGAACTTGATATTCGTCCGACGATTGGCATGGACGATCCGTGGCACTATCGTAATAAAAGTCAATTTCAAACCGGAGTGAAAAAAGGGCGCGTCATCGCCGGACTTTACAGCATGAACTCGCACGAACTCATTGACATCGACCGCTGTTTCATTCAACATGACGCTACAAACCGTGTCACAACGGTCGTGAAAACAATTTTGCAACATTTGCGCATTCCGATTTATCACGAGCGGAAAAAAACAGGTGTCGTGCGCACGATTGTAGCGCGTGTCGGGTTTTTTACAGGCGATGTGCAGCTTGTCATTGTGACTGCGACAAAAGAACTGCCGCGCAAAGATTTATTTGTAGCAGAAGTGAAACGTCGATTGCCAGAAGTGAAATCGATCGCTCAAAACATAAACGGACAAAAAACGTCGCTTATTTTTGGTGATGAAACTATTGTGCTTGCCGGTGAACCGTACATTCAAGAAGTGCTTGGCGACTTATCTTTTGAACTATCCGCCCGCGCTTTTTTCCAACTCAATCCGATTCAAACGGTAAAGCTATATGATGAAGTAAAAAAAGCGGCCGCACTCACGAAAAACGAACGGGTCGTCGATGCGTATTGCGGCGTCGGCACCATCGGTCTATGGCTTGCTCGTGAGGCGAAAGAAGTGCGCGGCATGGATACGATTCCAGAAGCGATTGACGATGCGCGCCAAAACGCCGAACGTCACGGCTTTACAAACGTCACCTATGCGGTCGGAAAAGCGGAAGTATTGTTGCCAAAATGGGTGAAAGAAGGCTGGAAACCAGACGTCATCGTCGTCGACCCACCGCGAACAGGCTGCGACAATGCTTTATTAAAAACGATGTTACAAGTCAAACCGAAAACGGTCGTGTACGTTTCCTGTAACCCATCCAGCCTCGCTCGCGATATCGACACACTCGCAAAACAATATTGCGTCGAATACATTCAACCGTTTGACCTTTTCCCACATACGGCACATGTGGAAAGTGTGGCGAAGTTGGTGAGGAGGGGAAAGTAATGGATGAATTATTGCATTGCATTGAAAAATATTTCAACGGTGAATTATCGGCGGAACAATTTTCTTATGAATTTCCCTCGATATATCTATTCTATATGCATGAGGGGAACATTGATGAGCAGTATGTCGATGCACTTGATGATATTTCTGAAGCTTGCGGTTGGTACGAACCGAATCCTTTACATAGGCAAGATGATGATGGCTACATTGGGGAGGAAGAACTAAGGGAGATTATTTTGGAGAAGTATCAATGGTTAAAAAGCACATAACCGAACATGGTTACGTGCTTTTTATGTTTTTATCGTTAAAAATGGGGCATGATTGATCGCTTTCGGCATTTATACGTAATTTCATCGGTGGTGACATAAAACATATCATCAAAGTCATCTGCGCGTTGGCAAAAATATTTTGGTTCCGTCGAAAATATTTCTAAAACAGTAGCTTCTGTTCCGTCTCTTAGCCGTACAACATCCAATTCTTCCACAATCATTTGTTTCTCTCTCGTTTTTCGTTAAGGATGGTGATTGATTTTATTTCGTTTTCCGATACGCCAAAAACATAGCCTTTTCCTTTTGTTTCTTCGTTTGTAATTGTTAAGCTGTCTATCCCATCCTCATTATCCTCTCCGTCGCAGTAATCTAGGACGTATCCTTCCAACACATCTCCATCTTTAAATACAATTCGTACGTCTTTCCCAACATATTCCCATAATCTCATAGTGACTCTCCTTTTCTTTATTTTTTTCGAACGTTCAATTTAAAACAGCTTTAACTGCTCTGAATTGTGTATAAGCTCATGAAGTTTATCGACAACAGGGGCATTGTCGGTATTTATCATCATTTGAATGTCGTCCACATCTTTAATTGTATAAAATTGTTTAGCAGGGATAAAGTATACTAATACTTTTTTGTTTAGCTTGGCAAGATTGATAATGTTATTCAATGTTCCTTTACTTTGCCCATTCCAAATCATAAAACCGTAGTCTGCGTTTTTTGCCATCTCTATATCTTTGGCTGCGTAATAATCAAATCCTTTTTTGTGTGGCTCAACATCCACCTTTTCTACTTCCCATTGCCCAATATTATTTCTTGCTTTTCCATTTGTTGCATAAACTTTAACATTTCGATAATTCAACGAATGTAAAAACTTTTGTACTTGCTTATCGACTCCATTTGCATCCCCGACTAAAACAGTGAAATTGTTGTTTATAATATTAGACAGTCTTTCTTTTACTTGTTTATTCAAAATGGAAACTGCCCTTGGACCAGCGACAAATACTTTCATTTTAATTCACTTCCCGCCTTCTCGCATTGCATATTTCTTCGACAATAGCTATCAAATTCCTTGTATATTATTGTGAAAATATGAAAAGGAGAATCAAAAGCCCGCCTAGCGCTGTGGAAAGACGCAGAAGTCAAATGAGATAATCACTTATTTTATGAAAAATGCTCGCTTTTTGTTTTACACATCGCGTGGACAAGTTATAATTAGATTTGGAAATAAAAAGGAGGTATACGATGCTTACAGGTGAATTGCGCAATAAAGTCGATAAAATATGGGAAACGTTTTGGACAGGAGGGATTACAAACCCGCTAACCGTCATCGAACAGTTTACGTATTTGTTGTTTATGAAAGGTCTTGATGAAGCAGAAACGTCTCGCGAACAAGAGGCGGCTATATTAGGTATTGATTTTGAGCCAATGTTTCCAGAAGATAAGCAGCACCTTCGTTGGAGCAAATTTAAAAACTTAGAAGCGTCGCAAATGTACGACATCGTATCGAACGAAGTGTTCCCGTTTATTAAAAGTTTGCATGGCAATAAAAATTCAGCGTACGCGAAATATATGAGCGATGCGATTTTTATGATTCCAACCCCACAAATGCTTGCGAAAATTGTCGATGGCATTGATAACATCCCGATGAAAGACCGCGATACAAAAGGGGATTTATACGAATATTTATTATCGAAAATCGCAACGGCGGGAACGAATGGTCAATTCCGTACGCCGCGTCATATTATCGAGATGATCGTTGAATTAATGAAACCGACTCCAGAAGACATTATCGTCGATCCAGCGGCAGGTTCAGCAGGATTTTTAGTGGCGGCGGGCGAATATTTGCGCAAAAAGCATGCGGATTTATTTTTGGTGCAAGGATTAAAAGAACATTTTCATAACGATATGTTCTATGGCTTTGATATGGATCGCACGATGTTGCGAATCGGTGCGATGAATATGATGCTTCACGGCATTGAAAATCCGAATATTGAATATCGTGATTCCCTTTCCGAGCAAAATAAAGACAACGAGAAATATACGCTCGTCCTCGCCAATCCGCCATTCAAAGGTTCGTTAGATTACGAAGCAGTTTCAAGTGACTTACTGAAAATTACAAGAACGAAAAAAACAGAACTATTGTTTTTAGCGCTATTTTTGCGCATTTTGAAAAAGGGTGGACGTTGTGCCTGCATCGTTCCAGATGGGGTATTGTTTGGTAGTTCAACTGCCCATAAAGCGATTCGGAAAGAAATTGTCGAAAACCATAAGCTTGAAGCGATTATTTCGATGCCAAGCGGCGTGTTCAAACCGTACGCTGGTGTTTCGACAGCAATTATGATTTTCACAAAAACAGGCGTCGGCGGAACAGATCACGTCTGGTTTTACGACATGAAAGCCGATGGCTACTCATTGGACGACAAGCGCAATCCAATTGAAGACAACGACATTCCCGACATCATTGAACGATTCCATAACCGTGAAGCAGAAAAACAACGGAAGCGCACAGAGCAGTCGTTTTTTGTACCTGTGGAAGAAATTCGAGAAAATGACTATGACTTGTCGATTAACAAGTATAAAGAGATAGAGTATGAAGAAGTGCAGTATGAAGCGCCGGGCGTCATCTTAGAACGAGTGGAAACGTTGGAGAAAGAGATTATGCAAGGATTACAAGAGTTGAAAGAAATGATTAGAGGGTAGGTTGTTTTATGAAATATGTGAAATTAAAGGAAGTATTTAAGGTTATAAAAGGAAAAAAAGTAGAACAGGTAGATGAAGCAGATGAGAATACGGTAAGACTAATACAAATAGACGATTTAAGAAATGATGATAATATCAAATATTGTGAACGGAAAGAAGAATATATATATGCAGCGAGAAGTGATGTGATCATAGCGTGGGATGGTGCGAACGCTGGTACTGTTGGCTACGGATTAGAAGGAGCCATAGGAAGTACTTTAGCCATTTTGCGTACGAATTCAAATGATATATTTACTCCGTACTTAGGAAGATTTTTGCAATCGAAATCAAAATATTTAAGAGACACTTGTACGGGCGCTACAATCCCACATATATCTAAAAAGATATTGGAAGAAATTAAAATTCCAATACCTTCGTATGACAAACAGGTAGAAATATCGAAAATACTCGACAAATCCCAAGAACTCATCGACAAACGAAAAGCCCAAATTGAAGCGTTAGACCAGTTAGCGCAAAGTTTGTTTTTGGAGATGTTTGGGGATCCAGCTACGAATCCTAAAAAGTGGTCGATGGGATTTATAAAGGATTTAGCTCTAAAAACACAATATGGTACAAGTAAGAAAGCGAATGAGAGTGCAGGAAAATACCCTATATTAAGAATGAACAATATTACTTATGAGGGGCATTGGGATTTCACAGACCTTAAATACGTTGATTTAGATGACAAGGAAATCGGAAAATACTTAGTTCATAAGGGAGAGCTTTTATTTAATAGAACAAATAGCAAAGAACTAGTAGGAAAAACAGCTGTGTATCGCTTCGAAAAACCAATGGCCTTTGCAGGATATTTAGTGAAGTTAATTCCAAATGAAAAAGCCAATGCCGAGTTTATATCTGCGTACTTAAACTCGAAGTACGGAAAAAGTATTTTATTTTCAATGGCTAAAAATATCGTAGGGATGGCAAATATCAATGCTGAGGAACTAAAATCAATAAAAATATATATACCTCCTAAACAACTCCAAGATCGATTTGCTGAGACTGTACAAAAAATAGAATCTCAAAGAGAACTTTTTAAAAAAGGATTAGTTGAGTTAGAAAAAAACTTCAACTCCCTCATGCAACGGGCATTTAAGGGAGAACTATTCAACGATTAATAAATGTGAAGGGAATTCATGTTGGTTTGGTCAAGGGAGGGGATTGAGTGTTATCCAACTTTCATTTTTTAGTAGGCAAACCTCATTACGAAAGTTTTGCGAATGCGTGTGTCGAGGCGGAGAAAAGTTTAGTGGTGAGTCCAGCGACGTGCGCGATTTTGACGCGCCGGGCGCTGGAGCTTGCGGTGAAGTGGGTGTACAGCTTTGATAGCGCGTTAAAAGCGCCGTATCAAGACAATTTATCGAGCTTAATTCATGATCATGGGTTTATGGAAATTATGGACGAAGAGTTGTTGCCGCTATTGCGCTATATTGTGAAGTTAGGAAATGTTGCGGTTCATACAAATGCGATGATTACAAGAGAAGAAGCGATTCTTTCGTTGCATCATCTTCATCAATTTGTTTCTTGGATTGACTATTGTTATTCCGATGAGTATACAGCGGCAGACTTTGATGAATCATTGTTGCCAATCGGAGAAGAAAAGCGCGAGCGACCAGAAGAATTAAAAGATTTATATGAACGGTTAAGTTCGAAAGACAAACGTCTTGAAGAAATGATGAAAGAAAACGAAAAACTTCGCGCGCTTCTCACCGCCAAAAGGGAAGCGAATACGGAAGAGTACGATTTTCATGTCGATGAATTAAGCGAACATGAAACGAGAAAAACATATATTGATCTCGAATTGAAACTAGCGGGCTGGGAATTTCAAAAAGACGTTGTTGTCGAATATCCTGTCGTTGGCATGCCGAATCAAGAAGGGGTCGGCTATGTCGATTACGTCTTGTTTGGCAATAATGGCAAGCCGCTTGCGGTTATCGAAGCAAAGCGAACAACCGCTGACCCGAATAAAGGAAAACAACAGGCGAAGTTATACGCTGACTGCATCGAAAACATGCACGGTCAACGCCCGATTATTTTTTACACAAATGGTTTTGAAACGTATATTTGGGACGACCTTCATTATCCAGCGCGGAAAGTTTCCGGCTTTTACAATAAGGAAGAATTAAGCTTGCTTATTGATCGTCGGACGATGAAAAAGTCTTTTAACGATGTGCAAATGAATGAAAACATCATCAATCGTTACTATCAAAAAGAAGCAGTGCTAGCGGTATGTGATGCGCTGGAGAAAAAACAACGCAAAGCGTTGCTTGTTATGGCGACGGGGAGTGGCAAAACGCGAACAGCGATCGCGATTGTTGATGTGCTTACGCGTCACAATTGGGTAAAAAATGTTTTATTTTTAGCTGATCGGAAAACGCTTGTCACACAGGCGAAAAATAACTTTAGCCACCTGCTTCCAAATTTAACGCTATGTAATTTGCTTGACAACAAAGATAACCCAGAAGAAAGCCGTATGGTATTTTCGACATATCCAACGATGATGAACGCGATTGACGAAGCGAAGCGAAAAGACGGCAAACGTTTATTTACCGTCGGACATTTTGATTTAATTATCGTCGATGAATCGCATCGCAGCATTTATAAAAAATATCGGGCGATTTTTGACTACTTTGACGCCATATTGCTTGGGCTGACCGCCACACCAAAAGATGAGATTGACCGCAATACGTATGAAGTGTTTGATTTAGAAAACGGTGTGCCGACCTATGCCTATGAGCTAGATCAAGCCGTTCAAGACGGCTATTTAGTCGATTATCGGACGATTGAAACAACGCTCAAGTTTCTCGAAGAAGGCATTCGTTACGATGACTTATCTGATGAAGAAAAAGAACGATATGAAGAAACGTTTGACGACGAAGTGGGCGAGGATATTGACAGTGCCGCATTAAACGAATGGCTGTTTAACGATGATACGATTGATACAGTATTAAGAAACCTAATGGAGAAAGGAATTCGCGTCGAAGGTGGGGACAAACTCGGCAAAACGATTATTTTTGCGAAAAATCACCACCACGCAGAACGGATTGTCGCGCGCTTCGATCGATTGTATCCTGAATATAAAGGCGGCTTTGCGCGCGTCATTGATTATAGCGTCAATTACTACCAAACGTTAATTGATGATTTTTCAGATCGAAACAAATTGCCGCAAATTGCCGTGTCCGTTGATATGCTTGACACAGGAGTTGATATTCCAGAAGTCGTCAATCTTGTTTTTTTCAAAAAAGTTCGTTCGAAAGCGAAGTTTTGGCAAATGATCGGACGCGGCACGCGTTTATGTAAAGATTTATTAGGCATCGGTCAAGATAAAACGCATTTTCTTATTTTTGATTATTGTGGGAACTTTGAGTTTTTCCGCGAAAACCCGAAAGGGATCGACGGGGAGATAGGAGAGAGTTTAACGGAGCGTTTGTTTAACGCCAAAGTGGAAATGATTAAAGAGCTCCAACATTTACGTTACCAAGAGGAAGAATATATTTCTTATCGCAACGAATTAATTGATGATGTACTTGTACAAATCAAGAAGTTAAACGAAGAAAGCTTTCGTGTAAGGCAATCCATTCAATATGTGCATAAGTTTAAAAATCGCGCGAATTGGGATTCGTTGACGGCGATAGATGTCAATGAGCTTCAACAATACATTGCACCGCTTATTGTTCCGCTTAGTGATGATGAATTTGCAAAGCGGTTTGATTTACTTATGTATACGATTGAACTAGCAAAACTGCAAACGAAAAACGCCACAAAACCGATTCGGAGTGTGATTCGCACCGCAGAGGCGTTATCTAAGCTCGGTTCAATTCCTCAAGTCGCGGAACAAAAATATATTATTGAAAAAGTGCAGACGGAAGAGTTTTGGAAAGAAGCGGATCTTTTTGAACTAGAAGCTGTTCGTGAAGCGTTGCGTGAATTAGTGAAATTTCTGGAACGAGAAACGAGAAAAATTTACTACACGAATTTCAAAGATCAAGTGTTGGAAGTGAAAGAAAATGGCTCGATGTTAGAAGTAAATGACTTAAGAAATTATCGCAAAAAAGTCGAGCATTACCTTCACGAACATCGCGACCAGTTAGCGATTTACAAACTGCGCCATAATAAAAAGTTAACGGTACAAGATTTACGCACGTTAGAACATATTCTTTGGAACGAACTCGGGACGAAAGCCGATTATGAAAAAGAATTTGGGGATACACCCATTATGAAACTTGTGCGCAAAACGGTCGGGCTTGCCCCACAAGCAGCTAACGAGGCATTTTCCGAATTTTTATCAAGCGAACGGCTAAACATTCACCAAAGCCGCTTTGTCAAATTGATCGTTGATTACTTTGTGAAAAATGGCGTGATGGACAAAAAAGTATTGCAAGAAGAACCGTTTAAAACGGTCGGAAGCATTGTCGATCTGTTTAAAGATAACTTAGATGATGCACGTAAACTTATCAGCATTATTGATGAAATTAACCGAAATTCAGAAGATATTGTCGGAGCATAGGACGATTTAACTTTTCCGCTTTTTTCGTATAAAAAAGCCAAAATAAATCCCCAGAGAGCACGCTGTTTGTTCTCTGGGGGTATTAGTGGCGTAAATATTTTTCTAACGTTTCTATATCATTTGCATCGGTTAGTATGCTTAAAGCCCAATTGTAAGGAGGCTCGTGAAAGCCCATTGGATCACTCATTAACGACCGAACGACATCTGATTTTTGGATAAGCTCTTTTGCTTCAGTTTCACATTTTCCAAATTCGACAATAAGTTCACGAATAATATGCTGAACCATAATTTCGATTTCTTTTGGAATGGTCATAGACATGAGCCCCTTTGCACTTTTATGCATAGTCATCGCACCATACACGAAAAGCGACATCATCGATATGCTATTATTTCTCCATTTTCTTCGCCAAATCAGCAACCTCGCTAATTGTAAGCCCTGTTCGTTTTGCAATTTCGTGAATCGGTAGTACGTCTAATAAATTTTTTGCTATTTCAAGTGTTTTTTCGTGCACTTCTTTTTCTTTTTCTTGCTCAAATTCTTCGACAAGTAAGCGCATGACTTTGTTCATTTTCATCCACTCCTTTATTTTTTGTGCATATTGTTCGTCAATAAACTTATCGGTAGCGGTTAAAATGCCAGCAATGACGTGCAATTGTGTTTGTTCGTTGTGAATATTTTTTGCCAATTCAATCGTTTTTTCAATCATCATTTGTCGGTCAAAACGGCTATGCATAAGCGGAACGAGAATGAGCTTCATCGTTTCCTCTGCTGTTAGCGGTTCATTGTTGCAAATTTTTTCTTCGATCGTTGCAAAAATTGCATCACCGTTGTACTCAGAAAGCAGCACGGCTTTGGAAGAAAGAAATACATCACCAGCGTAAAATTGTTCATATTTTCGTGTGACATCACTTGTATAAATGACCACGATACGAATGTGTCTCAGTTGTTTTTCTTGTTTATAGTATGTGTACAAAATCCGGTAAGCATAATCGAGGTATTTCAGATGATTGTCGATAAACCGTTCATTGCTTTCGTATTCGAGTAGGAGAATAGAATCGTCTTCGAGAAGAAATAATGTGTCAGAACGCTTTTCATCAGCTCGCACTGCTGGGAATTCGTTCGGCAGAAGTGCTTTAATTTTCGGAAGGTCATGGAGACCGTACACATCAAGCGCTTGATTACGATACAATTCGCTTAGCGACTTAAACAAAATATCTTTAGCGTGATACGATATTCCGTGCGCCATTTTGTTGCCCCCCGCTTTTTACTATTATTATACCTGTTGCCTCCTTTCATTGTCATCATTTGTTAGAATTTTGTCATAACAATCCGTCACCGCAGCGTTGTTAAGGAAAATGGGGTATACTGAAAAACAAAATAGAACTACAATTTTTGTGTATGGAGTGAGAAGCAGTGAAAAAAGAACAAGTGTTGGACAGGAACATTTCATGCGGGGAGGAAATATGTTGAACGCCAACTGGAACTTTGATAATAGCTATGCTCGTTTACCTGAGCGGTTTTTTACGAGGATGCGTCCAACGTCTGTTCGTGATCCGAAGCTTGTTGTGCTCAATCGTTCGCTTGCGGAGGAGCTTGGATTAAATAGAGAGGCGTTGGCGAGTGAAGAAGGGGTGGCGGTGTTTGCTGGAAATCGTGTGCCTGAAGGGGCGGAGCCTTTGGCGCAGGCGTATGCGGGGCATCAGTTCGGATATTTTAATATGCTTGGCGATGGGCGCGCCATTTTGCTTGGGGAGCATGTGACGCCAAGTGGGGAGCGAGTCGATATTCAGCTGAAAGGTTCGGGGCGGACGCCGTATTCGCGCGGTGGGGATGGTCGGGCAGCGCTTGGACCGATGCTTCGTGAGTATATCATTAGCGAGGCGATGCATGCGCTTCGTATTCCGACGACGCGCAGTTTAGCCGTTGTGACGACAGGGGAAGTTGTTATTCGAGAAACGGAACTTCCAGGGGCGATTTTGACGCGCGTGGCAGCGAGCCATTTGCGTGTCGGGACGTTTCAATATGCGGCTCGTTTTTTATCGAAAGAGGAATTGCAACAATTAGCCGATTATGCGATAAAGCGACATTACCCGGATGTTGAACACGCCTCCAACCGCTATGTTTTTTTACTTGAAGAAGTGATGAAAAAGCAGGCGGCGCTTGTGGCGAAATGGCAATTAGTCGGGTTCATTCATGGGGTGATGAATACGGATAATATGACGATTAGCGGCGAGACGATTGATTACGGACCGTGCGCATTTATGGACGTGTACGACCCGAAGACGGTGTTTAGTTCCATTGATACGCAAGGGCGGTATGCGTATGGCAATCAGCCGTATATTGCTGGATGGAACATCGCACGCTTTGCAGAAAGCCTTTTGCCGCTTTTACATGACGAAGAACAAAAAGCAATTGAACTAGCGCAAGAAGTAATCGCTCAATTTCCGACGTTGTATGAAACGTATTGGCTGCAAGGGATGCGCGCGAAGCTTGGACTTTGCACGGAAGAAGAGGAAGATAAAAAGCTTATCGGTGAATTGCTTCATCTCATGTACACCTATCAGGCAGACTATACGAATACGTTTCGCGCGTTAACGCTAGATGAATGGAATTTCAACGAAAAAGAGTTTCGTGACTGGTATGTACGTTGGCAACAAAGAATTGCCCGCCAAGACATCACAAAAGATGAAGTACATGAACGAATGCGGCAACACAACCCTGCGATCATTCCGCGCAACTATCGTGTTGAAGAAGCGCTTGCGGCAGCGGTCGAGTATGGGGACGATACGGTCATGGAGCGACTGCTTCACGTGTTGAAATATCCGTATGCCTACACGAAAGAGCAAGAAGAATACGCCAAGCCCCCTGCACCGTCTGCCCGACCGTATCGGACGTTTTGTGGGACTTAGAAAAACTTCTCCTATTTTGGGGAAGTTTTTTTGTATGGAAAGGGGCGATTGGTACGTTGTAATATTAAGAAAGGAGAGGGGGAGAAATATTGTTTCCATTTTTGTACGACAATGTATACATAAACGTAAAGCTCCCGAAAGGAACCATTGTTTTTCGGGAGGGGGATATGTGCGAACATGTAGCCTTCATCGTTTCTGGCGTCATCCGAGTAGCGAAGATTGGGGAAAACGGAAAAGAAGTCAATTTATATCGCGTATGTCGCGGCGAGTCGTGCGTGTTGACCATTTCAAGCGTATTGTCGCATTCACCTTTTCCAGCGACGGCAATTGTGGAAGAAGATGCGGAAGCGATGATCGTTCCAAAAGATACGTTTGCGACGATGATGGCAACAAACACACAGCTACAAACATTTGTTTATGATATGATGATGAATCGGTTTATGGCGATGATGCAAATGATCGAGCATATCGTATTTGAAAAAATGGATAAGCGTCTCATTGAATTTTTGCTTGACAGATGCAAGAAAAATAAAACAAATATGATCGAGATGACGCATGAGCATATTGCGATCGAGCTTGGAACAGCGCGTGAAGTTGTCAGCCGCATTTTAAAACAGCTCGAGCGAGAAGGATACGTTCAACTCGCGCGTGGAAAAGTAAAGATTGTGGACAAAGAGAGACTATGTGACAAATTTGCGACAATGTGATTTTATCACGGAGCGATTCGCTTTTTTCCTCTATGATAAAGATAGAAAGATGAGAGGAGGAAAAGAAAATGAAAGCTAATGTTGGTTCAGTTGATCGCATGATTCGTTTTGTATTAGGAATTGCGTTATTAGGATTATTTTTCCTCGAAGGAAATATCAAATATGTTGGCATTTTAGGAGTTGTTCTGATTGCTACGGCATTTATAAGATTTTGTCCGCTCTATGTACCGTTTCGAATCAACACAACGAAAAAATAGCCTAGGCAAATGCTTGGGCTATTTTCCGTTGAACTGAAAAAAGCCGCCCATAGACGCCCGCTTATTAATAGAACATAAAATATTTTTGTTAAAGGTAAATTTCGTTTGTTATATATTGACGATATAAAATGTTGCCCTTTTAGTCACAACTACCTACTTCTTTTTTCATAGTTGTTGTGATAAAATGAAAATGTAAAAAATTGAATAATCGGCAAACTACTCGAAAGGGTAGGGCGCAAAGCTATAGGGGCTACGTCTATGTGTATAGATATGCCAGCCAGTTGCCCTTCTTGTGAAGTATAAGAAGGTTCCATTCTCTGGATACGTTAAACTATAGCTGCCTCTACTTACTTTGTTTGGGCAGCTTTTTTATTTTATTACGACAGGGGGAAAGCATCATGAGTTTAACGGTGAGAAAAAAATTAATTGTGGCGTTTCTTTCAGTATTATTGTTATTTTTTGTCGTAAGTATGCTTACATATAATAGGCTAGAGCAAATCGATGAACAGTATTCCAATGCGATGAAAGAAGGATTTGTGCGCATGAATGTTGTTACAAATATGCAAAATGCGGTGTTGCGTGAACAAATTGCTGTACGGGGATATTTAATTAACGGAAAGCCTGAAAGTTTAACCGCATTTGAACAAGCAGCGAGCGAGTTTGCGGATAATCAAGAGAAAATGGCATCATTACAGTTAGAGGCGAAAGCAAAGCAAGCCATTGATCGTTTAGTAAAAGCAGAGCAAGACTATCGTGATATTGCGAAACAGGCGATGGAGTTCAAAAAGCAAGGTCAAATGGATGAAATTTCACGTCTCATGAAAGAGCGAGGCAATGCCATTACGTTAGAAGTAACTGAAGCGGGGGAGCAAGCGCGAGCGGCACAAGGCGAACATTTGCAGAAAATGAGCGAAACGTTATCACAACAAGCAAAAGATATGAAATATATGACGCTTATAACGATGGGCATTGCCTTTTTTGTAAGTATTGCCATTGCGTTATATATTAGCGAAAAGATTGCAAGACCAGTGAAACAAATTTCCGATCATGCTGAAAAAATTGCGCACGGTGATTTGTCAGTTGATGACATTCATGTGACGAACCGAGATGAAATTGGTGAATTGGCGAAGTCGTTTAATCGAATGGCTCACAACTTGAAACAGCTTATTCAACAAGTAAGTGCAGCAACCGAGCATGTGTCTGCTTCGGCACAAGAGCTCATGGCAAGCGCGGAGCAGGCAAGTGCAGCGACAGAAGAAGTAACGACAGCTATTCAAGAAGTAGCCCAAGGGGCAGAAATGCAAGGAAAACATGCAGAAGAAAGCGTGGAAGCTATTGGTGAGATGGCAACAGGAATTGAGCGAATGGCTCAAACGGCTACCGTTGTAGCGAATTCTGTGACGGAGACAACGAAACAAGCGACTGTCGGACAGCAATATTTACAAAAAGTCGTTATGCAAATGAATACAATTAACCAGTCGACAAACGAAACGAATACAGTAATTAAAGAGCTAAATGAAAAATCAGCACAAATCGGAAAAATTGTCGATGTCATCGTCGGTATTGCTGAACAAACAAACTTATTGGCGCTTAACGCAGCCATTGAAGCGGCACGAGCAGGCGAACACGGAAAAGGGTTTGCCGTTGTAGCAGACGAAGTGCGTAAATTGGCAGAACAGTCGCGTGAGTCTGCAAATCAAATTGCACAATTAATTGAAATGATTCAACAAAATACAGGCCATGTTGTAAGTATTGTTGGAAAAGGAACGGAAGAAGTGAAACAAGGAACAAAATTAGTAGAAGAGACAGGAACATTTTTTGCGCAAATTTTGCGCTCGATTGAACAAGTAAATGCCCAAATTCAAGAACTATCAGCGGTTTCTGAACAAATGTCGGCCGGTGTTCATCAAGTGCATGCTTCGATGGATGAAGTATCGTCGATTGCGAAACACTTCGTTGAACGGACGGCTGAAATTTCCGCATCTTCTGAAGAACAGCTAGCATCAAGTGAAGAAGTAACATCAGCAGCTACATCGTTAGCTGAAATGGCAGAAAAACTACGCAATGCGGTTTCTACGTTTAAAGTTTAAGGTGTCCCTAGAATTTTCGGGACACCTTCTCTTTATTTTATGATTTTCTTCTTTTACTTTGGCGAATGCCAGCTGCTTCAGCACGTGCTTGTGCCTCTAAATCTTCATGATCGGCAAATTCGGCAGAAAACTCGACATCGTGACCGTCTGATTTCATCGTTTTTGGTACTTGTGGCATTTTTGATTTGTTTTTATCGCGCGCTTTTTGACCACGTGAACGTCCCATATGTGTCGCCTCCTTTCTTTCGCTACTAGCATGTGACGAATAGCGAAAAAAATGAATGGACAATGTTGTTAATGGCGAGCATGTTTGTCAGTAAATCCACCTGCTTGATCTGCTCGTTTAAAGTCGCGAGCATATGTCACTTCTTGTGCGCTAGAGAGCGTACTTTTCGTTTTCTCACGTTTCTTTTTGTCAGTCATATGTATCCCTCGCTTTTGTAAAATGTCACGTTAACATTATGAACAGAAAAATAAAAAATTATCCAAATAAAAAACCTGTTCGCACAGAACAGGTTACGCTTCTTTTAATTGTTGTTCGTCATCGACTTTTTGTTGGCGCATCGCATATAACGTATAGTTGTCCTTAGAAATTTCATACAAGTTATATATGTCTTCACCTTGATTAATGGCTTCCCATAATGGTTTTCTCGTTTCATTAGCAAGGGTGACGTAAGGAAGTTTTTCGGCAGCTTTTGTGGAGCGGACGTTGACTTTGCGAATGCGCATGAAGATTGTGTTGATGGAACGTTCATAAAACAGTTCGTTAAAGAAGGCGTCTTTAGCAAGTTGGTTGTATCCTTTTCCGTGATACGGCTTTCCGAGCCATGTGCCTAAAAAGCCAGCGCCATCCTCAATATCAAATAAGTTAATCGTTCCAATTGGATTGCCCCACTCATCTAAAATAGTGCGCGAAATGAGTTCACCGCGTTCTTCCGCTTCAATCGTTTGTTTTGTAATAAATAAAAACTCTTCGTATGAATATGCTTTATGGCGCACGAAAGGGAAGACGTCCGGGTGCACCATAAGTTCATACAACGCTTGACAATCTTGCAGTTCGCGTTTTTTTAACATCGGATTTCCCTCCATTCACGAGGGCAGTCGACCATAGGGAACGAGCCACCCTCGAAATTTTTTAATTTATGCAAATCAAAAAATTTCGGGGTGGGAATCGAACCCACTAGAACCAGCGTATTGCTGGTGGCGCACCATTTGCCTTCCCTTACTGTCGCATCAGTATATAATTTTGAACGTATATATTTCGTGTATAACCTTTTATATCATACTTGAAACGATGTAAAAAATAAATAGTTTTTTTATTAATTTTTTTTGTATATTATTTCCCCATTTATCATGGTGAGGATAGGGGTAGAAAGATAATGAAAAGGATGATAATTCCAAACGACAATATCAGCATCTTTTCCAATTTCTAAGCTGCCGACACGGTCATCTACTCCTAAGTTACGTGCTGGTAAAATCGTAATGCCTTCGAGCGCTTTTTGTTCATCAAGACCTTCACGTACAGCAATGGCAGCGCAAATGTGCAAATATTGAATTGGCGTGTACGGATGGTCTGTTGTAATGGAGACATGAACGCCGGCATCGGATAAAATTTTATACGTTTTCCAACTTTTGTTTTTTAACTCCACTTTGGAGCGGCGTGTGAGTGTCGGCCCAACGGAGACATGCAAATTTCTACCTTGAAGTTCTTCCGCAATGAGATGCCCTTCTGTACAATGTTCAATGCGCAAGTCAAGCCCAAACTCATCTGCTAGACGAATGGCCGATAAAATGTCATCAGCACGGTGGGCATGAACACGAATCGGAATTTCACGATTTAATGCTTGAATGATTGGAATGGTGCGAAAATCGCGTGGACAATCGCTATATTTAGCGTTGTAAAACGTTTCACGGAGCATTCCCATAATGCCCATGCGCGTGAGTGACTCTTTATTCCCTTGGCTATGCATGCGTTTCGGATTTTCACCGAGTGCAATTTTTAAGCCAGCTGGTTGTTTGATGATCATGTTTGCCACATTTTTTCCGTGTGTTTTAATGACTGCTGTCGTTCCGCCGATGACGTTCGCACTTCCAGGCATAATATGAACCGTTGTGATGCCGTGTTCGATCGCATCACGAAAACCAGGATCAAGCGGATATACGCTATCAATAGCACGTACATGCGGAGTCATCGTTTCAATTGTTTCGTTTGCATCGTTACCCGCCCATCCTGTTCCTTCGTCGTATAAACCAAGGTGTGTATGCACGTCGATAAACCCCGGAAAGACGTATTTTCCTGCTACGTCAATGATTTCTGTTTGTTCGTTAACTGAAAGGTTGTAACCGATTTCTGCAATTTTTCCATTTTCAATACGTACATCTGCTCCTTTCATCGGAGGAGATGTAATTGGATATACTGTACCGTATTTGAGCAATATGTTTTTCATGCTAGACTCCTTTATTTCCTTTTTCGAATAGTGTATTCGTCACGATTGTAGTATGTTCACAAGCGCCCGATCAACAGTTGGAAATGAAAAATGATATCCTGTTTGAAGTAATTTTTCTGGGATGACACGCTGTCCTTCCAACACAAGCATGCTCATTTCCCCTAACAATAGTTTGAGAGCGAAGGATGGAACAGGGAGCCAATGTGGGCGATGTAGAACGTTAGCGACTGTTTTTCCGAACTGTTCCATCGTCACAGGGGATGGAGCGGTGACGTTGACCGGACCAGAGATCCTTTCATGACGAATGGCAAAATCGATTGCGCCAATGACGTCGTCTATATGTACCCACGACATCCATTGCTTCCCGCTTCCAATCGTTCCACCGATAAACCATTTGTAAGGAAGAATGATGCGTGGAAGAGCTCCTCCACCCTTCCCTAAAATAATGCCAAAGCGCATAAATATAGTGCGCACGCCAAGTGATGCAATACGTTGCCCAGCTTCTTCCCATCGTTTTACTGTTTGTGCTAAAAAGTCTGTTCCCATTATTTCATGACGTTCTGTAAATGTTTCGTTGAGCGATGTACCGTAAATACCGATTGCGCTTGCTTGAATGACAACGTTCGGTTTTTTCTTCATTTTGGCGATCAGATCATAAATCGCGTGTGTTGCTTGTAATCGACTTTCCATAATTACTCGCTTCCTTGTTTCATTCCAGCGTCCGCTATTAATCGATTCACCAGCTAAATTGACAACCACATCAATGGAAGATAGTTGTTCATAAGGGTTAGTGTCCTCCGTTAGCCATTGTACATAATGAATATACGGATCGTTCTCCCGTTTTTGTGCATTTCGCGTTAATATATACGTATGATGCCCGTTTTGTGAAAAATATGTCGTTAACGCCTTGCCGACAAACCCAGTACCCCCAGCAATCAAAATATTCATTATTTTCCCTCCTTTCCTTTATTATGCGTTGCTCAAAGAAAAAAAGAAAGAAAAGGTGTGTTTTCATGATGTGGATTGAAAAAATTGAAGTAGACCGAAAAAATGCTGAACGTTTTTACGTTCATTTTGTCAAAGAAGATGGCGGTAAACAAATGGTTTCTGTTGATCAAGATATACTAATTGAATACCGAATGAAAAAGGGAATGACAGTAACCCGAGAGCAATGGGCAGAGATGATGAAAAAAGATGACGAAAAACAAGCGTATAAGTTGGCCCTTCGTTTTTTAGCTTATCGCATGCGCTCGAAACGAGAAGTGGTTGATTATTTAGCAAAAAAAGACATAGCTGCCCAAACGATTGAACAAGTGATTGTAAAACTACAACATGAGCAATACATAGACGATGAACAATTTGCACATGCATACGTGCAGACACAAGTGAACACAACGTTGAAAGGTCCTTATGTGATTTATAAAGAGCTAATGGATAAAGGGATAAGTGACGATGTGATCGCAAAAGCGATGGAACGTTATACGGAAGATATGCAACGACATAAAGCGATCAAATGGATTGAAAAAATAAATAAGCAATCGAAAAAACGGTCGCATCAAGAACAAAAATTATATGTTGCGCAATTGTTGCATATGAAAGGTTTTCCTTCGCATATTGTTGAAGTGGCAAAACAACATGTGGCGGCAAATGACGAAGCGGAATGGGAAGCGCTCATGTATCACGGGGAAAAGGCACATCGTCGCTACAAAACATATGACCGTTATACGTATGAACAAAAAATGAAACAAGCATTGTACCGAAAAGGTTTTTCGCTTTCGTTAATTGAAAAATTTTTAGAAAAGAAAAAGGAGGACTAATTCCTCCTATTCCACAATAATTTCTGCTTGTCGTTTATATTCGTTTATAATTGTTTCTGCTACTTGTTTTGGTGAGCGAAGGCGGGAACGGTCTTGAATATGGTTAGAATCGTCCCAAAACGGTGTATTCATACCGCCCATATATACAGCCGTCACAGCGACGTTTGTTTCCGCCAGCTCTTTTACGAGACTTTCGCTAAAACCGCGTACAGCAAATTTACTTGCGACATATACACTTTCGTTTACTTTACCGCGCAAACCGGCTGTTGAAATAATGTTCATGATATTGGCTTCAGGTAACGTTTTAAAATATGGAAGAAATGCTTTTGTCATATATATCGTGCCTTTGACGTTAGTATCAATCATTTCGTGAATATGTTGCTCCGTCATTTGTTCTAGTGGGCCGAAATGGCCAATGCCTGCATTGTTAATAAGCATCGTAATGTTGTATGTATGACAAAGTGCTTCAGCTGTTTGGTGCACTTGTTCATAATTTGTAATATCAAGCGGGAAAGCGACTGCCTTTCCTTTACATGATTCAATTTGTTGTTGAACACATTGCAATGGTTCTTTTCTTCTCCCGACTAAAATGATTTCGTATCCCTTTTGTGCATATAAAAGCGCAAGTTCTTTTCCGAGCCCTGTCCCAGCTCCTGTAATAACGATACTTTCCATGATTTTCATCCTTCCGTATGTGATATATTTACAAAAACAAGGAAAACGTATACATAAACAGTTGTCAAGAAGTAGTCAAATGTCATTGTGAATATATGCACAAATATGTAGTATAATGTCTTATGTCATTATATTACAACAAAGAAAGGGGAACAATATGAGCTTTTTACAAGTGATTACAGCTTCTACACCGGTATTAGCTGTCTTTATTTTTCTCGTTTTACTGCGTCTCCCAGCGGCCAAAGCGATGCCGATTAGTTTTTTAATTACCGTTGTTTTATCGTTGTTTGTTTGGAAAATGCCCGGCATTCAAGTAGCAGCTGCCACAATTGAAGGCGTCATTGTAGCAATCTCAATTTTATGGATTATTTTTGGTGCAATTTTATTGTTAAACACGTTGACAAAAAGTGGAGCAATGGATACGATTCGAAGTGGATTTTTAGGCATTACGCGTGACCGCCGTGTGCAAGTTATCATTATTGCATGGTTGTTTGGTGCTTTTATTGAAGGTGCTGCAGGCTTTGGAACGCCTGCAGCGATCGGTGCTCCGCTTCTTGTCGCTTTAGGTTTTCCGCCACTTGCAGCGGTTGTTGTTGCCCTCGTTGCAGATAGTAGCCCTGTTTCGTTCGGAGCTGTCGGCACACCGATTATTGTCGGGGTCGATCAAGGGCTTCGGGAAGGAAACTCTGTTGCCGAACGAGTGCAACATGTTATCGGCACAGCGGATTTATCATCATTTCTTCAAACATTAGCTAAACAAGCAGTGTCGTTTGATATTATTATCGGTACGTTTATCCCGCTTATTTTAGTGCTTATTTTAACGCGCTTTTTTGGTGAAAATCGTTCGTGGAAAGAAGGATTAGAAATTTGGAAATTTGCCTTATTTGCAGGGCTTAGTTTTACCGTTCCTGCGTTTCTCGTTGCTTCTTTTCTCGGACCAGAGTTTCCATCGATGATCGGTGGATTAATCGGTTTAGCGATCGTCGTCCCAGCGGCGAAAAAAGGTTTTTTGTTACCGAAAGAGCCGTGGGATTTTAAGAAAACAGATGTACATGAACAAGTAACGAACGTGCAAAAAAGTGACATGCCGCTTTTACTTGCATGGATGCCGTATATTTTAGTTGCGCTTATTTTAGTGTTAACTCGCCTTCAAAACTTACCGTTAAAAACATGGCTTCGTTCGGTAAAACTACAGTTTAACAACATTTTAGGAACGAACATTAGCACATCGATTGAGCCGTTATATTTACCGGGAACGATTTTTCTTGTCGTCATCTTCATTACAGTGTTTATGCATAAAATGAAGCGCGAAGATGTGGTGGAAACAGTAAAACAATCGGCATATACGCTCATCGGTAGCGCCATTGCGCTCGGAACGGCGGTGCCGATGGTTCGAATTTTCATTAACTCCGGTATAAATGACGCCGGGCTTGCAAGTATGCCGATTGAGCTAGCATCGATGGTCGCAGGGGCGGTTGGTGCGGCTTGGCCGTTAGTTGCTCCTTTAATTGGGGCGCTCGGTTCATTTATTTCAGGTAGTGCAACGTTTAGTAACATGATGTTTTCATTATTTCAATTTAGCATTGCTGATCAAATTCAAGTACCTCATCATATCGTTATCGCTGGACAAATGTTAGGGGCGAATGCAGGGAATATGGTTTGTGTATTAAACGTTGTTGCTGCCGCTTCCGTCGTCGGTTTAGCTGGAAAAGAAGGGACAATCATTCGTATGACGCTCATTCCGATGCTTTATTACGTATTGATGACGGGAATTTTTAGCCTTATTTTGATCTATGTATTTTAGCTTCGCTTTATGATACGATGAGGGTGAATTAGTCATAAAGTTGGAGTGGGGAGAATGGAACAAAAACGGTATAGTGAAATGAGCGAATGGGAATTAAAACAAGAGATCGCCACGTTAACTGAAAAAGCACGGAAAGCTGAACAAATGGGAATGGTGAACGAATACGCGGTATATGAACGAAAAATCGCGATGGCGAAAGCGTATTTGTTAAATCCAAATGATTTTCAACCAGGGGAATTTTATGAAATTGAAGGGGACCCGCAGTCGTTATTTAAACTTCAATATATGAACGGCGTTTTCGCATGGGGCTATCGTTTAAACGATCCAAACATAGAAGTCGCGCTACCGATTTCGTTGTTAAAGAAAAGAGGTTGACACGCTTGTCAACCTCTTTTTCATTTTAAATTTTCCGTTTGCTTACTTCAGAATGTAAAATCATTAAACTTTGCGATTGTTGTGTTTCACCGTTTACTTGCGCATGGGCGTGTTTCGGGTTTGCCCATGGTTGTGGAAAAGGATCGGAATAACGGTTATCATAAAATTTTTTACGCCAATGTTTACCCATTTTATTCCTCCTCGATGTCGCCACGTTGACTTGATGCGTGCATTCGTTCTTGAGGGTGCGTATTAATTGTGCCGTTCGCACGTTTCGATGCGTATTCCGCTTTTGCGCGTGGCTCGCCTTCTAATTTTTCGTTGTTTTGATTCGGAAAGCCGCGTTCTTTATTGCTCAATGTTAGTCCCCCTAGACGTTCATTTCGTGCTTTCAAAGCACACGTATAGTATTTGTCGAGACGGATGACTTTACGCCTACTTTAGCTTGGAATAAGTTCTAGTTTTTTGCGCAATTTTTTCTCACTAAAAATCCAACCTGTATATGAACTAACGATATTGAGGTTGCGATCAAGTTGTACGACCGCAACAAAAGGATAATAATCTTTGCTTCGATATCGTAAGTCAATGAAACGCACTTCATAATGATCGTCATATTCATGAATTTCCCAACGATATACGGGCGAAAATGACAAAAAGGCAGCTAAATTGTCATCTTGCTTTGCTTTTTCAATGACTTGGATATTTGGGATCGGACATTTTTCAAAAATGTCAAGTACATCGATTGCCCCGCTTTGTGCTCGCGCAACGTAAAAATGGGTCGATGTCGTGACAGCTAAATGCCACTCGTTCCATTTTATTGTCGGTACGGTAATGATTTGTTCGACATCCGAGAACATTTGTTTTAATTTTTGTTTTATCGCTTGTTGTTGACGATAGCGAATGATATAGTAACCAATGAGCACGATGTAAACTGAAAGAAACGTATATCCTGCATGGTGTCCGCTCAGCCATAATACAACACCAGCGACATGGATAATAAAAATAAATGGATCGAATGTGTTAATGATGCCGAGGGCAATCCATTTCTTTGAGAAAGGACGTAACGCTTGCGTACCATACGAATTAAAAATGTCAACAAATACATGTAAACTAACGGCAATCCATGTCCAAAGCGCTACATGAAAAAAAGACGTGTCATACACATAAAAAAGAACGACGCTAATGAGCAACGTCCAAACAAACAAGGCAGGGATAGAGTGAGTGATGCCACGATGGTTGCGAATATATTTGGCGTTATTTTTTAATTTTAAAATCGTGTCGATATCAGGTGCTTGCGAGCCAACGAGCGTGCCGATGAGCACAGCGTGAGCAAGTGTCGGATCATGAGCGATTGTTGGATCTAGCGTAGCTAATCCACCTAATGCAAACCCCATCAAAACGTGTGTACCAGTATCCAAATAAAAGGCCCCCTTTTTCCGATTGAACTTACTTTTAGTTTACCACCTTGGAGGAATGAACGTGAAAGAAAATTTACAACAAATATTGGCACATTTTCATATTGAGTTATTTCAGCACGATTTAATTCAGTGGTTTCAAGCGGAGAAACGTGATTTACCGTGGCGTAAAGAAAAAGATCCATACAAAATATGGGTATCAGAAGTTATGCTGCAACAAACGCGTGTTGATACGGTCATCCCTTACTTTTATCAGTTTATTGAAAAGTTCCCGACTTTAGACGCGTTAGCTGACGCGGAGGAAGAAGAAGTGTTAAAGGTGTGGGAGGGGCTCGGATATTACTCCCGTATTCGCCATTTACATGCAGCTGTAAAAGAAGTAAAAGAAAAGTACGGTGGACGTGTGCCAGCGTCTAAGGAACAATTTTCTTCATTAAAGGGCGTTGGACCATATACAACTGGAGCGGTGTTAAGCATTGCTTACGATATTCCTGAGCCTGCGGTAGATGGAAATGTGATGCGAGTATTATCGCGTATTTTTTATATTACAGACGACATTGCGAAAGGGAGTACAAGAAAAAAGTTTGAACAAATTGTATCCCATATTATTGCACATGACAATCCGTCTGATTTTAATCAAGCGTTAATGGAACTTGGTGCACTTATTTGTACGCCGAAAAATCCAAGTTGTTTATTATGTCCCGTTCAACGCCACTGCCGCGCGTTTGCAGAAGGGGTAGAAAAACAGCTACCGATAAAAACGAAAGCGAAAGCGCCAAAGCACGTGGCCTTTCGTGCTGTCGTACTTGTTAACGAAGAAGGGCGTATACTAATTGAAAAGCGACCAAGTAGCGGATTACTTGCTAATCTCTGGCAACTTCCAAATGACGAACACGCTCCGACATTGAATGAACAGGAATTTATAAAAGAAATAAGTGAACGATACCATGTTTTAATCCGCTCGATGGAACGAATCGATACATTCGAGCATGTATTTTCCCATATCGTCTGGCATATTGAAGCATATAAAGCAAAGGCACTTCAATTGCAGATCGATAGGAAAACGACCAAATGGGTAACAGCCGATGAACTAAAACAGTATGCCTTTCCAGTCATATATCAAAAAATATGGCAAGCGTATGAGTAAAGGCGTTTGCCTTTACTCATAAAATATGCGTGTTCCATTTGTATATGTGGCTTCGTTTCGCTGTAAACCGCCTCTTGCTTCAATTTCTTCAATAATTTCACGATGCATCGTTTGTCCTTCGGCATTTAAATACGGCGTTACTTGTTGAAGGGCATGATGAAAAAATGCTAACTCGCTATCTTTCCACTCCTGTTTTGAAATCATTTGCAAAGCTGCTAAATCGCGGCCAATATACATTATTCTCACCTCTTTATGTAGTGTAGGAAGCAAAACAAAAATTATTCATATGGATATTTTTTGAGCGAATGATACAAAGTAATAAGCGTGGAGGTGAGTATCGTGAAACCAAACAAAACAGCAGCAGGAACAAATATTCAACATGTTAAACAACAAAATGCTGGCCAGTATGGAACAGAGTTTTCAACTGAAACAGATGTTCAACATGTTAAACAACAAAACGCAAAATCAGAAGCAAAGAAAAATCAATAACGCGCAAAGGGCATCGGTTTTCGTCCGATGCTCTTTTTCTTCCTCGCTTATTAACGTTATAATAGAGGAAAAAGCGTCGAATGAAAGTAGGGAATATGTATGGATTATCCACAGACAGGGGCGATCATTCAAATTCATAGTTATAAACATGATGGTCATATCCATCGTGCATGGAAAGAAACAGTCGTTTTAAAAGGAAGCGAAGATGAAGTGATCGGTGGCAACGATCGTACACTTGTGACAGAATCAGATGGGAGAACGTGGGTGACGCGTGAGCCGGCCATTTGTTTTTTTTATGCAGAACATTGGTTTAACATTATTGCCATGATTCGTCCAGAAGGTGTGTATTACTATTGCAATATGAGCTCGCCTTACGTTTGGGATGGGGAAGCGCTGAAATATATTGATTATGATTTAGACATTAAAGTATTTCCGAACGGTCAATATGAAATATTAGATCGTGATGAATATGAACGACATCGCAAACAAATGGGCTACCCTGAAATTATTGATAAAATTTTAAAAAATAATATTCAAAAATTAGTTCAATGGATTACAGAAAAAAAGGGACCGTTTGCTCCCGAAGTGGTCGAACATTGGTATAAAAAGTTTATTATGTATGGAAAGTGAAAACGATACATATATTTGTTAAAAACGACGGTTACTCGTTTACAGCCGTTGTTTTTTATTTTTTTTCAACAATGATGAAATTTTTTGAATTTTTTATTGTATTTTTTTAATATTCATGTAATAATTTGAAACGTATATAAAAAGTTATTTTAAAAATATAAATTTTCTGTATATAAAAGGAGGGGCTTCTGTGGGGGACGAGGCCATTTTACGAGTCCGAAATTTAAGAACGTGCTTTTTCACAGACGAAGGGGAAGTTCCTGCGGTTGATGGAGTGGACTTTTACATAAATAAAGGTGAAATTTTAGGTATTGTTGGCGAATCGGGCTGTGGAAAGAGTGTGACATCGCTTTCTATTATGGGATTGTTGCCGAAAGGAATTGGGAAAATTACAGATGGAGAAATATGGTTTAAAGATGAAAATATTGTGCGAGCATCGGAAAAAAGGATGAAAGAAATACGTGGAAATGAAATTGCGATGATTTTCCAAGAGCCGATGACGTCATTAAACCCGCTTTTTACCATTGGCAATCAAATGATTGAAGCGATTCGCATTCATCAAAAAATAAGCAAGGCAGAAGCGCGGAAGCGAGCCATTGATATGTTGAAACTTGTTGGTTTACCTCGTGCCGAAGAGATGATTGATGAATATCCACATCAACTATCTGGAGGCATGCGGCAGCGCGTCATGATTGCGATGGCCATGGTATGCAACCCGTCTTTATTAATTGCCGACGAGCCAACGACCGCTTTAGATGTGACGATTCAAGCGCAAATTTTACATTTGATGAAGCAGTTAAACGAACAATTCGGCACAGCAATTATGATGATTACGCACGACTTAGGCGTTGTTGCAGAAATGTGCCATCGCGTCGTTGTGATGTATGCGGGAAAAATTATTGAAGAAGGAGACGTTCAAACAATTTTTCGCCATCCAAAACATCCGTATACAATTGGGCTTATTCGTTCCGTTCCAGATATTCGGGAAAGAAAAGCACGTTTATATTCTATTCCGGGAAGCGTGCCCAAACCGGGTTCTATTAAACACGGTTGTCGTTTTGCGGCAAGATGTGAACAAGCATTCGAGCGATGTTTTTCCGAAAATCCTGATTTATACGAAGTAGAACAAGGACATCGTGCGCGTTGCTTTTTGTATGCAAAGGAGGAACATACGATCCATGAACGAACCGTTACTACAAGTTAAAGGACTAAAAAAATATTTTCCGATTATGGCAGGTTTGTTTAATAAACAAATCGGTCAAGTGAAAGCGGTTGATGACTTATCGTTTTCTGTTTACAGAGGGGAAACGTTAGGCATCGTCGGAGAGAGTGGCTGTGGAAAATCAACGACAGGACGAATGCTTTTGCGGCTCATTGAACCGACAGAAGGATCTATTGTATTTGAAAATGAAGAAGTGACGAAGCTATCCCCACAACAATTAAGAAAAGTACGCCGCGATATGCAAATGATTTTTCAAGATCCATTTGCATCGCTTAATCCGCGCCATACAGTCGAAAAAATTTTAGAAGAACCGCTCATTGTTCATGGAATCGGTTCAAAAGAAGAGCGGCGAAAAAAAGTGCGTGAGATGTTAGAAGTCGTCGGATTAAGTAGCTATCATGCCAAACGTTATCCGCACCAATTTAGCGGAGGGCAACGGCAACGCATCGGCATCGCTCGCGCATTGATGACGAAACCGAAGCTCATTATTGCGGATGAGCCTGTTTCAGCACTTGATGTGTCTATTCAAGCCCAAGTGCTGAATTTGCTAGAAGACTTACAAAAAGAGTTTGGTTTGACATATATTTTTATCGCTCATGACCTTGGTGTTGTTCGCCATATTAGCGATCGCGTTGGCGTCATGTATTTAGGGCGGATGGTCGAGCTGGCTAACAGCGAGGATGTATACCGCAATCCGAAACACCCATACACCCAAGCATTGCTTGAAGCCGTTCCGATTCCAGATCCAGAATATAAAAAAGAAAAGCAACTGCTTAGCGGAGATTTACCGAGTCCATCGAATCCGCCAGCAGGATGCGCTTTTCATACACGATGTCAAGCATGTATGGATATTTGTAAAACGACAAAACCAGCATGGAAAGAAGTTGAACAAGGGCATTACGTCGCTTGCCATCTTTATACATAAGGATGGCTAAGTGATGAAATATATTATTTCACTAAGGGGGAAAAGAAATGAAGAAAAAGTGGTTATTAACCATGCTCACGTTTCTTCTTGTGGCAGCGACTGCGCTTGCAGGTTGCGGCAAGTCGGAACAAACAGGTGGAGAAAAAACAGAAGAAGCTGAAAAGCAAACGACACTCGTCTATGGACGCGGTGGCGACTCTGTTGGGTTAGACCCAGCGACAGTAACAGATGGTGAATCGTTTAAAGTCACGAAAAATATTTTTGACACATTGTTAGATTACAATGATGGCGACACGTCGATTCAACCAGCATTAGCAGAAAAATGGGAAGTTTCCCCAGATGGACTCACCTATACGTTTACGCTTCGTAAAGGTGTGAAATTCCATGACGGAACAGATTTTAACGCGGAAGCTGTTGTATTTAACTTTGAGCGTTGGGCAAACGGTAATGCGGATACGTTCCCATACTACGGCTCCATGTTTGGTGGATACAAAAATGATGAAGGACATGTTATTAAAGAAGTAAAAGCGTTAGATGAGCATACTGTACAGTTTGTTTTAAAACGTCCGCAAGCTCCATTCTTAAAAAATCTTGCGATGGTACCGTTTGCGATTGCTAGCCCTGAAGCAATTAAAAAATATGGCGATAAATTTGGTGAAAATCCTGTCGGGACAGGTCCATTCGTCTTTAAAGAGTGGAAGCGCAATGAGCGTATCGTGCTTGAGAAAAATAAAGAATATTGGTTAGAAGGGCATCCAAAACTTGATAAATTAATTTTCGTATCGATTCCAGATAACTCTGCTCGTTTGAATGCATTGTTAAAAGGCGAGATTGATATTATGGAAGATTTGAATCCTTCTGATTTAGCGCAAGTAGAAGGAAATAAAGATTTCCAAGTGTTTAAACGTCCTTCGATGAACGTCGGCTATGTTGGATTAACGGTTACACGTGGTCCGTTAGGCAATAAACTTGTTCGTCAAGCATTGAATCATGCAGTAGATAAACAGGCGATCATTGATGCGTTTTATGCGGGTCAAGCACAACCTGCGAAAAACCCATTGCCACCAAGTATTCCTGGCTATAACGATGCGATTCAAGATTATCCGTATGATTTAGAAAAAGCGAAACAATTACTTGCAGAAGCTGGCTATCCAAACGGATTTGAAATGGAATTATGGGCTATGCCTGTTCCGCGTCCATACATGCCAGATGGACAAAAAGTAGCGGAAGCATTACAAGCAAGCTTCGCAAAAATTGGTGTGAAAGCAAAAATCGTAACATATGAATGGGCAACATACTTAGATAAAGTAGCAAAAGGAGAAGCAGATGCGTTCTTGCTTGGTTGGACAGGTGATAACGGTGACGCTGACAACTTCTTATATGCGCTACTTGATAAAGACAGCATCGGTAGCAACAACTACACGTACTATTCGAACGATGAGTTGCACAACATTTTAATCGAAGCGCAAACAGTTAGCGATGAAAACAAACGTAACGAATTGTACAAAAAAGCGCAAGAAATTATTAAAGAAGACGCACCATGGATTCCGCTTGTACACTCAACACCATTGTTAGCAGGGAAAGCAAACATTGAAGGATTTAATCCGCATCCGACAGGAACGGATAAATTTACAAAAGTACAGTTTAAATAACATTTGTGTTGAGGGAGGGGAGGGAATCCTCTCCCTTTCCATCATGTAAGAAAGGAGTGAAACGTATGTTTTCATATACGATCAAACGCATGTTAACAGTCATTCCCGTTTTGCTTGGCATGTCGCTCGTTGTGTTTTTTATGATTCGCGCCATTCCAGGAAATCCAGCTCAAGTCATTTTAGGACAAAAGGCAACGAAAGAAGCTGTTGAAGCATTAACGCATAAACTTGGATTAGATCAGCCATGGTACATTCAATATATCAAATATGTTGGCGGATTATTAAAAGGAGATTTAGGGGAATCGCTTCGTACAGGTGTGGCCGTCTCGCAAGAAATTTGGCCATATTTAGCGGCGACATTAGAATTATCTCTTGCGGCCATGTTGATTGCTGTTGTCATCGGTGTAAATGCAGGTATTATTAGTGCATGGTTTCAAAACTCTTGGTTTGACTATGTGGCGATGGTCTTGGCTTTAGTTGGCGTTTCGATGCCTATTTTTTGGCTAGGGTTGATGGAACAATGGATTTTTGCGATTAACTTAGATTGGTTTCCGACATCTGGACGTGAAGATGTTCGTAATCCAATTGACCCAATTACCCACTTATATGTGCTTGACACGTTAATTCAAGGAAATACAGATCAGTTTGTTCAAACGTTGCAACATTTAGTGCTTCCGAGCGTGGCTTTAGCAACAATTCCAATGGCAATTATTGCCCGCATGACTCGCTCGAGCATGCTTGAAGTGATGAAATCAGATTACATTCGTACAGCACGTGCGAAAGGATTAAGCATGTTTTGGGTGGTGTACAAGCATTCGTTAAAAAATGCAATTATTCCGGTGTTGACAGTTATCGGTTTGCAAATGGGCTTGTTACTTGGTGGTGCAATTTTAACAGAAACGATTTTCAGCTGGCCGGGAATTGGTCGTTATATTTATGAAGCGATCGGCTATCGCGATTATCCTGTTATTCAATCTGGTATTTTAATTGTTGCGATGATTTTTATTTTCATTAACTTAATTGTTGACTTGTTATATGCTGCGATTGATCCGCGCATTAAATATAACTAAAAAGGAGGGGAGCGCATTGGCTGAACTTGCACGAAACGAAGCAAACATCGTACAAGAAGAACAAGCAACATCGTTATGGAAAGAAGGATGGATTCGCTTTCGGAAAAATAAAATGGCTCTCGTCGGAAGTGGCATTGTGCTATTTTTCATTTTGCTTGCTGTTTTTGCCCCATTTATTGCCCCGTACGATATGAACGACCAACAACTTTCGATGCGTTTACAAGCACCGTCGAAAGAACATATATTTGGCACAGATGATTTCGGGCGAGATATTTTTTCCCGTGTCGTTTACGGGGCGCGCATTTCGTTATGGGTTGGATTTTTTTCTGTATTAGGCTCGGTTGTAATCGGCTCTTTGCTTGGAATTATTGCAGGATACTATGGGCGTTGGATCGATGCGGTCATTTCACGTATATTTGACATTATGCTTGCGTTTCCAAGCATTTTATTAGCGATCGGAATTGTTGCAGTTTTAGGGCCATCATTGAAAAATGCGCTCATCGCGATCGCAGTCATTAACATTCCAAACTTTGGTCGTCTGATCCGATCGCGCGTATTAAGCATTAAACAAGAAGAATACATTACTGCGGCGAAAGCGATTGGTATGAGCGATGCACGCATTTTATTTCATCACATTTTACCAAACAGTATGGCTCCGATCATTGTGCAAGGGACGCTTGCGATTGCGACAGCGATCATTGAAGCAGCAGCTCTCGGGTTTCTTGGATTGGGTGCCCAACCGCCAAATCCTGAATGGGGGAAAATGCTAGCCGATTCAAAAGCATATTTAACACAAGCACCGTGGACGATGGTTTTTCCAGGATTAGCTATTATGTTAACGGTGTTAGGATTTAACTTAATGGGCGATGGATTGCGTGATGCGCTTGATCCGCGTATGAAAAGTTAAAAAGATGTCCCGAGGCATAAACGGGACATCTTTTTATTCTTGTTCAGGAGTAGGCACGACATGTTCTTCTTTATGATAATGATGGAAACTTTCGATCAGTGTGTCTAAATGTTCAAGTTGGTGACTATATTCAATAATCGCTCCGATCAGAGGAAATAGTTGATAATTTTCTTGTTCGACGCTTTGTTCAACATAATGGTTTAAAAACGAGTGAATTAATCCTTTTTTCCCAGAGCACGCTTCAGTTGCAAATTGTGATTGTGGATCGGATTTTACTTTTCCAATGAACTTCAGCAATATTTGATCGTGATAATTTAATAAGCAGTCGAGTTCGTTTTTTATGGCGTCTTGAAGTTCCGGAGATGTATGTGCCAACTCATTTTCTAAACGATGCAGCAACTTTAACGTCTCTAAGGCGCGATTTGTTGCGACAATCATTTGTCGATACAATACGAGTTTGCGCGATTTACTATATTTTTGTTTACGAAAATACGTTCGTTCTTCTTTATAAAGCAAATAAAGCTGATCAAGTTTCATCATGTTTTCTTTTAATTTTTCAATGTCTTCTTTTAGTAAATGATGCTCGGATGCATGGCGAACGTTCATACGAATCCATTTCAAAATATGTTCGGTATATTCAACAATTTTTGTATATAGCTTTTTTTCATATTTTGGTGGAAGGAACACTAAATTCACGACAAACGCTGCAAGCACCCCTAACATAATCGTCGAAAAGCGGATAAGCGCAAATTCAATAAAGTGATCTTCCGTATATTCCATAATCGCAATGACTGTCACAAGCGCGACAGAAATAGAAGATTCTAAACGAAGACGGAGAAATAACGCAATAACTAAAATGGCGGTTAACCCGATAATAAACGGATCGTGTCCGAAGATAAGCGTGAAAACGATCGCGAAAACTGCACCGATGACGTTCGCTTGCACTTGTTCAATTAAAGATAAATATGAACGGTAAATCGTCGGCTGCATCGCAAATACAGCTGAAATGCCAGCAAATACAGGAGAAGGCAATTGAAGTAATTTCGCTAAAACTAATGCAAATGTAATCGCAATCCCGGTTTTGAAGACGCGGGCTCCAAGTCTCATCGTCGCTCAAATTCCTTTCTTTTTCTTCATCTTGTTAGAACAACAAACAAATATACATGTTTTTCATCAGTATATCAAGAAAAAAGGAAAAAAATTAAAAGAACTGCCCCAATTTATTGTTGAGGCAGTTCTTTTATGTTTATTCCGTTGACACAGACGGATCGGCTTGTTCTTTTTTCGGAATGATTTGGAAAAAGTGTTGTTCCGGCTGTTGCAACAACGGTTGAAGTGTTGCTGCTTCGTCGTGCTGTTCATGTTCGATAAGCAAATCAATATATGTGCCAAGCAGTTCTTTGACGTCCGCTTTTCCTTTTTCGTTAAGCGGTTGAATCGTGACGTTTGCTCCTTTGGCAATCCGACGTTCAAGAGCCGCTTTTGTTAAGCCCATTTCTGGCTGATGACGTAAATAAACGACACCACCTGTCATCCCTGCACAAATCCATGGACCTGGGTCTCCGAGAACGAGCCCGCGTCCGTTTGTCATATATTCAAAGGCAAATCCTTTAATGTTGGCATTGACACCGATATTGCCGTGTTCAATTTCAGGAATTGGCTTTGTCACTTGACCACCGATAATCATATCTGCTCCTGATAAGCGAATGCCTGCGCGCGCATCAGCATTTCCTTGAACGATTAACAACCCTTTTTGCGCTCCGTAGCCAAATCCTTTTCCGACCGATCCGTTGTAAAACTTACCGTCTTTCCCTTTTGATTTGAAGACGAAAATACCACCACCAAATGATGTTTTCCCAACACCGTCTTGTGCTCCGCCGTCTACGTGGATATGAATGCCAGTGACGTTATACGCACCGAGCCCATTGCCAGGAACAGAGCCGTCTTTGTAGCGTAGAGAAATATTCGGTAGCTTTTTATACGATCCGTCTAACCGACCGCGTACGCGATGACATGCGACACGGCTACCGAGCACGCGCTGTTCAGCTGTGACAGTTGAAAATTCACGAGAACGGTGCAAGTCTTCCACGTGGTAATCTAAATATTCAGCACCAGCAGCAACAGCAAGTTTTCCTTCTTCTGATGTCGCTGCTACTTCTTTTTGGTACCATTGACCGATGTCTAACGGTTTTAATAGCGTCGTTAAATCGAGGCGATCTCGGCCGCGTGTTTGTTCAAGTAAATCGGAGCGGCCAACAAGTTGTTGTAAGTTTGTGTAACCGAGCGATGCAGTGAGCGCTTTAAGTTCTTCACCGAATGCGGTAAAGAAACGAACTAGGTTTTGCACTGCTTGCTCGAATTGTCTTGGAACGAAGCGACGCAAACCGTGTTCTTTTGCCTGTGCTTCCGATTCAATTTGCGTAGCGATTCCGACATGGCACGTATCTAAATGACAACCACGACATGTCGTACAACCGATTGCGATCATCGCTAACGTTCCAAAGCCGACGCGATTAGCACCGAGAAGCATTACTTTTATAACGTCCATCGCACTCTTTATGCCGCCATCTGCCCAAATTTCTACTTGATGGCGCAATCCTGCTTCTAAGAGGGCGTTATGCGCCGCTTTGACGCCAATTTCTACAGGTAAGCCAACGTGTTGAATCGCATGGATGCGTGCCGCTCCTGTACCACCGTCAAAGCCGCTTAGTGTAATAATGTCAGCGCCAGCTTTTGCGATGCCGACAGCGATCGTTCCGATATTAGGGACGACAGGTACTTTTACCGCCACTTTTGCTTGGTCGTTTGCTGTTTTTAATTCTGCAATCATTTGGGCTAAGTCTTCAATCGAATAAATGTCATGGTTGTTTGACGGTGAAATTAAATCAGAGCCGATCGTTGCGTTGCGTGCTTCAGCAATTTTCGCTGTTACCTTTGAGCCAGGTAAATGACCGCCTTCACCTGGTTTTGCGCCTTGCCCAATTTTTATTTCAAGTAAATTAGATGAATTGAGCAGTTCGGCGTTGACGCCAAATCGTCCAGAGGCGACTTGTTGACCGCGCGTGCGCGGATATTTGCCGAGCATATCTTTAATTTCACCGCCTTCGCCGTTTAAACTAATCATATTGAGACGGTTGGCTGCTTCGGCATAAGCACGAAACGCAATTTCGTTTTGTGATCCGAATGACATCGAAGCGATGACAAACGGCAAGCTATGTTCACCGACCGAAATATCGACATGTTCTTTTTTCGCTGGCACATTTGCCTGTTTTAAGTCTGTTAAATGGCGAATGGCTGTCGGTGTTTCGGTTTCAATTTCTGTTAACTTTTCACGATATTGATCGTATGAGCCTGTTTGTGCGACTTCGCCAATCGCTTTCCAAATGCGTGGGAATACGTGAAACGTTTTTCGCAACTTTGCTTGTTCGGTTTCAAAATCTTTTGCGCGTGCGAGCGCATCTTGTTTTAATGCCTCGAAATTTTGGGCGAGCGTATCTGAACCGAAAAAGTTCACAATATTTAATACAGCTGCGACTTCTTCATGCAATCCGATAGACGAAAATAGACGGCTATATCCGCGCAACTCGTGAATACCGATCGTTGAAATGACTTTTTCGAGCCCTTTATTTAACGCTTGAAACAAATGAATGGCTGGTCGAGTTGACAAATCAGCAACTGTTGCAAACATTAAATACGGGCTAATGACGTTTGCACCAAGTCCGTAAGCAACGATGAAATCGTGCAACGAACGAATCGCTCCGGAACGAAGAAGAAGCGAACAATTTCTCCGTAAGTTTGCTTTTGTCAATGCTTGATCGATAGCCGATACGACAAGGAGCGGATCGATCCATAAATGTCCGTTTTGATGCGCTTTCGCGTCGTCAATGATGAGTAACGTTTTTCCATTTTCAACAGCTTCACATGCTTCTTTGCTTAAATGGGTGAGTGCCGTTCGAATCGTTTCGTGTTCAGAAAAAGTTGCTGATATAAAGTACGTTAGTTGTTTTTCTTCAAATGCATGAACGAGCTGGTCGTATGACGGCTGTTGCAATATTTCTGCACATTCGTTTCCGAGTTTTCCTTCAATTAAAATAGGTGAAAGAAGCTCAACAGTGTACGGATGTTCTTCGTTTGAGACGATACTTGGTCTTTTTCCAACGACAACGCGAGTAGAAAAATGTTCTGTTTCGCGGTCGCGATCAATGGCCGGGTTTGTAACAACCGCAACACTTTCTTTAATGAAATCAGCAATATTTTTTCGTTCAGGATCAATCGCTGCCAGCGGAGCATCGTGACCAAGTGAGCGAATAGGCTCTGCCCCTTTTTCTGCCATTTGTTCAAGCAATTGAATATGTTCGCGATCCCAACCGAATGCAGCGTATTGCCCATTATGCACTTTTGTAGGTTGAGCAACGAGCACATACGGTTTTAACGTTGGTGTTTGTAAACGATGTCGCATATTCTCGATATTTAAACGATTTCGAATGCGGTTGTACACCTCTTGCTGATAGTCAGCATATTCGTAAACACGAATTGTTCCATCCGCTTGCCATTTTAAGCCAATTTTCTCTCCTGGTGCGAGCGGTTTTGGTTCTCCTGTATATTCGCAAGCTGGAATAATCCCTGGTTCAGAAGCAAATACGTAACGGTGTTCTGTTTCGATTTTCCAAAGCGGACGTAATCCAAGTGCATCGACGCTAAACACCGCTTCATCCGCATGACGTGAAATAATGCCTGCCGGTCCTTGGGCAAAATGTCCCCAAGCTTCGCGAATGTAAGTATATAAATCTTGTAAATGGGCTGGATAATGCTTGATTTCGTTTACAATTGGCGGGAATAAAAAGTCCATCGCTTCAAATAACGTATAGCCGTCGCGATAAATAAGCGTTTCCATCGTTCGGCTTAAGTCTTGTGAATCACTCCCACCATTTGTAAGCGGAACGCCAATCATAGTTGCTTCTTCACGAAGTTTAGCAATGGTGTTAATTTCACCGTTATGACCTAGTACGCTAAACGGTTGGACGCGGAAAAAGTTTGACAACGTGTTCGTTGAATAGCGATTATGGCCAAGCGTCATCGTTGATGCAACGAGCGGGCTTGCTAAGTCGTGATAGTATTTTGGTAAAATATCTCCAGCCCCCATTACTTTATAAATAGCATGGTGATTGCTTAACGAAGCGACATGAATATGCTCATCTTTTTCTATTTCAACAGTTAATTCAAATAACGTTTTAGATAATGTTCCTTTTTGATTTGGTAAAAGAGCAACTTGCCAAAATACTGGTTCTTCACGTAAAGCAATTGGACCGAGCGCTGAGGAAGATGTAACGCGATCAGATTCAAAAATGAGCGTCAATTGGAACTGAGCAAACAGTTGACGCATACGTGCTTGTTTCTCTTCCACATTCGTTGTTCGTGTAATAAATATATGACCAACGATAAAATCGTCGCGATCGACGAGTTGAGGATTAAGTTGGGCAACAGCAAACTTTTCTTTCCAAAGCGCCTTTGGAATGTCAATATGAATGCCGACGCCATCTCCTTCTCCATTGATGAATCCAGCGCGATGATTCATTGTGACGAGGGCGTTAATACACGTTGTAATGTTTTCTCTTGTCGGAATGCGTCGTTTTTCAACCGCAGCGACAATTCCACACGCATCGTGTTCATGTTCACCAAAGTGTTGAAATGAAGTTGGATTCCATTGTTGTTTCATAGCATGCGGCTTGCAAGCGACTATCGTTCGCTTCGCGCCTTCGCCACCTCCTACACAAAAACTTTTTTTAAAAAATAAAATTTTCTAAATTTTATAGTTTATATTAACATGATCATGACAGAAAATCAATTATTTATTCATGTTTTTGGATACTATATTCAGTTTGCGTAACAAAACGTTCATAAATTTTGTAAGCGTTTTCATTTAATTTAAGCGTAAAAAAACGAGATAGAACATATGTTCATACCTCGTTATAATTGTATATTTATTCATTTTTCAAGGATTTAAATGCACGTTCTACTGCTTTAATTGTATATTCAATATCCTCTTCTGTATGAGCTAATGTAATGAACCATGCCTCATATTTTGAAGGGGCAAGGTTGATGCCTTGATGGAGCATGAGTTTGAAAAATTTAGCGAACATCTCTCCGTCTGTTCGTTCCGCTTGTTCGTAGTTTTCTACTTTTTCTGTCGTAAAGTATACGGTGAGCGCACCTTTTAGGCGATTAATTGTCACAGGAATATCGTATGTGTTGGCATGAGTTAAAATACCTGCCTCTAACATTGCGCCGAGATGATCGAGATGTTCGTACACGCCTTCTTGTTGTAGTACTTCTAAACAAGCAATACCAGCTAATATAGAGGCTGGATTGCCAGCCATCGTTCCTGCTTGGTAAGCAGGACCTAATGGGGCTACTTGTTCCATAATGTCTTTTCTACCGCCATATGCACCGATTGGTAATCCCCCGCCAATAATTTTTCCAAGTGCAGTTAAGTCTGGTTCGATGCCGAGCAAGTTTTGAGCCCCACCATACATAAAGCGAAAAGCTGTAATGACTTCATCATAAATAACAAGTGCTCCAGCCGCATGAGCGATGTCGTTAATTGCTTGTAAAAAGCCCGGCTTTGGCTCAACGATACCAAAGTTACCGACGATAGGTTCGACAAGAACGGCAGCGACTTCGTTTCCCCAGCGATCCATCGCCTGTTTAAATGCATCGACATCATTAAAAGGAACAGTAATCACTTCTTGTGCAATGCTTTTTGGCACGCCTGCCGAGTCAGGTGTGCCTAATGTGGATGGACCAGAGCCAGCCGCGACAAGAACGAGATCGGAATGACCGTGATAGCAACCCGCAAATTTTACAATTTTATCGCGCCCGGTGTATGCGCGTGCGACCCGAATCGTTGTCATGACAGCTTCTGTTCCTGAGTTGACAAAACGGATCTTCTCGAGAGAAGGGATCGCTTCTTTCAACATTTTGGCGAATGTAATTTCATATGGCGTTGGTGTTCCGTATAACACACCGTTTTCAGCTGCATGTTGAATCGCTTTTGTAATATGTGGATGGGCATGTCCAGTAATAATCGGACCGTAAGCTGCTAAATAGTCGATATATTTGTTGCCGTCTACATCCCAAAAATATGCCCCTTGTGCTCTTTCCATAACGACAGGTGCACCGCCTCCGACAGCTTTATATGAACGAGAAGGGCTGTTGACGCCACCGACGATATGCTCAAGCGCTTCTTGATATAATTGTTCAGACTTCGTAAAATTCACGCGAAGCCTCCTCCTTTTATGTAAAATTTCTTTCATGGTGTTTATTTTATCACATTTATTTGAGCACACCATTTGTTGAGTTTCAACATTTTCGTTACACTAGTAAATAGTGATTTCATAAGAGGTGAGGAACATGTATGCCATTGAAGTAGAAAAACTACGAAAAGAATTTAAATCGTACTCTAGCCGCTCTGGTTTAGCCGGGGCGTTTCGTGATTTGTTCACGAGAAACTATAAAATCGTTCGAGCTGTCGATGATATTTCCTTTACGGTCAAACAAGGAGAAATGGTTGGCTACATCGGAGAAAATGGCGCAGGTAAATCGACGACAATCAAAATGTTAACAGGAATTTTAACGCCGACATCTGGACGAGTCGTTGTAAATGGGATGAATCCGCATAAAGAACGGGAACGTTTCGTGCAGACGATCGGCGTTGTATTTGGCCAGCGATCACAACTATGGTGGGATATTGCAGTGCAAGAGTCATTTCGGCTATTAAAAAAAGTATATCGCGTCTCTGATCAAGCTTATAACGAACATATGGATCATGTCATTGAAACGTTAGATATCGGTCCTTTACTTGATAAACCTGTGCGCAAACTATCGCTTGGACAGCGTATGCGTTGTGAGTTAGCCGCTGCACTCATTCATAATCCGCCGCTTTTATTTTTAGATGAACCAACGATCGGTTTAGATGTGCTTGTCAAGCTAAAGATTCGTCAGTTTTTAAAAGAAATTAATGAGAAGTACAACACGACGATTTTATTAACGACACACGATATGACAGATATTGAAGCGCTTTGTGAGCGCGTTATCATGCTTGATGAAGGAAAAATCATTTATGACGGTTCATTGCAACATTTAAAGCAAAATTGGGGAGAAGGAAGACAAATTCACTTTCAATTTCGCGATATGGTTTCAAAAGAAGAGCTTACATCACTTGTTCCTGTCACGTGGGAACAAGGGGAAGATCGATATAATTGGATTGCGCATGTTCTCACGCATGATATGGCACATGTGATCGGAAAAATTGTTTCTTCCTATGAGCTAAAAGATATTCACATTCGTGAAGTATCGACGGAAGAAATCATTAGCAACATTTATGAAGAAGGGATTCATCATGGCTAAATATATTGAAATGATTCGTATGCGTTTTTTAATGATGTTAGCGTATCGAACGAATTATTATAGCGGCATTTTCATTTATAGCATCAATATTGGAGCATATTATTTTTTATGGTCTGCCATTTATGGAGGGCAGCCGTCTATTCAAGGTATGACGGTAGAACAAATGACGACATATGTGGCGATCGCATGGATGGCAAGAGCGTTTTATTTTAATAACATTGATCGTGAAATTGCGATGGAAATTCGTGAAGGGAAAGTAGCGATTGAACTTATTCGTCCATACAACTATTTAATGATGAAAACGATGCAAGGACTTGGAGAGGGTATTTTCCGTTTCATTTTCTTTTCACTTCCAGGGATGCTTATTGTCACATTCGTTTTTTCGCTTCACTTTACAACGAATGTCCAAACATGGAGTTATTTTGCTCTTTCGACAGTGCTCAGTTTTATTATTAATTCCCAAATCAATTTACTAGCAGGTATGGTGACATTTTTTACATTAAATGGTGAGGGGTTGCTTCGTGCAAAACGATTTATTATTGATTTATTTTCAGGACTCATTTTGCCGATTAGCTTTTATCCACAATGGGCGCAAAGTGTGATGCACTATTTGCCTTTTCAAGCGATTAGCTACATTCCAAGTATGATTTTTACGGAAAGCTTTACAAGGGATGAAGCGGTCAAAGGAATGATGTTTCAGGCTGTTTGGTGCGTCGTATTGATCGTTCCGATTTATTTGTTATGGAAAGCAGCCAAACGAAAACTCATCATTCAAGGGGGGTGAACATATGTTTTATATATCTATTTTTCTTCAGTATATGAGTCAATATATAAAAACAAAGTTGCAATATCGCACCGATTTGTTTGTGGAGTTTTTATCTGATTTAATGTTTCAAGGTGTAAATTTAATTTTTATTCTTGTTGTATTTGGACATACACAATTTTTAAACGGATGGACGCGCGATGAAATTATTTTTATTTACGGTTTCTTTTTAGTTCCGTTCGCTCTGTTCGCTTCATTTTTTAACATTTGGGATTTTAATGAACGATACATTGTACGGGGAGAAATGGATCGTGTACTAACCCGTCCTGTGCATAGCTTATTTCAAATTGTGCTTGAACGTATGGAGCTCGAGTCGCTTCTTGGAGGAATTACCGGTTTAATCGTTATGGGTTATGCTGCATCAAGGTTACATTTAACGTTTCATTGGTATGATGTAATTTTATTTGTTCTTTTTGTGTTAGGAGGTACATTTGTTTACGCAGGTATTTTTATTTCGTTAGCAAGTATTAGTTTTTGGTCTGATGCACGCAGCTCAATTATGCCGATGATGTATAATATAGGAAACTACGGGAGATACCCTGTCGATATTTACAATCGTGTCATCCGCTACATTTTGACATGGATTTTGCCGTTTGCATTCGTTGGTGTATATCCAGCGGCGTACTTCTTGCGTAAAACGGAATGGTACACGTATTCGTTTTTGACCCCGGTGATGGGTGTTATATGTTTTACTTTATCGTTGCTGTTATGGAACGCGGGTGTCAAACGTTATCGAGGTGCTGGGAATTAAATGAAACATCCCCTCGTATATATGAGGACAGGAGGGGATAGTGTGGAGTATGTATGGATCGGCATTATTATTTTTGTAATATGTATGAGCTTTTTTTCATTTTGGCAAACGAAACGTTCTATCATTTCAGTGAAAAATTTTATTGCTATTTTATTTGTTTATTCAACGACAATGATCGGTTTTGCACTTGTGTATACAATTTTGCATATAAATGGACATGTTGTTATGATGGAAAATGGGAAGACTATAGTCGCTTCTAATTTTTTTCAATATGTCGAAACGAGTTTATATTTTAGTGCAGTGACATTGCTTTCCGTCGGCTATGGCGATATTGTCCCGATTGGAATCGGTCGGTGGATTGCAATGGTGGAAGCTTTGCTTGGCTATGCGCTACCTGCTGCTTTTGTTGTTCGAACGGTGATGGATGTAGAAAAAAGATAGGAGGAGAAACATGGAAGCGCCTAATTTTACATTACCAGCGAGTAATGGGGAAAACGTTACATTATCGCAATTTCGTGGGAAGTATGTTGTATTATATTTTTACCCGAAAGACATGACGCCAGGATGTACGACTGAAGCTTGTCATTTTCGAGACTATTACGAGTCATTGACAGATTTAGGGGCCGTTGTGATCGGAATTAGCCCGGATTCCATTGAGCGACATAAAAAATTTATTGAAAAGCATCGCTTACCGTTTTTGCTCCTTGCTGACGAAAAACAAGATGTCGCAAAAGCATACGGAGTATGGAAGTTAAAGAAAAATTTCGGGAAAGAGTACATGGGTATTGAGCGTTCAACGTTTTTGATTGATCCAAACGGTCAAATTGTACAAGAGTGGAGAAAAGTGAAAGTAAATGGGCATGTCGAAGAGGTGCTAAATGTTTTAAAAGGGGCGGTTGGCTCAAACAAATAATAAAATCGTTGCGTACGATATAGTAGAGCACACACCTCCTCAAATATGTATGCGGCGATTGTTCAACGATCGCCCTTTTTTCTTCCCTAAAAATCCAATTGACAAATGGTTTCATTTTTTTGTACACTATTTATAAAAATTATAAATTAATAATTATAATTTTTATAAATGAAAGTGGGGTGCATGACGGTGACGCACGCACATCAATTAAAAGAAGCGCTTCACACATTGAAAGAAACCGGCGTCCGTATTACACCGCAACGTCATGCGATACTCGAATATTTGATCCAGTCAATGTCCCATCCAACAGCGGATGAAATTTATAAAGCTTTGGAAGGAAAATTTCCAAATATGAGTGTCGCAACTGTGTATAACAATTTGCGTGTGTTTAAAGAAGTCGGTCTTGTTAAAGAATTAACTTATGGTGATGCGTCTAGTCGTTTTGATTTTGTTACGACACATCATTATCACGTCATTTGCGAAGCGTGTGGAAAAATTGTCGATTTTCATTATCCTGGTTTAGATGAAGTAGAAGATTTAGCGGCACATGTGACAGGGTTTAAAGTAAGTCATCATCGTATGGAGATTTATGGAACGTGTCCAGACTGTCAAAAGGGACATCATTAAAAAAGCTGGTAGCATCGATGCTATCAGCTTTTTTTGTTTCTTGTTTTTCGATTATATTTTTCATCAAATTCTTTTCCTTCAAGTGTCGGATCCAGTGTCAGTGGCTCGTTGCAATACATACATATATCGACTCGACCTAGCATTTTTGTTACTTTGTTGCATGAAGGACAAACGACCTGTACTGTTTTTGTTGATAACATACCAATCCAAAAATAAACAACTGTACTTGCGATAATAAACAACAGCCCTAAAATCATGAATATTGTCATAACGATAGGGGATGTACGAAAAAATATACCCCCATACATGACAAAAAATCCGATGAAAATTAAACTTAGCGCAAACGTACGAATTTTGTTGATCTTGCTTGAATATTTTACACCCACGTTATTCCCTCCTATGTATAACTATATCATAAGTTTTGAATGATAAGCATTAACAAAGCAGGAGTTTTTTTAAAATTGTCGAATATCGTCAAACAATGTTGAAAAGTGGAGGAGTCGGTTATGGAAGATGTGTTGCGTCCAATTTACCAAGAGCGAGCTAGTCAGTCACGCACTCTTGGTATTCTAATGGTTGAAAGATGGTCGGATTACTCCCCAGAGACGGATTTATTTGATGTTGTTTTATTTGTTATTGTTCGGGAGGGGGAGGAAACGGTTTTTATTAAACATTATGCCTTCGGAGAAAAAAGTGCATCATTATATGTTGTAGACGAACGTCAAGTGAAAGAATGGGTGTTGCTCGGTTCCAACCGGAAAGTAATAAATTGGCTGTTGAATGGGAAAATTTTGTTTGAACGCAATGAATATATCGAACAATTGCGCCAACGTCTATTGCAGTTTCCTGAAGAGGAAAGAAAGGTAAAGATGGGGATAGAATTTGCTAGATTGGTGCGACGTTACATCGAGGGCAGGAGTTTTTTTGAAAAAGATCAATGGCTTGATGCTTACAACCATGTGTTGCATGCTCTTCATCATTTAGCTCGTCTATTTATTATCGAAAATGGATTTTATCCCGAAGTGACTGTATGGAATCAAGTAAAACAGATTGAGCCACAAATTTATAAATTGTATGCGGAATTAGTTGGGAGTGAGGAGCCGCTTGACAAGCGATTACAATTGTTATTTTTAGCAAGTGATTTCTTCATCCATTCGAAGCTTAAACAAGGAGCGAGTCATCTGATGCATGTGCTTGAAAAAAAAGAAACATCATGGTCTATGGCGGAGTTGTTAAATGAAAAAGAGTTGACAGTGTATGGTGTTGATTTAGAGATTTTGCTTGAATTTCTCGTTGAAAAGCATATGCTTTCTGTTCAAAAAATCGCAACGAAAGGGCAAGGGATTTTTCATAGACATTACGTACTTGAAAAAAATAATAAAGAAAAGTGTTGACGTTTAAACATGCTCGTGATATATTTTTAATCGTCGCTACCGAAGATGTGGCGGCGGTTAAAAAATGAAACTTATTGTTGACATTGGAATGCTGATGTGATATTATGAAAAAGTCGCTCAAAGAGCGACAGAGATGTTCCTTGAAAACTGAACGAAGCGAAAAGCGTACAAAAGCTAAGGATAACTTTTCTATGGAGAGTTTGATCCTGGCTCAGGACGAACGCTGGCGGCGTGCCTAATACATGCAAGTCGAGCGGACGAATC
>NZ_JACHES010000008.1 GCF_014201585.1 Anoxybacillus tengchongensis
ATATAAAAGCGCTTACATGAAACAAGTCCATAAAACCATATATAACCAATAAAATCGGTCGAGAAAAAAATCTCCCACAAAGTCTTGACTCAAACCCATACTTGAATACACTTGCAACGTGGACGTAAATTTTTTAAAATAATGTGTATAATGAAATAATGGAAATGACGGTGAAAAGGAGTAGTAGTAAACAAATGGCATGCAGAGAGTTGACGGGTGGTGTGAGTCAACCGAAGTTTGTTTACGAACTCGCCTTGGAGTTGCGTGTGCGAATGAAGTAGCGTGCGCCGTGAATCTGCGTTAATGATGAAAGTGAGCGTACGATTCGTGCGCTAACAAGGGTGGTACCGCGGGAGAATCCTCTCGTCCCTTTTTGGGATGGGGGGTTTTTTGTTTTTCATTTTTGTTAAAAATGGATCAAAAGGAGGTTTGTCACGTGAGTTTTAATCATCGTGAAATCGAGAAAAAATGGCAAAAGTATTGGGAAGAAAATAAAACGTTTCAAACGACAGACGATGACGGAAAGCGAAAGTTTTATGCGCTCGACATGTTCCCGTATCCATCAGGGGCAGGCCTGCACGTTGGTCACCCAGAAGGATATACAGCAACGGACATTTTAGCGCGCATGAAGCGCATGCAAGGATATAACGTGTTGCATCCAATGGGGTGGGATGCGTTCGGATTACCGGCCGAGCAATATGCGCTTGATACAGGAAATGACCCAGCTGAATTTACAGAAAAAAATATTAACAACTTCCGCCGTCAAATTAAATCACTCGGTTTTTCATATGACTGGGATCGAGAAGTGAATACAACTGATCCAAACTATTACAAATGGACACAATGGATTTTCTTAAAGTTATATGAAAAAGGATTAGCGTACATGGATGAAGTGCCAGTCAACTGGTGCCCAGCGCTAGGAACAGTATTAGCGAATGAAGAAGTCATTGATGGAAAAAGCGAGCGTGGCGGTCACCCGGTCATTCGTAAGCCGATGAAACAATGGATGCTTCGCATTACCGCATATGCCGATCGTTTGCTTGAAGATTTAGAGGAACTTGATTGGCCTGAAAGTATAAAAGAAATGCAACGCAACTGGATCGGCCGTTCAGAAGGAGCAAATATTCATTTTCAAGTCGATGGACACGATGAAACGTTTACGGTGTTTACAACGCGTCCAGATACGTTATTTGGTGCAACTTACGCCGTGCTTGCCCCTGAACATCCGCTCGTTGAAAAAATTACAACACCTGAGCAAAAAGAAGCAGTTGAAGCTTATTTAAAACAAATTCAAAGCAAAAGCGATCTTGAGCGCACCGATTTAGCGAAAGAAAAAACAGGTGTATTTACCGGAGCATATGCGATCAACCCAGCCAATGGGGAAAAGTTGCCGATTTGGATCGCAGATTACGTGTTAATGGGCTACGGTACAGGCGCCATTATGGCAGTGCCAGCGCATGATGAACGCGATTATGAATTTGCGAAAAAATTCAATTTGCCGATTAAACAGGTCGTTGCCGGTGGTGATATTTCAAAAGAAGCATACACAGGCGACGGGGAACATGTGAACTCTGATTTCTTAAACGGTTTAAATAAAGAAGAAGCAACGAAAAAAATGATCGAATGGCTAGAGGCCAACGGAAAAGGTGAGAAAAAAGTTTCGTATCGCCTTCGCGATTGGCTATTTAGCCGCCAACGTTATTGGGGCGAACCAATTCCAATTATTCATTGGGAAGACGGTACGATGACGCCAGTGCCAGAAGAAGAATTGCCGCTTGTGTTGCCGAAAACAGATGAAATTAAACCATCAGGAACAGGTGAATCACCGCTTGCGAACATCGAAGAGTGGGTGAACGTTGTTGACCCGAAAACAGGCAAAAAAGGTCGCCGTGAAACGAATACGATGCCACAGTGGGCAGGAAGCTGCTGGTATTATTTACGCTATATTGATCCGCATAACGATAAGCAATTGGCTGACCCTAAAAAATTAGAAAAATGGTTGCCTGTCGACATTTATATTGGTGGGGCAGAACATGCGGTATTGCATTTGTTATATGCGCGTTTTTGGCATAAGTTTTTATACGATATTGGCGTTGTGCCAACAAAAGAACCGTTCCAAAAACTATTTAACCAAGGAATGATTCTTGGGGAAAATAATGAAAAAATGAGCAAATCAAAAGGAAATGTTGTCAATCCAGACGATATTGTTGAAAGTCATGGCGCTGACACGTTGCGTTTGTACGAAATGTTTATGGGTCCTTTAGAAGCATCGATTGCATGGTCGACAAAAGGACTTGACGGTGCACGTCGCTTCTTAGATCGTGTATGGCGTCTATTTGTTGAAGAAGACGGTCAATTAAATCCGAAAATCGTTGACAATCCAGAAACAGATACGCTTGAACGCGTATATCATCAAACGGTGAAAAAAGTAACAGAAGATTACGAAGCGCTTCGTTTCAATACAGCGATTTCACAATTAATGGTATTTATTAATGAAGCATATAAAGCGCCTGTATTGCCAAAAGTGTATATGGAAGGATTTGTAAAATTGTTGTCGCCAGTTTGCCCACATATTGCAGAAGAGCTATGGGAAAAGCTTGGACATAACAATACGATCGCATATGAAGCTTGGCCAGCATACGATGAAGCGAAATTAGTCGAAGATGAAGTCGAAATCGTCATTCAAGTGAACGGAAAAGTGCGTGCGAAATTGCACGTGCCAGCTGATGCAACGAAAGAACAACTTGAGCAATTGGCGATGGAAGACGAAAAAATTAAAGAACAAATTGAAGGAAAAACGGTGCGTAAAGTGATCGCTGTGCCGGGCAAATTAGTCAACATTGTTGCAAATTAATCGTGAAAAAAGCCTCTCACATATGCGGTGAGAGGCTTTCATTAAGAGAAAGGAAGAGATAGATGAAAGAAATGACAGCAGCACAATTAAAACAAATGATGCAATCAGGTAAGCGTGTTCATGTGATTGACGTGCGCGAAGAGGAAGAAGTGATTTTTGGAATGATCCCGTCAGCTATTCATATAAAAATGGGCGATATTCCTAAGCGACTAGACGAACTAGATAAAAATGAAACGTATATGATTATTTGTCGTTCTGGCGTTCGAAGCGAACATGTTTGTCGCTATTTAGAGGCGCATGGTTATGATGTATGCAACATTGTCGATGGCATGCTCGGGTGGGAAGGCGAACTTGTATAATGGAAGCAAAAATGTAGCGAAAGTGATCGCTTAAACCAATAAGATCGCTTGATCGGCGATCTTATTGGTTTGCATATATGGCTGCATGCATGCCGGCAAGCCGCCCGGTCACAAGGGCAGCGGTAATATTATAGCCGCCCGTATAACCATGAATGTCTAAAATTTCTCCGCAAAAATAAAGACCTTTCATCAGCTTAGATGCCATTTCTTTTGGGTGGACTTCTTTGACGGATACTCCTCCACCTGTGACGAACGCTTTTTCAAGCGGCAATGTGCCATGTACGGAAAAAGAAAATTTTTTAAATAAGGCAACAAACGTCCGCACTTTGTCATGGCTTAACGTGCTTGCGACCGTTTGTGGATCAATGGTTGCTTGCTCGAGTAAAAACAATACATATCGCTCTGGAAGAGAAATCGTCGCTTTAACAATAGTTTTTATCGTTTTTTTCGGCTCTTCTTTCATGGCGCGCACAATACGTTGAAATAATGTCTCTTCTTTTTCATCTGGCAACGCATCAATCACCATGGTCACAGCAGATTGTTTTTTTAACTGTTTCACAACAAATTGGCTACATCGTAAGGCAGCAGGTCCTGAAATACCGAAATGCGTAAAAATCATATCCATTCGGTGTGTGACGGTTGGTTTTCTTTTTTCGTTGAATACGCTTAATGCAACATCACGCAATGATAGTCCTTGTAACGTTCGCTTTTGAATAAATGGCTCATGTGAAATAATCGGCACTTCCGTTGGAAATAGCTCTGTAATTGTATGTCCCGCTTTTTCTGCCCATGCGTAACCGTCGCCTGTCGAACCGGTATGTGGCACAGATTTGCCACCAACCGCAACGACAACCGCTTTTGCTCGAATCATTTCCCCAGTTTGCAGCGTCACTCCATATACGGATCCATCTTTATATTCAATGTCTTTGACAGGCGTATGAACGCGAATGTCAACGCGCAATCGTTTTAACTCGCGAAGAAGGGCTTGTACGACAGATTGCGCACTATCGCTCACCGGGAACATACGACCGTGGTCTTCTTCTTTTAACGGAACACCGAGTCGTTCAAAAAAACGAATAATATCTTCATTATTAAACATTGAAAATGCGCCATATAAAAAACGACCGTTCCCTGGAATATGTTGAATGAGTTCATCGATCGGCTTTCGATTCGTCACATTGCAACGCCCACCGCCTGAAATGGCTAATTTTCGTCCGAGTTTGTCCCCTTTATCAATAAGGAGGACACGTCCGCCTTGTTCTCCAGCAGCGATGGCTGCCATTAATCCTGACGGTCCTCCACCGATGACTACAACATCATATGCCATCACTTTCACGTCCTTTCTGTTATGATTATAATGATTTTATGTAAAAGAAAAAAGTGTGCTAAAATAAGTGAAGCAATGAATCCGTTAAGGAAGGGATAACATGTCATCATCAAAGTTATTGCGAGGAACATTTATTTTAACGGGGGGCGTGTTTTTGTCGCGCATATTAGGGCTTATATACGTCTTCCCGTTTTACCAACTTGTTGGTAAGCAAGGAGGAGCACTTTATTCTTACGGTTACGTTCCATACACACTATTTATTAGCATCGCAACGATGGGAGTGCCGCTTGCAGTATCCAAATTTGTCTCGAAATACAATGCACTTGGGGAATATGCGATTGGACGAAAGTTGTTTCGTTCAGGGATCATGTTAATGGCGGTCACCGGTTTTCTCGCTTGGCTTATTTTATATATGAGTGCACCACTATTAGCACCGTTTGTTGTCAATGATGACGGACACGGCAACTCGATTGCCGATGTTACTTCTGTTATTCGCGCGGTTAGTTTCGCTTTATTGCTTGTGCCGATGATGAGTTTAATTCGCGGCTTTTTTCAAGGGCATGAATCAATGGGACCGACAGCGTTGTCTCAAGTTATCGAACAGCTTGTCCGCATCGTCTTTTTGCTTGCAGGTAGCTATATTGTTTTACGTATTTTCGACGGTTCACTTGTGGCTGCCATTCAAGTGGCAACGTTTGCTGCCTTTATTGGCGCTGTCGGTGGACTAGCTGTTTTATTCATATACTGGTTTAAGCGAAAATCGTTTTTAGATGAACTATTAAAGCAAGATCGTGGCACGATCCATATGTCGTTAAAACATATGTATAAAGAACTGATCGCCTATGCAGCTCCGTTTGCTTTTGTTGGTTTGGCGATGCCGTTATATCAGCTTATTGATCAATTTACATTTAACAAAGCGATGGCAAGTATCGGGCTCGGTGCGGTTTCAGAGGACGCATACGGCATTTTTAATGTATGGGCGCAAAAGCTAGTTATTATTCCAGTCACGTTAGCAACGTCGTTTAGTTTAACGCTTATTCCGACGATTACGAAAGCATATGTACAAGGGGAAAGCAAGCGGTTACGAAAGTATTTAAACGATACGTTTCAAGTTGTTATGTTTATTACGATGCCTGCAGTCATTGGTATGGCGCTTTTATCTGAATACGTATACGCAGCTTTTTACAGCTATGATCCACTCGGAACAGAAGTGTTACGAGCATATGCGCCAACGGCGATTTTCTTTGCTTTATTTTCTGTGACAGCTGCTATTTTGCAAGGGATTAATAAACAAAAATTTACTGTGATCAGTTTAACGATCGGGCTGTTGTTTAAATTATTTTTTAACTACATATTTATCGTCTCGTTTGAAACGATGGGAGCCATTTTAGCGACGACAATCGGATATGCATTGTCAGTTGGGTTAAACTTATGGGTCATCCAACGTTATACAAATTATCGTTATCATTTTGTCGCCAAGCGTATATTGTTTATGGGGATTTTGACGGCGATTATGTGCGCTGCTGTTTGGCCGAGTGCAAAGCTGATGGATCGTCTTCTTCATTACAATGGAAGCATGATTCAATCGGTGATCATTGTTGCATTTGGTGGACTCATTGGGGTGGCTGTTTATTTTTATTTAAGTGAACGGTCGAACTTGTTATATGCTTTATTTGGAAACCGTTTTTCATTTTTACGGAAAAAAGAAAAGAAGGCTGTGTCATAGCCTTCTTCTTTCTATCTAGAAGTCGCTGCTAAATGGAAATCCGAGTTGGCGCTCAACGCGTTGGAGACGTCGATTTAAATTGTTAATTTGTTGTTGTTGGCGCTCTGTTATGCGCTCAAGGCGATCGATTCGACGCTCAAGTGAGCCGCTTGGAAAACCTGGTGTTCCTGGAAATCCTGGTGTGCCCGGAAATCCACTTGGAACCCCTGGCATAAACGGGGTACCCCCGTAATAAGGCATGCCTGGCATTTGTTGCTGTTGTTGGCGTTCATCCATTTGGAAAACTCCTTTCGCTTTAATTGTTACGTAGGCAGTATATGTGACAGTAGACATCGGTGTATGGACGAACGCCTAAAAATGAAAAACATTTGGAGGGATTGTAGTGCTACGAATTGATAAATTATTAGCTAACATGGGATATGGAACGAGAAAAGAAGTAAAAAAGCTGTTGAAAGCAGGCGTAGTTAAAGTCGATGGAACGATCGTTAAAGATGCAAAAATACATGTCGATCCAAAAGCGCAGGTTGTTACTGTATGGGAAGAAGAAGTGGAGTATAAACCGTTTATTTACTTAATGATGAACAAGCCAAAAGGAGTCATTTCAGCGACGGAAGATGCGGTGGAAGAAACGGTTGTTGATTTGTTAGAAGAGGAAGATCGGATTTTTGATCCATTCCCGGTCGGACGACTTGACAAAGATACGGAAGGGTTATTGTTGTTAACAAACGATGGACAACTTGCCCATCAGTTGTTGTCACCAAAAAAACATGTCCCGAAAACGTATGAAGCGATTATTGATGGGGAAGTCACGGAAGCGGATGTTGCTGCATTTCAGCGCGGTGTTGTGCTTGATGATGGATATGAAACAAAACCGGCAGAGCTTGTCATTATCCGTTCCGGTTTGCGCTCGGATGTTCAGGTTACGATTACAGAAGGGAAGTTTCATCAAATTAAACGAATGTTTCAAGCGATCGGTAAACGTGTTGTTTATTTAAAACGTATTCAAATGGGACCCATACCGCTTGATGAAACGTTAGAACCGGGAGAGTACCGCGAATTGACAGATGAAGAAATTGCTTTATTAAAGGGAGAGGACAAAAAATAGGAACCTGCATCGCTCAGGTTCCGTCTATATACATTTCATTATGACGACATCTTCACTCTTTTTTTAGTTGTTGTCCATTTACCTTTGCTAGGGCTGTGAATTAAGTCGTTGTATGCTAACACGTTTAAATCCCGCTGAATCGTTCGTGGAGTAATACCAAATTCGTCCACGAGCTCTTGCGTTGTCACTGTTCCTCTCTCATTAATGAACATGTAGACGGACTTAATACGGGTTAGCATGCGATCGGTAGATGGTTTCAAATGATCACTCCCTATCGTCACATCATTCGCATGGTACAACAAAGATGAAAAACTAGATGTCTCACTATTTATTTTACACGAAAGTATAAGAAAAATGCTATAAATTTGCTGAATTTTACACAATATTTACACAATTAATACCATATTTTTCTTAAGGAAAGGTGAAAGTGACGATGAATATGAACTGGATGGAAGAAGTAAAAAAGCGAGAAAAAGTCCTTTTGCAAGATTTACAAACATTTTTGCGCATTCCAAGCGTACGTAATGAACAAACAGCGACGAAAGAAGCTCCGCTAGGAAAAGAAGTGTATGAAGCGCTTTGTTACATGCTAAAACGCGGGGAAGAAGAAGGATTTGTTGTGAAAAATGTAGACGGATTAGCCGGACACATTGAAATGGGTGATGGAGAAGAGATTGTTGGGATTTTATGTCATGTTGACGTTGTTCCCGCTGGTGACGGTTGGACATTTGATCCGTTTGGGGCAACGATTGTCGATGGGAAAATTTATGCACGTGGTGCTTTAGATGATAAAGGTCCGACGATTGCTGCATTTTATGCGATGAAAATTGTGAAAGAGCTAGGGCTCCCACTATCTAAGCGTGTACGCATGATTATTGGAACAGATGAGGAAAGCGATTGGCAATGTGTCGAACGATATTTTCAAACGGAGCCCATGCCGACGCTTGGCTTTGCGCCAGATGCTGACTTTCCGATTATTTACGCTGAAAAAGGGATTGCCGACTTTGATCTTATTCAACAGCCAATGAATAAGCAAGCACATGATTGTGTTCTTCTTTCGTTTCAAGCTGGCCGTCGATACAATATGGTTCCAGATTTTGCGGAAGCTGTTTTGCGAAATGGAAACGACATAAAAGATCGTTTTCTCACATTTTTACGTTCGCATACGCTTGAAGGTGAGGTGCATGTAGATGGCGAAACGTTGAAGTTATCCCTTCGAGGTGTTTCTGCTCACGGTATGGAACCGAACAACGGAGTAAATGCAGGGCTATGGCTTACAAAATTTTTGGTGAATGAAGCACTTGATCCACAAGCAAATGAATTTGTCCGTTTTGTTTCTCAATACTTTTATGGAGATACGCGCGGACAGCAATTAGGGGTTGCGCATACAAATGAGGAACTAGGTGATTTGACGATTAATGTCGGTGTTCTTTCATATACAAGTGAACACGGGGGAAAGATCGGCATTAATTTGCGCTATCCTGTGACGAGCGACATTGCACATACGAAAGAGGCGATCGAGCGAGTAGCAAACCGTCATCACTTTACGTTAACAAACTTTTCTCATTCTTCACCACATTATGTCGCAAAAAACCATCCGCTCGTGCAAACATTGCAACGTGTTTACGAAGAACAGACGGGCGAACGGGCATCGTTGCTTGCGATTGGCGGTGGGACATATGCGCGTTCTTTACAAGCGGGAGTGGCGTTTGGTCCGCTATTTCCGAATCGTCCAGATGTGGCACACCAAAAAGATGAGTACATGTTTATTGATGATTTGGTTAAAGCAACAGCTATTTACGCTCAAGCTATTTATGAGTTAGCAAAATGACAGTTTCCAAAAATATGTTATAATGAAAAGTGCCGTCGATCATGACGGTACTTTTCGTCATTTTATATCGATATGGGGGATTTTTGTGTATACACGTATTTTTCGCATGTTTTACTTTTTACAGTTTTTTAGTTTCGGTTCGCTTTTTCCATTATTATCTGTGTACTTAAAAGATGAAGTCGGATTGTCGGGGACAGAAATCGGGATGATTATGTCGATTAGCCCGATCGTTATGATTTTCATCCAGCCAATTTGGGGAATGATAAGTGATTATACGCGTAAACCGGTTCAAGTGTTAATCGTATCTTTATTAGGAACAGCTTTTTTTGGCTTTATGTATTCGCTTGTTCACTCATATGTATGGTTGCTTGTGATTGCCGCATTACTTGCAGTCATGCAAAGTGGTATTGTTCCACTGTCTGACAGCATTACGCTTCATTATGTGCAAAAAGCGAATGAGCGGTACGGTTCGATTCGTTTGTGGGGAGCACTTGGATTTGCAGCTGCTGTTCCGATTGCAGGACAAGTCGCTCAGTTATTCCATCTTCATTTTATTTTTTACATTTTCGTTGCTTTGCTCATTATTTCAAGTGTACTAGCATGGAAGTTGCCAAGAGAGCAGTCAAGTGCAAAAGTGAACATTCGAGAAGGAATGAAAGCATTGATTCGTATTCCTAGGTTTCTTTTATTTTTGTTGACGACATTTCTCGTTTTCGGTCCGATTTATGCTAATAATTTTTATTTCGGTATTTTGATTACTGATTTAGGTGGAACGCTTGCAGGCGTAGGACTTGCCTTTTTATTAGCCGCAGGAAGTGAGGCGCCGTTTATGAAATTTGCTGACGGTGTCGTCCGAAAGTTCGGGATGATGAGTGTGTTATTAGTTGCGACAGCTTTGTCTTGTGCTCGGTGGACATTTTACTTTTTTGAACCACCGCTCGCTATTGTATATGCAACGACAATTGTACAAGGGGCGTCCGTCGGTTTGTTTATTCCGGCTGCTCTCCAATATGTTCGTGACATTACCCCCGCGCACGTGCGTACGACGGCCGTATCGCTTTATGCTACGGTTGGAAATGGGCTTGGGAGTTGGTTTTGTACGTTTGCAGGAGGGTATATTTTAGAGCGTTGGACGATTGAGCACGTATATTTATTTTTTGGATTGTTGACATTTGGGGGGATGGTCATTTTTGCTTGGCAGTCAAAAAAGACATTGCATAAAGTATCGGAAGTTTGATAAAATTTAGAAAATTAAAAGGTGGGACGATAAATGCACTATTTTTTAGCAATTCCTTTGCCGAGCGAAGTGAAAAAGCGGCTACATCATTTTATGTCTCAATGGAAAGCGCCATTTCGTTTGTTCGTTCACGAAGAAGATTATCACATCACACTTGCGTTTTTAGGGAGGGCAACGGAAGAAGAGCGAAAACAAATTACAGAGCGTATGCCAAAAACGGTTCGAAAACATAAGGCATTTTCGTTGCAACTGAGTGAAGTTTATTCGTTTGGCTCGCGTATTTTATGGTATGGCGTAAAAGAAGAGCCTCGTTTGTTTTCCCTTCGTCAAGATGTGTATGATGTTTGCGAGAATATTGGTTTTTCTCTTGATACACGACCGTTTACACCACATATTACGCTTGCGAAAAAATGGTACGGATCGTTTCCGTTTTCACTTGAAACATATCCACGAAAAATGGAAGGAGAAGACGTTCGCTTTTTTGTGCATGACGTTGTGTTATATGAGACACATGTAAATGAAACACCGAAATATAAACCGCTTATGCGCTTTCCTCTTTCATGATCTATAAGAGGGGGAGAAGAGATGGGGATTGTGATCATTCAAATAGGGGTATTGTATACGTTGTATGTTGTCGGTTCATTTATTCAGCAACTGCTACACATTCCTATCCCTGGAAGTATGATAGGGATGTTGTTGCTATTTTTATTGTTAATGACTGGAATAGTGAAGGAAGAGTGGATCTCTTGTGGTGCCAACATGCTTTTGTCTCATTTAACACTGTTGTTTATCCCGGCAACTGTTGGTGTCATGGATTATGTTGAACTTTTTTCAGGGAAAGGGATATGGTCCATTTTTGTTGTCATCGTGAGCACAATGATCGTCATGTTGTTTGCTGGTTTCATTGGTCAATGGGCACAAACACGTGAACAAAAGCGAATGCATGAGGTGAAAGGGGCATGATTGGCGCTAGTATGCTTTTATGGACAATAGTTGTGTATATGGCGATGCGCAAATTGTATGCTCGCTTTTATTTTCCATTGCTTGTGCCAATTGCAACGAGCACAGTCGTTATTATCATCACATTATCGCTTTTTCATCTATCATATGAACAATATATGGTCGGAGGAAAATGGCTTGTTCATTTGCTAGGTCCCGCAGTTGTCGCGCTAGCTTTGCCGCTTTATCAACATCGTTATACGCTCAAAAAGTTTTTATGGCCGTTATTATGTAGCACATTTTTCGGTACGATTATTGGAATAGGAAGCGGTTTATTATTGGCACGTCTTTTTCATTTACCTGAACAAGTTGTTCGATCAATTATTCCGAAATCAGTCACTTCACCCGTTGCAATGGATATTGCAACGCTCATTGGCGGCATACCAACGCTTGCCGCTGTATATGTCATGGTTGCAGGAATTTTTGGCGCAATGTTTGGACCAACGATTTTTCAACGCTTACGCCTGAATACAGCTTTAGGGATCGGAAGCGGACTTGGAGCGGCTTCACATGGCATTGGTACTGCAAAAGCACTTGAAATGGGTAAAAAAGAAGCAGCGATTAGCTCGGTAGCAATGACGTTAAGTGCGATTTTTGCTTCTCTTCTTTGCCCGTTGTTACTTTTGTTGTAGAATGAAAGTAACAATAGATTGCTGGGGGTTAAGGCGTGGGACAGCTGATTAAGCTTCAAGATTATATTTCGCGCTACGAGCTAGATATTTATCATTATCCAAGCGAGTTCATTCGCTTAAAGAAGAAGCAATGGGAACGAATGAAGCATGCATGGGAGACGGGGCAACTTGCTTTAAGGGTAGAACCACATTCATATGAATCATGGAAATGGCTTGAGGAAGAGCCGTCTCTCTTTGATAAAATTAAGCAAATATGGACAAGAAAAAAAGTCAAAGATGTGACGGACGAAAATGAACGGCTGGAAGAAGAGGAAGACTTTATGTTTTCCATTACGTCCGAACCGAAAACGATTGAAGAGTTAAAAATATTATTTTTAGAAAAGCTGTTTCAACTGCAAATTCGTTGGGCGAGTTCAACGCTAACGGAAGAATCCATTATTGATCCGAAATATTATTATGATGTATATTTGAAATATTTTTTGCAACGTTTTCCTGATACGTACTTATGTATGTATAAACCTGTGTTTTTATTGAAAAAAGCTCCTGTCGAGCTAAATACGATTTTAATTAGCCCAACGACAACGTGGTGCATTGCGTTTACGGAAGAACGAAAAAATAACATTATTGTTGGTTCAGCTGAACGGTTTTGGACGGAGATTTTTGATGATGTGGAGCGAAAAATCGTCAACCCGATGATTTCGCTTCACCGAACAGAAAAAGTTGTTCAAACGATTTATAAACAATTTTCTGTCGATATGCCGATCAAAAAAGTGTTGATGAATCGAGAAGGATATATTGATTATCGTTACGCACCGAGCGATCTTGATATCATCGATCGCCGTCATTATGATGCATGGTTTACGTCACTTAGACAGTTGACAATGCCGTTAAAGCATATGCAGCTGAAGGCAGCACAATCATTGTTGACGTATTGTGATACACGCTATTACGATCCGCTCGTCATTGAAGAAGTTGAGGAGGCTGATGAGTAGAGCTCAGCCTCTTTTATAGCGGATTTGGGCTCGGTTTGCCGATATAGTAGCCTTGAGCAAACGGAATGCCAATTTCGCGACAGTAGTCTAATTCTTCTTTTCGTTCAATTCCCTCAGCAAGTACGTGAATGCCAAGCGTCTGGGCAATTCGAGTTACTTCTTTTAAAAACGCTTGTTTCTCTTTTTCTTGGTCACAATTTTGAATGTAGTGGCGATCAATTTTTACATAATCAGGTTGTAATAGCGTAAGCATATCGATTGTTGAAAAGCCGGCACCGACATCGTCTAACGCTACTTTCATTCCTGATCGTTTATATGTGGCAAATACGTTCTTTAAATGGTCAATATCAATGATTTTTTCCGTCTCGACAACTTCAAATACAAGATCTTCAGGTGCTACCTCATATTGTTCGACGATGGAAAATGTGTGCCGAAGACAAAATTCGGGATTGTAAATTGTTGATGGTAAAAAGTTAATGAAACTTTTTATCCCTTTTTTTATTTTTGTACGTGCTCGAATCGCTTCTTCGCGTGCTCGCCGATCTAAAAATGTATGCAAACCTGTTTGTTGCGCAACAGAAAAAAGCTGTTTAGGCGAAAAGTGGTGTGAGCGTAGTAAACATTCATAACCGAAAATGTCCCCTGTTTTCGTATGAATAATCGGTTGTAAATAACTTGTGAGCGGTCCGTTTGTTATGCATTGGACAACGTCTTCATGCTTAATTCGCATGCTTAACTCATGAAGTGGAATGAACGGCCCCGGTGAATCGGGGTTTTTGCATAACGCTACGAATGTTTTTTCTTTTGGAACGATTGTCTCTACATATGTCGCTAATTGTTGCAATGAATCATACGAATAACATAAATACTTTTTTTGTTCTTCCTGCATAATAAGTAAGTAACCAGATTGTAAAATTGGAAATGGAACGCTACACGAGATGCAAGAATGCATCATTTCTCCCCCCCTTTATCTTAATCCATTTTACAATAAAAATGATTGACTTCAAAAGTGGAAGTTGGTGACCGATAATGATGACAAGACAACACCCGTTTGAAGCCTACTTAGATGAACTGTCATTAATTACCATTTTGCTACCGAACGATGTTGTTCACGAACGCGCACCAATATTTTTTTTATGCGATGAGGAACAAACGGCATACCGTTTAACAGTTCGTTCAAGCGAGAAACAGCAACCATTTACAAAATATGAGTGTTCCGTCCCTTTTATTGTTCCATTAGGGAAACGGTATGTCGTTTATACGGAAGAAGGATGGCAAGCTCCTTTACAAGTAGGAGCAGTGATGAGAACAAAAGCATTCGATGAATTATATGCATATGATGGAAATGATCTCGGTGCAACGTACAAACCGGAAAAAACGACGTTTAAAGTGTGGGCTCCGACGGCAACAAAGGTGTTATTAAAGCTTATTCATCCAAAGACGAAAGAAGAAACGATTCATGTGATGGTACGAGAACAAAAAGGGATATGGACATATACATTGTATGAAAATATGGAATATTTTTTGTATACGTATAAGACATATATCAATTTTGTTTGGCGGGAGGCAGTGGATCCTTATGCAAAAGCGGTTTCTGTCAACGGTGCATACGGTGTTGTTGTTGATTTGACAAAGACAAATATACCAAAGCCAGTCATGCCTCCGTTTATTTCTATGACAGATGCGATCATTTATGAAATGCATGTGCGTGATTTTACGATTCATCCAAGAAGTGGAGTAAAACAAAAAGGGAAGTATATAGGTTTAACGGAGCGAGGAACAATAGGTCCCAACGGAACACTAACAGGTCTTTCTTATATTAAACAGCTCGGTGTTACGCATGTTCAACTCATGCCTGTGCAAGATTTTGAAGGAGTTAATGAGCTCAAGCCACTTGAATACAACTGGGGATACAATACGGTACATTACAATGCACCAGAAGGAAGTTATGCAACTGATCCGACTGATCCATATGTGCGTATCATGGAGCTAAAACAGGCAATTCGAGCATTTCAACAGGAAGGTATTCGCGTCGTTTTAGACGTTGTATATAATCACGTATATATTCGTGAAACATCATCGTTTGAACATCTCGTCCCGGGCTATTATTTTCGATATGAATCAAACGGTTATCCGTCAAACGGCACAGGAGTCGGAAATGATTTAGCATCTGAAAGAAAAATGGTACGAAAATTGATTATTGATTCAGTGACATATTGGCTAAGTGAATACGGTGTCGATGGATTTCGTTTCGATTTAATGGGCATTTTAGATATCGATACAATGAATGACGTTCGCCGTGCCATCGATGCAATTGATCCGACGGTTCTTGTTCTTGGTGAAGGTTGGGAGTTAGCTACTCCATTACCCCAAGAAAAAAAGACAACGATTGCAAACGCAAAACATACGCCACGCATTGCTTACTTTAATGATCGATTTCGTGACTATGTTAAAGGTAGCACATTCCAAGTGCACGATCGAGGATTTGCGTTAGGGGATTGCTCATATAAAGAAGCAGTAATGGAAGTTATTCGTGGAAGCATTCATCTATTTTTTTCACCAAGGCAAAGTGTCAATTATGTCGAATGTCACGATAATCATACATTATGGGATAAAATGATCATCGCCAACGCACATGAAAGCGAATATATTCGTCGCAAACGTCAAAAGCTAGCTACAGCGATCGTTTTATTATCGCAAGGTATTCCTTTTTTGCATAGCGGGCAAGAGTTTTATCGAACAAAACAAGGGATTGAAAATAGCTATAACGCTCCTGATGAAGTGAATCGAATCGATTGGGAGCGGAAAAGTGCATGTGAAGAGGATATCCGGGAGATGATGGCTCTCATTGCGCTTCGTAAAAAACATGGCGCGTTTCGTTTTTTTACTGCCGATCAAGTTCGGCGTCACATAAAATTTTATGATACACACCCATCTGTTATTGCTTATCAACTAGTTGACGTCGGTGCGTATGGCTCATGGGAACAAATTGTTGTTGTGCATCATAATGAGGAGAAAAAAACGACATTGCCCCTTTTTGAAGGAAGATGGGAAATTATATTTAGCTCGAATGAAAAAGATATAGGAAAAATAAGCGAACGGTATATTGAAATAAATGGAATTGGTACGTGGGTATTAATTGAATGTTGACGGGGAAACGATGAGAAAGATAAAATCTAGTAAGATGACAATTGCAATTTTTATTTTGACTAAGTCGAAAGGTGAGCTCACTTGGAACAGTTACTAGGTAAGGAGTGGGAAATTTCCCCGGCAGGTGGTGCGACAGGGGATGCATATATTGCAGAGCACGATGGGAAGAAGTTGTTTTTAAAGCGCAACTCTTCTCCATTTTTAGCTGTTTTATCAGCAGAAGGAATCGTTCCAAAATTAGTATGGACGAAACGAATGGAAAATGGAGATGTCATTACTGCCCAACAATTTTTACAAGCGCGTGAATTAAAGCCGCATGATATGACTAGCAAACAGGTTGCCCAATTGCTTCGAAAAATTCACCGCTCGAAAGAATTGTTGGGGATGATGGAGCGTCTCGGTAAAACACCTTTGGTACCTCATCGTTTGTTAGAGGAAATCAAGAAAAATGAATATGTTGAGTTAAAAGCGCACTCGGCCGTTCGAGACGCATTTGCATTTTTAGAGCGACACGTAGACGATGTGTATTGTACAGATTATGTCGTTTGCCATTGCGATATGAATCATAATAATTGGCTGTTAACAGAAGATAATCAACTATATTTAATTGACTGGGATAGTGCAATGATCGCAGATCCTGCGATTGATATCGGAATGTTATTATATGCTTACATTCCACGAGAACAGTGGGCGAGTTGGTTAGAAGAATATGGCATGGAGTTCGATGAACAATTGCAGTTACGTATGAAATGGTATACTGTTGCCCAAACGGTTGGGCTGCTTGCATGGTATAAAGGACGGAATAATGAAAAGGAAATGCAACGACTGTTGCATTTCCTTGAACATGTGCTACGTTAATTGATCCATCCAATCAGCAAGTTGCTGTTCATGTTGATTGATATGTGAAGAAAGATCGGTTGCATTTTTGCCGTTTTGACTGTACGTGTAAATATGGGACAATGTTTGTTTCAGTTCAGAATGGACAGCATCGTTCGCCATTAACGATTTAGCGAGCCGCTCAATTTGTTCACATTCTGCTACCGTTCCTGAACGATCAAGTTGGTGTTCCGATAAAATATCTTTTAATACAGTTAATTGATGCTCATGATTAATGGCCATGTTCATCCCCCTATTCGTTTATTAATATGGCCATTTTTATCTTTTTATATGCAAAGAAACGGAGGATGAGACGTGCGTTTAAGAAATAAGCCTTGGGCGAAAGAAAAAATTGCAGCATATCCACAATACATTATCCCGCAACCTGAACGATACAAAGGGCGTTGGCGTGAATTGTTTTCAAACGATCATCCGATTCATATCGAAATTGGTACAGGAAAAGGTCGCTTTATTACGGAAATGGCAAAAATGAACCCGAATATTAACTATATCGGAATTGAATTGTATGAGAGCGTCATCGTATGTGCGCTTGACAAGTTAATTGAAAATGATTTGCCAAATTTGCGCTTATTAAATGTCAATGCAAAAGATTTAACAAATGTTTTTGCCAAAGGAGAGGTTGAACGTATTTATTTGAACTTCTCTGATCCGTGGCCAAAAAAGCGACATGAAAAACGTCGCCTAACGTATCGTTCGTTTTTAGAGTTATACGAAAACATTTTAGTTGATGAGGGGGAAATTCATTTTAAAACGGATAACCGTGGATTGTTTGAATATTCTCTTGTCAGCTTCTCGCAATATGGTTTAGTTTTTCAATATGTCAGCCTCGACCTTCATCGAAGTAATTTCGAAGGAAATGTCATGACAGAATATGAACAAAAATTTTCAGAAAAAGGAAACCCGATTTACCGTTGTGAAGTAAAGTATCGGAAACCTATGTCATAATTAGGCATAGGTTTTTTTCTTTTCTGAATATTTTTGTAATGTTAAAATGAGTAATGAAAGAGGACAAGGGGGAGAAATAATGGAGAAATTAACGATCGGTCAAGCAACAATGACGTGGTTAAATGGAGGAATTACACATTTAGACGGTGGAGCGATGTTCGGTGTCGTACCAAAGCCGCTTTGGGTGAAAAAATACCCATGCAACGAACAAAATCAAATTCCGCTCCGCACCGATCCCATTTTATTGCAAATGGATGGGAAAAATATATTAATTGAATCTGGCATCGGGCGAGGAAAACTAAATGAAAAGCAAAAACGAAACTTTGGTGTAACAGAAGAGTCCTCATTAGAAGAGCAGTTGGCGCTTCTTTCTTTGACACCCGAAGACATTGATTTTGTATTAATGACGCATTTGCATTTCGATCATGCGAGCGGTTTAACGAAATGGGAAGGGGATACGCTCGTTCCGACGTTTTCGCGAGCGCGCATTATTACGTCAGCAGTAGAGTGGGCGGAGATGAGAGAACCAAACATTCGCTCGCGCAACACGTATTGGAAAGAAAACTGGGAAGCGATTGTTGACCAAGTCGATACGTTCGCGGAACAATTGGAAGTTGTTTCAGGGGTAACGATGATTCATACAGGCGGTCATAGCGATGGACATGCGATCATTATTATTACATCTGAAGGGGAAACAGTCGTTCATCTCGGTGATTTAATGCCGACACACGCTCATCAAAATCCGCTTTGGGTCATGGCGTATGATGATTACCCAATGACATCTATTTTTGCTAAACAAAAATGGCTTGCTTATGGAATGGAAAACAATGCATGGTTTACATTTTATCACGATGCATACTATCGTGCGGTCCGTTGGAATGATCAGTTTCAAATCGTCGAAGCGCTCAAACGTCAATAAAAACCCAAGCAAAGTCGCTTGGGTTTTACAATTTTCGTGCATCAATAATCGTTCCTGATTTTGCATCAATAAAACATTCATATGCACCTGTTGGACGAGTAATTCCCCCTCGATAGACGTCGTAACGCAATCCGTTTTTTTCGATCGTTTCAACGGTCGTTTGAATCCACGATCCTGTAATCGCACCAGTTTGTTGAAAAGCTTCTTTTGCCTTTTGAAGCGCTTGTTCAGATGAAATCAAACGTTTATGTTGCCACTGATGAAATATGTACGCAGCCGTTGCACCGACAACGATGCCGGTAAGAAATGTTTTGATGCGCATATGCATTCCTCCACTTTTTCTTTTAGTATACCGAATTGTATGGGTGGAAACTACATGTAAAATTCGCTACAATGACAAATAGCGAGAAAAGAAAGGGGAAACAGCGATGGATTTGCAATTGTTTCAAACGTTAACCGAATTGCCAGGAGCGCCGGGAAATGAACATGCGGTGCGCGCTTTTATGCGTGAGCAGTTACAAAAATATGCCGATGATATTGTGCAAGATCGGCTCGGAAGTATTTTTGGGGTAAAGCGAGGAACAGAAAATGAACCGGTCGTGATGGTTGCTGGACATATGGATGAAGTTGGTTTTATGGTCACTGCTATTACTGAGCAGGGGATGATTCGTTTTCAACCGCTTGGCGGGTGGTGGAGTCAAGTATTGTTAGCTCAACGTGTGCAAATTATAACGGATCACGGTCCAATTACCGGTGTGATTGGTTCGATTCCACCGCATTTGCTCGATGAAGAACAGCGGAAAAAGCCGATGGATATGAAAAATATGTTGATTGACGTTGGGGCGGATGATCGGAACGATGCGGAGCGTATGGGCATTCGTCCTGGGCAACAAATTGTGCCCATTTGTCCATTCACACCGTTAGCAAATGAGAAAAAAATTATGGCGAAAGCGTGGGACAATCGTTACGGTTGCGGTTTAGCGATTGAGTTATTAAAGGAGTTAAAAGATGAAACGTTGCCAAATGTATTATATTCTGGAGCGACAGTTCAAGAAGAAGTCGGATTGCGCGGTGCACAAACAGCAGCTACGATGATCAAGCCGGATATTTTCTTTGCGCTAGATGCAAGTCCAGCGAACGATATGACAGGCGATGAAAAAGAGTTCGGTCATCTTGGTAAAGGTGCACTTGTGCGCATTTATGATGCCACAATGATTACTCATCGCGGCATGCGCGAATTTATTTTAGATACAGCAGAAACAAACAATATTCCATACCAATATTTCATTTCGCCAGGTGGCGGAACAGATGCAGGCAAAGTACATATCGCAAATAGTGGTGTCCCTTCAGCTGTCATTGGCATTTGTGCACGGTATATTCATACGCATGCATCGATCATTCATATTGACGATTACGAAGCGGCAAAACAGCTATTAGTCGCTCTTGTGAAACAGTGTGATCGCGCGACAGTGGATGCTATTCGCCATAACGCTTAAGGAGATGTATGGATGAAAATCGCTGTTGGAACGAAAAACAACACGAAAGTAAAAGCGGTAAAAGCTGTATTTCATGAGGCTCACCATACGATCATGGCGAGCGATGTGCAACCAAGTGTATCCAAACAACCGTTTTCTGATGAAGAAACGTTGCAAGGCGCTATTGAGCGAGCGACATTAGCAGTTTCCCAGCAACAAGCCGATATTGGGATTGGATTAGAAGGCGGCGTATTTGTTGCACAAGATGGGACGATTTGGCTATGCAATTGGGGAGCGCTCGTTGATCGTGATGAAGTCGTTGTTGTTGCCGGAGGGGCGCGCATTCCGCTTCCTAGAGAGATAGGTGAACAACTAAAAATGGGAAAAGAATTAGCTGAAGTGATGGATGGATACGCCAATCGCCACGACGTTCGTTCAAATGAAGGAGCGATCGGCATTTTGACGAATGGAGCAATCGATCGAACAACGATGTATACACATATCGTTCATATGTTAAAAGGGCAATATGAGCATAAAAAGAAAGGGTGGATCAATAGATGAAAACGATTGAACGTATCGAGCAGTATAATGAAGTCATAAAAAAGGGAAAAGTCATCATGATGTTTACGGCTGATTGGTGCCGTGATTGTCAATTCATCAAACCAGTTTTACCGGAGATTGAAGCACAATTTCCGGATTATACGTTTTATGCGATTGATCGCGACCAATGGCTTGACTTGTTTACAGAGCATAACGTATTCGGCATCCCGAGTTTTATCGCATATGAAAATGGGCAAGAACGTGGACGATTTGTGAGCAAAGATCGGAAAACGAAAGAAGAAATTGTCTCGTTCATTCAAAGCTTAGGTGAGCGTGATGAATAGTAAGCAAATAAGCGAGCATATTCAACAGCGTTTATCTCATTATCCATGGGATTTCCAATGGGATCGAAAAAAAGATACACTTCGTATTGAGCATCGCGAAACGAAAAAAGGAGTGACCATCTCCTTGCCCCACGTTATTGCAAAATGGGAGCTTGAAAAAGAGCGTGCCATTGATGAGGTCGTTTATTATGTCGAGCAAACGTTAACGGCATTACATGATGATTCACCGCTACAAGGAAAAGAAAAACATATATATCCGGTCATTCGCTCTACCTCATTTCCGACAAAAACGAATGAAGGGACGATGTTTATTTATGACGAACATACAGCAGAAACGCGCATTTATTATGCACTTGATTTAGGAACAACGTATCGCCTCATTGATGAACGTTTAGTTGAATTGGAGCACTGGGATGTGCAACAATTGAAAGAGATCGCACGTTTTAATGTTCGTTCATTGCCAACAACGGTGAAAGAAGACCGTGTCGCTGGCAATACGTTTTATTTTATAAACACAAATGACGGATATGATGCAAGTCGCATACTAAATGATGCTTTTTTAAAAAAGTTTTCTGAAAAAATAAAAGGAACGATGTTACTTGCTGTTCCTCATCAAGATGTGCTCATTATTGCTGACATTGAGAACGAAATCGGCTATGATGTACTTGCGCAGCTGACGATGAGTTTTTTTGCAAGTGGAAGAGTGCCGATTACTGCTCTTTCGTTTTTATACGAAGATGGGCAGTTGCAACCAATTTTTATTCTCGGAAAAAATCGTCGAAAGGATGAGAAACAATGAACGTATTTTACAACCGTGAGGGCATTGGCGATACGTTGCTTATTACATTAAAGGTTGTTGACCCACAAGAGCGTGCTTTTGAGAAAAAAGGAGATGTTGTGCGCATTTTTAATGAACAGACGGGTGAAACTGTTGGCTACAATATTTTTCATGCGTCTACATATGGCACATTTGAAGGAAATGGAGTTGTTGAGCTAACCGAACAAGTCATTACGACAATTAACGACATATTGCAAAAAAATGGTGTGAATGAACAAGTAAAGGCTGATTTTTCACCAAAGTTTGTTGTCGGTTACGTAAAAGAAAAAGAGAAACATCCGAATGCTGATAAGTTAAGTGTTTGTCAAGTAGATGTTGGTACGGAAACGTTGCAAATTGTATGTGGGGCTCCAAACGTAGAAGCGGGACAAAAGGTCGTGGTTGCTAAAGTCGGAGCGGTCATGCCAAGCGGTCTAGTCATTCAAGAGGCAGAGCTTCGTGGAGTGAAATCTTATGGGATGATTTGTTCTGCGCGCGAGTTAGATTTGCCAAACGCTCCACAAGAAAAAGGTATTCTTGTTTTACATGATGAGTACGAAGTAGGCCAACCATTTTTCAGCTGACTTCCGTGACGGCAGTCAGCTTTTTTTGTGGTAAAATAAAACCGAATGTACAAAAGAAAGAGTGAGGATGGAATGGGTTGGTTAAAGGCATTATTTCGTTATTTATTCGGGGAACAGCATGAGCCAAAAAAGATGCGAAAACAACAACAGTCCGTACCAACGAATGAATATAAAGAAATAGAAGCAAAAGTCGTTTATGAATATCCGAGAGGAAAATTTCGCTTTCCATTAATTCCGGATGAACCAAAGGAAAGAATAAAAGAGAGAACATATGAGCAAAAAAACGATTCATTTAAGAAAAAAACGTATCGCATAGAGCGAACAGAGAGTGAATCACGCACGTTTCGCCCGACAGATGTGCCATCGCCTGTATTTGGTTATAAGCGAATAGAGCATGTCGAACGAAAAAAAGAACATGATGTCGTTGTTGAATTTGAACTTCCGATCGTTGAAACGGTCGAAACAAACGAACGTGTACATACACAAGTAGAGGAGTCAGTAGAGAGACAGCTTGTTGACGAAACAACTGAACATGCGCACACGGCGGTAAGTGAGCCACTTCATGAAGAGAAAGAAGTTGTTTATGAAACGGAAACTGCTGAAGAACACATGGAGCAAAATCAGGAGGAAGAAACGAAAGAACAGGAACGGGGAGAAGCAAAAATCGAACAAGTTCATGAGGAAAGAACGCGACAACGAAGTGGTGTACCATATAACGTCATGATGTTAAAACAAGATCGAGAAAAATGGAAAGAGCGACAGCAAAAACAATCATATGTATTCCCGTCATTATCGTTGTTGCATGCACCAAGTATACGTCATGAAGATGATGAAGCGTGGTTAAAAGAACAAACAGAGCGATTAAACGAGACGTTCAAAAACTTTAATGTTGGAGCGACAGTCGTTCATGTGACTCAAGGTCCAACGGTTACTCGTTTTGAAGTGCAACCAGAACTTGGGGTAAAAGTGAATAAAATTACGAATTTAGCGGATGATATTAAATTAAATTTAGCGGCCGTGGATATTCGTATAGAAGCGCCTATTCCTGGGAAAAACACGATCGGAATTGAAGTACCTAACCGATCAAGCCGCCCTGTTTTTATTCGTGAAGTGTTACAAAGCGAGGTGTTTCAGCAATCAGACTCTCCGTTAACCGTCGCTTTAGGATTAGATATTTCGGGAAAACCGATTGTCACCGATTTAAAAAAGATGCCGCACGGGTTGATTGCGGGGGCAACTGGATCAGGAAAAAGCGTATGTATGAATGCGATGTTAGTGAGTTTATTATACAAAGCAGCACCACACGAAGTAAAGTTATTGTTGATCGATCCGAAAATGGTCGAACTTGCACCATACAATCATATTCCACATTTAGTTAGCCCGGTTATTACGGATGCAAAAGCGGCAACGGCAGCATTAAAATGGGCTGTGTCTGAAATGGAACGGCGATATGAGTTATTTGCACATACCGGTGTGCGCGATATTGTACGTTATAACGAATTAATACGAAAAGCTCAAAAACCGGAACAACATTTACCGTATATCGTCATTGTCATCGATGAGCTTGCAGATTTAATGATGGTTGCCCCAGCTGATGTGGAAGAAGCGATTTGCCGTATTGCTCAAAAAGCGCGAGCATGTGGTATTCATTTGCTTGTTGCTACACAACGACCATCTGTTGACGTCATTACAGGTTTAATTAAGGCGAATATCCCTACACGCATTGCCTTTTCTGTATCGTCGCAAATCGATTCGCGTACAATCATTGATATAAACGGTGCGGAGAAATTACTTGGACGAGGCGATATGTTATTTTTAGAAAATGGAACAGCAAAACCAGTTCGTTTACAAGGCAACTTTGTATCGGATGAAGAAATAGAGCGTGTCGTCGCCCATGTACGACAACAAATGGAACCGTCTTATTTATTTCAACATGATGAGCTATTGCAACAACATGTACAGGCTGATGAAGATGATGAGCTGTTTTATGAGGCGTGTGAGTTTGTTGTTCAACAAGGCGGTGCTTCAACATCAAGTTTACAACGTCGTTTTCGTATCGGCTACAACCGAGCGGCACGCTTAATTGAGATGATGGAGCAACGTGGCATCGTATCGGCACCGAAAGGAAGCAAGCCGCGCGATGTGTTAATTGATGAACAACATCTCGAGCAACTACAAGATACAATTTAGATGGAGTAGTCGTGAAATAGAAAACATGCTATGCTAAATACGTGAAAACGATGGCTGAAGGGGAAAGCAAAATGAAGGAAATCGAGTTGAAATTACAAGGGAAAATTAAACGACTAACAAATAAAACGTTTAAATTTGATGAGCGTGTGCGAGATGGCTGGTTTTCAGCTGTGTATTTTTTAAAAACACGTGAAATCGTTAAGGAATTTCGTCCAAATAATATGGTTACGATGCAATTTTTTCAAAAAGAACATGCTGTCTTATGTGGAACGGATGAAGTCATTGCCTTATTGCATACATTTGCTGATGAGCCGGAAAAATTGGAAATTTATTCATTGAAAGACGGCGATAAAATTAGTCCGTTTGAGACGGTGCTGACTATTACAGGCCCGTATCAAAATTTCGGGTATTTAGAAGGCATTATTGACGGGATTTTAGCTCGCCGAACATCTGTAGCAACAAACGTGTATAACGTCGTTAAAGCAGCGGCATTATCTGGTGTGCAAAAACCGGTCATTTTTATGGGGGATCGTGATGACCATTTTATGATGCAAGCTGGTGATGGATACGCAGCCTTTATTGGTGGCTCAACTGCTCAAGCGACACATGCGATGAACGAATGGTGGGGAAAACAAGGCATGGGAACGATGCCGCATGCGCTCATTCAATTGTTTGATGGCGATGTAGTTGCGGCAGCGAAAGCGTATCATGCAAAATATCCAGACGATGATTTAATTGTGCTTGTTGACTACAACAACGACTGTATTACAGATGCGCTGAAAGTTGCGCGTGAGTTTGGAGATAAATTAAAGGCGGTTCGTGTTGATACGTCGCGAACGATGATCGATCAATATTTTATTCGCCATCCGGAAGTGCTTGGTACATTTGATCCACGTGGCGTAAACCCTCCTCTTATTTTTGCTTTGCGTGAAGCGCTCGATCGTGAAGGATTTGAACATGTAAAAATCGTTGTAAGTGGCGGGTTTAATGAGCAGCGTATTATTGAGTTTGAAAAACAAGGTGTGCCCGTTGATATGTATGGTGTGGGAAGTAGCTTGTTAAAAGTGCATATTGGTTTTACGGGAGATAATGTATTGTTAAATGGAAAGCATCAAGCGAAAGCAGGTCGACGTTATCGTCCGAACCCACGTCTTGAAAAAGTAGAGTATACACCTCAGTAACACGGAAAAACTGATAGAAGAACGTTCTTCTATCAGTTTTTCTTATCATCGTGGACAAACGATGGTATAATGAAGTTTGTTACATAAGATGAAAAGAGCAAAACGGAATTTGTGTCATATACTGAGATATAGATCAACGATAGTTGGTGGAGGTTTTTTTATGACTATTTACCATTTTGTCGGCATTAAAGGAACTGGAATGAGTGCACTGGCACAAGTATTACATGATATGAAATGTGTCGTGCAAGGGTCAGACTATGATAAGCGATTTTTCACGCAAGAAGCGTTGGAAGAACGTGGAATACCTATTTTTCCATTCAGCGCCCAAAATATTCAAAAAAATATGGTTGTAATTGCTGGGAACGCCTTTCCTGATACACATGAAGAAATTGTAGCAGCTCGTGATCTTGGTGTACCTGTCATTCGCTACCATCAGTTTTTAGGTGAGTTTTTGCAAAAATTTACGAGCATCGCTGTGACAGGTGCTCATGGAAAAACATCAACAACTGGGTTGCTTGCTCACGTGATGCAAGGAGCAGAACCGACATCATATTTGATCGGTGATGGTTCTGGAAAGGGAAGAGAAGGGAGCAAGTATTTTGTATTTGAAGCGTGCGAATATCGTCGACATTTTCTAGCGTATTCACCTGATTATGCGATTATGACAAATATTGATTTTGATCATCCAGATTATTTTGCCAATATTGAAGATGTGTTTTCGGCGTTTCAACAAATGGCATGGCAAGTGAAAAAAGGAATTATCGCCTGTGGAGATGATGAGTATTTACAAAAAATTCAGGCTAAAGTTCCTGTTGTCTTTTACGGTTTCGGCGAAGATAACGATTTCCAAGCGCGAAATATGGTGAAAACACAGGAAGGGACATCGTTTGACGTATTTGTGCGCCACACATTTTTTGCATCTTTCCACATTCCGAGGTATGGCGATCATAACGTGCTTAACGCGCTCGCTGTGATTGCGCTTTGTCATTATGAAGGAATCGATGTAAGTATTATTCAAGAGCGACTAAAAACGTTTCCTGGAGTAAAACGTCGCTTTCATGAAAAGCTGTTCGGTTCACAAGTGCTTATTGATGATTATGCGCACCACCCTACAGAAATACGCGCAACGATTGAGGCGGCAAGACAAAAATACCCGGATCGTCAAATAGTTGCAATTTTTCAGCCGCACACATATACACGCACACAAACGTTTTTACATGAATTTGCACAAAGTTTATCATTAGCAGATGCGGTATATTTGTGCGATATTTTCGGATCTGCCCGAGAGCATCAAGGGAAACTATCGATTGAAGATTTACGCGCCAAAATTGACGGTGCAAACCTTTTGCATGAGGAGCAAGTGGATGTTTTAAAACAGCATGAACACGCTGTGCTTATTTTTATGGGAGCAGGCGATATTCAAAAATTCCAGCAGAAATACGAACAATCCGTTCACGTATAAAAAAGCAACTATGATTCGCCCATAGTTGCTTTTTTCATTTGGTCATATGTGACGTTCCAATGGGAAGCATGCCACGCCACCCCTTTATCAGTGACCCATAATGCTTGAGGAGACTCATGTTTTACTTGAAACACTTCTGCGACATGTTGTGACAAAGGACGAGAGTGTTGCACATGTAAGTAATATGCATGAATGTGCGGAAAATCTTTTGTAAAACGTTCGAACTCCACCCATGCCCGATGGCTAATTGGACATGTCAGACTATGTTTCATCAATAAAAATGGACGATAGGACGAACAAATTTGTTCGAATTGTTCAATTGTTTCAATTTTCTCCATGTGCATCAATTCCTTTATTCAAACGTTTTTCGACATCGTTAACTGCTTGCTCCGTTTCTTTTAACAGCTGCTCGACATCTGATGAAGGAAGCGGAATAGGGATAGAGGAAAACGGCTTTTGCTCCCCTTGCTCCTTTTGTTCCTCTATATCATGTGACACGTTTTCCTTTTCATGTTGTTGCCATCGCTTTATGTTCGTTTCGGTAAACTCTTGCAATAGTTGTTTTCCACGTTCACTTGATAAAAATAATGTGGCAGCTGCACCAGCGATTCCACCAACAATTGCACCAAGTAGAAAAGAACCATTTTTAGCCATATAAAAACCTCCTTATTTTCGCTTCTCTTTCCATTTTGTCCATATTTCAATAAGTGTTTGGCCCCATTGAATGGCTTGCGTAATTTTTTTTTCGTTTGTTGTTAGTGTTTTGGAAATGGAGTTGTTAAATGTTTGAACGGTAACACCGACTTGTTTGACTGCATCAAATACACTTTGTAAGCTCTCCGCTTTTTTATGCACGTCATCTGCGAGCGCGTTCGTCTTATGTAGTAATTGTGCCGTTTCTTTTCCGATTTCATGCATTTGTTTTTCAACTTCTTCAACGGTTTTCGCAACATGTTGCAACGTTGTTTGAAGCGTTTTTAATGTTTGGATGACATAAACGACTAAAATAAGAAAGGCGATCGCGATGAGTGCAATACTGCCGTACAAAACAATATTCATTATGAAAAACTCCTTTCTGTCTATCCTACATTTCCTTCGACAAAAAGAGAAAAAATCCTGCAAAAAACCCAAAATTTTTTGTAGATCGGTTACAATATACATGTACATATGATGGAATGGAGGAATATAAATGAAAGATCCGCGTATTGAAAAGTTAGCGAAAAATTTAATTCATTACTCGTTGCGTTTACAAAAAGGAGAAAAAGTATTAATCGAAAACTTTGGATTACAGCGGGAGCTTGTGATCGCGCTTGTGCGCGAAGCGTATGCTGTAGGTGCTTACCCATTTGTTTCGTTAAAAGACCATCAAGTCGATCGCGCGCTTTTGCTCGGTGCGCAAGACGAGCAGTTTGACATGATGGCTGAATTTGAAGCGAATGTCATGAAACAAATGGACGCTTACATCGGCTTGCGTGCTGGAGATAATATTAACGAATTTGCTGATGTGCCAGCGGACAAAATGAAAATTCATGGGAAGACGATTATGCAAAAAGTGCATCGTGACATTCGCGTACCGAAAACGAAATGGGTCGTCCTTCGCTACCCGAATCCATCTATGGCACAGCTTGCAAAAATGAGCACAGAGGCGTTTGAAGATTTTTATTTCAACGTATGTAACTTAGACTACGGAAAAATGGATAAAGCGATGGACGCCCTCGTTGAATTAATGAATAAAACTGATCAAGTACGCATTACAGGACCGGGGACAGATTTAACGTTCTCGATTAAAGATATTCCTGCAGTAAAATGTTCAGGACAAATGAATATTCCAGATGGAGAAGTGTATACGGCTCCTGTTCGTGATTCGGTTAATGGTACTATCACATTTAATACACCTTCTCCTTATCAAGGATTTACGTTTGAAAACGTAAAATTAACGTTTAAAGATGGAAAAATTATTGAAGCAACAGCAAACGATACAGAGCGCATTAATCAAATTTTTGATACAGATGAAGGTGCGCGCTATATTGGTGAGTTCGCAATCGGGGTAAATCCATACATTCAACATCCGATGCAAGATATTTTGTTTGATGAAAAAATTGATGGAAGCTTCCATTTTACACCGGGACAATGTTATGACGAGGCGTACAACGGCAACCATTCAAACATTCATTGGGATATGGTTATGATTCAGCGCCCAGAATACGGTGGTGGTGAAATTTATTTTGATGGTGTGCTGATTCGCAAAGATGGCCGTTTTGTCCTCCCAGAATTAGAACCGTTAAACCCAGAAAACTTAAAATAAAAGAAAAAGCAACTATGGCTCGTTCATAGTTGCTCTTTCTTATGCCAAATAATTTCTAGTCGATCTCCTGGTGCAAGCGGTTCATAAAATGTTGTCGGTTCACCGTTTTTGAGCAACGTAAACGTTGTCGATGCTCCATGAGGAATATCAACTTGGACGTATTGGAATATATCTTGAAAAATGAACGGTTCCATTTTTTGTTCATTAAATTCAAGTTCATCCTCATGGTGAACGAGATCATCTTCTTCAAGTTGTTCACCATTGCGATAAAACGTACCGATTGACTTTGTTAATGTGAATGTTTCACCATTAAATATAATCGGAATAGAATAATAAAGTTTTATTTGTTTTGCTTCAGCAATTTGAGCGATTGTTCGCTGCTTTTTTTCATGAACAATAATATGATCGCCGTCTTCAAATGTTGTATAACGTTGGCACTCAATCCCGTTTCGATACATCGTTCCGCACCATTCAGGAAATGTTACGGTTTTGCCATTTAACGTGATCGTAAACGGTTCGAGTTGTTTGAGCAGATCGTTGTTTTTTGTTGCGTGCAAAAGTTGTTCAATCGTTTCTGGCATACGAACGACAATGTCGTCGCGGTCATATAACACCTCGTCGAGAGAAACATGTTCGCCATTTCGGAAGACGAGCGGCTCAATAGTATACAGTTGTCCGTTAATCGTCACTTGTTTTATCGGCAACGACTCTAGTAAGTCACAAAGTTGAATTGTCGCTTGTTTGCCGTCTTGTCCTTTTTCAACAACGATATGATCTCCGTTTTTAATTGGTGTGTCAAATGTCGCTAATTCACCATTCTTTAAAATTGTTGGTGGTTCTCCATGTGTCCCAGGAATTGTAATCGTCTGTCCATTTAACGTGATGACGCAAGCTAAGCCCGGTTTCCCATATAGCTTACGTAATTGAATGCCCGCAGCTAGTAGGGCATCACCGATCGACAGTTGTTTCATATCAAATAAGCGAATGGTTTGTCCATTTACATGAACGGTTACGTACTGGATCGGTGTTTGCTTTGCGGCAATGGCAATGCCAATTGGGGTGACGAGTTCCGGGCGATGTTTCATTTCTTCTTGATCGATGTGCAATTTTTGAATAGCATCAATACCACGAATAGCGACACGATTTTCAGGAAGATGGAGTTTTTGAGCAAGCCGCTTTGGCAGTTCAGGTGTCAAACTCCCTCCCCCCACAAGCATGACTGCTTTTGGAGATTGATGATTATTTAATCGTAAAATTTCTTTGCTAATCGCATCAGCGAGTCGATCAATCGCGTCTGAAATTGTTGCAATCATTTGTTCGCGAGGCACTTCTGTTTCAAAACCGAGAATGTCTGTAATCGTTACCGTGTCCTTTGAATGTAAGTCACGTTTTGCTTGTTCAGCAAGAGGAAAATCAAGTAAATATGCGTCTGAAAGCGCTTCTGTAATTTCGTCTCCCGCTATCGGTACCATTCCGTAGGCAATGACTGTACCTAGATTTGTAATCGCAATGTCAGACGTTCCTGCACCAATATCTACAAGCGCAACATTTAATCGTCGCATCGTTGGAGGAATAAGCACATTTAGTGCGGCGATCGGCTCAAGTGTTAGCGCCTCCATTTCTAAATGAGCGCGTTGTAATGCAGCAAGAAGTGATTCAACGACAAGCTTCGGTAAAAATGTGGCAATTACTTCAACGCTTGCGTCATCTCCTTGTTGATCAATTAAGTTGCCAATTTCCTCGCCATCAATTTCATAGCGCGTTACCGAATAGCCAACACAATAGTAGTGATGACTTTTTTCGTTAGATGATTGTTCAGCCAACGTCATTTGAGCTTGTTGAACTGCAGCGAGTTCTAAGTATGTCACATCTTCATGTGTGAGCAGAGGCTTCCCTTTAATGGATATATTCGCTCTTCCTTTTTCTGTTTTTAATGAACGTCCTGCGGCTGCAACGCATACACGCGTCAGAGGTCCGTGTCTCTCCTCTAACGTTTTTTTTATGTCAAGAATAACGTTAGAAACAGCAAGTACGTCGTGAATTTGTCCATCAAGCATCGCCCGTTCTTCATGCTCTTTTATGACAATGTCTTCAACTTGATATTGTCCGTCTGTTTCCTTTAAAATAATGCCAACTACTGAACGCGTACCAATGTCTAGTGCAAAAATCAAGCTTCCCACCTTCTTTTTCGAAAATTAAAAAATTCTTTATTGCTTAAACGCGTTTTATAAATAAAGGGGTGACAACTTTATCCACTTCGTTTATAATAATCTCTAATTATATAGAAATGTACCATATTTTTTAGCTTATATAAAGAAAGGATGAGATGTATGAGTAACGAACGATTAGATGAGTTGAGAGCGAAGGTTGATGAGTTAAATTTACAGTTGTTAAAGCTAATTAATGAACGCGGTCGGGTTGTTCAAGAAATTGGAAAAATTAAGGACGCCCAAGGTACGTATTTCTATGACCCTGTTCGTGAAAGAAAAATGTTAGATTTGATTTTAGAGCATAACGATGGGCCATTTGATACGGCGACGTTAAAACATATTTTTAAAGAAATTTTTAAAGCAGGGCTCGATTTACAAGAAGACGATCATAAAAAAGCATTGCTTGTATCAAGAAAGAAAAAGCCAGAAAATACGATTGTCGATGTAAAAGGAGAAAAAATCGGCGACGGTAATCAATATTTCGTTATGGGACCATGTGCGGTTGAAAGCTATGAACAAGTGGCAGAAGTGGCACAAGCGATCAAACGACACGGGCTAAAATTATTGCGCGGTGGTGCTTACAAACCACGCACTTCACCATATGATTTCCAAGGACTTGGCGTAGAAGGGTTGAAAATTTTAAAACGTGTAGCAGATGAGTTTGATTTAGCAGTCATTAGTGAAATTGTAACGCCAGCAGATATCGAAACAGCGCTCGATTATATTGACGTCATTCAAATCGGGGCGCGCAATATGCAAAACTTTGAGTTGTTAAAAGCGGCGGGTCAAGTAAATAAACCGGTGTTGTTAAAACGTGGATTAGCTGCAACGATCGAAGAATTTATTCATGCTGCTGAGTACATTATGTCGCAAGGCAACGGACAAATCATTTTATGTGAGCGAGGCATTCGCACATATGAAAAGGCGACGCGCAACACGCTTGATATTTCAGCCGTACCGATTTTGAAAAAGGAAACGCATTTACCTGTTTTTGTCGATGTCACACATTCAACAGGACGACGCGATTTACTTTTACCTTGTGCGAAAGCTGCGCTTGCCATTGGGGCAGACGGGGTCATGGCCGAAGTACATCCAGATCCTGCTGTTGCGTTATCTGATTCTGCACAACAAATGGATATTGATCAATTCAACGAGTTTATGGAAGAATTAAAATCGTTCCAAAAACAATTTGTCAAAGCGTAAAAACAAAAAGCTGGTGATCGTTCACCGGCTTTTTCTTATGAATTTATTTGTGAAAACGTTGCACTTAGGTAATCATTTATCGTATGATAATTTTACATAAAATTGCGATGTACGACAGTTTTCGATATATAGAGTGCAAAAAAGGAGTGTATGTGATGAATGTAACAATTTATGATGTAGCAAGAGAAGCAAACGTGTCGATGGCAACCGTTTCACGTGTCGTAAATGGGAACCCAAACGTAAAGCCTTCAACGCGCAAAAAAGTGTTAGAAGTGATTGAGCGGCTCGGTTATCGTCCGAATGCGGTAGCACGTGGATTGGCAAGCAAAAAAACAACTACAGTCGGCGTCATTATTCCAGATATATCAAGCATTTTCTTTGCGGAAATGGCGCGTGGCATTGAGGATATTGCAACGATGTACAAGTATAACATCATTTTAAGCAACTCTGATCAAAATAAAGAAAAAGAGTTACATTTATTAAACACAATGCTTGCCAAACAAGTTGATGGCATTTTATTCATGGGCGGCGATGTAACTGAAGAACATGTTGAGCAGTTTAAAAAGTCAGATGTACCGATCGTATTAGCTGCAACAATTGAAAAAAACAATATTATTCCATCTGTTAACATTGACTACGAGCAAGCAGCGTATGATGCGGTGCATATGTTGATCGAAAAAGGACATAAACGCATTGCTTATGTAACAGGACCGTTAAACGATCCGATTAACGGATTAAAAAAATTAGCTGGTTATCGTCGCGCCTTAGAAGAAGCGAATATGGTTTATGATGAGGCGCTTGTTGTGGAAGGAGATTATACGTACGATTCAGGCATCGAAGCATACGAAAAGTTAGCTGAACTTCCACAGCGACCAACAGCGATTTTTGTTGGAACCGACGAAATGGCGCTCGGCGTCATTCATGGGGCACAAGATCGCGGTGTACGCATTCCCGATGACTTAGAAGTTGTCGGTTTTGATAATACGCGCTTGGCAACAATGGTTCGCCCGAAATTGACGACGGTAGTCCAGCCGATGTACGACATTGGGGCCGTGGCGATGCGTTTATTAACGAAATATATGAATAAAGAGCATGTCGACAATCACATCGTTGTGTTGCCACACCGAATTGAATATCGCGATTCGACAAAATAGGTGGCTAACTAGATTTTTTCTTAAAGAAGAACGCGTATTTCGCGTGAGTATAAACATAGAAAAGGGTGTTCGCTACTTTCGGAACACCCTTGTTATTTTTTATAAGTTTAACCGTTGTTTGTTGCTTCGAATTGGCTGAAGTGCTTTCATAACGGTTTGTGCATTTTTTTCCGTAATTTCTGCTTTTCTTGGAATGGGTGGATATAAGTCTTCTGGGTCATCCCATTCGAGTGGCAAAGAAACAGGAGCACGAGGTTGCCAACGGGCAATCCATTCTTTCGGTAAAGGTCCAGAAATATCGGATTGTTCTGTCATTTCGAGCCACAATAGCGCCCATGCACGTGGCACAACGCGCCAAATGTCGTATCCGCCGCCACCAACTGCGATCCAACGACCGTTACAATATTGATGCGCAATTTGATGTGCTAGTTTTGGAATTTCACGATAAATGCGCATGGACGCAGATAAATGAGTTAACGGATCGTAATAATGGGCATCGACACCGTTTTGCGTCAAGATGACGTCAGGACGAAAAAAATCAGCGATTTCAATTAGAGCTTCCGTATATGCGGCGAGCCACGACTCATCTTCTGTAAACGCATCAACCGGAATGTTGAACGAATAACCGTATCCTTTCCCTTGCCCCCGTTCATTAACGTTTCCTGTTCCTGGAAACAAATAGCGGCCTGTTTCATGAATCGAAAATGTACATACATTCGGGTCATCATAAAACGTCCATTGTACCCCATCACCATGATGTGCATCAGTGTCAACGTATAAGACGCGCACACCATATTTTTCTTGCATATATTTAATGGCCACAGAGCTATCGTTGTAAATGCAAAAACCGGATGCCTTGCCTCGGAATCCATGATGGAGCCCTCCGCCCAAACTGAGCGCGTGTTCAGCTTTGCCAGAGAGGACATAATCGACGGCTGTTAACGTCCCACCAACAAGAAGAGCGCTCGCTTCATGCATGTTTGGAAAAATCGGTGTATCTTCGGTTCCTAATCCATAATTGAGCGCAACATCTTCTGATAGTTGACCCTTTCCTGCTTTTTTTACTGCTTCAATGTAATCTGAATCATGCACAAGAGCTAATTCTTCGTCTGTCGCTAGGCGTGGTGCTACAATTTGTCCGTCATGTAGCGCGCCGAGTGTTTGCAACAGGTCATACGTCAGTTTGACACGTAGTTGATTAAACGGATGGCGATCATGGAATTTATACGTTTGGAACGCATCGGAATAAACGAATATGCTATTTTTGCTCATGATGAAACCCCCGGCAAGTTTGGCCATAATACGTCGTATCCTTGTTCTTTTAAATCATCAATAATCGCCATCGGGTTCATCGTTTGAATGCGAAACACGAGCACTTTATACATATCATCTCGATCAGGATAGACAAGAACACTTAAAATATTAATGTTTCTTTTTTGAAAAACAGAGGCGACTTCACTTAACATACCGGTGCGGTTCGGCACTTTAATTTCAATTTGCGAACCTGGTTGATGAGCCCCTGTTAATTGTACAAGTGTATATAACAAATCACTTTCTGTAATGATGCCGACAAGTTTATTTTTTTGAACTATGGGCATACAGCTAATGCGGTGTTCATAAAATAAAGCTGCTACTTCTTCAACGAAGTCAAGCGGATGCCCTGTAATGACGTTTGTTTTCATAATGGTACTTAACGGCTTTTGTAAATCCTCAAGATGTTCGTTCGCATGAAAAATAGATGGACGTGCATCGCGCAAATCGCGATCCGTAACGATACCAACGACACGATATTCATCATCAACAATTGGTAAATGACGAATATTTTTTTGCTTAACAATGTTTAGTGCATCAGCAATTGTATTTGATGGCTTTAATGCGATAACATCCGTTTTCATCATTTGTTCGACAATCATTTCCCCATCCCCTTTGTTTTTAATACATAAAGCGGTTCATAAAACGGAGCTGATCGAATTTTTGGATCGATTGTTGATCGACGCGTTTTCCGATTCGAGCCATTAAGCAGTTTGCCGGATGTGAACAAATTTCTGGATCATCCGTTGCATACCAAACAAGCCCACCTGCGTTCATCATTTTCTCCATTACTTTTCGATATTCCCATACGTTTAATCCGGTTCGTTTTAAATCCCAATGCCAATAGTACTCCGTTGTAATAATGATGTAATCTTCCATCGCATCGTCCATCATAGCTACTTTCAATAAATTTTTCCCAACGCCGCAGCCTCTAAAATCTGGAATGACCTCGATTGCACCAAGCTCGATTAAATTTTCCATCTTCCCTTGCGACCATCTTTCAAGTGGGTCTGGGTATAAAAAAGTGACGTAGCCAACGATCGTATGACCGTGGCGGGCAATAATAATTCGTCCTTCTGGAAGCCCAGCAATTTCGATGAGTGCTTGATGTTGTTGATGCGGTTGTCGAAACGCTGTTAAATCATGATGAAATTCATAGCTAGCCAATTTTTCTGGAGAAATTGGTCCTTCAATAATTAACGTTCCTTTCGGTGTTTTTAATTGTTTTGCGTTATATGTTTTTTTATGCTCCATTGCCCCACCGCCTACTGAAATAATCTCAATTCAATTATACATAAAAAAATAAAAATTAAATCGTTTTCACAATAAACATAAATGAAAATTTTTTAAAAATTGAGAATTTGTTTATAGTATAATATAATACGAATGTAAACACTTCAAACAAGGGGGAGTTTGGGATGATTAAAGTGGAAACGCTACCAGTCATTCAAGGGGATTTCAACTTGAAAAACTATGAAGAAACGTATCAAACGTTTGACTGGTCCGAAACAGAAAAACATTTTTCGTGGTATGAAACGGGCAAAGTAAACATGGCTTATGAAGCGATTGATCGCCATGTAGAAACGTTTCGAAAAAACAAAGTAGCCTTGTATTATCGCGATGCGACGAGAGAAGAAAAGTACACATTTAAAGAAATGAAAGAGTTCTCAAACAAAGTAGCCAACGTATTAAAAGAAGTGGCCGATGTAGAAAAAGGTGACCGCGTCTTTATTTTTATGCCTCGCTCGCCTGAACTATACTTCTCTGTGCTTGGTGCGATTAAACTTGGGGCAATTGTTGGGCCTCTTTTCGAAGCGTTCATGGAAGGCGCAGTCCGTGACCGTTTAGAAGATAGCGAGGCAAAAGTTATTATTACGACTCCTGAACTTTTACCGCGTGTACCTGTAAATGAATTGCCAGCATTAAAATACGTATTTTTAGTTGGCGATGACATTAAAGAAGAAGGTCCGTTTTTTGATTTGAAAAAACGAATGAACGCAGCAAGCAAACATTTTAATATTGAATGGGTCGGACGTGAAGATGGGCTCATTTTACACTATACATCTGGATCGACAGGAAAACCAAAAGGTGTATTACATGTGCATAACGCCATGATCCAACATTATCAAACGGCCAAATGGGTATTAGACTTAAAAGAAGATGATGTATATTGGTGCACAGCCGATCCAGGTTGGGTGACTGGAACATCATACGGTATTTTCGGTCCATGGCTTTGCGGAGCATCTAACGTCATTGTCGGCGGTCGCTTTAATCCTGAGGCGTGGTATAAAACGATTGAAGATTATGGTGTAACGGTATGGTATAGTGCACCGACAGCATTCCGCATGTTAATGGGTGCTGGGGACGAGCTTGTGAAAAAATTTGATTTACGTTCACTTCGCCATATTTTAAGCGTCGGTGAACCGCTCAATCCAGAAGTTGTGCGCTGGGGAATGAAAGTATTTAATCGTCGCATTCATGATACATGGTGGATGACAGAAACAGGAGCGCAACTCATTTGCAACTATCCGTGTATGGAAATTAAACCTGGATCAATGGGGAAACCGATCCCAGGGGTTAAAGCAGCGATCGTTGACGATCAAGGAAATGAGTTACCGCCATATCGCATGGGGAATTTGGCGATTAAAAAAGGTTGGCCGTCGATGATGCGCGCGATTTGGAACAATCCACAAAAATACGAATCATACTTTTTACCTGGTGATTGGTATGTTTCTGGTGATTCGGCATATATGGACGAAGACGGATACTTCTGGTTTCAAGGTCGGATTGATGATGTCATTATGACAGCGGGGGAGCGCGTTGGTCCATTTGAAGTAGAAAGCAAGCTTGTTGAACATCCGGCTGTTGCAGAAGCTGGTGTCATCGGAAAGCCGGATCCGGTACGCGGTGAAATTATTAAAGCGTTTGTTGCTTTACGTGAAGGGTACGAGCCATCTGAAGAGCTAAAAGAGGATATTCGCAACTTTGTAAAAAAAGGTTTAGCTGCGCATGCCGCACCACGTGAAATCGAGTTTCGCGATAAATTGCCAAAAACGAGAAGCGGAAAAATTATGCGTCGCGTCTTGAAAGCTTGGGAACTAAACTTACCGACAGGCGACTTATCAACAATGGAAGATTAAAAAAATCGGGCTATGCCCGATTTTTTTAATTGGTTGATGGCTGTTCTTCTGTTTGTGTTTCTGTCGTTTCTCCATTTGTTGATTGCCCAGGTGATGAAGCAGGAAGCATACGAACGATATTTGACGGATTCGATTCCAATCCAGCAATATCGACAGCAGTAACGTAATACATACCTTGTCTTAACGGTACGCTTTTTTGTTCTCCTTTGCGTATCGTTGCCATGACTTGAAACGGAGCTGTTTCCGATGCTGTATAGTATACACGATATCCAATGACATCTTGTTCGTGATGTTCGCTCCAAACGAGCGTATTTTCTTTTTGATGTACAGCTAGCGGATCTGGCTTTTTTCCGTTTTCTTGAAGCGTTTTTGCGACAAATACATGCTTCCATTGATCATTTTGTGGAAGCAATTTGCTCATATCCTTTATATGTTGAATTCCCCATTGTTCAAGTAACGAAGTGCTGATCATTATGCCTTCTTTTGTCAATTCTTTTGGTGTTGTCGGTAAGGCTACGTATCGTTCTCCGTTTAGTTCAACGAAAGTTCCACTCACTAAATACGAGTCTTCTTTTTTCGGTACAAATGCGGCATTAAACAAGTCACTTTCTATAAGTCCGAATCGTTTACAAGTTTCCGATGGGAGCAATCCAGAAATAGCGCAATACGAACGTTTAACAATTCCGCCTGGCATGTGGAACCGCTCTTTTGGTGCAATAAGTTCTGGGCGAATATCATATGCCCCGTTCATTAACTGTGCCCATAGCAATAAATTTCTTTGGGAATATGACAATCCTTTATAGCTCTTTTCTAGAGGCTTTGGTGTATCGTATCCCATCCAAGTGCCGAACGTGACATGTGGATTTGTTGCGACAAACCAAGCATCTTTCGTATTTTGGCTCGTTCCTGTTTTTCCTGCCCAATCGGCTGAAAATTTTAGTTTGCCATTTAAGAAAGCTGCTGTGCCAGAACGAATGACGTCACGCATCATATCAATTGTTAAATAGGCTGTTTGTGGCGAAAATACTTCTACTGGCTTTGTTTCATGCTCGTATACGACATTTCCATTTTTATCGACAATTTTTTCAATTAAATACGCGTCGATGAACTTTCCACCATTCGCAAACGTAGCATATGCGTTTACATTTTCTTCAATCGTTACCCCTTTTGTTAAACCGCCAAGCGCAAGCGACAAGTTGCTTCCATCTCCTGTTGTTAAGCTTGTAAAACCCATTTTTTCCAAGTATGAAATGGGTCGTTGATCGATGATGCGCGCATATGTCCGAATAGCAGGAATGTTATACGATTTTTTTAGCGCATGGCGAACCGATGTTAAGCCATGCGTTTTTCCATCTGCATTTTTCGGACGGTACGGGCCTTGTTGCGTTGGGATTTCCAAATCGACATCCGGAATAACAGATCCAGGTTGAACGATACCCATTTCCATTGCTGGTGCATAAACAAGAAGCGGCTTCATCGTTGAACCGTTTGAACGATACGCTTGTGTTGCGTGATTGAGTTGTTCCCGTTTATAATCTCGTCCACCGACAAAGCTAATGATTCGGCCCGTTTTGTTTTCGATTAGCATAGCCCCCACCTCTACCGGTTGACGAACGGAAATGATTTGTCCTGTTTTTTCATCCTTTTTGCGAACGACCGTATCGCTCCCAAAGTACGGATATTTTTCAACAATTGCTTGCATTCGCTCATATATGTTTTTATCAATTGTTGTATAAATTGTATAACCATTTTGGCGTAGTTGCTTTTCTGCTTTCTCAGCATATTCTTTATATAGTTGATCGTTTGAGCGCACATCTTGTCGTTCATATCCGTCTTTTTTTGCTAATAGATCAATAAAAATATCTTTTGCACGTCGTTCGATTTCAAACGTGAGCCACGGATACTTTTCAACAGGAGAAGGTAAGGAAGACACAAAATCTTTCGTAATGTCGTACGCTAGCGCTTCTTTATATTCGTCTTCCGAAATGTATCCCGCTTTTTTCATACGCGATAATACAGTTTTCATCCGATTTAGCGCTGGGGATAAATCGTTTTTCAACTCCCCTTCGCTTGTAAACGGTGTATAGCGAAACGGACTTTGTGGTAATCCTGCTAAAAAAGCCGCTTGTGGCAACGTTAGTTCCTTCGCATCGATGCCGAAAACGCCTTTGGCAGCAGCTTGAACGCCGGCAATATTTCGTCCTGATGCGTTTCGTCCAAACGGCACAACGTTAATATATGCTTCTAAAATTTCATCTTTCGAAAAAAACTTCTCAAGGCGTAAAGCAAGCAACACTTCTTTTGCTTTTCGTTCAAATGACACTTCGCTTGTTAAAATTTGATTTTTTACAAGTTGTTGTGTTAATGTACTTCCTCCGCTACGCATGGAGGAGTTTGTTGCTTCTTGAAAAATGGCACGTATAATAGCTTTTGGTACAACCCCTTTATGCTCATAAAAATGTTCGTCTTCTGTTGCGATGACCGCTTGAATGAAATAAGGGGAAACTTGTGAAAGTTTGACTTCGTCACGTTCTAAATCTGAACGAAAATAGCCGAGATACTCGCGATTAGCGAAGTAAATATGTGTTGTTTCTTCATAGTTATAAATATCTTTTTTCATCTCTTTGTACGGAATCGGTTTGACATCTTTCACAAGTGAGGCGAAATATCCTGCACCGACACCGAAGGCAAAACTGAACGCACATAAACTGACAATCAATATAATTAAACATATATTCCAAATGACCTCGTATGTAATTGTAAAATGACGCCATAGTTTTTGCCATGAGAATCGGACTTGTTTTTCTGACATGGTGACCTCCCATCCGTATTGTATTTTCATTATTATATCATAATTTGTCTGTTCGTATCGGGGAATGTCTAAATTTGTTTGAAGATCTTGACAATGGTTTATGATTTATGATAAAAGAGAGTATGCTAATATGTAAATAGTCGAGCGATGAGCGGAATGAGTAGTGCTTATCTCCCTGCGAACAGAGAGCTAGTGGTTGGTGCGAACTAGCGCATAGGTGAGCATGAATTACCTCCGTGAGCATCTTTTGCGAACCGCTTGTGCGAAAGTAGCAAAAGACGGTGTAGACCGTTATGTCAATGAAGTGAGAGAACATGTCCGTTCTCTAAGTAGGGTGGTACCGCGATGAAACTCGTCCCTTCGTGTGAAGGGCGAGTTTTTTTGTTTGAATCCAAAAAGGAAAGGATGGTTGGAATGAATTTGCTTCAAGACTTACAATTTCGTGGTTTAATTAATCAAGTGACGGACGAAGATGGGTTAAAAGCACTGTTGGTAGAAGAAAGTGTAAAAGTATATTGCGGTTTTGATCCAACGGCAGATAGTTTGCATATTGGTCATCTTCTCCCGATTTTAATGTTGCGTCGTTTCCAACAAGCAGGTCATCAACCGATTGCGCTCGTCGGAGGAGCAACAGGACTCATTGGAGATCCGAGCGGGAAAAAAGCAGAGCGAAAATTGAATGAAAAAGAAACTGTTGCATATTACAGTGAGCGAATTAAACAACAGTTAAGTCGCTTTTTAGATTTTGACAATGACAATAATCCAGCTATTATCGCAAATAACTACGAATGGATTGGTTCGCTTGATGTTATTACGTTTTTGCGTGATGTTGGGAAAAACTTTGGGATTAACTACATGCTTGCGAAAGAATCTGTACAGTCGCGATTAGAAACCGGTATTTCATTTACAGAATTTAGTTATATGATTTTACAGGCGTATGACTTTTTAAAGCTGTATGAAATGTACGGCTGTAAGTTGCAAGTAGGCGGTAGTGATCAGTGGGGGAACATTACAGCCGGATTAGAGCTCATTCGGAAAACAGAAGAAGATGCCAAAGTGTTCGGATTAACTGTTCCGCTCGTAACAAAAGCAGATGGAACGAAATTCGGGAAAACAGAAGGTGGGGCTGTATGGCTTGATGCTGATAAAACGTCGCCATATGAGTTCTATCAATTTTGGATTAATACAGATGATCGTGATGTTGTAAAATATTTAAAATATTTCACGTTTTTATCGCATGAAGAAATTCTCGAATTGGAAAAACAAACGGCTGAAGCCCCAGAAAAGCGTGCAGCCCAAAAGGCGTTAGCTGCGGAAATGACACGCCTTGTTCATGGAGAGGAAGCATTGAAGCAGGCGATTAACATTTCTGAAGCACTCTTTAGCGGGGACGTATCCAAACTCACAGCAAATGAAATTGAACAAGGTTTTAAAGATGTACCATCGTATGTATGTCATGAAAAGGAAGTAGCACTTATTGATTTGCTCGTTGCAAGCGGTATTTGCCCATCGAAGCGCCAAGCGCGTGAGGACGTCACAAATGGGGCTATTTACGTAAATGGTGAACGTGTACAAGATGTAAGTAAGATGATGACAGAAGAAGATCGCATGGAAGGCCGATTTACAATTATTCGTCGTGGTAAGAAGAAGTATTACTTAATTCGTTATGCATAAAAAATCCTCTCTGCTATAAGCAGAGAGGATTTTTTCATTAACGAGAGTAGAACTCAACGATTAATGCTTCGTTAATCTCAGCAGGCAATTCAGAACGTTCAGGGAAACGAGTGTAAGTACCTTCTAATTTGTCTGCATCAAGCGTTAAATAGTCAGGTACGAAGTTGTTCACTTCAAGCGCTTCTTTAATAATTTGAAGGTTGCGAGACTTTTCGCGAACAGAAATCGTTTGACCTGGTTTCACACGGTAAGATGGAATGTCAACGCGACTGCCATCAACTAAAATGTGACCATGGTTGACTAATTGACGAGCTTGACGACGAGTGCGCGCGAAACCTAGACGGTAAACAAGGTTGTCTAAGCGAGACTCGAGTAAGATCATAAAGTTTTCACCATGTTTACCATGCATTTTACCTGCTTCTTCAAACGTTTTACGGAATTGACGTTCGTTTACACCGTACATATGGCGAAGTTTTTGCTTCTCTTGAAGCTGCATGCCGTATTCAGATAGTTTTTTGCGTTGTCCTGGACCATGTTGACCTGGTGGGTAAGGACGTTTTTGTAATTCTTTACCTGTGCCGCTTAACGAAATACCGAGGCGGCGAGAAATTTTCCATGTTGGACCTGTATAACGAGCCATAAATGCTCCTCCTTTGTTTTTATTTTTGGTAAAATAAAAACAGTCGTGCCTCACCATTCATCGCCATTTTGTTTTCATGTATCCTCGCCCTAGCAGCTGAGAGTTACACGATACAACCTCCGATGAGAGAATGATGCTCTCTATGGGGAACAAAATGGACATACAAATGTGAGCACAAAGGCTGCAATATTTTACACAAAGGCTATTATAGTTTTTTTTTGCGTCTGAGTCAATAATTTTTGTATAGTCTTTATCATAAGGATTATGGTATGATATAATCAATAGGTCCTCAGTTTCAGAAATATTACAGAAACTCTCATTTTTTTATTTATATGGTTCATACATATAAAGAGAGGAAGTACGTGCGGGTGAGTGAAAAAAATGAACGTTCAAGAACGCAATCAATATGCAATATTTAAGCAAAGGTTTTTTGATTGGTTTTTAAGTGAAGAAGATTTTACGGATTTACCTCGCATGATTCAAGCACTAATTGCCCTACTGAAACACGAATTTCGTTTATTAGATGTTACGTTTTACACGTTGAACCCGTTTAAGCATGTCTTTGAACCTGAAATGACGACAGACCGGACGATTGAACAGCAACGAGAAAAACACATCATTCCATTTGATGATCAGTTGAAAAAACAATTTGATGATGTTGTGATTTTGGATAGTGGTAACGAAATCAAAACGGTTCAATTTGGTATACATTTTTCAGAAGATTCATGCGGACTCGTTCGTTTTCAGCTGCATGAACGAGATATGTTGCCGAAAGCGTTTATCAAACAAATGAAACGTGATTTTTTAAAAGTGTTTGCTCGCATTCGTAAAGTGTCCGAAGTGTTAAGCGAAGAAAAAAGATATGAACAGTTACATCGGGCGGCAACAAAAATTCATGCATCGATGAATATTGGAGATGTGCTTGAAGAAATTGTGAAAACATTAAAAGAAGTGTATCCGACGTTTACGTGTCATTTATTTTTATCGTATGATAGCACGACAGATCGTGACTTGCCGATTAAACTACTGACGTTTGAAAATGAAGATGAGCATATGGGGGCCATGCAAGCGTATGTGACGGGACAAATCCAACTTCACGATTCGCTCGTTCATAAAAAGTCTGTCATTTATGCTCCGATTAAAGGGGCGCAAGGGATTTACGGTGTCATTGAAATGATTGCGCCGACGATCATGGAACTTCCAGAGCGGGAAATGCGATTTATTTCGTTACTGGCAAATACGGCTGGTAGCGCATTAGAGAATGCAAAATTATATGAACAATCGAAACGATTAATTGCTGATTTACAACTCATTAATGAAACGATTCACCACTTAAATACAAATTTACGTTTCCAAGATGCGCTACAATTTATGATTGAAAAAATTAAAACATCGTTTGATGCGCAGGAAGTCGGTTTTATTATTTTACAAGAAAAAGAGCGAAAAGTACTTCCTGGTAGTACGGATTTTTTTCAATCACGTGAAGCAAAGCCATATGTTGATTTCGTTTTTCATCGCATTCAACATCCGCGTGATACGTTATTTTTAGGTGATGTAAAAATTCATAGCAACTATACGAAACGTTTTCGTTCGCTGATGGCTGTACCGATGATGCGCGGGATGATGAAAGGTGTAGCGATTGTTTTACATCAAGAAGCATATCATTTTTCATTTGATATGTTTAAATTGTTGCAGTCGCTTATTCATCATTCGACATTGGCATTTACAAACGCAGCGTTGCGCGAAGAACTCGAACGAATGGTCATTACAGATCGATTAACGAATTTATATGCACGTCATTATTTAGATGAACGTATTCAACGTTCGATGGAAGAGGACGGTCTAGGTACATTTATTTTAATAGACATTGATAATTTCAAAAAAATAAATGATACGTACGGACATCAAGTTGGTGATGAAATTATTATTCAAGTAGCGAATATTATTAAAGCAAACATTCGCCAAAATGATATTGGGGCTCGATGGGGAGGAGAAGAACTCGCCATTTATTTACCAAAAGTGTCTATTAATGCAGGTTTATCTATTGCAAACCGTTTAGTACAAAAAGTTCGTGAGTTGACAAATCCTCCTGTGACCATTTCTTGTGGCGTATCGTATTGGAAGAAAAATCGCGCAGATTCCGTGAAGGAGCTATTCAATCGTGCCGATGAAGCGTTATATACCGCGAAACGGACAGGAAAAAACCGCGTTGTTGTGCAAGAATACTAAAAAGAGGCCAGTTTATCGGCCTCTTTCTTATATGTCGAGATAGTGAACGAGCGTTTGAACAAACCGTTGTAAATGTTGTTCATCTATTTCATCGAAACGATTTTTTATTGGACTGTCAATATCAAGTACACCAATGATACGGCTATCTTTCATCATTGGAATGACAATTTCAGATTGAGATGCTGCATCACATGCGATGTGACCCGGGAACGTATGAACATCCGCAACGCGTATCGTTCGTCTTTCAGCAGCGGCTGTTCCGCATACCCCTTTGCCGAATGGAATGCGCACACATGCTGGCAATCCTTGGAATGGTCCGAGCACGAGTTCATCCCCTTCAGCTATATAAAAACCGACCCAATTAATATCGTGTAAAAAGTAATTCAATAAAGCGGAAGCATTCGCTAAGTTCGCTACAACATTTTTTTCATCCGAAATTAACGCTTTTAATTGTTCGATGACAAGTGTGTAATTTTCTTCTCTTGTCCCTTTGTATGTTTGTGCATGAAACATGTTTTTCACTCCTCTATATCAACATATGTTCGACTCCTTGGTGAAGGCCAGCAACCGAGTGGGCATCTGAGCCATACACGAGAGGAATACCGCGTTTGACGGCTTCTTTTACGACCCAATGAGGTGGATATGGCTCTAAACAGAGTGGTTTTACTACCCCAGCCCCGTTATAATCGAGTTCCAATTGCCGATTTTTCATTTCATCAAGAATGTGCGTAATGATTTTTGCTTCATCGTACTCACACGGATAGGCGCGTTGAAACTTGTGAATAAGCGTGAGGTGACCGATGCGTTTTGGTTTGTATGACCCTAAATCAGCAACGACAGAAGCTAAAACGGTTTTGTAATATGCATCATATACTCGTTCAATAGATTGAAAAGCTGCAATGATGTCGCCAAACATTTCTTCGCTATAATCGATACACATGTATCGATCGTCAATGAGTAAAAAATGAACAGATAAAATGCTGTCGTCTAATTGTGGACCAATTTTATTTAAAAATTCCTTCGTTTTTTGTTCATATCCGACGATAAAATCAACTTCTAATCCGATGCGGATACGAATATGTCTTTCGTACTGTTTTTTTAATGATTGTAAAATTGATACGTATGATGCTAGCTGTTCTTCTTTCATCGCGCTATCTTGGTAAGGGGTTGGGTCTATAAATCCTTTCGGAAGCGGTGCGTGTTCGGTAAATGAAATATCTGTATAGCCAAGCGAAATGGCTGTTTCGATGTATGTATGCAACGCATCATCGCTTCCATGAGGACAAAACGGTGTATGAATATGTCCGTCACGCACGTTGTTCACCTCTTTAGGCGCAAAGTTCGACAAAAATCACGTTTTTTAGGAAAAAAATTAAAATTTTTGCTCAAAAAATGTTGCTAACATGGTATCATAAAATCATTGAAAAGAAAATGCCTTCTCCACAAAAAAAGAACGCTTGACAACAAGGAGGCCCATTATGGAATTTGTAGCGATTAGTGCGCTCCTCGTCATCGGAGGACTAACATATACATATGTGTACCGAAAACGTTTATATAAACAAATCGATCAATTAGAACAATGGAAAATTTCTTTAATGAATCGCCCTGTACCCGAGGAGCTGTCAAAAATTAAATCGTTAAATATGATGGGGGAAACAGAGCAGCTGTTTGAAAAATGGCGAAATGAATGGGACGATATTGTTGCCGTGCAACTGCCGAACATAGAAGAAAAGTTGTTTGATATTGAAGAAGCGGTTGTCAAATATCGGTTTATGAAAGCGAAAGAGGCTTTACATCAGACGGAGCAACAGCTAAAAGATATTGAAGGAAATATTCAACGCATTTTGTTAGAGTTACAAGAATTAGTCGGAAGTGAAGAAAAAAATCGCGAGGAAATTGAGCAATTCAAAGAGAAATATCGTCAAGTCAAAAAAGCGATGCTTACCCAGCGCCATACATTTGGTCGCACAGAAGCTGCACTTGAAGCGCGACTAAATGCCCTTCATCAACAATTTCAAACATTTGAACAGTTAACAACAGAAGGGAATTATTTAGCGGCTCGTGAAATCGTATTACTCATTCAAAACGAACTAAGTGAATTAAATCGTTTTATTGAACACATTCCGCTTTTGTTAAGCGATGCGCAAGTTGAAATTCCAGCACAATTAGACAATATTATTGAGGGATATCGCGAGTTGGTGGAAAAGGGATATGTACTTGACCATCTTCCGGTAGAAAAAGAAGTGGAAGCCATCCGCGGAAAAGTATTCGAAGTGCTTACGTTGTTAGAAGCACTTGCTGTGGCAGAAGCAGAAAAACTGCTTCGTGAAGCTCAAGAAGATGTGGATACGCTGTACGATTTATTAGAAAAAGAAGTGCATGCAGAACGTTTTGTTCATGAGGAAACAGAAAAAATTGAGCAAACGCTCTATGAGTTAGAAGAAGAAACAAAAGAAACGCGTGATGAAACATTGTTTGTACAACAAAGCTACCATTTATCGCAAAACGACCTGGATAAATATCGTCAAATTGAAAAGCAAGTGCAACAGTTAACGAAACGATTTATGTTAATTCAAACGAAAATGATGGAAGAGCGTTTAGCTTATTCGCTTATTCGTGAAGAGTTAGAGGAAATTTTAGCACAAATTGCTGCGGTGAAGGAAAAACATGTTCAATTCCGCGAACATTTATACGCATTGCGTAAAGATGAGTTGGCGGCACGTGAGAAGTTAACAGAAATGAAAAAACAATTGTCAGAAGCGATGCGACTGGTGAAAAAAAGCAAGCTTCCTGGCTTGCCAGAATCTTATATGCTACAAGTCAGTGAGGCGCGAGAAAGTTTGACGCGCGTATCGCTTACGTTAGATGGAAAGCCGTTAAATATGGAAGCTGTTCATCAAGCGTTGGATGAGGCGATTGTTTTTGTAGAAAATGTATGTGATCAAACGAAAGAAATGATTGAACAAGCCCAATTAGCAGAAAGAGTCATTCAATACGGCAACCGCTATCGCCGGCGTTTCCATGCAGTAAATGCGGGACTAGAAGAAGCGGAACAGCTATTTCGACGATACGAATACGAACTAGCTTTACAAAAAGCTATTGCTGCGGTAGAGCAAGTGGAAGAAGGAGCATTTGAACGCATTCGTGAGTGGCTAAAAGAAAACGAGTGAAGGCATTTCCTTCACTCGTTTTTAACTTGCTTTTTTTTCGGTACGTGCAACATGATTTGTTTTGTTAAATAATAAACCAATCACCCCACCGATAAGCGCTGGTGTGAGCCATCCGATTCCTTGTTCAAAGAGCGGTAATGTTTTTTCATATACATGTAAAGCCGCTGATACGTCAAATCCTGCTGTTTTTAATCCATCCACGATGCTAACAAGGGATGTGCCAACCATCGCTCCGATATAAACGGTTTGTTTGCCGCCAAAATAGTCATGTAAAAAGGATAAAACGACAAGGGTAATGGCCAGCGGATAAATGATAATAAGAACAGGAATCGATAATGAAATGAGCTTTGTTAAACCGACATTTGCAATTACCGCACTGAAGCCACTCATCACGATGACAAGTGTTCGATAAGAAAGTTTTGGCGAAATTTTCGAAAAATAACTTGCGCATGATGATAATAAACCGACAGACGTTGTTAAACATGCTAGCATAATAATGATCGATAAAATGACTGTACCGGCTTGTCCGAATAAATAAGTGGCGGCTTGACTAATAATTTCTCCGCCGTTATTGCGGTAGCCGATCGCCTGTACACTCGATGCGCCAATGAAAGCGAGCGATAAATAAACGAGCGTCAGTCCGGAAGCAGCAATAAAACCAGCCTGAATACAAAGTTTAGTTAGTTGTTTTGTATGTGTAATTCCTTTTTGTTGAATCGCTTGAATGACGATAATACCAAAAACAAGTGCCGCAATGGCATCCATCGTTAAATATCCGTCAATAAATCCTTTAAATAGTGGAGCGTGTGCATAGGTATCCGTTGGTTTTTGGATTGTGCCCATAGGGGTCCATATACTTTTAATAAAAAATAACGTAAGACCGATAAGTAAAAATGGTGTTAACAATTTTCCGATTCGATCAACTAATTTCGATGGGTTTAATGCTAACCAAAGCGATATGCCAAAATAAACAACAGTATATACCGCTAACATCGTCGACCGATCAGTTGTTTCAGGTAAAAACGGTGTCACCCCAATTTCAAACGATACCGTACCTGTCCGCGGAATTCCAAAAAATGGACCGATCGCTAAATACATGACAGCTGTGAAAATGACACCAAATACAGGATGAACCCGGCTAGCTAATTGTTGCAAATCGCTTCCTGTTCTTGCGATGGCGCTGACCGCTAATACAGGTAATCCAACGCCGGTTATTAAAAAGCCTGCAATCGCAACCCATACGTTTTCCCCTGCCGCCTGTCCGAGAGCAGGAGGAAAAATCATATTACCAGCACCAAAAAATAAAGCAAATAACATAAAACCAACAGCGATTAAATCTTTTTTCGACATGCTGATCCTCCTTTGTTGTCTCCGTACCAGCCTATATACTACCATAGAAAATAAAAATTTTGTCGTTTTTATCAAAAGTTTCAATCTTTAAAATATTCTTTGATTATTCCTTTTTTGAATAAAGATGTGATAATATAAGAAGGCTGTTTGTATACGAACGTAATGGAGGCAAGGGCGATGATGTATTTAGATAATAGCGCCACAACAAAACCGTTTCCAGAAGTACTACAATCTTTCATAAAAGTAGCGACCGATTATTTCGGAAATCCGTCTTCACTACATGGATTAGGCATGCAGGCAGAGCGATTGCTTACGCAAGCAAGAGAGCAAATTGCACGTTTGCTCGAGGTGAAACCGTCAGAAGTGATTTTTACATCTGGAGGGACAGAAGGAAACAATTTGGCCATTAAAGGTGTGGCTTGGCAACATCAACAACGCGGTCGCCACATCATTACAACAGCGATTGAACATCCGTCTGTCATTGAAGCATGCAAACAGCTTGAACAATTCGGCTTTCAAGTTACATATGTGCCTGTTGACGAACGTGGTATCGTGTCGGTAGCACATATTGAACAAGCGTTGCGTGATGATACGATTCTTGTTTCGGTTATGCACGTAAATAACGAAGTAGGTTCTATTCAACCAATTGAACAGATTGGTGCGATGTTAAAAAAATATCCAAAAGTGTTGTTTCATGTTGATGGGGTACAAGGTGCGGCGAAACTGCCGCTTCATTTAAAACGTGCAAATGTGGATTTATACACGATGTCAGCTCATAAATTTCATGGGCTAAAAGGAGCAGGAGTTTTATACGTTCGCGAAGGCGTGCGTCTTTCGCCCCTTTTGTCAGGGGGAGCACAAGAAATGCAATTGCGTTCGGGAACTGAAAATGTTGCTGCCATTGTTGCGATGGCGAAAGCGTTACGATTATCCATTGAAAAGTATCGCGAATCATATGCTCGACTCGTGGAAATAAAACGAGCGATCATCGGACGTTTACAAACGATTGAAGGCATTTCTGTCCACACGCCGTTAGAGCAATCTGCTCCACACATTATTCATTTTTCTTTAGAAGGAATAAAATCAGAGACGTTTGTTCACGAACTGGAAAAACAACATATGTATGTATCAACGACATCAGCTTGTTCGTCTCGTAAAAAAGCGCCAAGTAAAACATTGTTAGCAATGGGAATTGAAAAAACACGGGCAGAGCGTTCGATTCGTATAAGCTTATCGTATGAACAACAAATCGAGCATGTTCCAATTATTGTTGAAGCCATTGAGAAAGCATATGAACGATTAAAAATAGTAGCGAGGGGAACGAAATGACGTACGACCATATTGTAATTCGTTACGGTGAAATGTCGACAAAAGGAAAAAACCGTTTGCAATTTGTGAGATGTTTAAAAAGAAATATAGCAAAAAAACTACAACATTTCCCTGATATTCAAATTGAAGCATTGCGTGATCGGATGTATATTCGCCTACATCATACACCACCGCAACCTGTTATCGAAAAATTACAAGAAGTGTTCGGTATTCAATCGTTAAGTTTAGCGTTAAAAACGGAGAGTGACTTACAAAAGATAAAAGAAGCGACACTATTTTTTTTGAAACAATTCCCATATGAAGGGAAAACGTTTAAAATATCGGCTAGAAGAGCGGATAAACAATTTCCGGTCACAACAAATGAATTAAACTATGAGCTCGGTAGTTATGTGCTGAAAAACACAACAGGCTTAAAAGTTGATGTTCACCGTCCGGATATTGACATTCGTGTTGAAGTGCGGAAAGAAGGAACATACATTACTGCATACGATGTACCAGGAGCAGGTGGCTTACCTGTTGGAACAAGCGGAAAAGCGATGCTTATGCTTTCCGGGGGAATTGATAGTCCAGTAGCAGGATATTTGGCGATGAAACGCGGATTGCAAATTGAAGCCGTTCACTTCTTTAGCCCGCCGTTTACAAGTGAGCGAGCCAAACAAAAAGTAATTGATTTAGCCCAACGTTTGACGGAATTTGGCGGGACGATCCGTCTTCATATCGTGCCGTTTACCGAGTTACAACAAGCCATTTATAAGCAAGTACCTGAAAATTATTCGCTTATTTCAACGCGTCGCGCGATGTTGCGCATTACAGATGAAATTCGCAAAAAAGAAAACGGACTGGCGATTGTAACTGGAGAAAGTTTAGGACAAGTTGCTAGTCAAACACTTGAAAGTATGGTCGCTGTCAACGATGTAACAACGACGCCTGTTCTTCGCCCGCTCATCTCGATGGATAAAACGGAGATTATCGCGATTGCTGAACGAATTGGTACACATCATATTTCCATTCGTCCATATGAAGATTGTTGTACAATTTTTACGCCAAAAGCACCAAAAACGAAGCCGAAAAAAGAAAAAATTATCCAATATGAAAAGTTTTTACCTTTAGACGAAATGATTGCAGAAACCGTGGCGCGCGTTGAAACGATCACGTTAAAACCAAATGAGCCATTGGACGAGCTCTTTTAACGATGTGTATGAAGTCCATTTGTTTTGCACAACCTATAGGTACAAGGGGGTGAAAACGAATGGCAAATCGAAATCGATTGCTCGTCCCTGGTGTACAACAAGCGATTGATCAAATGAAATATGAAATCGCTCAAGAGTTTGGCGTGCAGTTAGGTCCCGATACAACTGCACGAGCAAACGGCTCTGTTGGAGGCGAGATGACGAAACGTCTTGTGAAAATGGCAGAGCAACAATTGGGTAGTCAAAAATAAATGTTAGACGACAAAACTCGGTAGTTCGTTCTACCGAGTTTTTTATTTTTTAAAAATTTTTAGAAAAGTTATACAAAAACATTCGATTTTTTTGTATAATTTTTTTGTATCATACGGTAAGGGGGAGAGGGAAATGAATTTAATTGCACCAGAAAAGTACAATTTGACAAGTGAATTTGAAAAATATGCGGACGATCCAAACCGAACGGCGTTGAAATGGGAGAATGAAGCGGGGGAAACAAAAGAGCTTACATATGCTGAGCTAATGAAACAGGCGAATAAAATTGCAAACGTTTTCGTTAGCCGTGGGTTACAAAAAGGAGATAAAGTACTTGTGATGCTCCCGCGTCTGTTGGAAGCGTATGCGGTATATATTGGAGCGTTGAAAGCGGGACTTGTTATTATTCCTAGTTCTGAAATGTTGCGCACAAAAGATTTGCAATACCGAATTTCTCACGGGGAAGTGAAAGGGGTTGTTGCATATTTTCCGTATATTGAACAATTTATTCCTATTGAGGGAATGGAAAATATCGTAACATTTTCGATCGGCGGTTCGACTGAGCGCTGGCTCGATTTACACGAAGAAATGGCGAAGCAAAGCGACACATTTGTTGCTGTAGAGACGTCCCGAGAGGATATGGCATTTTTATCTTATACATCGGGAACGACCGGCAATCCGAAAGGGGTTGTCCATACGCACGCTTGGGCATATGCGCATTTACGAACAGCAGCGAAAAATTGGCTTTGTATTGAAGAAGGCGATCTTGTTTGGGCAACAGCAAGCCCGGGGTGGCAAAAATGGGTGTGGAGTCCGTTTCTATCAACACTTGGCTCTGGGGCGACAGGGTTTGTATATTATGGTCGGTTTGAACCAGAGAAGTATTTACAGCTATTAGAAAAATACAATATTAATGTGCTTTGTTGTACACCGACAGAATATCGTCTTATGGCCAAAGTTCCAACAATTTCCCAATATAAGTTGCCGCATTTGCATAGCGCTGTATCAGCAGGTGAACCATTAAACCGCGAAGTCATTGATACATTTGAGCGATATTTTGGCGTTCAAGTTCGCGATGGATATGGACAAACGGAAAACACGTTGCTTGTGGGAGTCATGAAAGGAATGAAAATTAAGCCAGGATCCATGGGGAAACCGACACCGGGCAATCGCGTTGAGATTATTAATGAATTTGGTGAGCCTTGTGCAATTGGTGAAGTCGGAGATATTGCTGTACATGTCGAAACGCCAGCTTTATTTAAGTGTTATTATAAAGACCCAGAACGAACAGCGATGCAGTTCAGAGGGGAATATTATATTACTGGTGATAAAGCGAAAAAAGATGAAGAGGGGTATTTTTGGTTTGAAGGCCGCGGTGATGATATTATTATTAGTTCAGGCTATACGATTGGCCCGTTTGAGGTAGAAGATGCGCTAGTAAAACATCCATTCGTGAAAGAGTGTGCGGTTGTCGCTAGTCCAGATGAAATTCGGGGACATGTTGTGAAAGCGTTTATTGTATTGCGTGAAGGAGTAGATAAAAATGATCCGAATTTAATTCCGCAACTTCAAGAGCATGTAAAGCAACTCACAGCGCCGTATAAATATCCGCGCAAAATTGAGTTTGTTGACGATTTACCAAAAACGACTTCGGGAAAAATTCGTCGTGTTGAATTGCGAGAGCGTGAAATGAAAGCTATGCAAAAATAACATGTTCCGCTCCGATTCATTCGGAGCGGAAAAAAAGCTTGACGGACCAAAAAAAATTGTGTACCATTCTTTTTAGAATTTTCTTAAAATTAAGAAATGTTTTTTATGAACTCTTTTGATAACGCTTACATTTTTGTTTTTTCGTTGTGTAAAGTCATAAAGATATAAAAACGTCCATAAAGTGTTATCGAAAGAGAGAAATAGAGAAAAAAGGGGGGAAGAAAGTGGGCATATTAAACGTACAAAATGTATCTATTCGTTTCGGTGGTGTGTTAGCACTTGATGCTGTTTCTTTTGAAGTGAAAGAAGGAGAAATTTTTTCACTCATCGGTCCAAACGGAGCTGGAAAAACGAGTATGTTGAATTGCATTAGCGGTTTGTACAAACCAACAGAAGGAGATATTTTCTTCAAAGGGGAACGCATTACGCATATTAAACCACATAAACGTGCTGCTTTAGGCATTGCGCGCGCGTTTCAAAACATCGAATTGTTTCCTCATTTATCCGTTTTGGACAATCTTATGCTCGGTAGACATGTGCGCATGAAAACAGGAGTGCTTGCAGGTGGATTTTACTGGGGGAAAGCGCAAAAAGAAGAAGTAGAGCATCGTTATAAAGTCGAGGAAGTAATCGATTTTTTAGAGCTCGAGCATGTACGCAATGTGCCGGTTGGAACGTTATCTTACGGTTTACAAAAGAGGGTAGAGGTCGGTCGGGCATTAGCGATGGAGCCAGACTTATTGTTGCTTGATGAACCAATGGCTGGCATGAATAATGAAGAGAAAGAAGATATGGCACGCTATATTATTGATATTCATGAAGAAAAAAAGACAACGATCATTTTAATTGAACACGACATGGGCGTTGTCATGGATTTATCTAATCACATTGCTGTATTAGATTTTGGTAAATTGATCGCGTACGGAACGCCAAAAGAAGTGCAAACAAATCCGCGCGTCATTGAAGCGTATTTAGGAGAAGAACATGCGGTGTAAAGGGGGAGTTTTATGGAACAAATGACGTTTCCACAGCTATTAACCGCTCGTGCGCGACAAAAAACAAATCAAGTCGCATTGCGCGAAAAAGATTACGGCATTTGGAACGAATATACGTACGGGGATTATTACGAACAAGTGAAAGCGTTCGCATTAGGACTTGCTTCGCTCGGTTTTCAGCGCGGTGATAAGCTTGCGATCATTGGTGATAATCGACCAGAGTGGGTATTTAGTCAACTAGCGGCCCAGAGTTTAGGAGGAATTTCAGTTGGTATTTATCAAGAATCGTTACCAAACGAACTAGCGTACATTATCGACAATTGCGATGCAAAGTTCGTTGTTGTTGAAGATCAAGAACAAGTTGATAAGGTGCTAGAAATTGAACAGCAACTATCAAAGGTACAACATATCATTTACTACGATTCACGTGGTATGCGGAACTACAAGAATGATAAACTGTTATACTTCCGAGATGTGCAAACGCTCGGTCGGCAATTTGAAAAAATGCATCCGACATATTTTGATGATGAAGTACAAAAAGGATGTTATGATGATATTGCCATTTTATCATATACATCCGGAACGACAGGCAATCCAAAAGGAACAGAACTTTCTTATCGCAATTTATTTGAAATGGCAAAGAACCTCGCAAAAATCGATCCACTTGACGAACAAGACGAATACCTTTCATTTTTGCCACTCGCTTGGATAGGCGAACAAATGATGACCATTTCAATGGCATTCCACTGCAACATAGTTGTGAACTTCCCAGAAGAACCTTCAACAGTATTTGAAAATTTACGAGAAATTGGACCGCATGTGATGTTTTCACCACCGCGCATTTATGAAGACATTGTCTCAAAGTTTCAAGTGCGCATTCAAGATGCGAGTTGGTTGAAACGAAAAATGTATGAATGGTGTAAGCCGATTGGCGAAAAAGTAGCAGAAGCTCATTTTACGAAAAGCGATGTTTCATTTTGGACGAAATGTTTGTATAAAGTCGCTGATTATTTCGTGTTTAGTGCCATTCGAGACCATTTTGGTTTGTTGCGTTTAAAGCGCGCATATACAGGAGGTGCCCCGTTAGGTCCAGATGTATTTCGCTTTTTCCATAGCATTGGTGTGAATGTGAAAAGCATTTATGGTCAAACAGAGGTATCAGGCATTGCGATTGTTCATCGCGATGGAGACATTAAGGTGGATAGTGTTGGCATGCCAATCCCAGAAACAGAGGTGAAAATTTCTGAGCAGGGTGAAATTTTGTTAAAAAGCCCAAGTGTATGTTGTGGCTACTATAAAAATGAAAAAGCGACAAAAGAAACGATTGAGGATGGATGGCTGCATACGGGCGATGCTGGTTATTTAGATGAATCGGGTCATTTGTATGTGATCGATCGTTTAAAAGATGTCATTCGTTTGCAAACGGGTGAGATGTTTTCACCGCAATTTATTGAAAATAAATTGAAATTTAGTCCATATATTCAAGAAGCCGTTGCCATCGGACGCGATCGTCCTTACGTTGTTGCGATTATTAATATTGATATGGCGAACGTTGGGAGATGGGCCGAAAAAAATCAACTCGTTTATACGACTTATTCCGACTTGTCTGCGAAGCAAGAGGTCATTCAACTCATTCAAGAGCAAGTGAATGAAATCAATCAAACGTTGCCGGAAAAAGCGCGTGTGAAAAAGTTCGTATTGCTCTATAAAGAGCTTGACGCAGACGATGAAGAATTAACAAGAACGAAAAAGGTACGTCGTCAATTTATTGCCAAAAAATATGCATCGCTCATTGAAGGCATGTATTCAGAAACGGATCATATTGCCGTGGAAGGAACAATTAAATATCGTGATGGCAAAGAGCAAGTCATTAAAACGACGTTAAAAATTGTCTCGATTGATGAAGGGGAGGGAGCAGCATAAATGGCTTTTTTCTTACAAATGCTTGTGACGGGTATTGTCGTTGGGAGCGTATATGCGCTCGTTGCGCTCGGTTTTGTGCTCATTTACAAATCGAGTGATGCCATTAATTTTGCCCAGGGTGAATTTTTGCTTATCGGGACTTACGTTTGTTTAACGCTTGTTGCTAGCTATAATGTTCCGTTTATTGCTGCACTATTGCTTGCTTTAGCGTTTAGTGCGTTGCTTGGTTGGAGCGTAGAGAAAGTCGTGTTGCGTCCTTTCATTGGAAAACCGGTCATTTCTATGATTATGGCAACGATCGGATTATCGAGTGTACTTGCAGGGATTGTTCATATCATTTGGGGACATGAAACGCGCGTATATCCACCGGTCTTTTCAGAGAAACCACTGCAGTTTGGAGAGGTGATCATCGCTCCTGTATACGCATGGTCGTTTGTGATTGTGATAATTTGGCTCGTCATTTTCACATTATTTTTCAAATATTCACGTTTCGGTATTGCGATGCGGGCGACGGCAGACGATCAACAAGCCGCTTTATCTATGGGGATTAGCGTTAAAACGATTTTTGCGATTGCATGGGCGATTGCTGCAATCGTATCAGCAGTTGGCGGGGTGCTATTAGGTAATATTAACGGAGTCAACTCCTCCCTTTCGCTCATCGGATTGAAAGTGTTGCCAGTTGCCATTTTAGGTGGGCTTGACAGCATCCCTGGAGCGATTATTGGCGGCATTTTAATCGGTATCATCGAAAGTATGACAGGAGGATATTTAGACCCGCTTGTCGGCGGTGGTTTGAAAGAAGTGATCCCGTTTGTCATCCTCGTCATCATTTTAATGGTTAAACCTTACGGACTATTTGGAAAGAAAGAAATCGAAAGGGTGTGAGAAATGGTGCGAAATCCGTTTGTAATGCAATGTGGGGAATTTCATGTTGATTATAAGCAAGATATGGCGATTTGGAAAATTGCTCGCGTTCGTTGGCGTATTTTTGCTGTTGTAGCATTATTTGCGCTTTTTCCTATGGTTGCGACAGACTATGTAGTCGGTTTGGCCACATTATGTGGTATTGCAGCTATCGGAGCAATCGGATTGAATATTTTGACAGGATTTACTGGTCAAATTTCAATAGGGGTTGGCGCATTTTTAGGAGTGGGTGGATATACGTCAGCCATTTTGACGACCAAGTTAGGTTTTAGCTTTTGGATTGCCTTCCCGCTTGCTGGACTCATCACAGCGCTTGTCGGTGCTTTGTTTGGGATCCCATCATTGCGCTTAAAAGGGTTATATTTAGCTATTGCTACGTTAGCAGCGCAAGTGATTATTTTGTTTGTCATTTCACGTTGGGATTCGTTAACAGGTGGTACAGCAGGGCTCGTATTAAGCCGTCCGCAAATCGGTTCGTTTACGTTTATGAGTGAAACGAGCTATTACTACTTAATGTTTGTTGTTTTACTCATCACTATTGTTTTTTCACTTAATTTATTTCGTACCCGTGTCGGACGCGCATTCATTGCAGTACGAGACCGCGATATTGCAGCGGAAGTGATGGGCATTGATTTGTTTAAATATAAAGTGCTCGCCTTTTTCGTTAGCTCGTTTTTTGTTGGTATTGCTGGAGCGCTTCTTGGACATTACACGATGATTGTAAGTCCTGAATTGTACAGTATCTCTGTTTCAATTGAATACTTGGCGATGATTTTAGTCGGTGGTTTAGGAAGTGTGTTTGGATCGTTGTATGGAGCAGTGTTTATTACGCTTATGCCCGTTGTTTTACGAAGTGTTGTTGATTTATTAAGCGGTACGTTTCCTGGATTAGAAGGCGTACTTGTCGGTATGAAAGAGGTTGTCTTCGGAGTTGTGATCATTTTATTTCTCGTGTATGAGCCAGATGGATTAAATAAAATTTGGTTAAATATAAAAAATTATTTCCGTCTCTGGCCATTTTCTTATACGAAGTAATATGAAGCGGAATATCCGCTTTATATACAATAAAAAACATAAGGGGGATGAAAGAATGAAGAAAAAAGGAGCGCTACTTGCTACGTTGCTTCTTGGAGCAAGCATGTTGTTCGGGTGTTCAGGAGGTGACAAAACAGCAACAGAACCAGCAAAAGAGACAGGAAAAGAGCAAGGAACAATTAAAATTGGTGCATTGTTTGATATTACAGGGGCAACAGGAGATGTTGGTACACCGTATGCAGAAGGGGAAAAAGCGTATATTGAATACGTTAATTCGAAAGGTGGGGTAAACGGTTATAAAATTGAGCTTGTTGGTCAAGATTACGCATACAAAATTCCGGAAGCGCAAAAGTTGTATCAAAAGTACAAATCAAGTGATAAAGTATCCGCTATTTTAGGATGGGGAACAGCCGATACTGAAGCGTTGCGTCAACAAGTTGCAACAGATAAACTACCATTTTTCTCAGCTTCTTATTCAGAAAATTTAAAAAATATAAAAGAAAGTCCATATAACTTTTTAACAGCTGCATCGTATTCTGATCAAGCGCGGTCGGTGCTTCGTTGGATTAAAGAAAATCATACAGGGGGCACGCCAAAAGTCGCTCTTATTTACAATGACACGGCATTTGGAAAATCGCCAATTCAAGATGCAAAAGATTTTGCGAAAGAAATTGGCGTAGAGATTGTAGACGAACAAATTGTTGATTTAAAAGCGCTTGATGCGACGTCACAGCTCCTTAATATGAAGAAAAAAGCACCTGATTATGCGATCATTCAACAAACTTGGGGCGCGACAGCAACCATTTTAAAAGATGCAAAAAAACTAGGCATTGAAACGCAATTTATTGGTTTAAACTGGACAACGGGTGAAGGATTACTTCCGATTGCTGGAGATGCGGCAGAAGGATTTATTGGTGTTGTCACGCATGCGTTTCCATATGAAGATTTACCAGGTATGGCTGAAGTAAAAGAGTATTTAACAAGCAAAGGAGAGAAATTAGAGGATAAAAACCAAAAGTTTATTCAAGGATGGGTGACAGCGAAAATCCTAGTAGAAGGAATCAAGCAAGCAGATGATCCAACGAGTGGCGAAGGCATTCGTCAAGGCTTAGAAAAATTAAAAGATCTTGATTTAGGAGGATTAGCTGCACCTGTTACGTTTACAGCTGACAACCATGCTGGAACAAATCAAATTCGTCTAGCAAAAGTAGAAAACGGACAGTTTAAAGTGTTTACGGACTACTTCGGATATTAAAGTGAATGAAAGGGTGTTTTCAACAGGAAGCACCCTTTCGCTTTCAGAAAGGGGGAAAACGATGCTTACGTTAAATAATGTGGAAGTGATGTATAATCGCGTCATTCTCGTGCTTAAAGGGATGTCGATGGTCATTCCGGAAGGGAAAATTGTCGCTTTGCTTGGCAGCAATGGGGCAGGAAAAACGACAACATTAAAGGCGATTTCAGGATTGTTAAGAAGCGAAGATGGGGAAGTGACGGACGGATACATTGAACTATATGGCGAACGAATCGAGGGAAAAGACGCAGAAGAAATTGTGAAAAAAGGTATTTTTCAATGTATGGAAGGAAGACGAGTGTTTGAGCATTTGACGGTAGAAGAAAATTTAATTGTCGGTGCCCATACGCGAAAAGATCGTCATAACATAAAAGCGGATTTACAAAAAGTGTATCATTACTTTCCGAAACTTCATATGTTGCGCCATCGGCAAGCTGGATACTTATCGGGCGGAGAACAACAAATGTTAGCGATCGGTCGTGGGATGATGGCAAAGCCGAAAATTTTATTGCTTGATGAGCCATCGCTGGGGATTGCTCCGCTACTTGTAAAAGAAATTTTTTCAATCATTAAAAAGATTAACGAAGAAGAAGGAACGACCATTCTTGTCGTTGAACAAAATGCGAATATCGCCTTGTCGATTGCCCATTATGGATACATTATGGAAAATGGTCGCATTGTAATGGATGGTCCGGTTGAGAGACTACTTGAAAATGAAGATGTAAAAGAATTTTACCTTGGCATGAGCGAGAAAGGGCGTAAAAATTATCGCGAAGTAAAGTCGTATAAACGGAGAAAGCGGTGGTTGTAATGGAAGGGTGGAAATCGTTCTTGATTGACGCATACGAACAGTCGCCAGCATTACGCGAGCGGTTAGACGCTGAAAATATCAATCCGTATGAATTGACAACGGTTGAACAGCTTAGTCGTATCCCTGTATTGAAAAAAGAACAACTACCTTTTTTGCAAAAACATGAGTTGCCCTTTGGAAAGATGATTACAACAAAAACAAATGAACTTGCGCGCATATTTATGTCCCCTGGTCCGATTTATGACCCACAAGGAGACGACCAAGATGAATGGGGATTTTCAGAAGCGCTTCAAGCGGCCGGTTTTACGAAAGATGATATCGTTCAAAATACGTTCTCATACCATTTATCACCAGCGGGTTTTATGTTTGATAGCGCCCTTCGCCAGATTGGAGCAACTGTCGTTCCAGCCGGTCCGGGCAATCGCGAATTACAAGTGCAACTTATGAATGATTTACAAGTTACAGGGTATGTTGGTACGCCAAGTTTTCTACATTTATTGTTGCAATATGCGGATGAAAAAAGGATACATGTAGCGGTGAAGAAGGCGTTTTTTACCGCAGAAAAACTAACAGAAAGTATGCGTGAACAGTTTGAGCAAAGAGGTATTCGTGTTTTTGAAGGATACGGAACAGCTGATTGCGGTTGTATTGCATTTGAGGATCGGAAAGGCCCGGGCTTAAAAATTAGTTCACGTGCGATCGTTCAACTGTGCGATCCGATAACGGGAGATTCGCTCGATGAAGAAGGGGAAATTGTTGTTACGATATTGGATCGCACGTATCCGCTTGTTCGGTTTGGCACAGGGGATGTTTCACGTTGGGTAGAAGGTTATAAAGGTGAGCGCATCATCGGTGTGCTTGGACGTGTCGGTACGAGTGTAAAAGTAAAAGGGATGTTTGTTCATGAACAACAGTTAAAGCAAGTGATGGCTGAAGTAGGTTGCCCAATATTTCAAGCGGTTGTGACGAAGGAAAATGATCGTGATCAATTAACGATTTACATCGAAAAAGAACTTGATGAAGAAGCGAAACAAAAAATTAACAACGTGATTCGTGTAACGCCAACATTCGTTTGCGTACATCGTGTAAACGAAGAGGAACGGTGTCTTGTTGATCGAAGAAAATGGTAAAAAGAGGCGTTACGCCTCTTTTTACAAAAATGTTCGTTTTACTTTTTCCCAAAATGAGTTATCTTTTAGTTTGACGGTTTTAATGACTTTTCCGCTTAATGAAATATCAATTTTTTCGACATGTTGAATGCTTAATGCTTCATTATCCATACCGATAATCGGATAATCGTTTCCGTCTTGTACTACTTTCAATGTAAGTTTGCGATTTCCGCTTAAAATAAATGATGAGCCGAGGGTACGATAACGATTATTGTTTAATGACGCTAATTCGCTTACTTGAAAACAAGGGAGCATAGGATCAACGACTGCGCCATTGACTGATTTATTGTAGGCGGTACTTCCTGTAGGTGTAGCAATAATCATTCCATCACCACGGAATGTTTCGAAATGCAAGTTATCAATAAACACGTCCATGACAAACGTTTTAATAACACTTGAACGAATCGAGCATTCATTCAAACAATAAAATGATGTCGAGTCATTGACTGTGACATAAATCGTTGGATATTTCCGCACTTCAATTTGTTCCGTTGTCATCGCTTCAATCATTTTTTTCGTATCATGAATATGAAAATCACAATACATACTTAATGAACCTGACGTTGAAATACCCGCATATAAGCAATCGTCACGAAAGCCTGTTTTTCTGACGGCTTGTAAAAATGTCCCGTCTCCACCGACGCTTACAATAATGTTTGCTTGTTTAGCATCGTCCACAACTTCAAACTTATACTGTTTAGCCAGTTCAATAAGTGGTTGTACTTGTTTTTTCGTTTCGTCGTCATGTTTATGAAAGAAGTACATACGATTGCGTCGTTCAGTCATCGATTTTCCCTCCGTTAAAATGTCCTCACGTTTATTTTATCATTTATTTTCCATTCATAGCGAATTTATTCGTTTAATTTTCCTCATTTTTGTCGACAATGTCATCGGGAAGGAAGTGAACAACCGATGATTTTCGTTATTGTCATCATCCTTATAGCCTTCTTAGCGCTTATTCCTTTTTTATACGTGCGTATCACCATTCAATTTCAACATGCACAAGATAATGATCAATTAACGATAGACATTCGCCTTCTTCGGTTTCTTCGTTATCGTTTTACTGTTCCGCTTATTGAAATATCGAAGAGAGAAGCAGGCATTGTGACAGAACAAAAAACGAATACTGGAAAAGATGAAAAAACAACGTTTACTGTTACGGATGCTCGTGAACGTCTAGCCCAAGTGAGGCAGTGGTTAAATCGAATCGTTCATTTACATACAATCGTAAAAAAGTTTTTACAAAAAGTTTCTGTTTTACAGTTTCACTGGCATACACAAGTTGGGGTAGGCGATGCCGCGAAAACAGGGATGATTGTAGGGCTTGGTTGGTCGATTAAATATTATATAGTAGCCATGGTCAGTAAATATATGAACGTTTGTAGTCATCCTTCTATTTCAATTGTTCCTTTTTTTCAAGGAGCAGTATCACGTACGTCGTTTACATGTATGATCCGATTTCGAATCGGTTATGCTATATTAGCAGGACTGAAGGTCGTCAAACATTTGAAAAAAGGAACACGGGTCACGAACGACGTGGAAAGCTGTTAGGAGGAATGAAAATGAGTGGACATCCAATTGAAGGATTAATGACGACAGCGATGGAAAACTTAAAGCAAATGATCGATGTCAATACGATTATTGGTGATCCTGTGGAGACACCAGATGGAAGCGTCATTTTAACTGTATCAAAAGTCGGTTTCGGTTTTGCAGCAGGCGGTAGTGAGTTTATGTTGAATGATGGAAATGAACAACAAAAAGAAGCTCATCCGTTTGGTGGCGGAAGCGGTGGCGGTGTATCGATTACCCCGATTGCCTTTTTAATTGTAAACAGTTCAGGTGTGAAACTGTTGCATGTTGATGAAAGTACGCATTTATATGAGAAAATTTTAGACTTAGCCCCGCAAGCGATCGAAAAAATTCAGCAAATGTTTGAGAAAAAAGAAAAACCGAAGCAACATAATGAAGCACCCGATTTTGATATTTAGTCTCAATCGAAATAATTGAATTTTTCATCTAATTACGTTATGATGAGCCTGTATCTTATATAAAGAGGAGGCTTACTATGGCGAGTGTTACATTTAAAGGAAATCCTGTCACATTAATCGGTCAAGAAGTGAAAGTCGGTGATGTCGCTCCGAATTTCACCGTACTTGCAAACGATTTATCGCCAGTGACATTAGATGATACAAAAGGATTCGTTCGTTTAATTAGCGTTGTACCGTCGATCGACACGGGGGTTTGTGATGCCCAAACACGTCGTTTTAATGAAGAAGCAGGAAGCATTGAAGGAGTAAAAGTATTAACGATTAGCGTTGATTTGCCATTTGCTCAAAAACGCTGGTGCGCAGCGAGCGGATTGGAAAACGTTGTCACATTATCTGATCATCGCGACGTATCGTTTGGTCAAGCCTACGGTGTGCTTATTCAAGAGTTACGTTTACTTGCTCGTGCTGTATTTGTTGTAGATCGCAATGATCGTGTGACGTATGTCGAGTATGTATCGGAAGCGACAAACCATCCAAACTATGAAGCAGCGATTGAAGCGGCAAGACAAGCGGCTCAACAATAATTGTGAGAGGCTATCTCAAAAAAGGGATAGCCTTTTTCGTTTACATTCTCTAAAATAAAATGTCGGACAGAAAGGAGTGAATGATATTGGAAAAGCTATTTACAGTCATTGACGAAACAGCAACGTGGTTGCAAGAAGAATTAAAATGCTCTTATTTAGAAGCTGTCGCTGAAACGGGTGAAAACATATTTCATGAAGAAATTCTTCAAGAAGAAGTAAGTGAGTTTTTAAAAAAACGGCTGAAAAAAGCGTATGAATCTATCAGTTTGCACGATTGGAAAAATGAACATATTCGTAAAGCGTTGCAATTAGCGATGTTAAAAGGAATGAAGGAATATGTACAGCCTCACCATCAAATGACACCAGATGCGGTATCAGTATTTATCGGTTACTTAGTTGATGAATTTACAAAAACGTATTTTTCGCTATCGCTTCTCGATCCAGCCATTGGAACAGGAAATTTAATGACAGCTGTATTAAACCAACTGACGAATAAAAAAGTAAAAAGTTATGGAGTGGATGTAGACGATTTATTATTGAAGCTCGCTTATGTGAATGCAAATTTACAACAACATGAAATGCAACTATTTCATCAAGATAGTTTAAAGCCATTGTTTATTGAGCCAGTTGATGTAGTCGTGTGCGATTTGCCGATCGGATATTATCTAGATGACGAAAATGCCAAGTCATTTCGCTTACATGCAAAAAGCGGTCATTCATATGCTCATTATTTGTTTATTGAGCAAAGCATTCGTTATACGAAAGAAGGCGGGTATTTATTTTTCTTAATTCCAAATACGCTGTTTACATCAGATGAATCAAAAGATCTGCACGCGTTCATCAAAGAAGAGACGTTTATTCAAGGCTTGTTGCAGCTTCCGCTTTCGATGTTTAAAAATGAAGCAGCAGCGAAAAGTATTTTTATTTTGCAAAAGAAAGGTACATATGCAAAAGCTCCAAAACAAGCATTGCTTGCTCAACTTCCTAGCTTTTCAAATAAGCAGGCGATGCAAGCAATGGTGTTGAAGCTCGAACAATGGCTAAAAGAAAATCGTTCATAACCTTCTGAATATAACAAATATGTGAAGAAAACGTTTTCGTCAAGTTTGTGTACTTGAAAAGAGCGACGAACGACCCGTAAAATGAGAGACGTACCGATGAAATTCGCATATTTGCATACAATAATTGTGAACGATGTTAAAGGAGCTGTTTAGTCAAATGCCAAAAGTCATAGCGATTAATGCGGGAAGTTCTTCGTTAAAGTTTCAATTGTTTAACATGCCGAGTGAAGAAGTATTAACAAAAGGTGTTGTTGAGCGAATTGGTTTTGAAGATGCGATTTTTAATATTACAGTAAATGGTGAAAAAATAAAAGAAGTAACACCGATTCCAGATCATGCGGTTGCTGTAAAAATGTTACTTGATAAATTAATTGAGCTTGGTATTATTCAATCGTTTGATGAAATCGAAGGAATCGGTCATCGCGTTGTGCATGGTGGCGAGAAATTTAGCGACTCGGTTTTAATTACAGATGAAACGTTAAAAGAAATTGAAGATTTATCTGATTTAGCGCCATTACACAACCCAGCGAACGTTGTTGGCATTAAAGCGTTCCGTGAAGTGTTGCCGAACGTACCAGCTGTTGCGGTGTTTGATACAGCATTCCATCAGACGATGCCAGAGCAGTCGTTTTTGTATAGCTTGCCGTATGAGTATTACGAAAAGTTTGGCATTCGTAAATACGGATTCCACGGCACATCGCATAAATATGTGACACAACGAGCAGCTGAACTGTTAGGTCGCCCGATTGAGCAACTTCGTTTAATTTCTTGTCATTTAGGAAATGGAGCGAGCATTGCAGCAGTAGAAGGTGGAAAATCGATCGATACGTCGATGGGCTTTACGCCGCTTGCTGGTGTAGCAATGGGCACGCGTTCTGGCAACATTGACCCGGCGTTAATCCCATACATTATGCAAAAAACAGGGAAAACAGCCGAGGAAGTCATTGACATTTTAAATAAGAAGAGTGGTATGCTCGGCTTAACGGGTTTTTCAAGCGATTTACGCGATATTGAAGAAGCGGCTGCTAAAGGTGACGAGCGTGCAGAATTAGCGCTTGAAGTGTTTGCAGGTCGCATTCATAAATATATCGGTTCATACGCAGCGCGCATGTGTGGTGTAGATGCGATTATTTTCACAGCGGGCATTGGAGAAAACAGCGATGTTGTGCGCGCAAAAGTATTGCGTGGTCTTGAATTTATGGGCGTTTACTGGGATCCAGCATTAAATAAAGTGCGCGGGAAAGAAGCGTTCATTAGCTATCCACACTCGCCTGTAAAAGTATTAGTCATCCCGACGAATGAAGAGGTTATGATTGCTCGCGACGTCATGCGATTAGCGAACTTAGCGTAAAAAAAGGTGTCCGTATGGGCACCTTTTTTACATTTTCATTGATGTATGCGATTAGTCACCGTTTGGTTCATCCGATACCAAATCCATAAATCATTAATGATTGAAGCGAGGGACGCGATTTCAGAGTTGAGCGTACATGAACGAGCAAAATCATTTTCTTCCCCAAGCTGCCTTTGCTTTTCATTAATTTGCTGTTCTAGCTCGATTATTCGATCAGGGATTTTCCCACGGATCGTCTCCCACTCTAATAAAATCGCCGCTTGTTCTTCTTTTGTATACATCTCCCACGCCTTCTCTAAATGAGGCAGTCGAATGCCTAGCCGTTCATCATATATAAAATGTGTACTCATTTTATTCTCCCATCCTTTTCAGTTATTAATTTTTATTTTAATCAAAATAGTTATTGAAAAAAAGAAAAATAGTTGTTACATTATTAATATGTAAAATGAATAAATATTAAAAAACGAGTATTTTTATTCTTTGAGGAGGAACGATCATGGCAAATCCAAAAGTAGTGCTCGCTTATTCAGGAGGTTTAGATACATCAGTAGCTATTAAATGGCTGCAGGAACAAGGATATGATGTTGTTGCTTGTTGTTTAGATGTTGGTGAGGGGAAAGATTTAGAGTTTGTGAAAGAAAAAGCGTTAAAAGTCGGTGCTGTACAATCATACATGATCGATGCGAAAGAAGAGTTTGCGAATGAATATGCGCTTGTTGCTTTGCAAGCACATGCGCTGTATGAAGGAAAATATCCGCTCATCTCTGCGTTGTCCCGTCCATTAATTTCAAAAAAGCTTGTTGAAATTGCTGAATTAGAAGGAGCGGTTGCTGTGGCGCACGGTTGCACAGGAAAAGGAAATGACCAAGTGCGCTTTGAAGTGTCCATTCAAGCATTAAATCCGAATTTAAAAGTGATTGCACCTGTTCGAGAATGGAAATGGTCGCGCGAAGAAGAGATTGAATATGCGAAACAACATAACATTCCGATTCCAATCGATTTAGATAGCCCATTTTCCATTGATCAAAACTTATGGGGAAGAAGTAACGAGTGCGGCATTTTAGAGGACCCGTGGGCAGCGCCGCCAGAAGAAGCATACGAGTTAACAGTTGCACTTGAACATACACCAAATGAGCCAGATATCATTGAAATCGGCTTTGAGCAAGGAATACCGAAAACAATTAATGGAAAAGCGTATTCGCTTGCAGAGTTTATTCTTGAACTGAATGCACTAGCTGGCAAACACGGTGTTGGTCGCATCGACCATGTCGAAAACCGACTCGTTGGGATTAAATCGCGTGAAGTATACGAATGTCCAGGAGCAATGACGCTTATTAAAGCACATAAAGAATTAGAAGACTTAACACTTGTTAAAGAAGTCGCTCATTTCAAGCCGATTATTGAGCAAAAAATTGCAGAAGTCATTTATAACGGTCTTTGGTTTTCCCCATTAAAAGATGCGCTTGTGGCGTTTTTAAAAGAAACACAAAAAAATGTGACAGGCGTTGTACGAGTGAAATTGTTTAAAGGTCATGCGATTGTAGAAGGTCGGAAATCTCCGTTTTCGCTATACGACGAAAAATTAGCGACGTATACGGCAGAAGATGAATTCGATCATCAAGCAGCTGTCGGATTTATTTCTTTATTCGGCTTGCCGACAAAAGTGTATAGTATCGTCAACGGAGAAAAGAAGGTGAACGTGTGAAAAAGTTATGGGGGGGACGGTTTACAAAAACAGCAGCACAATGGGTCGATGACTTTGGCGCATCGATCCATTTTGATCAACAACTCGTCGAAGAAGACATTGAAGGAAGTATCGCTCATGTGACGATGCTTGGTGAATGTGACATTTTGCCAAAAGAAGATGTCGAAACGATGAAAAAAGGGTTAACGAAGTTATTAGAAAAAGCAAAAAACGGCGAGCTCTCCTTTTCGGTTGCTTATGAAGATATTCATTTAAACATTGAAAAAATGTTGATTGATGAAATCGGCTCTGTTGGAGGAAAGCTTCATACAGGAAGAAGTCGAAACGATCAAGTCGCGACGGATATGCATTTATATTTGCGAAAACGGGTCACTGAGATCATCGAACTCATTCGTCAATTGCAACGTGTGCTTGTGGAAAAAGCAGAACAACACATTGAAACGCTTATTCCTGGTTATACGCACTTACAACGAGCACAGCCGATTTCATTTGCTCATCATTTGATGGCGTATGTATGGATGTTTGAACGGGATCGAGAGCGGTTTACAGAATCATTAAAGCGGATTAACAAATCGCCGCTTGGTGCGGGAGCGCTGGCAGGGACGACGTTTCCGATCGATCGTCATTTGACAGCCAAACTTCTCGGTTTTGATAGCATATATGAAAACAGCTTAGATGCGGTGAGCGATCGTGACTTTATTATCGAATTTTTAAGCCATAGTTCCCTTTTGATGATGCATTTATCTCGCTTTTGTGAAGAGCTTATTCTTTGGTCGAGTCAAGAGTTTCAGTTTATCGAAATAGACGACACGTTTGCGACAGGAAGCAGCATTATGCCACAAAAGAAAAATCCCGATATGGCTGAGCTCATTCGCGGAAAAACAGGACGAGTGTATGGGCATTTAATGGCGTTACTGACCGTTATGAAAGGATTGCCGCTCGCTTACAATAAAGATATGCAAGAAGATAAAGAAGGCATGTTTGACACGGTTCAAACGGTCATCGGTAGTTTAAAAATTTTCACCGGCATGATTGAAACGATGACGATTCGCACTGATGTGATGGAAAAGGCAACGAAACAAGATTTTTCAAATGCAACAGAACTAGCAGATTATTTAGCGAAAAAAGGTGTGCCGTTTCGTGAGGCGCATGAAATCGTCGGGAAACTCGTGCTTACATGCATTGAACGAGGTGTTTTTTTAGCAGATTTGCCGCTCGATGTATATCAACAAGCGTCGCCTTTATTTGAAGAAGATATTTATAATGCTCTCGATCCATATACAGCAGTAAATCGTCGTACGAGTGCGGGTGGGACAGGATTTACCGCAGTAAAAATAGCAATTGAGAAAGCTAAGCAAATGATAGAGGCATAAAAGCGTTCGCTTTTATGCCTCTGTTTGTTCAGGTGTGCGTACAACAAGTACATCGCATTTTGCATATCGTGTAATATGTTCGGAAACGCTTCCAATGAAAAAGCGTTCGACTGCACTCATTCCTGTTGCGCCACAAACGATTAAATCGACTTCATATTTTGGAGCGACTTCTTTTGAAATTTTTACTTTTGGGGAACCGTACTCAATATCTGTGACGACTTCTTTCACTCCTGCCTCGACAGCTTGTTTTTCATACGATTGTAACAATTCTTTTGCGAATTTTTCTGCCCGCTCTGCCACCGTTCGATCGTATGCTTCAATGGTTGCGAATGAACGAACGTCAATAATGTGTGAAAGAACGAGTGAAGCGTCGTTGCGTTTGGCAATTTCAATTGCTTTTTTAAACGCCCATTCTGCTTCTTTTGAGCCATCGACTGCTACTAAAATTTTTTTATACTTGTACATAAACACTCCCCCAATAAAAAATTTTCCTTCCTATTCAAGTATATCATTTTTTGTAAAACAAACACTACGTATTGTCGAAAAATTTATGACGAAAGGGGTAAAAACAATGCGTGAAAAGGAACAAAGAGAACAACTGTATTATGATGAAAACGGCGTTTCAGAAGTGACTGAGCAAATTACGGATGCATACATCAGTGGGGTCATTGAACAGGAAGATGAGCAAAAGAGGCGATAACGCCTCTTTTGTTTCTAACGAGCATAACAAGTGTTTTCCTCCGCCTATTTGTAGTACGATAAACATAGCAAAGCATGGATGGAGGGATGAGTATGCGACATGCGATTGTAACAGCAGGGTCGAAAGGGCTCGGAAAAAAAGTGACGGAACGATTTTTAGACAAAGGATATGCTGTTACCGTCCATTATCGAAGCGACGTACAAGCGGTTGAAGCATTGAAAGACATGTATCGTCATTGTCATGACCGCCTTCATTTTGTACAAGGGGATGTGACGAACAAAGAAGATTTAATTCGTCTCGTGGATGAAGCGTTGGCGACATTCGGGCGAATTGACTACTTGATTCATAATGCAGGTCCTTACATATTCGAGCGAAAAAAACTGGCGGATTATACTGATGACGAATGGTACGAAATGATTGAAGGGAACTTAAGCGCCATGTTTCATTTGTTTAAACGGGTTGTCCCGATCATGCGCAACCAACGTTTCGGCCGCATTGTGACGTACGGTTTTCAAGGAGCAGATCACGCACCAGGGTGGATGTATCGTTCAGCATTTAGCGCAGCGAAAGTGGGGCTCGTTTCGCTTACAAAAACGATTGCGCTTGAAGAAGCGGAGTATGGCATTACAGCAAATATGGTTTGTCCGGGAAATATTATTGGAGAAATGAAAGAAGCGACCATTGCATATGCTCGCCAGATAAAAGACGATATGACACCGATTGGCCGTTCAGGGACAGGGGAAGATATTGCCCGCGTCGTTGAATTTTTATGTGATGATCACTCCGATATGATTACAGGGACAGTCATTGAAGTAACCGGCGGTCTAGACGTTATTCATCGGTATCGAAAATAGGCTGCCATCGTGACAGCCTATATGATTTGTAGTTCTTTTGGATATGTTGTTAAAAGAAGCGGTCCTTTTTCAGTCATGTACACGTCGTCTTCAATGCGTACGCCACCGACTGATGGGACGTAAATACCAGGTTCAATGGTAAATACCATTCCCGCTTGAAGAGGCATTGTGTTTGTTGCGTTCATCGACGGATATTCATGAACATCAATGCCGAGACCATGACCGATTCGATGCGGAAAATATGCTCCGTATCCTTCTTGTTCGATGAGCGAACGAGCGGTTTTGTCAATGCTTCCAATCGGTGCGCCAATTTGACACGTATGGATCGCCGCTTGCTGCGCTTGTAAGACGGTGTTGTATATGCGTTTTTGTTCTTCTGTTGGTTGCCCGAATACAACCGTGCGCGTAATATCGGAACAATATCCATCAAGTACGACACCGAGGTCAAATAACACGAAATCGCCTGCTTGAATACGATTCATTCCTGGGACACCATGGGGATGTGCGCTATTTGTTCCGGTAAGAACCATCGTATCAAACGCCATCGTACGTACCCCTTGTTTTTTTAATTCATATTCAATAGTGGCGATGATTTCTAATTCTGTTTTCCCTTCTTTCAGCGAACGGACACCGACATCGACACCGAAATCCGCTAATTCGGCTGCTTGACGAAGCATGTGGAGCTCTTTTTCATCTTTTGTCATACGTAGTTCATGGATCGTGTCGGTCAAATCGAAACATGATGCATGAGAAAAGAACGATTGAAGTTGCTCGAGACGGCTTACAGTGATATGAGATTTTTCGATACCGATTCGTTCTGTTTGTACATTTCGTCTATTTAACTCATTGTGCAACATATGCCACGGATCATGCACATCATCATAGCTGACGATGGAATATGACCAGCCTGCTTGTTTTGCTTGATTCACATCCATTTCTGGACAAATGAGAAACGGTTCGTCATTTGGAAGGACGACAATAGCTAATAACCGTTCATGTGGGTTGCTGTAAAAGTTGCTAAAATAAAAAACGTTTGCTGTCGATGTAATAAACGCCCATGATGCGTTTGTTTCTTTCAGTTTTTGTTGGAGTTTACTTATTCGTTCCATCATATTCACATCCTTTCTTTTTCAGCTTATCATGAACGAAAAAAGAAGGAAATAGCGCAAAAATGAAGAAACAAGATCATGTAAAAAACGAGGAAAGGAGAATGAAAAATGAAGCTGACTTACCACGGACATTCAGCCGTGAAAATTGAAACGAATGGAAAAACGATTTTCATTGATCCTTTTATTACAGGGAATCCGCTAACAGATTTAAAGACAGAGGACGTTCATGTCGATGTTATTTTATTAACACATGGTCATAATGATCATGTCGGAGATACAGTTGCATTAGCAAAGCAAAATGATGCCCTTGTTATTGCTCCTTATGAATTAGCTACATATTTAAGCTGGAAAGGTGTTCGTACCCATCCGATGCACATCGGTGGATCATTTACGTTTGAGTTCGGCAAAGTAAAATTGACGCAAGCGTTTCACGGTTCTAGCTATGTAGAAGAAAACGAAACGATTGTTTATACAGGAATGCCAAGTGGCATTTTATTCTATGCAGAAGGAAAAACGATTTATCATGCCGGAGATACAGCGTTATTTTCTGATATGAAACTTATTGGAGAAATGAATGATATCGACGTTGCCTTTTTACCAATCGGAGATAATTTTACGATGGGACCAGAGGATGCAGCGATTGCAGCGAAATGGCTAAAGGCGAAAACGGTTGTTCCCATTCATTACAATACATTCCCTGTCATTCAACAGGATCCACAATGGTTCGTCGCAAAGATTGAAGGTGTTGGCCGCGTCCTGCATGTTGGGGAAAGCGTTGAACTGTGAAAACGTTCATTGAATGCAGTCATGCACACCCTTATAATAAGAGTAAGAAACTGTCGAAAAAGGGTGGGGCAACTTGACGATTACGAAGCACGAACAAATTTTGCAATATATTGAGAGCTTACCGGTCGGAGAAAAAATATCCGTTCGCCAAATCGCAAAAGAAATGGGAGTAAGCGAAGGAACGGCTTATCGTGCCATTAAGGACGCTGAAACAAAAGGATATGTGAGCACGATTGAACGGGTCGGAACGATTCGCATTGAACAAAAGAAGAAAGAAAATATTGAAAAGCTAACGTATGCTGAAGTTGTCAATATTGTTGATGGGCAAGTGCTCGGAGGAAAAGAAGGACTACATAAAACGTTAAATAAATTCGTCATCGGTGCGATGAAGCTTGAAGCGATGATGCGTTATACAGGTGCAGGTAATTTGTTGATCGTTGGGAACCGAACGAAAGCGCACGAATTAGCGCTTGAAGCGGGGGCGGGCGTGCTCATTACAGGCGGTTTTGATACAGAAGAGCATGTAAAAAAATTAGCGGATGAGCGGCAACTGCCCATTATTTCGACAAGTTACGACACGTTTACGGTTGCGACGATGATTAATCGCGCCATTTATGACCAGTTAATTAAAAAAGAAATCGTGCTCGTTGAAGATATTTTAACGCCATTTGAAAAAACAGCATATTTGTATGTGACAGATCCAATCGAGCGGTGGTATGAACTGAATCGCGAAACGAAGCATAGCCGTTTTCCAGTCATTGATCAGCAATTAAAAGTGCAAGGAATTGTGACGGCAAAAGATATTATGGGATATGAGCGTAACGTGCTGATTGAAAAAGTGATGACGAAACATCCGATTACAGTCAGTGGAAAAACGTCAGTCGCTTCCGCATCGCATATGATGGTGTGGGAAGGAATTGAAGTGTTGCCGGTTGTCGATGAATACAATCGACTTCAAGGAATTATTAGTCGCCAAGACGTATTAAAAGCGTTACAAATGGTCCAACGTCAACCACAAGTTGGCGAGACGATTGATGATATTGTAACCACCCAGTTTTTAACGGAAACAGTTGATGGTGTTTTTCGTTGTAACATTACTCCGCAAATGACAAATCATTTAGGAACATTATCATACGGTGTATTTACGACGATTGTAACCGAGGCGGCTACGCGTGCGCTTCGGTTACATAAACGAGGCGATCTCGTTGTAGAGAACATTACCATTTACTTTATTAAACCCGTACAAATTGATAGCGTCATCGATATTAAACCGAAATTGCTAGAAATTGGACGTAAATTTGGGAAGGTTGACGTTGAAGTGTTTAATGAAGGGACGCTAGTCGGAAAGGCGTTAATGATGTGTCAATTGCTTGAACGACAATAGGCTGCGTACGGCAGCCTATTTCGTTTCTTCCGCTTCTTTTACTGCAAGCGGAAAATAATAGCGATGGGCACGGTAACCTGCCCATATGCTTCCTGCACCGACAAGAAGAAACACAATACCAACGATGAGAGATACCGTTGACCGATGAATGAAAAATTGGTTGATCGCAAAGAAAAATACAAACGAGCCAAGCGCAATGCTTGATTTTGAACTAATCCATTTTCGCTCCATCGGTTTTTTACTGCGGAAATATTTTATTTTGTAATACAAATAAAACGAAAGAGAAAAAATGATGAGTATAACAAATATTGGCATATTCAGTCCTCCAAAAGAAAAATTGTTGCGTGATTATTTTACATCTTTTCGAATCATAATAAAATATGTTTTAATGGAGAAAAAAAGGGAGAAGCGCCATGGAACAAAAAGTTTTGGAAATTATTGATCATATTCGACAATTTGATACGATTATTATTCATCGGCACGTTCGGCCAGATCCCGATGCGTACGGTTCACAAGGAGGGTTAGCCGAGATCATTCAAGCTTCGTTTCCAGAAAAACGAGTATATACAGTTGGAAAAGACGAACCATCGCTTGAATTTTTACGTAAAATGGATGTTATTTCGGATGAAATGTATAACGATGCACTTGTGATCGTTTGCGATACGGCAAATGAAGAGCGCGTTTGTGATCAACGTTATAAGCTAGGGAAAAAAATTATTAAAATCGACCATCATCCAAATGAAGATCCATACGGTGATATCTTGTGGGTAGATACAAATGCAAGTTCCGTTAGCGAAATGATTTATGAGTTATACTTAATTGGAAAGGAACATGGTCTTGTTTTAACGAAAGAAGCTGCTCGGCTTATTTATGCGGGCATTGTTGGTGATACAGGCCGTTTTCTTTTCCCAAGTACAAATCCGAAAACATTTAAATATGCAAGCGAGTTAGTTGAATACGAGTTTTCGTTTGTCGATTTATATGATCAACTGTATCGAACGAAATTATCGATTGCACATTTAAGCGGATATGTGTTGCAAAATTTCGAGCTATCTGAACATGGAGTGGCTCATATTATATTAACAAAAGAGCTGTTAAAACAATATGATGCAACGCCGTCAGAAGCTTCGCAACTCGTGAGTGTGCTTGGAAATATTGAAGGAATAAAAGCATGGGTATTTTTTGTAGAAGAAGATGATCAAATTCGTGTCCGTCTTCGTTCCAGAGGACCGATCGTCAATGAAGTGGCGAAAAAATATGATGGCGGTGGCCATCCGTTAGCCGCAGGCGCATCTATTTATTCGTGGGAGGAAGTTGAACACGTATTAGCAGATTTAAACGAAGTGTGCAAGCAACAGTAGGAAGCTTTCTACTGTTGCTTTAATTTTAGTTCAATAGATATATGAGTGAAAAATAAAATGGTTTCGATATCGAGATGGTACGTTCGATTGTCGATAATGTACGTCTTATTTTCAATTGCTTTTTTTAATAGCTCTTTACTTTTATATACTGTTTCGATATCTTTGGCCGTTATATGTTGAATATCCCTTTTTATATCTTCTTCAATGCGGAAGGTTGTGTACGTATCGATGCCATACGATTGAGCGTTAATGATTTTCACATCAATTGATTGAATCGTCAGTCGTTTTTTATTTTCTTTGTTTAGCTGAATGTAATCTTGTTGCCAAATGTTTAAATCATGTTTTAATTGAGCAATGATTTCTTGTTGGGTTTTGAGTTGACGTACTTGTTTTTCTTGTAAAATGCCAAAAATGTGTGTGAAAACGATCCAACTGATCATTGTTCCAATTGCCGCCCCAGCGAAAAAGCGTTGCCATCCTGGATCGCGTGAATATGGTGGAACCCTCATGCGCCATGCTCCTGCGTAAACCAGCGAATGAATGTCATGCCTGTTTGTGCGCCACCAGTTGCCGATAAAATGAGTAAAAATTGTTTAATGACATCTCGTGTTTCTCCTTGGAAAAATCCGCGTTCGACGCTATAAAACGTATCAAACGTACCACCAATGGCTGCAATTAACGCCCAAATTTTCAAACTGCTCGCAAAGCGATACATCATTGTCAGGGGCGGTTCGCCAGACAAAAAAGCCCCGAATCCCCCGATGAGAGCCCCTCCAACTAACACGCCTAAAGCAATGAAATAGCTTTGAATAAAAGCAGGTAAAAATGCTGTTTTCATCTCCATCCCTCTCACTCCTTCTGTATACTATGTATATGGGACAAACGAACAAGGTATGTTTTGCTTTTCAGCTTTTACAGAGCCTATAATAGAAAAAAATAGAAAAGGTGGGAGACACATTGTCGTTTATCCATCTACAAGTGCGAAGTGGTTATAGTTTATTAAGTAGCACGGTCAAAATTGAAGAGCTTGTCACACGTGCACGCGAGCTTCAATTTCCAGCGATCGCATTAACGGATGAAAATGTGTTGTACGGCACTATTCCGTTTTATGAGATGTGTCAAGCACATGGAATGAAGCCGATCATTGGTATGATAGCAACAGTCATTCATGAATATGGTCATACAGATCAGATTGTGTTGTTGGCAAAAAATAACGATGGGTATCGTCAACTTGTCCATATTGCTACAATTATTCAAATGAATGATGGGAAAGGGATTTCTTTATGTGACTTATCTCGTTACACGAGCGAACTAATTGGTATCACAAGCGGGTTGGACGGGCGAATGGAACAGCATTTGTTAAATGGCGAAATCGCCGAAGCAGAAGTGCTTGCTCAAAGGTACACTGAAATATTCCAGCAAGGCGATTTTTACATAAATGTTCAACAACACGGATTGCAAGAGCAAGCAAAGTTATTGCCGCTACTTCTTGAATATAGTAAACGATGGAACATTCCGCTCGTTGCAACAAACGATGTACGTTACATCTATAAAGAAGATGCGCTTGCATGTGAGTGTTTGCTTGCGATGAAGCATGGAAAGAAAATGAATGACACAAGCCGTCCACGTTTGGCAACAAATGAATATGATTTAAAAAGCGCAGATGAAATGGTCTCTTTATTTTCTATGTGTCATGAGGCGGTGGAGGAAACGATCTGTATTGCAGAACGATGCCATGTGACGTTTGAACACGAACAATGGCATATGCCGCGTTACCCCGTTCCTTCAGAGACGACAGCGGATGAATATTTACAAACATGGTGCTTTACAGAGTTGACAAGACGCTTTCCAGAGCGTCCCCAAGCATATGTTGACCGACTACAATATGAGCTACAAATCATTCAACAAATGAACTTTAGTGATTACTTTTTAATTGTTGCCGATTTTGTCCGTTTTGCGCGTGAGCGAGGCATATTCATCGGACCGGGACGTGGATCAGCCGCAGGTTCGCTTGTTGCTTACATACTCGGTATTACCCAAATAGACCCGTTGCAATATGGGTTATTGTTTGAACGTTTTTTAAATCCAGCACGTTTATCTCTTCCAGATATTGATATCGATTTTGCGGATGATCGTCGTGAAGAAGTGATTCGTTACATTGAGCAAAAATACGGAGCTGATCACGTTGCACAAATTATCACGTTCGGAACTTTTGGGATGCGTTCTGCTATTCGTGAAGTTGGTCGCATTTTTGATGTTGATGAACACGAAATTCAACAAACGTTAGCAACGGGAAGCTTCAATCATACGCGGCCATGGCATTACGTTGTACAACGAATTGAAGGATTGCCGAAGCATACGTCCGTTCATGCTGCTGGCATTGTTATTAGTTCACGTCCATTAACCGATGTCGTTCCTCTTCAAAGCGGGCAAACGACAACATATGTGACGCAATATGCGATGGATGCGCTTGAACGACTAGGATTACTAAAATTTGATTTGCTTGCTCTTAAAAATTTAACAATGATTGAGCAAATGGTTCAAAGCATTGAACAGCGTACAGGTCGTCGCTTGAGTTTTGAAAACATGCCAATTGATGATCAAAAAACGTATGCGCTCTTAAGTCAAGGGGACACATTTGGTGTGTTTCAGCTTGAGTCAGGAGGAATGAAGCGGGTATTGCGCGAATTACAACCGACAACGTTTGAAGATATTGTTGCAGTGAACGCTTTATTTCGTCCAGGGCCGATGGAGCAAATTTCAACATATATTTCTCGTAAACATGGCCACGAACCGATCCGTTACATGCATGATGATTTGCAATCAATTTTGCAGTCGACATACGGCGTCATCGTGTATCAAGAACAAATTATGAAAATCGCTGAACAAATGGCGGGCTTTTCGTTAGCTGAGGCAGATTTATTACGGCGAGCAATAAGTAAAAAAGACGTTGGACAAATGGAAAAAGAGAAAAAGCACTTCGTTGAGGGATGCATACAAAATGGATACGATGCCTATCTCGCAAACGAATTGTACGAACTCATCGTTCGCTTTGCTGGATATGGGTTTAACCGTAGCCATGCCGTAGCATATAGCTACATCGCATATATGTTGGCGTATATTAAAGCACATTATCCGCTTGATTTTTATGCGACATTATTAACAAACGTAAGTGGCCAAAAAGAAAAAATGATGCAATGTGTATACGAGCTTCGGAACAAAAAAATACGTTTACTTCCCCCTTCCATTACGCAAAGCGAAGGGCACTTTACCGTTCATGACAACGGCATTCGTTTTGGATTGTTAGCGATTAAGCAAGTAAGCGCCGCCTTTGTCAAGCAAATAATCAAGGAGCGTCAAAAACGCCCATTTGCCGATTTTTTTGATTTCGTTTTGCGACTACGTATTGAGCCTTCGCAAAAAAAGATAATTGAAGCACTTATTTTTTCTGGCTGCTTTGATGAATTTCATATCGAGCGTGCCACTCTTTATGCAAGTATTGATGTTGCGATTGAGCATGCAGAGTTGATGAATCTTCCTCTGAATATACGGCCAAAATACGTCCACGCTGAACCGCTATCGCTCATCGATCAACTGAAATATGAGAAACAATGGCTTAATGTATACGTGTCCCCTCATCCTGTTGAATCATTTTCACACTTTTACTCGATGTGGGGAGCAAAACGTATGTATGAATGGATTATAGAAAGGGCGAAGGAAGGAAAGGTGATTGTATATGTTGAGGAGGTGACGAAAAAGCGGACAAAAAAAGGGGAAGAAATGGTGTTTGCTACAATTTGTGATGATAGTGATGAGTGGCATGCAATTGTATTTCCAACGAGCTATAGGCGGTTTCATGCTTTATTGCAACAAGGAAGCGTGCTTTATATGGAAGGAAAAATAGAGCAGCGACCGAGCGGTTGGCATCTTATCGTACAACAAGTAAGAAAGCCGGTATGTGTGTATGTCAAAATTGATGAACAACATGCATCACCAGCTGTATTAAAACGGTTAAAACATATATTAACCGCTCATCGAGGATATGCACCTGTTATTTTGTATTATGAAAAAGAACGAAAAAAAGTGCAGCTTTCTCATGAGTACGCAATATCTCCAAACGATGATATTATCCGTAAATTGACAACATTGCTTGGGGATGGGAATGTTGTTGTGAAATAAAAATGCTTTACTATTTTTCATTTTTATTATATTTTTATAGAAGTTAAGTGGTCAGACCAGTAACGGCCACTTCGTGGGGGGATTGTTAGTGTCGTTATTTGAAAAAGCGCTTCATATGCATGAGCGTTATCAAGGAAAACTAGAAATAAAAGCGAAAGTACCGTTAAAAAATGCTTACGATTTAAGCTTGGCTTATTCTCCTGGTGTAGCAGAACCGTGCAAAGTTATCCATCATGAACCGAACAAAATATACGATTATACATTAAAAGCGAATACAGTAGCTGTTGTATCGAATGGAAGCGCAGTATTAGGACTTGGAAATATTGGAGCCGAAGCAGCGCTACCAGTCATGGAAGGAAAGGCCGTGCTTTTTAAAAGTTTTGCGGGAGTTGATGCGTTTCCGATTTGCTTAAATACATCGGACGCAGAACAAATTATTCAAACAGTGAAGCTACTTGAGCCGACATTCGGTGGCGTTAACTTAGAAGACATTGCAGCTCCGCATTGTTTTATCATTGAAGAACGCTTAAAGAAAGAACTAAACATCCCGGTCTTTCATGACGACCAACATGGAACAGCGATCGTGACTGTTGCCGGTTTAGTGAATGCATTGAAATTAGTGAATAAGAAAATAGAACATATTCAAGTTGTGATTAATGGAGCAGGTGCAGCAGGAATAGCGATCATGAAGTTGCTTCGTTGTTATGGTGTAAAACATATAATCATGTGCGATTCCAAAGGGGCAATTTATGAGGGACGCCCGTACGGAATGAATGAGATGAAACATGAAGTTGCACAATGGACAAACCATGAGAAAAAAGCTGGCACGTTAGAAGAAGTGATCGTTGGTGCGGATGTATTTATTGGTGTGTCTGTTGCAGGAGCATTGACAGCTAGCATGGTTGAAACGATGAATCGAGATGCAATTATTTTTGCGATGGCAAATCCAACGCCGGAAATTATGCCGGAAGAAGCGTTACAAGCAGGGGCAACAGTTGTTGGCACAGGACGTTCTGATTATCCGAATCAGGTGAATAACGTGTTAGCATTTCCAGGTATTTTCAGAGGAGCGCTTGATGTGCGTGCAAAACAAATTAACGAACAAATGAAAATAGCGGCAGTTGAAGCGATAGCACATTTAATTGCAGAAGATGAGTTGCGTGCGGATTATGTGATTCCTGCTCCGTTCGATCCGCGCGTCGCTCCAGCAGTTGCTGCTGCTGTGGCAAAAGCAGCAATCGAAACAGGAGTGGCCCAAGTGATTGTTGATCCAAAAGATGTAGAAAAGCGAACACGACAATTAGCTTTGATTGCAGGTGAGGACATCGATGACTACTTCTAAAGTGTACATTGAAACGTTTTGGCAAATTCATCGCATGATTGAAGAAGCAGGGCTTCAACCAGGGGATCGATTGCCTTCTGAACGAGAGTTAGCGGACCGATTACGAGTCGGTCGCTCTTCCGTTCGTGAAGCGTTGCGAGCGTTAGAGTTGCTTGGATTAATTGAAACGCGTCGCGGAGAAGGAACATTTATGAAACCGTTTGGTGACCATCAGCTCATTCAACTACTCGGTTCGTTTATTTTGCAAGGAAATCGGGAAAAACGAGATTTAATCGAAACAAAACTGCTTATTGAACGAATATGTCTACAGCTTGCTTGCGAACGACTAACTGATCAGAAGCTCGAGCATATAGCCCGTGCTGAGCATACGTATGATTTATTTTTTCAACGAGTTGTGGAAGCAACCGATAACTATTTATTGTTGCGCATTTGGCTTGTATTAAACGACTTTTTTGAACACGTATATACGTTGACTCTCCCTTCCGAGTTTTATGAACAAATGAGGACGGCGCTACAAAAACGGTCGTGTGAAGAAGCGACAGCGATTTATGAACAATACGTGATGCAAAAAATGTCGAAAGAAAACTGACACAATATGACAAACAAAGTTGTCTCCATTCGGTAAAGTAGAAGTGGACTAAGTAAGGGAGGGAAATATGTGCTGAAAGATTTGTTCTCTAAAAAGAAAAAGTATGCCACGATTCCTTCTGAACAAGCGAAGCAAGATGTACCAGAAGGCATTATGACGAAATGTCCGAAATGTAAAAAAATCATGTATACAAAAGAACTAGTGAAAAACTTACGCGTTTGTATATCATGCGGCTATCATCATCCGATGTCTGCTCCCGAACGCATTGCGTGTTTGTTAGATGAAGGAACGTTTCAAGAATACGACCGTCACCTTCTTTCTAAAAATCCGCTCGATTTTCCTCAATATATCGAAAAAGTGGAGGAAGATCGTGAGAAAACAAAACTAAATGAAGCGGTCGTCACAGGAGAAGGAACGATTAACGGTTTTCCTGTCGTCATTGCCGTAATGGATTCTCGTTTTCGCATGGGAAGTATGGGATCGGTCGTTGGAGAAAAAATCGCACGTGCCATCGAACGAGCGATGGAAAAATCAGTGCCTTTTATTATTTTTACCGCTTCAGGTGGAGCGCGCATGCAAGAAGGTGTATTAAGCTTAATGCAAATGGCGAAAACGAGCGCAGCGTTAAAACTATTTAGCGAACAAGGTGGGCTTATTATTTCAGTGATGACTCATCCGACGACAGGTGGTGTATCAGCAAGTTTCGCCTCGCTTGGAGATTACAATTTCGCTGAGCCAGGGGCGCTTATCGGTTTTGCAGGACGACGTGTCATTGAACAAACCGTTCGTGAAGAGTTGCCAGAAGATTTTCAAACAGCCGAATTTTTATTGAAACATGGACAACTAGATGCTGTAATTTCGCGTCATGATCTAAAAGACGTATTAACGAATGTATTAGACATTCACCAATCGCGAGGTGGAGACGAATGGCGTACGAATTAGAATTTGAAAAACCACTTGTAGAATTACGAAAAAAAATTAGTGAATTAAAAGAATTTACAAAGCATCGGGACGTTGATTTTTCTGATGAAATTAATAAATTAGAAGCCCGACTTGAAAAACTTGAAAATGATATTTATGCTCATTTAAGCCCATGGGATCGTGTGCAAATTGCGCGCCATCCGAATCGCCCGACAACGCTTGATTATATTGAACGGTTGTTTACAAACTTTTTCGAATGTCACGGTGATCGTTGTTTTGGTGATGATGAAGCGATCGTAGGAGGAATTGCAAAATATCATGGGCTGCCTGTGACTGTCATTGGCCACCAACGTGGGAAAGATACGAAAGAAAATATTCGTCGCAATTTTGGTATGCCACATCCAGAAGGATATCGAAAAGCGCTTCGCTTAATGAAACAAGCTGAAAAGTTTGGGCGTCCGATTATTTGTTTTATTGATACGAAAGGTGCATACCCTGGAAAAGCGGCAGAAGAAAGAGGACAAAGTGAAGCCATCGCGCGAAACTTATTTGAAATGGCGGGATTGACGGTTCCGGTTGTATGTATTGTCATTGGCGAAGGAGGAAGCGGTGGTGCGCTTGCACTCGGTGTCGGAAACTACGTTCACATGCTTGAAAATTCAACGTATTCCGTTATTTCACCAGAAGGGGCAGCAGCAATTTTATGGAAAGATGCATCACTTGCTAAAAAAGCTGCAGAAACGATGAAAATTACAGCAAAAGATTTAAAACAGCTTGGTGTCATCGATGAAATGATTCCAGAAGTGCGCGGTGGTGCCCATCGAAATGTGGACGAACAAGCGAAATATATTGATGATGTGCTTAAACGTTCCTTGCGTGAATTGCTTCCATTACGTGCTGAACAGTTGATTGCGCAACGATATGAAAAATATAAGAAGATTGGCGATTTTATTGAATCCGAACAACATGTTTCGGTTATGTAAAAAGGTCATCCATGTTAGATGGCCTTTTTCTTTACATGAAATAGACGACTTTGGGCAAACTTTTTGTAGTGAAAAAAAATCAACGTTTTGTGAAACATTTCATTATGTATTGTGTTCCATATACCTTCATGTTATCTTAAAGTAAGAGGTCATACTTCTTATTTTATTTTTTTAAAGAGGTGAAGAGCGATGAAAAGAATTGGTGTGCTTACAAGCGGTGGCGATTCGCCGGGAATGAATGCTGCCATTCGTGCAGTCGTCCGGAAGGCGATTTATCACGGATTAGAAGTGTACGGCATTTACCATGGATATGCAGGATTAATTGCCGGTCAAATTAAAAAGCTTGAAATCGGGGATGTTGGCGATATTATTCATCGTGGCGGAACGATGTTATATACTGCCCGTTGCCCAGAATTCAAAACGTTGGAAGGACAGTTAAAAGGAATTGAGCAGTTGAAAAAACATGGGATTGAAGGGCTTGTTGTCATCGGTGGCGACGGCTCATATCAAGGTGCGAAAAAGTTAACAGAACACGGTTATCCGTGTGTTGGTGTACCAGGAACAATCGATAATGACATTCCAGGAACAGATTTTACAATCGGTTTTGATACCGCGTTAAATACGGTCATTGACGCGATTGACAAAATTCGCGATACAGCGACATCTCATGAACGTACATATGTCATTGAAGTCATGGGACGTCATGCAGGTGATATTGCGCTTTGGGCAGGTCTTGCAGGTGGAGCAGAAAGCATTTTAATCCCAGAAGCCGATTATGATATGGACGAAATAGTTGCGCGTCTCAAACGCGGACATGAACGTGGTAAGAAACATAGCATCATTGTTGTTGCAGAAGGTGTCGGTAGCGGTGTAGAATTCGGTAAGCGCATCGAAGAAGCAACAGGGTTCGAAACGCGTGTGACAGTGTTAGGTCACGTCCAACGTGGTGGTTCCCCAACTGCTTTTGACCGTGTTCTTGCAAGCCGTCTAGGTGCGCGCGCAGTAGAGTTGTTACTCGAAGGAAAGGGCGGACGTTGCGTTGGTATTCAAAATAACCAACTAGTTGATCATGATATTATTGAAGCGTTAGCCCAAAAACATACAGTCGATCAGAAAATGTACCAACTATCAAAAGAGCTTTCAATTTAATGGATATTTGTGGTATCGTTTCCATATGCAAAGTGTAGGAGGGTATTTATGCGCAAAACGAAAATTGTTTGTACGATCGGTCCTGCGAGTGAAAGCGTAGAAAAACTTGTGCAACTTATCGAAGCGGGAATGAACGTTGCACGCCTTAACTTTTCTCACGGAAGTCATGAAGAGCATGCTGCACGCATTCGCAACATTCGTGAAGCATCAAAAATGACTGGGAAAACTGTTGCCATTTTATTGGATACAAAAGGTCCAGAAATTCGCACACACAACATGGAAAATGGTGCAATTGAGTTAAAAGCAGGTGCTGAAGTCACCATTTCGATGAAAGAAGTACTTGGTACACCAGAAAAATTTTCGATTACTTATGAAGGACTCATTGATGACGTACATGTCGGTTCAACCATTTTATTAGATGACGGGTTAATCGGTTTAGAAGTATTAGCTGTTGACAAAGAAGCGAAAGAAATCAAAACAAAAGTGTTGAACGGCGGCGTATTAAAAAATAAAAAAGGTGTCAACGTTCCAGGCGTGAAAGTCAAATTGCCAGGCATTACGGAAAAAGATGCAGATGACATTCGTTTCGGTATTGAACAAGGCATCGATTTCATTGCTGCATCGTTTGTTCGACGTGCTTCCGATGTGCTTGAAATTCGCGAATTACTCGAAGAACATAACGCATTACACATTCAAATTATCCCAAAAATTGAAAATCAAGAAGGCGTAGACAATATTGATGAGATTTTAGAAGTGGCAGACGGTTTAATGGTTGCTCGCGGGGATTTAGGTGTCGAAATTCCAGCGGAAGAAGTACCACTTGTGCAAAAAGAGTTAATTAAAAAATGTAATGCGCTCGGAAAACCGGTCATCACAGCGACACAAATGCTTGATTCAATGCAACGCAATCCGCGACCAACTCGTGCAGAGGCAAGCGATGTAGCGAACGCCATTTTTGATGGTACAGATGCAATTATGCTTTCCGGAGAAACAGCAGCCGGTGCTTACCCAGTTGAGGCGGTACAAACGATGCACCGCATTGCTTTGCGCACAGAGCAAGCGTTACAATATCGCGATTTATTATCAAAACGGAGCAAACAAAGCGGAACAACAATTACAGATGCAATTGGACAATCGGTTGCTCACACGGCGTTAAACTTAGATGTTGCAGCAATTGTGACACCGACAGTAAGCGGTCATACAGCACGTATGATTTCGAAATACCGTCCAAAAGCGCCAATTATCGCTGTTACATCAAATGAAGCTGTCTCTCGTAAATTAGCACTCGTTTGGGGTGTTCATCCGCGCGTTGCCCAACATGCGACGTCAACAGATGAGATGCTTGATATTGCTGTTGAGGCGGCTATCGATACAGGTATCGTGAAACATGGTGATCTTGTTGTCATTACAGCAGGTGTTCCGGTTGGAGAAACAGGCTCGACTAACTTAATGAAAGTGCATATGATTGGCGATATGATTGCGAAAGGCCAAGGCATTGGTCGTAAATCCGCATTCGGAAAAGTCGTTGTAGCTAAAACGGCTGAAGAAGCGCTTGAAAAAATGATGGAAGGTGGCATTTTAGTCGCCCCAGCGACAGATGCGGACATGATGAAAGCATTAGAAAAAGCTGTGGCCATCATCACCGAAGAAGGTGGCTTAACAAGCCATGCGGCTGTTGTTGGCTTAAGCTTAGGAATCCCGGTAATTGTCGGTGTAAACAACGCAACAGCTATTTTAAAAGATGGACAAGACATTACGGTAGATGCGAGCTTCGGTGCTATTTATCGTGGTCATGCGAGCGTGCTATAATAAAGAAGGGGACATCCCCTTCTTTATTATTTTGGAGGGATGTATGTGCGAAACATCTTTTTTCTTCTTTTTATCGTGATTCCAGCGCTAGAAATTGTCGTTCTTGTGTTGGCGGGAAAGGCAATTGGCATATGGCCAACATTTTCACTAATCGTTTTGACAGGCATGATCGGTGCATTTTTAGCGAAAAAACAAGGATTGCATACGGTGCAGCGGGTGAAATATGAGTTCAAGAATGGACGTATACCGAGCGATGCGCTATTAGATGGTGCTTGTATTTTAGTTGGTGGAACATTGTTGCTAACGCCGGGATTTATTACAGATACGGCAGGTTTTATTTTACTTCTCCCATTTGCGCGTGAAAAAATAAAACCGTGGCTTGTTCGCCTGTTTAAGAAGATGTTCTATACAAAAACATGGATTTATATTCGAAAATAAAAAGCATAAGCTTAATGGCTTATGCTTCCTTTTTTCCGATAATAAAGTTCCAAATATCTTGAAAAACGCCAGCATGATGTAGTGTTCGACCAATGACAAGTAATACAGGTCCAACGATTAAGCCGAGAAAACCGATCAATTTGAAACCGACAAATAAAGCGATCAATGTAGCTAACGGATCGAGTCCGATATTAGAGGAGAGAAGTTTTGGTTCCATCACTTGCCGTTGTACGAGAACGACGAGATATAGAACACCAAGGCCGATAGAAAAGTGAGTATCGCCGCTCATCGCTGCGTAAACAATCCATGGAACGAACACTAATCCTGTTCCTAAATACGGTAAAATATCAACAATGCCGATAATAAGAGCGATTGTAATCGCGTATTCTACTCGCAACACAAGTAAGCCGACTAGTACGATCAGTGTTGTAATAGAAATGAGTGTCGCTTGCGCTTTAAGAAACCCAAATAGCGCCTTTTTTAATTCGGCAAACACTTTTGTCGTGCTCGTTTGCACTTTGTTTGGTAATAACTTTTGAAACAATGTTTTTAGACGATACCAGTCTTTGCTTATAAAAAATGTGGCAAGTAACGAGAAAATAAAAATTGTTGCAAAATTAGGTAACCATCCAATGATAGAAGGTATATTTTGTAATATATTTTGGATAAATTGCCCTACCGTTGTAGCAATTTTTGTTCCAACAGATTGAATGTTTGACATAATCGTATCTTGTTGTGATGTGTCTAAATTTTTAAACAGTGTAGCTAGTTGGTTATAGAGCGGGATGATTTGGCTTGCCACAAACTGTTCCATATAAATAACGAGTTTTTGAAAATGATTTGGCACAACTGTTGCTAAGTATTGTGTTCCAGTCACAATTTCTGCAATAAGAAGGGTGACAAGTCCAGCAACGAGTGCAAGTAAAAGAATTAAAACAACGATGACTGCCAACGCCCTTGGTATTTTCGTTTTTTTCTCCATTACATCGACAATCGGATTAATGAAAAAGGCGATCGCTAACGCAATTAAAAACGGGTACGTTAACGTGGACAAATAATATAAGCTTGTTAATCCAGCAATGATCACGACGATCACAAATAAAAAACGAAGGGAACTGTACAAATATCGATTCGACATTCCCTCACCTCCCGTCTTTTGTCATTTACAGCTATTATAATATACAATGCAAAAGAAGAAAAAGTTTCAAAGAAGGAGGCATATTCTGTGCAACCATTTATTTTTTTATTTATTCTCCTTGTCATTGGTATGATAGCAAAAAATCATTCCCTTATTGTTGCTGTACTTTTTTTACTTGTTGTGAAAAGTATCGGATTAAACTCTAAAATATTTCCTTATTTAGAACAAAAAGGAATTAATCTTGGTGTGACGATGATTACGATTGCTGTATTAGTTCCAATTGCAACTGGAAAAATAGGGTTGAAAGAACTGACAGAGTCTGTTCGCTCAGTTTACGCTTGGATTGCAATGTTGTCAGGGGTTGCGGTCGCTTTGTTGGCAAAAGGAGGCGTTACATTGCTTGCGAAAGATCCACATATGACGACTGCGCTTGTTCTTGGGACGATTTTAGCTGTATCTTTATTTAAAGGGGTCGCTGTCGGCCCGTTAATAGGTGCTGGCATTGCATATGTAATCATGAAAATAGTCGATGTATTTTCTTAATTGATTACTTTTTTATAATAATATTTTTGAATTATGATTTCTTTTAGTTCACAAAAGTCTGATAATTGTTTATAATGGTAGTGGAGCATGTACGAAACTATCGTATATATTCCCCTGCTCGCTTTGTGAAGCGAATAGGTGAATATATAACAAAATGTAAGCATTTTCTTTGCATTTTTATTCAACTGTTTTGAGCAATCGCTCGACGACGCGGTTCAACATGGGAAAAGGGGAATAAAAGAAAAAAAGGAGAGATGTAAGATGACAGTAACTCGCGGTCTCGAAGGGGTTGTAGCAACCACTTCCACAATTAGTTCAATCATCGACGATACGCTCACATATGTTGGGTATAATATCGATGATTTAGCTGAACACGCTACGTTTGAAGAGGTCGTTTATTTGCTTTGGCATCGCAAACTGCCAAACAAGGAAGAGTTAGAAACGTTGACCAAACAGTTAGCGGAAAATGCCGATATTCCACAACAAGTCATTGATCATTTTAAAATGTATCCGCTTGATCAAGTTCATCCAATGGCAGCGCTTCGTACAGCAATTTCATTTCTTGGCTTATACGATGAAGAAGCGGAAGCGATGAATCCTGAGGCAAACTATCGGAAAGCCATTCGTTTACAAGCGAAAATATCAACAATTGTAGCTGCATTTTCGCGCATTCGAAAAGGTTTAGAACCTGTGCCACCGCGCAAAGATTTAAGTTTTGCGGCAAACTTTTTATATATGCTAACAGGTAAAGAACCAGATCCGATTGCTGAGGAAGCGTTTAATAAAGCGCTTGTGCTTCATGCAGATCATGAATTGAACGCTTCAACGTTTACTGCGCGCGTCTGTGTTGCCACTTTATCAGATGTATACTCTGGCATTACAGCAGCGATTGGAGCGTTGAAAGGGCCACTTCATGGCGGAGCGAACGAAGCGGTAATGAAAATGTTGACGGAAATCGGCACGCTTGAAAATGTAGAAACGTACATTCATAACAAACTAAATAATAAAGAAAAAATTATGGGCTTCGGTCATCGTGTTTATCGTCATGGAGACCCACGCGCTAAGCATTTAAAGAAAATGTCTGAAAAATTGACGAAATTAACAGGTGAACCACATTGGTATGATATGTCGGTGAAAATTGAGGAGATTGTCACATCGACAAAAGGTTTACCGCCAAATGTTGATTTCTACTCTGCTTCTGTTTACCATAGTTTAGGAATTGATCATGACTTATTTACACCAATTTTTGCGATTAGCCGCATGTCTGGATGGCTTGCGCACATTTTAGAACAGTACGAAAACAATCGTCTCATTCGTCCGCGTGCTGAATATACGGGACCTATGAGACAAGTATACGTGCCGCTTGAAGAGCGAGCATAGTGATGGCTACAAGAGGTGGGAAACTCGCCTTTCTCACCTTTTTATACTACATGATTTGGAGGTCGTTATTGTGATGCAAGGTGAAAAAATTACGGTTACAAATGGAGTATTAAACGTTCCAAACTACCCAATTATTCCATTTATCGAAGGGGACGGGACAGGTCCTGATATTTGGGCAGCTGCATCTCGGGTGTTAGAAGCGGCTGTGGAAAAAGCTTATAAAGGTGAGCGTAAAATCGTTTGGAAAGAAGTGCTTGCTGGTGAAAAAGCGTTTAAATTGACAGGTGAATGGTTGCCACAAGAAACGCTTGATACGATTCGTGAATACATAATTGCCATTAAAGGCCCATTAACAACGCCAGTAGGTGGTGGAATCCGTTCATTAAACGTTGCACTTCGTCAAGAGCTCGATTTATTTGTTTGCTTACGCCCTGTTCGTTATTTCAAAGGAGTTCCTTCTCCGGTTAAGCGCCCTGAAGATACAGACATGGTTATTTTCCGTGAGAATACGGAAGATATTTATGCGGGAATTGAGTATGCCAAAGGAACACCAGAAGTGAAAAAATTAATTGATTTCTTACAAAACGAAATGGGTGTACGTAAAATTCGTTTCCCTGAAACATCTGGTATTGGTATTAAGCCGATTTCAGAAGAAGGTACGAAACGATTAGTGCGCGCAGCAATTAAATACGCCATTGACCACGGTCGGAAATCGGTTACGCTCGTTCATAAAGGAAACATTATGAAATACACAGAAGGTGCGTTTAAAAACTGGGGTTATGAATTAGCTGAGCAAGAATTCGGAGATCAAGTATTTACTTGGGCTGAATACGACCGCATCGTTGAAATGCAAGGAAAAGAAGCTGCAAACCGAGCACAAGCAGAAGCAGAAGCAGCAGGAAAAATTATTATTAAAGACTCGATTGCAGATATTTTCTTACAACAAATTTTAACTCGTCCACGTGAGTTCGATGTCGTTGCGACAATGAACTTAAACGGTGACTACATTTCAGATGCGCTTGCAGCACAAGTAGGCGGCATCGGTATCGCCCCAGGTGCAAACATTAACTACGAAACAGGCCATGCGATCTTTGAAGCGACGCACGGAACTGCACCGAAATATGCAGGATTAGACAAAGTGAACCCATCATCTGTCATTTTATCTGGCGTAATGATGTTTGAGCATCTCGGTTGGAATGAAGCAGCAAAATTGATTATTGACTCGATGGAAAAAACTATTGCATCTAAAGTGGTCACATACGACTTTGCACGTTTAATGGAAGGTGCAACAGAGGTGAAATGTTCTGAATTCGCGGATGCTCTCATTCGAAATATGGGAGAATAAAATAAAAAAGGGGATGGAAGAACGTGGGTATGAAACGTAAAAAAATCTCAATTATCGGTGCTGGATTTACGGGAGCAACAACAGCGTTCATTTTAGCGCAAAAGGAGCTCGGGGACATTGTTCTTGTCGACATTCCGCAGTTGGAAAATCCAACAAAAGGAAAGGCGCTCGATATGCTTGAGTCAAGCCCGGTTCTTGGATTTGACGCCAACATCATCGGTACGTCGGATTATGCAGATACAGCTGATTCAGATATCGTTGTGATCACCGCTGGCATTGCGCGTAAACCCGGCATGAGCCGCGATGATTTAGTCACGACAAACCAAAGTATTATGAAGGCGGTCACGAAAGAAGTCGTCAAATATTCGCCGAACTGCTTTATTATCGTATTAACGAATCCTGTTGATGCGATGACATACACGGTGTTTAAAGAATCCGGTTTCCCGAAAAACCGTGTGATCGGTCAATCTGGGGTGTTGGATACCGCACGTTTCCGTACATTTGTTGCACAAGAATTAAATTTATCTGTAAAAGACATTACGGGATTTGTTTTAGGAGGTCATGGAGATGATATGGTGCCACTTGTGCGCTATTCGTATGCGGGTGGCATTCCTCTTGAAACGTTAATTCCAAAAGATCGTTTAGACGCCATCGTTGAACGTACCCGCAAAGGTGGCGGTGAAATTGTGAACTTGCTTGGCAACGGCAGTGCTTATTATGCGCCCGCTGCATCCCTTGCTGAAATGGTTGAAGCAATTGTGAAAGACCAGCGCCGAGTTCTTCCAGCCATCGCTTATTTAGAAGGCGAATACGGATATGAAGGTATTTATTTAGGTGTGCCAACCATTTTAGGTGGCAACGGAATTGAAAAAGTTATCGAATTAGAGCTAACAGAAGAAGAAAAAGTAGCGTTAGCAAAATCTGTTGAGTCGGTGAAAAATGTGATGAAAGTATTACAATAATAAAAATTCGGGGGGAATCCCCGAATTTTTATATATGGTCAAACAAAGGGGAGATGGGTATGCTGAGCAAAAAACGCAAACTTGGACGTTTAATTTCAGACATTTCCGTTGGTGAGAAGCTCGTATTAACGGAAGCGATCGAAGATAAGGATTTATTGTTATATTTAGGGCTAACAAACGATGCCAATCCGCTTTATATTCAACATGACTACGCATCTCAAACGCCATGGAAACGTCCGATTGTACCAACCATTATGTTAACAGGTATCATTACGTCGGCTGTTTCAAAATATTTGCCGGGACCAGGAAGCCACATCATTTCCCAAACGATTGAATTTAAACGACCGGTATATCATTATGAACATGTTGAATTTTTATTTGAAGTGACTGATGTGGATGAAGAAAATAATGAAATTCATATTTCGATTCAAGCTGCGCGAGATGGGGAAGAAATATTAGTTGGGGCATTGCGTGTCGTTCCGCCATATCCGTTTGTTGAAGAAAAAGCATTAGACAACTTTTAAAAAAGAGGCGTTGCCTCTTTTTTATTTTTTTCTTTTTACATCATTCGTTATAATAAAAATGTAACAAATTTACGTTGTTGGAGGATGGTTATGTCGAAACGTGTGTTAGTTGTCGATGATGAGCAGTCGATTGTTACGTTGCTAGAGTACAACTTAAAACAGGCAGGGTTTATCGTATTGACAGCTTATGATGGGGAAGAAGGGCTTCATAAAGCGTTAGAGGAGCGCCCTGATTTTATTATTCTCGATTTAATGTTACCGAAATTAGATGGAATTGAAGTATGCAAGCAGCTACGGCAACAAAAAGTGATGACTCCTATTTTAATGTTGACAGCAAAAGATGATGAATTTGATAAAGTACTTGGGCTTGAATTGGGTGCCGATGACTATATGACCAAGCCGTTTAGCCCACGTGAAGTTGTAGCACGCGTTAAAGCTATTTTACGCCGAACGACCGTACTAGGACAAGAAGAAAAACAAGAACATAGCGACGATTCGCTCGTTGTCGGACAACTAAAAATTTTCCCGGATCGTTATGAGGCTTATTTTGCACAACAAAGATTAGAACTCACTCCGAAAGAATTTGAACTATTAGCATACTTAGCGAAATATAAAGGGCGTGTATTGACACGTGATCAATTATTAAGCGCGGTTTGGAACTATGACTTTGCAGGGGATACACGCATTGTCGATGTGCATATTAGTCATTTGCGTGACAAAATCGAACATGATACACGAAAGCCTGTATATATTAAAACGATACGCGGGTTAGGATATAAATTGGAGGAGCCGAAAGCGGATGAATAAATTTCGCTCCCGACTATTGCTCGGGCTTATTTCCGTCATTTTATCCGTTTTATTTGGCCTCGGTTTGCTATTAGGCCAATTGTTTCAAAAATTTTATGCAGATACTGTGCATGATCGAATGGAGAAAGAGGCAAGACTTTTGGCTCTATATATGGAAAGTAAATCACTCCATTCTGATATGTTTCGGCAGCGATTGAACGCCATTAGCGATATGCTATCTGCCCGCATCACAATTGTTGATCGAGACGGAAAAGTTCTGTTAGATACAAATAATTACGTATTGATTGATAAAAAACGTCATCAAAAGCTCATTCAAACGTTATTAAAAAAAGAAGATGAATCAGTTATATTTGAAGAAGAACAAGACTTATATTATTATGCAGTTTCATTTTGGCAACGTGATCAACAACTCGGATATATTGTCATAAGCTTGCCGATGGATGCGATTGAGCGGGTAGACGAACAAATTTGGTTGTTGCTCACGTTCAGCTTAACGATTGCTTTTTTCATTATTCTTTTATTAGGTATTAAAATTACAAACCAGTATACAAAACCGATTGAAGCAGCAACAAAAGTGGCGATGGAGTTGGCGCGTGGCAATTATAAAGCTCGAACGTATGAAAGTCGGGAAGATGAAACGGGAATGCTTAGCCAATCGCTAAACATTTTGGCGCGAAATTTACAAGAAATGGTTCGTACACAAGAAATGCAGCAAGATCGCTTACGTGCTCTCATTGAAAATATGGGAAGTGGCTTAATTTTAATTGATCAGCGTGGGTACATTTCGTTAATGAATCGCGCATATAAGGAAATGTTCCATATTGATCCATTAGATTACATACATCGCTTATATTATGAAGCGTTTCCACATCAAGAAGTTATCGCCCTTGTAGAGGAAATATTTATGACAGAAATAAATGTAAGGAAACAAATGCTTCTTCCGATTGGTATTGAACGAAAACATTTTGAAGTGTACGGAACGCCCATTATTGGAACGAATGATGAGTGGAAAGGAATTATTATTGTGTTCCACGATATTACTGAGCTAAAAAAGCTTGAGCAAATGAGAAAAGATTTTGTGGCGAACGTTTCGCACGAATTAAAAACGCCGATTACATCGATTAAAGGGTTTGCTGAAACGTTATTAGATGGAGCGATGCATGATGCGCAAACGCTTGAATATTTTTTAACGATTATTTTAAAAGAAAGTGAGCGCCTTCAACATTTAATTCAAGATTTGCTTGATTTATCGAAAATTGAACAACAAGGATTTACGTTAAATATATCTGTTGTTGACTTGAATGACGTATTGAAAGAAGTCATTGTCATGCTTGAATCAAAAGCGAACGATAAACAAATTACCATTGAATGGACATCAAATACACCACTTTGTTACATGTACGGTGATTTACATCGACTTAAACAAATTTTCATTAATTTAATTAGTAATGCGATCACATATACACCAGCTGGCGGACGTGTCACTGTTTATGTTGAAAAAGACGATAAAGAACTGCGTGTTCATGTAAGCGATACAGGTATTGGAATTGAACAAAAGGAAATTCCACGTATTTTTGAAAGATTTTATCGTGTGGACAAAGCACGAAGTCGCAACTCAGGTGGTACGGGTCTTGGATTAGCGATTGTGAAACATTTAGTAGAGGCGCATCACGGTACAATTTCTGTAAAAAGTGAAGTGGGGGTAGGGACGACATTCACCGTTCATTTTCGTGCAGATGCTTGCGCCGACGACTGATTTTTAACGATATATTTACAATTAGTTTACCATGTATTAAAAAAATATTGGTAACATAGCAAGTGAAAACCCCTTCATCCAAGAAGCCGATTGTCTTGGAATAGGCGAGGACAACGAATGTTCTCGTCTTTTTTCTTTTTTGGCGGTGATCATGGTAAAATAAGCGTAAGTGAATGAAAGAGGAGGTTTTCGGTTTGGCGAACAAATTAGTCTTAATCGACGGCAATAGCATCGCTTATCGCGCTTTTTTTGCATTGCCTCTGTTACATAACGATAAGGGTATTCATACAAACGCCATTTATGGTTTTACAATGATGTTAATGAAGCTCATTGAAGAAGAGAAGCCGACGCATATGCTCGTCGCGTTTGATGCAGGGAAAACGACATTTCGCCATGAAGTGTATACAGAATACAAAGGTGGGAGACAAAAAACACCACCAGAATTATCGGAACAGTTTCCGTTTTTACGCGAACTGCTTGATGCATACAACATTCGTACGTACGAACTTGAAAATTATGAGGCAGATGATATTATCGGAACGATTGCTACGGAGGCGGAAAAAGAAGGATTTGACGTCGTCATTATTTCGGGTGATCGTGATTTAACACAATTAGCCTCTGAACGCATTCATGTACATGTGACGAAAAAAGGGATAACAGATATAGAGCGATACACACCAGAACATGTATTTGAGAAGTATGGGCTAACACCTGCTCAAATTGTTGATTTGAAAGGATTAATGGGAGATGCGTCAGATAATATTCCAGGAGTTCCAGGGATAGGAGAGAAAACTGCATTAAAATTATTAAAAGAATATGGAACGGTTGAACATGTGCTTGCCTCACTTGAACATATTTCTGGAAAAAAACTAAAAGAAAACTTGCAAACGTACCGTGAACAAGCGTTATTAAGTAAACAGCTAGCTACCATTCGTCGCGACGCCCCACTGACATTATCGCTCGATGAGTTAGCATGGCAGTCATATGATGTCGAGCGAGTGACAACGTTGTTTCAAGAGCTCGGTTTTACATCGCTTATGGACAAAATTGGTCGGTCTTCACAAGAACAACGATCGTTAAAAGATATTTCATTTGTTACTGTTCAAACGATTGACGAGCATATGTTGGAAAAAGAAAGTACACTTCTTGTTGAAGTGATGGATGCGAATTATCATCAAGCACCTATTTTAGGCTTTGCGCTTGTCAATGAACGTGGACACTTTTTTATTCCAACGGACGTTGCTTTAGCGTCGTCTGTATTTAAAACGTGGCTTGAAGATGAGCAATGCAAAAAAAGTGTATTTGACGCAAAACGAGCGATCGTTGCGCTAAAGTGGCACGGTATTGAACTCAAAGGTGTCGATTTCGATTTATTATTAGCCGCATATTTACTCAATCCGACAGATGCTAACGGCGATGTGGCGGCTATTGCAAAAACGAAACAATATACAGATGTACAAAGTGACGAAGAAGTATACGGAAAAGGGGCAAAACAAGCTGTTCCACCGACAAATGTATTAGCTGAACATCTCGTACGAAAAGCAAAAGCGATCGCTTCGTTAAAAGAAACATATATTCATGAACTTAAACAAAATGAACAATTTGAATTGCTTATTCACTTAGAGTTACCGCTTACGTTTATTTTAGCGCAAATGGAGTTTTACGGTATAAAAGTAGATGTAAACCGTTTACAAGACATGGGTAAAGAGTTTACTGCTCAACTTCAACAAATTGAGCAACGCATTTATGAACTAGCAGGTACGACATTTAACATCAACTCTCCAAAACAACTCGGCGCGATTTTATTTGAGAAATTGCAGTTACCAATTGTGAAAAAGACGAAAACAGGTTATTCAACGTCGGCGGATGTGTTAGAAAAATTAGCACCATACCATGAAATTATTGAGCAAATTTTACATTACCGTCAGCTTGGAAAACTACAATCGACGTACGTAGAAGGATTAATGAAAGTTGTCCGAAAAGATACAGGAAAAGTGCATACTATTTTCCAACAAGCGCTCACCCAAACAGGGCGTTTAAGCTCTACAGAACCTAATTTACAAAACATTCCAATTCGTATTGAAGAGGGAAGGAAAATTCGGCAAGCGTTCGTCCCATCTTTTGATGATTGGGTGATTTTTTCTGCTGATTATTCCCAAATTGAGTTGCGTGTTTTAGCTCATATGGCCGATGATGAAAATTTAATTGCGGCATTTCATCATAATCTCGATATTCATACGAAAACAGCGATGGATATTTTTCATGTGAAGGAAGAAGAAGTGACTGCTCAAATGCGCCGTCAAGCAAAAGCTGTTAATTTCGGTATCGTTTATGGGATTAGCGACTACGGATTGTCGCAAAACTTAGGCATTACGCGCAAAGAAGCAGCAGAATTTATCGAACGATATTTCCAAAGTTATCCGGGGGTGAAACGATATATGGAAGAAATTGTCCAAGATGCAAAACAAAAAGGATATGTGACGACATTGCTTCACCGTCGTCGTTATTTACCTGATATTACGAGCAGTAATTTTAATGTTCGCAGCTTTGCAGAGCGAACTGCGATGAATACCCCTATTCAAGGAAGTGCAGCCGATATTATTAAAAAAGCGATGATTGATTTAGCTAGCCGTCTACGGGAAGAAAGACTACAAGCCCGTTTGTTGTTGCAAGTACATGACGAACTTATTTTAGAAGCGCCAAAAGAAGAAGTACATTTGTTGAAAAACATTGTTCCTGATGTAATGGAAAACGCTGTCTCATTACGTGTTCCATTAAAAGTCGATTATCATTTTGGGCCGACATGGTATGATGCAAAGTAAGGAAGGGTGAACATGCATGCCAGAATTACCGGAAGTCGAAACGGTGCGACGGACATTACTTCCTCTAGTTGTTGGTAAAACGATCGAACGTGTGAACGTGCTTTGGGAGAAAATCGTTCAATACCCTGAAGTAGAGACATTTTGCGAACGATTGAAAGGACAGACAATTTACGATATTCAGCGACGCGGGAAATTTTTAATTTTTCAATTGGATGATGTTGCTCTTGTTTCCCATTTACGCATGGAAGGACGTTATATATACGAAAAAGAAGATAAACCATTTGATCGGCATACGCATGTCTTTTTTACATTTACTGATCGTACGGAACTTCGTTATCGCGATGTTCGCAAATTTGGCACGATGCATTTGTTCGATAAAGGGAAGGAATTACACGTTCCTCCTTTGTCGAACATCGGACTTGAGCCACTTGACGAGCAATTTACTGTGTCATGGTTTACCGATCACCTTCAACGGACGAAGCGAACGATTAAAGCGACATTGCTTGACCAAACCATTGTCGCAGGATTAGGTAATATTTATGTCGATGAAGTGTTGTTTCGTTCCTCCATTTCTCCAGAGCGTGTAGCAGCTACGCTAACTGTCCAAGAAATCGAAGCGTTACATAGAGAGATCATTCAAACGATACAAGAAGCGATTGAAAAAGGCGGAAGTACTGTTCGAACGTACGTTAATACGCAAGGGAAGACAGGGACGTTTCAAACGCAATTATATGTATACGGCCGAGCAGACAGGCCGTGCCGTCGTTGTGGGAACCTTATTATAAAGACAACTGTAGCTAACCGCGGTACACATTATTGTAGACATTGTCAAACATAGCGTAAGAACATTGCCTAGGTCTCTTCCATATACTATGGTAGCTTTTCAAAGGAAGGGGCGGGCGTATATGATTACGTGGTCTTTATTTTTGCTTGCTTTAGCTGTGAGCATCGATGGTTTGACTGTCGGTATTACGTATGGTATGCGGAATGTACACATTCCGCTTCGTTCGTTGCTTATTATTTCGTTTTTTTCATGCATGACATTTTTAGTAGCGATGGGCATTGGTCGCATGCTGTATATGTTTTTTTCACCAACCGTTGCCAATGCAATGGGTGGGAGTATACTAATCATATTAGGACTATGGATGATCATCCAATTTATGCTTAAAAGAGACGACAATGAAGAAAAGTTTTTAATGAACTTAGAAATTCGTTCGCTCGGCATTGTCATTCAAATTTTACGCAAACCGACGATGGCTGATTTTGACCGTTCAGGAACGATTACAGGGATGGAGGCGGTATTTTTAGGTATCGCCTTGTCGCTCGATGCGTTTGGGGCAGGCGTGAGCGCAGCGCTGTTAAATTACTCTCTGTTGTTTACTACATTTCTCGTTTGTTTGCTTAGCTTTAGTTTTTTATTTAGTGGGTTAAAAATTGGAAAATCGTTCAGGAAGTATGACTGGCTACAAAAATACTCGTTTTTACCTGGGATTATGCTTATTGTTATTGGTATTTTTAAAATGAGGTAGGGGTGAAGGCGGTGTTAACGATCGGATTAACTGGGGGCATCGCTAGTGGGAAAAGTACGGTCGCGGCAATGTTCCGTGACTTGCATATTCCTGTCATTGATGCAGATGAAATCGCTCATCGTGTCACATCACTTGGTGGTGAGGCATATCGGCCGATTATAGAAACGTTTGGGCGCGACATTTTAGATTCAAATGGTGCGATTGATCGACGTAAGCTTGGTGCGATCGTATTTTATGATGAACAAAAGCGAAAACAGTTAAATGTCATTGTTCATCCACTTGTTCGCAAACATATGTTGCAACAAAAAGAGAAATATGCAAAAGAAGGGGAAAAAGTAGTTGTTCTCGACATCCCCCTTTTATTTGAAAGTAAATTAGAGCATCTCGTTGACCGTATTCTCGTTGTGTATGTTGATGAACAAACTCAACTTCGTCGCCTTCGTGAGCGTAATGGATTTTCGGTTGAAGAAGCATGGGCGCGGATAAAAGCACAAATGCCACTTGAAGAAAAAAGAAAAAAAGCAGATGAGATCATTGATAATAATGGAACGATCGAAGAAACGAAACAACAATTGCACGCATGTTTAATGCGTTGGGGTGTCCTTGAAAAATAGGACGCCTTTTTTTATTTTTTTATAGCATAAACACCTTAAAAATGTTATACTATTTTTGTATATAACGGATAAATAGTATAACACATATATTGAAAGGGGCTATATAATGAAAGCGAGAGTAGCGATTAACGGGTTCGGACGCATCGGACGTATGGTGTTCCGAAAAGCTATTATGGAGCATGATCTTGACATTGTAGCGATTAATGCGAGCTATCCGCCTGAAACGTTAGCTCATTTAATAAAATATGATTCAAACCACGGTAAATTTGACGGAGATGTCATTGCGGTTGAAGACGGCTTAATTGTAAACGGAAAAAAAGTGCAATTGCTAAATTCACGTGATCCACGGCTATTACCATGGGGAGAACTTCAAATCGATATTGTTATTGAAGCAACAGGAAAGTTTAACGCAAAAGAAAAAGCAATGATGCACGTCGAAGCAGGAGCGAAGCGCGTCATTTTAACTGCACCTGGAAAAGATGAGGACGTAACGATTGTTATGGGAGTCAATGAACATATGCTTTCTCCAGAGCATGTCGTCATTTCAAACGCTTCATGTACAACAAACTGTTTAGCGCCTGTTGTGAAAGTGCTTGATGAAGCATTTGGGATCGAAAATGGACTCATGACAACCGTCCACGCATATACGAACGACCAAAAAAATATTGACAATCCGCATAAAGATTTACGTCGTGCACGTTCATGCGCACAATCGATCATTCCGACAACAACAGGTGCAGCGAAAGCGTTAGCACTCGTATTACCACATTTAAAAGGGAAAATGCATGGTATGGCGTTGCGCGTTCCGACACCAAACGTTTCACTTGTTGACGTTGTTGTCGATGTGAAAAAAGACGTCACCGTCGATGAAGTAAACGAGGTGTTTATGCAAGCTGCGCGTGGATCTCTAAAAGGCATTTTAGACGTGACGATGGAACCGCTTGTGTCGATTGATTTTAATACAAATCCACATTCTGCCATTGTTGATGGGTTGTCCACGATGGTGATCGAAAATCGGAAAGTAAAAGTATTAGCATGGTATGATAATGAATGGGGCTATTCATGTCGCGTTGTCGACTTAACAAAGCTTGTTGCGAAACAATTGTTAAAAAATGAAACGGTTACGATGTCATAACGCTGGGGGTTCCCAGCGTTATTTTTCTACCCATTTTATAAAAAAACAAAAAACGATATTGAAAAAAAAATATAAACGAAGTATACTATTTTTCGTGAACTTCTTGAACGCGTGGTAATGTGACTACTTAAAGGGTTAGGACCTCTTTGGACTAACTTTCCCCCGTGGTAGTTATACATTCCAAAAAGCAAAAGAAATTCATCGTTTATTTTTTTTAAAATTCATAAAAGGGGGATACGATCATGGATACAATGGGTCGTCACGTTATCTCAGAACTTTGGGGATGCGATTTTGATAAGTTGAATGACATGGAGTTTATTGAAAAAACATTTGTTGATGCAGCGTTAAAGTCTGGTGCTGAAATTCGTGAAGTTGCGTTTCATAAATTTGCACCACAAGGCGTTAGCGGTGTTGTCATCATTTCTGAATCACATTTAACCATTCACAGTTTTCCTGAACACGGTTATGCTAGCATCGACGTTTACACGTGTGGACATTTAGATCCGACGATTGCAGCTGACTATATCGCAGAAGCGTTAGGTGCACAAACGCGCGAAACAATTGAATTGCCTCGTGGTATGGGTCCAATTGAAATTAAACAAGCAAAAGCTTTATAATAAAATGTAAGAGAGAAAGAGGTGTAGATTCTGCACCTCTTTTTTATCATTCATTGAAAAGCGAGGAGACGAACGATGAAATGGAAATATGTATTAACCAATCATAATGAAACATCTGAACGTCATCCGGATGAACAGCTAAAAAGCCGTTATTATAAAACAACACAATCTGCTGCATTACAAGCAGTAAAAGAAATGTTTGAGCAAATGGATGGATGCTACATTGTGGCGATTTCAGCAGAACGCGGAGAAATAAGCGTATCACTAACGAAAGGAAAAAAAGCATTTATTGTTGCAACAATCGTTTCTGTTCGTCCATTTGAAACAGCCATTGATTTTTCAGTAACGACAGAAACAAAATGGTTTCCGATTGACTTTGGGTTTAGTCGCCAACTTATTATTCGTTTATACGATCAATTAGCTAAACGATTTACATATATCGGATCGGGAATATATAGCGATAAATAGTTGTATATGCGCCTTTTTTTGTCTACTATAAGGGTAAGATCATTGCTAGGGAGCTGATACATATGAAATGCCCGTCGTGTCATCACAATGGAACGCGCGTGCTTGACTCGCGTCCGGTTGATGAAGGGCGTTCCATTCGCCGTCGTCGTGAATGTGAACGTTGTCATTTTCGCTTCACAACGTTTGAGCGGATCGAAGAAACACCGTTAATTGTTGTGAAAAAAGAGGGAACGAGAGAAGAATTTAGCCGGGAAAAAATATTACGCGGGCTCATTAAAGCGTGCGAAAAACGGCCGGTTGCGCTAGAACAACTAGAGGAAGTGACGCAACAAATTGAGCGAGAGTTGCGCAACAGCGGTATAAATGAAGTGAAAAGTGAAACGATTGGTGAAATGGTCATGGAACGGCTATCAAAAATTGATGAAGTTGCCTATGTTCGTTTTGCGTCTGTATACCGTCAATTTAAAGATTTAAACGTTTTTATTGAGGAATTAAAAGAACTTATTAAAAAAGAACAAGGGGAAAGGGCATAATATGCTCTTTTTAGAAGAAGGTCGATAATATGGAATATAGCTGGAAAGAATTAATTGCCGTCGACCGATATATTGTGCATGCGAATGGTGTTTTAAGCGAACTAGATCGAAAAGTATTGACGCTTTTATATCAACCGTTAATTGGTGCTCAAGCATATAGTCTATATATGACGTTATGGAGCGAACTAGAGCAAGCACGTTTATGGAGCGAAGAGACGACGCATCATAGTTTAATGGCAATTATGCAATGCAGTTTGCCGACGATATATGCTGAACGTTTAAAGCTCGAGGGCATTGGGCTGTTGAATACGTATATGAAGCGCACGAATGAAAATGATGAACGCGTATTTATTTATGAACTTTGCCTCCCTCTTACACCAGAACAATTTTTTACTGATGGTGTTTTAAACGTATTTTTATATGATCGTGTAGGAAAAACAAAATTTCAAAAGTTGAAAAAGTTTTTTTCTGATCGTGCCATCGATCGCACTTCTTTCATACCCGTTACTCGCTCATTTCACGATGTATTTTCATCGATCCAACCTGAAAAAATGATTCATAAGTTAAGCGACGAAGCGAAGCAAGAAGTCATGTTGCAAGACGGACAGCAGTATATAGGAAAAGAGCAAGCGATGTATACGATGCGAGATGATATATTTGATTTTGACACATTTTATGCAGGACTGTCCCATCATCTTGTTCCACGTCGTGCGATTACTGAAAAAGTGAAGGATGCGATCAAAAAGCTAGCCTTTTTATATGGCATTGGCCCGCTTGACATGCAAAAAATTGTGATGAGTGTTATAGATCCGGCTGAACAAATTGATATCGAAGCATTAAGAAAAGCAGCACAAGAATGGTATCAATTTGAACGTGGTGAGGCGCTTCCGCGTCTATATGATCGTGTGCAGCCGTTAGAGGAGCGGACGATAGCGCATGTCGAGCCAAAAAACGAAGAAGAATATTTAATGAAGCAGCTTGAAACCGTTTCGCCGAGACAACTACTTATGGACTTTTCTGGTGGCGTTGAGCCAGCGCTAGCAGATTTGCAGCTCATTGAAGAGATTATGTTTAAACAAAAATTGCCACCAGGTGTTATGAATGTGCTGATTTATTACGTCATGCTGCGTACAGATATGAAGCTTCCGAAAAAATATGTAGAAAAGATCGCTAGTTCATGGGCGCGAAAAAAAGTGCGCACAGTGAAGCAAGCGATGGAATTGGCGAAAAAAGAAGCGCGTGAATACGAAACATTTATAAAAGAAAAAGAGAAAAAAGGTTCGAAAAAGCCGATTCGTACTGAGTTATTGCCAGATTGGTTACAAACAGATTATTCACAATTTGAGCGAAAACAAGTGAAATCGGAAGAAGAGCTAGAACAAAAACGACGCGAGTTGGAAGAACGGTTGAAAAAGCCGAAAAGTTAGGGGATAAATGATGAAACCAATTCGGGAAACGATCCATCATTTAATGAATCGTCATGATTTTAAAGAGCGATATGAGGCGATGAAGCGCGATATTTTAAACGATCGACACGTTCAATCGTTTTTACGTGGTCATGATGTGACGGATGCGATGTTGAATCGACATCTCGGGAAATTGTATGAGTTTGTGCAACAAAGTAAGCATTGTGAACGTTGTCCAAGTTTAGAACAATGTCCAAATTTACTGAAAGGGTACACACCTCATTTAATTTGGCAAGGGAAAAACATTGATGTACAATACGAGCGCTGTGCTCGTAAAGTGCAAGATGATGAACGGAAAAAACAACAGTCGCTCATTCGTAGTTTATTTATTCCGCGTGACATGCTACAAGCATCATTTGATCAGTTAGAGACGGACGATCTTGGAAGAATTGAAGCGATCGAACTTGCGAACACATTTGCTTCAACGTATGAAGTAGGTAAACGAACGAAAGGACTGTATTTATACGGTTCTTTTGGCGTTGGAAAAACGTATTTGTTAGCAGCGATGGCAAATGAGTTAGCCCAAAGACATATTGCTTCATTTCTTGTGTACGTGCCGGAATTTGTTCGTTCATTAAAGTCATCACTTCAAACGGACGCGTTTCAAGATACGATTGAATATGCAAAGCAAGTGCCTGTTCTTATGCTCGATGATCTAGGGGCAGAACTAATGTCAAGTTGGTGGCGCGACGAGGTGCTCGGTCCGATTTTACAATATCGTATGCTTGAGCATTTGCCGACATGCTTTACATCGAACTTTGATTTGAAACGTCTTACCCATCACTTCGCTCACTCACAACGAGGTGAAGAAGAACAGGTGAAAGCGGCTCGAATTATTGAGCGAATTATTTATTTAGCTACTCCGATCGAGATGAAAGGAAAAAATCGACGAATCGAAATGTGATAAACAGACGGTGTTCCCCATATATATAAAACAAGCATGTTTTTGGAAAAAGGGGGGGCACCGTTGATTTATATCGTATTTCAAGATGGACAAGATGCACAACGGCTTTTTGTGGAATTGAATAAAGCACCACAACCATATGGAAAATTGCTTTACGACGACAAGACGATTACCGTCTTCTTTCATGAATCGAATATTGCCCATATGCGCGCATTGTTCATTCCGATTTTTACTTCATGTATCATTCAAGCGTTTGAAGCACGTTGGATTTTATCAATTATTTCTCGTACGTTCTTTTATGAGAATGAAGAAGAGCAACAACAAATTTTACAGCTCACTTACTCGTTTATTGATGGAGAAAGGTACGACTATCGTCTCGGAAAAAAATTGACTACGCCACGCGAGCAATTGATTGCCCAATCGCTATATGAATGTTTACATGAAGGTGTATTTTCGTTCGAGTCGCTTATGACTTTTCGGTTAAAGCCGTATTATGATCGATTGATGCATTATGTTGAATTAGCCATTGACGAATACAAACTAGAACAAGAATATCAAGCGTTTATTCATATGTTGCGCGAAATTGTTGCATCACGTCAGCCGCAAATGAACGTGCTTCATTTAGTATATGAAAACGATACGTTCCAATTTTTTGATGAACATTTTTTTTCTTTGTCGTTTCAACAACTGAAGCAGTTGATTGATCGTCGCCTTATGGTGAGTCAGCCAATGTACATTGATACATCTGTATTAGCCCCGCTCGTATCGATCGCACCAGAAAAAATATATATGTATACAGATGTCACAGATGTGGGAATGATTCAAACGATTCAAAATGTGTTTCAAGAGCGAATGGAGCTTCGAACACCTCTTGATTTTCCAAAAAAATATGCTTATAATGACATACATAATGAATAAGGTCAAAAGTGATGATGAGGACATGGGTGTATGTTTACGGTTCACAGAGAGGGAAGGCATAGGCTGAAACCTTCCTAACACGAAAGATGCACTTACCACCTCTAAACTTCAGCAGTGAACAATGGGACGATGCCCCGTTTAGTAATTGCTGACGGTTTGCGCCGTTATCGAAATGAAGCCGTTTATACGCTCATTGTATATATTTGTATAAACGGGAAGAAGGGTGGAACCACGAAGCCAACTCGTCCCTCATTTTTGGGACGAGTTTTTTTATTTTTAAAAAAGGAGTGAATAGCTTTGGCGGATGTAGTAAAGATCACATTTCCAGATGGAGCAGTAAAGGAGTTTCCGAAAGGAGTGACAACAGAAGGCATTGCGGCGTCAATTAGTCCTGGCTTAAAGAAAAAAGCAATTGCAGGGAAGCTGAACGATCGCATGATTGATTTGCGCACACCAATTGAAGAAGATGGCGCGCTTTCGATTATTACACAAGATATGTCAGAAGCGCTTGACATTTTGCGCCATAGCACAGCGCACTTAATGGCGCAAGCGATTAAACGACTATATAAAGATGTAAAGCTTGGCGTTGGTCCTGTTATTGAAAACGGCTTTTACTACGATATTGATGTCGATGTGCCAATTACAGCGGAAGACTTACCGAAAATTGAACAAGAAATGAAAAAAATAGTGAAAGAAAACTTGGACATCGTTCGTAAAGAAGTAAGTCGTGAAGAAGCGATTCGTCGCTATGAAGAAATTGGGGATCATTTAAAAATTGAACTTATTCACGACATTCCGGAAGGAGAAGTTGTCTCCATTTACGAACAAGGAGAATTTTTCGATCTTTGTCGTGGGGTGCACGTGCCATCAACAGGAAAAATAAAAGAGTTTAAACTGTTAAGTGTGGCGGGTGCATACTGGCGTGGCGACAGCAAAAACAAAATGTTGCAACGTATTTACGGAACAGCCTTTTTCAAAAAAGAAGATTTAGATGAATATTTACGCCTTTTACAAGAAGCGAAAGAGCGCGATCATCGCAAGCTTGGAAAAGAACTCGACTTATTTATGACATCGCAAAAGGTCGGACAAGGATTACCGCTTTGGCTTCCAAAAGGAGCGACGATTCGCCGAACAATTGAACGTTACATCGTCGATAAAGAGTTGTCGCTTGGTTATCAACACGTATATACGCCGGTGCTTGGCAGCGTGGAATTATATAAAACGTCTGGCCATTGGGATCATTATAAAGATGGGATGTTCCCACCGATGGAGATGGATAATGAGCAGCTTGTATTACGTCCGATGAACTGCCCACATCATATGATGGTGTATAAACATAAAATTCATAGCTATCGCGAACTGCCAATTCGCATCGCTGAACTCGGCACGATGCACCGTTATGAAATGTCTGGAGCGCTTACAGGTTTGCAACGTGTGCGCGGCATGACGTTAAATGATGCACATATTTTCGTGCGCCCAGATCAAATTAAAGACGAGTTTAAGCGCGTCGTCAATTTAATTTTAGAGGTATATAAAGACTTCGGTTTAACTGATTATTCATTCCGTCTGTCGTATCGTGATCCACAAGATAAAGAAAAATATTATGATGACGATGCGATGTGGGAAAAAGCACAAAGCATGTTAAAAGAGGCGATGGACGAACTCGGACTTGACTATTACGAAGCGGAAGGAGAAGCGGCGTTTTACGGTCCGAAATTAGACGTTCAAGTACGCACAGCGCTAGGAAAAGATGAAACATTATCGACTGTGCAATTGGATTTCTTACTGCCAGAACGTTTTGATTTAACATACATCGGTGAAGACGGAAAACCACATCGTCCAGTCGTTATCCATCGCGGTGTCGTATCGACGATGGAACGCTTCGTCGCTTTCTTGATTGAGGAGTATAAAGGGGCGTTTCCGACATGGCTAGCGCCTGTACAAGTGCAAGTCATTCCAGTCGCTCCGTCTGTCCATATGGATTATGCGTACGAAGTGAAGCACGCGTTACAATCAGCAGGCGTGCGTGTCGAAGTCGATGAGCGTGAAGAAAAAATTGGCTATAAAATTCGTGAAGCGCAAATGCAAAAAGTCCCTTACATGCTCGTTGTTGGTGATAATGAAGTAAACGAACGAGCAGTGAACGTGCGAAAATACGGTGAACAAAAAAGTGAAACGATGGGGCTTGATGCGTTTATTGATTTCATCCAAAAAGAAGTACGAAAATAGTTGCATTTTCTCTTCATGTTTGTTATAGTTTTATTTGTTGTGATGAATTGACATCAGTTGACAATGTATTTTCGTTTATGGTATATATGTTAAAGTAAAAGTAAATACTTGTTTGGAACAAGCAGAAGCACCCGCTTCTCACCTGATCGACGCCATATTGGCTGTTAGCAGGTGCGTGACAAAACAAATGTTGTCAGCGAGACGTGTGGGTGTATTATGCCCACACGTTTTTTGTTATGTGCGTTCTGCTTTGACAAACAAGTTTGAAAAAACCGTGGAGGTGGCTAGTTATTAGCAAAGATTTTATTATTAATGAAAACATTCGGGCACGTGAAGTTCGTTTAGTCGATCCAAATGGCGAGCAGCTTGGGATTAAGACGAAACAAGAAGCGTTAGAAATTGCGGCGCGTTTAAACTTGGACTTAGTGATGGTTGCACCAAATGCGAAACCGCCGGTATGTCGCATTATGGATTATGGCAAGTTCCGCTTTGAGCAACAAAAGAAAGAAAAAGAAGCGCGCAAAAAGCAAAAAGTAATCAACGTGAAAGAAATTCGTTTAAGCCCAACGATCGAAGAACATGACTTCAACACAAAATTGCGCAACGCGCGGAAGTTCCTTGAAAAAGGAGATAAAGTAAAGGCGACGATTCGTTTTAAAGGACGCGCGATTACGCATAAAGAAATTGGTCAGCGCGTGCTTGACCGATTTGCTGAAGCGTGCGCGGATATTGGTACGGTTGAGACGGCACCAAAAATGGATGGCCGCAGCATGTTTTTAGTGCTAGCACCGAAAAACGACAAATAACAAAAGGGAGGAACACCTTATGCCAAAAATGAAAACTCACAAAGGCTCAGCGAAGCGTTTCAAAAAGACAGGAACAGGTCAATTAAAACGTTCACACGCATTCACTAGCCACTTATTCGCAAACAAAACACAAAAACAAAAACGTAAACTTCGTAAAGCAACACTTGTATCAAAAGGCGATTTCAAACGTATTCGTCAATTGTTAGATAACGTAAAATAATTTTAGGAGGGAAATGTTATGCCACGTGTAAAAGGCGGTACAGTCACACGCAGACGTCGTAAAAAAATTCTTAAACTTGCAAAAGGATATTTCGGTTCGAAACATCGTTTATATAAAGTAGCAAACCAACAAGTCATGAAATCGTTAATGTACGCGTATCGCGACCGTCGCCAACGCAAACGCGACTTCCGTAAACTTTGGATTACGCGCATTAACGCAGCAGCGCGCATGAACGGTCTTTCTTATAGCCGTTTAATGCACGGATTAAAACTTGCAGGAATTGAAGTAAACCGCAAAATGCTTGCTGATTTAGCGGTAAACGATGCTGCGGCATTCACACAACTTGCAAACATCGCAAAAGAAAACTTAAACAAGTAATAAAAGAAATGGCCATTCTCCCTTGAGGGGATGGTCATTTTTTATAAGAGGGGGAGAAAAATGAATTTACAAACATTATTTTCTATGCAACGACAATTAGATGAGCGAATTGAGACAGAACGAGGATTGAGCGGTGAACGTTTAATTGAACGTAAGTTGTTAGCTCTTCTTGTTGAAATTGGAGAACTCGCGAATGAAACGCGCTGTTTTAAATTTTGGAGCTCAAAGCCGAAAGCGGCGGACGAAACGATTTTAGAGGAATATGTAGACGGTCTTCATTTTATTTTATCGCTTGGACTAGATCTTTCTTTTGATAAGCATATCGAATGGCCGAACGTGCAAGAAAGCGAACGGCTTGTTGAGCAGTTTTTACACGTATTTGAAGCGATTCATACGTTTCGGATGAAGTTAGACGCAGAGGCATATAACGAATTAGTATATGTGTACGCCAAGCTCGGTCATGCGCTACAGTTTACTGCTGAACAAATCGAACGAGCGTATGTCGCGAAAAACGAAGTAAATCATGAGCGACAAAGTCACAATTATTAACAACTGTCAAAATGTTTAGTATAATGAATAGCGTACATAGAGAGGAGTGACATACGTGAAGAAATTAGATGAAACGTTAACGATGTTGAAAGCGTTAACGGATGCGAAAGGTGTTCCAGGGAACGAACGAGAAGTGCGCGAAGTAATGAAGTCGTACATCGCTCCGTATGCTGATGAAGTGACAACGGATCGTCTTGGTAGCTTAATTGCGAAAAAAGTAGGAAAAGAAAATGGGCCGAAAGTCATGATTGCTGGCCATTTAGATGAAGTAGGTTTTATGGTGACGCAAATCGATGAAAAAGGCTTCATTCGCTTCCAACCGCTCGGAGGCTGGTGGGGGCAAGTGATGCTTGCTCAGCGAGTGACAATTGTAACGAAAAAAGGCGACATTACAGGCGTCATCGGTTCAAAACCGCCGCATATTTTACCTGCTGAAGCAAGAAGAAAGCCTGTTGAAATAAAAGATATGTTTATTGACATCGGGGCTTCTAGCCGTGACGAAGCGATCGAATGGGGCGTGCGCCCGGGCGATGCAATCGTTCCGTATTTTGAATTTACGGTGATGAACAATGAAAAAATGTTGCTTGCGAAAGCATGGGATAACCGCATCGGTTGCGCAGTTGCTATTGATGTGTTGAAACAATTAAAAGATGTTGAGCATCCAAACGTCGTATACGGTGTTGGAACAGTGCAAGAAGAAGTAGGCTTGCGCGGGGCTCGAACATCTGCTTTTGCGATTGAACCAGATATTGCGTTTGCGGTAGATGTCGGCATCGCTGGTGACACACCAGGTGTATCCGAAAAAGATGCCATGGGGAAACTCGGCGGCGGGCCGCATATTGTTTTATACGATGCAACGCTTGTTTCTCATAAAGGATTGCGTGAATTTGTCATTAGCGTAGCAGAAGAAATGAACATTCCATACCGTTTTGACGCAATGCCAGGTGGCGGAACAGACGCAGGTGCGATCCATATGACGATGCGCGGTGTTCCGGCGTTAACGATCTCTATCCCAACGCGCTACATTCACTCCCATGCGGCACTTCTTCATCGTGATGACTACGAACAAACGGTAAAACTATTAGTCGAAGTTATTAAACGACTTGATGAAGATAAAGTGAAAGAAATTACGTTTGATTAACAAAAAGCCGACTCGAATAGGGTCGGTTTTTTGTTGTTCTAATACTAGGTGAAAGTATGTATAAACGCCCAATACATTTAGACAAAAAGTTCATGTATTGGAAAAATAGAAATATTTAAAAAAACATTTGATAATATATTTGTTTTTTGTTATATTTTACTTAAATATTAAGTAAAATTAACTAAAAAGAAGGGCGGTGATATTGCAATAGCTGGGGATATTGTTTCCAAGATGAGTAGATTTTTTCACTTATTTATGAAAGGGTTTACATAAAGAAAAAAGGGGGAACTAAAGTCATGTTTAAAGGAAAAAAAGGTTTAGCATTATCTTTAATAGTGGCATCTAGCATTTTCATGGCAACAGGATGTAACAATAACACAAGTGGTGGGGATAGTAAAGATGATTCTCTACCGATGGTTGGTGCTACAATTTATAAATTTGATGATAACTTTATGTCTTATGTACGTCGTTCTATGGAAGAGACAGCAAAAGGAAAAATTAATCTTATGCTAAACGATTCCCAAAACGATCAGTCAAAACAAATTGAGCAAATTGATACGTTAATAGCAAAAGGAGCAAAAGCGTTAGCTATTAACCTCGTAGATCCGAAGGCTGCTCAAACAGTTATTGATAAAGCTAAGGCAAAAAATATTCCGGTTATCTTTTTTAACAAAGAGCCAGATGCAAGTGTGTTAGCTAGCTATGATAAAGCGTATTATGTAGGAACGAACTCAGCAGAGTCGGGTATTATTCAAGGTGAATTAATTGCAAAGGCATGGGAAGCTAACAAAGATAAATACGATAAGAACAAAGATGGAAAAATTCAATACGTATTATTAAAAGGAGAACCGGGACATCCAGACGCTGAGGCACGAACAAAATATTCTGTTGAAACTGTTAAAGAAAAAGGTATTGAAGTTGAAGAATTAGCAATGGACACTGCTATGTGGGATGCAACGAAAGCGACTGAGAAAATGGATGCGTGGATCTCAAAATTTAATGACAAAATTGAATTTGTTATTTGTAATAATGATGCGATGGCACTTGGTGCAATTGCTTCTCTTGAAAAAGCTGGATATTTCAACGGGGATAAATTTATTCCGGTCGTCGGTGTTGATGCAATTCCAGAGGCTCTTGAGATGATTGAAAAAGGAAAAATGATTGGCACGGTATTGAACGATGCGAAAAACCAAGGAAAAGCAACGATTGAGCTTGCAACAAACGCTGCAAATGGTAAAGATGTTTTAGAAGGAACTGAATGGAAATTAGATGAAACGAAGGCTGTTCGAGTTCCTTATGTCGCAATAACTAAAGAAAATATCCAAGTAGGTAAGGATTCTTACAAATAAGTAGATATTGAAAGAAGGTAGCGCCTTAGTGCAACCGGATATATGGTGGCTAGGGCGCTTTCTCAATAGAGATTTAAAACAGCCCCTTTTTAATAAGGTTTATGTAGGAGGGTTAATTATGTCGTCGGCATCTAGCGCTAGTTACATACTAGAAATGAAAAACGTAACAAAGAGATTTCCGGGAGTAGTTGCTTTGCAAAATGTTACATTAAAAGTTAAGCCAGGAACTGTTCATGCATTAATGGGAGAAAACGGGGCAGGTAAATCTACTCTAATGAAATGTTTATTTGGGATTTATTCGATGGATGAAGGTCAAATTTTATTAGATGGGAAAGAAGTGAAATTTGAAAATTCGAAGCAGGCGCTAGAAAATGGAGTTTCGATGGTACATCAAGAACTTAACCAAGTTCGCCAACGAAGTGTTATGGATAACATCTGGCTGGGGCGCTATCCGAAAAAAGGTGTTCTGATAGATGAAAAGAAAATGTATGAAGATACTTTAGAGATTTTTAAAGGATTAGATATTCATATTGATCCTCGTAGAAAAGTTAGTACTCTATCTGTTTCTGAAATGCAGATGGTAGAGATCGCAAAAGCGGTTTCTTATCAGTCAAAAGTGATTGTGATGGACGAGCCAACTTCTTCTCTGACTGAAAAAGAGGTAGAGCATTTATTTAAAATCATTGGAAAGTTAAAGCAGGAAAATATAAGTATTATTTATATATCACACAAGATGGAAGAAATTTTAAAAATATCTGATGAAGTGACGATTATGCGTGATGGTCAATATATCACAACGAAGAGCGCAAAGGAACTAACAACAGATGAGATAATTAGGCTCATGGTAGGAAGAGAATTATCGCAACGCTTTCCTCCGAAAACAAATAAACCAGGAGATGTCATTCTAAGAGTAAAGGATTTGACTGCTGAAACCCAACCGTCTTTTTCTAATGTCAGCTTTGAATTAAGAAAAGGTGAGATTTTGGGTGTTGCCGGATTAGTAGGTTCAAAGCGCACAGAATTACTCGAATCATTATTTGGACTGAGGGCTATTCGATCTGGAACAATCGAGATTCACGGGCGGACTATTAATAATAAATCACCACAAGAGGCAATTGAAAACGGATTCGCACTTGTAACAGAGGAAAGAAGAACAACGGGGATATTTCCTGATCTAAGTGTTAGATTTAATTCTATCATTTCGAATTTACGGAAATATAAAACAAAATGGTTATTTGTATCTGATAGTGAAATGCATAACGATACAAAATGGGTTATTGATTCAATGAAAGTAAAGACTCCTTCGCAAAAAACACCAATTCGAAGCTTATCAGGTGGAAATCAACAAAAAGTCATTATTGGCAGATGGCTACTCACCAAACCAGACATTTTATTATTAGATGAACCGACACGTGGTATTGATGTAGGAGCTAAATTTGAAATTTATCAGTTAATTAATGAACTAGCTAAAGAAGGAAAAGGTATTATTATGGTTTCTTCAGAAATGCCTGAGTTATTAGGGGTTACTGATAGAATTTTAGTGATGAGTAATGGGAAAGTTGCAGGGATTGTTGATACTGCTAAAACTTCTCAAGAAGAAATCATGCGATTATCAGCATTGTATTAGGAGGATGAGGAGATGACTCAAGATATAAAAAACTCAGCCGTTATAAAGTGGTTTGTCGATAATGTTATATACGTAGTTTTAGTACTTCTTGTGGCAGGAATTGTTGTTATATCTCCTGACTTTTTATCGATTACGAACTTAATTAACATACTAAGTCAGTCATCATCACGGATCATTATTGCACTTGGCGTGGCGGGAATTTTAATTACTGCCGGTACAGATTTGTCGGCAGGAAGAATGGTTGGACTTGCAGCAGTAATTTCTGCTTCTCTTCTACAAGCACCAGATTATGCATATAAAATGTACCCTAATTTACCTGAATTGCCTTTATTTATACCTATTTTAATTGCTATGATAGCAACAGGGGTGTTAGGTGCGTTAAATGGTATTATCGTATCAAAATTTCATGTTCCGCCTTTTATTGCTACGTTAGGGATGATGATCGGGGTGTATGGAATCACGTCTATTTATTTTGATCGTCCGCCTTATGGAGCCCAACCGATTGGTGGATTAAGTGAAAGTTTTATCAAATTTGCGCAAAGAGGCATCCCTGTTGGTCAATATGAAGTTCCTTACCTTATTATTTATGCAGTAGTTGTATCCATTATTATATGGGTTATTTGGAATAAAACAGAGTTAGGGAAAAATATGTATGCAATCGGTGGTAATCCAGAGGCTGCCAAAGTTTCAGGAGTAAATGTGACGAAAAACCTTATTATTATTTATACAATTGCAGGAATTCTTTATGGTTTTTCTGGAACATTAGAAGCTGGACGAGTAGGTAGTGCTACAAATAATACTGGAAATATGTACGAATTAGATGCAATCGCAGCTTGTGTAGTGGGAGGAGTTTCACTATCTGGGGGTATCGGGACCGTTTCGGGTGTAATAGCGGGAGTTTTAATTTTTCAAATTATTAACTACGGTTTGGCCTTTCTTGGGGTAAGTCCATATATCCAATTTATTGTGAAAGGTTTAATAATCATTTTAGCTGTAGCATTTGATATGCGTAAGCACGCTAAGAAGAAATAATATGGTGAAAAAGTAAGGTGTCTCAGTTATACACTGAGGCACTTTTATTGTACAAGTAAAACGAATTGAAAGAAAAACACTTGTTTTTACTAAAAAATTAACTAAAATATTTACTATAAAGGTATTTTAGGGAGTGAGAGTAATGGATAATGATTTAATAATGGATTTCATTAATCTTTTTGGCGATAACGATAAAAAACTCTACACCTTCTTCGCCCCAGGTCGTGTGAATTTGATTGGTGAACATACAGATTATAACGGGGGATATGTGTTACCTTGTTCATTGCATATCGGAACGTATGCAGTTGCTCGGTTAAATGATGATGGGATTATTCGGCTCTATTCTAAAAACTTTCATGAAGATGGAATTGTCTCTGTGACAAAAGACGAACTGGCATATGACGAGCGCCATGGATGGGCGAATTATCCGAAAGGGATTATCCAAGCACTTATGCCGAAAGGTGCACAAAATGGGATTGACGTCCTATACTATGGCAACATTCCAAACGGGGCGGGGTTGTCTTCGTCTGCGTCGATTGAGCTTGTTACTGCCGTCATGTTGAACCATTTGTTTCAACTAAACATCGAGATGTTGGAATTAGTGAAAACGAGTCAACAAGTAGAAAACGAATATATCGGTGTCAATTGCGGCATTATGGATCAATTTGCGGTTGGAATGGGGAAAGCAGGGCATGCGTTACTACTCGATTGCCAAACGCTTCAATACGAATATTTGCCACTTTCTTTAGAAGATTATTCGATTGTGATTGCCAATACGAATAAAAAGCGCGGCTTAGCTGACTCAGCATATAACGAGCGACGCGCAACATGTGAACAGGCGCTTGCAAAATTAAAGAACTATGTACGTATCCATTCACTCGGGGATTTAACGATTGAGCAGTTTCACAAATATGTGCACGTTCTGTCACCGCTAGAACAAAAACGAGTGCGGCATGTTGTTTCGGAAAATGAACGGACGAAGCAAGCGGCTTTGGCTTTACGACAAGGAGATTTGCATACATTTGGACAATTGATGCGCCAATCACATGAATCGTTGCGTGATGATTATGAAGTGACAGGAAAAGAACTAGATACGCTCGTTGAAACGGCATGGAAACATGAAGGTACAATAGGAGCACGTATGACGGGGGCAGGCTTTGGTGGTTGTACTGTAAATATTGTAAAGGACGATCATATCCCATCATTTATTGAGGAAGTTGGTCGAATGTATGAAATGGAGATCGGCTATGCCCCGAGTTTTTACGTAGCGAAAATAGGTGATGGAGCAAAACGGCTTAAAAAAGAAGGAGAGGACATGCAATGATTCTTATTTGTGGGGGAGCAGGATATATTGGGAGTCATGCGGTATATCGTTTCATTGAAAAAGGAGAACAAGTGGTTGTCGTTGACAATTTGCAAACAGGGCATCGAAAAGCTGTTCATCCAGATGCGCTTTTTTACGAGGGCGATATTCGTGATCGTCACTTTTTAAGCGACATATTTAAAAAGCATGAAATAGATACCGTGATTCATTTTGCAGCCAACTCGCTTGTTGGTGAAAGTGTGAAACAGCCGTTAGCTTATTACAATAACAATGTTTATGGGACAGAAGTGTTGCTTGATGTGATGAATGAACATGGTGTAACACAAATTGTTTTCTCATCAACGGCCGCTGTATATGGAGAACCAAAACAAATTCCTATTCAAGAGGAAGATGAGACAAATCCTGAAAGCCCATACGGTGAAACGAAACTAGCGATGGAAAAGATGATGAAATGGGTGAGCGTTGCACACGGGATTCGTTATATTTCTTTACGATATTTTAATGTTGCTGGAGCGTACGGAACGATGATTGGCGAAGATCATCGTCCAGAAACACATTTAATTCCCCTTATTTTACAAGTACCGTTAGGAAAACGGGAAGAGATTCATATTTTTGGAGATGATTACGATACGCATGATGGCACGTGCATTCGTGACTACATTCATGTGTTAGATTTAGTAGATGCTCACATGTTAGCGGTACAAAAACTAAGAAATGGTGGAGAAAGTGACATATACAATTTAGGGAATGGTAATGGCTTTTCTGTGAAAGAAGTCGTCGAAGCGGCACGGCACGTCACAGGACATTCAATTCCTGCGAAAATCATATCGAGACGACCTGGAGATCCTGCGCGTTTAGTCGCTTCATCGGAAAAAGCAAAACGTGAACTCGGGTGGAAACCGATATACACATCCATCGATGAAATCGTCGCTTCCGCGTGGGATTGGCATCAAGCGAATCCGAACGGATATGAAGAGGTGTAAATGATGGTGAACATTTATGAAGAAATTGAAGCGCTTATTCAATATGCGCTCCATCATCGTTTAATAGAACGAGAAGATGTCATTTATACGCGCAATCGTATATTAGCGTTGTTAAAATTGGACGAATGGCAACAAGTTGACATGATGCCTTTCTCGAATCGCCCACTTGTGTCCATCTTACAACGTATAATCCATTGGGCTGAAGAACATGGACAGTTTGTTGGAAAAACCGTTACAGATCGTGATTTATTTGATACAGAAATAATGAATTGTTTTGTGGCGCGTCCATCAACGATCATTCAAACATTTTATGAAAAATACAAAAGCAATAAGCAGGAAGCAACAACTTGGTTTTATGAGCTTAGTCAAGCGTCGAATTACATTCGCGTAGACCGAGTGAGGAAGAATAGACGGTGGAAAGCGCGTACGAAATACGGAGATATGGATATTACGATTAACTTATCTAAACCTGAAAAAGATCCTCGGGATATTGCCCGCATGAAAGAAACAAAAGAGCAGCATTATCCTACTTGCTTGTTATGCATCGAAAATGAAGGGTACGCAGGAACAATTCGTCATCCTGCACGGGCGAACCATCGGATCATTCCTGTTGAGTTATGTGGAGAACGTTGGTTTTTTCAATATTCACCTTACGTTTATTACAACGAGCATTGCATCGTACTTCGCGATAAGCATGTACCAATGAAAATGGAAAGAAAAACGTTTGAACGGTTGCTTCATTTTGTCGATCAATTTCCGCATTACTTTATCGGCTCCAATGCGGATTTACCAATTGTAGGCGGATCAATTTTATCACATGATCATTTTCAAGGTGGACAATATACATTTGCGATTGAAAAAGCTCCATCTGATTTTACGTTTACATTGCCAGCTTATCCTCATGTACAAATGAGCATTGTTCGTTGGCCGATGTCAGTTATACGTATACGTGGAGCAAAGCACGATGTACTACAAGCGAGTGATTTAATTTATAAAGAGTGGCAAACATATAGCGATCCTCAAGTGGATATATATGCACAAACAAACGGTGTACCTCACAATACAGTCACGCCCATTGCTCGTCGACGTGGGGAGTTGTACGAGATGGACATCGTGTTAAGAAACAATCGCACATCCACGCAACATCCGTACGGTATTTTTCATCCACATGAGGAGTTGCATCATATTAAAAAAGAAAATATCGGTTTAATCGAAGTGATGGGGTTAGCGGTATTGCCTAGTCGATTAGCGGACGAATTAGAAGGTGTAGCGCTATATTTGAAAAACAAAACAACGAAAGAACAATGGGAACCGTCATTACTGAAACATTGGGAATGGGTGCAAGACATCATGGAAAGACATTCTGTCATCGATGATGTGCATGAATTATTAAAAGAGGAAGTAGGGAAACGATTTGAGCAAGTGCTCGAGCATGCAGGTGTATTTAAACGAACGGAAGAAGGAAAAGAAGCGTTTCATCGGTTTATTCGTCATATTCAAGAACGAAATCACTAAAGATGGGGGAGAGAAACGTGTATATCGGAGTGGACTACTATCCGGAATATTGGCCAAAAGAAATGATTGAAGAAGATATTCAAGGAATAAAAGCGCTTGGAGCTAACATCGTTCGCATCGGGGAATTTTCTTGGCACTTAATGGAACAAACAGAAGGAAATGTGGACTTCTCTTTTTTTGATGAAATAGTAAAAAGGTTGAAAGAAAACGGGCTTTCCATTATGTTTGGTACGCCGACAGCGACATTTCCTGCCTGGTTAGCAAAAAAACACCCAGATATTTTATCAAAAGACGAATATGGACGTACTCGTGTTTTTGGAGGACGAAGACAATATTGTTTTAACTCGAAAACATATCGCTTATATGCAGCAAATATAACGGAACAGCTTGTTACACATTACAAAGATGAGGAAGCGATCGTTGCTTGGCAAATCGATAATGAATTTGGACATGAAGGAAGTGACATGTGTTATTGTGAACAGTGTCATCGTGAGTTTCAACAATTTTTGCAAGAAAAATATAAGCACATTGATGCGTTAAACGAAGCGTACGGAACAATTTTTTGGGGACAGACGTATAACGATTTTTCAGAAATTCCAATGCCAACAAAAACAATCACAACGCATAATCCGTCTTTGCAGCTAGATTGGGCTCGTTTTCGTTCGTTTTCCGTCAATCGTTTTGCTCATGAAATGACAAACATTGTGAAAAAACATAAAGGATCACATCAGCAAGTAACGACAAACGTATCTGGCGGATTTTTTTACAAATGGTTTGACCATGAAGAAAATGTGCGCCACATGGACTTCGTGTCTTATGATAACTATCCGGTATGGGGAGGGCTAGACGAGCCAATTTCTCCTGCAGCGATTGCGATGAGCCACGATTTCAATCGTGGGTTGCTCGGGAAAAATTATTGGATTGTTGAAGAACTGATGGGAGCGCAAGGGCATGAAATGATTGGATATTTACCGCGACCGAATCAAGCAAAAATGTGGTCGTATCAGGCGTTCGCTCACGGATGTACGAATATGTTATATTTTAGTTGGCGCGGAATGGATCGAGGAGCAGAGCAATTTTGTTATGGGATTGTAGATCATAGTAATATACGCGGAAGAAAATATAAAGAAGTACAATCTGTTTTTTCACATGTTCCGAAATTTGAACATGTGTTACAATCGCCTATTCAAGCAGATATAGCTGTCTTATATGATTACGACAATATTTGGTCGTGGCGCTTTCAGCCACAAAGCAAGGCGTTTGATTTTACAACGGAACTTCTTCGGTTATATGAGCCGTTTTATCGTTTAAACGCAAACATTGACGTCATTCCTGTGTCGCGTGATTTTTCAACATATAAAGTACTCCTCGTTCCAGTGTTACAAATCATCGATGAAACATTAGCCGAAAAATTGAAAACGTTTGCCCGATCTGGTGGGACGATTATATTTTCTTTCCGAACAGGATTAAAAAACAAACAAAACAACATCCATTTTAAACATATATTACCTGCATATGTGAGTGACCTTGTCGGTGCGTATATTCACGAAGTGGAATCGCTTGCACATCGTCATGTTTCGATTGTTGGTGAGGGGCGATGGAAAGGTCGAAAAGCGATGTGTTCCGTTTGGCGCGACTTGCTTGAGCCGACAACAGCCAACGTGTTATATCGATATGACGATCCATTTTATCCACTTGCTGCGATAACAGAAAATCAATATGGTGATGGGAACGTGTATTATATTGGTGGTGGAATAGACCGCCATGTTCTTGATGATCTCGCCAAAGACATTGTGCAAAAACATCACATATGGCATGTACAAAGTGACGAGGGTGTCGAAGTATATCGACGTGTATGTGATGATGGCGAGTATATGTTCGTCCTAAATCATACAGATCAAGAAAAACAATTTCGCGATTTGATTCTCAAACCGTATGATAGTCAAATTGTTAAAATTTAGCATAAAGGGGATGCAGCGATGGCTACATTGAAAGAAATTGCAGAGAAAGCAGGGGTGTCGGTTGCCACTGTATCGCGCGTGTTAAATTATGATACGACGTTATCCGTCTCGGATGAAACGAGAAAACGTATTTTTGAAATTGCCCAAGAGCTCAACTATAAAACGCCTAGGGAACGCAATCAAGTTGGTGCAAAAGAAAGACTGCGTTTTGGCGTTGTCAACTGGTATTCTGAATCTCAAGAACTTGACGATCCATATTATATGGCAATCCGCCTCGGTGTAGAAAAAGAATGTTTTCATCGCCAAATTGAGCTCGTCAAGTTGTTTAAGAAAGATGGTTCGTATGAATCAGAATGGTTAACAGGCTTAGATGGAATTATTGCTGTTGGAAAGTTTGGGAAACAAAATATTGACTTATTCACATCAGTCACAAAACATATTGTTTTTGTTGATTACTCTCCTAACGAAGATCGCTTTGATTCTGTCGTTGTTGATTTTCGGAAAGCAACTGCTCGTGTTCTTCAATATTTAATGGATCTCGGTCATAAGCATATTGGCTATATTGGAGGACGCGAATATGTCGACGATGGTCAACTGATTCAAGATGAGCGTGAACGTACATTTTATGAATATTTATATTTGCGCGGGATGTTCATGCCAGAGTACGTATTCACCGGGCGTTTTATTGCTGAAGATGGATATATGTTAATGAAACAAGCACTTCAGCTACCAAATCGTCCAACTGCGTTTTTTATCGCAAGCGATTCGATGGCGATTGGAGCGTTGCGGGCGCTACATGAGGCTGGAATTGATGTGCCAAACGAAGTGGCTATCGTAGGCTTTAACGATCTTCCTACATCGAAATTTGTTCAACCACCGTTATCTACCGTGCAAGTTTATACGGAATTTATGGGAGAAACAGCTGTTGAGTTGCTTGTTGAACAAATTCAGACGAAAAGAGAAATTCCGAAAAAAATTGTCGTTCCAACGAAACTTGTTGTAAGAGAAAGTAGCTGTGCCCATACAGTAAAGAAATAGCTTCCACTTTGGTGAGAGCTATTTCTTTTATGATATTAGTAAAAAGGAGTACAAAAACATGAAGCTTGTACAAGAGCGACGAACAGAAATCAACGGTCACCCGATCATCGCATTTACGCTTGCAAATGATCATGGAATGGAGATCACTTGTTTAAACTACGGTTGTATGATTACAAGCATACTTGTTCCTGATAAAAATGGAAACTATGAAAATGTCGTTTTGGCATTTGATGAATTTTCTTCTTATTTGACAAACCGTCCATACTTAGGAACTGTCATCGGGAGGGTAGCGGGAAGGATAAAAAATAGTTGTTTTGAATTAAATAGGAAAAAATATAAGCTATATGAAAATGAAAACAAAAACCATCTACATGGTGGAAAGAAAGGCTTTCATCATGTTATTTGGCAAGCAGCAGGATTCTCAAAAAAAGAAGAAGTCGGTGTACGTTTTTTACATCGAAGTGTTGATGGAGAAGAAGGATATCCAGGAAATGTTGATGTACAAGTCACATATACGTTAAATAATCAAAATGAGCTCATCATTTCTTACCATGCCATTTCAGATCAAGACACTCCGCTTACATTAACAAATCATACGTACTTTAATTTAAGCGGTAACGCACAAAGAGATATTTTGCAACATGAATTGAAAATAAAAAGTGATCGATTTTTACCATTAGATCACGAATTTATCCCGACTGGAGAAATAAAGGATGTAGCGGGTACACCTTTTGATTTGCGTCAAGGGAAAACGCTAAAAGAAGTCATCAATTCAACAGATCCGCAAATTTGTTTCGTCGGGCACGGATATGACCATCCATTCGTGTTAAATGCTCATTATGAGGAAGAAATCGTCTTGTTCGATCCGAAAAGCGGACGGACATTAGTAGTCGAAACAGACGAACCAGGGGTCGTAGTATACACAGGAAATCATCTTCCTAATGGAGAAAAGATGAACGGTGTACTTTCGAGAAAATATTTAGGCATTTGTTTAGAAACACAAGCGTTACCAGATGCGGTACATCATCCACATTTTCCGTCTTGCATTTTGCGAGCAGGAGAAGTGTATTCATCGACGACAAAATATGCATTTCGTGTGTCATATGAATAGGGGCGACAATGTGAAAATAGCCTTCAACGCGAAGGCTATTTTTTTACGGCTTCTTCTAATGTGGCAAGCATTGATTGTTTTTGTTCCTCTGTTGCGTGATTCCATAACGCTTCAAATAAAACGCCAAGACCAGGTAAATATTTTTCTTCGCCTTGTTGAATCGCATCAACGATCGTATGCTCAAGCTGGTCTTTTGAGCTGTTTGCGACGTTTGCCATGACGGCACCGCGTAAATTAAAGTCCATTGTTTTCACTCCATTCTTTATGTATTGCGTAAGTAGTTTTTGCTATAATGGTAACTACTATTCATAAAAGAGGAGAGAGAAACATGGAAAAAGCAACATTTGCTGGCGGATGTTTTTGGTGCATGGTCACTCCGTTTGAAGAACTTGACGGCATTTATGGCATTGTTTCCGGATACACAGGCGGTCATGTGGAACATCCGACGTACGAACAAGTGAAAACAGGAACGACAGGACATTATGAAGCGGTGCAAATTACGTTTGATCCAGATGTGTTTCCGTATGAAAAATTGTTGGAGTTATATTGGTGTCAAATTGATCCAACGGATGACGGTGGACAATTTCATGATCGTGGTCCACAATATCGAACAGCGATTTTTTATCATAATGAGCGACAAAAAACATTAGCGGAGCAATCGAAAAAACAACTAGAAGAAAGCGGACGTTTTTCAAAACCGATTGTGACAAAAATTTTACCTGCGACAACGTTTTATCCAGCAGAAGACTATCATCAAAATTACCATAAAAAAAATCCGAAACATTATAAAGAAGACCGCGCTGCCTCAGGCCGCGATGAATTTATTGCGAAACATTGGGGGAACAACGAGTGAAACGAATTGAATCGCCGAAAAATGAGCGAGTAAAGCAATGGAAAAAACTTTTAACGAAAAAAGGACGCGACAAAACCGGTCTGTTTCTCATTGAAGGGTTTCATTTAGTAGAAGAGGCGGTCAAAAGTGGCGTTCATATCGAAGAACTGATTGTTGCGGAGCATGCGATCATCCCAGCAACTTGGAACATTGCCCATATTCCGATGACGATTGTGATCGACGATGTGATCAAAGCGATTAGCGATACAGAAACACCGCAAGGCATCGCAGCGGTATGTAAACAACTGCATTGGAACATTGATCATATACAAACGGCATTGTTCATTGACGCCGTACAAGATCCCGGGAATGTAGGGACGATTATTCGCACAGCAGATGCTGCAGGAATAGACGTTGTCGTTGTTGGGGAAGGAAGTGCAGATGTATACAATGCAAAAGTGATTCGCGCCACGCAAGGTTCGTTGTTTCACTTCCCTGTTATAAAAGGAGATATTGGGCAATGGATCGCTCGCTTCCAAAACAAGCATATCCCCATTTATGGAACATCGCTTCAAAATGGGGTAGACTACCGTTCTGTATCTCCTTCTTCATCGTTTGCATTAATTGTTGGAAATGAAGGAAGCGGAGTAAGCGATAAGTGGCTACAACAGACGGCAACAAATTTATATGTGCCGATTTACGGGAAGGCAGAATCGTTAAACGTAGCCGTTGCAACAGGGATTTTACTTTACCATTTGCAGAAAAAATAAACACATGTTTGTATCACCACCTTGCACCTTATTGCCTATTTGCTTATAATAAATGAAGAATTTCATCATACAAAAAACGATGATCGAGAAGAGTAACTTGCCGATCGCCATTCAGGGAGAAAACGCCATAGACTGCGAGCGTTTTTATGGTAGAAGCAAGTGAATTCACCTCGGGAGTTGGCGCTTGGACCATTTTGCGCATGCAAAATGTAAAGGCGTTCCGGTGTAAACCGTTATCTGAATGAAGTGAGCTATGCGAACGACATGGCTAACAAGGGTGGTACCGCGAGTGCACTCGTCCCTTACTTAAGGGGCGAGTTTTTTATTTTTATACATAACAAGGGAGGGTATTCCATGAAAGAGCGGTTACAACAGCTTCAACAAGAAGCGCTTGAAAAAATTGAACAGGCAAATGATTTAAAAGCGCTCAATGATGTGCGTGTGGCGTATCTCGGCAAAAAAGGACCAATTACGGAAGTGCTACGCGGGATGGGGGCGCTGTCGCCTGAAGAACGTCCAATTATGGGAGCGCTTGTCAACGACGTGCGTGAAGCGATTCAACGAGCGTTAGAGGCAAAGCAAGCAACGCTTGAACAAGCAGAAGTCGAGAAAAAATTGGCGTCTGAAGCGATTGACGTGACACTTCCAGGGCGCCCGATCAGACGCGGCAACCATCATCCGTTAACGCGCGTTATTGAAGAAATTGAAGATTTGTTTATCGGCATGGGCTATACGATTGCTGAAGGTCCAGAAGTAGAGCAAGATTATTACAACTTTGAAGCGCTCAATTTGCCAAAAGGTCATCCTGCGCGCGATATGCAAGATTCGTTTTATATAACAGAGGAAATTTTATTGCGTACGCATACGTCACCTGTGCAAGCAAGAACGATGGAAAAACATCAAGGGCGCGGTCCTGTAAAAATCATTTGCCCGGGAAAAGTGTATCGCCGCGACAACGATGATGCAACGCATTCCCATCAATTTACACAAATCGAAGGACTTGTTGTAGACGAAAACATTCGCATGAGCGATTTAAAAGGAACGTTACGTGAATTTGCGCGCAAAATGTTTGGCGAAGATCGCGATATTCGCTTCCGCCCAAGCTTTTTCCCATTTACAGAACCGTCTGTTGAAGTCGACGTTTCATGTTTTAATTGCGGCGGAAACGGTTGTAGCGTATGTAAAGGAACAGGTTGGATTGAAATTTTAGGGGCAGGGATGGTTCATCCGAACGTACTTGAAATGGCAGGATTTGATTCGAAAAAATATACCGGCTTTGCGTTCGGTATGGGTCCGGAGCGTATTGCAATGTTAAAATACGGCATTGATGATATTCGTCATTTTTATCAAAACGACATTCGTTTCTTACAACAATTTCATCGGGTGTAAAAGGAGGGGTTGGCGATGTTCGTTTCATATAAATGGCTACAGGAATACGTTGATTTAGCAGGCATTACCGCAAAAGAATTAGCCGATCGCATCACGAAAGCAGGCATTGAAGTAGAAAGCGTCGAGGTGCGCAATAAAGGAATACAAGGTGTCGTCATCGGACATGTACTTGAGCGTGAACAACATCCGAACGCCGATAAATTAAGTAAATGTTTCGTCGATATTGGTGAAGGAGAGCCGGTGCAAATTATTTGCGGGGCGCCGAACGTCGCAAAAGGACAAAAGGTCGCTGTTGCTAAAGTTGGTGCCGTATTGCCTGGCAACTTTAAAATTAAACGCGCCAAACTGCGCGGTGAAGAATCGAACGGCATGATTTGTTCGTTACAAGAACTTGGCGTGGAGTCAAAGTTAGTGCCGAAAGAATACGCCGACGGCATTTTCGTTTTCCCAAGCGATGCGCCAGTCGGAGCCGATGCGCTACAATTACTTTACTTAGATGACGAAGTGCTAGAACTTAGTTTAACACCAAACCGTGCCGATTGTTTAAACATGATCGGCGTCGCTTATGAAGTGGCAGCGATTTTAGGAAGAAGTGTAAAGCTTCCGACAATCGAACTTCACGAAAACAGCGAAAGCGTTCACGATTATATTTCTGTCCGCGTCGATGCGCCAGAAGACAATCCGCTATACGCAGGACGCATCGTGAAAGACGTGAAAATTGGTCCGTCTCCGCTTTGGATGCAAGCGCGCTTAATGGCGGCCGGCATCCGCCCGCATAACAATGTCGTTGATATTACGAACTACATTTTACTTGAATACGGTCAGCCGCTTCATGCGTTTGACTACGACCGGCTCGGTTCAAAAGAAATCGTCGTTCGCCGCGCAAAAGCCGGTGAAACGATCGTGACGCTTGATGATGTAGAGCGCACGCTGACAGAAGAGCATCTCGTCATCACAAACGGGAAAGAGCCTGTCGCTTTAGCTGGTGTGATGGGCGGTGCGAATTCGGAAGTATGTGATGAAACAGTAAACGTATTTATTGAAGCGGCATATTTTAACGGGGCGACGATTCGCCAAGCGGTCAAAGATCACGGATTGCGCAGCGAGTCGAGCACACGCTTTGAAAAAGGAATTGATCCTGCGCGCACGAAAGAAGCGCTTGACCGCGCAGCTGCGTTAATGGCGGAATATGCTAGCGGCGAAGTCGTTGGCGGCGTTGTCGAAGTCAACACGCTAACAAAAAAAGAAGTCGTCGTTACGATTACGTTAGATCGTATCAATCGCGTGCTTGGCACAACAATTACGAAAGAAGAAGTCGCAGGCATTTTGACGAACTTGCAATTTACATTTACAGAACATGACGGTACGTTTACGATTACTGTTCCGTCACGTCGTGCAGATATTACAATTGAAGAAGACATCATCGAAGAAGTGGCGCGTTTATATGGATACGACCATTTACCAGCAACATTGCCGATCGGCGAGGCAAAGCCTGGGAAACTCACGCCATATCAAGCAAAGCGTCGCCACGTGCGCCGTTATTTAGAAGATGCGGGCTTGTTCCAAGCGATTACGTACTCGCTCACAAACGAAGCAAAAGCGACGATGTTTGCGCTTGAAACAGCTACACCAATTCGCCTAGCATTGCCGATGAGCGAAGAGCGCAGCGTCTTACGACAAAGCTTAGTGCCACACTTGCTAGAGGCGGCAAGCTACAACCGCGCTCGCCAAGTCGAAAACGTCGCGCTATATGAAATCGGCTCGGTATACTTAGCTAACGGCGAACATGAACTGCCGAACGAAAAAGAACGTCTCGCAGGCGTTCTGACAGGTGTATGGCATGCCCATTTATGGCAAGGAGAGAAAAAAGCAGTTGATTTTTATGTCGCAAAAGGCATTGTAGATGGCTTGTTTGCGTTGCTAGGATTAGAGAGCCGCATCGAATACAAGCAAGCAAAACGCGAGTACCTTCATCCAGGACGTACAGCCGATATGTTGTTGGACGGCAAAACAATCGGCTTTATCGGTCAGCTACATCCGAACGTGCAAAAACAATTTGATTTGAAAGAAACGTACGTTTTTGAGCTAGACCTTGAAGCTTTATTAAAAGCGGAAGTAGGTGACATTCGCTATACAGCGATTCCACGCTTCCCGTCGATTACGCGCGACATTGCCCTTGTCGTTGATGAGCATATCGTAGCAGGTGACCTCGAGCGAGCAATTATTGAAGCAGGCGGAGAGCTATTAAAAGAAGTAACGATTTTCGACGTTTACAAAGGCGACCGCCTTCCAGAAGGAAAAAAATCGATCGCCTTCTCGCTCCGCTACTACGACCCAGAGCGGACATTAACAGATGAAGAAGTCACAAACGTTCACGAACAAGTGATCAAAGCGGTCGAACAACAATTCGGCGCCACATTGCGCGCATAAAACGAATCCCCCATCTAATGCATAAGCATTGGATGGGGGTTTTTATGTCCTTGTCGGATCGGTGAGGGCGTTTTTTGTCCAGTCCGCCAAAATTGGCGGGCGCACCGTCAAAAAAATGGCGGGGTTCCGACACAAGTTGGCGGTGAAGGAGGGAGAAAATGGAGGTATAATGAGGTTGAATAGGAAAAATATATAAGGAGGATATTTTTATGAAGAATAAATGTCTTAACTCGTAGTTCTAGTTCTCAACTAGCACTACGAGTTAATTTATCTATTATGTGAGGTGTTCTTAACATGCATCGGCATCTGCCTTTGGAAGAAGAAGTGATGAACATGTTAATTGATGGTTTTTCCACAGTAATGTTCATTGCAATTATTACATTAATTTTTCTTTGGAGAAGGAATACCACACAAAGAGCAGCATTTCTTTGGATTTTCGTGCATTTTGTATCGTTCTTTATTGCTGTATATTTGGCATTAAAAGCAATTTCTTTTGACATTAATCATCCGATGGCGTCAGAAGAAATTTCCCTTCTTTTAGGTGAATCAGGGGCATTATGGGCAGGAAGTATGATTTGTCTGTTAGTTGGTATTTTTAAACTTTCAAAAGTAACGAAGGATGATAAAAAATAAGGTTCTGTAGTTGAATATCTGAATCCGTGACAAAGCATTTTTACAATAGATGCGAACCATTGATACCATAAGGAAAAACAACGTTGACGCATCAAAAGTAGGTGAATGTCATGAAAGATTTCCCGATTCGTTTTGTATTGACAGATGAAGCGATTACCCCAAGCCCTAGGCTTGCTTTCATTGTCTACTTACTCCATCAAACGAAACTGGATAAACGAGTAAACGCGCTTCGGATTCCAACCGTTCGTCGAGAGGTGCACATTTCCCATAGCGACGTCATTCGATCGATGATGTGCTTGCTTGCCACAGGAAAAACGGATTTCGATCATATCGAAGCATATTATCATGACGATATCTTTTCGGCATCAATGAGGATTCAACATGTGCCTTCCTCCCCGACCCTGCGGTAGCGACTCGATCAGCTCAATTGGCGTGCACACCGCCAAAAGAAGGCGGGGTTCCGACATAAGTTGGCGGTGAAGAATGGAAAAAAGTGAAGTATAATCAAACTATTAAAACGAAAGGAGGAATTTTTAAGATGATTCGTCAATTGATCAGTGTAGCAGTAGCGGTAATGCTTGTTGGAGGAATTTTATTTGGCATAGGAAAAGATTCATTGGCAAATTCCAATCAAACGGGGATAAAAGAATCGGGGACGATTACTCCTCAATCGATTGCATCAAAGACGAAAACAACAACGATCCAAGTTGGACAAACCGTTCAAACTTTGTATGTGACAGGAACTTTTGAAACTCAGTATAGTGATGTTCATAAAAGACAACTGTTTTCGGGAGTGAAATCGATCTCCTCAAAAGCATCTGGCAGTGGGACGTGGACACAGACAGGATATAATGCGGAATTAATTGATGGTGGTCGCACATATGTCATTACAGTGTCAGGAAAATATTTCTATAATGGTGCAACATATACGATTTCAACAAGTATAGAATTTTATTGCAATGCTAATCGTTCTATTGGGTAGTAAGTGATACAAAAATAAGAATACATGGTGAAACTTTAGTAATGATGATCGAACAAATATTGCTCTATAAAATCTGTCGAAAAGTACAAAATTTATCGAAAAAATTTCGTTGCCCGCCTCCCATGAACTTTTTGTATAGTAAACTCATAAAATGTAAGACTATTTCCATTATGTTACGATTGGAGGAGCAAATCGTATGTCTTTTTGGGGTTCATTAAGCAAATGGGGGCATTCAGTCAGTAAAAAGATCGAACAGACGACGAAACATGTTGCCAACGACTTCAAAAAGGTAGAAAAGACGATTCAACAAGTGGAGAAGAAAGCGGAATCAGTCACCAAACAAATTGTAAAAGATACGATTCAAATTAGCCAAAAAGCAAAAGAGGCTTTTGAGAAAGTGGAGAAAAAAATAGAAAAAACAAGCAAGCACATCGCTAATGATGTAAAAAAAGTAGAGAAAGCGATACATCAAACGGTTAATCATGCGGAAAAGAAAGTGGAGCAAGTAACGAAACAGGCGATCAAAGACACGGTACATATTAGTCAGAAAGCGCAAAAAGCGTTTCATGAGGCGGAAAAGAAAACAGAACGAGTGACAAAACATATCGTTCATGATGTAAAAAAAGCTACATCTGAAGCTGTTCGTTCTGTTAAACAAACGTTGAAAGATACAGAAAAAACGCTTGAACACGGTGTTCACCAACTAGAAAAGAAAGCAGGACTTGCCGTTAAACAAGCTACTCGTAGTATAATGAACACAGGACAACATGCCGAAAAAACCGTTCTGTCCGTAGCGAAACGTACAGAACAATCATGGCATAGTTTTAAGAAACATCCGATGGAAAGTACAAAAGAGTTTGTCACAGGTGCAGGCGATTCAGCGTTATCGGATATGACGTTAAACGTTGTACAAAAGCGCTCAGATTACAGTAAACATCCGACGGCGTACAAAGCAGGGCAAGCGTTCGGACATGCAGTGGCAACAATCGCAGGCGTCATGGAAACGACAAGTTATATTGCCATTGGTACAGGTGGCGTAGTACTTAACGCTACAGGAGTAGGGGCAGTTATTGGAACACCTGCCACGGCGGTTGCTGCTGTAGGAGTAGCGCATGGGACAGGACTTACCACCGTAGGAGGGGCAGGCTTTGCGAAAAGCGCGAAAGAACTGTATCAGCAGATGAGTCGGAGTGATGGGGTTTCTGGCAGGAAAAGTACGAGAACGGAGAATGTTAACCAACCTGTCGTCAAAAACTCTGGTAGGTCAGGAAAACAAGCAAGACTTAAAGAGATAGCAAATGATAATAAAGTTTCATCAGCATTGCGTGGCGAAATTAAACGTGATATGAACGAAATAGCAGCAGGAAAGAGGAAAAATATAAGAGTACCCCAGGGATATGAACTTGCCCATAGAAGGGGCTATGAAGCAAGAAATGGATATGGGTATGAGCACAGCGACTTACAAATGATTAAGAATCATAGAACTCAGCATAAGCATGATGGTTATGGAAAGAAGAAGAAAAATAATGGAGAGTGATAGGATGATTAACAAGGAACTTGAAGCTGTTATAAAACTACCTGCTAATAAAAGATATGAGTACTTTATCAAGAAAGTTGTTGACTTCGAAGAGGTTTGGGGGCTATATCATGATGGTTGGGCAATATCTCAAGACGATACAGGGAAAATGTTAATGCCGTTTTGGCCAAAAAAAGAATTTGCGGAGCTTTGTTCTATTGAGGAATGGTCCGATTATACACCGAAAAGCATTGATTTAGATGAATTTATTAATGACTGGTTGCCTGGCATAAAAAAGGATGGTTATAAATTATCTATATTTTGGAATAATCATGATTCAGCTGTATTAGAAGTAGATACTCTACTTAGAGACTTGGAGACTGAATTAGAAAAGTACTGATATTTCAACAATCTTGACTGACCATATGGCCTTCAAACTCGAAAATTTTAGAGAATTACAACTTGACATGGAGATCTTTTGGATGTGGTTAAAAAGTCCAAAAAACAGCGATATCAAGGAGCGGTTATGTTTAAAAATCCTATCACTCCCCTTACTCCTTGTAAATTTGCCATAAGCCGAACCTCTACAGATCTCTGGTACTGTCAAAAGTTTTAAAACCGTACCCTTAATTTTTATTGATTTTATGCTGTTCAAAAAGCTTGCCACCTGCTTTTTGGTACAATTGAGGTAACGACACACCCAAACACCCAAAATAAAGGAGTTGTTACCTCAATTATTAATCAAATTCCGTTGCCATTGGTACAGGTGGGTAGTGCTTAACGCCACAGGAGCAGTCATTGGAATGCCTGCCACAGCGGTTGCTGCTGTGGAAGTAGCGCATGGGACAGGACTTGCCACCGTAGGAGGGGCAGGCTTTGCGAAAAGCGCGAAAGAACTGTATCAGCAGATGAGTCGGAGTGGTGGGGTTTCGCTGGGGGGAGGTAAGGGAGCAGGGGGAGCTTTTGAGATTGCGAAGAACGGAGGAAAGCATTCAGGGTTTTATAAACTTAGGTGAAAAGATTTAAAATATGCATTTACGAGACTTGTCACAATCTTCGACAAGTCTTTTTATTTTTCAGGAAGGAATTTCATTGAACTTGTCGAATGTTCCCTATTTGTAAATATTTGTGCAAGGTGCGATCGGATGAGTGAAAAAGAAAAAATAGCGAAGCAAATGAAAGAAATCGTGAAACAATTTATGTCGGAATCGCAACTGAAAGCACACATGTTGATGGCAATTGAGGAACATATGAAAGAGAGCGATTTGGTTTTTGGACGGTTGGCTTATTTGCATTATGGCTTGTTTTCGGCACAAAGAAATCACCCAACATATATCGCAGCGGCTATTGAATTAATCGTGCTTGCTGGGGATTTATTTGATGATGTAGTCGATCAAGATCGTTTAAAAGATGATGCGATTACCGTACATACTGCGATTGGGTTTTTGTTATTAGGTCAGCAAGTAATTGCCCATTCACACATTGCTGATGAAAAGAAATTAAAAGCACTGTCATATGTTACGTCTTGCTTGCTTCAGAGTGTACACGGACAACAGGCTGATGTGGCGTGTAACGTACAGACAGAAGCAGAATATGTAAAAATGGTAGAGAAAAAATCAGGCTCTCTTGTTGCGATGGCTTGTGTCATCGGAGCATTATTAGCAGGGAAAGAGGACATCGCAGCGATTGAAACATATGCTCGCTACATCGGTATTGCAGCACAAATCGACAATGATCTTGATGCGCTATACAACTGGGATAAAAAAGCGGATATTCAAGCAAAGAAAAAGTCACTTCCGATTTTGTATATGCTCGAAAGCAAGCACGATAACTTGTGGAAGCAGTATTTCAACAGCGATATAGACTACGAGCGGATGTATGTCCAAAAAGAAAAAGCGCTTCAGCAAATGGAACAGGAAGGAGCGATTTATTATGCGAAAGTGATGAGCCAAATTTACAAGGAAAAAGCGTGGCAAGAAATCGAAAAACTAGATGTAGATGATAAGTATAAATCCGCACTGAAAACAATGATTTTGTAATGTTGGAGGGGAATTGTGATGCAACAAATCATTCGTTTTTTAGTCGAACATCCGGAAATCGTCGAAAAATTACAAAATGGTACAGTGAGCTTAATTGGTTTAAGTGAGTTAGAGGGAAAAGCGGTGATAAAGGCGTTTAGCGAATCGATTCATCCGCTTAGATATTGGATGTAGATCACAATGAAACGACCAGTCATCGCGATGATTGTTGCTTCGATTTTAGCGCTATATTTAACTGTTTTAAATGTGAATCACCCATTGATCGGCATGGATGTAGTAGAAAACAAGAATGGTGATATGATTGTTAACGACCTTTACGAGTTTGGCTGGGCAAAAAAACATGGGATTCATATTCATGATCAAGTGTTAAAAGTAGATGGAAAGCCTCCGCTCTCCCATTTTACTGTACGGGAATACAAAACAATTGAACAAGCGAAAACAATAACGGTTCAGAGAGAAAATCAAATCCAAACATTGACGGTTGACTATCAAGCGCATGGAACGGAACAGTGGTTGTATTATATTATTTTGCCGACGAGTTTTTTTCTATTCGCTGTTCGTTTAAGCGTTTTTTTGCTTCGTTTGCCACCAAATAATAACTCGGCGATCGTGCTGATTTACTTGTTGTTATCGGCAGGGCTTTGTTATATCAGTGCCAGCTTATCAGCGAAGCATGCGCCTTTTGGAAGGCAAATATTCAGCGGTGCATTTTTCATGCTGCCTCCGCTATTTTTGCATTTTGTTTACAACTATTTTGAAAACGAAAAGAAAGTATGGTTTGCGAAAAAAATCGTCTTTTCCCTTTATTGGTTTAACGTTGTGATGTTTATTATTTCACTGATGTCTATACCGTTTCGTTCGATAAGTGAAATGGAAGTGTTATTGACGGCATTTTTTATCAATACGGTTACCATTCTCGCTTTGTTAGGAAAAGGGTTCGTTGATCTAAAAAAAGATGAACAGCAACATACGATAAAAGGATTGTTATTGGCAATTAGTTTATCGACGATCCCGTTTCTTTTCTTTTATAGCCTTCCTATGCTAGTAATGAAAAAATGGATATTGCCAGCGGAATTAACGGTTATCTTTCTTTTCGCCTTACCGACCGTTTTCTTTTATTTAATGGCAACAGATCAACTGTTTCAACTGCCATTTTCCATCGGGCGGTTGAAGTATCTCGGTTTGTTCGCATTATTCCCATCTTTTTTTATAATGATTGTGTCCAATCAATGGATCCATCGCTCTAGCAAATGGGCTGAACTTGTTGTTTTATTTTCTATCGTTTACATCATCGTCCTTGCTGCTTTTTACATAAAAGAATGGTTAGACCGCAAATGGCGGGCAAAATTACGGATGCAAAAACATTTTTATGAAGAGAGTTTGTATCGCATAAGTGAACAACTGAAAAAACAGCGTACAGTAGAAGGAGCCATGTATTGTTTGGAAAAGGAATTGCAAGAAATTTTGGACGTGGAAAAAATAAAGGTGATTCAGTCCATAAACGAACCGCCTTCTTTCAAGTACAATCAAGCACATTGGGCGAATATCGTCAAAAAAATAAATGGTGCTCCACTTTCGATCGGTCGCGTCATTGAACATCGCTCCTTATTTGTCGTGTTTATCGGCTCATTTCGTCAAACACCTTTATGGTTAGTGGGACAAAAGAAACGACCTCTTTCCTTTCGCACCGATCAAAAAGACTGGCTATCTACCATTGTTTATTATACGAGCATGACGATGGAAAACATGTTAAAAATGGAGGAGTTATTGAAAGAGTTAGAACGCTTAAAAGAAAAAGAACATTCGGTTTCGTTTACTCGATTGATGTTCCAATGGTCAGAAAGGGAAAGAAAAAAACTGGCGATCGATTTGCATGATACATTGCTTCAAGATTTAATTTTGTTAAGAAGAAAAGTAGAAAACTTGCTTGTTCAACCTATGTGCTTGGAAGATATGCAGAAACAGCTAAACGATATTGAAGAGGAGATCCTCGATGTCATTGATGTAACGAGAGAAATATGTCATGAATTAAGGCCGCCATTTTTGAGTCAAATGGGATTAAAACAAGCAATCACACAGCTTATTGACCGATTTCATTTACGTGCGAATATAAAAGTAAAGTGGAATGTTCACATACCAGTCCAATTAGGAGAAGAGCAGGAGCTAGTCATCTATCGGGTTATACAAGAATTACTAAACAATGCGGCGAAACATTCTCAAGCATCGACGATCCAACTCGTATTGGATGCGCAAGATGAGGCTGTTCAACTTTGTTATGTAGACGATGGAATAGGAATAGAGATGGAAAAATTAAATGATCATCATGGTAATTTAGGATTATTTGGAATAAAAGAGCGTGTGCAAGGATTAGGTGGAGCATGCAAAATCGATTCATCACATGGATCTGGATTGGAGATAACGGTCACCATCCCATTATAAGCGTATGGAAAGGAGAGAAGCATGGCTCGTATTTTAATTGTCGACGATCATCTTCTTGTTTGTGAAGGTACGAAAAATGTGCTCGAATGTGAAGGGGATTTTCAAGTAGACATTACGACATCTGCGAGCGAAGCAGAACAAATGATCGAGCAACGTGCGTATGATGTATGTTTACTTGACTGGTGTATGCCGGATATGAGCGGTATCGAATTGAGTAAACGAATTCTCGAAAAACAGCCGAATGCGAAAATTGTCATCTATACCGGATATGATATTGTTCCTTTTTTAAATTATTTCATTGAATCAGGCATTACAGGCTTTGTCAGTAAAACCGCATCAAGCGAGCAATTAGTGACAGCGATTCGCTGTGCGCTACGAGATGAGGCGGTCATTCCTGTGCATGTATTGCGTCAGCTGTGCCGTTGTGGAGCAAAAGAAAATATGGATGAAAACGGACAACTGGCTGTGCTGAGTCCTCTCGAGCAAGAACTATTAATGGAAGTTGCTAACGGCTTATGTAATAAAGACATTGCCAAAAAACATCACACGAGTCAAAGAACGATAGAAAGACATTTATCGCGCATCTTCACAAAGCTGCACGTATCTTCACGAATAGAAGCAGTGGAAAAAGCAAAACAATTAGGGCTCATTCCAGAGCATCATATGTTGTGAATGCCTTCACCGGATCGGTGAGGGCATTTTCTTTTTTGGAAGTCCGCCATTTCGTGTCGGTATCCGACAAAAAAAATGGCGGGGTTCGACACCATGTTGGCGGTGAATGAGTGAAAATGTGAGGCTATAATTAGGTTGAATGAAGAAAAAGCTTGTGGAGGGGATGAAAATGTTTAAAGTAAAGATTGCTGGAATGGGAAAAGCTGTTGGATCATTAAAAGTAAAGAGTCAAGAATTAGAAGAGCAAATGAATGTTACAAGCGGTTGGATTGTTAAGGCAACAGGTATTGATTCTAGACATTATGTGAATTTTGAAGATGGAGAAAATGCGTTAACACTTGGTATAAAAGCTGCTAAGCAGGCAATCAAAAATAGTGGGATTGATCCGAAACAGATTGATTGTATAATTGGTGCCAATGGTTCTCCATTACAGTCTATTCCTTGTGGAGCTAGTTTATTTCAGCGAGAATTAGGTTTGGGTGATTCAGGAATTCCGTGTTTTGATGTTGATTCGACGTGCTATAGTTTCGGATTAGCTTTATTTGTGGCTGCTAATCTTATTCATAATCAAGTCTACAATCGCATCTTAATCATCAGTTCAGATGCTCCAAGTCCAACATTGCTAAAAACTTCTAATGAGGTAAGGGCTTTATTTGGAGATGGGGCTGCTGCTGCGATTGTTACTAAATCAGAAAAGGATGGAAAAAGCGCTCTTCAACATTTCAAAATGCAAACTTACGGATCGGGAGCCGATTTAACTTGCGTGAAGGGCGGGGGTACGCTAAGACACCCAAATGACCCGAAAACAAGAATAGAAGACAATTTGTTTCAGATGGATGGCAGGAAAGTGTTTAGGTATGCAGTTCGTCTACTTCCTGATTTTTTTAAAGATTTTTTTTCAGAAAGTGGTATATGTCAAAGTGATGTGAAATATTTGTTCCCTCATCAAACAAGCAAGCATGGAATAGATATTTTTAGAAAGTTTGGATTTCGTTCAGAACAAATTGCTTCTCATATTTCTACACATGGGAACTGCATTGCAGCTTCTCTTCCAATGTTGTTGTACGATTACATAGAGGATAACAGGATTAAGAGAGGAGATTTGGTGTTATTATTCGGAACTTCTGCCGGTTTATCTATAGGATGTGTAGCTTTGACGTACTAAAACATCAATGGGAAAGGTTCACTAACCATATATGTTATGAAAATAAACGGTCAAGGATCCGTTATTTTCACGGGAAAACTATAGTGAATATTTTTGAGAGATGGTGATTTCATGTTTAAAAGCTTGGGGAAGATGGCGTATGTTTATCGATGGATTATATTAGCTTTGTGGGTGATGATTTCATTTTTGCTTGTTTCATATGCATTTAAACTTCCGAACGTGCTTAGTGGCGATGGATTCGAGATGAAAAAAGGTTCTTATGCAGAAGTTCAAAAAATAGCGAGTGAAGAGTTTAATCTCCCAAATAACAGTGTTATTGTTTTATTTGAAAAAGAAAAAAAAGTAGAATACGAAGAGTTCATACATTTTATACAAAAAAAACTTGAGAGTGTTCGAAATGTAGAGGGATTAGTTAGTCTTATATCTCCTTATGATCGAGAAGAGCAGCTAAAGAACAATGTAGCATTTGCTGTTTTAGGATTTGACCGAGAATTCAATAATATGGAAGATATACTCCGTGAGTTAAAGAGAAAGTTAAAAAGTGAGGATGGAATTTACATTCGTTTGACAGGTCCTGCATTAATTAATGAGGACATGAATAAAGCAAGTCAAGAGGATTTGAAGAAAGCCGAAATGATTGGAATCCCAATTGCTTTAATTATCTTGTTAATCGCATTTGGTAGTTTTGTGGCGGCGTTTATTCCAATTGTAATTGGTTTACTTGCGGTTAGTTGTTCAATGGGAACGTTGTATTTCATCGGTCAGTATAAAGAGTTGTCCATTTTTACTTTGAATATTGTTCCAATGATTGGCTTGGCTTTAGGAATTGATTTTGCTTTATTGTTTATTAGTAGGTTTCGAGAAGAGTTAAAATCTGCGGATATAAAGGGAGCTACCGCTGTTGCAGTACAAACAGCAGGGAGAGCTATTTTATTTTCGGCTTTATGCGTGATTTTAGGGTTGGCTGGCATGTTAGTTATTGATGTTGAGATTTTTAAGACGGTCGCTATTAGCGGAGTAGTGATTGTTATCTTCTCATCGGTCATAGCTTTAACATTTTTACCTGCTCTTCTCTCTATAATAGGAGGAAATATTAATAGGCTACAAATTTTAAATGTGAACGAGAGTGGAGAGAGTGTATGGCATCGATTTTCCAAGTTTGTCATGAAAAGAGCAGGAAAATTGGCTTTGATTAGTTTCGGAATTTTACTTCTATTTTCAATTCCTATTTTTCAAATGAAACTAAGTATCCCAGATGCTACAGCACTTCCAAAAAAGTATGATACTAGAATAGCGTATGAAACGTACGAGAAGGAATTTTTGGGTAAAAATCATTCAGAAGTCTTAATGATTGTTCGTATGAAGGAAAATAATATACTTGAGGAAGAATCTCTTAGACAGATTGAGAATTTGTTGCAGAAGTTGAGGAAAGAAAACATTGTGGCGAATATCGATTCTATTTTTTCAATCAAGGGAGATTTAAATTACCAGCAACTTTATAGGCTTTTGCACAACGACGAAACGAGGAGAAAATTGGATCCTGTTATTGATAGATTGGTGAAAGGTAATCAAACAATCTTTACAGTTCGTTTAAATGTTGATTTTGATTCGGAAGAAGCAAAAGAGTTTGTGAAACGTTGGGAAAAAAATGACGGTCAGATGGAAGTGCTATTGGGAGGGTTACCAAAATTTAATCAAGAGATTTATGATGAAATTTCGGGAAACTTTAAGTACAGCTTATTGATAGTCTTTACATCTACATTTGTTATTTTAGTGATAGCATTTCGCTCAATCGTTGTTCCTTTAAAGGCAATTGTGATGAATATCATGAGTTTGATTGCATCATTCGGTCTTTTAGTATGGATTTTTCAAGAAGGGCACTTTGGTTTTGAAGCGGTTTCGACCATTGCCCTTATGATTCCGGTTTTCGTTTTTGGAGTTGTCTTTGGCTTGTCTATGGACTATGAAGTTTTCTTGTTGTCCAAAATTCAAGAAATCTACTTGAAGACGGGGGATAATGATAAAGCTACGATTGAAGGATTATCCACAACTAGTAGGGTGATTACCTTTGCAGCGCTTATTATGATTATTGTAACAGGAGCATTTGCATTTACAGGCATTGTGCCTGTTAGACAGATGGGATTAGGTATAGCTTTAGCTATATTTATTGATGCAACAATCGTTCGGCTATTGCTTGTTCCATCTCTAATGAAACTTATGGGAAACGTCAATTGGTGGGCACCTAAGTTTTTAAAAAAGCTTCAACAAAACGTTTTTTATGAATACTAAAAAGAATACGTCAAGGCAAAAAGCGTCGAAATGAATAAGTTTTATGCCGTAACAATAAGCTTATTGTATCATTGTAACTATTCACCCCAATAGTAGCGTGTAAAGAAGCGCAACACAAATAGGGCATCCCTGTGATAAAAAATGCCCTACGTAGCGGAAAGAACACGATCGAGCGTTTCGCCCGTCAACAGAAGACATAACGAATCTCACACGTTTTTTTCGTGTTTCGTCAGTGTGGAAACGATGCTTCTTGTGATGCAAAACGACTGGGCGAATGTTTCTTCGCGAAACGTACCCGAAATGTTCTCTTTCACTTTGACCATGCGAAGATCGCGTTCAGCTTGGTTGTTGTCAAAGGGAACATGCACTTCACGTAAGAAACGCAACGCTTCTTCCTTTCGTTTCTGAAGCCGTCGAACAAAAGCGAGTGCTTTTTTCGGAAGAGGCGTCATCGTTTCTAATCGGTGCTGTGCTTTCGCTAGGATGCGATCATACACTCGTTCCTATCGTTTCGCTTCTTCTTCGGAAAGCGCACCGTGATGAGCTTCGACGGCCTGTTTGGCGGCTAACAGAAACGTGGTCATGCGCGATGCCCATGTATGCCCTTGTTCGATAAAACCCTTCAATTCACGCAAATGATGGGCGTGACAAAGGGCATGGGTGGCTTGCGTGTATTTTGGATACGTACCGAACCCATCGTGCATCATCGTCCCTTGATATCGCGGAAGAATCCCGATGTCATCGGTCGCTTTCTTTCCACGAGAAACGTGAGAAGCCAAGTACGTATATTTCGATGTACACGCGACATGCCCCATGCGAGTTTCCCATGGATGCTCAAACTCGTCTCATCGACATGCAGGATGTTGGATTCAAGTAAGGCGTCTTCGATGATGTCCATATTCGATTCTAGCGCTTGGCGACCTCGTTTCACCATATTGGCAAGGGTTCCTGTACTAACCGAGTGTTGATATAACGCTTCGATTGTATCACTTAAACGCTTGTACGGGATCAATTGGATATGATGCAAATAAACAACGAGCGCCGTGAGCCGTGGACCATATTGCACATGATTCGTGACATGGGATGGGAATTCGGCTTGTTGAACACATCGGCCATGTGGGCAGGATTTCACTTCACGTTCATGCTGTGTCACTTCGATCGTCACGGGAGGGAGATCAAACACTTGACGGACATCGACTTTGAACGGTTTGACCTCACGCAAAGAAGCCCCACATCCTTGACACGCGTTCACACGATGGATGATGCGATGATGTGGATGTTCCACTTGATGGAGCGTCGTTCCTTGATGCCCTTCTTGTCCGCCTGGTTTGTTGCCAGATGGCTTGCGAGAAGAATGGGTGTGAAAACGGTCAGAAGATGGGGGCAAATGGCTATTGGAGCTGTTTTTTTTCGTGCGTGCTTCCAGCTCTTGAACGCGATACTTGAGTTGTTCATTTTCTTTGCGTAACTGTTTGATTTCGTGACGCAAATGTTCATTTTCTTGAACGAGTTGATGAATGAGCTGTTTCTGTTGTTGGACTTTGCCGATTAAGCTCTCAACTGTAAATACAGCTTGTTGTACCGTCAACATGCGATTCACCTCCTTGTCTATCAATATTCACATCATAGACAGGAAAAGCAAAAAATATTCAGCTCACTTGATCATGTGGCTGAATAGTTACGATTGTTATAAGTATATTTTGGGTAGCAACATTTCAACTGAGTGAAATGTTGTTCCTTTTCATCTTAGTACTCATTCAACTAATGGGGAGCGCTTTGCTAAAAAAATTTGAGTTACAGCCAAAAAAAATGAATCAAAAGGAAGGAAGAAGCCGAATGAATCGATACCAGAAAATTGCCATAGGAGTAATGTTGTTCGTGCCTTTGATTTTCTTGATCGTTTCTTTATTGATGGACAGATGGGGATTTTTCCTTTGGAGTTTGGCACCAAGCTTTACTGTGGGGATGACGGGATTTTTCGTAGCGAAAGATAAATAACACGCATATGTTGTACACCTAGCTCTCTTGTTCATTTTCTTAATATTAAGATTTTTTAGCACCTTGAATCCGTATAATGAATTTTTAAAGGGAGAGGAACAATGCATAATATTCGTAGTGCTAGTTCTCAACTAGCACTACGAGTCAATTTATCTATTATGTGAGGTGTTCTCCACATGCACCAGCATCTTCCTTTGGAAGAAGA
>NZ_JACHES010000009.1 GCF_014201585.1 Anoxybacillus tengchongensis
AAAAGCGCTTACATGAAACAAGTCCATAAAACCATATATAACCAATAAAATCGGTCGAGAAAAAAATCTCCCACAAAGTCTTGACTCAAACAAAAAGTGCAACTAGTGAACAACGATAGGCGAAATGTGGTAAAATAAAGGCGGACATCATAGATGGACGGAGGACAGAAAATGAAAATATATGTGCATACAGCAGAAAAAAAAGAACATGGATGGTACTTCACATGTGAGGCGTCGCTTCAAGGTTTACAGCCAAAACGACATATGCTTGTTGATTCTGATGCGTGTGCGTTTGTATACATATTAGAAGCGAGTGATGCGTTCGTTTATGTCGTCATGCCTAAAGACGTATGGGGGGCGATGAAAGAAGCGCTTCGTACAAACGAGCCGATGTTTCTTGTCGGAAGTGATGCAACGATCGAGCTAGAAGGCATTCATGAAGAAGTGACGTACTTAATTGAAAATATTGAAGGAAATGCAAATTACGGTGAAGAAATGGAACAGGCGGTAACGGCATTTTTTGCATAAGTAGGTGGTTGAATGGAGAGACATTGGGAGTTTTTTTTAGCACCGTACAAACAAGCGGTTGAAGAGTTGAAAGTAAAGCTCAAGGGGATGCGTGCTCAATTTGAAATGCAAGGCATTCATTCACCGATTGAATTTGTGACAGGAAGAGTGAAGCCGATTGCGAGCATTTTAGATAAGGCACAAAAGAAAAATATTCCGCTCGATCAACTCGAACAACAAATGCAAGATATTGCAGGGTTGCGTATGATGTGTCAATTTGTCGACGACATTCAAACGGTTGTCGAACTGTTGCGCAAGCGAAACGATTTTACAATTGTCGAAGAACGAGATTATATTACGCAAAAAAAAGAGAGCGGTTATCGTTCGTATCATGTCGTCATTCGTTACCCGGTACAAATGATTTATGGCGAAAAAAACATTTTAGTCGAAATTCAAATTCGAACGCTAGCGATGAACTTTTGGGCGACGATTGAACATTCGCTAAACTATAAGTATAGCGGCAAGTTTCCTGAAGATATTCGACAGCGATTGCAACGGGCAGCGGAAGCCGCATATTTATTGGATGAAGAAATGTCGAAAATTCGTTTTGAAATTCAAGAGGCACAAGCGGCGTTTTCGCGTAAGCAAGAGGTAAAAGATAACGAGGGGTGAGGCGCGTGAAATTTGCGGTCATATCAAAAGGGGATACGATATCAAACGAATGTATGTATAAAATTCGTACATATTTAATCGATTTTTCCTTAACGTATGATGAAGATGAACCGGATATTGTCATTTCGGTCGGAGGGGATGGGACGTTATTGTATGCGTTTCATCGTTATCGAAGTCGGTTGGAGCAAACAGCGTTTGTCGGAGTACATACGGGGCATTTAGGTTTTTATGCGGATTGGGTGCCTGATGAAATTGAAAAGCTCGTCATCGCCATTGCGAAAACGCCGTATCAAGTCGTCGAATACCCGCTCCTTGAGGTAACGATTCGATATGTGAGTGGCGGGCGCGAGGCAAAATATTTAGCGCTCAATGAATGTACAGTAAAAAGCGTGGGCGGCACGCTTGTCATGGATGTTGAAATTCGCGGAGAATTGTTTGAAACGTTTCGCGGGGATGGGTTATGCATTTCGACGCCATCGGGAAGCACAGCATACAATAAAGCGCTTGGCGGCGCGATTTTACATCCGTCGCTGGAAGCGATTCAAGTGGCGGAAATGGCGTCCATTAACAACCGCATTTTCCGAACGATCGGCTCACCGCTTATTTTGCCAGCGCATCATACGTGTATGTTAAAGCCGGTCAATGACGTCGATTTTCAAATTACGATTGACCATTTATCGCTATTGCATAAAGATGTGAAGTCGATTCAATGCCGCGTCGCCGATGAAAAAATTCGCTTTGCCCGTTTTCGTCCGTTCCCGTTTTGGAAGCGTGTACGCGAATCATTCATTCAATAGAAAGGGATTTGTATGTTTCAACTTCGTTGGATCGTTACACAACAACAAGACGGCATGCTCGTTCGTGAATTTTTGAAACAACAACATATTTCAAAAACAGCGCTCACCGATATTAAATTTCAAGGGGGAAGAATAGAAGTGAACGATATGCCTGTAACGGTTCGTTACGTGCTAAAAGCAGGCGATGAAGTGCGCGTTTCGTTTCCTCCTGAACAAAAAAGTGTACATATGGTCGCTCAGCCGATTCCGCTTTCGATTGTGTACGAGGACGATTATGTTATCGTCGTCGATAAGCCGCCGCATATGGCAACGATTCCGTCGCGTGAACATCCGCAAGGGACGCTTGCGAATGCGCTATTGTATCATTATGAACGACAACATTTGCAAGCGACGGTGCATGTCGTCACAAGGCTTGACCGCGACACATCTGGGCTTGTGCTTGTCGCAAAACATCGCCATGTGCATCATATATTAAGCGAACAACAAAAACAAGGTCGGGTAAAGCGTCGATACGAAGCGCTTTGTCATGGATATGTGACCCCGCTTGTCGGGACGATTGATGCGCCGATTGGGCGAAAAGGAGAAAGCATTATTGAGCGGGAAGTGCGACCAGACGGTCAGCGCGCCGTGACACACTACGCCGTATTACAATATAAAAACGAGATGTCGCACGTGTCGATTCAATTAGAAACGGGGCGCACGCATCAAATTCGCGTCCATTTTTCTTATCTCGGTCATCCGCTCGTTGGCGATGATTTGTATGGCGGTTTTCGGGAGCAAATCGACCGCCAAGCGTTGCATAGTTGTGAGCTGACGTTTTTTCATCCGTTTTTCGAAAAAACGATGACGTTTCATGCGCCGCTCCCTCATGACATGGCCCGTTTGCTTTAGGCAAACGGGCGAAATTTTTCTGCGACATATGGCATCGTTGATGGAACAGAAACGGTCTCCATTTCTGGATAGCGAAGCGCCGTTAATTGTCCGCCGAATACGCAGCCGGTGTCGATGTTGACCGTGTTGTTTAGCCAGCGCGGTTCTTTAACGGGCGTATGCCCATATACGATGAGCGCATCTCCTCGGTAATGTTTTGCCCAATCGCGACGAACGGGGGAGCCGTCTGGATGTTTTTCTCCTGTAATATCGCCGTATAAGACGAACGTTTTTACTTTTTGATTCGATTTGCCAATATAGTCTTCCCGAATGCCCGCATGAGCGATGACGAGTTTGCGATCGTCTAATACGGCGTAAAGTGGTGCGTTTTCGTATAAGTTCATAAACTGTGTGCGAATGCGTGCTTTCGTTTTGTCATCAGCTCGTTCCCATTCAGCAACTGTCGTTTCAAGCCCATGTGTCACTTGCACATTTCGTCCAAGAAAAAAACGATACAATTTGTCGCAATGATTGCCCGGGACGTACACCGCCCCGTGCTGTTTAACGAGTGAAACGACTGTATCGATGACTCGTAACGACTGCGGACCGCGATCAGCTAAATCGCCGACGAAGGCGAGCTTTCGCCCATTCGGATGAATCGGCACATCGTTTTCCCAGACGTAGCCAAGCTTTTTTGTTAATAACATGAATTCATGAAAACAACCGTGAATATCGCCAATCATATCGTACATTTTTTGCTCCTTTCTACAAAAATAGCCGCATACAAGCGGCTATCATTGTTCTGCAGAAAACATAAATTTTTGTGTGCGCGAACGGACGTTTAAGACAAGCCCGATCGCAAGCATATATGTGGCAAGCGAGCTTCCGCCGTAGCTGACGAACGGAAGCGGAAGACCGGTAATCGGTAGTAACCCGATCGTCATGCCGACGTTTTGGAACACTTGGAACGTAATCATGCCGATAACACCTGCGCATAAATAACTGCCGAACGGATCGTGGCATTCTAATGCAATTTGAATCATGCGGTAAATTAATAAGAAAAAGAGCGACACGACGACGCTTGCGCCAATAAAGCCGAATTGCTCCCCGATAATGCTAAAAATGAAGTCGGTATGCGATTCTGGTAAATATACGTCTAAATTTTTATATCCTTTTCCATATAACTCTCCTGAGCCGATTGCAAGCAACGATTTCACAAGCTGAAATCCTTGTTCGCTCGCATATTCATATGGATTTAGCCAGCCGTAAAAGCGGTTTAGCTGGTATTGCTTAATTTTTAACACATCTGGAAAATATAAAAACGCTACGATAAACGCTGTCGCTCCGAGTACAGCGAGACCGACGATGGCGGCGATAATGCGCAAACGAATGCCGGACACGAGAATGAGCGAACCAGCAATCGCCATAAACACCATCGACATCCCCATGTCTGGTTGACGCGCAAGTAAAAAAAGTGGCGGCACGAGCGATAATACGATTTTACCAAGCAATTTTAAATCGTCTTGTAACGTCGGATCATGGTACTTCTCGCGATGGTTGACGATCATACGGCTAATGACGATAATCATAAAAATTTTCATCAGCTCGGACGGCTGAAAGTTTCCGCCCGGCAGGCTGTACCAACTCGTTGCCCCTTTAATCGTTACTGTACCCGGGACGTTTAATTCTAATCCAAGTAAAAGAATGATTCCGAAGCCATATAAATACCAAGCGATTTTAAATAGTCGATCGTAATCGAAAAGCATCGTTACAGCAATGACGACGGCACCAATGACGTACCACATGAGCTGCTTTTGCGCAAAGTTAATATGTTGCAGTTTAGCAGGAAGCGTCTCGCGCGCACTTTCGATGGCGATGGCGCTCACGACTGCGATTAAAAATAAAATAAACAATAAATGATAATCTATTTTCGTTTGAGCCGTTTTTTCGTTTTCCATTGTTGTTCCCCCTGCATTTCATCGTGCATTATCATTTTACATTGTCGGTTGCAAGTTGGCAAAGATTCGCGCATAATAAAAAAAGCGATTTTTGTCGAGAGGAGGGAAACATCATGTTACAAGCTTTATATGATGAAAAGATGGAGGAGTTTCGCCGACAGTTTTTAAAATTGCATCCGTATGATCGGGCGAAGTTTTACGTCGAACAAAGCCCAGAAGTAAGAAAGCGGATGTATGAATATTTATCACCAGCGGAAATGGCGGAAATTTTTGACCATCTCGACATTGAAGAAGATGAATATAAAATTTATTTGTCGGAAATGGATCCGCTATTTGTCGCGCAAATGCTCGCGCACATGTATGCGGATAATGCCGCGGACGTATTAAATGAGCTCGATAAAAAAGAAGTGGCGAATTATTTAACAATTATGGATGATGAAGCGGCGAAAGATATTCAAGGGTTGCTTCATTATAAAGAATATACGGCCGGAAGCATTATGACAACGGAATATATCGCCATTCATGCCAACCAAACGGTGCGTTCGGCGATGCAAATTTTAAAAAAAGAAGCGGCGCAAGCGGAGACGATTTATTATTTGTACGTCGTGAATGAACAGCGTCAGCTCGTCGGCGTATTGTCGCTTCGTGAACTATTGACATCGGATGATGATGAAATGATTGTCGACATTATGAACGACCGTGTCGTGTCCGTATTTGTTGATGAAGATCAAGAAGATGTGGCCCGCAAAATGCAAAATTACAACTTTTTAGCCCTCCCTGTCGTCGATGCGAACAATCATTTACTCGGTATTATTACCGTTGATGACATCGTTGACGTTATTTCGGAAGAAGCGACAGATGACTATTCGAAGCTTGCGGGGGTTCCTGATGTCGACATTCAGCACAATCCGTTGGAAGCGGCGAAAAAACGGTTGCCATGGCTTATTATTTTATTGTTTTTAGGCATGATGACCGCGAATTTAATTAGCCGCTTTGAAGATACACTACAAAAAGTAGCGATTTTAGCCGTGTTTATTCCGCTCATTGCCGGCATGTCAGGAAATACAGGTACGCAGTCGTTAGCGGTCGCTGTACGCCGTCTTGCGATGGGCGATTTAGAAAAAGAAGGAAAGTGGAGTATGATTGCGCGCGAGGCGTTGACAGGATTGCTTATTGGGCTATCGTGTGGCGTCGTCATTACGATTGTCGTGTATGTATGGAAACAACAGTTTTTCTTAGGTGTGCTCGTCGGATTAGCGTTATTTGCAACGTTGACGGTTGCGACAGTTGCGGGGGCGCTCATTCCGCTTTTTATGCATAAACTGCGCATCGACCCTGCTGTTGCCTCTGGCCCGTTTATTACGACGATTAACGACTTAATTAGCATTCTCATTTATTTCGGTTTAGCGACGATGTTTATGGACTATTTATTATAAATTCCCTATTTGAAAGTAGGGAATTTTTTGTTATAATCATATTAATACTAGGTTCTAATAACAAATCATAAAATTAAGGGGATGAACGAATATGCAATTATCATTACAAGGGAAAACGTACGTCGTGATGGGTGTGGCGAATAAACGAAGCATCGCTTGGGGCATTGCACGCGCGCTTCATGCGGCAGGGGCGCGGTTAATTTTTACATATGCAGGTGAGCGTTTTGAAAATGAGGTAAAAAAATTAGTTGCGACGTTAGAAGATGACAGAGCGCTTGTGTTACCTTGCGATGTGACGAAAGATGACGAAATTGAGGCATGCTTTGCGCAAATCAAAGAGCAAGTTGGCGTCATTCACGGTCTTGCCCATTGTATCGCATTTGCGAATAAAGAACATTTAGAAGGCGAGTACATGAACGTCGATCGCGAAGGATTTTTACTTGCGCACAATATTAGCGCGTATTCGTTAACAGCTGTGGCGAAAGCGGCGAAAGAGTTAATGACAGAAGGTGGAAGCATCGTCACATTAACGTATTTAGGCGGCGAGCGCGTCGTGCAAAACTATAACGTCATGGGTGTGGCGAAAGCGTCGTTAGAAGCGAGCGTGAAATATTTAGCGAACGACTTAGGAAAATACGGCATTCGCGTCAACGCCATTTCCGCCGGTCCAATTCGCACGTTATCTGCGAAAGGCGTGGGCGACTTTAATTCGATTTTAAAAGAAATTGAAGAGCGCGCACCACTGCGTCGCACAACGACGCAAGAAGAAGTAGGCGATACGGCACTATTTTTATTTAGCGACTTATCGCGCGGTGTCACAGGCGAAATTATTCACGTCGACTCTGGCTACCACATTTTAGCGCGATAATTTAAAAGCTGTTTGGCATTTGCCAAACAGCTTTTAATTTTTTTACAATTATATGAAATTTATAGAATTATACACTGTTATTTATTATAATACGATTAGTATTTATTAGAAATGGAGGAGAAGGCAGGAATGTTAATTGAGAAAAATTTGGATTCTCACAGTATTACTCACTAACATTTTTGTATTTGGATTTTATGAATCTTTCTCACATGCTTCAGAACTGCCTGTCCAAAAAAACGCAACAGAAGATGCTAAAGAAATTACAGTTCAGTTTGATTTGAAGGATCAAGAAAAACACGAAATCATAGTTGTCGATGAATCTGGAAAAGAAATGACTATTACTATTGAACCGATTATGTTATCCGAAAGAGAGGATTATGGAAGAATAAATCGACCGTCATATCAGCATCTTTTTCCGTACGGGAAATCAACTTATCAAGTAAAAGCAGCGACTCCATATATGGGAATTAGTTATTTTATTGATGTAAATGTTCCTAACAATATTGAAGAATCTAGAATTATTAAAGCGTATTCTTATGATTACTGGATTATCGGTGGAACTCTCAATAATATTTCTTTAAGCTATACAGAAAAAACAGCTAAGTTTTCTGCTGATGTATCATGGTTGGGTGGACTTGGTGGTGCAAATGTTTATGTCAAGGCAACTTTGTCTGGGAACTTGCTTACTATAAGCACAAGAATGTGAAATTTACTACTTAAAACGAATAGATTGAGGATGATTTCTAATGGGTTACTTTTCTCTTGTAGTTATTATCATTATTGTATTTTCATTATTTTTTATTTTGAAATGTTTGTACCATCTAAAGAAAAATAGCGATATACGCATTAAACAAAATGAACAGATTATTCACTTATTAACAGAACAGAGGAAGAAAGATTAATCACAGCTCGTTGTGCTTCTGTAGCGACAACTTGAATGGTTAATTTCATTTTTTCGACTGGCGGAATCAAGCTTTTAGCATGCCCGTTTCTTTTTGCGCATATAGTAGTCGTAAAAAGGAGGGGTGTGGGAATGAAAAAACGTGTGGAAAATGCACCGTTGTTGTATATCGTTCAGCCAAATTTAGGTCCGAAAACGTGTTATATGCAACAAACGTTTCGGACGAAAAGAGAAAAGCCGTCGTATCCGCCACCGTCATTTGCGAATTTTCGCGAGATGGATACGAGCGAGCGCATTGAATTTTTAGCGACGTTGCCAAACGAGCTTCGGCCAGTGACGTGTGAGTTGAAAACGAAAAACAAGACGTATGAAGGCGTTATTCAAACATACGATAAGAAAAAAGTCGTCCTTACGTTAAGTGAGGAAGAAAAAACAATCACGATACCGATCGAACATATCGTATCGGTATCGCTTATTGGCAAATCGTAATATATAAACGTTCAAGCTGCTCGGCTGTGTTTGCGAAGGAAAACGTCGTTTCTGCCCGTTTTCGTCCTTCGTAAGCAAGGGCGAGCGCTTTTTCTTTGTTGTGCAACAGTTCGTTTATGGCGCGGGCGAACGCTTTTGGCGACGCATAGTCGTCAATGACGAGCCCGTTTTTGTGATGTTCGATCACTTCGCTATTTCCGCCGCGGTTTGTCGTAATGATCGGTATGCCTGCGGCCATTGCTTCATAATGCACGCGGGCGAGCGGCTCGTGCCATTGCGAACTGCAAACGAACACATCGCCGATTGTGAATACGTGTGGAATATGTTCAGACGGAATATAGTTCGTAAATTGAATGCGGTCTTTGTAAGGTTTGGCGAGCCGATGAAGAAAGCGAACGTATTCGTTCGGGCGGTTGTCGCTAAACCATTTCCCGCCGACGATGATGAGTTTTGCTTTTGGATGGTGGATTAATACGTGATTCATGCTTTCAATGAGTACATGTACCCCTTTTGTTTCACTTAATCGTCCGATAAATAAAATGACGTCATCGTCTTCGGCAATAAAGCGTTGTCGCATAGTGGTGCGCATTTGTTTTCCTTCGTCTGTCCATGGCGGCGTGTAGCGCGTCACATCAACGCCGGAGTAGACGACTTGAATTTTATCGTCTGGCACATCGTATCGTTTTGTGACGGTGCGTTTCATATACGCGCTGACGGTTGTGATGAGATCCACTTCCGCAATGACTCGTTCGGCAACGTCACGTTTCATTTTCATCGGTGAAAACATATCGTTATGCAAACTTGTGACAAAGCGGCTGTTTGGTGCCGCTTGTTTGTAAAATAACACGTTTGCGGGACGGTTAAACACGTGAATGACGTCAAACGTGCGCTTTTTTAGTTCGTTTACGATATGTTGTTCGTACTGTTCTTTTGGTACACGTACGTATTCGATGCCATCACGTATTTCGTATATCGGAAGCGAAGGGTCGGTAATGGAAAAAATGGTGAGCGAACGTTTTTCGGCAAAAAACGGGGCGATGCCATCAATCAAGAGTTGAATGGCGCCCCCTTTCACTGCAGGCGACGGCAATTTTTCTGTACAAATGAAGGCGATGCGCATAACTACCTCCCGTAAAGCGAGCGAATATATTCGACTTCGCGGCGTAATCCTTCTTGCAATGATACGTTTGGAGCGTACGAAAGGATGCGTTCCGCTTTCGAAATGTCTGCCCACGTATGTTTCGGTTCACCGATCGCTTGATTCATATATTGTTTGTTTGCTCGTTTACCGATCATTTCTTCAAGGGTGGCGATGACGTCGTTAATAGATGCGCGCTCTTTTCCGCCAATATTGAACGTTTCGCCAATCGCTTTGTCGTTGCCAAGCACAGCGAGCGTGCCATCAACGCAATCGGAAATGTACGTAAAGTCACGCGTTTGTGTGCCGTCGCCAAAAATGGTGATCGGCTCATCAAACAGCATTTGGCGAATAAAGCGGTGAAACGCCATATCAGGTCGCTGGCGTGGACCGTACACGGTAAAGTAACGCAAAATCGTTATCGGTACGCCAAACTCCGAGCCGTATACGTGGCATAAATGTTCACTAGCAAGCTTCGTTATGCCGTACGGTGAAAGCGGAGTCGGGGTCGTCTGTTCATGCACGCGTCCATGTTTTTCGCCATAAACGGATGACGTTGACGTATAAATGAACTGTTTTGGGCGGTGTTGTTTACACGCTTCAAGCAATCGTTGTGTCGCTAATATGTTATGTGTCGTATATAAATCAAATGATGTTCCCCAGCTCGTGCGCACGCCCGGCATGCCAGCCAAATGATAAATGACGTCGACTCGTTTGACGATGTTGTCAAGCGGCAGCGACAAAAGATCGCCTTCGATCCATGTGAAACGGTCATGTTTTTTTAACGTGTCTATCGTTTTTTCTTTCCATTTTTTTGGCGTAGGCCCGATGAAACAATCGATGCCGATGACATGATGGTGCTGTAACAATGCCTCGCATACGTGCGAGCCGATAAAGCCAGCCGCTCCGGTAACAAGTATATTCATCCGCGTCCCACCCCGACATAGTTTAATCCTGCTTGTATGACATCGTCCCGTTGCAAGCAATTTCGCCCGTCGATCACGACGTTTCCGTTCATCGTTTGTTTTACTTCTTCCCAGTTTAACTGTTTATACGCATCCCAATCGGTCGCAACAATGAGCGCATCCGCTTTTTGAAGCGCTTCATGTATTGTTTTCGCTTGCTTTACATTGACGTCGTTTGGAACAACAGCTTTCGGATCATGGGCGATGACATCGGCACCGAGGGCGTGCAATTTTTTTATAAACGACAAAGCAGGCGATTCACGAATATCGTCTGTGTTCGGTTTAAAGGCGATGCCAAGGACGGCAATCCGTTTGCCAGCAAGTGCTCCTAACGTTCGTTTCATTTTTTGAATGTACCAATGGATTTGCGTATCGTTAATCGTTTTCGTCGCTTCTAACATATACGGGCGCACCATTTGTTCATATGCCATTTGTATGAGCGCTGTCACATCTTTCGGAAAACAAGAGCCACCGTACCCAATACCCGCTTGTAAAAAATGTCGCCCGATGCGTTCGTCAAGCCCGATGCCTTTGGCGACATCGACAACGTCGACGCCGTACGCTTCACAAAGACGTGCCATTTCGTTAATAAAGGAAATTTTCGTTGCTAGAAAGGCGTTGGCAGCATATTTAATCATTTCCGCGCCGTTTAAACTAGTAACGACATATGGCGCATGAATGCCAGCATATAATGTTTGCATAACGGAAAGGGAACGATCATCATCGTCACGTAAGCCGATGACGATACGGTCGGGATGTAACGAATCGTAAATGGCAGAGCCTTCGCGTAAAAATTCAGGGTTCGAGACGATGCGCACATGTTTTCCTTCATTTTTTAAGCGTTTATATATGCGTTCGTTCGTTCCGATCGGGACGGTACTTTTCATGACAAGTGTTTGATGATCGCCTATATATGGAATAAGCGTATCCATGGCGCGATGGACGTACGAGACGTCTGGTTTTCCTTTTAAATCTGGCGGTGTGCCGACGCAAATAAAAATGACGTCTGCTTCTTGTATATGTTGTTCGTTGTGATGAAAAAAAAGCCGACTTTTATAGTCGGTTAACAACTCAGCTAAACCCGGCTCGTAAATCGGAACATTCCCGCGCTGTAAGGCGGCAATTTTTTGTTCATTTTCATCGATGCAATGAACGGTATGCCCAAGTTTAGCAAGAACAGCTGCTGTTGTTAATCCGACATAACCGGCACCAATTATACAAACGTTCATAAGTTCACTTCCTTTATTCGTCTTCGTCTTCTGTTTTTTTCGTTCCAACTGTTGTTGTTTGTTCAGTTGCCGCAACGAGCGCTTCGGTTGGAAACTCCACTGCGACGATGTCACGGCAGTTGATGATCATTGATTTTCCGCCGTGTTCATAAAATGGGTCGACGATGATGGTTAATGTTTTCGATGTTGTGTCTAGTTGAACGAATTGAGCGTTATAGTATGTTTCTTTGTTCGTATGCACGTGCAACTCTGTTCCTTCACTTAATGTCGTAAACGTAGCGCATATATGTTGTACGTGACGTTGGCGAGCTAAAAAATCTTTGCTGAAAAAAATGTTATACACAGTTTCACATCCTTTTTTGTGAAATGACTCATTGCATTATATGTGAAACAATAAAAAACGGAATAGGCGAACGTACTGCATGTTTTTTACATAAGCAACATAAAGTGAAGCGAGGAGGCGAGAGAATGGATGCTTTTCACTTTTTTCTTTTATGTATCGCTTCATTTCGTTTGACGCGCTTACTCGTATATGACCGCATTACATCGTTTTTGCGTGCGCCGTTTCATGATGAGTTCGAGCAAGATGGAGAGACGTATATTGTCGTGAAAGGAACGGGGCTAAAAAAGTGGATCGGGGAGTTGTTAAGCTGTCATTGGTGCACAGGCATATGGTGTGCAACAGCACTGTATGTCGGAGCGATATATATGAAGCCGATCGTCATGCCGATTGTTTCCGTGTTAGCCATTGCAGGATGTGCGGCGTTTATTGAAGTTATGATTCAAAAATGGAGCCAATAAAAAAAGCGGGCGAATGCCTGCTTATTTATTCATAACGATATGATTCACAGATGATACCCCTTGTTTCAGTTGGCGGAAATAAACGAACCCTTCGACGACAACCGTTTGTATGACGCGCAATTCAAATGACGGAAAGCGCAGTTGTTCATTTGGTAAAAGCGTCGTTTCATCGATCGGTTTTAGCCAATATTCCCCGTCTTTTATTTTTTGACGCCAATCTTCGACTGCAAACGTCCAGCCATCTTCCTCTTGCAGTTGGCGAAATGAAAATTTTCCGCTGAATTGAGCGTGATCGGCAGGGCGGAGACGAAGGCAAATGATCGGGTCATGGAGCGGCGTATTGCCGATATTTTCAATGACGAAATCGCCAATAATCGTCACATGTTCTTCTTTTTCTTCTGGGATCATGACCGCATATGCAAAATAGGCGTTGGCGCGCACGATGTCTTCTTTTTTTATTTCTTTTTTTCGTTTTTTTTCTTCCTCAAGCGCCACCTCGTAAAAAAGAAGTTGTTGTTTCAGATGCTCAATCGTTCGTTCGTATTCGTCCATTCGTTCAAGCTGTTTTTGTACGTATTCGTTGCGCAGTTGCTCGCGTTTCAGTTCTGTTTCCATCAGTTGTAATAGTTGTTTATATTTTGCCACTTCCGAGCGATAATGAATAATTTTTTGTTGCAGTTGAATATGTTGGTTGTTCATCTCCTCCCCCCTATAAGCATTCTGGACATCCTTGCCAACCATTTGGAGTCATATGACTTGGTGGAACGATAAACATCGAACAAATGAAAAATACGACCCATATTTTTTTCGTCATTTCATGTCATCCCCTCCTTTTGTTGTTTCAATATTCATTTTATTTTATCATATGTCATATATACCAAAATAAAGGTGTGATTGAATGAGAACATCGTTTTCTATTTTGACTACAATCGTATTTTTATTTTTTGTTCCATATGCAGCAAGTGAAAAAACAGGCGTGCCATATATGGAATGGACGTTTCTCGTCGGTGTGATGGCCACAAGTTTTCTTTTTTATATACATGGAAGTGGATATATGTGGAATAGGTCTTCAGAAGAAGTGAAAAATACGTGCTATCGTTCTTATTCCTTTTGGATGGCTTGCACATATACGGTAATCAGCTACATGTTGAACATATAAAAGAAGCAGGCTGTATGTGAGCCTGCTTCATTCATTAATGTGCTGGGAATACTTCTGGGCATTGTGGTGGGAATTTGTCTGTTGGGCAAAGTGTTGCTTCTAAAATTTCTTCGCGCGGTTGGCAGTAGCGTGCTTCGACTTCAAGTTTCACGTCTGCTTCCATTTGCACTTCTAAGCATAATGTAATGGATACATCAAGCTGTGAGAAGTTGTCAGTGCAAATTAAACTTGCGTCACATTCGAAAAACGAAATGTGGCAATCGAGCATTGTGCCTTCTGGTGCGCATAAGATAAATGTTTGTGCCGTGGCAAATGGGATTGGAGAAGATTCGCAAACAACGTGACCGTTCGCATTGACAACTTGCACGACAACGTGACCTTTCACAAGCACTTTCACTTTTTGTAATGTCACTGTATCGCCTGATGGAAGTGTGACGTGAACAGGTTGGCGTCCATTTGGTTGTAAAATTTCTTGGCAAATGAGTGCATTGTTGTCAACTGTTTGGTCGATGCGGTTTCCTTCATCGTCTGTTAAGAAGCAGCGAATCGAGAAATCGCCAGCACTTAAGCCGTTTGATGCGAAAAAGTCGCAAACCGATTGCCCGTGGCGTGGACATTTGCTTTCAGGAAAAATATTTTCCAAATCCCCATTTGAAAAACTACGCAACGGCACATCGACTTGACGAGTAACCCAGTCATACACTTTGCGTGTTTTAATACACACTTTTTCTTTACGCTCTTTATGATGCGTCATGCCTCGTTCCTCCTATTTCAGTTTTTCCCGTCGCATGTATCGGGACTACTGTATAGTATGAGAAAGGTAGGTAAGTGTGCAGGGATATGTGCGGAATTTTTTTGTCATAAATGAGCGCCATGTTGAATTGTTATGTAGTAGAAAGGGGTGGGCATATGCAAAATGAGCTAGACGTGTTGCGGGCGGAAAATGTGTTGTTAAAAGAATTAGCAGCGTTAAGTGAGCAACGTTATCAAGAAATTAAACGGTTAAAAAAAGAAAACGAAGAGCTAAAAAAGCAGCTCGAACAAATAACAAAACAAGTATTTGCACAAGGAACAGATTCATGGTTTATGCACAATATTAAGCGACAACAAACGTTGAAGCATAGCGGACAATTGCCGATGGCGACTCCATTTTCATTTGCGGAAAAAAAGAAATAGGGAAAACGCATAGTCGCTTGCTCCATTTTTTTCATATGCTATTGTATCTTACACATGTGGAGGGGTTGCAAATGGAAAAGAAAAAACCGATTGTCCTCGGTGGATCGCAAACAGCGAAAGTATATACGTCCTCACCAGCACCTGTGAAAAAAACAGGTGGTTGCGGATGTGGGAAAAAGATGAAAAAACAATAGCATAGGGGAGAGAAACATGGAGCGCTTTAAAAATTATGGGTTATGGCTCGCGATCGGTTCATTTATTCCACTTTTGCTTCAAACGTTTGGGGTCGATTTAGATTTAGGAAAATATGAGCAATTATGGAATGCGTTTTTAAGTATTTTAGTGATGGCTGGGATTTTGAATAACCCATCGCTCGGTAAAGGATATCGCGATAAATGTTAGCTCCTTTCAGGGGCTATTTTTTTTTGTATAACTTTTTCGCATAGGTGCATGCTATGGTGTGAAAAAACAAAGGAGGTTGTCATTATGACTGTCGCCAGTTCTGTGAAACAAACGTTAGCGGGATTAAAATCGGCGCAAGCAAGCTTTGAAACGTTTGCGTTGCAAACAGAAAATGAAAAAGCGAAGCAATTGTATCAACAAGCAGCACAACAAACGCAAGCTATCGTTGATTTATTATCGCCACGCCTGCAAGAAATTGAACAAGAAGAGCCACAATATAAACAATAAGTGAATCGGGTGTCCCATGCGGACGCCCTTTCGTTACATGAATAGAAAGGTGAACGCCATGAAAAAATGGTTTGTACTCATTTCCGTTTTTTTACTCATGAGTTGTGCGCATGAACAAAAAGAACAACAACAATCGCTTCAACAAGAAAACATCACAAACGTCAGCCATGATGGAAGCGCGAAACGAAGCGACCAACAACATGCCGAAAAAGCAGTACAGATGTTAAAGGCACGCGAAGATGTGAAAGATGCGGTTGCCGTTCAAGCAAACGGTCGATTGTTAGTTGCGTATCAAGTGAAACATTTGCATCGCTTTCGCATGAAACAAATTGAAAAAGAGGTAGGCAAAGCGCTGAATGAACAATTTCGCGAAAAAGTGATCGCATCGCACGATTTAAAAATTTTTTGGAAAACGAAAGCGTTAAAACAAAAAATCGAAACGAAAAACATAAGTGAACAAGCGATCGAAAAAGAAGTGACGGTCATTCAAAAATTAAGTGAAGAACAAACGTAGTGAGGTGAGAGGATGGCAAACGAAAAACGAAAAAATTTAACACCCGTTCAACAAGAGTATCATCAGTTTGAACAAGCGCGGGAAACGAAGCGCCCGGTGTTGAAAAACTGTGTGCGTGCCTTTTTTGTTGGTGGATTCATTTGCGCGATTGGTCAAGCCATTTCCTATTTTTATATGTACTTTTTCGACTTTACGGAAAAAACAGTCGGCAATCCAACGGTGGCTACCATGGTGTTTCTTGCAATGTTGTTAACTGGTTTTGGTGTGTACGACCGATTGGCACAATTTGCTGGGGCAGGGAGCGCGGTGCCTGTCACCGGGTTTGGCAACGCCGTCATTTCGGCTGCGATTGAACACCGAACGGAAGGGTTTGTGCTTGGCGTTGGTGGAAATATGTTTAAACTAGCAGGTTCGGTTATTTTATTCGGTACGTTTTCTGCCTTTGTCGTGGCGCTCATTAAAACGATTGCGATCAAATGGGGTGGACTCGGATGATGAAAGGACATCGTACGTGGGTATTTGAAAACCGTCCAGTCATCGTCGCCACTGCGACAGTCGGCGGACCGTTTGAGGCGAACGGAAACATTGCTGATGATTTTGACTTATTGCATGAAGACCTTTGGCTCGGGGAAGATTCGTACGAAAAAGCGCATAAAGTGCTATTTGAAGAAGCGTTTTTTCAGGCGATGAAAAAAGCGCGCATTGAAAAAGAACACGTGCAATTTATTATTGCTGGCGATTTAATTAATCAAATGACGCCGTCAAGTTTTGCGGCGCGCACGCTTAGCACTCCGTATCTCGGCGTATTTGGCGCTTGTTCGACGTCGATGGAAGCACTTGCGTTAAGTGCATTTATCGTCAACTATGGTGGGGCGAAGTACATATTAACAGGTGCTGCGAGCCATAACGCTGCGGTTGAAAAGCAGTTTCGCTACCCGACCGAATACGGAGGGCAAAAGCCGCCAACCGCGCAATGGACGGTGACCGGAGCAGGCGTGGCGCTCGTCGGGAGTGAAGGGGACGGCCCGCGCATTACAGCTGCAACGATCGGTCGCGTCGTTGATATGGGGTTGACCGATCCGTTTAATATGGGCGGAGCGATGGCGCCAGCGGCAGTCGATACGATTGAAGCCCATTTACGCGATATGCAAATGGATGCGTCGTATTACGATGTAATTGTGACAGGCGATTTAGGAAAAATCGGACGCACCGTCTCGCTTGATTTACTACGAAAAAACGGGATGGAGCTAGAAGAGGAGAGGTATCAAGATTGCGGATTAATTATTTACCGCGAGGGGCAGCCGGTGTTGTCGGGAGGAAGCGGGGCAGGATGTTCGGCGACCGTTGTATACGGACATTTGTTGAATCGGATGAAGCGTGGGGAAATCAAACGCATGCTCGTCGTCGCGACAGGGGCGCTTTTATCGCCGCTGACGTTTCAACAAGGCGAAACGATTCCGTGCATCGCGCATGCGGTAGCGATTGAGTATGGAGGCGATCATTTATGATGGCGATGTTTTTTTGGGCGTTTGTCGTTGGAGGGCTTATTTGTGTCATCGGACAAGTGATGTTTGATGTATTTAAACTTACACCTGCGCATACGTTAAGCGCGCTCGTCGTTGCTGGTGCGATTTTAGACGGGTTTGGGTTGTACGAACCGCTTATCGATTTTGCCGGTGCTGGTGCAACGATTCCGATTACAAGTTTCGGCAACGCACTCGTGCATGGGGCGATGCAAGAAGCAGAAAAACACGGCATCGTCGGGGTGTTAACGGGCATGTTTGAAGTGACAAGCGCCGGCATTTCGGCAGCAATTGTGTTCGGTTTTATCGGAGCATTATTATTCAAACCGAAAGGATAGAGGAACATGACGATCGGTTCACAAGTAAAACAAAGTTTAGCGAACATGAAAGCGATTCATGCGACGTTACAGCAATTAGCGCTTACTTCGACAAACGATGAGGCGCAACGTGCGTTTCATGAAGCGATGCTTGAAACGGAACAAATGATTGCGGCGCTCAAAGGGCGCATTTCGACGCTTGAGCGCGAAGAGCCGCAATATAAGGGGATGTAGGTATGCCAGCATGGTTAGAAGTTGCGATTCGCTCGATTTGTATTTTAATTGGACTGTTTGTTATTACAAAATTATTAGGGAAAAAACAGTTGTCGAAGCTATCATTTTTTGAATATATCGTCGGCATTACGATCGGGGATATTGCCGGCTCGATGTCGATGGATTTAGATATTCGGTTAACGGAAGGGATAACGAGCATTTTAATTTGGTCGCTTTTCCCTGTCGCCATTTCAATCATTTCGTTGCGAAGTAAAAAATTTCGCGATTTCGTTGAAGGCAATTCCACCGTTTTTATTAAAAACGGAAAAATTTTAGAAGACAATTTGAAAAAAGAAAAATATACTATAGATGAATTGCTTGAACAGTTGCGGAAAAAAGATGTCTTTCGCGTCGCGGATGTCGAATTTGCGACGCTCGAAGCAAACGGCGACTTAAGCATTTTATTAAAACGTGCCAAACAGCCGCTGACGATTGGGGACATTCAACCTTACGTCCCTGAAGAAAAAGAACCGCAAACGGTCATTATGGACGGCGAAATTTTAGACGAACCGCTTGCCACAGCCCGTTTAAACCGCGGCTGGTTAAAACAGCAACTCGATCAAATGGGCGTTGCTGTCGAAAACGTCTTTTTAGCGCAAGTCGATTCGTACGGCCAACTGACCGTCGATTTATACGACGATCGCATTCAAGTACCAGAGCCGCAACAAAAGCAACTATTGCTCGCATCGATGAAAAAAGCAGAAGCGGACTTCGAACTATTCGCCTTGCAAACAAATGACAAAGAGGCAAAACAAATGTACGAACAACAAGCGAAACAAATGCAGCAACTTATTCAAAACTTACAGCCATTTCTTCTGTGAAAGATGAATACAACAACATGAAACATAAAAAGACGATCCCAGACTGTTATTCACGGTTGTTTGTTATATTAGACGGTGTGAAGCGTACAGGAAAAGTCGAGATGCCATAAAAAGAGGCTGACATCCTTTGTCAGCCTTTTATCGTTTGCAGAAACTCCTCCACTTGTTCGCGTGTTTTGGCGTTGGCGCTATGTAAGTGGGCGATTTTTTCACCGTTTTGGAACACAAGCAAACTCGGAATGCCCATGACGTTGTATGTTTCTGCGATGTCTGGCACGTCATCGCGATTGATGTCATACCATGTAAATTGTGGATAAGCGGCGATCACTTCGCCGATAAATTGATCCATGCGCACGCAATCGGGACACCATGTTGTAAAAAATTTCACGACAACGGGTGTGCTTGCTGCGATCGCTTGTTCAAATTGTTGTGCGTCTTGTAGTCGTTTCATGTTGACACGTCCTTTCTTTTTATTTCGCCTTTTATTTTAGCACATATTGACGTTTGTTACGTATGAAAAAGCAAAGGGGGGGGAGATGATGAATCGGTTGGAAAAAGAACTGCAATCGTATACGCGCAACAAACACGCAAAGCACGATGCGCTCATGAACGCGTTTGACACGTGGGGAAAAGAAGTAGAAGCGACGTTAAAAAATCTCGAAAACATAAACGGTAAGCTATTTCAACAATTTGAAGCAAACATGAGCGATGCTGAAGCGTTTTTTGCGAAAAAAGAAAAGCAGTTCGCGCGGATGTTTCAGCATTTTTTATAAGTGCCCATACCAAATTCATTTCGATGCATATGATGTAAGCGACAACGTTCAAGGAGGTGGAGTCTCATGGGCTTCGGATATTGCGGATATGGTTACGGTGGCTACGGCTACGGCGGCGGATACGGTTCAACATTCGTGTTGATCGTCGTATTGTTCATCTTATTAATTATCGTTGGTGCAGCGTTCGTTCACTAAGAAGAGGCGTTCCAAAGGGCATACCTTTGGAACGTTTTTTTTTGTTTTTCATATGCTGAAAAAGAAAAGCGAAGGAGGCGGAGAAAGATGGATCAACATTTTTTTAAAAACATCGAAAAGAAAACGGGCGTCAATATGCAAGATATTTTTGCTCTTGCGAATTCTTTACAACATGCGAACTTTAAAGACGAAAAAACGGTGCGTGGCATCGTTAAACGCGTCGCTCAAATTGCGAATCGCAACGTGCCGAAAGAGTTAGAAGATAAAATTGTGCAGTCGATCGTCAATAACGGAAAACAAATTGATTTCAATACGATTGCGAATATGATGAATAAAAAATAATGAAAAAGCGAAAAGTCTTAGACGAGGCTTTTCGCTTTTGTTTCAAGGAGAGGGAGCAAGCGCGAGGCGTTTGCTTTTTTTAATCGGCGCATGGACGGAACGGAAATAAAAAGCCGTTCTTTTGCGCGAGTGATTGCGACGTAAAGAAGGCGGCGTTCCTCTTCAAGCGGGTCGACATCACCGTTTCGGTACGCCTCAAGCGCATAGTCGTGCGGCAATAGTCCGTCGACTGCCCCAATAATATAGACGATCGGAAACTCTAACCCTTTGGAACGGTGAATGGTCATGAGTTGAATGCCGTCATCGCACGTTGTGTTGGCGTACGCTTTGACGCGCTCAACGTGAGAAAGAAACGCCTGGATCGTTTTGAATTTTCGGGCAACGACTTTGACATCGCGCACATCATCGGATCCTTTTTCCATCGCATTTCCTTCGTTGCCGCGCTTTTTTAAAAAGTCACCAAAGCCCATGTCTTTTTCAATGAAGTCAATGGCGTCGATTGGTTTCATGTTTTTCACTTTCGCAAAAAGCGGAACGATCGTGCGTAATTTTTGTTGTTGAAACGGTTGAATGCCGTCGAGTTTAGCGAGCGCTTCAACGAGCGAACAATCTTGTAAAATCGAGATCGCTTTTAAGTCGTTTATGACCGTCTGCTTCAAAAACAATACGGCTGCGACATCCGCAAGTGCTTGTTCATCGTTTGGATCGATCGCAAGTTGAAAAAAGCTTAATATATAGCGTACGATGCGCCGGTTGTAAAACGAGTCGCCGTCTGTTGTGACAGGAAAGCGAAGTTGCGAAAGCCGTTCAAACATCGCGCGCGCGGATGCGTTCGTTCGGCATAAAATGGCGATATCGCTCGGTTTGACGCCTTGTTTCAATCGCTCTTCAATGTCGCAGGCAATCATCGTTGCTTCTTCTTCTTCATCGTACGGAAAGAAAAACGTCGGACAATGCATGCTGTCGGTTTGAGCGTTCATTTGTTTTGGAATGCGCGTGCGACTTTTCGAAATGATGCGGTTGGCGAGCGAGACGATCGGATGCGATGAGCGATAATTTTCCGTCAGCTTGACGATTTTCGTATTCGGAAAATCTTTTTGAAATTGGTCAATGAATGATGGATCGGAGCCGCGAAACGCATAAATGGCTTGGTCGTCATCGCCAACGGCGCAAATGTGATGCGTATGGGATGCAAGCAGTTTCATCGTTTCGTATTGTACATGATTAATGTCTTGAAATTCGTCGATAAGAAAATAGTGAAACCGTTCGTGATATTGTCGTAATCGTTTTTCATCCGTCCGCAACATGTCATAGCACGCATATAACATATCATCAAAATCAAATACATCGAGTTGCCGTTTTCGCTCTTCATATTGCACATACAATTGCACAACACGCTCGTCCCATTCATTTTCGATCACGATGTCATGAAGGGGGGTGAGCGTATTTTTCCAATATGAAATGCGTTGCATCGCTTCATCGTACGGAAAATCGCGTTCATCAATGCCGATGTCGCGCCCGATTTCTTTCATCATCTTCTCTTTTTGCCAGTCGCGAATGAGCCGCTCATGACGCCAACGGAACGGATCGGCATGTTGTAACATGCGATAAAATAAGCTATGAAACGTGCCGATTGTCGGTAGTCCCGCAAGGTTGTACGACTGAAGTCTTTCGGCTAACTCTTTCGCCGCTTTTGTCGTAAAGGTGACGATCATGATGTTTGTCGCTTTAATATGATGAGTGGTGATCATGGCTGCGGCGCGCGCCGTTAACGTGCGCGTTTTCCCGCTTCCAGCACCTGCTAGAACGAGAAGCGGTCCATCGACGTGGCGCACCGCTTCGTATTGGTCGGCATCGAGCGAAACGTCGCATACGATCGTTTGTTTTTTTTCTTTCGTTTGAAATGGCTCAGTTGGTCGGATCGAGATGATGTGCGCTTGTTTTCGTTCTTCTTTTATGCAAGGGTGAGAAACATGATAAAAGTGCGGGGCATGTTCAATCGCTAAATGAAAGCGAACGATTCCACCGCACATCGGGCACGTCCATTTATTCCGTAAACTTTGTTCGTAAACGAGCTCATATTTTTCTCGTGGTAACGTATGAATGTCAAATAATTTGCCGTTATATCGTGCTTTGTTCATCGGTCAAACTCCTTTGTTTCACGTCAACGTCTATGTTAACAGATCATACAATAAGAGAAAAGGAGTTTTTCATTGGCGAGCGAATATATAAACAAAGGAGGCGAGCATATGCACATTCCACCGATTCGGCCAAACCCGCTTCACGTTCCGCGTATAACGAGCTCACAACGAGCAACAAACGAGAAAAAACAACAAACGCCACAAAAGAAAAAACGACCTCAAGATCGTTCGTTGAAAAAACGTTAATATGCTTGTACATGCATTCCTTTTCCATCTTGCCATTCAGCGTATAAAATGTCTGTATAGTTTTCAAAGCCAGCGTGGCGAATATGTTTTTTTAACCATTGTTCGTCCCAACCGTTTTCGCGTAAATTGTCCCAAACGACTTCCCCATCGATAATGACCGTCACAGGCAATACGGCTTCAGATGCAGAAAAGTTGTGATCTTGGCGCGTCGGTTGTTCGTATGGGGATTTTTTCATGACGCTCACCGTTCCGTCTGTTTCTAAAATGGCATATTCGACTTCGCGAACGGAAAAGACGTTGCGAGCGCGGAGTAAATGTTGTAGTTGGTTTAAATCGAGCTTCGTTTGTTTTAACGCTTCATATAAAATTTTCCCTTTTGAAATGACGATGACCGGTTTTCCTTCCAACAATTCGCGCAGTTCTTTTTTCTTTTGCGTAATCATTTCTGTTGCGTAAATTAACAGTCCCCAAAGTGCAATCGCAAATAACACTTTAGACAGCCCAACGTCGGCATCATATAGCCCATTGCCGACAAGCTCTCCGAGAACGAGGGCAGAAATAAAATCAAACGGTGTAATTTGCGTAATTTGTGTTCGGCCGAGTATTTTCGCCATAATAAATAAAGCGATATAACCGATAACTAATTCGATCGCAATTTGTCCGAATTCGCTCATAACGATATCCTTTCCTTTGTCGCTTATTTTGTTAGTATGCCAAGCGAAAAAGAAAACATGCGACCGTTATGATCGCATGTCGATTGTTTTGATCATCGTCACATGTGGAATGCCTGCGTCAAGAAAGACGTCGGATACCGTTTCATAGCCGAGCTGTTTGTAAAACGGTTCAGCATGTGTTTGAGCGTTTAGTTTTACTTTTGAGACGTGCTGTTTGGCGTATTGTTCAATCGCTTCCATGATGCGCTTGCCGATGCCACGTCCGCGATAAGCTGGAAGGACGCAAATGCGTTCGACTTTACCGATGCCGTCGATCGTTCGGAAGCGCCCTGCCGCAATCGGTTTGTCGTTATCGTATATGACGAAATGAACGGACTGTTGTTCGAATACGTCAATTTCTTCTTCTTCTGATACGCCTTGTTCGTCAATAAAGACAGCGCGACGGACGGAAAGGGCATCGTGCCAAAGCGCTTCATCTTGCCCGAATTTTACGTCCATATGATTATTCCTTTCCGAGATGAAATGTTTCATATGCGGACCATGATCCGTTTTCAAGCTGATATAACAGATGGAAGCGATCGACTTGTTCTTCAAAATGGACAGATTGCATCTTGAACCGTCCGAATACGTCCGAATATTCGTCGTTTGACAAATCACGTGCGATCGTAATGTGCGGTACGAACGCATAGTCTGTTTGTTCGACGAACGGTGGACGATGTAATTTTTCATGTAGTGTCACGAGTGGCTCTGTTTTTTCTACTTTTAAATAAATGACGTTGTTGACTGGATAAAACGAGCTAAATTTCGTGACACGCAACAAAAACGGTTCCGTTTCGCGCGCGACGTTGCGCAGTTGTTGGACGAGTTCCTCCAGCTTGTCTTCTTCCACATCAAACGCATATTTTAACGTGATGTGCGGTGGGATTAAAGCGTAATGAGAGTCATACCGTTTGCGATACGCATTTGCAAAATCTTGAATTTTTTTTGATGGAAAAATCGCGATACCACACTTCATGCGATTTCCTCCTTTCACATTATATCTATATATTATAACAAATTTTCGGAAAATAAGGTTACATTTCAATAACTTTTTTTAGTCCAATTGGTAAATCTGGCTGCCAGTATGTCCATGAATGATCGCCGTCAAACTCGTGATAATGATAGCGAACTTGTTTTGCTTGAAGGACGTGAGATAGCGCGCGATTTGGTTCAATAAAGTTACGGACAGCTCCGTCTGTCGTTTTCACTTCTGTCTCATGTATGCCGATGGAATGATACAGCGCAAGCAAATGCCAATCCGTAAATGATTGGACATGCGCCATGACATCGTCGTTAACGTATGGCGACTGCATGACGACTTTTCCGAACGTATGCGGATATGTCATCGCGGTAAGTAGCGAAACGGTTCCGGCGAGCGAATCGCCGACGAGTATGCGGCTTGAGCCTATGTGATATGTCGAAAACTTTTCGTCGACAAGCGGCACAAGCTCGTTTGCTAGAAAGCGCATGTACGCCTCTCGTTTTTTTCCGTTCGGGTGGTATTTTTCATAGCGATCGAATACATCGCGATACGGCACGCCGATGACGACAGCGCGCACGCCAAGCTCGTCGATGACGCGTCCGATTTTTCCAAACATAAAATAATCTTGTCCGTCTTGTGCAATGATGACGAGATGTTTATAAAGCGGTGTGACAGGTTTTGAACAATACACACGCAACGATAGTTCCTCGTCTAAATGTTGGCTGTGAAGTTTTAACTCTTGCATGTTCTCCCATCCTTATATATGTCTTTTTCGAGGCGAAGGACTGTCGGTCTGATACCCTCCGCTTTCGACGTTGTTCTTTCTTATCGTACCACATTTCTGCATTTTTTGTCGTTGCGTGATATAATGAGAGAACGAGAGGGGGAATAGCACATGAAGCGTATATCAAGCAAAGAAGTATATGAAAGAACGTTGCAGCTATTGACGGAACGTGGTGTGACGATTCCAGCGATCGCTGAGATTGTATATGAAATGCAAAGTCCGTACAATCCAGACTTAACGATGGCAGAATGTATAGAAAGTGTCGAAAAAGTGCTTCAAAAGCGCGAAGTGCAACATGCGATTTTAGTTGGCATTGAACTAGATAAACTAGCAGAGCAAAACATGCTTTCCGAACCGCTTCAAACGATTGTTGAAACAGACGAAGGACTGTTTGGCGTTGATGAAACGTTAGCGTTAGGGGCAGTGCTCGGATATGGAAGCATTGCGGTGACAACGTTCGGTCATCTCGATAAAAATAAAGTCGGAATTATTAAACAGCTCGATACAAAGCGGGGCAAAGGTGTGCATACGTTTTTAGACGATTTAGTCGCAAGCGTTGCCGCAAGCGCCTCCGGTCGTCTTGCCCATAACTTGCGCGACGAGGAAGAAGCTGCGTTGAATGCGTAAAAAGGAGACCGTAAATCCGTATGGGTTTACGGCTTTTTTGTTGTATAGTTTTGAAAAGAAGGAAGGGCTTTGTCGAATAACAAAATAAATTCAATAATACTTCGTAATGTTTGGTGTTCAAAGTTTGCTAGTCGATACATGTTATGTAACGTCTCGGATGCAGGAAGATGAATATGGTATGGCTCAGTCGTCGTTTGATACCGCTCATCTGCATTGTGAGGCTCCGAATGCCATTTTAAAATGGTTTTCCCATCTGAAGTGACCCAATCGTAGTAATAGTAGTCGATCCAACCGTCAGAAGTTTTGTATTCGATAACGTATAATTTCGTGTCATTGCGAAAGATGATCGTTTTTCGAGCGCAATTTTTGGTGGAAGGGCGCCCGTCAGCGCCGCCTTCTCGGATTTCTAAAATGATGTCGGCAAAGTCTCGCTCGAGAAAAGAAAAAACGTTGGCTGGTTGGCGTGGATTAGGGTATGATCGCTTTGTTTTCCCTTTTCCTCGCCTTTGTTTGTTCGCAATAGAGGTTCTTTTCCGTTCTTTACTCATCAAACAAACCGACCTTTTTTAAGGCATATGTCCACTCTGAAGCATCTCGTTGTTCTTCAGGCGTTAAAACATCTTTTTTAGCCAACGTTTCAAAGTAAGTGCCGTTATATTTTTTATTGAAAAATTGAATGGTTTCTAGCAGTTCATTTTCTACTTGTGGAAGATGTTGTTTTTGTTCTTTTTCATAAAGGTAGGCAATTTCTTTAATCGTCATAACTTCGTTCGATGAGGTAATATAGAGTGCTGTTTCAGGTATTTTGGCATGCGCGTTTTTCCCCGCCTTATGCGCGCCTTTAATTTTTCCTTCTTTAATCCAATTGTTCACAGTGGCGACGGTGACCCCCATAAACTTCGCTACTTCGCTCGTTTTATATACTTTTGTTAAATGATGATTTTCCCCTACATCGATGACTAATTCACAAAGCTGTTCAAAACAAGAAGCAAGTTCGTCTACGTTTTGCGGTTGATGAAGGCGTGACATAAGCTGTTCAGTTTTGTGAGGTTCCACTCGTTCTAAGACGTTTGTTAAATACTTCAAAAAAGAAGCAAGTTCCTCTACTTTTTCGTCCTGTAGTTGTGCTTTCATTCGTTCTACCCAACATTTTGCTTTTTCGCGATCCATAACGGTTGTCACATGAACCACCTCCTTGTCTTTATTGTAGAAGGATGGGATAAAAAGTTCAAATGAAATGAAAATAAAGTTAAAATAAAATTAAAATGATGATATATATTATATCCTAATAAATGGTTTGTGAACATAAAAAACCCTCCACTTTTTCAAGGAGTGAAGGGTTACAACATGTCTTTTTGTTGTTTCAATAGATCGCGAATTTCTATCAGCAATTGTTCTTCTTTCGTGAGCGTTTGTGCGGTTTCTTTTGCTTCTTCTTGTTTTTTGACGCGTTCGTATAAGTTGTTCAAAAGTTTGACGAATAAAAAAATGGAAAAGGCGATGATGAAAAAATCTACGACAGTTTGAATAAACGCGCCATATTTTACTTCGGCTTCGCCAACTTTCCATGATAAATTGCTAAAGTTAATGCCCCCTAAAAGCAAACCGATAAGCGGCATAATGATGTCGTTGACGAGAGAAGAGACAATTTTCCCGAACGCTCCGCCGATAATGACCCCGACAGCCAAATCGATGACGTTGCCACGTACCGCAAATTTTTTAAACTCGTGCCACATAACAAACCTCCGTATGCGATGTTTATGTTTTAGTATAACAAAGTCTCCCGATAAGCAAAAGTCAATCGGTTGACGGATCGTTCTGTTTACACATAGGCGCATTTTTTATGGTTCATGCATAACATAGCGATGACGATAAAGAAAGAGGTGGGAACATGTATTATTACTATCCGACTTATGTGTATGTGCCGATGTATCCGTATCCGATGTATCCGCTTCCGCGAGAAAACACGAAAGATTACGGACCGAACCCGTTTGTTGTCCAAATGGAAGACGCGACGAAACGAAACGACATGTTTCGTACGACGTTATGGACAGGACCGCATTTACAAGTGACGTTAATGAGCCTTCGTGTCGGGGAAGATATTGGTATAGAAATTCATCGCGGTGTCGATCAATTTTTACGTATTGAACAAGGCGAAGGCATCGTACGGATGGGGAAGAGGAAAAATGAATGGACGTTTGAACGACGAGTCAGCGATGGCTTTGCCATTTTTGTGCCTGCCGGAACGTGGCATAATGTAATCAACACCGGAAATATTCCGCTCAAGCTATATTCTATTTATGCGCCGCCACAACATCCTGCTGGAACCGTCCATCCAACAAAAGCCGATGCGCTTGCGGCTGAACGATGAAAGACTTGGGGGAAGCCCTCAAGTCTTTTAGATGAAGAAGAACGAAAACTGCGAAGCGAGGTGAATGAAATGGAGACAAAGGAAAAAGAACAAGTGTTGGAACTCATGATTTCGTATGAACAAAAGGCGTTAGAAAAGGGAAGAGAAGAAGGAGTGAAGTAAGGAATAAAACAAGGCATGAAGCATCTTATACAAACGATGGCGCGAAAAGGAATGAGCGTCAAAGATATTGCGAACGTCACAGACCTTACGGAAGAAAAAGTGCGTGAGTTGTTAGAAAAGGAATGAGTCTCCCTCGATGTACAGCAAAAAAAGCGCTTGTCATTTTCAGACGATAAAAAACAGTTGCAATTTTTCGGAAAATACGATACATTAATTAAAAATCAGAAAATTCAATATCGTTTTACGTTCTTATCAAGAGAAGGGGAGGGACTGGCCCGATGAACCTTCAGCAACCAGCCGAAAACGGTCAGGTGCTAAATCCAGCGAATTGGTGTTCAATTCGGAAGATAAGAAGAAGTCGTTGTCTATGGACAAAAAGCCTTCTTCTTAGAAGGCTTTTTATTTTTTCGGAAAGGGAGAGAGGGCATGAGTCATATCGAAACGGTATTAGCGCAAATCGGCAATCGAAGCGAAACGACGACAGGAACGGTCAACCCGCCTGTGTATTTTTCAACAGCATATCGTCATGAAGGGATCGGACAATCGACAGGGTACGATTACATTCGCACAGGAAACCCGACGAGACGTATTGTCGAAGAAGCGATCGCCGAGCTAGAAGAAGGGGATCAAGGCTTCGCATGTAGCTCGGGGATGGCTGCCATTCAAACGATATTTGCGTTGTTTGAAAGCGGCGATCATTTTCTCGTTTCCGCGGATTTATATGGTGGAACGTATCGACTATTTGAAAAAGGGTGGAAGAAATACGGGCTGTCGTTTACATACGTCGATTTTCGCGATCTCGATGCGGTGAAGGCACATGTGACGGACAAAACGAAAGGGATTTTTTTAGAGACGCCGACAAATCCGCTCATGCAAGAAGCGGACATTGAAGCGGTGGCAGCGTTTGCGAAACAACATCATCTCCTTCTCATTGTCGATAATACATTTTACACACCTATGTTACAAAAGCCATTAACAAAAGGAGCAGACATCGTCATTCATAGCGCGACGAAATATTTAGGCGGGCATAACGATGTGCTTGCTGGGCTCATTGTCGCAAAAGGAAAAGCGTTGTGCGAGCAATTGGCGATGTATCATAACGCGATCGGTGCGGTGTTGTCGCCGTTTGATTCATGGTTGTTAATTCGCGGCATGAAAACGCTCGCGCTTCGCATGCGCCAACATGAACAAAACGCAAAAGCGATTTATGAATTTTTAGCGCAACATGAAGACGTGACCGATGTGCTTTATCCGGGAAAAGGAGGCATGTTGTCGTTTCGCGTGGGCGACGAACGGTGGGTGAATACCTTTTTACGAAGCTTAAAGCTTATTACGTTTGCGGAAAGTTTAGGCGGTGTCGAAAGTTTTATTACGTATCCAGCGACGCAAACGCATATGGATATTCCAGAGGACGTTCGTATCGCCAACGGGGTATGTAATCGACTGTTGCGTTTTTCGGTCGGTATCGAACATGTTGACGATTTAATTGCTGATTTAACACAAGCGTTTCAACGCATGAAAGAGGTGTAGAGGATGGATGTGCAAACGCAACTCGTTCATAATAAATGGCAAATTGATGCGCAAACGGGCGCGGTGAGCGTCCCGATTCATCATGCGTCAACGTTTCATCAGTTTGATTTTGATACGTTCGGAAAGTACGATTATAGCCGTTCGGGCAATCCGACGCGCGAGGCGTTAGAAGAAACGATTGCAGAACTAGAGGGGGGCGTCAGTGGCTTTGCGTTCGCCTCCGGCATGGCGGCGATTTCTACGGCATTTTTATTGTTGTCGAAAGGTGATCATGTGCTCGTTACTGATGACGTATATGGCGGAACGTATCGCATCATCACCGATGTATTAAGCCGATTTGGCATTGAACATACGTTTGTCGATATGACCGATTTAGATGCAGTAGCGCGCCACATTCGTCCGAATACGAAAGTCATTTATATGGAAACGCCATCGAACCCGCTATTGAAAATTACAGATATTCGTGGGGTTGTGAAGCTCGCCAAAGCACATGGCTGTTTGACGTTTTTAGATAATACGTTTGCGACGCCTATTTTGCAGCGGCCGCTTGATCTCGGTGTCGACGTCGTTTTGCATAGCGCAACGAAATTTTTAGCGGGGCATAGCGATGTTGTGGCCGGGTTAGCGGTCGTGAAAGACGAGCGTCTTGCGAAAGAGTTGCGGAAACTGCAGTATTCGTTTGGTGCGGTGCTTGGTGTGCAAGATGCGTGGCTCGTGTTGCGCGGATTAAAAACGCTTCACGTTCGGTTAGAACATTCGTCTCGTTCAGCCATACAACTCGCGCAGTTTTTACATCGTCATCCGAAAGTGGCACACGTGTATTATCCGGGGCTTTCGCATCATGACGGGCACGTCATTCATCGTGAACAAGCGCGAGGGTTTGGTGCGGTGTTGTCGTTTGAATTGGAAGATGAACAAGCGGTGCGGACGTTTGTCAAACATGCGCACGTTCCGGTATTTGCGGTCAGTTTAGGAGCAGTTGAGTCGATTTTATCGTATCCGGCAAAAATGTCGCACGCAGCGATGCCGAAAGCGGAGCGCCACCGTCGCGGTATTACGGACGGCTTGTTGCGCATGAGTGTTGGACTTGAAGCCATTGATGATTTAATTGCCGACTTTGAACAGGCGTTATCATATGTATAGGCTAGGTCAGTACCTAGCCTTAGCTAATTTGGTCGAGGGCATGTCGTTGTAGTTGTTGCTCGACCATGCGATCGAGTTGTTGGATTTTTTTTAAGGCCAGTTCATCATCGATTTGGCGATAATGATGTTTGCCACCCGGTTCTTCATCTGCCTCATCAGCAAGTTTGACGATCGTCTGGAGCGGTTTTCGTTTTAATTCTCCTTCTGGAAGATACGAGTCGGTATGAAGCAAAATGGCGAGGGCGATTTCTTTAGCATGTTGAGGATGTTCTCCGAGTCGAATAAGCAGTTTATGCGCTCGCTCTGCCCCTTTGATCGCATGAATATCGTTTTGTTTGTATGTTTCATAGTCCCATGTTCCGTTTGAATACCATTCGTAATGACCGATATCGTGAAGCAATGCCGCTTTTGTCGCCAAGTCGACGTTGACACCGTACTGTAAGGCAAGGCGATACGCATGATATGCGGTCGCAATGGCGTGCGCGACGCCTGAGCGTTTTAAATATTTTTGGGTGATGGGGTGAAGGAAGATGTCAGTTAATGTGACACGTCTCATAGCTCACCATCCCTTTCGAATGTTTTTCTAATTATCATATCATGTATACTTCTAACATGGCAATACATATTTTTCTGTTTTTCCTTCATACTAAGTGAAAAAAGGTTTGGAGGACGCATATGTTTTTATCATTATTATTATCAATGATGACAGCGTTTTCGTTCAATGGGCATGCTTGCACGAAAAAATTGGATGAAGCAAACGTGCAATTGTGTGGAAAAGAAGATGGAGATTGGGTGCGCCATTTTATGTTGCACGTCGGCAAAGAGACGTATGCGTTTCCAGAATGGGAACACGTGAACGACCCAAAAGCCATTCCGCAATTATATTCCATTGACGTGACGGACGATGGAAAAGAAGATGTCGTTGTTTTTCTCGTGAAAGCGCGCGGAAACGGCACGTATAAAAACGAAGTGCACGTATTCACCCATAGCCAAAGCGGCATGGAAGAAGTCATCGTCGAAGATCCGCGCACCATTGTATTAAAAAGTGTGAAAATGAAAGAGACAGACGAAGGAACAGAGCTTGTCATCGATCATGTTCACGCCCTCATTCCGTACAATCGTCAAGGCGAAAGAGGAATAAAAGTGACATTCGATCGCTTTGTAAAGTATGCGATCGACAAACAAAAGCTGAAGGCCGTTTTATTGCTAGAAAGAAAAAAAGGCGAATACATCGGCAGCTTAATCGTCACATATGAATATAAAGACGGCCTTTTTCAAGGTACTCACATTGACTTTATCCGCCATTAGCCATTGCGTATGCGATGGCTAAAAATTTTTTAAAAAAAGTATTTGACAATGTGGATGAAGGTGATTATAATAAAAAATGTGTTCGATAGGACAACGACATACGATTCCGTAGCTCAGCTGGGAGAGCGCCACCTTGACAGGGTGGAGGTCGCTGGTTCGAGCCCAGTCGGAATCATCGCAAACCCCGAGTTCTTTTAGAGAGCTCGGGGTTTTTCGTTGTATTCAGCATCTTCTCCCGACTGGCGCAAATGTTTTCGTATGCAGGAAACAGTTGATTCAGACGTTTTTTGAGGAGTTTATCGTTCTCTTTTTCCCGACGATACAACCCGATCGCCGCTGCACTGCTTAGTAAAATGGGTTATACTGAAAGTGAACGGGTAGAATGGAAAAAGCAATTTTTACGCATGCTTGTGCGGATGGAATTAGACGAAGCGAAACAACGGTTGTTGTTTGGCTTTTTTGAAACATATGTAAAACGATCAGATGAAGAAGAACGAAGACTGCGAAGCGAGGTGAATGAAATGGAGACGAAAGAAAAAGAACAAGTGTTGGAACTCATGATTTCGTATGAACAAAAGGCGTTGGAAAAAGGAAGGGAAGAAGGAATGAAACAAGGGATCAAACAAGGGATGATACAAGGTATGAAGCATCTCGTACAGACGATGAAAAGAAAAGGAATGAGCGTCAAAGATATCGCGAACGTCACAGACCTTGAGGAAGAAGAAATACAGAAGTTGTTAGAGAAGGAATAAGTAATTTGTGTATTATTTCACAACTGTCGTCGACCTCCAATCTTGCAAAAACCCCGGGGGATCGACGACAGTTTGCTTTTTGCAAGTTTTTTAGACGTATCAACGCATGGAGACTATTGACTGAATTTTCGGATGTATGTATAATGTTGTTATATAGCTTTTCCACACATTGATTTATCAACACTTTTTGGGGTTTGTATCGTACCTATAAGGAATTGAAACTTCATGCAGAGATTATGAAGGCGATCGGCAATGTCAAGTTTGTATCGTACCTATAAGGAATTGAAACCGGGCAATTTCGTTTGATACCACTTGTACGCATAGAGTTTGTATCGTACCTATAAGGAATTGAAACACTCTTCAGAGTGACTGCTTTTAAAGTTTTGTTTAAGTTTGTATCGTACCTATAAGGAATTGAAACATTGAAATTCAATCATATGAACTCGCTCTTATTTCTTGTTTGTATCGTACCTATAAGGAATTGAAACTGGTACAAGGGGTATAAACCGAATGAGGAAATGAAGTTTGTATCGTACCTATAAGGAATTGAAACGTTGCTCATCTGTCGCCAAGTGCCATCTCATCGCACAGTTTGTATCGTACCTATAAGGAATTGAAACTCGTCTGCAAGTTCCAAAAGCAAAATGCGTAATTCCGTTTGTATCGTACCTATAAGGAATTGAAACTCATCTCGGAAATTGTGTTCCGCGATGACGAGCAAGTTTGTATCGTACCGATGAGTGATATTCGGCGCTGGGTATGTCGGTTTTTAGATGTTCAAGAGGAGAAAATGAAGAAAAAGTTCACGAAAGATGTGAGCTTTTTCTTTTTTATTCTTCATGGTAGTTGGAAAATGTATAGAAAAATCAAACATATTTGATACAATAAAAAAATAACGATCGTATAGGAGGGAAGATGATGTACATCTATTTATTTGAAAACGATCAGCCCGTCGTTTGTTTCTAAGACGGAGCAGGGGTTCGTTCCGTCTTGTAGAGAATGAGAAAAAGACGGGGGAAAGAAGATGAGACAAACATTTTTCGGTTCGTTGTATTTATCGCTTGCGGCGAGCATTTGGGGTGGCATGTATGTTGTGAGTAAATATGTGCTCGATTATGTTCCGCCATTGACGCTTGTATGGCTTCGTTATGCGATTGCTTTTTTTGTGTTATGGGCAATTTTACGAGTGCAACGCATTCCGGCGCCAAAAGAAAAAGAAGATTGGAAGCATATCATATCCATTGGAATCGTTGGGTATGTCGTTTCCATTTCGTTGCAGTTTCTCGGCACGAAATGGTCGGATGCGCATACGGCTTCGCTTATTACTTCGGCAACGCCTGCGTTTATCGTTATTTTTGCTCGTTGGATGTTAAATGAAGCGATGACGTTACGAAAACTAAGTGCGCTTTTGCTTGCGACGGCAGGAGTTGTCGTTGTCGTTGGATTTGGTCGGGAAGAGACGACGTCCTTTTTCGGAAATGTATTACTTGTCGGAGCGGCAGTCACGTGGGCGCTTTTATCGGTGCTCGTTAAAATCGCATCGGCTCGCTTGTCCGTGTTAGTCATTACGACTTATGCGATTTTTGTTGCTTTCATTGGCACAACGCCATGGATGGTATGGGAATGGTGGCAAGCGACGGCTATCACATATTCGTTTCCTGTTTTGCTTGGGATCATTTATCTTGGTGTGGTGTCAACCGCAGGGGCGTTTTTTCTTTGGAATAAAGGGATGGAAATGATGGATGCTAGCGTCGGTTCGCTCTTTTTCTTTTTTCAGCCGCTCGTTGGCTCGCTGTTCGGCTGGCTGTTTTTACATGAGCAATTACATGTTTCATTTTGGATTGGTGGAGCATTCATTATCGTTGGAGTTATTGTTGCGGTGTTTGAGAGGAAGCCATCGGATGTATAACAATGAGCCCTTGTGCATGCGCAAGGGCTTTTACAACATTGTATACACCGTTAAAACAAGCACACATACGAAAACGACGATCATGACGTTAGCGCCGAGCCATGAAGCCAGTACGGCACTTACAAAGCCGAGGATGCCAAACCACGGATCATCTTGGATAAGAAAAATGCCTGGAATGATTAAAGCGCCGAGCGTGGCGTATGGGACGTTGCGCAATACACCGCGCCAAAAAGGCGGTAAGTTGATACGGTGAAAAACAGTCAACGGCAGCATGCGCGGAATGTATGTGACGATGCCCATGCCGAGAATGATAAACATGATGTCACTGCGCATACGTTGTCCCCTCTCTTCTTTCCATCGCCCATTGAACGAATATCGCTGACAAAATCGTTGCGATAACGATCGCCCATCCTTTTGGAACGTGAAGCCATAATAAAAGTGTACAGTTGATGAGCCCGGCACTCACAGCCAGCCAAAGCGCTTTTCGTTCGGTTTTGATGGCAGGAACTAACAGCCCGACAAACATCGCATAAAGGGCAACAGATAAACTTAGTTGTACGTTTTCTGGCAAATACGCGCCGACGATATGTCCGATGGCAGAGTTGACGACCCAGCTGCTGTAGGAAATGAAAATAAGTCCGAACATATACGAAGCACAAACCGATCCTTCTTTCATCGCAGCGACAGAAAACGTTTCGTCTGTTATGCCGAATGCGTATAACGCTTTTTTCCAAAGTGCATCGTGTTCCGCCTTTTCATTCAAGGATGCCGACATTAAAAAATGGCGAATGTTTAAAATAAATGTCGTGAAAATGATTTCAAATGCGCCTGTGCCAAGAGAAAGTAAATTGAGCGAAATGTATTGCGCCGCCCCCGCAAATACGATCATGCTCATGAGCGTCGTTTCGATGATGGAAAGACCTGTGGATTTTGCTAACAAACCGAACGTAAGCGCAACAGGTGCGTATCCAATCGCAATCGCGATTCCTGCTTTAACACCATGACGAAACATGTGTATCCCCCCTTCTTTTGTATTTTCATAAAATTTTTTCTATTTCGCAAGTGAAAAGATGAAACTTCTTGTATTTTCTATCGTATAGTAAGTCAATGGACATGAAAGGAATGATTCCCATGCTTAAAAAGTTACTAGACCTTCTTTTGAATAAAAACATGCATAAGCGTCGTTACAGCAGCAGCGATCGTTATACGTACCGTCCGCATCGCCATCCATCACAGTACGGCTATAAGCATTATAAGAAAAAACATCATAGCCGTAGCGTATTCTCAAGCTTTTTTAGCAGCTAATGATTCATTTGTTTCAAAAGCCGTATCGGGAAGGCACAGTCGTGAATGGACGGTATGTGATTGAGATGCAGCTTGGAGAAGGAAGTTACGGTGTGGCGTATGTAGCGCGCGATGAACAGACGACCGAACGTGTCGTGTTAAAGCAAATGAAACGCACGAAACGAAAAAAGCGGCGTGCATCGTTTGAACGAGAAGCGCTCATTTTAAAGCAGCTCGATCATCCGCAAATTCCGAAATTGTACGATTCGTTTGAAACAAACAACGTTCCGCATCTTGTTATGGAATATATAGAAGGGGATACGATCGAGACGCTCATTTTTGATAAAAAACAAACGTACGGGGAAAAAGAAGCGTTTTCGTTGCTTTCGGATGTGTTGCCTGTCATTCAATACATTCACGCAAAGCAAATCGTTCATCGCGATTTGCGCATTCCGAATATCGTCTTTCGCGATGGGATTGTATATGTGCTTGATTTTGGGCTTGCGCGTTTTTTACATGAACAAGATGAATCGTTTTTGACGGTCGAACAACGACTTAGACGAACGATTGATGTGAAAAGCGACATATACGCTCTCGGCCATTTTTTATTGTTTTTATTGTATTCTTCCTATGAACCGATGGAGGAAGAAGAAAAAAGCTGGGAAGACGAATTGTTGCTCACTGAGGACGCGCGTGGCGTGTTGCGGCGTATGTTGCAACTTGATGTGCCGTATGCATCCGTTGAACAGCTAGCGCGCGATGTCGCATATGTCGTTCAGTAGGCGTTTTATGACGCCTATTTTTTATGTTTCTCAAGTTCACGTTTGGTACGAATGAATGCAATCAGTTGAATGATTTCGTCTTCCGTTACTGGTTCGCCGTCTATTGTCATATGAAACGTGAGATGAGTTAGCTCAATGGTTGGTTGTTCTTTATCTGTTACCCCAAGCAAATAATCCGTTGTTGTGCCAAACAAGACGGCGAGTTCTTTCACTGCTTCGAGTGACGGCTGGCGGTAGCCCGATTCATAGCCGGCGTACGTACTTTTCGCAATATTGAGCTGATCGGCAATATATTGCAACGACCATTGCTTCTTTTTTCTCAGCTCCGACAATCGCTTTGAAATCATCGTGTTTCTCTCCTTTATCGTTCTTCTCACGTTGTTCGCGAAACGAATAAAAGTGCTTGTTATTTTCTTTTTTTCTGCATATAATTGAAATAAAGGTACGCGAATCGCGAACAATTTTATTTATAGTTTACACTACATGACACAAAGAATACAATAGATGACTTAAAATCGCCATATTTGAGGTGACGATGATGAAAAATATTTTGTTGCTTGCGACCGGCGGCACGATTGCTTCAGTGCCGAGCGAAGAAGGATTGACGCCGAAGCTGACGGCAGAAGAATTGACGAGCTATATTACGATTGAAAATCAGCCGTACCGGTTACATAGTCAAATTTTAATGAACATCGACAGCACGAATATGCAACCGGAACATTGGTGCGATATCGCAAAGGCGATTTATGCACATTATGACAGCTATGACGGATTTGTCGTCACACACGGAACGGATACGATGGCTTATACGGCAGCTGCGTTGTCATATATGATTCAAAACAGCAAGAAACCGATTGTATTGACCGGTTCACAAGTGCCGATTGGTTTTCCGAAGACGGATGCGAAAAAAAATATACGCGATGCGCTTCGTTTTGCGTGTGAAGACGTCGGCGGCGTGTTCGTCGTCTTCGATGGGCGCGTCATTTTAGGAACGCGAGCGGTCAAAATGCGGACGAAAAGCTATGATGCGTTTGAAAGCATTAACCATCCGTACGTTGCTTACATTCATCGGGAAACGATCGATTACCAATATGAACTCCAACAACCGAATGGGCATGTGCAGTTTGATTCTTCGCTTTGCCCGGATGTGTTTTTATTGAAGCTTCATCCAGGGACAAAGCCAGAAATATTCGATTACATTCGCCATTTATATCGTGGCGTCATTATTGAAAGTTTCGGTAGCGGCGGCGTGCCGTTTCAGGGACGCAATTTATTGCCGAAAATAAAGGAACTGATCGACGATGGCATGGCGGTCGTCATTACGACGCAATGTTTAGAAGAAGGAGAAGATTTAACATTATATGAAGTCGGACGAAAAGTCGCGCAAAATACAGTCATTTTATCAGGAGATATGAATACGGAAGCGATCGTACCGAAGCTCATGTGGGCGTTAGGAAAAACGACGAACGTCCTTGAAGTGAAAAAAATGATGGAAACGCCAATCGCCAATGACATGACAGAAAAACATGAAGAAGGTTGGGATGCGTAAATGATGCAAACGAAAGCAGTACGACTTGAACGAGATTTGCTTGGCGAAAAAGAAATTCCATACGATGCGTATTACGGCATTCAAACGATGCGTGCGGCGGAAAATTTTCCGATTACCGGCTACCGTTTGCATCGGGAGCTTATTCAAGCGATGGCGGTCGTAAAAAAAGCAGCAGCGCTTGCGAATATGGAAACAGGACAGCTCGATATGCGCATCGGTGAAGCGATTGTGAAAGCGGCGGAAGAAATTATCGCGGGACAATGGCACGATCAATTTATCGTCGATCCGATTCAAGGTGGCGCAGGCACGTCGATTAATATGAATACGAACGAAGTGATCGCGAATCGCGCACTTGAATGGCTAGGAGAGCGGAAAGGGAATTATCATATCATTAGTCCGAATACGCATGTAAACATGTCGCAATCGACAAACGATGCGTTTCCGACAGCGATTCATATCGCCGTATTAAATATGGTGAACAAATTGCTTGAGACGATGGAACATATGCACGATGTGTTTGCCGAAAAAGCGAAACAGTTTGATCATGTCATTAAAATGGGGCGGACGCATTTACAAGATGCTGTTCCGATTCGTCTCGGTCAAGAATTTGAAGCATATCGCCGCGTTGTAAAACGCGATATCGAACGCATTGCCAAATCGCGCCAACATTTATATGAAGTGAATATCGGCGCAACGGCGGTAGGCACGGGATTAAATGCCGATCCGATATATATTGAGCGCGTCATTTTTCATCTCGTTCAGTTGACGAACTTGCCGCTTGTACGGGCGGAACATCTTGTTGATGCGACGCAAAATACCGATGCATATACGGAAGTGTCGGCCGCTTTAAAAATATGCATGATCAATATGTCAAAAATCGCAAACGACCTTCGTCTCATGGCTTCTGGTCCGCGCGCAGGGCTTGGGGAAATTAAATTGCCTGCTCGTCAACCCGGCTCGTCCATTATGCCGGGAAAAGTAAATCCGGTCATGGCGGAAGTCGTCAATCAAGTGGCGTTTCAAGTGATTGGCAACGACCAAACGATTTGTTTAGCCTCAGAAGCAGGACAGCTTGAGTTAAATGTGATGGAGCCTGTGCTCGTATTTAATTTGCTTCAGTCGCTTCATATGATGGACAACGTGTTTCGCGTGTTTACAGATTATTGTTTAGCCGGCATTGAGGCGAATGAAGAACGAATGAAGCAACATGTTGAAAACAGCATCGGCGTCATCACAGCCGTCAATCCGTACATCGGCTACGAAGCGGCATCGCGCGTCGCAAAAGAAGCGCTTCGTACGGGAAAATCGGTGCGTGAATTATGCATCGAGTATGATTTGTTGAATGAAAAGCAATTACATGATATTTTAGACCCGTATGCCATGACAAGTCCGGGCATTGCTGGTAAACATTGATGAAAAGGAAGGTTACAACATGTCAAGCGGAGCAAACATGCACATTACGATTCGACTACAATTTGCCAAACATGTCGTCTCTTTTAGCGACATTGCTACAGCGATTGGACAAGCAGGAGGAGATATTGTCGGCATCGACGTCATTTCTTCAAGCAAAACACATACGGTGCGCGACATTACGGTGAGCGTCCTTGACTCGAAACATGCGGACGTTGTCGTCGATACGTTGCGAAAAACAACAGGTGTGAAAGTCATTCACGTATCTGACCGCACGTTTTTAATGCATATCGGTGGAAAAATTGAAGTGAAATCAAAAGTTCCGATTAAAACGCGTGACGATTTAGCGCGCGTGTATACGCCGGGAGTGGCGCGCGTATGTACAGCGATTGCGGAAGATCCAACGAAGGCGTATTCGTTAACGATTAAACGAAATACAGTGGCGGTTATTTCAGACGGAACAGCTGTATTAGGACTTGGCGATATTGGACCGTATGCGGCGATGCCTGTCATGGAAGGAAAGGCAATGTTGTTTAAACAACTCGCTGGCGTCGATGCGTTTCCGATTTGTTTAGATACGAAGGATACAGATGAAATTGTACAAATCGTCAAAGCGATTGCCCCAGCGTTTGGTGGTATTAACTTAGAAGACATTGCTGCGCCGCGTTGTTTTGAAATTGAAGAGCGATTGAAACAAGAGCTCGACATTCCTGTTTTCCACGACGACCAGCACGGCACAGCTGTCGTTTTACTCGCGGGGCTATTAAATGCATTAAAAATTGTAGATAAAAAGATTGAAGAGATTAAAGTTGTATTAACAGGCATCGGCGCAGCAGGCATTGCTTGCACGAAAATGTTGCTTGCGGCTGGCGTAAAAAACATTATCGGCGTCGATCGCCAAGGGGCGATTCATCGCGGGGTGCAATACGACAATCCGTATTGGAATGAATATGCGCAACTGACAAACCCAGAAAATATAAGCGGTTCGCTTTCGGATGTCATCGTCGGCGCGGACGTATTTATCGGCGTATCTGCTCCAGGCATTTTAAAAGTAGAAGATGTAAAAAACATGGCGAAAGATCCAATCGTTTTTGCGATGGCAAACCCGGTTCCAGAAATTGATCCAGAGCTTGCGGAACCGTACGTTCGTGTCATGGCGACAGGACGTTCAGACTATCCGAACCAAATTAATAACGTTCTTTGTTTCCCAGGCATTTTCCGCGGAGCGTTGGACTGCCGCGCCATCGAAATTAACGAAGAAATGAAACTCGCTGCCGCCCAAGCGATCGCCTCTGTCGTCACCGACGAAGAATTAAGCGAAACGTACATCATCCCAAGCGTCTTTAACAACAAAGTCGCTGAACGCGTGCGCGAAGCCGTCATGAAAGCCGCATACAAAACAGGCGTCGCCCGTAAAGACGATATGATGTTTCGATAAAAACATGGCGCAATGACGCCATGTTTTTTGTTAACCTTTTCCGCCCATGTCACTCCTTTCTTATTTACCTCCTCAGCCTTCATCGGTTATTTTTTTAAATAGAGCCTCGTTGCTTCTTGATTGTGTTTAGAATAGAATGAGAGAGTTAGAACATGACATGATAGGTGAATATATTTTATGAAACGATTATATGCACTGTATGCAACGTTCGTCGCTGTAATTGGGTGTGCCTTATTTTTGTATATATGGCCGTTTGAACATATAGTACAACAATGGGGATTGTTGCTTTTACTTTCTGGTTCGACGATTTTGTTAAGTATTTACATTGTCCATCTTCCCCCGAAAGGGAATGCCTTTTCACTAGACTCAACAATTTATTTAGCTACCATCTTCGTATATGGATTAGAAACATCATTAATGGTGTTGTTATTAAGTATGATTCCAACATATCTTTTTCACGAAAAGAAGATGGCTTGGTGGAAACATGTATGTAATTTTGCGATGTATACATGCATGATTGTTGGGGCTTATTATTCTTTTGTCATGCTTGGAGGAGAAAGTGGTTCTTTTTCGATTCACTTTCTCGATGCGTACTTATTTTCTTTAATTGTTTATTCCACCATAAACATGTTATTAATCATAGGGTTTTTTTCACTTTCCTCTTCTTCTAGCGTTAGACATATTTTGATGGAGATGTTAAATGAGTGGCTTTTTACTTATGGTGTTACACTACTAACGTCCTTAGTGTTAGTCAGTCTTCTTTTATTAAATGAATATTTTGGGATTTTACTGTTTACAGCTATTGGTTTGTTATTATCTTTAGCTTTTAGACAATATGGACGTTTATATGAAAAAGCGGCGAATGACAAAACGTATATTGAACAGTTGCTGAATTCGTTGCCAATCGGAATTGTGACAATTGATGAATCGACATCGAATAATTTTATTAACGATTCCGCTGCGATGTTGCTCGATTTAGATAAAAAAGAAATGAAACAAATGATCGAGCAGGAAAGGGAAAGTGAAAAAAACGCTCTATTTTGGAATCTTTTCATTCACCGTGATCCATTTCAGCAAGTAAAGGTACCGTATGAAAAAGATGAGAAGAAAAAAATATTTTTAGCGTCTCAATCGAATTTGCTTAATTTATATGGTGAGAAGGTGGGGCGTACTATTTTCTTTTTAGACATCACCGAAATGGAAGAGCTAACGAAGCGAATACATCAATCGGAAAAATTGGCGTTAGTTGGGGAGATGGCGGCGAAAGCGGCGCATGAAATTCGCAATCCGCTTACGGTCATTCATGGCTTTTTAGCGTTTATGGATGAAAATTTAGCGGAAAACGAGCGCGAACAATATCACATTCCACTTTTATTAAAAGAAATTGACCGCATTAACGCGATTGTCGAAGATATGCTTCTCATTGCAAAGCCGAGCGCACCGATGTTAAAAGAGACGTACATGGAAACGATCGTTCAAGATCTTCTTTCTTTGCTGCAGCACACATGTGAAACAAAAAAAATCGCTGTTCACGTTCGTCTGGATCGGGTTCCGTTATGGATCGATCCGAAACAAATGATGCAAGTGTTATACAATCTACTGCACAACAGCATCGAAGCTATTGAAGAAAACGGCACGATTTGCATGTATTCCGATGTGAATGAGACGTACAATATGTATATTTACGACTCCGGCCGCGGAATTCCCAAAGAGATGCAAAAGACGATTTTTGAACCGTTTATGACGACGAAATCATCGGGCACAGGCTTAGGATTAACGATTGTGAAGCGAATTATCGAAAACCATGGCGGAACGATTGCGCTTCATGATAGTTCGGAGAAAGGAACGACGTTTGTTATCAGCTTGCCGATTGGGCGATAAAAAAGCCAGCGTGCTAGACGTTGGCTTTTTTATATAGCTATGCAGGGAAATGGCTGATGTTGTCGAATAAAAACGTCAAAAAAAGTATGCGAGGTGAATGTATGTCCATTGATCACGATCGTCTGTTTAAAGAGTTAATTCAAACGTTTTTTGAGGAGTTTATCGTTCTCTTTTTCCCAACGATGCATGAGCATATCGACTTTCAACACGTATCGTTTTTGTCGGAGGAGCTGTTTACCGATGTAACGGCAGGGGAGAAGTATCGCGTTGATTTGTTGGTCGAAACGAAATTGAAAGGGGAGGATAGCCTAATTATTGTCCATATCGAAAACCAAAGCTACGTCCAACCATCGTTTCCTGAACGAATGTTTATTTATTTTAGCCGTTTGTTTGAAAAACACCGTAAACATATCGTACCGATTGCCGTCTTTAGCTACGATACGATCCGCGATGAACCATCGACATTTACCCTCCAATTTCCGTTTGGTCATGTGCTTGATTTTCATTTTTTCACTGTGGAACTTCGTAAACAAAACTCGCGAAACTACATTCGTCAAGACAACCCGATCGCCGCTACACTACTAAGTAAAATGGGGTATACTGAAAGTGAACGGGTAGAGTTGAAAAAACAATTTTTACGCATGCTTGTCCGAATGGAATTAGACGAAGCGAAACAACGGTTGTTGTTTGGCTTTTTTGAAACATATGTAAAACTATCAGATGAAGAAGAACGAAGACTGCGAAGCGAGGTGAATGAAATGGAGACGAAAGAAAAAGAACAAGTGTTGGAACTTATTATTTCGTATGAACAAAAGGCGTTGGAAAAAGGAAGGGAAGAAGGGATGAAACGTCTTGTACAAACGATGGCGAGAAAAGGAATGAGTGCAAAAGACATTGCGAACGTCACAGACCTTGCGGAAGAAGAAGTGAAACAGCTATTGGAAAAAGAATAAGTTGTTTGCTCATTATCGTCGATCTCCCGTTTTATGAACACTCCGGGAGATTGACGACAATTATCAAGGAAATGAACCGAATTTTCGGATGTGTGATGATGGTGTATAGCTTTTCCGCGTGTTGATGCATTGGCACTTTTTATGGTTGTATTGTGCAAAGGATGGAATGTATCGTTCGCTCGGACTTATTCGATTTGTATCATGCCTATGAGGAATAAACACGTCAGCGTGCTAGACGTTGGCTTTTTTCGTATAGGTTTGATAGGTACTATTTTACTTTTTCTTCAAAATTCGTTATAATAAAAAGTAGAGGACATCTTTCTTTCCGATTGTGGTAAAGTGAGATGTTTTTTTCATGGAGACATTGATTTCACAAAGAAATGGAGGGATTTCTGATGAAGAAATACGCCATTGTGTATTGTGAACATCAATTTGGTTCCATGGATGGAAAAACAGCAAATGGACTTGTGCGCGATTCGGGGTTGTATGAGATCGTTGCGGTCATTGATTCGACAAAAGCTGGTCAAGATGCCGGCGAGGTGCTTGATCAAAAGAAAAACGGCATTCCGATTTGTAAAAGTCTTCAAGATGCAATGACCTCCGCAAAAGAAAAACCAAACTACTTCATCTTAGGAATTGCTCCAGCGAACGCTTTTCTCAAAAAAGAAGAACGCCAAGTGATTATCGAAGCGATGGAAGCAGGCATGCACATCATTAATCCACTTCAAGAGTTTTTAACAGAAGATGAAGAAATGATGACGATGGCGAAACGCTACGGGGTAACGATTCGCGACGTTCGCAAACCGCGTCCGAAAAAAGAATGGACGTTGTTTACGGGACGCATTTTGCAAGTGAAAGCGCCAATTGTGGCGGTGCTTGGGACAGATGGCGCATGCGGGAAACGAACGACGGCGATGATCGTCGCAAAAGAAATGCAAAAGCGCGGTTATAAAACGGCATTCGTTGCGACAGGACAAACAGGGTTAATTCAAGGTGCGTCGTACGGCTTTGCGATGGACGCGTTTCCGCTTCAATATATGATCGGCGAACTTGAGCGGGAAATCGTGCGCGCATATGAAACAGAGCGACCGGACATTATTATCGTAGAAGGACAAGGAGCGCTTAGTCACCCAGCTTACGTGAGCTCGGCTGGCATTTTAAAAGGGGCGCGGCCGCAAGCCGTTATTTTACAACATCCGCCGAAGCGAAAAGTGCTTGGTGACTTCCCGTTTGTTGAGATGCCGACAGTGGAAAGCGAAATTGCGTTAATTGAACATTTCGGAAAGACGAAAGTCGTTGCGATTACGTTAAATCATGAAGGGATGACAGATGAAGAACTAAAACAAACAATTGACGAATACGAACGAAAATTCCATATGCCTGTGACCGATGTATTAAAATATGGAGCGGATAAAGTTGTTGATCGTCTCATCAATTATTTCCCGTCTTTACGAAAACATGAGGTGGCAGTATCATGACGCCGAGAGTTGAAATTGACTTGTGGAAAATTCGTCATAATGCTGCAACGTTAAACAAATGGTGCGAAGAAAAAGGGATTCAAATGACAGCTGTCGTCAAAGGGGTGGGCGGAGATGTACACATTGCGCGCGCCCTCGTCGATAGCGGCATTACAAGTTTAGCAGATACGAAAGTGGAGAGAATCGCAAAATTAAAATCAGCGCATATTCCAGCCACATATATGCTTATTCGCACGCCTGCGCTAAGCGAAGTGAGCCAAGTCGTTCAACACGTCGATGTCAGCGTCCAATCGGAAATCGACGTCGTGCGTGCCATCTCTGCGGAAGCGGTGAAGCAAAACAAAACGCATGCGATCATCGTCATGGTTGAAATGGGCGACTTGCGCGAAGGCGTCATGCCGACAGATGTGCCGGCATTTATTGAACAAATTTTGCCGTTGCCAAACATTCAAGTCGTCGGCATTGGAGCGAATTTTGCCTGCTTCGGTGGCATCATCCCGACCGATCAAAAAATGCGTGAACTTTCATCGCTCGCCAAATATATTCAAAAAGAATATTCATTATTGTTACGATACGTATCCGGTGGAAACTCCGCAAACTATTATTGGCTAAACCAAACGACAGACGTCGGATGTATTAACCATTTGCGATTAGGCGAAGCCATTTTTTTAGGACGCGAGACGATTCGTGGCGCTGCGATCCCTAACTTATATCAAGATGCGTTTTGTTTAGTAGCCGAAGTCATTGAAGTGAAAACGAAACCGTCTGTTCCATACGGTGTGCAAAGCCGCAACGCATTTGGCGAAACGCCGACGTTTCAAGAACGGGGCATGATGAAACGCGCCATTGTCGGCATCGGTCGCCAAGATGTACACGTCAACGGACTAACACCGCTTGCCCCCGTTGACATCATCGGATCAAGCAGCGACCATATTATTGTTGATGCGACACGCACCGACATTCAAGTCGGTGATCACCTTCGTTTTGCGGTGGACTACGGTGCAATGATTTCGCTTATGACGTCTCCATACGTTCAAAAAACGTATGTACAAACGGATGAAAAAAACAGCCGTTTCCCGACAAAAACATCGGCGTAAGCAAGCCAGCGCATGAGGCGCTGGTTTTTACATAGCCTTTGCGCACGACGTTTCCGCGTCCGAATGCCTCCTTTGGGTGGCAACACTTCTCATGAAAACAAATAACAAAACAGCGCCGGATTTAAGTTTGTAAGACAAACTCGAAGACGCTGCCTAAAGCGACAATCGATACCCGTGTGCTCGATGTCAGAACTGTTGGCGATTTGAGACAAAGCGAAACGAATAAGTTGATGACATCTTAGAACGAAACGAAAGTGGAAACAGGACATGTTTACCTTTCAACTATCCCAGTCAAACATACAAGTTGTGCAAATATCATTTCTCACGACTCCGCCACATATTTGGCATGTGTATGAATATGATGGAATTGAATCGAAATCAAATTGTTCTATTGAAACAGGTTTTTTAAATTCCTTAAACGGATCTTTCTTATGTTGAACTTGATTTGAATTGGACATATCGTTTGTTATGTCATCTATAGATAAAATGAAATAACCTTTAAATTTTTCCCCGACCTTTATGTCCTCGTTTACAATCTTCCATGCTTTGTGGTTAGGTTGAACGTCCAAATACCATCGATATATTTTTTGATCAGGTCCTTTGCACAAAACAACATATTTTTTAAAAGGTTGTATTAACATGTTTGCTCCCCCTCCCATTTGTTTCAACACATAGTGTGAAAAATCCCTTTGGTGAAATATATGTTTACCTATCTTCAATATCGACAGCGGACAACATCAATATCGTCATGATTGTTCCACTTCTTTTTGGTATTTCTTTCATTTTACTATAAATTTTGATAAAGAGAATACATGAAATTCGGGATAATTGTTCTAAAGAAATTGTTCTTCATCTTCACGAATGTAAAAGCAGGCGGTTTCATGCGAAAAGATTGGATAGTTGGGGATAGCAATCATAATGGTAGAGGAAAGGATGTCGTATCGTTTTCCTTTTGATAGCGAAGGGAAAAACAACCGCATTGCCGTATTTTGTTTCTTTGGTGAGCTCGGTGTTTTCAAAATCAACATCGACGATGCGATCGTCCTCTTTTCAGTGTAAAAGTACGTTTAAAACATCATCGTAATTGATTTTCTGTTTAGATGATCGAACAGCCGTTTAAACATAAAAATCCATTTTTAAATCAAGAGATGGCGTACACTCCATTCTTTCGAGGTAAATACAATTTCGTTACAATAGAGAAATATGGGGGGGCTCAGGTCTAAGATTACATTTTTTTAGATGTAGAAAAATATTTTATCGACAAACGACGATACACTTCAAGAAATAACATAAAAAACATCCATGAGCAAGTTTTGCTCGCCACCTAGCATGGAAATAACCGCCCATGGATTGGTTATTTTCACAGAAAAAAGAGGGATTGGGTAAAAAATGTGAAATTTAATAATCAACAACACGTATGGAGGGATGCTGATGGATAGAATATCGTTTGCTGAACAAATGTGGGAAGAACTATTGTCTATGCTTTATGAAGGAAAAGTTGTGTCAACATTTAAAGGAAAAGCTACTTTTACAGTTGTGTCATTTTCTGATAATGGAATCGAAGTACGGATCGCATCAAAAACAAATGAGAAAAAATCTTTAAGTAGAAAAGTTATGATGAATGCCATTTATAAGTTGATCGATCATATCGATGGTGTGCGTCAAAAAATGGTCGATCCCGAATCACGTTTAAAGCTTGGTTTACTTTCCCTTCTTCCATCAACTGAAAAAGTAAGAAAAGTAGAAGCAAAAAGAAGTGTGCTATATTTGATCCTGACATCAGAGACACGAAAAAAATTGACAGAATAGAGGGATATTTGTCATTATAAGAGATATGTTGAAAAAACTAGTTTGTTGAAGAAATGGAGGGGAATTGCTTGGGTTTTTTTCGGGGGTTAGGAAGATTCGCTGGCAAGGCAACGGGTACGGTAATCGGTGGAGCTGTAAATGTTGTTGGTGAGTTAACGGGAAGTGAGTGGGTAAAAGAAGTTGGAAATGGTGTGAAAAAAGCTTCAGAGTTTACTGGCGACACATTCGGACAAGTATTAGATGGAGTATGGGACACAGCCGCAGGTATTGCAAATAAAGATGAGAAAAAGATTGAAAAGGGACTTGAACATATTGGTGAATCGGTTTCACGTACAGTAAAAGGGGTATATTATACTGCTAAACATACATATGAAAATGGAAAAGAAGTTTATGAGGGAATACGTGATAATGATGAGAACAAATTGAAAAATGGTTTAGCTGAAATTGCAAAAACAGCTGCGGTGGGAATGTTGGCGGTTGGAGTTGTTGATATCATAGATGGTGCTGATTATGCCGGTTCGATAGAAGGGGATATTAAATCTATGGATATGGACGATGATACATTGCATCAAACAGTTAATCATGTCGGGACGGCAGAAAATAATGTGGGGAATTTAGGTAAAATAGATTTTGTTGGTAAAGAAGATTGGATAGAAAGCAATGGTGATTGGATGAGTAAAGAGGATGAAAACGAGACTTACTTAGAAGAAGTAGAGGAGGAAAGTACTGGAATACATCATATTCGTCCCCATTGGGTTGACGGATATTGGAGAGAAGGTCAATGGATTGAAGGGTATTGGCGTGATGGAGATGGAAATACAGGCGTGAACTTAACTGAAGAACAAGGCGGAGGCTATATAAGAACGAATCCAGACGGGAATCCAGGGAACAATTTAACATAGGCTGATGTTAGTCTAGATTATAGACACGAAGAATAGAGGAATGTATAGCAAACCTATCAAATCCATAGGGAGTGTCTATAATGATGAGGCTAGCTAGTTCAGACGTTCCTGACATGTTGCGCCAACATATTAGATGGTCAGCCTAGATCAAGCCGAAAAGGCCATTCGTGAATTGGCCCAGTTTTAAGGAGGGGTGACGATGGCGATAGAGGAAGTTACGATGCCACAGTTTGGCGGAAGTGTAACGGAAGGAACGATTAGGCAATGGATCGTATCTGTCGGTGACCGCATCAATAAATACGATCCACTTGTTGAAGTAATAATGTCAGATGAATGTTTTAATGGGACCATTATATCTTTATATGATGGTGTTATTAAAGAAATTATTGCAAAAGAAGGAGAAACATTACCTATTGGTGCTGTCATTTGTACGATTGAAGTCGAAGGAGAAGGACAAGTAGAGGAAAAGCAAACGAACGTGAAACAGGAATTATTGTCAACGAAGGAACAAATAAATAGCCAGTCGCTGAAAAATCACATAGGTGAGGGTGAATGTTATTCTACTCCAGCTCTTGAGCCAGACAAAGAACAGGAGGAGAATATTTTGAGTGAAGAGGATATATCTTTATCCTTTGTTTTAAAAGTATTATTGGGAAACAAACGATTTATTGATAAAGTGTTATCTTATCAGGTCGAGGAAAACGAGCTTAAAGAAGAAGTGAAAAGATGGAAAGAAGACATTCATCGGTTGCGCTTAATACTGTACGAACAAGATAAACATATGTATGAGTTAAAATTGAAGTTTTGCATGCTAAAATCATATCAACTTATCGAAAAATCACGGCAAAGGGCTAAACTCAGAGGTACTATCATATTTCAACATGCATTTAAAACATATATAGAGTTGCTTGTTCAAAAAACTAAATTTAACTATAATTTTCTTGTAAATGAAAAAATTTTCTTTAATATCTTTCGAAAAATGATTAATGGTATGAATATTTCAATAGAAGAAAGAGTATTTTTAAAAGAATATATAATGTTAAAACATAAAGATGAAATTGAATCTTTGGTTGAGATTAATATCGATCGGTTAGTTGAAAGTGTGGGGACGTTAGATGTTGATAATTAGAGGGACATTATTGTATCTCTTGCACTTTCTCATGTATCTTGTTGTTAATGTAATTGTTATGGCTATTATTTTCTTAGTTGTGAAGTTTATCGTTACATTTGTGTTTTCTGATAACACATTTATAGAGGGAATTGCTTTTATACTAATGATATTTATCGGCGGGCTTTTGTTTCTTTCTTCATGTATTTTGGCTTATGAGGATTTTAAAGAAAACTTCATATCTGTTGTTTGGAATCATGCGTATGAAGAATTTCAAGGCTTTGATGAAATGTTAAAACTTACACTTAAAAACATGTGGAAGTCGGATCGTATTGTTCATAGTGATAGCGAAGGGGTATAATTTTTAGGGATTTTTAATAATTTAATAAAATAGGAAAACCAGGGAAGCCCCCTGGTTTTTGCTTATAGATTGCTTTTTAGATTATTTAGTGTTGTGTGATCAGGATTTGAACGCAAGTATCCGCCACCTTGTTCCGTCATACGATTAATACTTGTATCACCATCACCATCACGCCAATAACCTTGTACAACTGTTCCATCTTTACGCACATAGCTGTCTACATAATGTGGTTTGACAAAATGAAGGTTATCGACATTTAGGTGAAAAGGTTTAAATTTGAATTTATAAACGTATTTTAACGGATCATGATGATCAAATATGTGATTAAAATGGTCAAATGATGAAAAAGTATTTAAATCGATGGATGGTGTTACGTGTCCGTCTGGAAGAGGGAATTGAAAATCTCTTCCGTAGTCTTGATCAAATAAATCAGAGACGTTAGATTGATCAAAGTCTTTGAAAAAAGAATCACTCATTATGATATCCTCCTTTACTTTTGTAACAAATGGTATGGATAATCTTGTATTTCTTGTTTTAGCTGTTCAAGAGCATCTTGTTGTGCAAGTGCAGAAGAAGTTGCTTCTTGTTTGTTTGTAATTTGTTCTTGTATGATTTTTTCAGTATATTGGAGTAGACGATAAAACTCTTCTAATGTAAAATCTTTGATGTCTTTAATCGCTTGACTTATAAACCCACTCATATGTTGATCAAAATCATCAAATAAGCTAGTGATGCTTTGATCAATATGGAAAAGGAGCTCCGGTTTAATCTGCTCGAGTTGTTTATCAGCTATTTTGCGATATATCAATGGGAAACCAGCTGCCCCAATAATTGGGACAACAAAGGACGCTCCCATTAATAGTGCGATTGTACTAGCTCCACCAACGAGAAGCCCAGCTTTGACAGAAGCGTTTTCTGTATGGACAGCCGTTAATGATAGGTTAGCCTCATAGTTAATTTTTTTTAAGAGTGGTACATTAATCTGTACAGTTTGTTTAAATGCTTCCGTTAGACCTTTAGAAAGCTCCATTTCCAACTTATGAAGCAAAGTGTATATATAGTCGCTATATTGATCGATCCAGTTGGTAAAATGAGAATGAAGGACGGAAGGTAAATGGGATTCCACAAATGTTTTTATGTCGGAACCGTGAAAATAGGTAATCTTATGTTTTATGTCTGCTTTTACTTTTTCCTCAAATGCTGCAACTGATTTTTTCACTAAATACTGAATTTCCTCTTCACGTTCATACAAATATTGTTTAATTTGCATCTCCCAATTCTCTCTTTGTCCAAACCAAGACTCAATCTTCTGTACCTCGTTTTTTAATACATCTAAAGATTGCTGAGCAGCTTGTTGGATGAGATCAATTTCTGCGCATATTAAATCAAGAATGTGTTTTAATCGGTTAGTGAAATGAGATAGCTTCTCTTCACTTCGTGAACCGTGTTCAATCGTTCTTTTTATTTGTTGCTCAAGATCAATCATTCCCGAATAATGTAATAATTCTTCGTTTCCATATAGTTTTCCTTCCAATGCTTCTTGAGCTGAAATTGGAAAAACAAGTGGATTTTCTTGTCCAGTAATGTTTTCAATTCTTCTCTTGATTAGATCAACAACGTCTTCAATCTCTTCTTCATCGATTCGATCCATGAAGTTGGCAACATAAAGAATTCGATCTTTTACATGCTTTAGAGCATTCTTTTCTAAAAATTCCTGCTCAGATTTTTTTAATGGAGCTGTCATATCGAGCATAAAGATTATAACATCAGCTCTTGGAATAAATCGATGAGTAATCTCAGAACGGTGTTGATTTAGGTCATTTAATCCGGGAGTGTCAACTAAGACCACTCGTTTTTCTAGAAAGGGAGAAGGAAGAAAGATTTTTAAGTATTTAATTTCATTATCACCATCGCCATGATAGGAAGCAGTATAATTTTGTAATACATCATGTGATAAATGTTTAATCTCTACTTCCCCGTCCCGCTTAACTACATGTATTTCCGGTGTGTTACTAAAAAAAGCAGCATGAATGAGCGCTGTAGTAGGGGTGACATCGACAGGCATAACATTTTCCGATAATAATGTGTTCACAAAAGTGGATTTGCCATGTTTAAACTCCCCGACTACGACAATTGTGTAATAATCTTGACGTATATCGTCTATAAGGTCACTCAACGCTTCTAATTGTTGACTTGACGGCATTTCTTTTTTTATTTTTTCTAAAAGAGAAGAGGCGTGTTGCAGTAGCTCAGCTTTTTTTTGTTCATAATTCATACATACTCCTCCGTCTTTTGAGAGTCCTCTAATTCATTATAAAGGGATTGTAACGAGTTTTTAATCATGTTTAATTTCGTTTCCCATCTTTCTATTTTTTCTAACCGAGTTTGTATTTCTGTCTCTTCCATTTTTGTGCTATCTATCATTTGTCTTATTTGGGATTGGAATCTAGAAATTTGGTCCTGTAAAACTTGTTTATATTTGTTTTCTACTTCTGTTAATAAGTATTGTAACTCCTCCTCTAGTGCTTTAATTTTTTCAATTTTTTTCTGTTCAAATTGGAATGTCAAATCGCGACGCATTCTTTGTTTTTCGTCTTCTCCAGATAGCCAATTAAATAGTGCCCCTATACCACCAATAATAATACCTGCAATAACTGCACTCACCCCGAGTACGAGTTTCACAGCAAGATTGTAATTTCGAGAATGTCCTATTATATCTAAAACCTCCTTCACTAAATCGAAGCCTGTATCATATGTGAAGATATCTATTTCTCTCATAGTGTCATTGTTTTCTTCTTTTTTCCATAATTGTTCTACCTCCAGATTAATTTGTCCCAATTGTTTATTTACTTCCTCACTAGATCTTTCCATACTCTTTTGGACTGCTTGTTTGATTTGCTCGAATTTTTGAAGATGTATTTCGCGTTCTTGTACACCTAAAAAGTCTTCTACTTTTCTTCCTAACTCACTAGCAGATAAATAACTATGGTCATCGAATAATTGTAATGCATCCGTATAAATAGTTTGTAATGCTTTTTCATACCATTGTTTGATTTCATATTTCTCTTTTTTGAGATAAAAAGAAAGATTTTTTTGGGCTCTTTGGCTTATCTGTTTTAAATGTTCAACTTGTTTCATAATAGAATCGATTTTAGTATGTAAGTCTTCTTTTTTTGTCTTGAGTACGCTGCGTTCAAAGGAAAGTTGTTTATTTATAACTTCATTGATGCTTTTGATAGATCGTTGAATAGGTTTTTTTAGCTTTACTGCCCCGCGTTCATATTCAAGGAAATGAGCGAGGGATGTTTCAAATTCGATAAAACCTGTATGTTCGTAGTCCCAAACAGCGATTGGTCCTCTTCGAGTTGTCAGTACTTCTCCATTGGCTTTCCTTTTCGCGTTTAGTGCTTCTTTTGCTGCGACCATGAAAATTTTCGGTTCTTTTAAAATCGGTTTTAAATTTGTTGTAGCGTAGTCCATAACTTTTTTCATGTCTTCTTCTGTCTTTAATAAATCTTTGAAATTAATGACGATAAATATTTTATGAATGTCATTTTCTAAAAGTCTGTTCTTTAAAAAACTTAGTTCTGATTCAGAAAGTATTTTGGTAGCAGATAATAAAAGAATAGCTGCATCTGACTTCGGAATAATATTATTTGTAATTTGTTCCCTCATTGGATCTAAGTCGTTCGTTCCAGGGGTGTCGATAATTTCTATTCCATTTTTGCATACTTCAATGGGATAGCCAATTTTGGCATAACTAATATTTCGTAGAAAGTCTAACTGTTTTTTGTATTCAGATTCTGACCGTGGATCACCTATAATCGGATCTTTTGGAGCGACGATTTGTGAAAATTCATGCTCTGTTATAGATAATGTTGGTTTGGTTTTATCGTGAAAATATATATGAATACAAGGTTCAACGCTATAAGAGATAATATTCAAAATAGCCGTTGTCGGTTTAACGGATGAAGGTAGCAACTTCTTCCCGAGAAGGGCATTGATAAAAGTAGATTTTCCACGTGAAAATTCACCGACAACAACGATCTGAAATTTGTCGTTCTTTACTTCTATTTTTAGTTCTTCGATTTTCTTTTTCTCGCTACTCTTCATATCTTCTAAAGTAAAAAGATATTCGTCTAATAACAAAAGAACTTGATTTTTCTTTTCTTTAAAAAAATTTAATGTGAGATGATTCATAGTTGCACTCCTTTTCGATTGTGACAGGGGACGTAAAAAGATGACAGCCCCCTTGTCTTGTTTATTATATTTTGAAACTTTATAGTGGTGTTTCTTCTAAAATGTTTAAGAAGATCATATCCTTTATTAATATGTTCCCTTCCGAAGTAATTACGACACGGTATTGACTTTCAACTCTTTTACGCTCTGCTGTTCCATCCCGATAATAGTAACTGTCTTCATAATACACATTGACGAGATAATGCTGTTCATCTTCTGGTGTAATCGATGTCACTTGAAACAAATGATTTTCCATCATCATTTGTTTTTCTAAAACAAAGTCTAAAAACTGTTTTATCTTTTCGTACTCACTACCCTCTGGTGCATAATATGGTGCAACAACGGAGAAGCCCCCTCCGTTAAATGCTTCAGTAAATGATGTATAAAAATCACTCATAAAAGCTTCCAATTGATCATCAGATACGTATTCAATGGTCTCAGTTTCTCTCGGTGTTATTCCTATCAAATTATAGGAAAAGCGAGAAATCAAAGGTGATCCATTATCTGGTAGTAAAGATATTGTATACGTGCCCTTGATCTGTTTTATTTCTTCTGCTGTTTCAAATATTTCAAGAGTTGTCACTTCAATTTGATCATCGGAGAGGAGTTGATAATCGGTAACAGTTAGCTTGTTATAGTATTCTCCTTTATGAGCTTTATAATATTCTTCGAAATCGTTCCATCCAGCTTCTGAGAACCATTCATTCCATCGAAAAAGTGTTGGATTATTTATGTTTGTACTCAGCTTCTCGTATAATCTCGTCATATAGTCTTCAATAGTTGATTGTCCCCAGTCGTATGCGTTTTGTATGTGTTCATTCTCTACAAATTCTTCCTCCTCTATGACATCTTCCTCTATGACATCTTCCTCTATGACATCTTCCTCTATGACATCTTCCTCATTCATATCTACTGTTTCTTCATCCATTTGAGCGAAAGTTTGTAATTTATTCAAGACAATGTCCATTGTATTCAGCAGCGGTTTTCTTATAGATTCTTTTGAAAGTGCCATGAGAAACACACAAATTAATACAGCCATGGTGAAATGAATGTGTAAAGTTGTTACTCGAGCCATCTCTTTAGTTGTTGGATAGTCGATTGTGTTCGGGATTTGGTCGTATAAATTATCTGTCCAAAGGTTTAAAGTTATTTGTTTTTCGATACGTTCAGTATTGAGTGAGAATAAGTTTGAATTTTTCCAACTAATAAAATCACCATAGCCATATATAAAAGGCTCAAATGCTGTATCAGCATATATTGTTTGAATGTTGTTAAATAAGTACCGGCAATGATGATAAGATTGTACATTTGTTTGTTGTTCTTGTGCACTTATATCTGTGAAGAAAGGTGAAAGTGCTTTAGTAAACGAATGTATCCATTGAATATCTTCGTGAACTTTTTTACATTCTTTTTTGAGAAACGGTTTGTATGTTTTGTACATTTTGTTTTTTTCTGTGTGCCAGTTGCGTTTCAAAGAAGAGATTTGTTTTTTTAGAAAAATGATTCTATAGTTAATATCTTCTAATATAAAATTTTGAAGTGTTTTGATATGGGATATGATATCCTGACGTTCTAAATTAATGTTAGCACATTCTATACGCAAATCTTTGATTGCTGAGTTAAAACGAATTTGCTGATCGTTAAACGCTTTAAGTTTCCTTTTTCTAAAAAATTTATATGTTTTTTCTATATCATTCAATATTCTCTTTAAATTTTGCTCCTCTATTTTTGTTTTTTCAACTCGGTGCATAAATTCATTATATTTTTCTATATAAGTTTGATAAAGTGAAGACAATATGATTTTCCAATGTTCAATTGTTGAAGATAAATCTGTTTGATTACTAAACATCCATTTAGAATGGAACTTCTCTATGCTTTTTGTGTAAGATTTGATCCATTCATCAATTTCATTTAATTCGTTGAGTTCTTCTGGAATGAGTTCGTTCCATTGTATAATCTGTTGTTGTATTGCCATGACTTCGTCTTCGATTTGTTGTTTTAATTGTAACATTGCAGGATAATCTTTTTTCACAAATGAGGGTATTAATTGTGATAACTCTGTTGATAAATACATTGCCTTACGTTTGATAAATAGCTCGTCTATTTGTTGAAGAACGTCTTTTAATCGGATAAATGTTCGTTCCTCTTTTAAAGCCAATGATTGTGATTGAATTTTGTTTAACAAAGAGTCAACTTTTTCCCAATTACTCCACTCGTACTTCACGCGGTCTTGAAATATTTTTGCTTCTAAAGCTTCTTTTGCAGAAATGCCGATAAGGTGGTCAACAATTCCTTGTAAACGACGTTTGTTGAACTCCAGAACTTCTTCCAGAGGCTCCTGTTCTTCATCGTGTAAGTCGATTCGATTCACAAGTGTTGCACAAGGGATTTTGTATTGTTGTAGTTTCTTTATCATCTCGACTTCTGATGCTGTTGCTGTATGTAAATAGTCGAATAGCCAAATAACAAAATCTGCTTTTTTAATAAATGTTTCCGTTGCTTCCGTATGATGCGAGTAGTTAGAATTTAGACCGGGAGTATCAACAATTGTAATTTTTTTTAACAAAGAATTTGGAAGTTTAAGTTCGATGAATGAAAGCTTTTTCCTAAGATTTTCTCCTTCTTTTATTTCCGTTGTTAACTGTTTCAATTTTTCTTCTGAATAGTTCTCTTTTTGCCCATTTGTAAAATGTGCAATTAGTTCTTTCTTTTCTCCGTATACTAACTTTGTAACTACTGCTGTGGCAGGGATGACATCTGAAGCTAAAACTTCTTCCCCAAGTAATGCATTAATAAAAGTTGATTTCCCGGCTTTAAATTCTCCGGCAACTGCAACTATGCATGGGTATTTCAATGTTTCCTGAATATCTATTAATTCATTAACAAATGATTGTTGTTCAGGGTGTTTTTTCGACAAAGCTATCCATGTATTTAACATTTGGTCTAAGTACTCTAGCTTACTCATTATGTTCACCTTTAGAAGAAAATGTTTGTATGCTGTTGTTTCTAGTTTGAATTTGATCAAACGATCCATTTAAATAAACATCGAGCATCGATAGAAGCTTCTTGTGATTAGTAGCAAAAAAACTATTTGAGAGAAGCTTTTATGATAAAATTCCTGTATTTACAATTATCTTATATTTTCCTTCAAACATCAATATTGAGATAGAGTGGATAGTGTACTGTTTGTCTGGAAAATATACGTGCATCTCGTTTTAGGTCTATCTCATTTATAGTTTGACTTATAACTATATTTTCCATGATGAAAAGTTGTGGTTCTTAAATAAAGCCTCAAGACGATCTCATTCGACAATTTACGATTGAGAAAAACGCGGCTTGTTTGAAAAATACCGTAAACACATCGTACCGATTGCCGTCTTTAGCTACGATACGATCCGCGACGAACCATCGACATTTATCCTCCAATTTCCGTTTGGTCATGTGCTTAATTTTCACTTTTTCACTGTGGAACTTCGTAAACAAAACTGGCGCAACTACATTCGCCAAGACAACCCGATCGCCGCTGCACTGCTTAGTAAAATGGGTTATACTGAAAGTGAACGGGTAGAACTGAAAAAGCAATTTTTACGCATGCTTGTCCGAATGGAATTAGACGAAGCGAAACAACGGTTGTTGTTTGGCTTTTTTGAAACATATGTAAAACTATCAGATGAAGAAGAACGAAGACTGCGAAGCGAGGTGAATGAAATGGAGACGAAAGAAAAAGAACAAGTGTTGGAACTCATGATTTCGTATGAACGACAAGGCATGAAGCATCTTATACAAACGATGGCGAAAAAAGGGATGAGTGTAGAAGATATTGCACGCATGACAGACCTTGCGAAAGAAGAAGTACGGGAGCTGTTAGAAAAGGAATAAGTAATTTGTGTATTATTTCACAACTGTCGTCGACCTCCAATCTTGCAAAAACTCCGGGGGATCGACGACAAGTTGCTTTTTGCAAGTTTTTTAGACGGATCAAGGCATAAAGATTATTGACTGAATTTTCGGATGTATGTATAATGATGTTGTATACCTTTTCCATACATTGATTTATCAATACTTTTTGGGGTTTGTATCGTACCTATGAGGAATTGAAACACGTGGAACAATGGGACAAAGGCATGGGAGCGTGCTGAGTTTGTATCGTACCTATGAGGAATTGAAACACGACGAAAGATGGTTTCGTCTTCGTCTGCTGGATTGTGTTTGTATCGTACCTATGAGGAATTGAAACAATATTTTCCACATTCTCAGTATGTGTATCCTACTAAGTTTGTATCGTACCTATGAGGAATTGAAACCGATGTTATACCTGTTCTTTTGAGTGCTTCAGAAGCTGTGTTTGTATCGTACCTATGAGGAATTGAAACAAATTTCCAGTTTTCAGCTTCTTGAACGCGGGTTGTATGGTTTGTATCGTACCTATGAGGAATTGAAACGTCGATGTAAACATGCCATTGCGGAAACAATTCAACGTTTGTATCGTACCTATGAGGAATTGAAACAAACAATGCCCTAATTCACGGTCTGTCATGTCTGTATAGTTTGTATCGTACCTATGAGGAATTGAAACCTCGTGAAAATCGTTGATATATCAACAGTTGGACACCGTGGTTTGTATCGTACCTATGAGGAATTGAAACATCACCAACATTTGATTTCTCTTTTTCATGCTAATGTTTGTATCGTACCTATGAGGAATTGAAACTCGATGTGCCGAAAAGAGAACTAGGTGCGGAGGTAGTGTTTGTATCGTACCTATGAGGAATTGAAACGATTCATGAGAGCCACCTCCTGCAACTAGTGTTTTTAGTTTGTATCGTACCTATGAGGAATTGAAACTAAAAACTTAATAACTAATCTGTTTTTAACCAGACACTGTTTGTATCGTACCTATGAGGAATTGAAACCTACTTGCGTATATCGTGTAATGCGGTCCAGCCGATTTGAGTTTGTATCGTACCTATGAGGAATTGAAACGATTCATGAGAGCCACCTCCTGCAACTAGTGTTTTTAGTTTGTATCGTACCTATGAGGAATTGAAACCGGATCTGCCCAGACATCGTATTCGTGCCAACGCCCATTTGTATCGTACCTATGAGGAATTGAAACGGGTCGCTCCAGACCTCATACTCATGCCAACGTCCATAGTTTGTATCTACCTATAAGGAATAAAAAAAAGTCAGCGTGTTCGGCGCTGACTTTTTTATCGTATGAAAACAACTAAAACCGTTTTGCGATTTCTTTGGCGCGTTCGATGGCTTGTTGTTTAATGGCTTCTGCTTCGTTTGGGAAAGCGTTCATGCCTTCAACGGCAATCGTTTCGACATCTGTGATGCCGATGAAAGAGAGGACAGCGCGTAAATAACGGTCGCCAAATTCGAGTTCTTTTGCTGGGCCTTCGGAGTAAATGCCGCCGCGTGCTTGAATGTGAATTGCTTTTTTCCCTTGTAATAACCCGACAGAGCCTTCTTCTGTATATTTGAACGTTTTTCCTGCAAGACAAAGGGTGTCCATGTATGCTTTCAGTTTTGGTGGGAAGCTAAAGTTCCACATCGGTGTGACGAATACATATTTGTCAGCTTCTATAAATTGCTCGCACAACTCGTTTATGCGTGCAATTTTTGTTTGTTCGTCTTTGCTTAGTTGATCAAATGCTTGTCCTTGTTGCAGTTTGCCCCAGCCGCTAAATACATCGGCATCAATGTACGGAATGTCCATATCATATACGTGCAATTCAACGATTTCATCTTCTGGATGATGTTGTTTGTAGGCGTTTAAAAACGCGCGGCCGACGGATAAACTAAATGATTGTTCTTCTTGTTTTGGATTGGCTGTAATGTAAAGTACTTTTGCCATTGTTTTTCCTCCTCGCATAGCTAGTTCAAAAATTACGAAACAACTGTAACTATAATATAGTATATTACTTACTTTTGTAAAGTTAAAAACTTTTTTAAATAGATGACAGACAATGAAAAAAAGAGTAAAATACGCATATAGGTATAAAAAAGAAAAGGATGGATGAGAAATGGCAGGACATCGGTTTCATCATTCGAAAGCGGAAAAGTTGTTGAATCCAAAAAGACGGGAGTTGATTGCGCCAGAAAAAGTGATCTCCATATTGCATATAAGCGAACATGATGTCGTGGCGGATTTAGGAGCAGGAAATGGCTATTTTACTGTGCCGATCGCCAAAGCGGCAAAAATGGTATATGCGGTTGATGTGCAACAAGAAATGCTCGATTTACTGAAGCAACATGCGGAACGAGAAAAAGTAGAAAATATGGCATACATTGTTGGCGATGTGACAGCAACAACGCTTCCTCCACAATCGGTTGATAAAGGATTGATGGCGTTTGTTCTTCATGAAATTGATGATCGCGAGGCGGCGTTTGCAGAAATCGCTCGCATCATAAAGCCAGACGGTACGTTTATATTGATCGAATGGGAAGCGGTTGAAAGTGAAATGGGTCCACCGATTCATGAGCGCATTCCATCTCATCAACTGCTTAATGAAATGAAAGCAACGTTTGCGCACGTTGAGCTCGTTCATTTCCATCCAAGCGTATATGGAATTGTCGTGAAACATGGTCAATAATGGCCATGTTTATTTTTACGAGAGGTGAATGAGATGCGTGTGTATATAAAAACGACAAACTAGGGAACGCATCCCTAGTTTTTCTCATACATATCCTCGTTTTATTTCACCATTTGTTCGCGCAATGTGCTGCGTACTTACGCTGTTTTTTCAGCTAATTGAGGGACATCGAGTGCTTGTAAAATGGCTTGCATAGTCGCTGTTACCGTTTGATTATCGGTTACTCAACATCGTCAGTCACATTCTTATAAGCTTTTTTTGTAGAAATACCCATCCTCTTCCCCATATGAGCAATAAGGGAAGACCGATGAAACGGTCATCAACTTTTCTCCATACTTCACATAAAGTAATAAAAGAGCACACGAGGAAGGGGGGAGGAGCGGTGAACATTTTAGTCATTTGGCGGTTGTTGACTGTAGGCGGTGTGAATGCCGGATGGCGTAATCGAGCGATATATTTTAAACAACATGGCATTCAGACAGACTTTTTATATACGAAAGATCTCGGTGGCATGCATATGATGGAAGATGTCGCAAATGTTTATATCGTGAAAAAGAAAAAAGACATATATGACATATTACGAAAATCATATGACGCGATCATCGTTGTCGATACAAATCAAGCGTATGATTGGTTAAGCGATGTCGGGTATAATGGACCAATTATTGTGGAAGCGCGCACGCCGGAATTGTTAAAGTTGAAACGAAACTTGCAAGGAGTGGAAAAGATTACTCCGCGTCAATTTATCGTTCCGTCTGTTTATCAAAAACGTCTTCTCTCGATATTGAGCGATGAACGCGCACCGATTACGGTCATTTATAACGGTTTAGATGCATCTTTTTTTCGCCCGTTTCCATGCGATGATGTACCGAACAAAAAAATTATTGCATACGTCGGACGGTTAGATGGACGGAAAAATTGGCGCGCATTTTTACGTATCGCCTCGCTATTGAAAAAAGAGCGCGATGATATCGAATGTTGGGTCATTGGTGGACAACATAGTGTAGATAAAGAAACGTTTGAAGCAGAATGGAAGGAAAAGCAACTGACGTCATTTGTAAAATGGTTTCCAGTTGTTCCGTATCAACACATGCCTGAGATGTATGCGAAAATTCGGCAATCGGGTGGATGTTTATTAGCGACAACGAAAGTCGAATCGTTTGGCAATACATTTATTGAGGCGATGGCGTGCGGTGTGCCTGTCGTTGCGCCACGTGTATCGGCGATGCCAGAAATTATCGTCCATGGAAAAACAGGATATTTATTTCGCGAGCACCATACGCGTGGGGCGGTTCGCGCGATTGTTGAAATTATTGACGACAACCAACAATATACGTATATGAGTGAGGCAGGACGGGCGCATGTGCTCAACCGATTTACAATTGAACGTTGCGCTGAAACGTATGTCGATTTATTACATCATATTGTGAGGGATCAAATATGAAGTATGAACGAACGTTTGCGGCTCATAAACATAATTCTCATCTCGTCACATTTGATGATGGGAAGCGATATGTCGTCAAATGTTACGATACAACAAAACCGAAAGCGCTCATGAACGAATGGCTCGCTTATCAAATCGCAAAATATATGCACCTTCCTGTTCCACATGCTCGTCTCGTTTCTTTACCACCTACGCTTTTACCTATTCCAGACAAAACGACAGTCATCAAAACGAAAACGCAATTTGCGAGCGCGTATATTGAAGGGAAAAACGCTCATGAAATCGCGATACAAAACATGAAAAATACTTCACAATTGGCAAGTGTCATCGTTTTTGATTATTGGTTGTACAATCGCGATCGGACGCGAAAAAATGTCATTATTGAACAAAACGGAGCGGATCAAACGTTATGGATTATCGACCATGCGGATATATGTGGCTCATTTGCGTGGACTGTTGAACAGCTGAAACAATTGCCGCAAACGCTCATAGACAGCAAAATGCATCGCATAATGGCGTCGTTTACAACTATACAACAATTTGAACAGGCGATTGCGGTCATTCAAACGATGCCGACACTTTTAATTGAAGAAATGATGAAACATATGCCTGAAGACTGGCCAATGACGGAAGAAGAAAAAAAGCAGCTCGTTCATACGCTCGTCTATCGGCGCGATCATCTCGTTCCGCGTCTCATACGTAAATTTTGTAAACAACTTTGGCCTGAGCTTGTATAGCTTAGGTTTTTTTATGCATATTTTTCATCTATTGTTAAAAAATAATAGCGAATGGAGGGGCGTTATGAAACTGTTCGCATTTGGCATAATCATCGTTTGTTTGCATGCGTTGCCGTATTTTCTTCTTGGAGAAGACGCGCATATGCGTGTGCACGATAATTTGGATTCAAATATCGCTTGGTATCGTGTGCTCGCACGAAGCGGCGAGCTATTTGGCTCCATTGATGCGACCATTCCACAAGTCATGAATGGACTGCCGCGCAACGCATACGGAACAGAGTTTAGCGGCATCGTGTGGCTTCATGCGCTTTTTCCGTCCGTTTATGCATACGGACTCAGTCAATTATTGACGCGCATATTTGCATTTATCGGCATGTATTTGTTGTTGAAAACGCACGTATTAAAGGAAAAAGAGGCGGAGTGGATTCGCGTTGGAGTGGCGCTTGCGTTTGCGCTGACGCCGTTTTGGCCGTCAGGGATGCTTAGCACGCTCGGCATGCCCCTTGCGTTATGGGCGTTACTGAACATTCGTGCGGGTGATCGTGCGTGGAAAAACTATGTCGTGCTGACGCTTCTTCCCCTCTATTCTAGCTTTGTGCTCGGCTTTTTCTTTTTTTTAAGCGCGATGTTTTTCTTTTGGCTCATGGATGCGTGGCGTCGCCGTCCGAACGTGCCCCTATTGTTGGCACTCGTGTATATGACCGCACTTTATTTGGCAGTGGAATATCGGCTCGTTCATTCGTTTTTATTTGCGACAGAACCGACGAGTCGCGACGAATATTTCCATGCACGTTTGTCGTTCTGGCGGTCGCTTCGTTTAACATTTAAAAACTACATCTTCGGTCATACGCATGTGATGACGATTCATACGCTCATTATTTTACCTGTGACGTGTATTGCGCTATATATCGTATGGAAACGGAAATGGTGGCGGCGCGAAACGTTATTTTGGCAACTTCATGTCTTGAATGTTGTGCTATCGCTTTGGTATGCGTTTTGGTTTTATAAAGGATGGCTTCCTGCGACAGAGGCGTTTCCGTTTTTAGACCGATTTAATTTTGCGCGCTATCATTTTTTGCGCCCGATGGTCATTTACGTCTTGTTTGCTTTGTCGCTTCGTATCATTTGGCGCGCATGGGATCGGCGCATCGTTTCATTTGCGCTCGCGGCTCAACTCGTTGTGGCAATGTTATTTCACGAACAAATCGTATATCGCAATCAACCGACGTTTCGGGCGTTTTATGCGGAAAAGCAATTTGACGATGTGAAACAATATATCGGAAAGCCTGTACATACGTATCGCGTCGTCAGCATTGGCATTCATCCAGCGATTGCGCAATATAACGGCTTTTACACGTTAGATACGTACAACAATTTTTATCCGCTTTCGTACAAACATCAATTTCGCCAAATTATTGCGAGCGAGCTAAACAAAAATAAAAAGTTAAAGGAATATTTCGATGAATGGGGTGGACGTTGTTACATTTTTGTCGCTGAGCTTGGGAAAAAGTATATGTTTACGAAACAATCGAACAAACGCATTCGCCATTTACAGCTTCATACAGACGTATTGTACGACATGGGAGGACGCTACATATTTTCCGCCTTGCCCATTGACAATGCGAAACAAAATCAATTAAAGCTGTTGCGCACGTTTCAACATGATGAATCGGCATGGACGATTTATTTATACGAAGTCGAAAGGGGGAAAACGACATGACCGTTTTAGCGATCGTTGTACCTTGTTATAATGAGGAAGACATGCTGCCTGAAACGATCGAACAGTTGCTTTTACTTAGACGGCAACTTGTTGAAGAGGGGCTCATTTCAGCAGAAAGTAAAATTGTATTTGTCGATGATGGAAGCCGCGATCGGACGTGGTCGATCATTTATAAAGCATGTTTACGTTATGAGGAAGTGAAAGGAGTGAAACTAGCAGGAAACGCAGGACATCAACATGCGCTGTTAGCGGGCATGTTTGCCGCCAAACAAATGGCAGACTGTATTGTGACGATGGATGCCGATTTGCAAGATGATATATATGTCGTTCGTGAGTTTGTGCGTAAATTTCAAGAAGGATACGACATCGTCTATGGCGTAAGGAGAAAGCGCGATGTCGATTCGTATGTGAAACGGCGGACGGCGGAAATGTTTTATCGTATGATGAATCGTATCGGTGTGCAGCTGATTTATAATCATGCCGATTATCGTCTCATGAGCCGACGGGCAGTTGAAGCGTTAGCGCAGTTTCGTGAAGTCAATATGTTTTTGCGCGGGGTAGTGCCGCTCCTCGGTTTTCCGTCGACGACGGTATATTATGACCGAAAAGAGCGAAAAGCGGGCGTGACAAAATATCCGTTCATGAAAATGATTCGTTTTGCGTTTGACGGGTTAACATCGTTTAGTATGGTGCCGATTCGCTTCGTTTCCGTTCTCGGCTTTTGTTCGTTTTTTGTGAGCATATTGTTTGCGATGTATGTGTTATTTTTAAAAATGACTGGTCATACACAAACAGGCTGGACGTCGCTAATGATGTCGATTTGGCTTGTCGGAGGATTGCAGCTCATTGCGATCGGGTTAGTTGGGGAGTATGTCGGGAAAGTGTATAAAGAAACGAAACAACGGCCGCGCTATATCGTCGATGTGGATTTGTTAAATTGGCCAATAATTGCGCGACAGGCAGAACAAGAACAAGTCAGTGAAGAAGGCATAAGTTAAGGCTCCGAATTAAGCGGAGCCTTTTTGCATCGTTGTTCGCTGAAACGATTGGAAGAGAGCGAATGAAACGAATGTCAGTATAATCCCTGTCATATACGGCAAGCTTGGTTTAACTGTAAACAGCCAGCCTGCAATCGCTGGTCCACCGATGCGTCCGAGCGAATCGAACGACGATAACATACCTGTGGCGCTTCCTTGTCCATCGGTCGTATGTTTCGTTAATAAGGCGGATACACACGGGCGAATGACGCCGTTACCGATGCCGAAAATCGTTAAATAAAGTGCCGCCGTCCAAAAGTTATGGATGAATAAAATGAGCGAAAAGCCGAGTGCTGAAAGAAATAGTCCAGCGCGAATGACCGTTCCTTCCCCGAACGATTGAATGAGCTTTCCGAGCAGTCCTCCTTGAACGATGGCACCAGCAAGCCCCATGATCATAAAAATGTAGCCGAGTTCGGTCGAAGACAACCCTGCACGTTTCGCGGCAAAATAAGCAAACGTCGCTTCAAGCCCGGCAAGTGAAAACGTGACAATCAATTGTAATACGTATAGGCGTGCGAGCGGGCTTTGCAAGGCAGACATAAGCGATGGACGTGTCGTTTGCGTATTTGCTCGCTTTTCTTTCGGCAGCGACTCATGCAAGAAAAAGAAAACGAACACGGTAGTTATGAGCGCTAAACTGCCTGCGATCCAAAACGGAACGGTTAAGCTGTGTTTCGAAAACACACCGCCGATCGCTGGACCGAAAATAAATCCAAGTCCGACAGCAGCCCCAATGATGCCCATTCCTTTGCCGCGATTTTCTTCTGTCGTCACATCAGCAACGTATGCCATCGCTGTTGGCATCGTGGCGGCAGATAAAAAGCCTCCGATGATGCGAGCGGCAAACAACATCCAAAGTTTTGTCGCCAAGGCAAATAAGAAAAACGAAAGCGCTAAACCGAAAATACCGATCAGTAACATCGGTTTTCGTCCATATCGATCAGAAAGTTTGCCCCACATGGGCGCAAATAAAAATTGCATGAAAGAATATACGGCCATTAACCAGCCGAGTTGCGTCGGGGTGGCGCCAATTTTTTCTGCATAAAACGGAAGAACAGGAATAATAATGCCGAACCCCATCATCACTAAAAACATCACAACAAATAAAAGCGGCAAATAACGCCGATTGTTCATATGACCATCTCCACTATGTAGTTTGCATTTTTATCATAATGGAAATGTGATCATTTTTCAAAGATGTCGATGCGTTGACAACTGAAAAAGTTTTCGTAAAACTAAAAATGGATAAACGATGTGGGAGAGTGGAGAATGACATATATAAACCAACACATATTAAATAATTTGTTTTACATATTGGTCAGCATTTTTTTCTTTTCTTTTTTGTATGAATATGTTCAGTTTTTTAAACAAAAAAAAGTGTATCAACGCCTATTGCTTGTCGTCTGTTTAAGTGTGCCAATGATTTTATGTATGACATATCCGATTTACATCGCACCTGATTGCGTACACGACTTACGGCAAGTTCCGTTTCTCATTGGCACGTTTTATGGCGGATGGACGGTTAGTTTGCCGCTTTTGTTTGTTTTACTAATCGCTCGCTTTATGATGTATGGCTACCAGTTTATTACTGTTGCAGTATATGTGATGATGTGTATATGCGGTAGCTTGTTTTCACCGTTGTTTCAACGGCTGACAAGAAAACAGAGGCTTGTTGCTTCGGCGGTAATGACGTTTATTCTTGCGATTGCGGCAACGATATTGGCGATTGCCATTTCCGATTTTCAAGTGACAGAGTCGTACATCGTCGATTTTATTGTCGTTCCTCCCATTGCGGTATTATTTGTTGTGTTTATTATAGAAACGTTACGGGAGGCGTTGCTCATCCGTTCGGAAGCGATCAAGCTGGAGAAAATGGAAGTCGTCAGCCAACTTGCTGCAAGCATTTCCCATGAAATTCGCAATCCCCTTACTGTTGTGAAAGGTTTTATGCAGCTCATGAAAGCGAAAGACATATCGGAAGAAGCAAAAGAGCAATATATGAATATCGCTCTTGAAGAATTAAACCGCGCCTGCGCCATTATTGACGATTATTTAACGTTCGCCAAGCCGTTTCCAGAAAAAATAGAACCGCTTCATGTGCAGCAAGAATTAGAAAAAGTCATCCATATGTTGCGTCCGTTAGCGAACATGCATGGAGTACAAATTGTCGCAACCCTTACGCCAGCGACCGTAATTGGTAACGCTCAATATTTTCGCCAATGTTTTTTAAATATAATAAAAAATGGAATTGAAGCGATGGAAAACGGTGGAGCATTGTATGTTGATGTACATGTCGATGAAAAAGCTGCAACGATCGTTGTGCGCGATGAAGGAGAAGGGATGACGAAAGAGCAACTTGCTCGTTTCGGAGAACCGTATTTCAGCACGAAAGAAAAAGGGACAGGTCTTGGAGCGATGGTGTCCATTCGTATCATTGAAATGATGAACGGCACGTGGAATATAAAAAGCGAAAAAGGGCGCGGAACGACAATAACGGTAAGTTTTCCATTGTTATTAGAAAAATAAAAATATTGCGAAATAGTGAAAAACTATTGTCTTTAACGATTTTGGGCGTTAAAGTATAAAATAAACATCATAAGTAAGGGGAGTTTACAACGATGAGTTTGTTCAGGAGAAAGTCGATTGAAGCGCTTATGAGCGAATCAGGAAAAGGGGCAGCGCTCAAAAAAGAGTTAGGCGCATTTGATTTAACGATGCTTGGCATCGGAGCGATTATCGGGACAGGGATTTTCGTTTTAACAGGCGTAGCGGCTGCTGAACATGCGGGGCCAGCACTTGTCCTTTCGTTTATTTTATCAGGATTGGCGTGCGTGTTTGCGGCGCTTTGTTATGCGGAATTTGCTTCAAGCGTGCCCGTATCGGGAAGTGCGTATACGTACAGCTATGCGACATTTGGGGAATTAATTGCTTGGATGCTCGGATGGGATTTAATTTTAGAATATGGGGTGGCAGCTTCGGCAGTTGCGGCTGGATGGTCTGGTTATTTTCAAGGATTGCTTGCAGGATTTGGCATTGAGCTACCAAAGGCATTAACAAGCGCATACGATCCAGCGAACGGCACATTTATTGACGTACCAGCGATCGTTATTGTGTTGCTCATTACGTTTTTATTGACGCAAGGCGTGAGAAAATCCGCTCGTTTTAACGCAATCATGGTCGTCATTAAAGTGGCTGTGATTTTATTATTTATTGCGGTTGGCGTATGGTATGTGAAGCCAGAAAACTGGACGCCGTTTATGCCGTTTGGGTTTTCAGGTGTTGCCGCAGGAGCTGCGACAGTGTTTTTCGCTTATTTAGGGTTTGATGCGGTATCGACAGCGGCAGAAGAAGTGCGCAATCCGCAACGGAATATGCCGATCGGTATTATCGCATCGCTTGCGATTTGTACGTTGTTATACATTGCGGTGTCGCTCATTTTAACAGGCATTGTGCCGTATGACCAATTAGGCGTAAAAAATCCAGTTGCTTTTGCGTTAAATTATATTCAGCAAGATTGGGTGGCAGGATTTATTTCACTCGGTGCGATTACAGGGATTACGACGGTGCTTCTCGTGATGCTTTATGCGCAAACGCGCCTCTTTTACGCAATTAGCCGCGACGGCTTGCTTCCTTCGCTTTTTGCGAAAGTGAGCGAGCGAAAACAAGTACCGCTTGTCAACTCATGGGTGACAGGGATTGCGGTTTCTATTTTTGCCGGGGTTATTCCGTTAAATAAATTAGCTCACTTAACAAATATCGGCACGTTGTTTGCGTTTACGACTGTTGCGATTGGGATTTTAATTTTACGTAAAACAGAACCGAATTTAAAACGGAGCTTTATGGTGCCGTTTGTACCAACCATTCCTTTGCTAGCTGTGGCGTTTTGTGTGTATTTAGCGCTACAACTTCCGGTGACAACATGGTTAAGCTTCGGCGGCTGGTTGGCGATTGGTCTTGTCATTTACTTCTTGTACGGTCGCAAACATAGCAAATTAAATGAGGCAAACATTGCGCAAAAACAAGTGAGCTAGAGGATTGACAAGATGATGTAATATTTTTATAATAAAGTTACAATAACATCGTTTTCCTTCACAAAGGGGAGTAGCGTTCAGGCGATGCCTGAAAACAAAGTCGTCAATTCATGGACCTCGTCCATCGGCTTTGTTGGCACAACATTGTGTCTAGCGAGACCTTTGCCGTTCGGCAAAGGTCTTTTTTGCGTTTTTATGATTTTTGCCGACGGGCGAGGGAAAACTACATATTACAGGAGGGATTATCGATGGATGTATCATTGTTATTAGAGTATGGTTGGGTGCTTCTCGTTTTAATCGGTTTAGAGGGGATTCTCGCTGCCGATAACGCCGTTGTCATGGCAGTCATGGTGAAGCATTTACCAGAAAAGCAACAAAAGCGGGCGCTTTTTTACGGGCTTGCTGGGGCGTTTATTCTTCGCTTTGCGGCGCTATTCGTCATTTCGTATTTAGTTAATATTTGGCAAATCCAAGCGCTCGGTGCATTGTATTTAATGTTTATTGCTGCGCATCATTTTATGACGAAAAATCGAGACGGTTCACATAAAGAAGGGAAAAAACAATCTGGTTTTTGGATGACGGTATTGAAAGTTGAGCTTGCTGATTTGGCGTTTGCGATTGACTCGATTTTAGCGGCTGTTGCTTTAGCCATGACGTTGCCAAACACGAACTTGCCAGCGATCGGTGGCATGGACGGCGGGAAGTTTTTAGTTATTTTTGCTGGTGGTCTGATTGGTGTTATCATTATGCGTTTTGCAGCAAATGCGTTCGTTAAAATATTACAAAAACGTCCGAGTCTTGAATCGGCTGCGTTTTTAATCGTCGGTTGGGTCGGTGTGAAATTGGCCGTATATACGCTAGCGCACCCAAGTTTAGCGATCGTCTCTGAACATTTTGCGCATTCGGGGCTCTGGAAAGCGACATTTTGGATCGTGCTTTTAGCGATTGCCGCAGGCGGTTGGTTTTTCTCCGGAAAAGAAACGCAACAACAAAAAGAAGCGGTCGAGACGCTGAAAAAAGCACAAAACGAGTAAAAGGAGGCACGTTCCTCCTTTTTTTGTTATAATGAGAGGAGGAGGAGATGATGATTGATGTTAAGTGAAAAATTGTTAAATGGACTAAATGAACAAATGAATTTTGAATTTTATTCGGCGCATGCGTATATGGCGATGGCCGCGTATTGCTCGGCGGAAGGCTTGGATGGCTTTGCGAATTTCTTTTTAGTCCAAGCGGAAGAAGAGCGGTTCCATGCGATGAAGTTTTACAACTTTATTAACGCGCTTGGTGAGCGAGCGGTGATGACCGGTTTCCCGTCGCCAAATAACGAATTTACGTCCGTTCGCGATTGCTTTGAAAAAGCGCTCGCCCATGAAAAAGAAGTAACGCGCCGCATTTATAAACTATCTGACTTAGCGTTAGACGAGCGCGAGCATGCGACGATGAACTTTTTAAAATGGTTTATTGACGAACAAGTCGAAGAAGAATCGTTGTTCGATACGCTCATTCAAAAACTAAAACGCATCGAAGGCGACAGCAACTCGCTGTTCATGCTTGACAACGAACTGGCACAACGCACATTTACACCAGAACCGTAAAGGGAATGCATCGGCATTCTCTTTTTTCTTTTCCCTCCTAACCAAATCCCGCGCATGAAGCGATAGATGAATGTAGGAGGGATGGAGATGAAATGGTTAGTTCGTGATGAGCCATTATTTGTTTTACCGACCGTGGCTGTAAAGCTTGGGTTGAATGAAAGTATTTTTTTACAACAGCTTCATTACTGGCTCGGGAAAAGTACGCATACGTATGATGGATATACATGGGTATATAATACGTACGAAGGATGGCGAAAACAATTTCCGTTTTGGTCGGAAAGCACGATTCGGCGCACGATCGTCCGACTGGAGAAAAAGCGGATTGTCGTTTCGCGCTATCGATCAAAGCTTGATAAAACAAAATGGTATCGCATTGACTACGATGTGCTAACGAACGTCATGAATGGCGAAGAAGAGCGCCAAAATGATGACACGAACGCGCAACATAAACAAACGACGATGCAACATGACGTGTCGCACATGTCAACGTGCCAAGACGCACATCGCAATATGAACAGACAAACAAATATAACAACAGATGATACGTTACAACATATTATCTATTTTTATGAACAAAACGGATTTGGGACGATAAATAGTTATGTCGAAGAAAAAATGGCGGTATGGGTCAATGAAACGTCAGAGGAATGGGTGCTAGAAGCGTTAGCGACTGCATTAAAAAACGGGGTGAAAACGTGGACATATGCGGAAGGTATTTTACGCAACTGGAAGAAAAACGAATATATGCGTTTCAAACATAAGGGAAAACGAGCGGTGCGAACGGAGATGATTCCAGAATGGCTACATATCGACTATGCACAATATGAACGAAAAACGTATAGCGAAGCAGAGCTCGAACAAAAGCGGCGTGAGTTAGAAGAACGATTAAAAAAGAAAAGGGCATGAATCGTCATACCCTATCCGATTTGTTTGAGCGGTTCGTCCATTTGTGTTGTCGCTTCAACGGCTTCTAAAAGCAACTCAACGAGATGAACGGCGCGCACGTTTGTGAGCCCTTCCCGTTCAATGCCGAGTTTCATTTGCAGTAAGCAACCCGGATTAGCGGTTACAATCGTCGTCGCTTTCGTTTGTTTTGCTTGTTCCATTTTGTAATCGAGCACTTGCATCGACATGTCCGGCTCGATGATGTTATAAATGCCTGCAGACCCACAACATCGGTCGGCATCTTTCATTTCGCGAAATTCGACACCTGCAATCGATTGAAGAAGAAGGCGGGGCTCTTTCGCTGTTTTCATGACGTTGCGCAAATGGCACGAGTCTTGATACGTCACAATTTGGTTTGGTGCGTGCCAATCTTTATGATGAAAGCCGAGCTCGACTAAAATGACTGATACGTCTTTTATTTTAGCGACAAACGCTTTTGCGCGCTCCGCCCAAACGGGATCGTCTTTTAACAAATGGTCATATTCGATTAAAAACGCGCCGCAGCCGCCAGCGTTTGTGATAATGTAATCGACATCAAGTGTTTCAAACGCTTCAATATTGCGTTTTGCTAAAGTTTTTGCGTCCGCTTTTTCACCGCTATGCCCATGAAGCGCCCCGCAACACGTTTGCGTTTCAGGAATGACAATGTCGCAGCCGACAAGCTGTAGCAGTTTCATCGTCGCATCGTTTATGTCCATAAACATCGTATCCATTAAACAACCGCGAAAAAAGGCAACGCGTCGCTTGCGAGGAATGAGTGACTCAACATGCGTCGGACGTTCGTTCATTTGTTTCCACGTTGGCACGTTCGGTAATACGTTTTCCATCGTCGCTAAATGGCTTGGCAATAGGCGCAACAAGCCGAGTTTACGAACGAGCGTCTGCAAGCCTGAACGTTGATAAAAGCCGATCAGTGCCGTCACCATGCGCATCCGCTTTGGATGTGGAAAAAGCTGTTTAAATACGATATGGCGAATGAAACGGACGATGGGCGAGTACGTTTTATGTTGTGCGATAATGTCGCGCGCTTCTTCAAGCAAATGACCGTAGCGCACGCCAGAAGGGCAAACCGATTCACAGGCGCGGCAGCCAAGACATAGTTGAAGGGAACGTTCGACATCTTCATCCGGTTCAATCAGTCCGTCGACGACCGCTTTCATTAACGCAATGCGCCCGCGTGGCGAATGCGACTCTTGAAAGCCGGATTCAATGTACGTCGGACATGTCGGCAAACAAAAGCCGCAACGCATACAATTTAATAGCTCGTCTTCATTCATGCGCGCTTGAAATTGTTGTTGGATATGCGGTTTGTTTGTCATCGTGTAATCACCACCCGTTTGCGCGTACTTTTCGCGAACACTTTCCCCGGATTCATAATGTTGTTCGGGTCAAGCGCTTGTTTAATCGCCTTCATCGCCGCAATGCCTTCTTTGCCAAGCTTCCATTCTAAATACGGCGCTTTCATGACGCCGACGCCATGTTCGCCTGTAATCGTACCACCAAGTTCAATGGCTTTCGCGAATATGTCTTCAAACGCTTGCTCGACGCGATGTAGTTCGTCTTTGTCGCGCACATCCGTCGGACATGTCGGATGAAGGTTGCCATCTCCTGCATGACCGAACGTACAAATGTTGACGTTATATGTTTTCGCGATGTCGTTAATCGCTTTTACCATATTCGCAATTTGTGAACGTGGGACGGTCGCGTCTTCTAAAATCGTCGTCGGTTTTAAACGGGCGAGCGCTGATAACGCCGAGCGTCTTGCGGTGCGCAAGTTGTTTGCTTCTTCTTCCGTTTGCGCCACTTGGACAGAAATGGCGTTTTCCTCTCGGCAAATGCGCGCCATCGCTTCCATATCGCGTTCGACGACTTCTTTTGGTCCATCTTGTTCGATCAGTAAAACGGCTTTGACGTCTGTCGGTAAGCCGATGTTGACGAACGATTCAACGACTTGTAGCGTCGGTTGGTCTAAAAATTCAAGCGTCGTCGGGATGATTTTATTGGCGATAATCGCCGAAACGGAACGTGCTGCTGCTTCTAAATCTTCGTATAGCGCAAGCATCGTTTTTTTCGTCTCGGGCATCGGAATGAGCTTTAACGTCGCTTCTGTAATAATGCCGAGCGTACCTTCCGAGCCGACAAAAAGGCGCGTTAAGTCGTAACCGGCGACGTCTTTTGCGAGCTTTCCGCCCGTGCGAATGACGTCACCATTGGCGAGCACGACTTCAAGCCCCATGACGTAATCGCGTGTCACCCCATATTTTAAGCCGCGCAAACCGCCGGAGTTTTCATTAATGTTGCCACCGATCGTTGAAATTTTCATCGAGCTTGGATCAGGCGGGTAAAACAGCCCTTTTGCTTCAACAGCGTGAATAAGGTCAAGCGTAATGACGCCCGGCTGAACGGTTACCGTTAAGTTTTCTTCATCAATTTCTAAAATGCGATTCATATGTTTAAACAACATCACGATGCCGCCTTCCGTTGGGCACGTGCCGGCGCAAAGGTTCGTGCCTGAGCCGCGCGGGATGATCGGAATGCGATGTTCGTTACAAATTTTTACGATTTCACTCACTTCTTTCGTATGGCGCGGCGCGATGACCGCATCAGGAAGCGATTGAAAGTTTGGGGTAGCGTCATATGAGTAAACGAGCCGTCCGGCTTTCGAATCGTCATAGTTTTCGGCACCGACAATGTCAATGAGCTGTCGTTTTACTTGTTCGGTGATCATATCATCGACCTTCTTTCTCCCGTTTTTACTATAAGCATAAAAAAAAGCGGGGGAGCCCGCTATGGATAAATATATAAAAATGAAGCGCTTACTCATTATTTTTTTGTTGTTTCATCTAAAAAACGAATGGCTAAATATAAGGTGATGATATGTTCAAGGTTGCGCACGTGTAAATTTGTATATTGCTCTATTTTTTTCAGCCGATAATGAAGCGTATTAATATGAATATGAAGCGCTTCAGCGGTTTGTTTGAGCGATAAGTTGTTGGCGAAAAACGTGCGCAACGTATGAAGCAGTTCTTGTTCATGCATGAACGGTTCAATCGTTCGTTTCACGAGCTCTCGTTTTGTTGCGAGTGAAATGTCTTCTAAACACATCTCTAATCGTAAATCTTCATCAAAGACGATCTTTTTTGTTTGTTTCGCAATATGAAGAGCGCGTTCCGCTTGTTTATACGAATGATGCACGTGTTTACTATCTACCATTTTTCCGCATCCGATATAAAGCGTTACAGCGTATTTTTCGATGAGCGCTCGTTGCACCGTTTTTATTTTTGCGGTCGTTCGTTCTTTATCTTCATCCGTTTGTAAAATAAGTAAGCGGTCGTTTCCCCAACGGACGATGATGTCACGTTGTTCGTTCCACATGTTTTGTACGTATTTCCACATATCAACAGAAAGCGATGGTTCGTTTTCATGAAATGAAGCGATAATTACGCGGCGCTTCATCGTCAAATCGATATGAAACAGTTGAGCGCGTTCGTAAAATGATGGCGACCAGTCGCGCGCTTGCAGCCATTCAAAAACGAACGTTTCAAGCGCGCGTGCTTCGAGTTGAAGCTGCTCTGTATAATAGTTTTCTTGAATGAGAAGTTCAGTCATTTTTTTTAACAGTTCTCCGTATGGCGACACTTTTTTCGGATCGCCTGTAATGCCGATGACGCCGATGACGTCACCGCGAAAAAAGATCGGCAAGTTAATGCCAGCTTTCACGCCTCGCAATATGTTTTCATCTTGCTTTGTAATGATGCGTTTTTTCTTTTCTTGACAGACGAGAAACGCCCCTTCATGAAATTGACCGAGTCGCGTTGTATCGGTGCTTGCCATAATGATGCCGTTCGTATCGACGATAATAATGTCTTCATCAATGAGGCGGCGGACGTCAGATACAATTTTTTTCGCAAGGTGAGGGGAAAGCATGTATTCACTCCCTTTCGCAACTAAACTAAAAAAGCAACCGTCCTTTTTGCTTGCAAAGAAGGACGGTTATCCGAGTTACATATGAAAACGTGCGACCGCTTGGCGAAGTTGTTCGGCGGTGCTTGCGAGCTCTTGGGAAGAAGCGAGCAATTCTTGCATCGTTGCGTTTTGTTCTTCCGTCGTTGCGGCCACTTGTTCAATATTTCTTGCTGATTGTGATGAAATGTCAATAATTTGATCAGCAAATGCGGTCATCGTTTTTACTTTTTCATCTACAGCACGAATCGTATCATGTACTGTATTACTTTCTGATTGGACGCGTGCCATATGGGTAGAAATCGAACGGAAAATGTTTCCGACTTGTTCGACGAGCGAATGACCAAATTGGAACGATTCGCTACTTTCGTTCATCACATGTACGGCATGTTCGGTTTGTGTTTGCGACTGCTCAGCCAGTTTGCGAATGTTTCCTGCCGCATGTGCGGTTTGTTCAGCTAGTTTTCGCACTTCTTCAGCGACGACCCCAAATCCTTTGCCATGTTCGCCTGCTCGTGCGGCTTCAATTGCGGCATTTAACGCAAGCAAATTCGTTTGATCGGAAATGTTCGTAATAAAGCCGACAATTTGATGAATTTCTTTTGACTTATCGTTGAGTGATTCAATGACGATAGCCAGACGTTCAATTTGTTCACGAATGAGCTTCATTTGCGCAACCGTTTGCTCTACTAGTTCCGTACCTTCATGGACGCGCTTCGTTGTTTCGTTTGTTCGTTTGGCTGTTTCAGATACTTTTTCCATGACAGTCGTTAACGCATCAGATACGTCATGCACTGCTTCGTTCGTTTGTTTCGATACATTCACTTGCTCATCTGCGCCGGAAGCGACTTCGAGAATAGCTTGCGTAATTTGTTCGTTCGCCTCCGTCGTTGCTTCGGCGTTCAGTCGCAACGTTTGCGACATGTCGTTGACGTGTGTTGCAGCCGCTTGAATTTGGGCGATCGATTGTTCAAGCCCGTCCGCTAATTCATTCATCGCTTTCGCAATTTGTCCGACTTCATCGGTTTCTGTATCCGTTAACCGTTGGACGCGTAAGTTGCCGCGTGCGAGCTCATGGCAAACGTCGACGACTTGCTTCAATCGTTTGCTTATTTTTCGGCTGACAACGATTAAGGAGATGACGGATAAAACGATCGCAACAATGACGGTCGCAATCATCATGAAAATATTTTTCGCAATGGTGTCGTTCATTTTCGTCGTTAATGTCGATCGATCATCTACGACGATTTTTCTTAATAGATCAAGCTTTTCGATGCTCATATCGCGAATCGTTGCCGCTTTATTTTGAAAACTAATCACTTGGAAAATGTCGATTTGTTCGCCGCGATCACGATACATGAGCACGATCGGTTGAATGGTTTTATAAAGCAGTTCGTTCAGTTGATTTTCAATCGAAATGGTTGAATTGTAAATCGTTTTTGCTTCTTCTGTGTTCATATGTGGCTCAAGCTGTTTCATTTTCTTATTAAATTGATCGGTTAAGTCGTTGTATTGCCAAAGCGTCTCTGGACGCGGATTTGTCATATAGTCAGTAATGACGATATATTTTTGCTTAAACAGTGCGCTAACGTCGGTAATTAAAATGGCATGGTCGCTTTTTTGTTCGACTTGTTTGACGACGTTTGTTAAGTTATTGACGAGTAAAAAGACAAAAATGAAAACGCTGACAAACAAAAGCGTAGCAAAGCTGAAAACGATCCCATATTTTTTCCCGATCGTCATCGTTTGTTTCGATTGCGCCGTTTTCGTTTTTTTCTGAAAACGATTTGTCCAACGTCCGTTCATCGTGAAGCCTCCTTTGCTTTTTTCTCATTATAGCACGACCGATCGCAAAGAAGGGAGAGGATTTTTGGACAAAATGCCACGAATTTTGTCACAAATTTTTTGTTGCAATCGGTTTCAAGTTCGTTTACAATTCAAATCAACAAGGAATCCGAAACGTTTTGGAGGAAATGAAAGTGACAACGATTAAAGATATTGCGAAAGCAGCTGGCGTATCGGTCACGACCGTTTCGCGCGCGTTAAACGGTTATTCGGACGTCAGTGAAAAGACGCGCAAAAAAATTATGGATATCGCGAAGCAATTAAATTACAGTCCAAATACGCTGGCGCGAAGCCTTGTCATGAATAAATCGAAAACGATTGGGCTACTCGTTTCAGGCATGACGCGTTCGGCGTTAAAAGATAACTTTACGTTTGAAGTGATGACAGGCGTCAACGATTATATTGCGAAAACAGACTATGACGTCATTTTGTTTAATACAAATTCGACGAAACAACGAGAAAAAACATATTCGCAATTATGTCGCGAACGGCGCGTCGACGGCGTCATTTTACAAGGCATTAAAACGGATGATCCGTATTTAACAGAAGTCGTTGAAAGCGACATTCCGTGCGTATTAATCGACATTCCGATTCAGTCGGATCGCGTCGGCTATGTGACGACCGATAACGTGTACGGGGCAAAAAAAGCGGTGCAACATTTGCTTGAACTTGGTCATCGTAACATTGCGATGATGAACGGACACGATTACGCATTTGTGAGTAAACAGCGTCTGCAAGGGTTTTGTGAGGCGATGCAAGAAGCGAACGTGCCGATTCGAAAAGAATGGATTGTAAACGGCGATTTTTCCGAGGAGATGGCGGAAGCGCGAGCGTATGAGCTGTTTACGAAACATGAAAACATTACCGCGATGTTTTGCGCGAGCGATTTAATGGCGCTTGGCGTGATGAAGGCGCTCAAACAGCTTGGCTTGCGCGTACCTGAAGATGTGTCGGTCGTTGGATATGATGACATTTTGCTTGCTTCATACGTCTCCCCAGCGCTAACAACGATTGCGCAAAATAAATTTCAAATGGGCTATGAAGCAGCGAGCATGCTCATTGATATGCTCGAAGGAAATGAAGCGAAAGTCGTGACGTTGCGGACGCAACTTGTCGTGCGCGAGTCAACGGCAGAAGTGAAAAAAGGGTAGCCCTTTTTTCATACACAAAATCCGAAACGTTTTGGAAAAACTACATTCACACGAGGAAAGGAAGTTTACGATGCTGCAATACAACTTAGGAACAGGCGAATATAAAAATTGGATCGTGTCAGAAGTGCAATTTAACCCATATGCACTCGGAAAGTGTGAAGCGATTATGGCGCTCGGCAACGGGTATATGGGGCTTCGTTCGGCAACGGAAGAGTCGTACGTCGGGCAAGTGCGCAACTTGTTTGTCGCCGGGACGTTTAACCAGTTTGATGAATATGAAGTGACGGAATTGCCGAATGCGCCAGATGTCGTTGAGCTAGACATTTGGTTAAACGGCGAAAAGTTTTCGCTAGAAAAAGGGAAAATCATACATTATCGTCGCGATTTAAACATAAAAGATGCGGAATTAGTGCGCCACGTCATTTGGGAAAATGCGCGCGGCGAGCAGTTTGAATTCATGTTTCGCCGGTTTGTATCGCTAAAAAACTTGCATCTCATCGGCATGAAAGTCGAGATCAAACCGTTGAATTGCGAGGCGAACATTCAAATCACATCAGGTATTAACGGACAAATGACAAATAGCGGAGCGCAACATTTCCACGAAGGCGAAAAGCGCATTTTTGATAAAACATATTTGCAGCTCATTCAAACGACAACGGAATCGAAAATTGATTTTGTTGTGAACGCGACGCATCGTTATATGATTGACGGAAAAGAAATAGAAAAAGAGCCACGCATGGCGATCGATCGTCGCAAAGTGTTTATTCAAGTCGCGTTCGATGTGAAACAAGGAGAGACGCTCACATTTGAAAAGCTCGCTAACGTGTATACAAGCCGCGATAAACAGTACGATCATGACGCATACAGCCTTGATGTCATGCGGCAAGATGCGTTAAACGACTTAAAAGAAGAAGCGAAAAAAGGGTATGATGCGCTCTTTTTCGAAAACGTTTCGGAATGGAAAAAGCGTTGGGAGCAAATGAACATTACGATCGAAAGTGAAAACGAATTTGATCAATTGGCGATTCGTTTTGCTCACTATCATTTAATCATTATGACGCCAGCGCATGACGCCCGCTTTGGCGTTGCGGCGAAAGGATTAACAGGCGAAGGATATAAAGGTCATTCGTTTTGGGATACAGAAATTTTCATTTTGCCGTTTTTCACGTACACGTTCCCACATATTGCCCGCAGCTTGCTTGAATATCGATACAACACGATTGAAGGAGCGCGCCGAAAAGCGAAAGCGAACGGCTATGAAGGAGCGATGTATCCGTGGGAGTCAGCGTTTACAGGCGATGAAGTGACACCTGTATGGGGCGCAGTCGATATTGTAACAGGAAAAGCGACGAAAATTTGGTCGGGCTTTATTGAGCAACATATTACGAGCGACATCGCCTTTGCGGTATGGCAATATTACAAAATTACGGGCGATGACGACTTTATGGAACGTTATGGCTATGAAATGTTGTTCGATACGGCAACGTTTTGGGCGAGCCGCCTAGAGTGGAACGAAGAAAAACGACAATACCATATTAACGACGTCATCGGCCCAGATGAATATAAAGAGCACGTCAACAATAACGCCTTTACGAACTATATGGCGCATTGGAACATCGAAACAGCGATTCGCTATTATGAAAGATTAAAAGAAACAAATCCCGCGCTCCTTGACGCATTACACGAAAAAATTGGCGTGCATGAATCATATAAAAAATGGAAAGAAAAAGTCGATCTTATTTACTTGCCACAGCCGCGCGAAGAAGATCTCGTCATCCCACAAGATGACACGTATTTAACAAAACAAATGATCGACTTAACGAAATATAAAAAGCAAACGCGCGTCGGCACGATTTTTGAAGATTACAACCTCGAACAAGTGAACAACATTCAAGTATCGAAACAAGCGGACATTATGGTGTTGTTTTACTTATTAGAAAATAAGTTTTCGCAAGAAGTGAAACGAGCGAACTGGAACTACTATGAGCCAAAAACGTTGCATGATTCCTCGCTCAGCTTATCGACGCATTGTATTTTAGCGAGCGATATGGACGATCGCGAGTTAGCGTATGCATTGTTTGAACAAGCAGCACGCATCGACTTAGGTCCGAATATGAAATCGTCGGATCACGGCATGCACACCGCGTCCATCGGTGGCGTCTGGCAATCGGTCGTGTGCGGATTTGGTGGCGTGCGCATGCTTGACGGGAAACTGCGCATTCATCCGAAGCTTCCAAAACAATGGACGAAACTATCGTTCCCGATCTATTGGCGCGGCGATCGTTTAGAAGTGACGGTGACGCATGAACAGCTTGTTGTGAAAAAAGTGACGAACGTTCACGATGCCGTGACGTTTGACGTGTTCGGCACAGCATATGAAGTAAAAGATGAAATCACAATTCCACTTGCATGAAAGGGTTTGACATGATGAACAAACAATTGAAAGCAGTCATTTTCGATTTAGACGGTGTCATTACCGATACGGCAGAGTATCATTTTATCGCATGGAAACAGCTTGCAGAGGAATTAGGTATCACGTTCGATCGCGCATTTAACGAGCAGTTAAAAGGAGTAAGCCGCATGGAGTCGCTTGAGCGCATTTTAGCGCTCGGCAGCCAAGCGGATCGCTATACGATGGCGGAAAAAGAGGCGCTTGCGCATAAAAAAAATGAGCATTATAAACAGCTCATTGCGCGCATGACGCCAGACGATTTGCTTCCCGGCATTCTCGATTTATTGCGCGAGTTGAAACGCCAAAACATAAAAATCGGTTTAGCCTCCGCAAGTAAAAACGCCTTTACGGTTATCGAGCGGCTACAAATTGGCGCGTATTTCGATACGATCGTCGATGCCGCAAAAGTAAAAAACAGCAAGCCGCACCCAGAAATTTTTCTGACTGCCGCCGAGCAGTTAGGCGTGCATCCGTCTACGTGCATTGGCGTAGAAGATGCGCAAGCGGGCGTGGCAGCCATCAAAGCAGCAAACATGTTCGCGATTGGCGTTGGCGACAAAGAAGCGTTAAAAGAGGCGGACTATATCGTCGAAACGACCGCCGATTTAACGTACGATGCGATTGTACGTGCATTTTATCGGGAATAAGGGAGCTCGTCTCCCTTCCATATAACATTCAATAAGAAAGGGGTCTTATATGATGAACAAGAAAACATGGTTTGCCGTCGGTATGTCGACAATGCTTTTTGGAAGCGTTTTAGCCGGATGTGGTGGTGAAGAGAAAACAGCGAAAAACGAAAACAAAGGTGAAACGAAAGAAGAACAAGTAGAAGTGACGCTTGCCGGTTGGGGCGGCAACCCGATGGAGCAAAAATTGTTGAAACAAACGTTAGATGAATTTGAGAAAAAATATCCGAACATTAAAGTAAAACATGAAGTCATTTCCGATCAATATATGGACGTCATTAAAACGCGCTTAATTGGCGGCGAAGGTCCAGACGTATTTTATTTAGATGCGTTTGAAGCGCCAGCGATGATTGAAACAGGCGTGTTAGAACCGTTAGATGACTATGTGACAGACGATTTTGACATCGATGATTTTGAAAAGCCGCTTCTTGATGCGTTCAAAGGTCCAGACGGCAAAATATACGGCTTCCCGAAAGACTATTCGACGTTAGCGCTTTTCTATAACAAAAAAATGTTTGCAGAAGCAGGGCTTGACGTACCAAAAACGTGGGATGAATTACGTGAAGCGGCGAAAACATTAACAAAAGGAACAGAAGTGTACGGGTTTGGTGTCGCGCCAGAATTAGCGCGCTTATACTACATTGCGGAATCAAAAGGCGGCAAAGTCGTGACAGACAATAAAGCAAGCTTTGCCGATCCGAAAGTTGTTGAAGCGCTGCAACCGATTGTCGATATGCGCTTAAAAGATAAATCAGCAGCGCAGCCGAGCGAAGTTGGTGCCGGCTGGGGCGGTGAAATGTTCGGTCAACAAAAAGCAGCGATGGTTATTGAAGGAAACTGGGCGATTCCATTCCTCCAAGAAACGTTCCCAAATACGGAGTTCGGCACCGCAGAAGTGCCAACGATTGACGGCAAAAAAGGAACGATGGCTTATACAGTAGCGTACGTCATGAACAAAGATTCACAAAAGAAAGAAGCAGCATGGAAACTCATTTCATTCTTAACAGGAAAAGAAGGAATGAAAATTTGGACAAGTAAAGGGTTTGCGTTGCCAACACGGAAATCGGTTGCGTCAGAATTAGGATACGACAAAGATGAATTGCGCGCCGCGCTTGTTGCAGGGGCACCGTATGCGACTGTATGGCAAAACGGCACGAACTTGCCAATTATTATGAACAACTTTAACAACCAATTTGTCAGCGCCTTTTTAGGTGAGCAACCGCTTGATGAAGCGCTTAAAAAAGCGCAAGACATTGCGAACAAAGAAATTGAAGCGAAGTAACGGCCGAGGGGATGTTCCCCTCGCTGTTCCCTTCTTTCAAGTGAAGTGTTACACAATCTTCACTTGAAAGAGGCGAATAGCACGACGTAAAGGAGATGAACATATGTTTAGTCGTAAGCGATGGAAAGAAGCAGGAACAGCATATACGTTATTGTCACCAACGTTATTTGTCCTTCTTTTATTTGTCATCGGTCCGATTTTATTTGCGATTTATTTATCGTTTCATAAAGTGCAGTTGTTAGGAACAGCAAGTTTTCAGTTTGTCGGGTTTGATAACTTTACACGTATACTCGACGATACACGAGCAAAAATTGCGCTTTGGAATACGGTCAAATATGTGGTGATCGTCGTGCCGACACAAACGATGTTAGCGCTCGTTTTAGCCGCAACGCTGAATGCGGGCTTGAAAGGGGAGAAGTTTTTCCGCATCGTCTACTTTTTGCCGACATTAACGTCATCGGCTGTATTGACGCTTATTTTTATGTGGATGTACAACCAAAACGGGCTTGTCAACCACGTGCTCGAGTTTCTCGGCTTGCCGACGTACAACTGGCTTGGAGATCCGTCTGTTGCGTTAAACGCCATTATGATCATGAACATTTGGTCAACGGCACCGTTTTTTATGGTCATTTATTTAGCGGCACTGCAAGACATTCCGGATTCGTTATACGAAGCGGCAGAGCTAGACGGGGCGAACGCTTGGCATAAGTTTTGGTATGTTACGGTGCCATACTTAAAACCTGTCACATCGTTTGTCGTCATTATGGGCTTAATCGGTACGTTCCAATTGTTTGACCAGTCATACATTTTCTCTGGCGGTTCAGGTGGTCCAAACAATGCAACGTTAACGGTCGTTCTACTTATTTATCAATATGCGTTTAAATCGCTCGGAACGATGGGCTATGCGGCAGCGCTGGCGTTTGCGTTAGCGATCGTCATTTTACTTGCGACGTGGCTGCAGCGGAAATTTTCAAAAGAAGAATCGCTTTATTAAGGAGGGAAGAACATGCGATTGGGCAAAGCCTTATTATATACGATTCTCGTATTGTATGCGATCGTGACGATGATTCCGTTTTTATGGGCACTTTCGTCATCGTTTAAAACGCTTGAAGAAATTGTTAGTGGTTCGATCAGTTTTATTCCGAAAGACTTTACGCTTGATAATTATAAACAAATTTTTGTCGAACAAGAGCTATTTCCGCGTTGGTTTATGAACAGCGTCATCATTGCGGTAGCGGTGACGATTTTGAATTTAATGTTTAACTCGATGGCTGGTTATGCGCTTGCTCGTCTTCATTTCCGAGGAAAACAAACGATTTTTATGATCATTTTGGCGGTGTTAATGATTCCAGCCCAAGTGACGATGATTCCGAACTATTTAATTTTAAAACAGCTCGGTTGGTTGAACTCTTATCAAGGAATGATTGTCCCAGCCATGATTAACGCGACATTTATTTTTATGATGCGTCAGTTTTTCATTAACTTCCCGAAAGAGTTAGAAGAAGCGGCAGCGTTAGACGGATTAAGCCGCATCGGCACGTTTTTCCGCATCGTGTTGCCACTCGCTCGTCCAGCGCTCGCGGCGCAAGCCATTTTCGTTTTTATGGGTTCGTGGAACGACTTTATGCGTCCGCTTATCATTTTGTCGGACCCGAATTTGTTTACGCTTCCACTCGGGTTAAATAGCTTTAAAGGGCAATACATTAGCTATTGGAACTACATTATGGCAGCGTCGATGGTATTTACGCTTCCTGTGTTAGTGATTTATGCATTTTTCAACCGTTACTTTATTAAAGGCATTTCATTTACAGGGGGAAAATGATCCCCCTCTTTTTATTTCTTCTAGCTCACGATATTCGCTTATAAACAAAAGGATATATCCTGTCACAATAATTCCGACACCGATGACCCTCATGAGTTGTATCCATTCTCGATCCATATATGACACCCCATTATGCATTGCTTCTTCAATGTATGATAGGAGTGGGGCGAATGTGTCAATCCGTTCCGTATCCGACATCTTTATCAGGATGCATAAATGGAGCATTGCCGCTTCGTTTTTTTTCAAGCAGTTCGCGGTTTTCTGCCGTATTCCAGCCGATGTCGTTTGTCGGGTGCACCCATTCATCACCGGCCATCACGCTCGGATCGGTTTCGTCGCTCCACTCGTTGAGCGGGGAGTTTGGCGAATTGTATTGGCTGTCGCCGATAATGACCCCGTGTTGATTGACAAATGGCGGCTGCATGCGAATGCCTGTTCCTTTAAACGAAGGGGCATGGATTTGATGCGGTTGCGTTTCATCGAAAATTGGCGATTCCATTTCTTTTTCCATTGTCTTCACCTCGTTATTAATGTGGCTAAATGGCGTATAAAATATGTCGCTTTGCATGACATTACTCATGAGGGGGGATTCACATGCGTTTTCCAATTGCGCAGTTGCATGAACGCGACATCGCCCAAGTGCAACAATTTGAACGACAACTTCGCCAACAAACAGGCGAAAACATCATACTCATCGCATACAAAAAAGAACAAACAGACGAACGAGGTGAACGATCATGAAGCGAAAAGTAACACGTGATGCGGCAAAAACGAACAACCAAACACCGACAGAAAGCATGCCGAAAGACGAATTTGAAGCGCAATATGCTGGTGGAGAAGATATGAGCCGCGGCGCCAATCGCAATTCGAAAAAAGGACGGCAAGGGAAATGAAAAACAAACAAGCAGGCAAAACCATCCCGATTCCAAGCGACATACTAAAGGAAGAATTCGGGCAAGAACAAGGCGATGTCAATGCGCATAAAGTGATGGAGCTAATCGAAGAGGCGAAAAAGGAAAAGAAAAATGAGTAAAGTATATTTATGAAATAATTGCATAGTATAAAGTGGAGGCTACATAGGTTCGGACTATGTAGCTATAGAGAAAGGGCTGCTTACGTATACACGAAAGCAGCCCGATTATCGTTGTACATGTTCAAAGTCTTCTTTCTTTAGAAAAAAGTGGTCATCACATAAATCTTTTAAATATCCAGCTTTTTGTTGATCAACGAGACAGGCTACGACATTTTTCCCTAGTTGTTGTACGACCCGAATAGCAGGTTCATAATCCGTATCTGCGCTTAACAAAATGGCTTCGTCGTAGGCGTGATGATAAGCTAAAGACACTAAATCAACGGCTATATTTACATCTGTGCCTTTTTCAATATAAATGTCTTTTCCGCTCCCATCTTGACCGACATATTTAAGATAGCCAGCTTTTGCAATGCAGTAAGGGACATGCTTGTTTAATGTATCAATAAACTTTTTTGTTGCGGCTGCCTTCGATTTATCGTGACTACTCATAGCCGTATAGTAATATAACCTTTGTAGATGACCGTTTCTTATGTCAGCTATATAATGAGCTAATTTTCCATAGTCAATCCGCTGATAATTTCCGCTGAAAAGATTCGTAACAGCGCTTTCGAAATTATTTCCATCAATAAAAACCATGATTCTTTTCACATCCTTCTCCCCCCTAATACGACTAAAAGCGCTAGCTCCTCATGCTAGCGCTTTTTACATCATCTCTAAGCTATCGAATTTCGAACATTCGACAGCTATCTTCTCTAGCAAGGAACATCTCCGGATGATGTCCTTCTCGCAACTTAAATCTTCCTTATAGTTGAAATTATAAAACTTCAATAAACGCTTTGTCAATTCGTGTCCACTTCCAAAAAATACGTCTCCGCTTTCATCGTCGTTTGGTTGAAGTACACGATCATTGCCATGTCGCATCGGCGGATGTGTTTCGTTTGTAAATAATGCGGCAAGTCGAACGGGATCATTTCGACGACGGTATGTTTAAATAGCTCTTTTTCCGTTAATGAAAGAAGATGCGGTTGTTTTGACAATTGTTCGTATACATGCGCGCGTACATGTTTGTCCGTTTTTTCGTCCCACCACGGTTTGCGTGGTTTTTGTTTTTGATTGCGCAAATAGTCGTATTTCATGAGCGCCTCAACGATCGGTAAGTCGTCTGTGTTGATCGTTTGTAAAAACGAATAGAGGCGGCGGAATAAATCTTCAAGCTGATGGCCGATGCGCGCCCAACCTTGTTCATCCCAATATGTGCCGAACGATTGGAAAAAGTCAAACGGTGTGTCAAACAGATGGGTGACGATATATTCGATCGTCTCATCCATGCGATGATCGTTCCAATATTTTTCAAGCACATCTTCGACTTGTTTTAAGCGAATGATGTCATCAAACGACAAGACGTTATTTCGTAAAATTTCATACGGTGCGCGGTCCATAAAGACGTAACCGTACTCGTTCGCCTTATGGCGCAAGCCTGTGCCGCGCAACATTTTTAAAAAGCCGAGCTGCAATTCCTCGGGGCGAAGCGCAAATACGTCGTTAAACGTTTTACGAAACGATGTGTAATCTTCTTCCGGAAGTCCGGCAATTAAATCGAGATGTTGCGCGATTTTTCCGCCTTGTTTCACCATCGTGACGGTGCGAGTGAGCTTTTCAAAATTTTGTTTGCGCATGACGAGCTTGTTCACTTCATCGTTTGTCGACTGGACGCCGATTTCAAAGCGAAATAGTCCCGCTGGTGCCTGTTCGTTTAAAAACTGAATGACTTCTGGGCGCATAATGTCGGCAGTAATTTCAAATTGAAAGACGACGCCGGGGACGTGCTCGTCAATTAAAAATTGAAACATATCCATCGCATAGCTGCGGCTAATATTAAATGTGCGATCGACAAATTTAATGACTTTTGCCCCGTGTTTCATTAAATAACGTAAATCTTCCTTTATCTTTTCCCGATCAAAGTAACGGACGCCGACTTCAATGGACGATAAACAAAATTGACAGCTAAACGGACAGCCGCGACTCGTTTCGACGTACGTGATGCGTTTCGATAAATGCGGTATATCTTCTGGAAAGCGAAACGGCGACGGCATGTTCGCTAAGTTCATTTTATTTCGTTGCGGGTTGATGACCGCTTTTCCGTTTTGATGACATGCGATTCCAGCAATATTGGCGACATCTTCACCGCGCTTAAGCGCCGTGAGAAGCTGTTTAAACGTTTCTTCGCCTTCGCCGATAACGATGTAATCAAATTCCGGCACACGCTCAAGCCAATAAGCGACGTCGTACGACACTTCCGGCCCACCGACGACGATCGTGACAGTCGGATGCACTTTTTTCAGCAATTGCACGACTTCAATCGTCTGTTCGATGTTCCAAATGTAACAGCTAAACCCGATGACGTCAGGCTTGCGACGGTATAAATCGGTGACGATATTTAACACCGGGTCTTTAATCGTATATTCGACGAGTTCGACATTAAATTCCGGTTGGGCGTACGCTTTTAAATAGCGAATCGCTAAATTCGTATGAATGTATTTCGCATTTAACGTTGTACAAATAATATGCACGGCAAACGACCCTTTCATATATAGGTTGCGACGAATTATTATACCATATAGGAAGGGAAGGAAAAAAGGTGCCCGGCAAGGCACCTTTGTGTATTACGCAGATATTTGGTTTTCTGCTCGTTTCGTTTTCCCTCGGTTTGATGCCATAAACAAAATGAATGCGACAACGACAACGGCATAAAGGATAAACCATATGTTGAAGCCACCGACGATCAAGCCCATGCCGAGCATGCCTGCAGCTAAAATGTAATACGTCATCGGAATGAGCGCTTTGCGAATTAAGCTTCCTTCTTGACCGATGAGCCCGACTGTGGCGGAAGCAGCGACGACGTTATGAACGCAAATCATATTTCCAGCTGCACCGCCAACCGCTTGTAGGGCGACGACAACAGCAGCACCTGAAGCCGATAAGCCGATGCTTTCCGCTGTACCGAATTGGAAAAGCGAGAACATCATATTGCTGAATGTGTTGCTTCCCGCGATAAACGCTCCGAGCGCACCGATGAGCGGCGCAACGACCGGCCATGAAGAACCAGCGATATGTGATACACCTTCGGCTAAAACGAGCGGCATGCTCGCAAGCTCATCTGTTTTCGTATTAATGAAAATGTTGATCATCGGTACGGCGAAAATGAGTGCCGAACCTGCACTTAATGCCGTTTTAAACGAATCGCTAAACGCTTTTTTGTAGCTTTTCGCATCCATGCGATGTAACACGTACGTGACGAGCGAAACGATGACGAAAATCGTACCCGGCAAATAAAGTGGCGTTGATTTAATTGCAATGCCAGAGTTGAATACGTTGTCGATGAAAATCGTAACGCTTTCTCCTGTTAAAAACGCTTTTACTTCAGCGACGGTGCGCGTAATGACAAGCAAAATCGCAACTAACACGTACGGAAACCAAGCGTTCAAAAGCGAAATGCGCTTTTTTCCTTGCCCGATGTTCGTTTGTTCGTTGTTTAACCGACCGATCCACTCTTGTTCCCATGCGTGACGATGTTCAAAATCAAACGTATCTTTCGGCATAAATAGTCCGGCTTTTGCGGCTGGGACGACGATCATAAGACCAATGAGTGAACCGAGCAATGAAGGAAACTCCGGTCCAAGCACGTTGGCGATGATTGCATACGGAACGGTAAACGCAAAGCCGGCAAGCATCGCAAACTTCCATACGCGCAATCCTTCACGGAACGAACGATTTTTGCCGAAAAAGCGCGTGAGCATACCGACCATAATAAGCGGAATAAACGTTCCGACTAAGGCGTGAATGATGCCGACGTTGGCGGCAATTTGTAATAAGTAATCGGTAAATTCCATATTTCCAATTGCTTTCATGACCGATTCTTGATTCGCAAGCCCTGTATTGACCCCGACGAGAATAGGTGTTCCGATTGCTCCGAACGACACAGGCGTGCTTTGAATAATTAGTGCAACTAATACAGCAGCCATCGCAGGAAAGCCGATTGCCACAAGAAGCGGGGCAGCGATTGCCGCTGGCGTACCGAATCCTGCCGCACCTTCAATAAACGAACCGAACAACCAGGCGATAATGATCGCTTGAATGCGGCGGTCTGGCGAAATGTGAATAAATCCTTGGCGAATCGTTTCGATCGCACCGCTTTCTTTGACCGTATTTAAAAGCAATACGGCTCCGAATACGATAAACATAATTTCAATGGCTGTCTTTATACCGTTTACGCTGGCGGCGGCGACGACATTCATTTTCGTCCCCCAAACGAATAGGGCGATTGCCGCAGTGACAACGAGTGCGACGGGCATGGCACGACTCGCTGGCCACTTCAATACAACAAGAAATAAGAAAACTGTTAAAATTGGCAATAGTGCGATAAATGATAACATATTCATCCCCCTTTGTTTCATTGTGATGATGTCATTCCTTATCCCCTCATCATAAGGTCATACAATCATCTGATGAGTATATCATAATGTAAGCGCAACCATTTTTCAATATGAATATTTAAAAATTTTTCACAGTTATTTTGTAGAAAAATATGATATGATATTCTATTTGTATGGGGGAGCAAACAAGAGATGATGGGGTGGACAAAGTGTATAAACAAATTAAACCGAAAAAGATATATGAAGAAGTAGCGGAAGCAATTTTACATATGATTCAAACGGGACAGTTAAAGCCGGGAGATAAACTCGATTCCGTACAACAGCTGGCGGAAAATTTCCAAGTTGGGCGCGCAGCTATTCGTGAAGCGTTGACAGCGCTTCGAGCGATGGGGCTGATCGAAATGAAGCAAGGGGAAGGGACGTACGTGCGCGAGTTTGACCCAGCGATGTTGTCGTTCCCGATTTCCGCAGCGGTGCTTATGAATAAAGAAGATGTCGCTCATTTACTTGAAGTGCGCAAACTGCTTGAAGTCGGTGCTGCAGGGGTGGCAGCTAGAAAGCGAACGGAAGAAGATTTGCGTGCGATGCAAAGCGCTCTGACACAAATGCGTGAAGCGATTGGCGATGAAGAGCTTGGAGAAAAAGCCGACTTTTTATTCCATATGGCGATTGCGGCGGCAACGAAAAATCCGTTGTTAGTCAGCTTAATGAACAACGTATCCGGTATGATGATGGAAACGATGCGAGAAACGCGCCGCATTTGGCTGTTTGCCAAACAAGCGACGACCGAACAACTCCTTGAAGATCATATCGCCATTTTTGAAGCGATTCGCGACCAACACATTGAACTAGCCCAAGAACGAATGAAAGAACATTTAGGACATGTTGAAAAAGTGCTTGCTAGCTACATATCTTCATAATGGAGGTTCTTCCTCCGTGTTTAATCATCAGATGACCGGTTGACTAATTTGGCAATGAGATGTAAAGTGAAAAAAAGAAAACGTTTTCTTAGAGAGGGGATCGGGAATGAACGTCACATTATTTGTTACATGTTTAGTGGATTTGTTTCACGTCAATGTTGGCAAAGCGACAGTAGAGTTGTTAGAACGGCTCGGCTGTACTATTCATTTTCCAGAGGCGCAAACGTGCTGTGGACAGCCAGCTTACAATAGCGGTTATGTAAAAGAAGCGAAAGAAGCGATGAAACATATGATTCGTACGTTTGAGCATGCCGAATATATCGTTACGCCATCCGGTTCATGTGCAACGATGTTTAAAGAATATCCGCACATTTTTAAAGGCGACAGTGAATGGGAAGAACGAGCACAACACGTCGCTAATAAAACGTATGAACTGACGCAATTTATCGTTGATGTGTTAAAGATAGAAGACGTTGGGGCGCGCTTAGAAGGAAAAGCGACGTATCATACATCATGCCATATGACGCGCTTACTTGGCGTCAAAGACGCACCACTTACGTTATTGCAACACGTCAAAGGGCTTGAAGTCGTTCCGTTGCCGAACGCGCACAATTGCTGTGGATTTGGTGGGACGTTTTCCGTAAAAATGGGACCAATTTCAGAACAGATGGTCGATGAAAAAATTCAATGTATCGAACAAGTCGAAGCCGATTATTTAATCGGTGCTGATTGCGGCTGTTTAATGAACATCGGCGGGCGCATCGAGCGAAAAGGAAAACCGATTCGTGTCATGCACATTGCCGAAGTACTTAATAGTAGATAGGGGGGGAATTATATGGCAATGAAAATTAACATGGGAGAATTTCACGAGCGAGTGGAAAAAGGGATTCATAATACGTTTATGCGCGGAGCGGTGGCAGGGGCGCAAGAGCGGCTGCGCACGCGGCGACTCGAGGCAGCCGAAGAACTCGGCAATTGGGAAGAGTGGCGCGCGCTTGGGGAAGAAATTCGCCAACATACACTTGAAAACTTAGACTATTATTTAATGCAACTGAGCGAAAACGTAAAAAAGCGCGGGGGGCACGTCTTTTTTGCGCAAACAGCGGAAGAAGCGAACGACTACATTTGTCGCGTCGTTGCAAGCAAACAAGCGAAAAAAATTGTGAAATCAAAATCGATGGTGACGGAAGAAATTCATATGAACGCCGCGCTCGAGAAGCTCGGCTGTGAAGTCATTGAAACGGACCTTGGCGAATACATTTTGCAAGTCGATGACCACGATCCACCATCGCACATCGTCGCGCCTGCGCTTCATAAAAATAAAGAACAAATTCGCGACGTATTTCAAGAGAAGCTGGCGTATACAAAAACGGAAAAGCCAGAGGAGCTTGCGCTTCATGCGCGCCATATGCTTCGCCACGAATATATGACGGCAGACGTCGGCATTACCGGCTGCAATTTCGCCATTGCCGAATCGGGTTCCATCACGCTTGTCACAAACGAAGGAAACGCCGATTTAGTCACCGCATTGCCGAAAACGCAAATTACGGTCATGGGAATGGAGCGCATCGTACCGACGTTTGAAGAAATGGAAGTGCTCGTTAGTTTACTAACAAGAAGCGCGGTCGGACAAAAATTGACGAGCTACATCACTGTGCTTACCGGTCCGCGCGATAAAGGAGAAGTGGATGGACCAGAAGAATTTCATCTCGTTATTGTCGACAACGGACGTTCCGACATATTAGGAACGGAATTTCAGCCGGTGTTGCAATGTATTCGTTGCGCCGCTTGCGTCAACGTTTGTCCGGTATATCGCCATATTGGCGGTCATTCGTACGGTTCTATTTATTCAGGTCCGATCGGGGCGGTGTTGTCGCCGCTTCTTGGCGGATATGACGATTATAAAGAATTGCCGTACGCATCAACGTTATGCGCCGCTTGTACGGAAGCATGTCCGGTAAAAATTCCGCTTCATGAACTGTTGCTAAAACATCGCCAAACGATTGTCGAACGGGAAGGAAAAGCGCCGATTTCGGAAAAATTGGCGATGAAAGCGTTCGGATTAGGTGCGGCGTCGTCGCTGTTGTATAAACTCGGTTCGAAAGTCGCACCGACTGCCGTCCATCCGTTTACAGTAAACGACCGCATTTCCAAAGGTCCAGGACCGTTAAAAGCGTGGACGGACATTCGTGAATTTCCAGCGCCAGAAAAAGAACGGTTCCGCGACTGGCTAAAACAAAGGGGGAACGAATGATGGAAGCTTTTTTACAGCGAATTGCCTCCCGTCTCGGACGCGACGTGCGCACGTCCGTTGAGCGTCCACAGTGGAAACATGCACCGCAACAAACCGTGTTTCAAGGATATAGCGAAGACGAACTGCTTGATGTGTTGAAAAATCAGTGTACTCGCATTCATACGACGCTCGTTGAAACAAACAGCGCCGAGCTTTATGACACGGTCGAACACGTCATTCATGCGCATGGCGGAGGCCCGATTATCATCGCTAACGATGAGCGCTACGAACAGTTTGGACTATCTTCTTTTTTAAAGCGAGAAGATGTGTACGTATGGGACGCTACACGTGGACGAGACAACATTGAAGCAGCAGAGCGAGCAAACATCGGCATCACATGGAGTGATATCACGTTAGCGGAATCAGGGACAGTTGTGTTATTAAACAATCAAAATCAAGGGAGAACGATTAGCTTTTTGCCAACAACGTACGTGGCGCTTATTCCGAAAAGTACAATCGTCCCACGTATGACGCAAGCGGCGCGCCTCATTCGCGAAAAGATGGCGCGTGGCGAGCGCGTGCCGTCGTGCATTAACTTTATTACTGGACCGAGCAATTCCGCCGACATTGAAATGAATTTAGTTGTCGGTGTGCACGGACCAGTGAAAGCAACATATATCGTTATTACCGATCGTTGAGCAGCAAATGAGCTGCTCTTTTTTAAAAGATAAGAAAGTATGGAATTCCATATTTAGAATGGTGTCTAGCTCCAAGCGCCATCGGCTCGAGTCGCTTCACCCCTTCTTTCGGCGGCGACACATTGAGATACTTCAGTGATATTACCCACGCAGAAACAAGCGACCGCTTGGTTTGAGCTCTCCTCGGTGGGGTTTATGCGCTCTTCGCCGATAGGCGGGCGCTTTGCGCTTTTCTTAATCCCGATAAGATTAGTAAAATTTTCTGAATTTTAAGAAGGAATAAAAAAACATCGGGCGAATATACATCATAACCATATATATAGAGAGGGAGTTTGTGGGGAGGGAACGCGTTTGAGTTTGAAAGGTATGATGGAAGATTCGCGATTTGTTCAGCTTTCGAAACAAGAAAAGGAAGCGATCGATGAGCGAATAAGTCAGTACGATTTCATTTTACAACAAGTGACGGATGCAATTGTATTAGTAAAAGATGACGGGACGTTCGTGGATGTGAACGAGGCGGCGTGCCGTTTATTTCGCACGTCGCGTGAACAGCTGTTGCAAAAAAATTTTCATGAATACGTATATCTCGTCCCAGAACATATTTTTCATTTTCAAAAACAAATGTTGCATAAATTTGGCACATACGATGATGAAATGGTCATTCGCTTGGCAGATGGCGAAATGAAGCATGTGCAACTATTTATGCGTCGTCATAAAGAGCAACCGTTTGATTTATATATGATCCGCGATATTACCTCAAAAAAAGCGCTTGAGCGTGAACGAACGATTAATGAAACGTTATTTAAAGATTTGTTTAATCGTGCTGGCGATAGCATTGTCATTTTCGATGGACAAGGGCGCTTTATTGATGCGAATCCTTCCTTTTGCGCAAGCGTCAACATTACAAAAGAAGAACTATTCAAATTATCAATCCAAACATTTATTCCAATGGAATATCACGATTTATTCGACCAACTGTTAGTGACGTTAAAACGAAACGGGACCGTATCGAGCGAACTGCCGTTTATTTTAGGAGACGGCATGCAAAAGTTGTTTGAACTAACGTTAACAACGAACGTACATAGCGGCTTTTTTATGGCCATTATGCGCAACGTGACCGAAAAACGAAATATGGAAATGAACTTGCAACGGAGTGAAGAGCGGTTTCGCGCCATTTTTGAACAAGCCCATGAAGCGATTTTAATTTGTGACGATTTCGGAAATATTTTGCGCGCCAATCCTGCCGCAAGCCGAACGTTTGAATTGCCGCTTCACGATCTCGTTCATGCGAATTTAATGCAGTTTATTGATTTAAAACAAGATAAAGTACGCCACGTATTACGGCAATTTTTCCGCGATGGAGAAATTCGTGACGAATTAACATTTCATATGCCGAACGGCGAAAAAAAACAGCTTGAATTTACGTCGAAAAAAGGGGTCATTAACGGCTATCATTTAACGATTTTTCGCAATGTGAGCGAACGTCGGAAAATGGAAAAACAGTTGCGCGAACAAGAACAAAAGTTTCGCAACGTCTTTAATCATGCGATGGATGGCATTGTGCTAATTGACGACAAACAGCGCATTTTTGATGCTAATCCGGTGGCGTGCCGCATTTTCGCTCTTTCAAAAGAACAGCTCGTTACAAAATGTATGCATGCTTTTATCGGAAGCAACGAATTAAACAAATTTCAAAAATGGGTAAACAATGGGGAGGAAGAAGAAGAGTTTACGATTACAGACGGCGAAGGAAAGAAAAAAATTGTTGAACTGTCGTTTAAACCGAACATTATTGAACATGTCGGGCTGATGATGGTACGCGATATCACGGAGAAAAAAGAAATGGAAGAGCAATTACGTAAGTCTGATACGTTAAGCGTCGTCGGTCAACTGGCGGCAGGCATCGCCCATGAAATTCGCAATCCGATGACGGCGTTAAAAGGATTTATCCAACTTTTACAAGGAAGCATAGGCAACGGTTGCGAGCAATATAATATGTACTTTCACGTCATTATGTCGGAATTAAAGCGCATTGAGTCCATTATTACCGAATTTCTCGTATTGGCAAAGCCGCAAGCTGTTCATTATGAACGGGGCGACGTGGCAAAAATTATGCAAGAAACCGTCGATTTACTAAGCGTGCAAGCGACGATGCATAACATTCAAATTGAAGCAACGTACGAGCAAGTGCCGCGTATATATTGCGAGCCGAAACAATTAAAACAAGTGTTTATTAACATATTAAAAAACGCGATTGAAGTGATGCCAAACGGCGGAACGATTACCGTCTCCGTTGAGCATGTCGGAGATGATATACGCATCGCCATTCGCGATGAAGGAAGCGGCATTCCGAAAGATAAAATTAAAAAATTAGGCGAGCCGTTTTATACGACGAAAGAGCGCGGAACGGGGCTTGGCTTAATGGTCAGCTATAAAATTATTGAAGAACATCGTGGGCGCATTGATGTGGAAAGCGAAGTTGGTGTGGGTACAACGTTTTATATTACCTTACCAATAAATAATGACATGCTGTAAAGCAATGTAGTACAATAGACTTATATGTCAAGACAGCTAAAGAGGTGAATAGCATGTTATTTAAGCGCCTTCGTCCGTCGTTAAACGAATTGCTTGAACAAGGGACAGACTATTCGTTTCACGGACGATTTGTTGACACGTTATCGTACAACCATTTTACAACCGAAGATTTCGCAAAGTTAAAACAAATTGATGAACTTATCGCTCCACATAAACAAGAAATGGTTCGTCTCTTTCATGAAGGGCTAAAACAAGTGCAGCCAGAAGCGGCGAGAACGATTACGGAAGCCCGCATCGAAGCATATTTAAACGCCTTTTTTACGATGGAGCGAAACCGCGCGTACGTCGATGAGTCGCTTCGCTTTTTCCATTTGTTGCGTAAAGAAAAAGTGAACGTCGGGAAACTCATCGTTGCGTTTAACCAATTCAATTTCTTCGTTTTAACGACGTTGTTAGCGAAGGTAGCGCTTGCGCCGAAACGTTGTTTAACGCTTATGGAAACGTTGCAACGAGCAATTAACATCGAACAGCAACTGCTTGTCGAAGTGTACACAGAAACGATGATGGAACAAATTGCAAGCGGAACGGCGACGCTGATGGAACAAAACGCAGAAATTATGTTTATTAAAGATTTGCTGCAAGCGCTTGATCAACAAAATAGCGACGTTCAAATGGTCACCGCTGCAACAGAAGAAATGACGACGGCGGTGTCGGAAGTAGCTCATGCGGCGACAGTGATCGCTGAAAAAACGACCACATCCGTTGAACGAGCAGAAAAAGGACAACAAATGATGACAGAAGCGTTCGGAGAAATTATTGAAACGTCGGAACAATTCACAAATATGGTTGACCGTTTTGAACATTTACAACAACATTTAAGCGCGATTGAAAAAGTCATGCAGCTCGTTAACGGCATTGCAGATCAAACGAATTTGTTAGCGCTAAATGCATCGATTGAAGCTGCACGTGCTGGGGAATACGGAAAAGGGTTTTCGGTCGTCGCAGAAGAAATTCGCAAACTCGCTGATCATACCGTACAATCGCTCGGGGAAGTGCAACGAAACATCGGAGAATTGCGCACCATTTCCTCTGAAGTATCATCAGCCATTTATTCAACGTCAACAACGATTCGTCAAGCCGTTCATCAAGCGCAAGAAGCGATGCCGCTTTTACAAGAAATTGTATCGGCTATGGGAGAAATTCAAGACAGTACAAATACGAACGCTGCTGTGGCTGAAGAGCAAGCTGCTGCTGTCGATGAAATCGCGACGCGTATGTCATCCATTGCTTCACTGACGGAATACGTGCGCGAACTTGGTGAAAAAACAGGAAGCACAGTGCATGCGTTAAGTAAAGCGATTGACCGTTTCCGTTTAAATATGGTGAATGAAAACAGCGTGAAACTATCTGCGAAAGCGCTATTGCATTTAGCAAAAACAGACCATTTATTATGGAAATGGCGTATTTACAATATGATCGTCGGCTATGAAACGGTGCGACCTGAAGATGTCGCTTCCCACCACCAATGCCGATTAGGCAAATGGTATTTTGATGAACAAACGAAAAAACAACTGCAAGGCACGCCAGCATATGACAAGTTAGACGCTCCACATGAACGCGTGCATATCGCAGCGAAAAAAGCAGCCGAAGCGTACGGCAAAGGCGATATAAAGGGTGCCGAAGCGCAATTAATCGAATTAGAACAAGCATCTGTAGAAGTCATTCGTCTGCTTGATGAACTCATCGAAAAAGTAGAAAAAGAACGGACGTTTGAAACCCACCTCGCATAAGGTGGGTTATTTTTTAACCATATGGGACAACGCAAGTGCGAAAATTAATAGTGCGCCTTTTACAATATCTTGCGCGTAATACGGAACGTTCATCATCGTCAGCCCGTTTAACAAGACGCCAATAAAAATCGAGCCAAGTAACGTACCGATCACATTCGGTTTGCCGATGCCAAATACAGAAAAGCCGATAAACGCAGCAGCTACACCGTCCATTAATAGTGATGCGCCCGCCGACACTTGCCCCGTACCGATGCGTGAAGCGAGCACAATGCCACCTAAAGCCGCAAACATCCCGCTAATGACATACGCATACGTGCGGTAGCGGTTGACAGGAATGCCGGTGAGATGGGCTGCTTCACGATTTTCTCCTGTCATATAAAATAAACGCCCCGTTTTTGTATACGTTAAAAAAAGATGAGCGCCAATGACGAGCAAAAGCATAAGTAACACAGAAAACGGAATGCCAAACAGCTCGCCTTGTCCGATAAATAAAAACGATGGAATAAATTTTCCTGGCGCTACACCACCTTCTGGAAGTGGCATGTCGTTATAAATGGAAAATCCTTTCGTGTATGTGAGCTGTACGCCGTTAATGATGTACATCACCGCTAACGTCGCCAATAAATCAGGTAAACGAAGACGGATAATGAGAAACGCATTAAGTATTCCAACGAGCGCACCGAGTATAAGTGGGACGATAAGCGCAACAAGCAGCTCTTGGCGATGTAAAACGAGCGCGGAGGCGCTTGCGATGGTTGCCAAACTAACTGTTGAGCCGACGGATAAATCGAATCCATCGACAATTAACGAAAACGTAATGCCGATCGCAACGAGCGTGACGATCGAAATGGAACGCAAAATGTCGCTAAAGTTGGCATACGTAAAAAATGAATCGAGCGTGAGACTAAAAAAAGCGATGACGATAACGATGGCGAGTATCGTTCCGTATTTGTATAAAAACTTCAATTCGTTCCACCCCCAGTCATGTCATAGACGAGCTGTTCATATGTCGCTTCGAGTGCGTCCACTTTTTTTACGAACTGACCGTCGACCATAACGTAAATCGTATCGGCGATATGAAGCAATTCTTGACATTCGCTCGTGAAATAAATGATCGCTTTTCCTTTTTCAGCAAGCGCGCGAATGATCGAAAATACTTCTTCCTTCGCATGTACGTCAATGCCTTTTGTCGGCTCATCAAAAAGAAAGACGTCGCTATTTGTTTGTAACCATTTCCCGATCACCACTTTTTGTTGATTGCCGCCGCTTAAATGTTTCACAAGCGCCGTCGGCGAAGATGGGCGAATATGTAACGATGAAATGAGGCTTGTGGCGATCGTGCGCTCCCGTCGTTTGTCAATCCATTGCCATGGGGCAATATTTGACAATAGACGGACGGTCAAATTTTTTTCGACCGTTTCGTTCATAAAAAGCCCTTGTTTTCGCCGTTCTTCTGGAATGAAACAAACGCCCGCTTCAATCGCATCTTTTGGCGAGGTCCATGTTTGTTTTTCCCCACGCACGATGCGTTCGCCTGTCGTTTCGACATGAGCGATGATGCTTTCGGCCAACTCTGTTTTTCCTGCTCCGACAATGCCAGCGATGCCGACAATTTCACCGCGCCGAACCGCAAGATCGACCGTTGTTTTCGTTTTTGGAATGTACAATTGCTTGACTTCAAATATCGTTTCTTTGCTTATGTTGCGTGTCCGTTCGTTGCGCACCTCCGTTTGCCGTCCGACCATATGGCGAACGATGTCTTCTGTCGCTAGCGACACATCGCCTTCGTATACGACTTCGCCATCCCGCAAAATCGTCATTCGATCGCATATGCGTTTTACTTCGTGCAATTTATGCGAAATGTAAATAAACGCCACCCCTTGCGCTTTTAGCTGTTCGATCATCGCAAACAATCGTTTCGTTTCTTCTTCGCTTAACGAGGCGGTTGGCTCATCTAAAATAATGTAGCGAGCAGAAGAAGAAAGGACGCGTGCTAGCAAAATGAGTTGTTTTTCATGAAGCGTGCATGTTTGTACAGAGACATCAGGCGACAAATGTGTTAAGCCGACGCGCTCAAGCAGTTGTAAAACAGCAACCCGATGTTTCGTTTTAGAAAACGATATTTGTTTTTGCGCGACAATTTGTTCAGCGAGAATATTTTCATATACGGACAAAGCAGGGAATAACGCCGCATCCACTTCTTGTACGACATGTCCGATGCCTGCTCGTTTTGCATCTTTCGGAGAAGAAAATGTATGCACCTTTCCGTCTATTTCAATCGTTCCGCTCACCGGCTGCAAGACGCCAGCTAAAATGTTCATTAACGTGCTTTTTCCAGCTCCATTCATACCTAAAAGGGCGTGAACTTCGCCCGGTTGGACATGGAAGTTCACGCCGTTTAATACGGTCACATCGCCAAATGTATGGACGATTTGTTTCATGCGCAAACCGCTCATTGCTTTTTCACCTTTTCTTCAAGTGTCTTCATCCATGGGGAGATGGCAACGTTCGATTGTCCCCAGCTTGGCATGTAGTTGTTTAGCTCGTTCATCGTAATTGGTGTGCTCGGCAAGTCTGAACGTTTCACTAAGTGTGGTTCAAGTGAATAAATGCTTGGCGTTTGTTCTCCGGCGATTTTTTGATACGCAAAGCGCACTTGAACGCGACCGACTTCTGCTGGGTCGGTTGCCGTTGTTGCGACCCATGGGCTATTTGGTTGTTGAATGAGTTGTAAATCTTCGTCGCTTAAGTCGATGCCGTACACTTTAATTTCTGTTCGACCGGCTTGTTGAATGGCGCGCGTTGCTCCTTTGGCGAACTCATCCCATGTCGCAAAAACCGCGTCGATGTCGCCTTTGTTCGGATATTTTTTCAAAATGGCTTCCATTTGTGTTTGTGTATCTAAAGCGGTGTTGGCGCTTGCGGTGCCGAATTTCGCTACTTCTTTAATGTTCGGATACCGTTTTTGAAACGCTTCGTAAATGACATGGCGGCGTTCCATTGGCGTAAAGCCGCCGACCCAAATCGTGACAATTTCTCCTTCGCCGTTTAAATCTTCCGCTAACGTTTTTAACGTTTTCCATGCTAAGCTGTAATCGTCTTGGTCAATGACGGTGACTCCTGGAATGTTTAAATCGTTATCAAACGCAACGACGTGAATGCCTTTGGCAAGCGCTTTTTCAACAGGTGCTTTTAATGCATCTGCGCGCCCGTGGTCTAATAAAATCGCATCGACGTTTTGGTTGATCGCTGTTTCGACGTACGATGCCATTTTCGTTAAATCGTTGTCAGCGTTATAAATTTGCACGTCGCCGCCAAATTTCGCGACTTGTTCTTTTACACCAGCGATATATTGCGATGAAAATGTACCGATCGACATTTGCATAATGGCAGCAATTTTAATCGGTTTGTTTAATGCTGCAGGAATGTCCGCTTTTGCATCCGTTGTTTCGTTCGTTTGTTTCGCTTCTTCTTTCGGTTGTTCCGCTCGTTTTGAGACGGCGTCTTGTTCGTTTGTGCAACCGACTAAAAGCGCGAATAAAAGCACAATGATTGCCCATATGTTTTTCATGCCAAAACCTCCTCAAATAATGTCGGCAGTTTCGTTTCGTAGTCGCCGAAGATAATCCCTTTTTCCGTAATGATGCCGGTAATGAGTTCGTGCGGTGTGACATCAAATGCGGGATTGTAGACGTTCACATCTGGCGCGATGCGCACGCCGCCGATATGTGTGACTTCTTCTTTCGCTCGCTCTTCAATCGGAATGTCGTCGCCTGTTTTCGTCTGTAAGTCGATCGTCGATAGTGGGGCGGCGACGTAAAATGGAATGTTGAACGCTTTCGCTAAAATGGCTAAGCCGAACGTGCCGATTTTGTTTGCGGTATCGCCGTTAGCGGCAATGCGATCTGCCCCGACGATGACTGCGGAAATGTGCTTCGCTTTCATCGTTTGTGCCGCCATGTTATCTGTAATGAGCGTTACATCGACACCAGCTTCGGAAAGCTCCCATGCGGTTAGCCTTGCTCCTTGCAACACCGGGCGTGTTTCGCAAGCGTACGCATGAAGCGTGATCCCTTTTTCTTTCGCTAAATGAAACGGGGCAAGCGCGGTGCCGTAACGGGCTGTGGCAATCGCTCCTGCATTACAAATCGTCATGATACGGTCGCCGTCTTGAAACAAGGAAAGGGCATGTTCACCGATGCGACGACAGACGTCTTCATCTTCGATTTGAATGCAAATCGCTTCATGAATGAGCGTCGTTTTCGCTTCGTTGACGGATGTGGCGTTCGCAACGCTTTTTACGAGCCGGTCAAGCGCCCAAAATAAATTAACGGCGGTCGGGCGCGAGCTTGCTAAATAGTCGCGGTCGTGTTTTAGTTGGGCATGAAATGTCGCTAAATCATCAGTCTCATATGATTGGGCCGCAAGTGCTAAACCGTAGGCGGCAGTCATGCCGATTGCTGGCGCCCCGCGCACTTTTAACGTAACGATCGCATCCCATACGTCTTTTATGTTTTTTAATTCTAAATATTCAGTCTTATGAGGCAGCGCTTGTTGGTTTAAAATCGTAATATGTGTATCATGCCATTGTACCGATTTCATTTTGTTCCTCCTAGCTGTTGACATGCACCGTTTGTTGTACAAGATGTTTCAAGTCTTTTATCGTCAATGTGTTTCGCTGCACGATGAGCTCACGACCGAGACGAAGAGCGTGGCGTTTTGCGTGAAGTCTGCGCTCAAGCGGCAATTCATCAAGGTCCGCCACATGTGCCAACCCGATCGTCCGGCGAATGACTTCACAACCGGCAAAGCCGATCGCCTCAACGAGCGCATCGCCTATGATGTCATCGAGCACGCCACATGTGCGCGCATACGGTTCGTTGCTTTCGCGCCAAAGTTCAGCAAACGTGCGGGTAAAGACGTCCCATGTGTTTTCAATATGAGCAAAAAGCGGTTCGCGGTCACGTTCATGACGAGAGAGGGCGTTTAACAATAAATTGGCAAAAAATTGCCCTAAATCGAAGCCGATCGGACCGTAAAACGCAAACTCCGGGTCGATCACTTTCGTTTCCTCATCGCTTGCGAAAATGCTTCCCGTATGTAAATCGCCATGAAGCAACACATCCGCTTTCGTTAAAAAAAGCCGTTTTAATTTCGCTGTTTCGCGCTGAAGCACATCATCTTGCCAAAGCTGTTCGACATCGGCGCGAAGCTCTGCTTCAAAGTTGTTCGTGTCGTGGTCAAAAAACGGATCAGTAAAGACGAGATCTTCCGTAATTTTACATAGTTCGGGATTTGTAAATTGTTGTACGAGCTTCTTTTTTTGTTGTTGATTCATACCAAAGTCCGACGTGTAAAACGCTGTTTTGGCGACAAATTCGCCGATATGTTCCGATAAACGCGGAAACGTTTTTCCTTCGATGAGCCCACGGCGTGCAATGTGTAAATGCGACAAATCTTCCATCACTGTAATAGCTAATGTCTCATCGGAATAGTACACTTTCGGAACATAGTGAGGAACGTAGCTCGCGAACGTGCGCAACGCTTGGCTTTCGATCGTTGCCCGTTTTAATGTAAGCGGCCAGCTTTCGCCAACGACTTTCGCATACGGCAACGCTTGTTTAATGATGATGCTGTCGTTTGTTCGCTCGTTGACGATGCGAAAGACGAGATTTAAGTTCCCGTCACCAATTTCTTCGCTAGAAAGAAGCGCATCTTCTCCAAATAGCCCTAAACGAACAGCAAGGGCAATCGCTTTTTGTTCTGTCAATGGTTCGTACATATACATGCCTCCTCTCAAAATAAAAAACCTCTTTCGCTGAACGAAAGAGGTTTGAAGTTTGCTTCGCACCTCTTATCTCTCAGCCTACTGCTGCAAGAATTAGCACCGTGCGTCATCGCCGGTTGCCGGGCTTCATCGGGCTCGTCCCTCCACCTGCTCTTGATAAGAGTGTTTATCGTTATTTAAATGTTTTGAACAGTGAAAAAGTTTCGTGAATTCGCTTGATTCGAATCATACATCGCTTTATGCTTGTTTGTCAATCTTTTTTTTCAAAAATTTTATACACATCTGGGCGACGATCGGAAAAAATCGGGATGCGCGCACGCACGTCTTGCACGTCGTTTATGTCGATATTCGCCACAATGACCGTCTCTTGTTCGCCTCCTTCAGCAAGCACGTTTCCCCACGGATCGATAATCATCGAATGTCCAGCAAATACGTTGTTCGGGTCTTTTCCTGCGCGGTTGCAAGCGACAACGTAACATTGATTTTCGATCGCCCGCGCCGTTAATAGCGTACGCCAATGATGAAGGCGAGAAAGCGGCCATTCGGCGACGACAAACAATACTTCTGCACCATGTAGCGCATGCGCGCGAATCCATTCTGGAAAACGAATGTCGTAACAAATGACGCCGGCACACGTCGTTTCATCGAGCGAAAATAGCCCCATCGTTTCTCCAGCTTGCAAATACAAATGCTCATTCATCAATTGGAACAAATGAAGTTTACTATATTCGCAAACGACATCGCCGTTGCGCTGGACGACATACATCGTATTTGTCATTCGTTCGTTCGTTTTTTTCGCGACCGATCCGCCGACGATATGCACATCGTACGTGCGCGCAACGGATGCGAGAAACGCTTTTGTCTCTTCCCCGTTTTCATCGGCAATATGAGCAAGCCTCGTTAAATCATAGCCCGTCGTCCATAGTTCAGGCAAAACGACGACGTCAACGTCACGAGCGATTTGTTCGATGTAGCGCAAGGCGGTTTGTTTATTTTTTTCGGGTGTTCCAAACGCAATGTCCATTTGTATGCAAGCGATGTTCATATCATTCACCTCAACAAAAAATTTTCTTTACATTTTGATTTTTACGATATATGATACTTGACTAGAATTTCAACCTTTTTGTGAAGTAGGTGTGAAAAAAATGAACATATTTCCACAATCGAACGTGTTACAACAACTGCCGAAGCAATTTTTTGCGTCGCTTGTGCAAAACGTACAGGCGGTCATCGCTGAAGGGCACGATGTCATTAATCTCGGACAAGGAAATCCCGACCAACCGACGCCCGCGCATATTGTGCGCGCGATGCAACAGGCGGTGGCAAAGCCGATGTATCATAAATATTCGCCGTTTCGCGGCTATTCGTTTGTAAAAGAGGCGGTCGCGACGTTTTACGAGCGCGAATACGGGGTGACGATTGACCCAGAAAAAGAAGTCGCCATTTTATTTGGCGGAAAAGCTGGGCTTGTCGAAATGCCGCTTTGTTTATTAAATCCAGGTGATGTCGTCCTCGTTCCCGATCCCGGTTATCCGGACTATTGGTCGGGAGTCGTGCTTGCGCGGGCGCGCATGGAAATGATGCCGCTGCGGGCGGAAAACAGCTTTTTGCCAAACTACGATGAGCTACCGAAAGACGTCGTTCGCGAGGCAAAATTGATGTTTTTAAACTATCCGAACAATCCGACAGGCGCGACAGCAACGGAATCGTTTTTTCAAGAAACGGTTTCATTTGCGGAAAAACATCATATCGCTGTCGTGCACGATTTCGCATACGGAGCGATTGGCTTTGATGGGAAAAAGCCGGTCAGCTTTTTACAAGTCGAAGGGGCAAAAGACGTCGGCATTGAAATTTATACGTTTTCGAAAACGTACAATATGGCAGGGTGGCGCATCGGCTTTGCGGTCGGCAACGAAAGCATGATTGAAGCGATCAACGTGCTCCAAGACCATTTGTACGTCAGCATGTTCGGTGCGATTCAAGAAGCGGCAGCAGTTGCGCTACTCGAGTCGCAACAGTGCGTCGCCGAGCTTGTCGCCACGTATGAAGCAAGGCGAAATACGTTTATTCACGCCTTACGTGACATCGGTTGGGACGTCCAAGCGCCAGCAGGTTCGTTTTTCGCTTGGCTTCCGGTGCCGAACGGCTATACGTCTGAGACGTTTGCCGACCTGTTGCTTAAAAAAGCGCACGTGGCGGTCGCTCCGGGGATCGGGTTTGGTGAACATGGGGAAGGCTATGTGCGCACAGGGCTACTGACGAGCGAAGACAGGCTAAAAGAAGCGGCTTGGCGCATCGGACAACTGCAACTTTTTTAAAAAATGATTGACAAATGCCACATGTGCTGTCATAATTCGAAGTAAATTTATGAAAAACGAACTGTTCAAAAAATTAAATACATTACAAATTCTTATCAAGAGTAGGCGGAGGGACGAGCCCGATGAAGCCCGGCAACCGACTTAAACAGCTGTTTAAGCACGGTGCTGATTCTCGCAGCAATACGCTGAGAGATAAGAAGAGACGAACAATTAGCCTCTTCTTATGAAGAGGTTTTTTATTTGTAAAGGGGTGGACATATGATTACCGCAACATATTTGATTCATGACGACAAAGATTTAGCGAAAAAAGCAGAAGGTATCGCGCTTGGACTGACCATCGGGTCGTGGACTGATTTACCGCAACTGGAACAAGAACAGTTAAAAAAACATAAAGGCATCGTTCAGTCGATTGAAGAGCTAGAGGAAGACGAGCGTGTCAATACGTTTTTTGGAAAAAGACTAAAACGCGCGCTCGTGCGCATTTCGTATCCGAGCGTCAATTTTAGCGCTGATTTTCCTGCCATTTTGACAACGACGTTTGGCAAATTGTCGTTGGACGGAACGATTAAACTGATTGACTTAACGTTTTCCGACGAACTGAAGCGCGCATTCCCTGGTCCGCGCTTTGGCATTGACGGCATTCGCGAAAAACTTGGCGTCTTTCACCGTCCGCTTGTCATGAGCATTTTTAAAGCGGTCATCGGGCGCGATTTACGATACGTCACTGAACAATTGAAGCTACAAGCGCTCGGCGGCGTTGATCTTGTGAAAGACGATGAAATTTTATTTGACAACGACTTGACGCCGTTTGACAAGCGCATCGTGGCAGGAAAACAAGCGCTTCAAGACGTGTACGAACAAACAGGGCATCGGACGTTATATGCGGTGAACTTAACCGGAAAAACGTTTCAGTTAAAAGAAAAAGCGAAGAAAGCAGCGGAGCTTGGCGCGGACGTGTTATTGTTTAACGTGTTTACATATGGACTTGATGTGTTGCAAGCGCTTCGTGAAGATGATGACATTCGTTTGCCGATTATGGCGCATCCGTCATTTAGCGGAGCGATCGCCTCATCGCGCGTATATGGCGTAAGCTACGCTTTGCTTCTTGGAAAACTGTTGCGCATGGCAGGGGCGGACTTTTCGCTCTTTCCATCACCGTACGGAAGCGTCGCCCTTGAAAAAGAACAGACGCTTGCGATCGCTCATGAATTAACGAAAGAAGAACCGTTTTTGCGCGCGTTTCCTGTCCCATCTGCCGGCATTCATCCGGGGCTTGTGCCGCTTCTTGTGCGCGACTTTGGCATCGACTCCATCATTAACGCAGGCGGTGGCGTGCACGGGCATCCGAGCGGGGCGGTCGGCGGCGGGCAAGCGTTTCGCGCTGCTGTCGAAGCGGTGCTTGCTGGGCGTTCGCTTCATGAGGTAGCGAAAGAACACGAAGCATTAAAACAAGCGCTTGACTTATGGGGAAGTGCATCATGAAGCCGATCATTTTTTGCGATTTTGATGGAACGATTACGTTAAACGACAACATTATTGCTTTAATGAAACAGTTTGCTCCGCCGGAGTGGGAAGCGATCAAAGATGATATATTAGCCCAAACATGTTCCGTACAACAAGGGGTCGGGCGCATGTTTTCGCTGTTGCCGACGACGCTGAAAGAAGACATCGTGCAATTTTTGCTTGACACCGCACGCATTCGCGACGGATTTTCCGATTTTGTCGCGTTTACGAACGAACGACAAATCCCGCTTTATATTGTGAGCGGCGGCATTGACTTTTTCGTGTATCCACTTCTTCACGGACTCGTTGAAAAAGAGCGCATTTTTTGTAACAGCGCCGATTTTAGCGGGGAAACGATCCGCATTACGTGGCCGTATGCGTGCGATGAACATTGTCAAAACGACTGCGGCTGCTGCAAGCCGTCGCTTCTTCGCAAACTTGCACCAAAAGGGGCAAAAACGATCGTCATTGGCGACTCCATTACCGACTTGGCAGCGGCCAAACTAGCCGATCACGTCATGGCGCGCGACTTTTTACTTGAAAAATGCCGTGAGCTCCACTTGCCGCATACGCCGTTTACGACGTTTTATGATGTCATTGACGTGTTAAAAGAAAGCGAGGTGATCGCGTGAGACAACAAAAATGGGCAGAGCTTGCCGAGGTGAAACGAGAGCTGGCGGCGCGCGACTGGTTTATGGGGACGAGTGGCAACTTGTCGATAAAAGTGAGCGATGAGCCGCTTACGTTTCTTGTCACTGCGAGCGGAAAAGATAAACGAAAAGAGACGGCGGAAGATTTTTTACTTGTCGGTGCCGACGGACAGCCAGCGGAGGCGACGCACTTGAAACCGTCCGCAGAAACGTTATTACATGTCGAAATTTACAATAAAACGAACGCCGGTTGTGTGCTTCATGTCCACACCGTCGACAATAACATTATTTCCGAATGGTACGGCGACGAAGGGGAGGTCATTTTTACAAATCAAGAAATGATTAAAGCGTTCGGATTATGGGAAGAAGATGCGGCGTTTCGCATTCCGATTATTCCGAATTTCGCCCATATTCCGACGTTAGCCAAAGCGTTTGCCGACCATGTTCATGAAGATCGAGGAGCAGTGCTTATTCGCAACCACGGCGTGACCGTATGGGGAAAAGATGCGTTTGAAGCGAAAAAGTTTTTAGAAGCTTGCGAGTTTTTATGTCAGTACTATGTAAAATTACTACTTTTAAAACGATAAGGGGGAGTATGGTATGGCAGTGATTAAAGTGCGCAACACAGGTGAAGTGATTGAAGGAAAGGAAAACGTGGCAGCGTTTTTAAATAAGCAAGGAGTGTTATATGAACATTGGGATGCAAGGAAACTTCCAGCGCATTTGCAAAATAAATTCGTATTAACAGACGAAGAAAAAGCGGACATTTTAGCAGCGTTTCAATCCGAAATTGAAGATTTAGCAAAACGAAGAGGCTATCAAGCGTGGGATGTTGTTGCCCTCTGCGAACAAACGCCAAATTTAGAAGAGTTATTGAAAAAATTTGAACAGGTGCATACGCATACGGAAGACGAAGTACGGGCGATTGTTGCTGGTCATGGCATTTTCGTTATTAAAGGTGATGAACAAACAGGCTACTTTGACGTTGAACTTGAAGCGGGCGATGTCATTTCTGTTCCAGAAGGAAACCCACATTTCTTTACATTAATGGACGACCGCCAAGTTGTTGCCGTTCGGTTGTTTATTGATCCGTCTGGTTGGGTAGCACATCCATACGAGGAAAAAGAAGGGGCGTAACACCCCTTCTATTTTTTTGTGAACAAAATGACGCCTGCAATCGTAATGAATGAACCGATCCATTGCGGTGCGGTGAACATTTCGCCAAGTAATATGTACGCAAACAGCGCAGTAAAAAGCGGATTGAAATTTAAAAACATCCCCGCGGTCGTGGCACCGACTTGTTTCACGCCGACATTCCAAAGAAACATCGCAAGCACCGTCGCCCCGACGCTCGTATATAAAAGCGCCAATACAAACGAGAAGTTGACATCATGGATTGAAAAAGAAGAAAGAAACGGCAACAATCCGATGACGCCAAAGACGCCGGACCAAAACGTTGCCGCAAGCGGGGAATACGACTTCATAACCGCTTTTGCACAAGCGGAATAGACGCCCCAAATGATGACTGCGGCAACCATCCATATATCCCCGACGTTGATGTCCGATAGACGATGAAGTTGTCCATGCGTCATCACGATCAGCACGCCGATCAGGGAGAGAACCATGGCCAGCCATTGTCGAATCGTAAGTTTATCGCGGTAAACGGCGTATGCCACAAGCGCAATCGCGATCGGATTTAATGTCGAAATTAACCCGACATGATCAGCAGATGTATGTTCAAGCGCTTGAAACATAAAAACGTTAAATAAGACGACGCCTGAAAGCCCCATCGCAATAAGCGGTACGATACTTTGTTTTTGTAAACGAACGGATCGTTCTTTTTTCAACACGATTGGAAATAAAAAAAGGACGGCGATCGTCCAACGAATAAACGTTAACGAAAGCGGAGAGGCGTGTGCAACAAGCAGTTTGCTTGCGACAAAGTTGCCTCCCCATAAGGCGCTTGTCAATAAAAGAAGCATATAATATTTCGACATGTTCATCATCCTTTAAAACGTTTCAATTAAAAACACCATGACTAACAGCCCGATAATGAAGGCATACGTTGACGATTTTTCATTTCCATCCCCATGGCTTTCAGGGATTAACTCTTTATAAATAATAAATAGCATCGCCCCAGCAGCAAACGCTAATCCGTACGGAACGAGCGACTGAACGACCGCCGTTAAATAAAAGCCGATGATGGAGGCGACAAGTTCAATGAGCCCCGTCCCTGTTGCCATGAAAAACGCTTTTCCTTTTGATATATGTTGGTTAAATAAAAAAAGCGCAACGAGCAACCCTTCAGGTGCGTTTTGAAAGCCGATCGCTAGCGCAATTAAATCACCGATATGGTTTTGTTCCCCAGAGGCGTAGCTGACGCCAACGGATAACCCTTCTGGAATGTTATGAAGCGTAATTGCCGCAAGCACAAGCAACGATTTTTGATCCATCTTCATGCCGCTTTTTGTATGGGTTAAATCGATATGCGGTACGATGTTTTCAAGAAACGTTAACGTAAATACCCCAACGCATAATCCGATCGCAAGGGAAAAAAATGTGCCAGAAGAAAGAGCCTCTGGAATTAATCCGAGCATCGATGCGGCCATCATAATGCCAGCTGTAAAAGCAAGCAACATATCGCGCCATTTGTGCGTTAATGAGCGCGACAAAAATAAAATCGGAACAGCGCCAGCCCCTGTTGCTAGCGCGGATAACGTACTGCCGACAAGCATGTCAAACATGTTTCCACCTCCTATTTTAAAGGAAGGCGAACGGTAATCGTCGTTCCTTTCTCTTCTATACTATGAATGTCGATTGTCCCTTCGTGCATATCGATGATACGTTTACATATGACGAGCCCAAGCCCTGTTCCCGTTTGTTTCGATGTGACAAACGGTTGAAACAGTTTGTCTTTCACATGCTTTGGCATGCCGCAACCTGTATCAGCGACGTGCAACACCGCCCAATCGTTTTGTTTCGTAAGAGAAATGGTCAGTTGTCCGCCACGTGACGTCGCTTCGATTGCGTTTTTTGCTAAATTGAGTATGACTTGTTTTAAATGATCTTTTGAACAGCGAATCGGCAGCGGCACATCGGCACGATGAAACGTATAGACGACGTTATGTAAATGTGCTTGCGACTCGATCATCGGATGAATGCTTTGAACAATGGAGTTGAGATCGCACGTTTCAAGTTTTTGCGCTGTTGGTTTGCCGAGAATTAAAAATTCATTCACGATGTCGTTAATGCGTGTAATTTCGTTTTGAATAACGGAAAAATAAAGCTGTGATTCGTTATCTTTATGTTTTTCACTTAATAGTTGAATAAACCCTTTAATGCCAGCGAGCGGATTGCGAATTTCGTGTGCCGTACTCGCAGCGAGCGTGCCGACTAACTCAAGCTTTTGTGCTTCTGTTTCCATGCGCTCGATCATCGTTTGCCGCTTAAGCAGCCAATATTGAATGAATAACCAAATGATATGTATAGCAATAATGAGCGATAAAATATATGGAAGCGAAGCACGGATGTTTTGTTTTAGGCTGACGTGCGGCACATTGGCTTCGATCACCCATGGCGCATGATTTAACTGAACGGTCACCGTTTGTTTCGACGGACGAAGTGGATTTGTTGACATCAGGATAGCACCGTTCTCATCGTATAAGCGAAACGAAGCATCTGGGTAAATAATTTTCATACGATTTTGTATATAATTTGTCCGTAACTTGGCTACTAAAAAGCCAGCTGTTTCATTTGTTTTTTCATATATAATGGGTGTGACGATCGTCGTCGTATGATGGCTGTCGATGACCGTCCGTTTTGTTATTTTTGCTAACTGCATTGCCGCAGTTGTACTTTCCGAAAAAAAGGAGATGCGTTCAAAACGAACGTCTTGTTTTTGCATGTCATGCAAGATGTCATGAATTTCTTCTTCTTTTAACATGGCCATATGTTTGCTTATGATGAGCGCTAACGTTTCCAGTCGAGCTGTCGTTTCCGCAAGAAAGCGATCTAAATCGTTTTTATGTATATTCGCAAACAGACGCGTTTCTTCGACGAGTTGCTGCTGTTGTTGTTCATCTTGCCAAAGCACAATCCATGCGCTCCCTACAAGGCACGGCACAATGACAAGCAAGATGTACAGCCATCGTCTCATTTTCTCTCTCCCCATATATGCTCCCTCAACAAAACAAAATTCAAAAAATATTATAACATAAATACGCGAAAAAGACTGAAAAAATCATTGGTGTAAGCAGGGGGATTTTGCTCGGGTAGGAAGGATGAAAACGAACGATGTCGAAATATGTCCTGTAAATGATAAGGGGCGAAAAATAAAAAAGACCAAGGGAGTTACCTTAGTCATTAGAAAAATATATGCAGTCGAATAGATTTCAGTCGCCCCTTGGGACGAGTTACTTTCTATTCTACAGCACGCTAGTCGTTCCAAGGAACGAGTAACGTACCGTACTTAGAGAATATTACATAACTATATTGTTGTCAAGGGAGAATGAAACAGATGGAAAGAGAAGTATTGAATACAGAAATGATGCATATTTTTTTGGATGAAAGTGGGACAAAAAAGGATAAACCTACGTTAATGGCAGGATTATTAATTCCATCAAAAATATATAATACCTTTGAATTTGTGGAACTCAATCGGAAACTTCAAAACAAAGAATTTGCTTCCCTTCATTGGACAGATTATACCGGATATCCAAAGATGAGGAACGATATTCTTGAAGTACTTCATGTTTTTTCAAAATATGCTTTGTTTACTAAGTTTAATGTGATTAATTACAATGCGAATCCGCTTGACATTCGTAAAATGTTATACAATCAAGATCAACAAACAGCTGAACGGATGATGCAAATGATGATCTATACAAAAATTCCAGAAAGAATACTGTATGGTCTTTTGCGATATTATGGGAAAGATGTATATGTCAAATCTCGAGTATTTATTGAGCATTCGAGAAGGTTTGAAGATTTCAAGTTAGACGAAAAAATACTAGAACAGTTAAACATTCAGTCAATGTATCGTGGTGAACAATTTAGTGTAATAGAGTGTTCATTAAAACAAAAACGTGAGGAGATTGGTATTGAGTTAACAGATTTGTTGCTAGGTGTTGTGCGACAAATTATTAAAAATGAGGTTGTTCCAGATGGATTGAATGAACAAGAACTCGTTGCAAGAAAATTAAAAGGAAAGAAAAAAAGAAACGATTTAGCCATCGAAATTTTAAGAAATAAGGACATCTATAATTTTTTTACATCCATTAAATATTATGAATGGGAAAGTAATAGCGAATTAAAGGAACGTAATTTTCAGGACTATCTTACACTATTTTTAGCATCACATCATAGGCTGTTTTTTGAAGAAAGGATAGATTCATTTAGCAAAATAGGAGGGAGATTGAGAAGGGGAAGGGGTACGACACTTTCGTCTCTAACTTTGAAAAAGCATCGTCGTAGAAATTCGTAATACCCCCGCCAAATGGACGGGGGTTTTGTTATGCCGATTGTTTTTGTTTGTTCGGTTGTTCGCTATGTTGTTTCATAACCATTGGATAGAAAAATAAGCTGCTAGCAAGCAAGGCGATGCCGAGCAAAAATGTTTTCATGTCAGCCGTGCCTGCTTTCACAAGCCAAATGGAATAAACGGTCGCAAGAAGGGCGATGATGCCGTCTGTCATTCGTTGTTTTGTCGTTTCATATGTTTCACCCGTCCAAACGAGCTTCAATTGGAAGACGGAGGCGATGAAATACGGAACGAGATACGATAATGTTGCAATATAAATGACGAAATCAAATGCCGCTGCCATCGAGTTCGAAATCGTCGAAAAAATAAATAGCTGGGCGATCATATTGGAGACGATTAAAGAAAAACGCGGCATCCCTTTATTGTTTTCTCGTAAAAAGGCGCGAATAAATAATCCTTGTTTAGCTGCTTGGTACGGCACTTCAGCACTTAAAAAAATCCAGCCGAGCGTCGAGCCGATTAAACTAATTAAACCGAGTCCGGCAAGCAGTTGCGATCCGATCGGTCCTAATACAGTACCGATTGCATCGACGAGCGGTTTTTCAGATTGAATAAGCGCCTCTTGTTTTAACAGACCCATGACGAGTATGCTAATGCCAACATAAATGGCTAAGGCAATGAATAGTCCGACAATCGTTGCGCGTTTCACATCGCTTTGTTTGCGTGCCCGTGAGGCGAAGACGATTGCCGATTCAATGCCGATAAACGCCCAAAGGGTGCTTAACGCCACGTTATTGATTTGCGAAAGAAGCCCGAGCGTATGACCTGCTTCATCGTAACGCGGGGCAACAAACGGTTGGAGATAGCTTTTTTCAAAGGCGAACAATCCGATAACAATGAATAAGAAAAAGCCAAGCACTTTCGTTGCCGTCGCGACGAAATTCAGTTTTCCAGCGTTTTCTGCTCCTTGTAAAATAATGGCGTGCATCACCCATAAAAGCGCGGTGCAAACGACAAATGTGAGCAAATTGCCAAGTTTTAATGTAAATGAACCAGCAGAGAAGACGACATGTCCGCTCGTTAAAATAGGGAAAAACGTTGATAAGTAACTAGCAAACGTCGTAATGATGGCGACGTTTCCAGCGACATTTCCGATCCAATATCCCCAAGATGACATAAATCCAGATAAAATCGACGCATTTGACCCTTTTGGAAACAGTTCTTTTGCGTAAATTTGTGGTCCCCCATTTAATTCAGGTTTACGAATGGCTAAGTTGCCAAAAATGATCGCAATCATGAGCACGCCAGCACCTGTCAACAACCAGCCAAGCAACACGCCAGCCGGGCTTGCCGCTTCCGCAAGCGAACGCGGAAGCATAAAAATACCCGATCCGACCATATTGCCGACAACGAGCGCTGTCAATACCCAAAAGCCGAGTGTTTGTTGTTTCATGTTATTCATCCTTTCATATTAGTGATCGAAGCGGTAGAGCGCTGTTGTCGTTAGAAGCGGGCGTGATAAATAAAAAAGTGCACCCTAAGTTTTCAACGGGTGCACAATATATGACACATCCGCATCAAACTTAAGATCGATAGCTCTCCACCGCATGCGCGATGACAGTCCTGCACCTATTCGGCCACAGGCCCAGCTTATAGCGCCAGAGCACGCTACAAACTTCGGCGACAAATCCTTTCATCTCACTTCATCGACGTCTCTGCGTCTCCGTGAAACTACTTTTATTTGCCGCGACCTCTATCTCATCTTAGTTGACGAGAAAGATTTCGTATGCAATTGACGTTACTATCGTACAAAAATCTTTTCCTTTCGTCAATGAAAAAATTTTTAGCACATATTTACAAAGTACGCGACAAACACATATAATTAAAGTGAGTAATCACTCATTTTGACGAAGGCGAGGGAAGAGGATGGTCATTCAATTACAGCACGTGTATAAACAGTTTCATAAAAAAGAAGTCATTCATGATGTGTCTTTGACCGTAAACGAAGGGGAGATTTTCGGTATGCTCGGCCCATCAGGTGCTGGGAAAACGACGATTGTCAAAATGATCGCAGGCATTGATACGGCGACAAAAGGGGAGATTCACGTGCTTGGTGTGCGTATGCCGAACTTGCAAACGATGGCGCGCATCGGTTTTATGGCGCAATCAGATGCGTTATACGGGGAGCTCACCGCACTCGAAAACTTAGACTTTTTCGCATCGATTTACGGACTAAAAGGAAAAAAGAAAAAACAACGCATCGACGAAGTGTTGGAGCTTGTGAACTTAACGGACGATAGGAAAAAAGCCATTCATCAATTTTCTGGTGGGATGAAGCGACGGTTATCGCTAGCAGCATCCCTACTCCACGAACCAGAAGTGCTTATTTTAGATGAGCCGACCGTCGGCATCGACCCGCTTCTTCGCCAAGCGATTTGGGAAGAGCTTGAGCGCATTCGTCAAAAAGGCACGACAATCGTTGTGACGACGCACGTGATGGACGAAGCGGAAAAATGTATGCGGCTGGCGATGATTCGCAACGGGCAACTGATTGCGATCGGCAGTCCAGAACAATTAAAAAAACAAACGAATGCGTTGACGCTTGAACAAGCATTTTTACAATTTGGAGGGGTGCAGGCATGAGAATACAAGCGATTGTCGTCCGTATTATTCGACAGTTTTTTCGCGACAAACGAACGCTTGCGTTAATGATTGTCGCACCGATGTTTGTGTTGTTTTTAATGGATTTAGTGTTTAATGGTGAGACGTATGAACCGCACATGGCGATTGATTCAAACGTACCGCAACAGCTTATTGATGCGTTAAAAGAAGCGGATGCACACGTAGCGACAATGACAAAAACGAATGCGCTGACTGCACTTGACGAGCAACAAATCGATGCGTTTATTGAAATGGACAAAGCGAGTTTGCGCCTGACGCTTGAAGGCAGTGATCCGTCCGTTAGCAAACAGGTGCTTATGACGGTGCAAAAAGCAGCGCAAACACTTATGCCGCCGATGAAACAAACGTTAACGATTGATACCGTATATATGTACGGTTCAGAACATATGGCGCTATTTGACAATTTTGGTCCCGTACTCATCGGCTTTTTCATTTTCTTTTTCGTCTTTTTAATTGCCGGGGTATCGTTTTTACGTGAACGGACGAGCGGCACGCTCGAGCGATTGCTAGCAACTCCATTAAAACGATGGGAAATCGTCATCGGCTACGTCATCGGTTTTGGGATATTTACAACGATTCAAGCGAGTTTAATTTCTTGGTTTGCCATCCACGTGTTAAATATGATGATGGAAGGCTCGTTCGGTTATGTGCTACTCATTACGTTTTTATTAGCGATGACGGCGCTTACGTTAGGGACGTTATTGTCCGCATTTGCGAACAACGAACTGCAAATGATTCAATTTATTCCGCTCGTTGTCGTTCCGCAAGTGTTTTTCTCCGGGCTGTTTAACTTAGATACGATGGAACCGTGGCTTCGTTCCATTGGGGTTGCGATGCCGTTATATTACGGAGCAGATGCGTTAAGGGAAATTATGATTCGCGGCAAAGGTTGGGAAGCGATTTCGTTCGACGTATACGTTTTAGTTGGCTTTTCGCTTTTATTTATGGTATTAAATGTATTAGCATTAAAGAAATATCGAAAGTTGTGAGGTTGTGATGGACGAACGAAAATGGTTGTTTGATTTGTTGAATGTCGAAGAACAACAGTTAAGCGAAAAACAATTGAACATTTTACAAGCGGCGATTGAGATGTTTGCGGAAAAAGGGTATGCCGCGACATCGACAAGCGAAATTGCCAAGCGGGCAGGTGTCGCTGAAGGGACGATTTTTCGCCATTATAAAACGAAAAAAGATTTGTTGTTAGCGATTGTAAAGCCGACGTTATTTCAATCCGTTGCGCCGTTTTTAGCAAAAAAATTCGTCAAAGATGTGTTTGAAAATGAGTACGAGCATTACGAACAATTTGTGCGCGCTGTTTTTAAAAACAGGTATGAATTTGTGAAAACATATTTGCCTGCGATTCGTGTATTGTGGCAAGAGATGGCGTTTCACAGCGATATTAAAGTGCAGTTTCAAACGATTTTTATCAATCACGTGTACGATAAATTTAAACAAATTGTTGAGCATTTCCAACAAAAAGGGGAACTGGCGTTGTTTCCTCCTGAGACCATTATTCGGTTGACGATCACGACAATTGCCGGTTTTTTATTGACGCGCTTTATCGTCATGCCTGATTATCCGTGGGATGATGAACAAGAAATGGAACGAACGATTCAGTTTTTGATGAATGGATTGAAGAAAACATGATAGAGCGTTTTTCTATCATGTTTTTTTATTTTTTTTAAAAAAGGTCTTGAAAGTCAAAAAAGGTCAAATTATAATAAAGACAGAAAGGTCAAATATAGTCAAAGTCAAAAGGAGGTTGGTGCCTATGATGTGCCAAGTATGTAAACAAAAACAAGCAAACGTCTTTTTACACGTGCAAGTCAATAACGAAAAACAACAATTACACCTTTGCGATGCGTGCTATGAAAAACAAAAACAACAATTAAAAGTTCCAGCGGGATTCCACTTCGATCGTTTCGACCAATGGTTCTCCGACTTTTTCACACCACTTACAGAACATTCCCATATCCAGCAACAAACAGAGCAAAAACAACCGAAACGAAACGGATTGCTTGACCAATTCGGTCGCAACTTAACACAACTTGCGAAAGCAGGTCTCATCGATCCTGTTATCGGACGGGATAAAGAAATTGAACGCGTCATCGAAATTTTAAATCGCCGCAATAAAAACAATCCGGTGTTAATCGGTGAGCCGGGCGTCGGGAAAACAGCGATCGTCGAAGGATTAGCGCTCAAAATTGTCGAAGGGTCTGTTCCTACGAAATTATTAAATAAAGAAGTGTACGTGCTTGACGTCGCATCGTTAGTCGCCAATACAGGCATTCGCGGTCAATTTGAAGAGCGAATGAAACAACTCATTGCTGAATTGCAAGAGCGGAAAAACGTCATTTTGTTCATTGACGAAATTCATTTACTTGTCGGTGCTGGTTCAGCCGAAGGTTCAATGGATGCAAGCAACATTTTAAAGCCGACGCTCGCTCGCGGTGAATTACAAATCATTGGTGCAACAACGTTAAAAGAATATCGCCAAATTGAAAAAGACGCTGCGCTTGAACGTCGCTTCCAGCCTGTCATCGTTCACGAACCAACAATCGAACAAGCCATCGACATTTTAAAAGGCATTCAGCCAAAATATGAACAATTCCACCAAGTGAAATATACAGATGAAGCGATTCACGCCTGCGTCACGTTGTCACATCGCTACATTCAAGACCGCTTCCTTCCTGACAAAGCGATTGACTTGTTAGACGAAGCTGGTTCAAAAGTAAGCTTACAAGCGATGCCGACAAACAAGGAAGCAATCGAACAACGTCTCGAACAAATAAGAAAAGAAAAAGAAAAAGCCGCGCAAGAAGAAAACTACGAACTCGCGGCGAAATTGCGCACCGAAGAATTGCAGCTTGAAAAACAATTACAACAAAACGGACAAGCAGAACAACCTATCGTTGATGTTACTCACATTCAACAAATCATTGAAGAAAAAACAGGCATTCCAGTTGGCAAATTACAAGCTGATGAACAAGCGAAAATGAAACATTTAGAAGAAAACTTAGCGAAAAAAGTGATCGGTCAAGAAGAAGCGGTGAAAAAAATCGCAAAAGCGATTCGTCGAAGCCGCGCAGGATTAAAAGCGAAAAACCGTCCGATCGGTTCGTTCTTGTTCGTTGGTCCAACGGGTGTCGGTAAAACAGAATTGTCCAAAACGCTTGCTGAACAATTGTTCGGTTCGAAAGACGCAATGATTCGGTTAGACATGAGTGAATATATGGAAAAACATGCGGTCGCAAAACTCATCGGTGCGCCTCCTGGCTACATTGGTCATGAAGAAGCCGGTCAATTAACGGAAAAAGTGCGCCGCAACCCTTACAGCATCATCTTACTTGATGAAATGGAAAAAGCCCATCCAGACGTACAACATATGTTCTTACAAATTTTAGAAGACGGTCGTTTAACAGATAGCCAAGGTCGTACTGTCAGCTTTAAAGATACGGTCATCATTATGACATCGAATGCTGGCACAAACATCGAAGGCGACTTGCTCCAACGTCTCGGTCTATACTTTAAACCGGAATTTTTAAACCGTCTCGATGCGATTATCGAATTTAAACCGCTTGAAAAAGCGCATATGTTACAAATTGTTGACCTCATGCTTGCGGAGTTGCAACGTACGCTTGCGGAACAACATGTGACGATGACGATTAGCGACAAAGCGAAAGAAAAATTAGCTGAGCTCGGCTATCATCCAACGTTCGGCGCTCGTCCACTCCGCCGCGTCATTCAAGAACATGTCGAAGATGAAATTGCCGACGTGTTGCTTGATGAACAAGATGTGCGCACGATCCATATCGATGTAGAAGACGATCGCATCGTCGTTCATGCTGAAAAAGGCAAATAAAACGGAAAAAAGGTGTCCCAAAAGCAAGTGGGGCACCTTGTCTCGTAATACATACGCGCAATATCTTTATTCCCGTAATATTGTACGTTTATTGAAGGGAAGCTAAAAATCAAGTAATCTTCCCTTTTAATTGTATGGCTTTGCCTTTTTTCTTAGATGGATAAGTCCATTGAAAAGAAGTGCCCATTTGTCCTTCTACATTTTGTAATATATTTGTAATATAAACATCCATTTTTTCCATTTCAAGTGTCTTGGTATCATTTTTGAAGACAATAATATAATTTGCCCAATGAATCCTTGGATCTCCATAGCCTCCAATTCCTGCGTAAGCCCATTGCGCTAATTTCTTATTGAGGTTAGGGAGTTCATTTTCCATTATTTTGTAGAGATCGTCATATTGTTCTTTGAGTTTTGTAAAACCTCCAACATCTTGTAATTTTCGAAAAGCTTCTTGTAGTTTTTTATCTTTTATATCTAACACTTCAATAAAGCTTTCAGCAGTGTACTCGTGGATGGAAACATATGTTGCACTTGATCGTTTGCAACTAAATGTGAATATTTCTTCCGAACGTCTATCTGTCGTAACGGTAAGTAGAATATCTGTTTTCGGTTGCCCACCGGTTTCAAGTTTTGGGATTTTATTTGTTGCTTTTATTTTTATTATTTTTTCGTTTTTTGATATACCGATTAAGTACATGATTTGTTGAAATGTTGGATAAAAATAACCATCTTCTGTTGCACTTGATTGATTCCATTTTTCTACGTTTGACGGATGATTTAAAAGAGATACGATTTGCTTTTCGAAATTTTTTCCTTCCATCGCTTTTCTTTTTCCGATTTTTTCATTTTCTAAGCCTTTTGCTTCTATAAATCGTTCCAGTTCACTCAAACTCAAAACATCGTCAATAGCTGAATACATCTTTTTCTCTCTAATTTTCCGCTGGTAGCTTAATGCTTGCTGTTGGTTATTGTAACCAAGACCTTCGGGAAAGACTAAATATATTTTTTTAACATCTTGATTGATTTGTTTAATATGGTATGCATCCCACTGTATTTGTTTTGCGCGATCCGTACGAATTGTTGAAGTCGTGTGTATTCCCCAAGCTTCACCGTCATCGAAAGTGATAAGATGATCTATTTTAAATTGTTTTTTATCAAGATCAGGGTAACCCGTCTGATAAGGAGTGATATTTTCAGCGATATATCCTTCTTGAGAGTAGTTTTCAATTAATGATTTAAGGTTTCTTTTATTTCTTTCTCCGTGTTCTTGTTTTTGTCGATTTTCTTGTCCCAAATTTCCCACTCCTTCTCATTCATCTCTGTTTTTAATTTACCATAAAATGACGTATAATAAAAGAGTAGGTGCTTGTCCTACTCTTTATTTAACTACAACTTCTTTTTTCTTGTTTATTTGGTTATAAATTGAGTTTAACGTATTCGTCACTTCTTGCCCTAAGGCATAGGCTAATAAAGGGGGAATAGCGTCGCCAATTTGTTCATAACGATCCTGCTCCGGATCAGAATGGAACTTAACAAATGGTCCCTCGAATATATACCAGTCAGGAAAGCTTTGAAGTCTTGCTGCTTCTCTTGGGGTTAATCCTCTATGCTGAATAGGGTGTATCATTTCGTCTAAACAATGGGACGTTACCGTAAAGCTCGGGGCATTTTCCCTTAGTCTCCTGTTTCTTGCGCCATATAATTTATTTGGAAAAAACTTTCTTCTCAAATCTTCTCTATTTTCCGAAATTAATCGTTCGGCGGCCGTTTTCATATTTTCACCTTGACGAATGAGTTCCATACGTCTAATCATTTTTTCTCGATGGTTTACGGCTTTATGAGAAGTTAATGTGTTCGGATGAAATGTCAAGTGCTCTGGAAAACCTAAGGTAATTCCTCTCATTTTAAGTAAGAAATCGCGTCTTTGTTCGCTCATCGTGTAATCTAAAAAATTAAATGTGTATTCTGTTGCTTCTTCTCCCGGATGAACTTCAGGCAAATCAAATAAAGCATCTCCTACAGTAACATAAGGAAACATTCGATCAGGTCCGTGAGTTGGGAGTGGGTATCGAAATGTTGCATTGTAATCACGATTAATCCCGATTAAAAAGATGCGTTCTCTATTTTGGGGTACACCGTAATCACTTGCCGTTAGAAGGATTTGCTGAGGATCACGACTAGCTAAACAAAAGGATGTATCATAAGCTGTTGATTCAAACTCATCACAAATGTTTTCAAATACTGATTTACCGTTTGAACGTTTTGAGAATAGTCCTTTTACGTTTTCAAAAAGAACCATTTTACTATTTACATGGCGAGCAATACGCAAAATATTTAAAAACAAGTCATCCCGTTCATCTCCATCCTCTCTTTTCCCCGCCATAGAGAAACTTTCACACGGTGCCCCCCCTGTCACAATGTCCACCGAATCCACTCCAAAACGTTGCTTAAGAATTTTTGAGATCAATTCATTCGAGACTTTGTTAATATCTCCATAAATAATAAGAGTACGTTCACTTTTTCTAAAGAATTGTTCAGGATCCTTCATCTCACCAGATAAAAAACTTTCCAAATCAAAAATCTCAGCGTTATGAGAGGCACTGTATGTTTGAACAGTCCAATAGCTCATCTCAACAGCGATTAATGGCTTTATTCCGCTCCACATAAAGCCGGTTGCTAGTCCACCCGGTCCAGCAAATAAATCAATGCTTGTATATACCATAGAACCACCTCCATGTAAATGTTTTTTCGAAATCATTTTATCAAATCTTCAACAAAAAATCTCTACTTTTATTCGAAGCTTTGCATTCATGTAGATTATAGATGTAAAAAAACTGCCGCAAAGGGCAGTTATAAAAGCTTCGTCAATTTATCTGTAATTTTCACCATATGTTGCTGCACTTGATGAAGTTCGTCAATCGCTTCGGTGCTATTGTTTATTTTTTCAGCGACTTCTTCGAGCATATGAACCATTTCTAACACCGAGCTTGTAATGTGATTGAGCTGTTCAGAAATATCTTCTGCGGATGTTTTGCTTTTTTCTGCCATTTTGCGCACTTCTTCTGCGACGATCGCAAAACCGCGTCCGTGTTCGCCAGCGCGAGCGGCTTCAATGGCAGCATTTAATCCGAGCAAGTTGGATTGCATCGCAATGTCTTTCACAAACGAAATGACCGATTGGATTTGTTCGGTACTTTTGCTTACGCGTTCGGCTTTTTGGCTTAGTAGTTGAAGATGTTCATGAATCAGTTGCGACGTTTGATGAATATCGTTCGTGCTCGCATTCATTTCTTCTAGCAAACTTGCAAACTCTTCATTTAACGTGTTTTGACGGTCAGTAACATCGGTGGCAAGTTTGAAGATTGCTTCTACTTCACCGGTGTCGTTTAACACAGGGGTATACAAGGCTTCAAGCCATACATGTTTCCCATGACGAGTGACGCGTTGTACCGTGCCGTAAAACGGTTGTTTATTTTTTAGACGATTCCAAAACTCTGTATACGCATAGCTGTTAGCGTACTCTGGAAGACAAAATTGACGGTGGGATATGCCGATCACTTGTTGTTCCGTATAGCCCATCGTATGAAGAAACGCGTCGTTTGCCCATAATACCGTTGTATCCGGACGAAATAAAATCATCGCAAACGACCGTTCCATCGATTCAAACAGGCGCACGCAATCAATCGGGAGTGCATGTAATTTCATTTCTTTTCCTCCTTCAAATGTCATACGTATATTTTACTATGATTCGTCATATAGTGGCAATTCGACGTATACGGTCGTTCCTTTTCCTTGTTCGCTTTCAAAACGGATGGAGCCGCCGTGTAGCTTGACAATTTGTTTGACGATCGCAATGCCGAGCCCTGTGCCGCCATGTTCGCGCGAGCGCGAGCGGTCGGCGCGGAAAAATCGCTCGCCTAATCGTTCCATATCTTCTTTTGACATCCCTTGTCCGGAATCTGTAATAACGAGTTCACACATCGGATGTTTGTTTGTCGCACGCAACGAAATGGTGCCGCCAGAAGGAGTGTAGCGCAACGCATTATCAAGTAAATTTTGCAACACTTGTTCGATGCGGTCGGGATCGCCGTCAACGATTAAGTCATGGTCGAGGTCGAACAAAAGGTGGATGTGCTTTTCTTGCATGATCGGTTCGTATTTTTCCATCGTTTCTTCGATTAATTGGGCGATCGAAAAAGGGGTGCGCTCGAGCGGATACGTCCCTTCCAGTTGCGCTAAATCGAGCAAATCACGCACGAGACGTTGCATGCGGCTTGCTTCGCGATGAATGAGTTTCATATATTTTTTTTGTTGTGCTTCTTCTTTGACGACGCCGTCTAATAGCGCTTCGCTATATCCTTTCACATAGCTTAGCGGCGTGCGCAATTCGTGAGAAACGTTCGCTAAAAATTCTTTTTTTCGTTCATCTTCTTTCGCCAGCGCATGCGCCATTTGATTGAACGCTTTTGCTAATTGACCAATTTCATCTTCTGTCTCCACTTCAATGTCGACAGAAAAGTCGCCTTGTGAAACGCGGTAAGCCGCCTGTTGCATATGTTGTAGCGGTTTTGTTAAGTGCATCGCAATTTTTCGGCCGACAAACACGGTAATCAATAAAAAAAGCATACCACCGATCATGACGAACGTTTGAATGCGCTCGAGCACATCTTCAATCGATGCGAGCGGAACGTACAAATATAAAATGCCCATGAGCCGATGTTCATCGAGTAGCGGAATAATGACGCCGACGATTTGGCGATCAAACGTTTGCTCGTATCCTTTTTTCGTTACCGTTTTTCCTGCAAGCAATTGTTGTCGTTCCGCCTCGCTAATAATGGAATGATGATCGACTTCGAACGGCAAGCACGCGCTTAATTCACGCGGATTGTTCACGAGTACAATTTCCGTATCAGATATGTCATTCATGAGAGAGACGATGTGACGAAACGAGTCGGTCATCGCGCCGCCTTCATATTTGGCAGCGATATTCATTCCTTCTTGTAATAAACGTTGTTCGACGTTTGCGATATAAATGTTTTCATATATATAGATGACAACGATATATAAAAGAAACACCGCAAGTATTAAAAAAGCGCTAATCGTTAGCCATAGTTTTTGTTGAAGTGAAAGGGAATTAAATCGTTTCATCAAATTTATATCCCACTCCCCATACCGTTTGGATGAGTTGTCCTGCTTCGCCTAGTTTAATGCGCAACGTTTTAATATGTGTATCAACGGTGCGCGTGCTGCCGACGTAATGAATGCCCCAGACGCGATCTAGCAACTGTTCGCGCGTAAATACTTGCCCGCGATGTTTTAAAAACAACATAAGCAGTTCAAATTCTTTTAATGTTAACACAACCGGCTTTCCATTCACTGTCACTTTTCGTGCTTTTTCATCGACGACAATCGGACCTGCTTCATATTGTGGAGGTGCATCTGTTCCTTTCGTTCGTCGAAGTACAGCATGCACACGTGCGACCACTTCATTAGGGCTAAACGGTTTCACGATGTAGTCATCCGCACCAATTTTTAATCCATAGACACGATCCCATTCATCGCTTCGCGCCGTTAAAAAAATGATCGGCACTTGTGACCGTTCGCGTACGTGCATGCAAAAGCGATAGCCGTCAAGTTTTGGCATCATAATATCAAGCAAAATTAAATCGACATGTCTCCGTCCGAACTCGGCAAGTCCTGCTTCGCCGTCGTCTGCTTCAATGCACGTAAACCCTTCTGGTTCTAAATAAAGGCGGAGCAATTCCCGCATATCTTTTTCATCGTCAACAATTAAAATGGTTGCCATGTTTATTCCTCCTTCGCGTCGCGGAAAAAGATGTAAAACGGCCCATGTCCGACAGAAACTGTTTTTGTTTGTTTCAACGTTTTTTCATCGACAAAAATGAGTTCATTGCTGTCGTAGCTTGCGATGACGAGTTCCTTTTTCGCTTTTACTATGGCGAAAGGATTTGCGCCAATATCAAGTGAGCGCATCAAATGTTTTGTCGTCGGATGAAATGCGTATAACATGTTTGATCCGTGGCAAAGCACGTATATCGCTTGCTCGGTTTGAAGGAATTGAATCGGCATCGTTTCTGCCCTCACACGTGTGAGCAAACGGCCGTCCACAAGTGAATGAACGTACGCTTCTTGTTGAATATTCGCTCCGCTTCCATGTCCGCCAACCCATAGTTCATCGGTTTCAGGTACGACTAAGCCACTCACGGCAAAATCGAGCGTATCGACTGTTCGTTTCACTCGTTTTGTCGCTTTGTCAATGAATGAAATGGCGCCCTGTTTAAAATGAATGACGATCCATTGATGATGTTTTTTATCTTCGATGATCGAAAAAGGAGAGGCGGGAGTAGCGATCGTATGTTTCACTTTCCCATCGAACGTCATGATCGACACCGTACTATCTTTTTCGTTCACAACGAGCAATTCATGTTCGGTAGCGAGCACATCTGTTACCCCTTTATCCACATGCCATCGTTTCGTTTGTTTTCCTGTCGATAACGTATACATGATCATTTCATCCATGTCTTGTCCGAATAAAACAATCGTATCCCCGTCAGGAAGTAAGATCGCTTTTGTTACCGGTTTGTTTATCTTCCATGTTGCAATAAGCTTTTTCGTGTTATAATCAATAAATGACAAGCTTTGTTCTTTTATATTGACGACGCTAACGACCGATTGATCTCGTGGAATCGGAGTGTACGGTTGAGGGGTGCAACTTGTCAACAAAACGACGATCATAAGCCAAAAAAAGAAACGAATTTGCATCGCACGCATCCTCCATCAAGTATGTTTATTATGATTGTATCAAATATTTGTGATCATTTTGTGAAACTATTGTAACATGGAAGGGGATTCAAATGAAAAAATGGTTATTGTTGTTTGCCTTCGCTTTGCTCGTTGTCGCTGGTTGTGCGAACAAAGCAGAAGAAGGGGAAGAAGAGTTGGCGTATTTAGACGTTAAAATGGCGATCGAAGAAAAGCTTCCCGTTAATCAAGAAGTCGAACTCGCTTGTTTGGCGACATATGGTGATGAAAAAGTGACCGATGCGTCGGAAGTGACATTTGAAGTGTGGAAGCATGGTGAAGAAGATCGGCAAATGATTGAAGGGAAACACGTCGGTGACGGAAAATATGTCGCGCGATATACGTTTCCAACGAAAGGGACGTATTCGGTTGTCGCACATGTGACAGCAAAAAATATGCACAATATGCCAAAAGTTGATGTTGTAGTTGAATAAGAAAAACGGCGGAAAATATTCGCCGTTTTTTTTCATATATATAGAAAAAATGGACGAGTGGGGGAGAGTATATGTGGATGCGGGCGATTCAAATTGCATTTGTGTATGTCGGAACAGTTGTTGGCGCTGGTTTTGCGACAGGAAAAGAAATTGTGCAATTTTTTACGCAATACGGAGCGATTGGGATCGTGATGATTGCGGTCAGTGGGGGGCTATTCATTTTTTTCGGGACGCGTTTAATGCTTATGGCCAACCGGCTTCATGCGCGTTCATATGAGCAGTTGAATGCGTATTTGTTCGGAAAAGTGAGCATTGTTGTGAATATGTTTATGTTTGTTGTGTTGTTTAGTGTGACATCAGTCATGCTGTCAGGGGCGGGAGCGGTGTTTGAAGAACAGCTTCATATGCCGGCATATGTTGGTCTTTTGTTCACCATGGTATTGACGTTCGTAACGATGTTATTTGGCTTACATGGCATTTTAAGCGTCAATATGGTCGTTGTGCCGCTGATGATCATCTTTAGTTTGTCTATTGCGATGATGAACGGAGGGGACATGGTCTGGACGGAGCCGCCGTTTGCTGCGTTTTTTTCCCCGTTTGCATATGTAGCGTTTAATTTAGCGATGGCACAAGTCGTGCTCGTTCCACTTGCGACAGAAGTGAAAGATGAACGGACGATTCGACTTGGAGGGTGGCTCGGTGGCATGTTGCTTATGGGTATTTTATTCAGCAGTCATTTGGCCCTTTCTTTGCTTCCTAACTTGCAATCTTACAGCATTCCGATGGCGGAAGTGGTGAAACGTTCGCTCGCGTCGTTTTATGGACTATATGTCGTCATCATTTACGGTGAAATTTTCACATCATTTATTGCCGGTGTGTTCGGACTGCATCGAAAATTAGCGCTTTTTTTTCGGACACCGATTTTTGTCCTTATTGCGCTTTTGATAGCGATGTATACGTTTAGTTTAGTCGGGTATAACGCCTTACTTAGCGTATTGTATCCTTTATTTGGATATATGAGCATCATATTTATTTTCTTACTTTTCTATCGAAAAATGCCTAGCTAGAAAAAAAGAAGTATAGTACATTGAATGTGAGGGGGTTAGTAACTGTTAAAATATTTTTGTAAAAATCAACAAAACTCTATATACAATTTACAAAAAATCACAAGGCAAAAGAGCCAACAAAGCCAAGAGAA
>NZ_JACHES010000010.1 GCF_014201585.1 Anoxybacillus tengchongensis
TTTTCATCTATTTTGCTTACATATCGGACAGGTTCCTGATTATACCAAATCAGGAACCTGTCTTTTTTTCTCCCACAAACATTTTACTCATACTTCATCATATGGATTCATATGCACCATCACATTATGCACTTGTGGAAGCGATAAAAGCTTTTCTTTTACCCTCTTCCCAATTTCATGTGCCTCTGAAACAGTTAAATGTGGTGCGACAGCAATTTTTAAATCAACAACGACGTAATGACCGTGTTGGCGTGCAAAAAGGGAATCGATACGTTTAACTTCTGGAAACGAAAGAACAGCTTCGCGCAAATGCACCGTTTCTTCTTCGTGCCACACATGATCAAGTGCATGATGAATCGACTCTGCTCCTAGTTTCCACGCCATTTTTAAAACGAGCAACGAAACGAATAGCCCTGCAACGGGATCAGCATAAACGAGCCATGGTGCTTGTAAGGTTTCACCTAACATCGCAGCAATAATGCCAATGCATGCTGCAATGGAAGAAAAAACATCCGAACGATGCTCATACGCATTCACAATAATAGCATCGCTTTTAATTTTCTTTCCTAAAGCATACTTGTAGCGAAACATAGCCTCTTTCACAACAATTGACAAAACGACAGCATAGACAGCGAGCATTTTCGGCGGTTCAATGGGTTGAAAAAAAGAAGAAAAAGAAGAAGTACCAATTTCTACTCCGACGAGAAAAAGTAAAACTGCCACAATAATCGCAGCGATCGATTCCGCCTTCCCATGTCCATAAGGGTGATCATCGTCGGGTGGTTGTTTTGCGACACGCAACCCGATCCATACAGCAAGCGATCCTGCTACGTCAGAAGCAGAATGTACCGCATCAGCAATCAACGCCTTACTGTTTGCAATCATCCCAATCCATCCTTTGATTACTGCTAAAACAACGTTGCCAACAACGCCAACCATTGCGGCAAATTGAGCTTGTCGAAAGCGCGCTTGTTCATTCACCCCATTCGCTTCCTTTCCCTTTTGTTTTTTTTAGTGTATCCTATTCACGCTATGAAAAAACGTCGCGGCATGCGCCACGACGTTTATAACTCTGGTTCTGCTTCTAATTGGTCGCGTTTTTGTTTTCCTTTTTTCAATTGCTTTGCTTTCCAAATGAGCCATAATTGCGCGGCAATAAATAGTGAAGAATATGTGCCGGAAATTAAACCAGCAAGCAATGCAAATGAGAAATTACGAATGGCTTCACTGCCGAATAATAAAAGCGCAATGACTGTGAAGACGACCGTTAATACCGTATTGATCGAGCGACCGAACGTTTGTTGTAATGCTTTGTTGACGATGTCTTTTAAATCGTCGACCGTTTTTACTTTCCGCTTTTTCATTAAATAACGAATGCGATCAAACGTCACGATCGTATCGTTAATTGAATAACCAACGATCGTTAACACAGCCGCAATAAACGTTAAATCGACTTCTAAACGAGTTAAACTGAAGAAAGCGATGATGAAAAATGCATCATGCAATAGCGCAACAATAGCTGCAATTGCCATATACATTTCAAAGCGAACTGTTACATAAATGATGATGCCGATAGAAGCGATGAGTACGGAAATAAACGCATTACGCGCTAATTCTTTTCCGACTGTCGGCGATACGGTGCTTACGTTCGGCTCTATTCCGTATTTTTCTTTAAAATGTGATTTTAATTGTGAAATTTCTTTTTGGTCAAGTACCCCAAGAAAACGTACAATGGCCATTTCATTGTTATTGCCAGACAAGACGACATCTTTCGGTTCGAGCTGTAATTGTTTTAACTCTTGCTTCACTTCTTCTGTTGTCAGTGGTTTTTCGCTCATTAAATCAACGCGCGTACCGCTAGAGAAATCAATCCCTAGATTTAATTTTGCAGTTAGCAATAATACAAGCCCGATGGCGAACATTGCTCCTGAAACGATAAAAAATAGCTTACTTCGTTTCACAAAATCGAGACGTGCAAACTTTGTCGGCACATCCGTATCATCTGTCACTTTCGCAATATCTAACACATCTTTTGGATTAACGCCAAAATAATGTGGTTTTTTATCAAACACGCGACTTTTCACAAGCAAACCGAGCAATACACGCGTTCCATATACTGCTGTAATAAAGCTCGCTAAAATACTAATAATGAGCATTGTCGCAAACCCTTTAACAGAGCTCGTCCCGTATGCAAACAAAACAACACCAGCAATAATCGTTGTAATGTTTGCATCTAAAATGGTACCGAAAGAACCGCGATTTCCGATGCGATATGCTGACATGAGCGATTTGCCAAGCTTTAACTCATCTTTAATACGCTCGTATGTAATGATGTTTGCATCGACTGCCATACCAACCCCGAGAATGAGTGCTGCAATTCCCGGTAGCGTCAATACTCCGTTCATCCAATCAAAGACAAGCAAGATGAGATAAATATATACGCTTAATGTAACGACAGCGACAATTCCCGGCAAACGATAAAAAATAAGCATAAACAAAAAGACGAACGCAATGCCGATGACGCCAGCAAAAATCGTTTTTTGTAACGCTTGTTCACCAAACTGCGCACCGACCGATGTGGAATAAATTTCTTTTAACTCAACAGGGAGCGCGCCTGCGTTTAATAAATCAGCTAATTGTTTTGCTTCTTCAACAGTGAAATTTCCAACGATCGAAACATCTGTCTGATTGAACACTTCGTTGACTTGTGCTGCCGAAATAAACTTCGGATGCTCTTTTCCTACTTCTTTTGCGTACGAGTCAACACCTTCGTCGAAATCAAGCCAAATAACAAGCACGTTGTTTGGTGCCATACTTAATACTTTTTGCGTGACTTCTTTAAACTTATTGGCATCTTTTAATTTAATTGCAACACTTGGTTTTCCTTTATCATCAAACGTTTGTTTCGCGCCTCCCTCGACAAGGTCGCTCCCATCCATTAATACGTTGTCATGTACGTCGCGAAACGTTAACTTCGCCTCTGTAGATAAAATTTCACGCGCTTTATTTTGATCCTTCACCCCTGCTAATTGAACGCGAATACGATCGTTCCCTTCTACATCAATGCGCGGTTCGCTCACCCCAAGCACGTTAATGCGTTTATTTAATGCGCTTACCGTGCTAAGCAACACATCTTTCGTAATTTTTTCTCCTTCTTTTGTCGGCTTCACTTCGTATAAAATTTCAAAGCCACCTTGCAAGTCTAAACCGAGTTTAATATTTTTTACGATTTTCTCTGCTGTTGTTCCCATCATGCCGCCTAGTAAAACGACAAGAAGGAAAAAAGCAATGATGCGACTACGTTTTACCATAAAAATCCTCCTCTATTCTGGCGTCTGCCAGAATTTTTACCAACAAAACAAATTATGAATGACAGTACACTTTCTGTCAATTTCCAAACGAACGATTAAAACAATTGTTCTAATTCTGAAAGCCCTTCTTCCGTAAACCAACGGTCGTGCTTTTGCTCCTTTTGGACAACATACGCCATATAATCGCTTGCCCGCAACGATAAAACGTCATTGACAAGCTCAAACAACCGTTTTTCTTCTTTGTTTTTTTTCCATTTTTTCACCATTAAACAATTCCATACATCTTCAATCGTTGCTTGCTCGTAACCGAGCAACTTTAACTCATCTACTTTACTTTGTAGTGCTGGCATTAATTGTTCACGGTTCATATTCATCTCTCCCATTTTGTCATGCTTGGCCAACATGTGCATATATTTCATTGTATAAAAGATGACCGCATTTGAGAAGGTAGGGAGGAACATGTCCAAATTTTTGAAAGGAACGATTATTTTAATTGTTGCGGGATTGTTGACACGCATACTCGGCTTTATTAATCGCATTGTTGTTGCTCGTCTCATTGGTGAAGAAGGCGTCGGGTTATATATGATGGCAGTTCCAACACTTGTGTTAGCCATTACGATTACACAGTTCGGCCTCCCTGTCGCTATTTCAAAGCTTGTCGCTGAAGCGGAAGCAGTGGGCGACAGACGAAAAATAAAAAAAATATTAGTTGTATCCTTATCCATTACAATCGTTTTAAGTATGATCTTTTTCCCAGCCTTACTCGCCACAGCTCCAATAATTTCTAAATCGTTATTTACAGATGCGCGCGTTTATTATCCGCTCATTGCCATTGCACCAGTCGTCCCAATTGTCGCTGTGTCTTCCGTTTTACGTGGATATTTTCAAGGAAGACAGCAAATGAAGCCATATGCGTATTCCCAATTGCTCGAACAGGCAGTGCGCATCACACTTATCGCTGCTTTTACAACCGCTTTTTTGCCATATGGAATCGAATATGCTGCAGCAGGGGCAATGGTTTCTGCAGTCGTTGGGGAATTTGTATCGCTCGTTTATTTATTCATTACGTTTAAACGAAAAAAGCCGATTCGCATTCGTTATCGCTTTTTCGCTTACGTAAAAGAAGGAAAGGATACGTTCGTTTCACTCATGCGCATTGCTGTGCCTACACTTGGAAGCCGAATGATTGGATCAATCGCATGGTTTTTTGAACCGATTGTCGTTGCGCAAAGTTTAGCGCTTGCCGGCATTACTGCCATCCATGCGACAAAACAATACGGGGAGCTTACCGGATATGCACTTCCCCTTTTAATGCTTCCTTCATTTATTACATACGCGCTCGCCACTTCACTCGTTCCAGCAATTAGTGAAGCGGCTGCCCAAAAACAATATCGTTTAATCGAATATCGCTTACATCAAGCTGTACGGTTATCACTTTTAGCCGGGGGACTATCTATTGTTGTGTTGTACGTGTTGGCAGAAGAGCTGATGTATCTTATGTATGGCCCCAATCAAGCAGCAATCTTTATTCAAGCGATGGCCCCGTTTTTCATCTTTTATTACTTGCAAGGTCCACTACAAGCCGTTTTACAGGCGCTCGATTTAGCAAAAGAAGCAATGACAAATAGCCTCATCGGTGCTATCGTTAAAACAGCGCTTATTTTTTGGCTCGCCTCCCAACCATCGCTCGGCATTATGGGTGCTGCGCTAGCCATCACAGTTGGCATAATGATCGTGACACTGTTACATGCGGCAACGATCGTGAAAGCCATTTCGCTTTCTTTGCACGTAAAATCATACATCGCCCATCTCATCGTCATCGTTTCTGTGGCGACAGTTGGACATTGGATCGTTCCGCTTTTACCATTTTCATTGCTTATCAAAACCATTGTCACCATCGCAATCATGACGTTCATATACCTCGTTCTTGCTCAAGCATTTCGTCTAATTGAAAAAGATGAGTTTCGCCAATTGTTTCGATAGTCACTCATCTTTTTCGTCAATATAAAACGTTCCATTTTCATATGTACAATACGAAATGTCGTCCATTCGCTCATATCCGCGTTTTTTTAGTTGTTTAATTAACCATGCGCTCGTTTGGTTGATGAGAGCTAAATGCTCTTCTTGAATGACACCGTCTTTAATAAGCGGTAACGCTAAAGACGGTGTTTTCTTTTTTCCTTTTTCTTTTTCAAATACGGACAGTTTACCAGATGGCTCTAAAATGGCAAACTCGACATCCGCAATGTTTTTAATATTTTTTTCTCGCAATTGAATAAGCAAATCGTCAAAGTTGTATCGTTGTTTTCGCATCGCTTTTTCATCAATTTTTCCGTTGTTGATAATGATCGTCGGTGACCCATCAACGAGACGACGAAACATTTCGCTTTTTAAAGAAAAATATGCAAAAGCAATTTGGGCGATCGTTAATACAATCATCGGCACGATCGTGTGAAAAATCGAGTCTTTTGGCTGTTCAATCGCAATGACTGCCATTTCCCCAATCATGATAAAAACAACTAAATCTAAAATGCTCAACTCACCAATTTCTCTTTTCCCCATCACACGGAAAATAAATAAAATCACCCCATACAATAATAACGTTCGTAAAATAATCGTTACGTACTCCACATTAATCCCCCCTCATTTGTTGTACGTTTTTATTCTAAACAAATGGACGACCGAATATGTTTGTACTAAATGCAGGAAGGAGGGTTACGAATGATTCGTGCTATTTTTCATGGGGTCATAACGATTTTTATAAGCGCTATCCTATGTAGCTTTATATTTGCTGTTTTGTTGAAGTTGACAAGTTATGATGAAACATCGTTGCAATGGGTCATGCACGTTCTCGCATTTTTATCCTTGTTTTTTGGTGGGTTTATTGCAGGTGGGAAAGGAAAAACGCGCGGCTGGATGCTTGGCGGGGCGACAAGCGCCATGTTTACAACGATTATTTTTTTATTTCAATTTCTCGGTATGGATCAAGCGTTTTCGCTCAAACAGTGGGGATACCATGCAGCGTTTCTTGTCACAGCCATCATCGGTGGGATGATCGGTGTCAACGTAGCGACATCTCGTTCACGGAGCGCATAAAAATAAGACAGGCAACAAACCTGTCTTATTTTTCATTCACGACTTCGCGAATCGCCGCACGATCGTATGTAAGACGCGAACCGTCACCAGCGCGAATGACGACTGTATTTTCATCAAGCGAGTCGATGATACCATGCAATCCGCCAATCGTAATGACTTTGTCTCCTTTTTGCAAGTTCGCCTGCATTTGTTGAACAGCCTTTTGGCGTTTTTGTTGCGGGCGGATCAGCAAAAAGTAAAAAATCGCAAAGAATAAAATAAGTGGTAGTAAGCTCGCTACAGTTTCCATATTTTCACCCCTTTCTAAAAGTTTTTCGCATTCGGCTTATTAAAACCGTATTGTTCAAAAAACTGTTCACGGAAATCGCCAAGGCGATCTTCCCGAATCGCTTGTCGCACTTGCTCCATTAATTTTATCAAAAAGTACACATTATGGTAAGATGTAAGGCGGATACCAAATGTTTCATCGCATTTAATTAAATGGCGAATATATGCACGCGTATAATTACGGCACGTATAACAATCACAGTTCGGATCAAGCGGTGAAAAATCACGCGCATATTTGGCATTTTTAATGACGACCCGACCTTCACTTGTCATGACCGTTCCGTTGCGACCAATGCGCGTCGGTAACACACAGTCAAACATATCAATGCCGCGAATCGCTCCGTCAATAAGTGAATCAGGAGAGCCTACCCCCATTAAATAACGTGGTTTATTTGCTGGCAGTAATGGCGTTGTAAATTCCAATACGCGATTCATCACTTCTTTCGGCTCACCAACGGACAAGCCGCCGACCGCATATCCTGGAAAATCAAGCGACACTAAATCGTGGGCACTTTGTTTGCGCAAATCTTCAAACTCTCCGCCTTGTACGATGCCGAATAGTCCTTGCTCATTCGGACGTTGATGTGCTTTTAAGCACCGCTCTGCCCAACGGCTCGTTCGCTCAACTGACCGCTTCATATATTCATGCGTTGCAGGATATGGTGGGCATTCGTCAAATGCCATCATAATATCAGACCCGAGCGCATTTTGAATTTCCATCGCTTTTTCTGGCGATAAAAATAATTTATCACCGTTTAAATGATTTCGGAAATATACGCCTTCTTCTTCAATGCGGCGAAATTCGCTTAAACTAAACACTTGAAACCCACCAGAGTCCGTTAAAATGCCACGATCCCAGTTCATAAATGAGTGGAGACCACCGGCTTCTTTGACGATGTCATGCCCTGGTCGAAGCCATAAATGATACGTATTGCTTAAAATGACGCCTGCTCCCATCTCCTTTAATTCTTCAGGTGAAAGCGTCTTTACAGTCGCAAGTGTACCGACAGGCATAAACATCGGTGTTTCAAACGAGCCGTGCGGTGTATGAAGAATGCCAAGACGCGCGCCCGTTTGTTTACATGTTTTAATGAGTTCGTAACGAATTGGTGTCACATATAGTCCCCTTTCTCAATCTATATAATGAGCATCGCATCACCAAAGCTAAAAAATCGGTAACGCTCTTTTACTGCTTCTTCGTAAGCGCGCAATACATGCTCTCGCCCAGCTAACGCACTAACAAGCATAATGAGCGTCGACTTTGGCAAATGGAAATTTGTAATCATTCCGTCAATGGCACGAAACGTATAGCCCGGATAAATAAAAATGTCCGTCCAGCCGCTTTCAGCAACAAACGTTCCATCGTGACGAGATGCGATCGTCTCCAATGTGCGTGTTGAAGTCGTCCCAACAGCGATAATGCGTCCGCCTTTTGCTTTTACATCGTTCAGCAATTGCGCAGTGCCTTCTGACATTTGATAAAACTCTGCATGCATATCATGTTCTTCAATGTTTTCTACGTTGACCGGACGAAACGTTCCTAATCCGACGTGCAACGTAATAAAGGCAAGATGCACCCCTTTTTTCCGTACATCTTCAAGAAGTTGTTCTGTAAAATGTAACCCTGCTGTCGGAGCCGCAGCTGAGCCTGCTTCACGTGCATAAACAGTTTGATATCTTTCGCGGTCATGAAGCTGTGCTTTAATGTACGGAGGAAGCGGCATTTCGCCAAGCGACTCAAGTACTTCAAGAAAAATGCCATCATATGAAAACGAAAGAATGCGTCCACCATGTTCTAGCTCGGCTACACATGTTGCACGTAAACGACCATCACCAAATGAAAGCGTCGTTCCGATTTTCACGCGCTTCGCTGGCTTGACAAGCGTCTCCCATTGATCGCCATCGAGCTGTTTTAATAAGAGCACTTCAATATGTGCCCCTGTTCCTTCTTTTTCTCCATACAGACGAGCTGGCAATACACGCGTATCGTTTAAAACAAGGCAATCGCCTTCTTTCAAATAAGATAAAATGGAACGAAATGTTGGCTCATGCGTTACTTCGCCTGTTCTTTTATCGAGCACCATGAGACGTGACGCTTCTCGATTTGGAAGCGGGGTTTGGGCAATGAGTTCTTCCGGCAAATAAAAATCAAATAAATCGACTTTCATATCCACGTTCCTTTCTTTAATTCCATCAACGAAAACGACCAATGATATAAAAAATAAGCGATAAAACGACACTTAAAATAATTGATGTCATGATCGGGAAATAAAATGTTGCATTTTCTTTTTTAATGACGATGTCTCCTGGCAAACGTCCAATTTTAATAAATTGCATCAAAAAACCGACAATGATAAGAACGACACCAATAAGCATGATTGTTTTTGGTAAGTTCGTCATTGCGGCACCTCCAAACCGAAATGATTATATGCAAGCGGTGTAACGATTCGTCCACGCGGTGTGCGTTGTAAAAAGCCGATTTGTAACAAATACGGTTCATATACATCTTCAATCGTTTGCGCCTCTTCTCCAATCGTTGCTGCAATCGTTTCTAATCCGACTGGTCCACCGCGGAATTTTTCCATCATGCTTTTTAGTAGTTTATGGTCAAGATGGTCTAATCCTAAACGATCAACTTGCAATTGCTCGAGCGCCTCATTTGCTAAAAGAAACGTAATCGTCCCATCACCGCGCACTTGAGCAAAATCGCGTACACGTCGCAACAATCGGTTCGCGATACGCGGTGTACCTCGTGAACGACGTGCAATTTCAAACGCTGCTTCTTCCTCGATTTCTACCGCAAAAATGTGCGCCGTTCGTTTCACAATGTGCGCGAGCTCATCAGAAGTATAATATTCTAAACGACTTAACACACCAAAACGATCACGAAGCGGAGCAGAGAGTGCGCCAGATCTTGTTGTTGCCCCTACGAGCGTAAATGGCGGCAAATCGAGACGGACAGAGCGAGCAGCCGGTCCTTTGCCGATGACAATATCTAAACAAAAGTCCTCCATTGCTGGATACAATACTTCCTCCACTGCTCGCGGCAAACGATGTATTTCATCAATAAATAGTACATCACCAGGCTCAAGCGTTGTTAAAATGGCAGCTAGATCCCCAGGGCGCTCAATCGCTGGTCCGGCTGTTGTACGCAATTGTACACCCATTTCATTTGCAATAATAGCGGCAAGCGTCGTTTTTCCAAGCCCCGGCGGCCCATACAACAACACATGATCAAGCGTCTCTCCGCGCATTTTCGCTGCTTCAATAAATACGGTTAAGTTTTCTTTTACTTTTTGTTGTCCAATATATTCCCGTAACTGTTTTGGGCGAAGACTGTATTCAAGCGATGCATCATCATAGTCAGCTGCGCTTGAAATGAGACGCTCTTCCATCATGCATCCCCCTTACTTCAGTAGTTTTTGTAAAGCGAGCTTAATATATCCTTCTGTCGATAACCGCTCTTGTTTTAAAATCGGCACGACTTTTTGAATTTCTTTGTCCGAATAACCGAGCGCCTTTAACGCTTCAAGAGCTTCAGAAAGCGAGTCTATCGCTTCAAACGGTTCTGTAAATAAATTTGGGAAAGCATCAGGTACAATGGCTTGCAGTTTTCCTTTTAAATCTAAAATCATTTGCCGTGCTGTTTTCTTCCCGACGCCTGGAAACTTACATAAAAACTTATCATCTTCTGCTTCAATCGCTTCAACCAATTGCTCAAGCTGGCCAGCCGCTAAAATGGCGAGCGCCCCTTTCGGTCCGATGCCTGATACTTGCAATAGTTTAGCAAATAACGTTCGCTCTTGGCGAGTGTGAAATCCGTAAAGCGCAAGCACATCTTCACGCACATAATGATATGTATATACGATGATCTGTTCCTGTTTGCTAATGTGAAATGAAAACGGATTTGGGGTAAAAATTTGATAGCCTATTCCATTATTTTCAACGACGATATATTCCGGACAAACGTAATCGACGTATCCACGAATAAATTCAATCAACGGCTCGTCCTCCTTTTCCCACGCCTTTCATTTTAACATAAGATGAGAAAAGCGGAAAGCGTACAGCAAGACACGATTAAACATATAAAAAAGCCCGCTTGATGTGCGGGCTTATTTTCCAAACGGCTCATACGCTTCAATGACGCGTTTGTAATTTCTTTTCGAACGAACAGAAATGCCTTTTTCTAATTTCTCCCGTTCATGACTTTCAAGTTTTTTTACATCAATTTGAAAAAACGACTGGATCACGCGAGAGGATTCACCTGGCTTTCCTTCAAAAATAGAAAGTGTTCCATCTTTAGTAAGACCGAAATATCCTGCTTTCGTTAATGGTGACAAATCGTCAACATATCGTTGAAAAACAATTTGCTCGTCATCCATATTGACCAGATGCCAATCTTTATATTTGTTCCAAATGTCTTTCATCGATGTTACCGTTTCTTCCTTTATTTCCTCACTCACTTCCCCATCCATATATACGGTCTCTAAAATGATTGTCATGTGTACAGAGGATGCACTCTGTGCAAAAAATAAACTAAGCCATAGTGTCAGTACAATATTCATCGTTCTCACCTCATTCATATGTTGACCATTTTCTCCAAAATTAAACGGTCTTGCCATCGCAAGACCGTTTATTCTAACTTTATTCTAACATCGATTCATCTAAGTTATGATAAATTTCTTGTACATCATCATCGTCTTCAAGCATATCAATCAGTTTTAACATTTTCGTTAAATCGTCACCTGTTAACGTCGTATACGTTTGCGGAATCATTGTTATTTCAGCTGTTGCAAATACAAATCCTTGCGTAGCTAACGTATTTTTTACTTGCTCGAACTGTTCTGGGGATGTATAAATTTCAAATGAGTCTTCCGTCGTCTCCATTTCATCTGCGCCAGCTTCAATCGCTTGTAACAACATCTCATCTTCATCTATATCTAAACCTTCACGTGCGATGACTATTAATCCCTTTCGATCAAATAAATACGAAACGCATCCCGTCTCTCCTAAGTTTCCACCATTTTTTGAAAATGCTACACGAACGTTGGAAGCTGTCCGATTTTTATTGTCGGTTAAGCAAATAACCATGACCGCTACGCCGCCTGGTCCATACCCTTCATAACGAATTTCCTCATAATGTGTATGCTCTTGATTTCCCGTTGCTTTTTTAATCGCACGTTCAATATTTTCGTTCGGCATGTTAGCCGATTTTGCTTTTTCAATCGCAAGACGCAACGTAGCGTTTGTTGTTGGATCGCCACCGCCCATTTTGGCCGCCACGTAAATTTCCTTCGCCAATTTCATAAATAGTTTTCCACGTTTCGCATCTTGTGCGTTTTTGCGACGTTGAATATTTTTCCACTTAGAATGTCCTGCCATTCGGATCCCCTCTCATATGTGAAAAATGTCCATAAAAAACTATAACAAAAATGCATAAAAAAGAACAGGGGGAAGCCCCTGTTCTTTTATCCACGATTCATGAATGGGCGTTCGATCATATCGCCCATATCGTTAAATATGTCACGAATATCACGCTCTAGTTGATCCATTGGGCCACCGTCGCGAATATCATTGTCGAGCGTACGAATACGGTTGTACATGCTTTCATTTGCAACTACGCGAACGGTTTTGCCCGCTGTATATGGGGCGATCGCTTGACGAACGAGACGTTCAATACGCGTTGTATTTTTCTCTGTCGTTGATACTGCAACGACGACACGTTCCCCTGAAACAACAGCACGGGCGTCTTTTACGTTGGCGACGCTTGCGGCACGCTTCGCAATTTTTTCAGCTAACGCTCCGTTATAGTTACGGTAATACGATGGGCGCGTACGTTCATCCATCGTATTTAAATGCCCGTGATAGTTGCGATCAGCGCGGCTAAAATTGCGATCCACTTGTGGTGTCCGCATCGTTCGATCCATGCCACGATCAAGCATTTCCGTAATCGGTCCGTCGTTGTCACGCACTTGACGAACGTTTCCGTTTAAACGCTCTGTACCGTAGCGGCCATATTGAAACCCAGTCATATCGTTTTCGTTTGAGTAATATCCGATCGGACGTGTGCGATCGGTATAACGTGTATCAAGCGCTTGATTATTACAAGCAACTAACCCGCTAAGTGCGAGGACTGTACCGAGAGCGACGATTCGCTTCCGCAAAGAAAAAACCCCCTTTTCGCTTTTGTAGACAATGCGTCTACATCATTAGCTTGGCGCAAAAAAAGGGTTTTATCGCTGTTAAAATTTTGGTGGAGCAATGGCTAATTGTCGCTTATGATGTGAACGTTCATGAAGTCGTTCAATAATGGCACGGTCGCGTTCTGGAATTGGCTCACCTTTTAAATATTTGTCAATCATGTCATATGTTGTACCCATTTCGTTTTCATCTGTCTGCCCTTCCCAAAGACCTGCGCTAGGCGCTTTTGTAATAATTTCTTCAGGTACACCGAGAATACGAGCCATTTCGCGTACTTCACCTTTTGTAAAATGAACGAGCGGAACTAAATCAACGCCACCGTCACCGTATTTTGTAAAATAGCCGGTATGCCATTCGGCCGCATTGTCCGTTCCGACAACAAGATAGCCGTAATTGTTAGCGACCGCATACAACGTTGTCATGCGCAACCGTGCGCGCGTATTCGCATCACCAAGACGGGCAGCTTGCTCGTTCCATTGTTCTTTCTCTTTTAATTGCTTTTCAATTTCGCCAAATAATACGCGATGCGTTTCTGTTAAGTCGATGACATGATGGTCAATGCCACAACTTTCTACAACTTTCAATGCATCTTCTTGATCTTTTGGATTGCTTTTACATGGCATAATGAGCCCTAATGAGTGATTAGGAAACGCTCGCTTAATTAAATGAGCAACGACCGCTGAGTCGATGCCGCCACTAATGCCGACAATGGCTCCGTTCATCCCTGCTTCTTGTACGCGTTCACGAAGCCATACAATTAATTTTTCAATTTTTTGTTCCATGTATGTACATTCCTTTCTTTGCAACATGATCATGTTCATTTTATCACACAAAAAACAAAAAGAAAAAGAGGCGACATTATTGCCCCTCTTCTTCCTCACGATAAGGAACAGAAAAATATGGGTTTACTCCGTATGGCTGTACCGGCCACGTTTGCTGCCATCCGTATGGACCGTACGGCATTGCTTGTTGCGGCATATACATCGGTTGCTGTGCCATTGGCATATTTTCACCATACGGCATTTGTGATGGATACATTTGATTCGGAGTCGGTGCTTGTTGTGTCTGCTGCGAATATTCATTCATGCCGCTTGGCATTTGTGGCATATATGGCGTCTGTTGCGATTCACCGCATCCGCAATCATCGGTATTCATCATTCCTTGCGGATATGCCCATGGCATGACAGGATACATCGGTGGAATCCATGGGTAAAAACCATATCCTGGCATTATCGGTGAAATAGGAATGCAAGGCATCGGCACTGGCAACGGCATCGGAACAGGCTGCGGCTGCATCGGTTGTTGTGGTTGCTCCTCCATCATTGGCGCTTGTGTTGGTGGAATCGGTGGAATATCTGGAAATGGTGGTATTTGCATATCTTCGTCATGTTCCATCATATTTGGCATAATATTTGGCGGCTTTGGTGGCAAAAGCGGCATCTCTTGTTTCGGTTCTTCTTTTTTCTCCGGTGTCTTTGCAATTGGAATTTCTTTTGCTATCGGTTCAACGTTTTGCGGTTGTTGTAATGGTTGCTCTTTTTTGTTTACATGAATATCCACATCAACTGAAACTTTCGGTGTTTCCTTTTTGACAGGTTTTACTGGTGTGGCTGGTGTTGGTACTTTAATTTTCATACCTGGCATAATGTAATTCGGATCGCTTAAATGAGCGTTCATTTTTTTTAGCTCTTCAAAATCAACCCCATATTTTTCTGCAATTTTCCAAAGTGTATCCCCTTTTTGAACGATATGAATTTTCACGTGTTTCCCCCTCCTATGTTCAGACGTGACGTGTATGTCATGTTCAGCTTGTCGCTACTAGACTTCAACATAACTTATGAACGGAAAGCTTTTTTTATGATAAAAATAAAAAAGACCGGCAAAAAAAATGCCGATCTTATGCACGGGCTAACATGCGCTCAAGTGCTAACATCGCTCCTTCCGCTACATCGTTTGGCACGGTAATACGGTTTACAACTTTTCCTTCATGAAGCGATTCGAGCGCCCAAAGTAAATGCGGTAAATCAATGCGGTTCATCGTTAAACATGGACACATATACGGGTTTAACGACACGATTTCTTTATCTGGATGTTGCTGAATGATGCGATTTACTAAATTCATTTCTGTTCCGATTGCCCATTTGCTTCCTGCTGGTGAGTTAGCAATCGTTTCGATAATGTATTTCGTTGATCCCGCATCATCCGCTTGTTGCACCACTTCCCAGCTACATTCTGGATGAACAATAATTTTCATATCTGGCTTTGTTTTTCGAATATGTTCAATATGTTTCACAGTAAAGTTTTCATGAACAGAACAATGACCCTTCCATAAGATTACTTTAATCTTTTGAACATCTCCCTCGTATTGCAATGTATTTGTAGCCGGATCCCATACGGCCATTTGTTCTAACGGAACGCCAAGATCGTATGCTGTATTTCTTCCTAAATGTTGATCGGGCAAAAAGAAAATACGCTCTTGTTGTGTAAACGCCCATGCGACCATTTTTTTCGCATTTGATGATGTCACTGTTGCCCCGCCATGCAAACCGACAAACGCTTTAATTGCAGCTGTAGAGTTGACGTACGTTAACGGTAAAATCGTATCTCCGAACAATTGTTGCAATATTGGCCACGCTCGTTCAACTTGTTCAATTTCTGCCATATCAGCCATCGAACAGCCTGCGCGCATATCTGGTAAAATGACGATTTGTTCGTCACTCGTTAAAATATCAGCAGTTTCCGCCATGAAATGCACGCCACAAAATACAATATATTCAGCTTCTTTATTTTTCGCTGCCACTTGCGCCAATTGCAATGAATCGCCTGTCGCATCTGCAAATTGAATGACTTCGTCCTTTTGATAATGGTGACCTGGGATAAATAAACGAGCGCCGAGCTTTTGTTTGACACGAGCCACTCGTTCTTCCATTTCTTCAACCGACAACTGTTTATACGTCTCTGGCATCGCATCTTGTTGTTGCATCAATTGTAATACGTTCATTCTTTATTCCTCCTACTGCACGTTTAAACTAATGTCTAGCGCTTTTGCTGAGTGCGTTAACATGCCTAACGAAATGTAGTCAACCCCTGTATCTCGATATTGTGCAATATTTTCAAGCGTAATTCCGCCTGAAACTTCTGTAATGATGGACGATGGGACGAGTTGGACAAATTCGCGAATTTCTTCCGGTGTACGGTTATCAAACATAATGATATCCGCCCCTGCTTCAACCGCTTCGATGACTTGTTGTTTCGTTTCCGTTTCTACTTCAATTTTTACCATATGACCAAGTTGGGAACGAACACGTTCTACTGCTTTTTTAATCGACCCGCAAAACGCAATATGATTATCTTTAATCATCACCCCATCATATAAACCGAAGCGATGATTATATCCACCACCGCATGTCACCGCATATTTTTCTAACATGCGAAGTCCTGGTGTTGTTTTTCGCGTATCACAAATGCGTGTATGATTGCTGTTAAGTGCTCGAACGGCTTGGTTTGTCAACGTGGCAATACCACTCATGCGCTGAAGTAAGTTTAAAATGACGCGCTCACCTGATAAAAGCGGAATCATTGGACCGGAAACGACAGCAATCGGTTCCCCTTTTTTCACACGTTCTCCATCTCGTTTATACAATTGACATGCGATCGACGAGTGTAATAACTTATACCCGATTTCAATAATCGATACACCTGCGATCATTCCATCTTCTTTGGCAACAAATATCGCCCTTCCTTCATCCATCGGAGAAAAAATCGTTTCGCTCGTCACATCACGTTCTCCAATATCTTCTAAAAAAAACTGTTTGAGTAGTTCTTTTAACTTTAACTCATTCAACGGAACCCCTCCTTCGTGAAATGCTCTGCTTTCGTGCGTATGATACGTCGTTTTTCCCAATACATTTTTTCAAACGGTTCATCGCTTCGATAGTGAGCACCGCGACTTTCTTTTCTTTGCAAAGCGGAAGTTGTGATAAGCCATCCAACGATTAACATATATATGATCGTCCGTTTCTCATCATCCTCCTCAGGTGCCACGGTGACGAGTTCATGAATGGAATATTGTTCAAACCATCGTTTTGCTTGAAACAATTTGTCATAATCGCGAACAATGCCGACATATTGCGTCATTACATGCTGAATTTCGTCTCTTGTTGGTAACACAATACGTAATTGATTTTCTTTTCTTTCACTTTTCTTTAACGTCCGATGTTGCCCTGTTTTTTGCAATAAGTGAAAAGCCAATCTTCTACTAAAGACAAGCGCTTCAAGCAACGAATTGCTCGCTAAACGGTTTGCACCATGTACACCTGTACATGCTGCCTCTCCAACCGCATACAATCCCGGTAGCGTCGTTTCCCCATCCATATTTACAACGATCCCTCCCATTAAAAAATGGGCTCCCGGAACAACAGGGATGAGTCCGCTACGCCAATCGACGTGATAGCGCTCACAAAGGGATGTGATCGTCGGAAAACGGGATGGGAAGTGTGGGATCATAGAAATATTTAAAAATACGCGATGACCGTTTTTTATTTCATGGTCAATCGCTCGAGATACGACGTCACGTGGAGCTAAATCTTTTTGTGGATGCACCCCATCCATCACTTGACGACCGTCATCGGTCACTAAAATGGCTCCTTCACCACGCACCGCTTCGGAAATGAGACCGACCGCCTTTCCATTCACATAGAGCATTGTCGGATGAAACTGTACAAACTCCATATCCGTAACAGCTGCACCTGCGCGATACGCCATTGCAATTCCATCACCTGTTGCCGTTTCAGCGTTCGATGTAAACGTGTACAACTGTCCAATTCCACCTGTTGCAATAATCGTTGCATTGGCGGTATACGTTCTATGTTTCGTCTGTACGCCCACACAATGTCCATCAGAAACAAGTAAATCAATGACAGGATCGTTTTCAATAAACGTCACGCGTCCGGAAAGCTTCTCAAATAAGAAGAACACCATATTTTTTCCAGTCGCATCTCCTCCAGCATGTAAAATACGCTTCATGCGATGCGCACCTTCCTGTCCAAAAAGGAGCTGTCCACGTTCGTCCACATCAAATAAAAAACCGATGTTCATAAAATGTTGAATCGCTTCACGTCCTTCTTGAACTAAAATGCGTACCGCCTCGTCGTCATTATGTTCACACCCTGCGATGATTGTATCTTCATAGTGAGATAGCCAATGATCATTCGGATGAATGGCAGCAGCCACTCCTCCTTGAGCAAGCCAAGAATTACTTGTTTCTTTATTTGACTTCGTGAAAATGATCACATTTTTATACTCACATAAATGGTAGGCAACCATTAACGCTGCAAGGCCGCTACCAACAATAATCACATCCGCTTCACGCATGGATGTTCCTCCATTTCATACTGTCTTGACACCTATATTGACATATATTTAAACTGATGACAAGACTTTTGTTTTGGAAGTTGGTGAATGAGATGATTTATTTAGATTACGCTGCATCGACGCCAATGAGTGAAGAAGCGTTAGCTGTTTATGTAGAAAGTGCAAAAAAATATTTTGGAAACGCAAGCAGTCTTCATGACATCGGAACAGCGGCAAATGAACTACTTACCATTTGCCGAAAACAAATCGCTCAACTCGTTAGTGGCGAAGAAAAAGGAATATATTTTACAAGTGGAGGAACAGAAGCAAACGTCCTCGCCATTCGTTCGCTTGCTTATGCCCATCGTCATAAAGGGAAGCATATTATTACATCAAGCGTCGAACACGCTTCCGTTCATGCTGTATGCGCTCAGCTTGAGCAAGAAGGGTTTACCGTTACGTACGTGCCTGTTGATCGTTTCGGACAAGTTGATATGAAGGCGCTTGAACGGGCATTGACAGAGGAAACGATTCTCGTGTCTATTCAACATGCGAATTCCGAAATCGGTACAATTCAGCCGTTGAAACAAATTGGAGAGTTATTAAAGAAAAAACAAATTGTCTTTCATAGCGATTGTGTACAAACTTTTGGTAAAATACCGATAGATGTGAAACAGTTCCATCTTGATAGCATATCCATCTCTAGCCATAAAATTTATGGTCCAAAAGGGGTTGGAGCTGTTTACATGAACCCACGCGTACGTTGGCACATGTCGCTACCAAACACGACACATGAAGGCGGATTTCGACCGGGAACAGTCAACGTGCCAGGCATCGCTTCTTTTACAACTGCTGCGCTTGAAGCTGAAAACAAGCGAAACACAGTTCAACAACATATGAATGAATTGCGTCGTTATTTTGTTGAACAAATCACCCAAAAACAACTGCCGATAACAGTTTTTGAGCATCCAACTGACCAATTGCCACAAATCGTTGGCTGTCTCGTCCACGGCTTTGAAGGGCAATATGTCATGTTGCACTGCAATCGTCATGGGATTGCGATTTCTACTGGCAGCGCATGTCAAGTCGGAAAGCAAGCACCTTCAAAAACGATGATCGCCATCGGCAAGGAGGAAGATGAAGCGAAGCAGTTCATTCGTCTATCGTTTGGTGTACGTACAACAAAAAATGATGTAGAAACGGTTGTTTCTGTACTTGAACAGCTTCAAAAAGAAAGGATGTCAACATGAAAAAAGAAAAGAAATTACTAGGGGAAGAACGACGGGCACTCATTTTGCAATGGCTGAAGGAGAATCATCGCCCGATGACAGGCACAGAATTGGCGAATAAAACAAACGTAAGTCGCCAAGTCATTGTTCAAGATATTTCCTTATTAAAGGCAAGGAACGAACCGATTATTGCAACAAGTCAAGGGTACTTATATTTATCATCTTCTTCTACTCATATGTACACACGCGTGATCGCTTGTTGTCACACACCCGAACAAACGAAAGATGAACTGTATATCATTGTCGACCATGGGGTGACGGTTAAGGACGTTAAAATTGAACATCCAGTATATGGTGACTTAACAGCATCTATTATGGTCAGCAATCGACTAGAAGTAGATGAATTTATTCGAAAAATTAACGAAACGAAATCCGCCTATTTATCTCAACTGACAGACGGCGTGCATTTGCACACGCTCGAAGCCGATTGCGTAGAAAAGTTAGATGAAGCATGCGCTGCTCTAAAACAAGCTCGGTTTTTAATTGAATAAAAACATCCCTTTACACGAGGGATGTTTTTTTCACGGTATAATACGGATAGCTACCTAGTAGTTGCACCGTACAGCCCAGTGCTTCTAGTTCTGCAATCGCTCCAGGAATTAAAACGTCATCCATTTTTTGATCGATATCGATGATAAAAAAGTAGTTTCCAAGTCCTGTTTTCGCCGGTCGGGATTCAATTTTTGTTAAGTTGAGCTTTCGCCATGCAAACGCCGATAACACTTGATGAAGCGCTCCTGCTTGATCTTTCGGCAACATAACCATTAGCGTCGTTTTAAACCCGTCTTCTTGATCTTTTACAGGCAATAAACAACGTTCACGATGCAAAACAATAAAACGCGTATGGTTGTAGTCATAATCATGAATGTTTTCTTTCGCAATCGCCAAACCGTATTGTTTTGCGGCAAGACGGTTGCCAATCGCTGCAATTTTTTCGTTCGGATGCTCGCTTACATATTTAGCCGCTGCACTTGTTGAAGTGACGTATTCATACGTTGCCTCTTTTAGATGACGATGTAAAAACTTATGGCATTGAGCAATCGCATGTGAATGTGAATAAATACGTTCAACATGCATCCAATGCTCCGATCGAGATGGATGAACAAGCAAATGTTGCTCAATTGGCGCGATAATTTCCCCTACAATTGGCAAATTGCATTCATGAATTAAATAATCAATTGTCAAATTGACGGAACCTTCAAGTGCATTTTCTAACGGAACAACGGCTAACTCCACTTCGCCGTCACGCACAGCGTCCATGCATTGCGGAATCGTATGATATGGAACGTTCAGAATATGAGGGAAAACAGCTTCAACAGCCGCATGCGTGAACGTCCCTTTTGGTCCTAAATATCCGATTTTCACCTTTCTTCTCCTCTCTACGCCCCTGACCCAAGAATCTCTACTTTTTCAACAAAAGGCAGCTGTTTTAGTTGCGAAATTAGCTCATCAATCGTCATCGTCATCTCGCTTGTACTCATCGATAGCGTGACGTTTGCACGCCCTTGAAGCGGAATCGTTTGATGAATCGTAAGCACGTTACAGTTGGCCGCTGCAACAACGCTTAATAGCTTTGAAAGGGTGCCTGAACGGTCTTCTAAGTGGAAAAAAAGCGTAATAATTTTTTCACGAACCATCGTATGGAATGGAAAAACGGCGTCGCGGTATTTATAAAAAACGCTTCGGCTGACATCGACAAGTTGCACAGCGTCAGCGACGGAATCGACTTTTTTTCGCTCAATTAATTCTTTCGCGGCCAATACTTTTTTCATCGCCTCAGGCAATACATCTTCACGCACTAAGTAAAACTTTTTATCCACCGCACAAGCGCCCCCTTTCACATTAATCAACAAATTCAAATTCGTAATTCAATAGTTTCACAATATCCCCATCTTTCGCTCCGCGAGCGCGCAGTGCATCGTCCACCCCAAGTGAGCGCAATTGGCGCGCAAAACGACGAACGGACTCCTCTCGTGAAAAATCGGTCATTTTAAATAGCTTTTCAATCTTTTCCCCTGATAAAATAAACGTTCCATCATCATCGCGCGTAATATGAAACGGAGCTTCTTCTTTTTCAAGTTTGTAAACAACGCGATGAATCGCTTCTTCCTCTTGTGGATAAAGAGGAAATTCTGGCGTCGTCTCAAGCAAATCAGCAATGGCAAATAACAGTTCACGAATCCCTTGACGAGTGACTGCTGAAATTGGGAAAATCGGCACATCTTCATTTAATTTTTCTTTAAACTGTTGCAAATGTTCCTCTGCATGTGGCATATCCATTTTATTCGCCACAATAATTTGTGGTCGCTCTGTTAGGCGTAAATTATATTGTTTTAATTCTTCGTTAATCACTACATAATCTTCGTACGGATCTCGTCCTTCAATGGCAGCCATATCAATGACATGCACAATGACACGTGTTCGCTCAATATGACGTAAAAATTGATGCCCGAGTCCAACTCCTTGATGAGCACCTTCAATAAGACCTGGTAAATCAGCCATAACGAAACTACGACCATCTTCTGTTTCAACGACACCTAAATTTGGAACGATCGTCGTAAAATGATAGTCTGCAATTTTCGGTTTCGCTGCTGAAACGACGGACAATAGCGTCGATTTACCGACGCTCGGGAAACCGACAAGCCCAACATCAGCAAGTAGTTTTAATTCTAACGTCACGTATCGTTCTTGTCCCGGCTCCCCGTTTTCAGCAATTTCTGGTGCCGGATTCGATGCGGTTGCAAATCGAGTATTTCCTCGTCCTCCGCGACCACCTTTTGCTACGACAAATCGTTGTCCATGTTCTGTTAAATCAGCAATCACTTCTTTCGTCTCATCGTCAATAACAACCGTTCCTGGTGGCACTTTGACAATTAAATCTTCGGCGTTTTTTCCATGTTGATTTTTCGACATGCCATGTTCACCACGTGGCGCCTTAAAATGGCGTTGATAGCGAAAATCCATTAACGTTCGCAATCCTTCATCAACAACAAATACGACGTCGCCACCTTTTCCACCGTCTCCCCCCGCTGGACCGCCTTTTGGAACGTATTTTTCGCGCCGAAACGCGACCATTCCGTTTCCACCGTCGCCACCTTTCACGTATATTTTCACTTGATCAACAAACATCGTTTTCCTCCTCCGATCTTTTCACCTTTTATTTAAAAAGATGAAATAGTTACACATATCGTTAATTCATGTTGTTGAATGACGCAATCACAAAGTGTAAGTGCATCATCTTGCTTATGGTCTTGAATCCATGTTTTTACCGTCTCTAGTTTTTGAAGCATGCCACGATAATCAACAAATAATCGTACATTTTTCTCTGTTAAATCGATCGTGATCGTTACATAGTTTTCAACATGTGGAGAAGAACATTCCTCAAGCATATGTAAAAATGTTTGACACCATGTAACGAGCATATGATCATATGCATGTAATGAACGTGGCTCTCCTAACACGTCATACTCGAGTTGAATATGACGTGCTTGCCAATGATACGTCATAAGCAATTCAGCGAATTGTTCTGTTTGTAAGTTCGTGAGCTTTGCTTCATTTTCTGCTTCAATGATAATTTGTTGAATGATCTCATTCACGCGATCAATCCGATGTAAAGATAAATTTCCTTTAATTAACTGAATTTTATTGAGCCAATCGTGCCTGGAATGACGCAATGCCTCCACAATCGTCCACCGCTTCTCCATCATTCATTCTCCCATAAACATTTTGACTATAATTATAACATACGCTAACAAAAAGAAAACCCTAACCAAGCCGGTTAGAGTTTTCCACTTCTTTATGCTTCTTTCACAACAGGATAAACGCTCACTTTTTTACGATCGCGACCCATGCGCTCAAAACGAACGATTCCATCAACTTTCGCGTAAAGTGTGTCGTCACCACCGCGTCCTACGTTTAATCCTGGGTAAATTTTTGTTCCGCGTTGACGGTAAAGAATAGAACCGCCTGTGACGAATTGACCGTCTGCACGCTTCGCGCCAAGACGTTTTGCGATCGAATCACGACCGTTCTTTGTTGAACCTACTCCTTTTTTCGATGCGAAAAACTGAAGATCTAAACGCAACATGTCGTGTCACCTCCTACAACGTTTTCGTCGTTATTTTGACATATTTACCGTAATCACGCTCAATCGTTTGGAGCGACACGATCATTCCTTCAAGAAGAAGTTGCACATCGGCTAGCACTTTCGCATCTTCAATTGTCGGAAGTTCGCAATGAAGATAGCCATCTTTTCCTTGTTGAATGATCGGTTTCACGTTCGTCAAGGCGACGATCGCATTGACCGCACCAAACGAAATGGCTGATACACCTGCACATACAATATCTTGTCCACGCTTCGCAAACTGAGCGTGTCCGCTAATCGTAAAGGACTGAATCGTCCCTTCCGCCGTTCGACTAATCGTTATACGAATCATCGCTTACGCCTTATGCGTTAATTTTTTCGATAACAACTTTTGTGTATGGTTGGCGATGACCTTGCTTACGACGATAGTTTTTCTTTGGCTTATATTTGAAAACGATGATCTTCTTTTGACGACCATGTTTTTCAACTTTCGCCGTTACTGTTGCGCCAGCGACTGTAGGATTACCAACTTTTACGTTTTCGCCACCTACAAATAACACTTTGTCGAATGTTACTGTTTCGCCTTCCGCTGCATCGATTTTCTCGATGTAAATCGCTTGGCCTTCTTGCACTTTAATTTGTTTTCCACCAGTTTCAATAATCGCGTACATATTTGCACCTCCTAAATTAGACTCAGACTCGCCAGCTGCGAGGCGGTTCAAGCGAACGCTTAAATAGCCTTAGCTGAGCGGTTGTAGCACGGGTGCTACACAACATAGAAGATGATAGCATAAAAAGAAAACAATTGTCAATACGTAAAAATTAAATGGCCGATCGGTTCATTCGTTCGTTTCTCATGAAAATAAGCATACAACAATTCATTTTCATCAAGTTCCATTTCCATTTGATTTTTCTTTACGAGGATCGCATGTTTTTTTCCACGATGAAACAAAAGAAGAACGCGAAATAACGGATCATTTGCATCGACGACAAGACGCTTCAATGCCCGATATTCGATTCGTTTTCCGTAGTAACGTTCAAGTAAAAAACGGATCCATACGTACGTTCGTTGCTTCCATTCAACCCAAATGGCATGTGCTAAAAAAAGACCGATGATCCATAAATTGATTTGCATCGGCGCAAAAATAAGTAAAGTAATAAAACATGCGATTAAAAACAAAGATGACGCATAAAGCGTTTGTTCGTGCGCACGTCGAAACGATGTACGCATTGTGCGATAAAGGAACAATAACTTTCCTCCATCGAGCGGCCAAATTGGTAATAAGTTAATGAGTAAAATGGATAAATTGTACTCAAGCAGTTGCTTATACCACTCATCCGATAACATGTTGGCGCTATGTGCTATATATGCAATAAAAAAAATAACAATATGCTGAAATGGACCTGCCAGTATCACGATTAATTCTTCATGGAACGGACGATTCCCATGCTCATCCATCTCAGCTACCCCACCAAACGGCAAAAGTAAGATGCGTTTCACACGCCACGAAAACAAATGTGCCGCTATAACGTGTCCAAGTTCGTGCAAAAGAACAATCCAAAACAACAAAAGAAGCGTCTGAAATTGAGCGGTCATAATCGCTATGAGCGCAATGAACCAAAAAAGCGGATGGATATGAATGTTCATGAAAATAGATAGCCACTTATTCAAAGGAAATCACCTGAATTGGATCAATAAAATGATCCCCTTGTTTAACGGCAAAATAAAATATACGTTTTTGATTATTCTCCTCCGCTTTTCCTACTTCTTTTCCCGCCTCAATAAAATCATATAGCTTTACAGAAATAGCCGATAATTTTCCATACCACGTTTCACTTCCGTCTGCATGTTGAATAATGACCGTTTTTCCATGCGGTTCTTTCACTCCTGCAAATACGACAATCCCTTCTTCGACTGCTTTAATCGTTTCATCAGTTTCAATGACAACGCCTTGTCCATTATGTTCGAACGTTTCTACAACGCGCGCTGAAGCAGGAAAGGCATATGCTGCTGTTGTTTCTTGTTGCTTTTTTACTGGAAAAAACGCAAGCGGCTTGCCAAATGTTTTTTCATACCATTGAGCAACGGTCGCAAACTGAAAATCTTTTTCCATCACTTGTTTGACAAACGTACGGGCTCCTTCCATTTTCGGAGAATCATATTGAAACAAAATGGCCACACTAAAAAATAATAGTGCTGCGAGGAAGCTTTTAAATAAAAATATATCTTTGCGAAACAGCGACGATTCACGCTCCCCTTCGTACGTCACAACCGTTGGGTTTCCGTATTTTTCATCTTCGCTCCAATTCGTCAACATCGTTTGAACGTGACGTTCACGCTCCTTTTTCCGCTTGGCGATTCGTTTTCGAATATGTTCAATTCGATCGCTCACACTCCCACCCCTCTCGTCCTATTTGTATTATATGTATGGGGAAATCGGGAAGATATGAATGAAAAAAGCACCTCCAATCGGAAGTGCTAGCGAGCGCTAAACAATTTTCTAATTTTCGAGAAAAAGCCTTTTTGCTCTTCATCATCGAGCGACATGAGCGGCACTGATTCGCCGAGAAGGCGCCGAGCAATGTTGCGATATGCTATTGAGGCTTTGCTATTCGGATCGAGAACAATCGGCTCACCATTGTTTGACGCTTTAATAACGTGTTCGTCATCAACAATAATACCAAGTAAATCGATAGATAAGTGCATGACAATTTCATCAATGTCTAACATATCATGATTTTTTAACATATGGCTGCGAATGCGATTAATAATTAAACGCGGGCGTCTCATATGCTCTTCTTTTTCAAGCAGACCGATAATTCGATCCGCATCGCGAACAGCGGAAATGTCTGGTGTCGTCACAACAATCGCTTCATCCGCTCCTGCAACAGCATTTTTATATCCTTGTTCAATACCCGCAGGACAATCAATTAAAATATAATCGTAATCTTGTCTTAAATCGTCAATGAGTTGTTTCATTTGTTCCGGCGTAACCGCAGACTTGTCGCTCGTTTGGGCAGCTGGTAATAAATACAGACGATCTTCAAACCGCTTATCCTTCACGAGCGCTTTTTGAACCGTGCAACGTCCTTCGATAACGTCGACAAGATCATAAATGATGCGATTTTCTAACCCCATAATGACGTCAAGATTGCGCAACCCGATATCGGTGTCAACAAGACAGACACGCTTTCCTAATAGTGCTAGCGCCGTTCCGAGATTTGCCGTCGTTGTTGTTTTGCCAACGCCACCTTTGCCAGAAGTAATAACAATCGCTTCTCCCACTGTCAAAAACTCCCTTCTAACCGAGTTAAATGCGGACGTAAATGCATTAATAGTTGGAGTCGATCGACAACAATTTGATCATGTTCGTCAATATAAGCACACTCCATTTCATTTCCTTCGTCGGTACGATAGTCTGGTGCTCGATTCATCACATCGCTAATGCGCAACTGTGTTGGCTTCATGACTGAAGCAGCAATGATCGCTTGGCGATTTCCATCATACCCTGCATGAGCAATGCCGCGTAACGCCCCCAACACAAAAATATTTCCTGTCGCAATGACGGTTCCGCCAGGATTCACATCACCGATTAAAAGCAAGTCCCCATCGATATGTAGCACTTGTCCAGAACGAACGATTTTCGCAACAGACACAATTTCATTTTTCTTTTTCCACTCCAACGCCTCTTGTTTCGTCATCACATTGCTTACAATCGAGTGCACAATTAAATTTTTTTTCATTCGGATGACATCGCGCAATCTTTCTTCTTGTTCACGCGTCAAATATCGGTTGCCAACATGCACGTGCACCGCAACAAGCGGACCTTCCTCATCTCGAGTTGTCGTCATCAACAATTCGTCCACTTGTTTTAATAGTTCGTCATAGGCGCACGTATCATCAAGATGCAACGTCAACCCTTCTTTCGTCCCTTTCATCGACACATATGCTCTTTTCTCCTTGCCAGCCACGACTTTCACCTCAATAAATATTTCTCCGCATTTTTTTTGTATTCCTTCACACTGGCGACGATTCATCCCGCTTCTCATGCCACTTTAACAACGTTTGCTTTAGCAGATAGGCGATGATCAAAATGACAATTGTATGAATAAACAACGTTGGTAAAAAGCGTGCCTGAAAAAACGTTTGAACAGACATAGTCGTTCCACCAATAACGAGTTGAATGGCGTATGCGTACCACTCCACACATGCGATCGCCACAATGGCAAAAAAAGAAGCCGTCCATGCGTTTTTATGCAAAACGTTCATCGCTTTTGCAATTAAATAAGCAATGAGCGAAAAGGCAAAGGCATAAGCACCTAATAGTTCCGTATATGCTACATCGTATAATAGACCGAAGATGAATCCGTACGTCATTCCTTCTGTTTGTCCAATAAAAATCGTAATAAACACGATTAAAACGAGCAACATACGCGGCACGAGCAAATAAACATCAAATAATGGCTGTGAAAACAATTGAACAATAATGCTTTCTAATAAAAACATAACGGTCACAAGGGAAGGAAGAAACAAGCGGCTCATTGTCCTTCCTCCTCTTGCGACATCTCAATTTTTCGTTTCACAATGATCACATCATCAATGTCATAAAAATTCGCTGCTGGCTTGATATAGGCAATTTGTGTAAGCCCGTACTCATCCGCAACGACTTCTTCAACTTCTCCGATAAACAATCCTTTTGGAAAAATCCCACCAAGTCCTGATGTAAATACGCGCTGCCCTTTTTCTATTTTTGCATCATACGGAATACGCTTTAGTAGCAACGCTTCTCTCTCTTCATCGTATCCTTCTATTAAACCGAATACGTTTTCATCTCCTTGAATAAATGCGGAAATACGGTTTTGTCGATCTTTTGCGCTCAGCAGTTGCACCGTTGCGCTAAATGGGGAGACGCTACGCACTTTGCCGATTAACCCTTGAGGTGTAATAACAGCCATATCTTTTTTCACACCGTGCTGCGACCCTTTATTGACAATTAACGTCTCTTCCCAACGATCTGGATTGCGCCCAATGACTGTCGCTTGAATAGCAACAAAGTCACGTAAACTTTCTTTTTTATTCAAAAGTTCACGCAAACGTTCGTTTTCTTTCTTTAGTGACTCCACTTCTGATTGCAAAAGAACGTATTGCTCTAAATGTTCTTTTAAACGCTTGTTCTCTTCATATGTATGGCGCAAATCATTCACATTTTCAAAGAAGCCCGCAACAAACTGTGCGGGCTTATGCACGATCGATTGCATAAAAACAACGGTGTCTTTCACAAACTTTTCCATCCAACTTAATTCGTTTCGTTCTTTCAATGAAAAGCCGATCAAGGCGACGAGAACCATGATGCTGACAAGCAATATAATGAGCCGTTTATTTAAGAAAAACTTCGGCATGAGAACACCTTCTTACACATTAGCGATGGTCTCGCGCTTTATTTTTAAATAAATGAATATGATCAAGCGCTTTTCCTGTACCGATTGCGACGCAATCAAGCGGATTTTCAGCAATAATGACTGGCATGTTCGTTTCTTGGCTAATGACTTTATCTAAATTCCGTAGCAACGCTCCCCCACCGGTTAAAACGATTCCACGATCCATAATGTCGGCAGCAAGCTCCGGCGGCGTTTTTTCTAGCGTATTTTTCACGGAATCAACAATCGCATATACGGTATCACGCAGCGCTTCAGCAATTTCTTCCGCATGGATTTCAATCGTTTTTGGCAAGCCAGTTAATAAGTCACGACCGCGAATTTCCATGCTTCCGATTCCTTCAGGATTTCCTGCTGAACCAATTTCAACTTTAATCGCTTCCGCTGTACGCTCTCCGATCATTAAATTGTACGTTTTGCGAATATATTGGATAATTGCTTCATCCATTTCATCACCAGCAACGCGAATCGACTGGCTTGTCACAATGCCACCTAAAGAAATAACAGCGACTTCCGTTGTGCCACCCCCGATGTCAACAACCATGCTCCCTGTTGGCTCCCATACAGGCAAATTCGCGCCGATCGCGGCTGCAAACGGTTCTTCGATCGTATAAGCATCGCGAGCCCCTGCTTGTCTCGTTGCGTCGATGACTGCGCGCTCTTCTACTGCCGTAATTCCTGACGGTACGCACACCATGACGTATGGCTTTCCAGCAAACAGTCCGCTATTTTTTGTTGCTTGTTTAATGTAGTATTTCATCATAATTGCTGTCGTTTCGTAATCTGCAATAACCCCATCTTTCATTGGACGAAGTGCAACAACATTTCCTGGCGTACGTCCGATCATTTGTTTTGCTTCATTTCCAACAGCTACAATTTGTTTCGTATCTTTTTGAAGTGCGACAACAGAAGGCTCGCGCAAAACAATTCCTTTTCCTTTGACGTATACAAGCGTATTTGCAGTACCTAAATCTATTCCGAGATCTCTTGATCCAATGCCAAACATATTCGTATCTTCCTTTCTGAAACAAAATACTTTCAAAAACTCATGACATTTATTATAACGTAATTGCAGTGAAAAGAGAATGATTTACACATATCCTTTTTCTTTTAAGCTTACATATGTTTTGTCGCCAATAATTAAATGGTCAAGCAACTCAATGCCGACGAGACGACCGCACTCCACGAGCCTACGCGTCACTTCAATATCTTCACGGCTCGGCGTTGGGTCCCCTGACGGATGATTATGAATACAAATAATGGACGCTGCCGAACGTTTAATCGCTTCTTTATACACTTCGCGCGGATGAACGATCGACGCATTTAAACTGCCAATGAATACTGTTTTTTTATGCATCACTTGGTTTTTCGTATTTAAATATAACACAACGAAATGTTCTTGGCTTAAAAAACGCATATCTTCCATGACATAACGCGCACCGTCTTCTGGCGAGCGAATGACGTAGCGATCATCGTATTGAAGTTGATGCACACGCCGACCGAGTTCAAGTGCTGCAATAATTTGAATCGCTTTTGTTTTTCCAATGCCTTTAATGCTTGTCATTTCTTCAATGGTCGCATCTTTTAGCTGGCGGAGTCCTTCGAAATGGGTGAGTAAATGTTGTGCGAGCGTGAGAACGGAATATTGTTTCGTCCCCGTGCGAAGCAAAATAGCTAACAATTCTTGATTTGATAAGCTTTGCGGTCCTTCAGAAAGCAAGCGTTCACGCGGGCGTTCATCGGGCGGAACATGACGAATAAGCATACGTTCCCCCCTCTATTTTAACCTTTTTTTAACGAAATGGATAAAATCCGAATTTTTTTAATTCGCGAGCGAGTTTTGCGACCGGCAAACCAACAACAGAAAAATAATCGCCGTCAATTTTTTGAACAAAAAGTGCCCCGCGCTGTTGAATGCCATATGCCCCCGCTTTATCAAGCGGCTCCTTTGTCGCAATATACGCCCAAATGTCTTCATCTGAAAGCGGCCAAAATGTAACGTTCGTTTTTTCAGCAAACGTCACGCACTCTTTTGCTGTACAAATCGCTACACCTGTCCACACTTCATGTGTCGTTCCGGATAAACGTTTTAACATCCGAAAGGCGTCTTGTTCATTTGCTGGCTTTCCAAGCACTTCTCCTTCACATACGACAATCGTATCAGCACCGATGACGCACGCATCACTTGCTTGTTGCCATACCGCATTTGCTTTTTTATACGCGAGCTGTTGTACAATTTCATTTGGGGATAAGTTCGCATCAAATGATTCATCGACATCGCTGACGAGGATGTCAAACGGAAGTCCAAGCATACGAAGAAGTTGTTTACGGCGAGGAGAACTAGAAGCTAATACAAGTTGCATCGTCATCACCTTTCTGTCATGAGCGTTTGTTTCAAGGAAGATACACTTGTATCGTACCAAATTTATACACAATATACAACGGTTCGACAAAGAAAAAAAGAAGCAAATCGCTTCTTATTGTAAAACGTTTAATATATATTGTTGTGCTTTCCATAGTTGTGCGTCATCGTTTGTTTGTTGAAAAGTTTGAAGCGCTTCATACGCTTTTTTCATATGTTCGTTATGAAACGAATACGACTGTAGCTGTTTCCACTGTTCATTAACAAGTTGTTGCCCAGCTAGCAACTTGCTAATAAAAGAAACGATCGTAAAAAACGCTTCTTTTTCTTTTTCATCGATGGATACATTCCACGGTTTCACGTATGTGTCAATTCCGAGCGGTTCATATAATCTTGCCATTTGTTTCGCTTCTTCTTTTGTCAATGCCATCCCTAAAAACACGTAAACAGGATTTTTTCCAACCGTAACACTCGGACGATGTTGTGCTTCTATTTTTTGTACATATGCACTCGCTGCTTCGTCGTCTTGAAACGCTCCTCCTTGAACGACAAAAACCGCCTCCGTTATTTGTGCACTCGACACTGCCGTTTTTTGCTCTTGTTGTAACGTTGCTGTCGATGCCGGTTTACTTTCTGTTGTTGGAATGATCGTTAACACAAATAACCCGAAGCTTGTCCCAAGAACGATAGCTAAAGCAATCGCAAACGCAAACGAACGCCAAGGTGATCGTTTTGTTTTATATTGTTTATCCCATTCAATGAAATCATGTTGTTCTTCGCTTTGTTCCTCATTTTGCTCACTTGACCATTGCGGTAACGTGCTCATCGCAGTCGTGTACGGTTGCTCTTTTCCGTTCACTTTAATCACGATCGCTTTTTTCGCTGGCTTGTCCATTTTTTTCCCTCCCGCTGTCATTCTTCGCCCATCGTAACATAAAAAAAGAAAAAAAAAACGAGACATTTGTCGTCTCGTCGTGGAAGGTTTTCGTCAAATTTCGCACTATCGCTCTTGAATATCATTTACCGACAATTGGTCAACTGGTATACCACCTTCTTTACAAATTTGCTTCGTTTCCCCTTTTAAACAAACAGCATATGTGATTGTACCGTCACTTTGCTTTGTCACAATGACATACGAATCATCATTTGGTGGCAAACGTTTCGATGTGTATGGATCTATCATCCCTTCAAGAACCCCATCATCGACTAATTGTTTGTACGTCAACGTTTCGCTTTGATTCGGCGTTAAAAACTCGACTTTTTGCGCACCAACATGAAGCCGTGCCGCTTCATACAGCGTATACGCATTCGCAACAAACGCTTGATCGCGCGACTTTTTAATGACCTCAACGACAGACACAGTCGCAATCATGACTAAAATACTTAAAATGACGATGACAGCTAACAGTTCGATCAGCGTCATTCCCCGTTCATCTTGCATCCGACCGACCCCTTTATTGTTCCGTTAATGAAGGAAACGGATTTCGCTTTTCGCTCGGTTGCGGTAAATCAAGCGGTGGCAATTGCTCAATCCATTGGCGCAACTCTGGTGCATAAAACGTTGAAACCGTAAGAGAATAAGACAGTTCTGGCACTTCATCGGTGACTGTCGTCCATTCTTCATATCCTGTGAACGATAAAAAATCAACTGAAACGATGCGCTTTGATCGCTCTAACACATCGATAAATTGTTCGAGTGCAAAATAGGAAGGAGAACGAACAGATAGATTGACTGTCAATTTTTGAATCGGCGTTGGAGGTCCTTCAACATTTTCTCCTTCTTGAAAAGTAAGCGACAATACCTCACTATTTGAGACGACCTCTGCTTTTTCAATGTCTAATAAAAATTGTTCAACAAACGGTTGAACAGGAATACGTTTTTGTAGTTCGACGATGCTCGTGCGTAATTCGCCCGACGTTTGTTTACTTTGTAACGTTTGTAACAACTTTTTTTCCGTTTGTAATTCTGTTTGTAATTGCTCCCGGCGATCATCGAGCGGTTTATATACATACATATAAAGCGCAAATGATAGTAACACAAACAACAAGAGAGAGAGGCTGATCATTAAAGTTTTTCTCATGTTCCCCCTCCTTGTTGCTGTTTTTTCCATTCTTCCATGTTTAATTGAATAGAAAATTGACCGATATATCGTGGCATTGTTCCTTCTTCTTCCGTCTTTCCTTCTGTTGCGGTTAAACTCGTCAGTTTCACATCAGCGATAAACGATGCATCTTTTAACGCTTGTAAATAGGCGGCGCTTTCACGTGTTGTATCAAATTGAGTCGTTAATTGAATGGCCCCATCGCGGGCATACGAAACATTGATTAAAAAGCCGCGCTCAGGCAACCGTTCAATAAATTCATGCAACAGCGCGACCGTATGAATCGGATATTGTTCTGCCCATTGAATCGCTTCTTGTAATTGGACTCCGACAGATGCGTTCGTTGCTGTTTTTTGTTTTTCTTCTTCAGCGATGCGCAGCGCTTTCGTTTGATCGAGCTCCGTTTTCAATTGCTCAATTTGCTGTTCCATGCGCTGGACAATGAAATAAAATGTTATTGCACTAACAATGAATAAGACCGCCACCACAATTGATAAAAGCGGAATGAAGCGCGATTTCCGTTCTCGCTTTGGGAGTAAGTTAATTTCTACTAACATGTGCATTACCCTCTTTTAATCCGAGTCCAATTGGTAAGTAGTAAGCAGGGTCGATCGAAAGCGGCAACGTTAACGTTTCCACCGCCACATCAAGCCGCTCTTGTAATAAGTGGGAAAACGTATGAATGAGCGGATGATCGCCAATCATAACGATACGCGTAATTTGCGCCTCGCCTTTTTGTAGTGAAAAACGATAAAAATTCATAACACGCTCTAGCTCTTTGTATACATCTTCAAGTTGACGTTCAGGTTGTCCTTCTTTTAACCATTTCCATCCTTCATTCGTTTTTTCCCAATATGTCCATTGTGAATCAAACGCTAACTGACGAGTAAATATCGGACGATGCTGATGAAAGACACTGACATTTAACGATGATAAATCAAATTGAACAAATAAAAAGTGATCGACGTCGTTCGCTAAATCAAACGTGTAAAATAAGCGATACAAACTAAGCGGAGAAATATCTGCTACAATCGGTTTTAACTTAACTGCTTCAAACAGCTCCGCATATTGCATCACGTTTGCTTCCGGAGCTGCAAATAGTAAAACGTGAAGTGCTTCTTTCGTTTTCTCAAGCACCGCATAATCAAATACGGCATCTTCAAACGGAAGTGGAATGGTCGCACCAATTTCCATAAATAAATAACTGCGTATATCTTCATGCTCAATTTCTTTCGGTAATGGAATTTTACGAATGACGATAAGCGGATCAGGCACGAGAAAACGGACGCGACGACGTTTTATGTTCCACATATCGACACATTGCTCCATAATGTGAGCAAGTTGCTCTTCATCAGCAATTTTCCCGTCGCGCACAATCCCTTCTGGAAGCGGCCATTCCTCGCATGTATGCCATATGAGCGGTTGTTGTTGTTTTAACTCTACATAGCGAATGACGTGATCTTTTATGACAATGTTGCCCACTTTATTTTTCATCGAAAAAAGCCGCATAGTTTGTTCTCCTTACATCATAGCCTTTACATACATATCAATCATCGCTTCACCAAAAAAATAGGCGATCAGTGTACCAACAACAATGGCTGGTCCAAATGGCATCGGTTCGCCACGCTTCACACGCCCTATTGCCATGCCAATCAGACCAAACATCGTTCCAACGAACGTCGATAAAAAGAACGCTAAAATCGTTAATTTTACCCCAAGCGCCAAACCGATCACTGCAAATAGTTTAATATCTCCACCACCCATTCCACCTTTACTCACAAGAGCAATAAGAAACAACATCATCAATCCAACAAAACTACCAAGCAAACTATCCCACCAAGGAGTAAGCGGCACAAGCCATATGCGCTCAATGAAAAGAAGTGGCGCAAAAAATAATAAAACACGGTCTGGAATAATCATATAATGCACATCAGAAACGAAAATAATAACGAATAAAGAAATGAGCGTCCAACTAACGGCTACTTCCGCTGACCAACCGACAAGAAATGGAGCGAGCGTAAACAATATAGCCGTGGACAGCTCAACGAACGGATAAACAAAGGAAATGCGCGCACAACACGCGCGACATTTCCCTTTTTGCAACATATACGAAACGACCGGAATTAACTCTAACGCTGTCAACGTTCGCTTACAAGATGGACAATGCGAACGCGGCGCAACAATCGACTCCCCTTTCGGCACCCTTAGCCCGACAACGTTATAAAACGAGCCGAGAAGAAGACCAAGGAGGAAAGAAATAGGTAATACACTATTCAAGCTTAACATCACTTCTCTTTAAATCATCTACGTTTTTCTTTCCGATATACTTATGTGCTGGATTTCCTTTATCAACCAGCTCAACTTCATAGCTGAAGTTTCCTGTTGTTTGATTCTTTGTAACGAAAACTTTGCAGTTATCTGGATCATATTCATCTTTATCCCCAGGTGACTTCGGCGTCTTTTCTAAGTATCCACCTTCAACTAATTCTTTCATTGTGAATGATGTTTTGGCTGCATTTGCAGCGTCGGCTGTAACAGCTATTCTTGCTGCATTAACAAGCTGTTTAGCGTTGGCGATATGAGCGTCTTTTTTCGAATTATCAATAATTGCCCCAATACTCGGAATAGCAATGGCAGCAATAATTCCTAAAATAACGATCACTGCCAACAACTCGATTAGCGTTAAACCTTTCTCATTGCGAATCAATTTCTTTAACATAATTCCTCTCCTTTGCAATTTTTTGTTTTCTTTAATTATTTTACACGATCAATCATCTAGTTGAAAAGTACTAGTTTTATTGTTGAATATGATTAAATATATCAAACATCGGGACTAAAATGGATGTGACGATTGTCCCGACGACGCTAGCGAGCAACACAATCATCAACGGCTCGATTAATGATTTTAACCGATCGGTCGCCGCTTCGACTTCTGCTTCGTAAAAGTCAGCAACTTTCGCAAGCATCGCATCTAATGAACCTGTTTGTTCTCCAATCGCAATCATTTGCGTCACGAGCGGAGGAAACGCCCAATGTCGCTTCATAGGTTCCGTTAACGATTCTCCGCGCTCGAGCGCATCACGCGATGTACGAATGACGCGAGCGACGACTTCGTTTTCAACGACCGCTTCAACGATCGCAAGCGCCTGTAAAATAGGGACAGCGCTTGAAAAAAGGGAACTTAATGTACGCGTCATGCGAGCAAGCACTGCTTTTTGCAGCATACTGCCGAAAATTGGCATACGCAGCACGATAACATCCAAATAATATTTCGTCGTTTTTTGTCTTTTTAATAAAAAAAGCAACCCGTATAGGCTAAACATGAGTAAAATAACGCCCCACCAGTACGTTTGCATCACTTCACTTGCACGTAGCACAAACTTCGTAATCGCTGGCAACTCCGCCCCGAAATCCGCAAACATCGAAACAAACGTCGGTACGACACTAACTAGCAAAAAGATGACAACGATGACCGCAATGATTCCAACAACAACAGGATATGCCAAAGCGGAAACAATTTTTTGGCGTGTCCGATGCACTTTTTCAAAATGATCAGCAAGCCTCTCAAGCGTTTCTTCCATACTTCCGCTCGCTTCTCCCGCCCGAATCATATTAATAACGAGCGGAGGAAAAATGTTTGGGTGATCGGTCATCGCTGTAGATAACGGTTGACCGCTTCTTAATTGTTCTTCAATGTGAACAAGCGCTTTTTTTAACGCTTTGCTTTCCGTTTGTTCGGCTAAAATACGAGTGGCGTCAACAATCGTTACTCCTGCCTTTAAAAGCGTTGCAAATTGACGCAAATAAATGACGAAATGTTGTAGTTTGACGGGATTACCAAACGTAATTTCTTTTGTTAATAACGTCTGGGGGATTTCACGCACATCAATGACTTTTAATCGTTGTTCACGCAGTTTCATCATGACATCTCGTCGCGACGAAGCAACCATCGTTCCTTTTTTCACCCGCCCGCGCACATCGCGCGCTTCATAGCGAAATTGCGCCATGTTTATCATCCTTCCTGCAAGTACGGCTCGACCGATTCTTTTGCGATCAATCCTTGCTGCACAAGCTCTTTAATGCTTGCCTCAAGCGTATGCATACCAAGCGCGCGGTTTGTTTGCATGACGCTTGGAATTTGATGAATTTTCCCGTTGCGAATTAAATTGGCAACAGCTGCATTGTTTATTAAAATTTCTGTCGCCGCAATTCGCCCATTTTTTTGCGCGCGTGGAAATAATCGTTGTGAAATAATCGCAACTAAAACTGTTGCTAATTGAATACGAATTTGTGCTTGCTGTTCTGGTTGAAATACGTCAATGATTCGATCAATGGTTGCAGGCGCACTCGATGTATGAAGTGTACCGAATACGAGATGTCCTGTTTCTGCAGCGGTAATTGCTGTTTGAATCGTTTCTAAATCGCGCATTTCGCCGACTAAAATGACGTCCGGATCTTGCCGAAGTGCTGCCCGCAAACCGTTTGCGAAATTGTTCGTATCCGTCCCAACTTCGCGTTGATCAATGACACATCCTCCGTGCTTATGCACATATTCAATCGGATCTTCAAGTGTAATAATATGTTTACGCATCGTTTTATTCATATAGTCAATCATCGCGGCTAACGTCGTCGATTTTCCGCTTCCCGTTGGTCCTGTGACAAGAATGAGTCCTTGAGGTTTTGTTACCATCTTTTTTAACACATCTGGTAGTTGCAATTCGTCAAGCGTCGGAATTTTTGTCGGCACAATACGGATAGCAAGCGAGATGCAGCCTCGTTGTTTAAACACGTTAACACGAAAGCGCGAAACGCCCGCGAGGCTATACGACAAATCTAATTCCCCGTTTTCTTCAAAATAAGACCACATCTTTTCAGGAACGATCGCTTTTGCCATTTGTTCCGTATCAGTTGGTGACAATACGTCTTGCCCATATCGCTTCAAATCTCCATTGATGCGAAAAATAGGGGGAATACCGACCGTCAAATGAATATCAGATGCTTTTAACTCAAATGCAGTACGCAACATCGCATCTACTTTTTGTTTCATCTTCATCACCCTAGCCAATACTTACGCGCAACACTTCTTCTGTTGTCGTCAGCCCTTGCTTTACTTTTAATAGACCATCATCAATTAAAAAAATCATTTTATTTTTTATTGCTAATTCACGTAATTTCGAAAGCGGTTCTCCATTTAAAATGACTTTTCTCATGTCATCAGACATGACCATTAACTCATGTAATGCAATACGTCCTTTATATCCGGTCATATTGCACGTCGGACAGCCTCGTCCGCGCATCACTTTCTCAATTTTCAAACCGCGCCGTGCAAAAATATCTATTTCTCGCTTCGTCGGTTCGTGTTCTGCTTGACAATCGCGACAAACACGACGCACGAGACGTTGTGAAACCACTCCTGAAAGTGATGTCGCAACTAAAAACGGTTCAACGCCCATATCAATTAAACGAGCCACCGTGCTTAATGCGTCGTTTGTGTGCAACGTACTTAACACAAGATGCCCCGTTAAAGATGCACGAATGGCGACTTCCGCCGTTTCGCGATCACGAATCTCCCCGACCATAATAATGTTCGGGTCTTGCCGTAAAATAGAGCGCAATCCTTCTGCAAATGTCATCCCGACATTTGGATTCACTTGAATTTGGTTCACCCCTTCAAGCTGATATTCGACAGGATCTTCAATTGTAATAATGTTCACATGTTCACCGTTTAACCGATTCAATGCTGCATAAAGTGTCGATGATTTTCCTGAACCCGTCGGTCCCGTAATTAACACGATGCCCGTCGGCTGTTCAATGAGCTGAATAAACCGTTGCAAGTTTACTTTATTAAATCCGAGTTTATTTAAATCATTTAATGCCGCGCCTAAATCAAGCACGCGCATAACAATTTTTTCACCGTAAATTGTCGGCAACGTCGATACGCGCAAATCAATCGGATGAAAATCAATATTCATTTTAATACGCCCATCTTGTGGAACGCGATGTTCTGTAATATCCATATTTGCTAAAATTTTAATGCGTGCCGTTAACATCCCTTGCATATGTTTCGGCAACGCTCGTTCTGTACGTAAAATTCCGTCAATTCGGTAACGAATGACCACTTTCGTCTCCTGTGGGTCAATATGAATGTCGCTTGCCCGCTGTTCTACAGCCATTTGTAAAATTTGATTAACGAGCCGAACAATCGGTGAGTCGTCTTCGACAAGTTTCTCTTGTTCGCGGGACTCTTGTACCGGCGCAATGTTTAAAAATTCTTCAACCGAATCGTCAATATCGTAATACTTATTAATTGCCCGTAAAATATCGTCTTTTGATGCGATCGCCACTTCAATATGAAAACCGGTCGATAAACGCAAATCGTCAATCGCAAAAAAATCCATCGGGTCTGCCATAGCGACAAATAGCCGATCTCCTTCTTGCTTTAAAGGAATGAGCATATTGCGTTTCGCAAATTCTTTTGGTACAAGGTTCGTTAATTTTGGATCAATCGGATACCGATATAAGCTGACGTGTGGGATGCCGAGTTGAAACTCTAATACTTCAATTAATTGTTGTTCGGTAATGTACCCTCGTTGCAACAACGCGTCGCCTAACTTTTGTCCAGGGGCCTTTTCTTTTAACGTTTCTTCAAGCTGTTCTTTCGTAATGAGCCCTGCTTCAATTAACAAATCGCCCAATCGTTTTCGCTCTTGCTTCTTCATGAGGTCTCATCCTCATTTCCTTTGATTTGCTCGTTTTCATTTCCCCATATATCTTCTTGGTCTGTTGATTCTGTTGAAGGTGTTTCGTTTCGTGTTGATGATTCATTTGGTGTTGGTGTCTCACTTGTCTCGGACCGTAATCCACGCACTTCCACACGATGAATCGGCGGGTAAAAATCTTCCGAAACAAGAACCGTTTCAACTAATGTGCGGTTTCGATCGTACACTTCTTTATATAAGCGAATAAGCATTCCTTTTTTTCCTTCTTCTTTTACCCGCTTTTCGTTCGGCTTCAGCAATGCACTATATTGCACAATTGTTTTCGGATCATAATACTCAATAGGATCTGTTTTTAATACGTATTGATATATAAATGGAGCACCGATCAAAGACGCTCGCATGTCATTCCCTTCGATCATCAACTCAAAAGTGTATGCTCGATCGTTTGGATTAAAGAAAATAAAATCTTTTTTGTCTTGTTCAACAGCTGCTTCAAATCCTGCTTTGACCCCGTTTGGCAATACGGTGCTCGTATGTCGCTCGACAATTTCAAAGTTCGTCGGTACAATCGCTTCATATAAAACTGACGCAAATAACGTCATTGCTTCCTTTGATAACCCCATGCCTTGCTTTTTGAAAAAATCTAGAACGGAAAACATTTGTTTTGGTTCAACGACAATGGTTGTTTGCGACATCGCACGAAGCTCTTCATGTAAAGGAATAACGGCTTGCGACAATATCGTTTGTTGTTGCATATCTTCACGAACATATTGAACAAGCGATAGTTGAGTGGATGTAAGTGAAGCAGCTGCTTGTTCTAATTGTTTTTTCATCTTTTCAACATCGAGCCAGTCGCTTGATGCATTAAGCGAAGAAATAGCATCTTGCAATGCTTTCGTATCAACAGAAACGAGGAGAGGGGTGCGCTTTCCGCTCACCGCTTGTTTCATGCTCTCCTCAATATGAAACGTAAAATGATTCGTTTGTACCGTGACCTTTTTTCCTTCTAGCACGAGCGTCATCGTTGCCGATTGCTTCCACTCGTTCACTTTTTGACTCATTTGTTCACGCGCTTCTTCATATGAACGATTAGATACGTCAATCGGTCCGATCATCGTTCCTTCGGCAAATTTGTCTTTGCTAACAAACGACTCGTACGCCCACGTTGCCAATTTTGTACTAGCAAGTAAATATGAAACGGTAATGAGTAACGTAAAAAATAGCTTGAATGAAACGATTCGGCGCACGGCATACGCCTCCTTACTCGACATTCATAGATAACTCAATAACAACGTCTAGGCCTTCTTCTTGCGCACGCATGACGTCTTCTTTCGTTAAAATCGTATCTTTTGAAATGAGCACTTGACCATTTGCGTCAAAAATATCTTTTAATACTCGCTTTCCTGTTAACATGTCGATTTGTTTTTTGCGCAGTTCATCAATCTCATTTTCAAATGACTTTGGCGCAATTTGTTCAATGAGCGGTTGTACTTGTGTTCCCTTTAGCGACAATAACGCATCAACATCGGAAACAAGCGTTTGTTGTGCATCTTCATGAACGATTAATAAATCTTTTCCATATGTAATGACGTGATCAGCACGAACGACGCGGGAGTCGTTGCCGATTTGTACTTCAATACCTGTAATTTCTCCCGTCTCTTCGTCAACATAAAATTCTGTTGCTTCTCCAAGCAATTGACCTTTTCTCGTCATCACTTTCGCTTGTTTAATCGCGATTTTTTTATTGACAAGCTCATTCGCAATAGGAATGACGTTTAAATCGAGAACAGCTCTTTCTTCTTCAACCGTTACCGCAAATTCCCCAATTCCGATCACATTTCGAAACGGAATCGCTTTCATACTAATTTCCCAATTTTCTTGATCAACAATTAAAAAGTCGACTGTTCCTTTTTCTGGGTTTATGACAAGTGACTTCACTTGTCCAAGTTGAACCCCGGTTTGAATGCTAATGACTGGAAGACCGATAACTTGTGCACTACTTTTCATTTTTTCCACCCCATTTTTTGTTCAGCGTAATGAATCATGTGCGCTAATTGTTGTTGAATGATTGGATAAGGCTCATATTGCCCGTACAATTGTTTCGCCACATCATATAGCTTTTCATATTGTTTCGAAGCAACGTAATGCTCCATTAATACATTCGCAAATGTATAATAATCTTGTTCATGTAAACGAGGATGTAAATGTTTATGAATCAACTGTTCATATTCCTCGTCCGATAATAACGGACGCATGGTGTATAAAGAAGCGAGTAAATTTTTCATGAACGGTTTTGGAAGCATACGTATCGCTTCATCACCTTTTTCTATCGCTATTGTTTCATTATATGCAGACGGTTCTTCGTCCACATACACAGTCGCTTCTTCGACATTCGGAATGCTTTCCGCTTCATCTTGCTGTTTTTTAGCGATCGCATCCCCTTGAACGACTGGAATCATTTCCATTTCATTTTGCTGTCCATCTACTATGTCATCATGTTCTATAACTGTCTCGATTTCATTTTTTTCATCGACAAAATGATCTGTCATCTCGTCAACAACAGCGAGCTCGTCCACCCTAAGGAATTCATTTTCTTCTGTTTCAGTCATCACATCGTTTTTTTCGTCTAACAAATTAACCCACCGCTCATCGTCCATCTCATGATGTTCGTTATTTACATCTGTACCGTCATTGTCCACTATATGTAGCGGCTCAATCACATCGTCCATTTCAGCTAACGGTTCAATGATATGATCGTATTCATCATTGCGAAGCGGCTCAACGGAAACATGTTGTTCAACTTCTTCTGGCCAGTTACTTTCAAGCCACTCGAATTCCATTTCTTCCGTTTGTTCTTGTTGGAGGTCACGTTCTTCTTCCTGCTTTTCTTCCGCCACTTCTTTTATGATAAATAACGGTTCTTCTTTTTGCTCATCTTCTACATCGTTCACTACAATTAAATCGTGCTCATGAATACGTGCATAAAATAAATGACCGAGCTTTTGTTCAAGTAAATATGTGCTAGCAATCACTAAAAGTAAAAGAAATAATGCCGCCTGCCAAAGTGGAAATTGTTCTACGACAATCATGCCAAAGGCGCTTAATAAACAAGCAACCGTTAATAAAACTGCGATCCCTTTTTTTGTCCATCCAAAAGGCAACCGAATATAGATGGGGATTAAGATGAGAAAGAAGATAGCGAAAAATAAATATAACAACTTGTTCCCCCCATTCGCAAATGATACAACACCTAACTCTAACATATTGTATAATAAAGTTATGTATTTTAAAAGAAGGGGAAGGAAAATGTGTCAAAAGAAAATGAATATTTTTTATAACAGGCGTGGCTTCACGTTAATTGAAGTACTATTGTCGATTGTTATTTTATCATTTGTCGTGAGCGGCATGTTCATGTTTTTCACTCATGCGATGACATACACAGCGTATAGTCAATCAAAAACCGTTGCCGTCAATATCGCTCGTGGTGTTATTCATTATATGGAACGTCTCGATTTCCAAACGATCAATACGTATGTTCATGACCATATGACAGAACAAACGCCGTTTATACGCTTCGATGCTTCGTCATGTTCCAATACATCGTTATTTCCTAATGAAAACGTATGTCAAGCTGTTTTTGCACCGACGGTTAACAACGTAACATATGACGAAGAAGACGTACAAGCTTGGTTAATTCCATACGATCAAGCCATATGGTCAAACATAAAAACAAACCCGCCAAGCGAATTTCCTGACCCTTTAAAACAAACGATTCAAAACGAGAAAGATATAAAAGAAAATGTAAGCGACTATTTACTTCGTTTATATGTCACTGTCCGTTCAAATAACGAAGTGATCGTATTAAAAGGGGTGATCGCCAATGAAAGTATTCGCTAATGAACGAGGACTAACGCTTATTGAACTACTTGTCGGTTTAGCGATCACATCGATTATTGCTACTTCTGCATATGGCGTATTTACAGCCGGAACGAAGGCGTATAAACGAATTGGCATTGAAAGTCAATTACGAAGTGAAGCAGATATATTGATGACAACGATTTTTAACGAACTATACACCCTTGCGCCAGACGGCTTAAACAAAAATGAATCAAACGAACATACATTAACGTTTGTCAATCACATAAAAAAAGAAATTGATACAAATACAGGTCTTGTCGAAGAAAAAGAACAAGAAGGACAAACGTTACAAATTAAGATAGATGAGGCAACAGGAACATTACAAATAAATGATAAACAAATCACATCAAGTAATTTACGCATCGTCCCAGAACAATCAACGTTCACTTATACGTGCGTACAGGAACAACAAAATGTATGTAAAGGCGGTGTCATTTCCATTCGTTTATCTGTTCAAGACAATGATCATCGCCATCCGGACGATCCGTTATATATTGAACCGTTTACATTGCAATCACAATTCGGGTTTTAAAGGGGGGAGAGAGATGAACGAGAAAGGATATAGCCTTGTACTCGTTATGTTAACAGTCACTATCTTTTTTATTATTGGACTTACGATTTTATCCGTCAGCATATATCAAGCAAAATTTACTCAAGTACGCGTAGAAGATGTCACATCGCTTCACGATGCCGTCAAAAACGTAGAAGAAACGGTTGCTGAGCTGAAAGCGAAAGTTGAACAGTTAACGTTATCAACTCCAACGCAGCTTGATCTCGATTTAGGAAATGCGCAAGCTGGCTTTTTAAGTGAACTCATGGAACGCCATAGCGTCACAATTGAAGATATTACCGATGCAAAAGGAATCGTGCGCAATAAACTATTTACACGCGTTTTTCGTATATCCGCCCCATATGGAAGCAAAACGGTCACACGTGAAGTGATTATCACGAATGCACCGAGCTTTTTAAAATATGCCCTTGGTTCGCGTGAGAACGTTACGTTAAATGGCGGAGCATATATTGACGGCAATATATACACGGGAAAAGATATATATGTCACAAACGTTGCTAACTATATTTACAACTCAACGCTTTATTCCGTACAAACAACATTCCCAACGACGAGTGAAAAAAGTATATTGTTTGTTGAAGGCAACCGTTATGCGTGCGATCATGGAAATGGAGCAAGAAGTTGTTACACCGTATCAACTGCATTTACAAAAAACATGAACGATTTTACATCGGATTCACTGTTGTTTCAATACCAAGGACCGAGCGTTCAAAAAGAACAAGATGACTTTATTGACGTAAATTTTGATTTGACATTAAAAGACAAACTACTATCAGCGGCTGGCATTGATGGATTTGATCTGAGCAAACAAGCGCAATATCAAAGTCTTATTTCTTTACCATTATCCGAGCTTGTCGAACAAATAAAATCGTCATTTGCGACTGTTGTCGTTAATGACCCTGTCGATTTACCAACCGCATTAGAAGGCGCGATTGCCAGTGGAAAATCCATTTTCCTTGATACAAGTACCGTTCCGTATTTCGATATTACATCGTTAACTCTAAACGATGGGCAATGGTTCATTGTAAACGGTGACTTGACTTTAGAAAATGCAGGGAATTTACCTTTACAAATGAAAGGAAATATCATTGTGCTCGGCAATTTAACGATTACAGGACAAGTGGCGTTCGATTCTACCGTATACGTCAATGGAAATACGTCCATTTACAATACGACAATTAGCGGCTTAAATGGGAAAGAAGTTGTGTTACTCACAAAAGGCGAGCTAGAAATTGCTCGTGTCAATGAATTTACAAACCATTTTTCGTTCACAACACCAAACTTAAAAGGATTTTTCTATACAGACAGCAATGCAGTGATTTATGCTGTCGGATCATATATAAATATTGAAGGAGGGCTATTCGCTCGCGGCAACAGCTCTATGATTCCTTACACAGATGAAAACGGGTTGATCGTTAATACGTATCGTGGTGAAACGAATGATAGCGGAACAAATCTTTCGTTTCAAATGCTCATATCATCAGAAGAAGAGCAAAAGCAATATGCTCGTTTCGTCGTGAAACATAATAAAGATGTATTTATTAACCGTGGGCTTGGTTTACCGCTTGTTAAGCAGCTTGCCGTTATTGTCGATGAAATACGGGTACAATGAAAAAAAGGAGCTACTTGGCTCCTTTTTCCTTTAGCTGTTTTATAATGTTTTCGTGTTTCCAATATTGCGCAAGAGAAAGTGCGGTGTTTCCAGTTTTGTCTTTCACCTGCACATCGGCTCCATAGCGAAGCAAGAGCGTCACTAATTTATCGTAACCGTACTCAGCTGCAACCATTAACGGTGTTTTTCCGATGGTTGTTTGCGCGTCTACCTTTGCTTTTTTCTCTAATAAATATGTGGCTACGTCAATAAAATTTCGTTCAACGGCTTTATATAGCGGGGTTTCACCAGCTTTATTTGCGATCTCTACGTTCGCGCCATGTTCATATAAAAAGCGAACAACATCGATATTTCCAGCCTGCACCGCAAGCAATAACGGCGTTTCACCATGTTTATTTATCGCATTGACATCGACGTCGTATTGACAAACGAGTTGTACAAAAGCAAGATTCCCACTCCCTGCCGCAATATGCAAGGGAGTATTATTTTCTTTATCTTTCTCTCGCACCGTCTGTTCATTCACTATTTGTTTCACAATTTCAATATTTTCTTCATTCCCTTGAGCTAAAGAAGAAGCGAGCGCGAAATGAAGGGGAGGAAGCGGCATAACAGCCGACTTTCCTCCAGCTTTTAATAGTTTTACCGCAATGTCACGCTGACCGGTACGCATCGCCACATCGAGCGGTGTTTCATTTTTTATTTTGAAATTAATATTTTTTTCTTTTTTCATATATTCGCGCACTGCTTCAACGTTTCCTTGCTCAATCGCCCGGATAAATTTTTGTTGCTTTTCTTCTTGCGACGGAAAGCACCCACTTAACAAGCTGATGATGACAAATAGCATCACCACTTTTTTCATACATGTTCACATCCTTCGTTAGTACAACCAGCCGTTTTTATTTCCGCCTTTCGTTGGATCTGTCGCATGTTCTACGACACGAATGACCGTTGATGCCGTCCACGCTTTTCCGTTTTCATCGATCAATTTTACCGTCAGCGGTGTTTCACCGAGACGTTTCGCAGTCACTTCTCCATTTGAATCAACAACCGCATAATAACTATTACTGATAGTAAATGAACGGCTCACAATTTTTGTCGTCGCATTTGCTGGGATTGGTGCAATATATGGTAATACATTAATTGTTTTTCCTTTTTGCACAACGAACGTTGAAGGGAGCGAAATACCTGTTAACGGTGAACCAACATGAACAACGGCTGTTCCAATGACACCGTTATGCGCTTGCGCGGTAATTGTCACTTGTCCTGTGCTCACACCTGTAATCTTTCCATTTTCATCAACCGAAGCGATATTCGGATTCGATGACCGCCATGTAATCGTCTTATACGTTGCATTGTTTGGTGCAACTGTTGCTGTGAGAGTAGTTGTTTCACCGATATTCATATGGACAACAGTTGGTGATACGACAACTGCAGTGACCGGGATGGCTTGAACGGTGACAGTAACCGTTTTTTCAATCAGCTCATCATTTCTGTTAAACGCTTGAATAGTTAGCGTTGTTACTCCTTCTTTTAATCCGGTAATTGTGCCGTTTGCACCATTCACTTCAGCATACAAGCTATTTCCTAGTGAATAAGATACCGCTTTTTTTGCATCTGCTGGCGATACGGTAATTGGAATTGGAATTGTTTCACCCACATGAACAGTAAAATCGTTTATTGTCATCGAATCAACTGGGATGCGTACGATCACTGTCATCGTTGCTGTTTTTACGTTACCGAACACATCTTTTACACGCGCTGTCACTTGTGCTGTTCCTTCTTGTAATGCGGTAATGACGCCGTTTTGATCAATTGAAATGATTTGCCCGTTACTATTTTCGCTCCACTCCACTGAGGCGATCGTTGCTTCTTGTGGCAAAACGTTTAACAATAAACGCGCATTTTTCGGCACGCCACGATTTACAAACATCGTACTTGGTAGCGTGACATCTGTAATTTTGTAATCAGAAACAAACGACAAAGCATTAAATGACAAATTGACGACTTGCGTATTAATATCTTTATACGTCAATTTTGCTTGCGACAGTGAGAACGTTCCTTTTGTCATTGGCTTTACTTGAATGACGAACGTTTGTGGTTCAGCTACATACGTTGTTCCTGATTTTACAAACGAAATGTCTGGTAACATTCCTTTAATTGTATATCCTTCTGTGATTGTCCCTTGTTTTGTAAATCCATTCGGTAAAGAAACGACTTCAATGCCTGCTGGTAATTTTTCTTCAAATGCAACGTTTGTCACTTTTAACAACGTATTCGTTAATAATGACAACGGTTTTGGTGTGAGTGTATATTGTATCGTCACCGGCTCATGAACTGGAGCGAGCGTTTTTGAAATTGTTCGACTGACTTCAATATTTGCCGATACTTTTTCAATGACGACTTGAAATTCTTTCGTTACTTTTGCTCCACGTGCGTCTGTTGCTTCAATTTTTATTTTCGCTGTTCCACCGTTTGGCATATTGTGCGGAAGCGATTGAATAATTGTTGTGCCGTTCGGCACGTTGTTTTGCGCATACACTTCTTGATCGTTTAACCATACTTTCGTAGAAAATGTTCGATCTACTAAGTCTAAATCTTCCACTTTATACGAGAGTTCAATCGGCTGATTGCTCGGAATTTTTTCGTTTTCTCTCGGTGTGATAACTGTTAATTGCGGTGCATGGTTTGATCCGAAAAACGCACGGTACATTGTATTGACAAATAATTTTTGTTCATCTTCTGGGAATGCTGATGTTGTCCCTACATGCCCTGTTCCTGAGTATGTGACGTTTCCATTGGAATACGTATAATAATGGTTCCAGCTATCGTGTACATCACGAGGAGATCCATTAATATTGTACCAAGGGATTACATTCTCATTTTCTAAATTAAGCGTATAATATTGATTGTGCGTTGTTGCGATTGTAATGCTGTCACCTAATGCAAATGGATAGTTTGTCATTAAACCGCTATTCACTTGTTTTGTACTTGTCGATGCATTTGGTGCACCGTTTCCTAAATCCGTTTGCGGTTGAATTTGTTGCACAATCGGACCGAATTCATTTACCCATACGTTATTTGCTCCAAACATCACATCATGTGTAAACATGACGCTTTGACCAGATTGAATAAAGTTTTTGACGGATTGAACGGTATTTTGATTTAAAGAAATAACAGAACCACATCCGTTATAACAATCTGCAAAACCAAAAATAATCATATCATATTTTCCATTAATGACTTCATGTGAATAATTTGGTTCGTACACCTTGCTTTTTTGAAAATCTGCTAATGTTGTTACGTCAATATTAATATGATATTCATTTGTACGACTTAAAAAACTCGGATTCATATTTTTCGTATTTAATAAAGAACTTGCATCGTTCCCTTTCCGAATTTGTAATACTTTAATATTGGCAACAACATCTTGAAACTTCACAAACCCTTTTTCATAATCTTTTAACGCGCTTGTTTCATCAACAATTTCTACTTTCCAATAACGTGGTCCAGAATAGCCAGCTGGAAGAGTGTATGAAATCGTTCCTGTTGCTCCTTGCACTTGCTTTGATGCAACAATTTCTTCACTCGTATATTTGTCGTTAAAATCAGAGTCGATATATAAGTTGACAGTCAATAATTTATTTTGAAATTGTGTATAATTCGTAATTTGATATACAAATGACAGCGTATCTCCTTTTGTATACACCTGTGTCGAAGACGGGGCATTTGTTAACACAAAATGAGGACGTTTCGTGCCATTTGTCGCAAAATAGTTTTTCATGTTCGTATTCGTTGTAAAGAAAATGACGTTTGTTTTTGACTTCCATGCATTGGATTGAGAGTAACTATACAATTTACTTGTCGGATACTTTTTTACGCTGCTGTCATGAAGAAAAACAGGCAATCCTTTGTCAATATAAAATTGTTTGATTTGTCCAGCTTTCAAATCTGTCACATCGTTTAAAATATTCGTCGTATTATGCGATGCACTTCTATTGCTGCTCGTTGTCATGCCTAGTTTTGTCGGGTTATAATCGCCACTCGAAATCACAATCGCATCATATTTACCGTCTAATTCATCACGCAAAGCAACAAAACGTTTCATCGTCATCGTTGTCACATTGATATTCGACGTGCTCCCTAATTCTTGTTTTAACGGTGATGAAGATAATTGATTGGCATGACTAACAATTTCAAGAACATTGTATGTGATATTGTCATTCGCACGTACAGTGATGACAGGAATGAATAACGGAACGAGTAAAAGAAGCGTTAAAAATACCGAAACAGCTCTTTTCACCTATCTCTCCCCCTTTCAAAAATCCTACTTTTTATCTATTATACCAGCAATTTTCGTCTTACTTATATTTATTTTTTATAAAATTTCGTACATTTGAGATGAAATAAAGTGAACCTGTAATTAAAATAATATCATCTTTGGCGACTTGTTTCCGTTTCTCTTTTAACCATTGTTTCCAATCGTTTGTCCATTGCACGTTTGGATGCGTCGCCTGTTCCGCAAGTTGCTCGGCGGAAAGGGCACGCGGAAAGTCAAACGTTGTAAACGTCATCGTTTCGGCAATCGATTGTAACTTTCGAATCATCGCTGTGACCGGTTTATCACCTAACGCTGTAAAGAGCACGTGCACACGGCGATTCGGATAGTGAGTATTCATCGTCGCCACAAGGCTAGCGATTCCTTCTTCGTTATGCGCGCCGTCAATGATGATAAGCGGGCGATCGCTCATTTTTTCAAATCGTCCGAGCCACTCCGCTTTTCGAATACCGTGATACATATGTTCACGTTCAATAAGAAACGAATAATATGTGCGTAAATAATCGGCGACCATAAGCGCGAGCGCAGCATTTTTTACTTGATGTGCCCCAAGCATCGTTGTCGTTACATGATGATATGTCGTAAACGGTGTTTGTAACGAAAAACGTTCCCCACTTGCTGTTGGTTCATGAGAGAAAAGCGCGAAATCACGACCAAGCGCATACGTTTTTGCCCGCACAGATGCTGCTTTTTCTTCTACTACTTGTAGCGCCTCCGGCTGGTCGATCGCAGTAACAACAGGAATTCCTGCTTTAATAATTCCCGCTTTTTCAAACGCAATTTGTTCGAGTGTATCCCCTAATATATGTATATGATCGTAGCCGACATTTGTAATCACCGATAAAAGCGGATAAATGATGTTCGTTGAGTCTAAGCGACCACCAAGTCCAACTTCAAAAATGACAACGTCTTGCACGTTCATTTTACCGAAATAATAAAGCGCCATGGCGGTAATAACTTCAAACTCTGTCGGCCCACCTAATTCCGTCTGTTCTAACTGTTCTGCTAAAGGCTGAATGACTTGCACAAGTTTGATCAGATCGACATCGCTAATCGGTTGTCCGTTTATGCTAATGCGTTCATTAAACTGTTCAACGTACGGCGATGTAAATGTTCCAACACGATATCCTGCTTCTTGTAATATATGACGTAAAAAGCAAACGGTCGATCCTTTTCCGTTCGTCCCACCGACATGAATCGCTTTGATGCGGCGCTCTGGATGATCGAGCTTTTCCATCATCCATTCCATTCGTTTAAGCCCCGGTTTGACTCCTAATGATAGACGGCTATGAATCCAATCAACTGCTTCTTTATATGTAAAAACCATGAAAAATCCCTCCTCTACAAAGTGAAAGACGAATCCAAAATGGATTCGTCTTCATCATAAAACTATTGTTTTAATTGTGCAAGACGGGCGCGGACAGCTTCGCGTTTTTCGATGTAGTCGCGCTCTTTTTTCCGCTCCTCTTCCACAACGTGCGCTGGCGCTTTCGCTAAAAATCCTTCGTTGCTTAATTTCTTTTGCACACGCTCGACTTCTTGATCGAGTTTTTGCAGCTCTTTTTCAAGACGTTTCACTTCTTCTTCAATATTAATTAACCCTTCGAGCGGCAAGCTTAGTTCTGCCCCTGTCACAACAGCGGTCATCGCTTTCTCGACCGTTGGAATCGTCGTGTCGATGACAAGCTCACTAGGGTTACAGAAACGCTCGATATATGAGCGGTTTTTCTGAAGGGTATTCGCAATTTGCTCGTCTTTTGCTTTAATGTGCAGCGTAATTGGCTTGCTTAGCGGCGTATTCACTTCAGCGCGAATGTTACGCACCGCGCGAATAATATCAACAAGCAAACGCATTTGTTCAGCCGCTTCATGATTGCTTAGTTCAGGACGAACTTGCGGCCACGGAGCAACCGTAATCGATTCTCCTTCATGCGGAAGTTGTTGCCAAATTTCTTCGGTAACAAACGGCATAAACGGATGAAGGAGACGCATCGTTTGATCAAGCACGTAAGCAAGAACGGAGCGCGTCGTTTTCTTCGCTTGTTCATCGTCACCGTATAGTGGCAATTTCGCCATTTCGATATACCAGTCGCATAAGTCGTCCCAAATGAAGTTATATAACACGCGACCGACTTCACCAAACTCGTATTTATCTGCGAGTTTTGTCACCGTCTCAATCGTTTCATTTAAGCGTGTTAAAATCCAATGATCCGCAACCGATTTTTCGCCATGTAAGTCGATGTCTTCATACGTGAATCCTTCCATGTTCATGAGCGCAAAACGGGAAGCGTTCCAAATTTTATTGACGAAGTTCCATGTCGCTTCAACTTTTTCTGTACTAAAGCGCAAGTCTTGACCAGGGGCACTTCCTGTCGCTAAAAAGTAACGAAGCGAGTCGGCACCGTACTGATCAATCACATCCATCGGATCGACGCCATTGCCAAGCGACTTACTCATTTTTCTTCCTTGTGCATCGCGCACTAATCCGTGAATAAGAACATCTTTAAACGGGCGTTTTCCTGTAAATTCAAGCGCTTGGAAAATCATGCGCGATACCCAGAAGAAAATAATATCGTAGCCTGTAACAAGCACATCTGTTGGGTAATAACGGTTATAATCTGCCGCTTCTTCGTCTGGCCAGCCCATTGTTGAAAATGGCCAAAGCGCCGAGCTAAACCACGTATCTAATACATCAGGGTCTTGTTCCCAATTTTCAATGTCTGCTGGTGGCTCGTGTCCAACATACACTTCGCCCGTTTCTTTATGATACCATGCTGGGATGCGATGCCCCCACCAAAGTTGGCGAGAAATGCACCAATCGCGAATGTTTTCCATCCAATGTAAATACGTTTTTTCAAATCGCTCTGGAACGAAATTCACTTTTCCTTCTGTTTTTTGTAGTTCAATGGCAGCTTCAGCAAGCGGCTTCATTTTGACAAACCATTGTGTCGATAAATACGGTTCTACGACTGCACCGCTCCGTTCGCTATGACCGACAGAATGCATATGCTCTTCGATTTTAAATAGCACACCTTGTTCTTGTAAATCTTTGACGATTTGTTTGCGGCATTCGAAACGATCGAGTCCCTTATATTGAAGCGCATTGTCGTTCATTGTGCCGTCTTCGTTCATCACAAGAATACGCGGTAAGTGATGACGGTTTCCGATTTCAAAGTCGTTTGGATCATGTGCTGGCGTAATTTTCACCGCTCCGGAACCGAACGACATATCGACATACTCGTCACCAATAATCGGAATTTCACGACCGACGATCGGTAAAATGACTGTTTTTCCGATCAGGTGTTTGTAGCGTTCGTCTTCTGGATGAACGGCAACCGCTGTATCACCAAGCATCGTCTCTGGACGAGTCGTTGCCACTTCGATATAGCCAGAGCCGTCTGCAAGCGGATAACGCATATGATATAGCGCACCTTGCACATCTTTATACACGACTTCAATGTCCGATAATGCTGTTTTTGTTACTGGATCCCAGTTAATAATGTATTCGCCACGATAAATAAGTCCTTTTTCATATAACGATACAAATACTTCACGCACCGCTTTTGATAATCCTTCATCAAGCGTAAAGCGCTCCCGCGTATAATCGAGGCCAAGTCCAAGCTTCGCCCATTGAGAGCGAATATGTCCTGCGTATTCTTCTTTCCATTTCCACGTCTCTTCAACAAATGTTTCACGCCCTAAATCGTAGCGTGTTTTTCCTTCGTTGCGGAGCTTTTCTTCCACTTTTGCTTGCGTCGCAATCCCCGCATGGTCCATGCCCGGAAGCCATAACACGTCATACCCTTGCATGCGCTTCATGCGCGTAATGATGTCTTGTAACGTCGTATCCCATGCATGTCCTAAATGAAGTTTCCCTGTCACATTTGGGGGTGGAATGACGATCGTAAATGGTTTCTTCCTTTCGTCACTTGTTGCTTCAAAAAACTTTCCTTTTAACCACCATTCATAACGATTTGCCTCAACAGTACGGTGGTCATATTTTGGCGATAACATAAAAATCCCTCCTTCAGTCAAATAAAAAACTCCTTCCATCCGAAAAGGACGAAAGGAGACTCTTTCGCGGTACCACCTTTTTTCTTAAGCAACGCTTAAGCACTCAAATCGATAACGGCGATGCACCGGCTTCTTCTACTTTCGTTCGAAGAAACAGCTCCAGGGCGACCTTCCGACGACCACAAACCTAGGAAATCTCGCAGCTACTGATTTCCCTCTCTGCAAGGCGGGTTGCGCCGTACTCTTCCCTATCTTCGCTTTTTTCTATTCATACATAATACTATATAAAAATCATATGAATCGTCAATAAGGTTTGCCACATTTTCACTCCTTTATACATATGATAAAAAAGAAAAGCTCCAACATGTGGAGCTAACCATTTGAAAAGGAAGTGAACATATGCGTAAACGTTTCAACCCGTACGCTTGGCCACCGTGGTTGAGAAAGCTGCGCTTTATTGCTGAACAATGCATCATCCCGATTACCGTTGTTCAAGCGATTCGCACCATTTTATTTCCAACAACAATCGACGTTATTTTACTCGCTATTTTCATTTTTCTTTCCTTCGCTTTACATTACGATTGGATTTGATTTGTTTGTTTTTCTTCTTCCCATTTTCCGATGACATATTCGATATTTTTCATTTGCCAATATGCCTGCTGCCAAGTAGCGGTGAATTGTCGCTCATGTCGTTGTTGTTCGTACCGATGAATGAGACGAACAAAACGATGTGGATCAACAAGTAAATGAAAAAATAAAAGCCGTTCATCTTCTTCAAGCGCCAATGTTTGTTCATACTGTGAAAGCCATTGTACTGCTTCATCACATACAATCGGATACGTATGCAAATATTGGCGAAAAAAGAAAAGTAAATCATGAAATGGAGGAGCCCAACGCGCTTGTTCAAAACTAATAAAATACGATGTACCATCATCTCGTTCGACATAATGGCGAAACGACGGGCGACCGTGAATATAGCAAATGCGCACCGTCTTTTTTTCTCGCATTCGCTCACGCCATTCATTTAACGTATGTTCAGAAAAAGAAATGGCGCGCATAACGTCAAGAAAATGGATGCAACATTGCAGTTGAAACGGCGACATATACCATTGTTTTTCACATTGTTCAATATACTGAGTTAATGTTTGTTTTGTCTTTTCAAGTGAGCTTTTTCGTTCCTTATAATACGATTCGATTTCCGTTTCCATCGTTTGCATTTCTTTTAACGAATGTTTATGCCATCGCGCCAAATCGTGAAAAAATGACGATGTTGGATCCGTTTTTTCTTTTAACCAAGGCATCATATAATACCATTGCCCATCTCGCTTTTTCGTTTCGTAAATCGGAATGGCAAGCGGTATACGGAGACGATGCGCTTGTTCAATCGCTTGCCAATGTGCCAATGAAGCGATTCGTTTGAGCGCATATGTTCTATTCGCTATTTCCCATTTTTGTATACGCTCATGTTGTAATTGCACCGTTTTCATCATCGTACAACCCTTTTACACTTTACTTGGCGTTGGAATGTATAGCAACTGTCCTTCGTGTATATCCGCACCGCTTTCTAAATGATTTGTACGCAACAACTGTTGGACAGATACGTCGTATCGCTCGGCAATCTTGTCCAACGAATCACCTTGTTGGACGATACAAATTTTCAAACGAGCAAACGTCTGTTCTTCATTTTTACCAAATAGTTTTGTTAAATATAACGCATTTTCATTTCGCTTTTCGTTCGTATCTCTCCCTTTCATTTCAAGTTGAAATGATTGTTTTTCCTCTTTTTGTTCTTCAGCTCGTTTATCTTCATGTTGCTCATCATCTAATAGCTGTTGTTCAACATGATTACTTTCTTCATGAAACATATAAAACGGTGGAACGTTGACGATACTTCCTTGATCCTCTTCCGTTTCTTCCTGTTGATATACTTCTTCTCTTGCGACCACTTCAAACGGTTCGAAATCGTCTACATTGTATGGCTCCCATTCATCATCTTCGCGATCATCGTCCATTTGAATACCATGAATGGCCACTTCTGCAATAAGACGTAATTCATGTTGCCTTAAATCATAATCAAATGATTCAATAAACACATACACTTGTTCGAGGTCATCAATTCGCTCTTTCGGTACGGTGACGTCAATCGGAAATTGATGCAAAAATTCACCAACTTGTTCATCGTTTATACGGACATGCTCAACGTAGCGAACGGCTTCAACCGATAGATCGTCCTCTCCATCTTCTTCCCGCTTCGCATACTCCCCTGACAGTTCCAACACCCCGCGAATATACACATAATCTCCTTGTTCCTCAATCGTAATGGTTGGTTGTAGCGAAATCGATAATAACTGATCAACGTGATGTTCACGCCGAAAGGCAATCGCTTCTTCAATTGAAAAACGCAACATGCTCATCTCTCCTTCAACGTCCAAGTCATTTCACATTACTATGATTATGAAGTGGAAAAAAGAAGTATGCATAAAAAAAGCGACGCCTTATAGGCAATCGCTCATTTTCGCAAACGCACGGCGCGCTGCTTCAATTGTTTTTTCGATGTCTTCATCGGTATGTGCAGTTGATAAAAACATGCCTTCAAACTGCGATGGTGGCAAGAAGATGCCTTCATTCGCCATTTCTTGATAATAACGAGCAAATAAGTCTAAATCGGACGTTTTTGCTGTTTCGTAGTTTGTGACACGCTCATTTGTAAAGAAGATGCCGATCATTGAGCCAGCTTGATTAATTGTATGTGGAATGCCGTACGCTTTTGCCGCTTCGCTTAATCCTTCCGCTAACCGATTCACTTTTTTCTTGAACGTTTCATATGTTTCTGGCGTCAATTGTCGCAACGTTTCATAACCAGCTGTCATCGCCATCGGATTCCCTGATAACGTACCCGCTTGATAAATCGGACCACTCGGCGCAATGTTCTCCATAATATCAGCCCGACCACCGTACGCCCCAACCGGTAAACCGCCACCGATCACTTTTCCAAGACACGTTAAATCTGGTGTAACTCCGTAATATCCTTGTCCGCTATAATAGTCGACACGGAACCCTGTCATCACTTCGTCAAAAATAAGAAGGGCACCGTATTCGTTCGTCACATCACGCAATCCTTGTAAGAAACCTGGTTCTGGCGGAACAACTCCCATGTTCCCCGCAACAGGCTCGACAATAACCGCCGCGATATCTTCTCCGAACTTTTCAAACGCATAACGCACGCTTTGTAAGTCGTTGTACGGTACAGTAATCGTATGTTGCGCAACCGTTTCCGGCACCCCTGGGCTATCTGGCAAACCGAGCGTCGCAACACCTGATCCTGCTTTAATTAAAAGCGAATCGCCATGGCCGTGATAACAGCCTTCAAACTTTACAATTTTATTCCGTCCTGTATAGCCGCGCGCTAAGCGAAGAGCGCTCATCGTCGCTTCTGTTCCCGAGCTAACCATACGAATGATTTCAACAGAAGGCATACGCTCCATGACAAGTTTAGCAAGTTCATTCTCGATTAACGTTGGCGCGCCAAAACTTGTTCCTGTTTCTGCTACTCGTTTTAGCGCCTCAACGACTTGATCATTTGCGTGACCTAAAATGAGCGGTCCCCACGATAAAACGTAATCAATGTATTCATTGCCGTCGATGTCGTAAATTTTCGAACCTTTTCCGCGCGCCATAAAAATTGGATCCATTTTCACCGCTTTAAACGCGCGCACCGGACTGTTTACACCGCCAGGCATAAGCTTTACGGCTTCGGCATATGCCGCTTTTGAACGTTCATAGCTACGCATTATTTTTCCTCCTTTAACCAACGAGCAACGTCTTTTGCAAAATACGTTAAAATTAAATCCGTTCCTGCTCGTTTCATGCTCGTTAACATTTCCAGTACAACTGCTTTTTCATCAATCCAGCCGTTTTGAGCGGCCGCTTTCACCATCGCATATTCCCCGCTTACGTTATAAGCGACAATCGGCAAATGGAAATGGTTTTTCAAATCGCGAATAATATCTAAATACGCTAACGCTGGTTTCACCATTAAAAAGTCGGCACCTTGATCCACATCCGCTTGCGCTTCACGAAACGCTTCTAGGCGATTAGCTGGATCCATTTGATACGTTTTTCGATCGCCAAACTGCGGTGCGCTATGGGCTGCATCTCGAAACGGTCCGTAAAATGCTGAGGCGTATTTCACCGCATAAGACATGATCGGCACATATGTGAATCCTTCTTCATCTAACGCTTGGCGAATGGCTGCGACAAATCCGTCCATCATATTAGACGGTGCGATAATGTCCGCTCCAGCTTTTGCTTGGCTTACTGCTGTTTTCGCTAATAATTCAAGCGTGTCGTCATTGACAATCGTTCCGTTCTCCACAACGCCACAATGGCCATGGCTCGTATAATGGCATAAACATGTATCCGCAATAACAACAAGTTCTGGAAATTCGTTCTTCATGGCACGAATGGCGCGTTGAACGATTCCGTGTTCACAATATGCTTGTGAAGCGATCTCGTTTTTTTCGTTTGGTACACCAAATACAATAATGGAACGTACACCTAATTGAACAGCTTCGCGCACGTCTTCAAGAGCATAGTCAAGCGACTGCTGATACACACCGGGCATCGACGGCACTTCATTTTTTATTTTTTCTCCTTCGACGACAAAAATCGGATAAATCAAATCTTCTATATGCAAATGTGTTTCACGTACCATCGCTCGTAAATTAGCCGTTTGACGCAAACGACGATGACGGGCAAATTGCATATTTACTCACCTCTTATCTTCAAATATTGATTAATCTCTTCAACCATTGCATCAATTGTATATGTATGTGGACAAACGTGAACAGGAATGCCTAAATCAAGAGCTGTTTGTTTCGTGATTGGACCGATGCATGCGATCGTAACAAAAGACAAATTGATGTCTTCCCCTGCGATCGCGTGCGCAAAACTATGTACCGTCGATGAACTTGTAAACGTAACGACATCAATCATTCGTTGTTGAAGGAGCGCAATGAGTTGTGGCTTCGCTTCTTCATTCATCGTCGTTTCGTAGACGATCCAATCTGTCACGTCTGCCATGTTACTTAATTGCTCTCGCAACGTATCGCGCGCTAAGTTCCCTTTCACAAGCAACACGCGCGTGTCGGTAGAAAGCAAAGGTTGTAACGTTTCCGATAAGCTTTCGGCAACAAATTCGTTTGGAATCAGATCGACAACAACGTTTCGCTTTTGCAATGCTTTCGCTGTTTTTTCTCCTACCGCAGCCACTTTCGGCCACGCTGGTGGCTGCGCGTCTTTCACCGCCTCAAAAAAATATTTGACACCGTTTTGACTTGTAAATACGATCCAATCGAACGTATGCCATTCATGTAATAAGTTATGATCCGCTTGTTTCGCTCGTCCAATGCGAATCAACGGCAATTCAACTGGAATCGCACCGTATCGTTCCAACGTTTGCGACAACGCTTTTGCTTGCGCTTTCTCACGCGTCACGAGCACCCGTTTCCCCCTGAGCATTTACTACATCTCCTTTAACACACGTGCAATCAGTTGTTTTGCACCACGTTCAATTAAACGTTGTGCCGCTTCAACCCCCACTTGTTCTGGCTCTGTTCCACGCACAATTTCTTTTAACACGTCTGTTCCATCCGGCGTAGCAACGAGGGCTGTTAGTACCACTTCATCTCCATCAACATATGCATATCCAGCAACAGGTACTTGACAACCACCTTCAATGCGCTGTAAAAATGCCCGTTCGGCGCGCACAGCACGTTCCGTTTGTTCATTGGTTAACTTATTTAACCAATGCAATAATTCCTCATCACTTTCTCGACACTCAATCGCCAACGCCCCTTGTCCAACCGCTGGGACACATATGTCCGTTGGTAAATATTGAGTAACTACTTCTTTTGCCCAACCCATGCGATGTAACCCAGCAGCTGCTAATATAATAGCATCGTACGCATCTGTTTTTAACTTCGCTAAACGAGTATCAATATTGCCGCGAATCCATTGGATTTGTAAATCTGGACGAACGGCTAACAGCTGCGCGGAACGCCGTAAACTGCTCGTTCCAACAACCGCCCCGCTTGGCAGTTGCTCAAACGGAACATGACCTTTCGAAATGAGCACATCGCGATGATCTTCACGCTTTGGTACGCATCCGATCATTAATCCGTCTGGTAAAACAGCAGGCATATCTTTCATACTATGAACTGCAAAATCAATTTCGCCATCTAGCATCGCCTGTTCAATTTCTTTTACAAACAGTCCTTTGCCCCCTACTTTCGATAACGTCACATGTAAAATTTGATCGCCTTTTGTGACGATTTCTTTCACTTCAAATTCAAACGGGGCACCGAGTTGTTTCAGTTGTTCAATGACCCAGTTTGTTTGGGTTAGCGCTAACTTGCTTCGACGCGAACCAACAATAATTTTTCTCATCTTTCTTTCCTCCAACAATCGCTAAAAATGAAATTGCGATAACGTACCAAACAAAAAGAAATTAATTAGTAAAATTAGAAAAGAGCCAATGTTCCAAAATGCCATTTCTTTTCCTTGCATCCCTTGAACAGCTCGCTTATATAAATAAAAACTGTATGTTGCAAATACAGTAAACGAACCGAGTACTTTCGCATCATATAAAACGAAATGATCTACTTTCATATATGCCCAAACAATGCCTAAAATTAAACTTAATAATAGTACCGGAACACCGACGCCGTTTAACACATAGGAAAGATCGTCAAACTTAGCTAAATCGCCAAGCCGCCATAATCGTTTTCCCCACTTTTTTTTCTTCAATAACTCATATTGAAGTAAATATAGAAGGGAAAACATAAACGAAATCGAAAACGCTCCATACGATAAAATGGCCATCGTAATATGAATAAACAACAGTTCAGACATCAATTGCTCTGCAATGCCAACAGTGTACGGTGTCGGTGCGAACGTATGCAATGAAAGAATAAAAAACGCTAATACGTTTGTGAAAAAGACGAGAAAATCAACGCGCAGCCATCCGTTAATCGCAAGCGATAACGTAATAAGTAGCCACGCGTAAAACGACAGCCCCTCCGCAAGCGTTAAAACAGGAAATCTTCCTGTCTCCACCATTCTCGCAAAAAAGAAAAATGTTTGCATCCCCCAAACAATAGAAAGCAACCCGAAAGCAATGCGATTTGCCTTCCGGTTGTGATGAAGAAAATCGATAAAATAAAACAAAACGGACGATGCATGTAAAAGAAGCGAGAGTTCGTACCATCTCGTCATGTCAAACATATTAGCTCTTCCTTACGATTGAAAAGATGGTTCTGCCGCTCGCTCGTGAACACAGCTTATCTCTTTTTGTTGCTGCTTCACTTGCTGTTCAATGTTGAAAATTTTCATAAACAACTGAAGCGCTTCTTCTGCATTGTCCTCTGCAGCCAATTCTTTTGCGCGCAAAATTGGATCGCGCAACAATTGGTTGACGATACTTTTCGTATGCTTGTTTAATACTTTTTTATCTCGTTCTGATAAATGTGGCAACTTTCGTTCTAAACTTTTCATCGTCTCTTCTTGAATGAGCATCGCCTTTTCACGCAAAGCTGCGATAATTGGTACGACACCAAGCATATGCAGCCATTGTTGAAACTCGTCCATTTCCTCAGCAATCATGCGCTCAATTTGCTCCGCTGCTTTTTTCCGTTCGGCTAAATTCGCTTCAACAATATCTTGTAAGTCGTCAATATCATATAAAAAGATGCTATCTAGTTCAGCAAGCGCAGGATCTAAATCGCGCGGCACTGCAATATCAATCATAAAAAACGGACGTCCTTTGCGCATTTTTTCAATGACTGCCATCGTTTCTTTTGTAATGACATATTGTTTTGCACCCGTCGAACTAATTAAAATGTCCGCCTCTAATAATGCGCATTGCAATTGTGATAACGGTTTAGCATCTCCGTTAAATCGTTCGGCAAGCTGCTTTGCTTTTTCAAATGTGCGATTCACCACCGTGACGCGTTTGACGCCGCTTCCGTACAAGTTTTGCAGCGCCAATTCCCCCATTTTTCCAGCGCCTAACACGAGCACGTGTTTATTTTTCAAATCGCCAAAAATTTTTTTCGCAAGTTCCACAGCTGCATAGCTGACAGATACCGCATTTGCACCGATTTCCGTTTCCGCATGCGCGCGTTTAGCAAGCGTAATCGCTTGTTTAAATAGCTGTTTAAACACCGTGCCTATTGTGTTTTCTTGTTGCGCTAAAAGAAAACTTGTGCGCACTTGCCCAAGAATTTGTGTTTCACCTAAAATCATAGAATCAAGCCCGCAAGCGACGCGGAATAAATGTTCAATCGCTTCACGCTCTTCATAGATGCGCAAATACGGAACGATTTGTTCTTTATCGAGCCCAAACCAATCCGCTAAAAATGTTTTTATATAATAACGCCCTGTGTTTAATTGATCGACAACCGCATAAATTTCCGTACGGTTACATGTCGATACGATGACGTTTTCTAACATGCTCTTTTGCTTTTGTAGCGCTTTCATCGCTTCAGCAAGTTCCGTTTGATTAAACGTCAATTTCTCACGAATTTCGACAGGGGCTGTACGATAGTTCACGCTGACAACAACGACATACATTCCCATCACCCCGAAGTTTAAAGTCATCTCATTTCATTATAGCACGTCTATGTTGTTTTTTCCTTATAAAGTGTGAATACAATTTGACAACTTTCGATCTTTCGTAAACGGCGCTCATTTAGTAAACTAGTGAACAGATGCTGCTTCAAGTGTCGCACGGAATTGGGGGAATTTCAATGAAAAAACGTGGTATTTTTTCCGGCATCATTTTAATTGGTTTTGGAACGTACTTTTTACTTGAACGCTTTTCACTTTTTCCATCTTTCCATACGTGGCCGACGTTGCTGTTCATCATCGGGGTCGCTTTTTTAGGTCAAGCGTATATCGGAAAAGATTATTCCGCCATTTTATCCGGTGTTGTGTTTACAGGGGTTGGCGTTCATTTTCATCTTTCTTCTCGTCTTTCATCGTGGCCAGATGATATAAGCATATTGACGTTAATTATAGCGCTTGGTTTATTTTTGCAATACGTAAAAACGAAACAAGCGTTACTTCCTACCATTTTACTTTTTGCTTTATCATTCATTTTTTTATTTTCTCATCCGTTACAACAAGCGGTAACATCCGTAACGTTTGATTCACTCATCCACATTTGGCCGTTGGCGTTCATTTTACTTGGATTGTACTTATTGTTCGTGAAAAAAGGATAATTATACAAAAAATGTGGGCGATTTCACCCACATTTTTTCTTTATACCCATTTTTGCAGTGCGCCCCATGCCTCATCTTTCCCTTGTCCTGTTTCTGCTGAAAAAATAATAAGTTCATCGTCTGGGATGAGACGCAATGTTTCTTTTGCTACTTTCGCATGTTGTTGCCATTTCCCACGCGGAATTTTATCCGCTTTCGTCGCGATGACGAGCGTCGGAATGTTGTAATGCTTTAAAAACTCATACATCATCACATCATCTTTCGTTGGAGGATGACGCAAATCGACGATCAGCAACGCTGCTTTTAGTTGCTCTCGCGTTGTAAAATACGTTTCAATCATTTTTCCCCATGCTTCGCGCTCTGCTTTTGATACTTTCGCAAAGCCATATCCCGGTACATCAACGAAATAAAAAGCGTCATTAATGCGGTAAAAGTTTAATGTTTGTGTTTTCCCCGGTTTTGACGATGTACGGGCAAAGTTTTTGCGATTAATCATTTTGTTAATAAATGATGATTTGCCAACATTTGAGCGTCCAGCAAGCGCAAACTCTGGGAGCTGTCCTGCTGGGTATTGTTCTTGCTTCACAGCGCTAATGACCATTTCTACGTTTGTAATCTTCATTTTTTTCCACCTACCAAAGCATGTTCAAGTACATCATCAATATGTGAAACGAGAACAAATTGCAATTGTTTTTTTACGATTTCAGGAATATCTTCTAAATCCTTTTCATTTTCTTTCGGCAAAATGACTTTTTTTAACCCTGCGCGATGGGCGCTTAACACTTTTTCTTTCACCCCACCAATGGCGAGCACACGACCGCGCAACGTAATTTCTCCCGTCATGCCAACAAAACGGTTGACCGGTTTCCCTGTCAATGCGGAAATCAGCGCAGTAGCCATAGTAATCCCTGCGGATGGACCATCTTTTGGTACAGCCCCTTCCGGCACGTGAATGTGAATATCGAGTGTTTCATGAAATTCAGGATCAATCCCAAACTCTTTTGCTTTCGAGCGAATGTATGTAAACGCTGCTTGGGCAGATTCTTTCATCACATCGCCCAATTGACCTGTAAGTGTCAATTTCCCTTTTCCAGGAGCAATCGACACTTCAATGGCTAACGTATCACCACCTGCTGCTGTATACGCTAAACCTGTCGCTACCCCAACTTGGTCTTCACTTTCTGCTTGACCGTAATGATATGTCGGCTTACCTAAAAATTCGCTGACGTTTTTTTCAGTGACAACGATGCGCTTTCGCCCTTCTGATACGATCGTTTTCGCTGCTTTGCGACAAATGGACGCCAATTGACGTTCTAAGTTACGCACACCTGCTTCACGCGTATAATAGCGAATAACTTGCATCATCGCCTCATCACGCATATGAAGCATTCGTTTTTGTAAACCGTGCGCTTCCATTTGTTTTGGCAATAAATGTTCTTTTGCGATATGCAACTTTTCCATTTCCGTATAGCTTGGAATAGTGATAACTTCCATACGATCAAGTAGCGGCCGCGGAATAGTTGAAAGCGTGTTTGCTGTTGCAATAAACATGACCTTTGATAAATCGTACGGTTCCTCAATATAATGATCGCTAAAAGAATGATTTTGCTCGGGGTCTAGCACTTCTAATAAGGCGGCAGACGGATCACCGCGGAAGTCGCTTGACATTTTATCAATTTCATCAAGTAAAAATACAGGGTTAATCGTTCCTGCTTTTTTCATTCCTTGAATAATACGACCTGGTAAAGCACCAACGTATGTGCGACGATGACCGCGAATTTCTGATTCATCACGCACACCACCAAGCGATATACGAACAAAATTTCGATTTAACGTTTTTGCGATCGAACGAGCAAGGGATGTTTTTCCAACCCCAGGTGGACCTACTAAACAAAGAATCGGTCCTCGCAACGAATGGGTTAATTGCTGAACAGCTAAATATTCCAACACGCGTTCTTTTACTGTTTCAAGACCGTAATGTTCTTCGTTTAAAATTTTTTCAGCGCGATGAATATCGTGAATATCTTCTGTTTGTTTTGTCCACGGCAATGCTAACAACCAATCTAAATAGTTGCGAATGACTCCGCTTTCAGCAGAGGCAGCTGGCACTTTTTCATATCGTTCTAGTTCTTTGAATGCCGTTGCTTTCACATGTTCTGGCATGCCTGCTTGCTCAATTTTTTCACGCAACATATCAACTTCGCCAGTCTTGCCTTCTTTCTCGCCAAGCTCTTTTTGAATCGCCTTCATTTGTTCGCGTAAATAATATTCTTTTTGCGTTCGTTCCATCGATTGTTTGACGCGCTGGCTAATTCGTTTTTCTAAATGCAAAATTTCTTTTTCATTATGAAGAATTTGAATGATTTGATGGACGCGTTCTTTCACATCGACCGCTTCAAGCAATCGTTGCTTTTCTTCAAGTTTTAACGGCAAATGAGACGCAATAATATCCGCCATTCGTCCCGCTTGCTGAATGTCCATGACAGATGTATAAATATCTGCAGATAATTTTTTCGACAGTTTGATGTACTGCTCAAAATATTCAAGCATCGTTCGGCGCAACGCTTCAAACTCCATATCCTCTTTTTCGTTATCCACAAACTGTTCCACTTGCACGACGTAACACGGTTCCTCGCTTACCCACTTCACTACTTTTCCACGCGAGATCCCTTCAACGAGCACACGAAACGTTCCGTTCGGCAGCTTTAACAACTGCTTCACACGGGCAATGGTACCCATTTCATATACATCTTCAAGTTCTGGCTCATCAATTTGTACATCTTTTTGGGATGTTAACAATACGAGATTTTCTTCAACCATTGCTTTTTCTAACGCTTGTACGGATTTTTCCCGCCCAACGTCTAGATGCAATACTGTCGTTGGAAACACAAGTAATCCTCTTAACGGCAAGAGTGGAATGACTTTATTTTTCTTTCTCGCCACAACCCCGCACCTCCATCATACTTCTATTGCCCTATTGTATAGTACATTATAGCGTTTGTAAAATCTTTCATCGTAAAAAATCGACTTCAACGCTCGGTTGAAGCCGATTGCCTTTACATGAGCTCTGTTTTCGGTAAATGATGACGCATCGGGATAGAACGAACGTGTTCGTGAAATAAAAAAGAAAGAACATCGCCAATGTGATCGACTGGAACGATTTCAATGCCTGTCACTTGTCTTAAAATCGACTGCATATTTTCGCGCGGAATAATAACGGTTTTCGCTCCAGCTTGTTTTGCTGCTTTTACTTTTGGAAAAATGCCGCCAACAGGCTTCACGTTGCCATGTACACCAATTTCTCCTGTCATCGCTATGGTTGGATCAATCGGCAAATGATAAATGGCAGAGTAAATACCAATCGCCATCGCCACACCAGCAGAAGGGCCATCAATCGGGACACCACCTGGAAAGTTTACATGAATATCATATTGATCTGCAGGTACACCAAGTGTACGCAAAACGGTAATGACGTTTTCAATCGAGCCGCGCGCCATACTTTTTCGACGAATCGACTTACCTTGTCCGCCAATTTGCTCTTCTTCGACAATGCCGGTCATATTGATCGACCCTTTTTCTTTTGTTGGCAATGCTACAACTTCAATTTCTAACAATGCTCCGCTATTTGGACCGTAAACCGCTAATCCGTTTACTAATCCAATTTTCGCTTCCTGCCCCACTTTTTTCTCGTAACGTGGCGATAATTGACTTGATTGAATGACCCATTCGATATCTTGACGTAAGATTTTAGAACGTTTCTCTGAAATGACAATGCCTGCTGCGATTTGCAACGTATTGACCGCTTCTCTTCCGTTGCGAGCATACATCGCGAGCTCGTGAACAGCTTGTTCTTCGATCGGGAGGTTTACTTTTTCCGCTGCTTTTTCTACAATTTTTGCAATTTCTTCTTGTTCTAGCTCCCTGAAAAAAACTTCCATACAGCGTGAACGAATTGCTGGCGGTATTTCGTTTGGCGTTCGCGTTGTTGCACCAACGAGCCGAAAATCAGCAGGCAATCCGTTTTGAAAAATGTCATGAATGTGGTTTGGAATGTTCGGATTTTCCTCGCTATAATATGCGCTTTCAAAAAATACTTTTCGGTCTTCTAACACTTTTAACAACTTGTTCATTTGAATCGGATGCAGTTCACCAATTTCGTCAATAAATAATATGCCTCCGTGCGCGTTCGTCACCGCTCCTTGTTTCGGTTGCGGGATGCCGGCTTGTCCCATCGCACCCGCTCCTTGATAAATTGGATCGTGCACAGAACCGATCAATGGATCAGCAATACCACGCTCATCAAAGCGTGCTGTCGTTGCATCTAATTCAATAAAAACCGCATCTTTTCGAAATGGAGATAACGGATTTTTTTTCGCTTCTTCTAATACGAGACGAGCAGCCGCTGTTTTTCCAACACCTGGTGGTCCATAAATAATGACATGTTGTGGATTCGGTCCACACAATGCCGCTTTTAATGCTTTTATGCCATCTTCTTGACCAACAATATCATCAAACGTTTTTGGACGCACTTTTTCAGCAAGCGGTTCCGTTAATGAAATGGAACGCATTTTCCGAAGTTGTTCCATCTCTTTTCTCGCTTCTTTATCAATCGAAATTTTTTGCGTTCGTTGGCTTTTTAACAGGTTCAAAAAATATAGGCCGATAATAATGCCAAAAAACAACTGAATAAGTAGCGCAATGTTTGTCCAGTTCATGGCCGTTCCTCCTGCATATGTATTGTACGCATAGTATCTCCGAGCAATGAAAGAAATAAACAAAAAAAGATCGACTTTCCGATTCGGAAAATCGACCTTTTTCCATTTACGCAGATGTTTTTCGTTCGTACTCGACAATTGTTCCATCTTGTAAAATAAGCAACGGCGCTTTTTCTCCACGTACCGTCTCTGCTGTAATCACGCATTTTTGCACATCTTCACGCGATGGCAATTCAAACATGACATCAAGCATAATGCCTTCAATAATTGAGCGTAAACCGCGCGCTCCTGTTTTTCGCTCAATCGCCCGTTTCGCAATTTCACGAAGCGCTTCTTCTTCAAATTCCAGTTCGACATCGTCAAGTTCGAGCATTTTTTGGTATTGCTTCACGAGCGCATTTTTCGGTTTGACTAAAATATCGACAAGCGCATCTTCGTCAAGCGGCTGTAAGCTTGTAATCACAGGTAGACGTCCAACAAACTCTGGAATTAATCCAAATTTTAATAAGTCTTCTGGCAACACTTTAGACAATAAATCTTTTTCTTCGACTTCCGCTTGTACATCCGAGCTAAAACCGATCACTTTTTTACCGAGACGACGCTTAATAATCGGCTCTAATCCGTCAAACGCTCCACCACAAATGAATAAAATGTTTGTTGTATCAATTTGAATGAACTCTTGGTGCGGATGTTTTCGGCCTCCTTGTGGTGGTACGCTCGCAATTGTTCCTTCTAAAATTTTCAATAACGCTTGCTGTACACCTTCACCTGATACGTCACGCGTAATGGAAGGGTTTTCTGATTTGCGCGCAATTTTATCAATTTCATCAATGTAAATAATTCCTTTTTCCGCCCGTTCAATGTCGTAATCGGCTGCTTGAATGAGCTTTAATAAAATGTTTTCGACGTCTTCACCGACATACCCTGCTTCTGTCAACGATGTCGCATCAGCAATGGCAAACGGTACGTTTAAAATGCGTGCAAGCGTTTGGGCGAGCAACGTTTTTCCGCTTCCTGTTGGTCCGATCATTAAAATATTACTTTTAGCTAACTCAACATCATCAATTTTGCTATTTGAATTGATTCGCTTGTAATGGTTGTATACCGCTACAGAAAGCGCTTTTTTCGCCTCGTCTTGTCCGATGACATACTCGTCTAAAATGTCGCGAATTTCCTTTGGCTTTGGTACATCTTTAAACTCTACTTCTTCTTCCGATCCAAGCTCTTCTTGCACAATTTCTGTACACAATTCAATACACTCATCACATATGTATACACCCGGGCCAGCAACAAGTTTGCGCACTTGTTCTTGCGTTTTGCCGCAAAACGAGCATTTCAACTGCCCTTTTTCATCATTAAACTTAAACATGATTTCACCCCTTATTCCTTTACGATCATATGTACATAAAAATGAAAAAGCGTTATGTATTCGTCATTTTATCATAAATCTTTAAAAGTATGCCAATAAAAACGTAAATGTGCGCGAAAAGTTAGAAAACTTTCATTACTGCAACTATATGTGGAAAGAACAAGGTACATCATGCACCTTGTTCTTTCTCTTCTCATTATGCAACAACTTTGCTGTTCTCAACAAGGAAATCGATCGCTTTACGCATTTTTAAATCTTCTTTTAAGCCGTCAACTGTGCCTAAAAGCTCTTTTAACTTATCAACAGATAAGCTGTATAGGTTCGCCATTTCTTGCAATTCTTTTTCTACTTCTTCTTCTGTGACATCGATGTTTTCTGCTTTAACGATCGCTTCAAGCGTCAATGTTACGCGAACACGTTTTTCTGCTTCTTCTTTCATTTGTTCACGAAGTGCTGCTTCATCTTGTCCAGAGAATTGATAGTATAAGTCAAGATTTAGCCCTTGCATTTGTAAACGTTGTTCAAACTCGCGAATCATGCGATCTGTTTCATTTTTCACCATCACTTCTGGAATGTCCATTTGTGCGTTTTCTGTCGCTTTTTGAACAACCGCATCACGAAGTGCTGCCTCAGCTTCTTCTTTTTTCTCTTTTGTTAAGCGCTCTTTAATTTTTTCTTTTAGCGCATCTAATGTTTCGACTTCTTCATCTACATCTTTTGCAAACTCATCATCAAGTGCAGGAAGTTGTTTTGTTTTAATTTCGTGCAATTTAATTTTAAATACCGCTGGCTTACCAGCTAATTGCTCTGCATGGTATTCTTCTGGGAATGTTACTTCAATATCTTTTTCCTCTCCAGCAGCCATGCCGATTAATTGCTCTTCAAATCCTGGGATGAATGTGCCTGAACCGATGACAAGTGAATAGTTTTCCGCTTTTCCGCCTTCAAACGCCTCACCGTCAACGAATCCTTCGAAATCGATGACAACTGTATCACCGTTTTCTACTGTTCCTTCTTCTTTCACAACAAGCTCAGCGTGACGCTCTTGCAAGCGTTTTAATTCTTGTTCCACGTCTTCATCTGTTACAGTATCGTCTAATTTTTCCACTTCAAGCCCTTTATATTGACCAAGTGTTACTTCTGGCTTCACAGTGACTTTCGCAGTGAAAATTAAGCTTTTTCCTTTTTCCATTTGCTCGACGTCGATTTCTGGACGATCAACTGGCTCAATACCTGTTTCTTCAACAGCTTTTGCGTATGCCTCTGGCAATAAAATATCTAACGCATCTGCGTATAATGACTCAACGCCGAAACGTTTTTCAAATAAAGAACGAGGAATTTTACCTTTACGGAATCCTGGAATTTGTACTTTTTTCACTACTTTTTTAAACGCTTCATCTAACCCTTCATTCACTTTTTCAGCGTCTACTTCTACTGTAAGAACGCCTTGGTTGCCTTCGAGTTTTTCCCATTTCGCCGACATGCTTCTTTCCCTCCAACTTCAAAAATTCATGTAAATGAACTACATATATGTAGGCATACACGGTTTTATGTGTAATACAACCACTATATTATACCATACAATTATATACTTTCAACAGAGAGCCACAATTTTTCTGTTTCGTAAAGTTTGGCAACAAGCGAATTTGTACATATCGTTTGTCCCGTTTCACATTGCTCAACATATGCGTGTAATGCATTCGCCCATTGTTGTGCCGACCCTGTTGGAAGAAATGGATACATTACAAACATGTAACGAAGCCATATTTGTTCACACCATTCATACATTGTCGGATTTTGTTTCGCCCACGTTTGTTCAACAATGTCAAGCACTTGCTCCGTCCATTGTTTTTGTTTTCGCTCATCGAGTTGAGCCGGAACAACGGTCATCGTTTGACCAAATTTTTTTACGGTCACCGACTCTGTCACTTGTTCTTTCTTTAACATGTGTAACATTGTCGTTTTCACAATCGGGTGTTTCGTTTCATCACGCAAATAACGAACGAATATCGGCACAAGGTGTGAAACGAGACGCAAATCAAGTTGCTGAAGGATACGAAGTTGTTTCATCCATTCATTTCCTTGAAAAATCGATTCGTATTGTTTTGTCTGACGATCGTCATGCGAATGAATCATTTTTTCACTAAACTGTAAAAGCGGTAAAAACGGGGTACAATCGATTCCTTTTTGTTGGAGTTTATGAATAACTGCAACGACTTCATCGTATTGCTGTAAATGGACAAGCATAGAAATATATATAGTCCAGTCGCCTATGCCACGAGCTAACAGCTGTTCACATCTCTCTTTCGCTTCTTCTACTTGTCCCATTTCAAATAAACAAACGACAAGCGCCATTTGTATATCATCATCATGTAATTGGAGTTGCTCTAACTGTACGAAACACGTATACGCTTCTTTATATCGCTTTCCTTTTAACGCCTCCATCCCTTCCGTCAACAATCGCTCTTTTAAATAAGGATGCGGAACGATTTTTCGATTTTTCACATGTACTCACCTGCGTTCACGTTTGTCTTTAAGTGTAGCAATGTTTGCCGACAAACTCAACGAAAAACGCTCTCGACGAGTCGTCAAGAGCGTGCTTTTTCGTAGGCGATAATATATGGCTCATATACGAATGTTAAATCAATTTCGTCCCACCCTTTTAAAAGAAGCTGTTTTCGATACGGATCGATGTCGAATGAGCTTGTAAATCCCTCGTCATCAAAAATAACTTGTTGTTCAAGTGAAATCGTCAGTTCGTAATCTGATCGCTCCGCTTGTTTTAACAAATAAGCAACGTCTTCTTTTGGTAGTTTAATGGGAAGCAAGCTATTTTTTAAACAGTTGTTATAAAAAATATCGGCAAATGAAGGAGCAATAACAGCACGAAACCCGTAATCTGCAAGTGCCCAAGGTGCGTGTTCGCGCGATGAACCACATCCAAAATTTTCGTTTGCTACTAAAATCGTCGCTCCTTCGTTTTCAGGACGGTTTAACTCAAAATGCGGGTTTGGTGTTCCGTCCGGCAAATAACGCCAATCGTAAAAAAGAAATCGACCAAATCCAGTGCGCTCAATTCGTTTTAAAAATTGTTTCGGAATAATTTGATCGGTATCTACATTAGCTCGATCTAAGCCAGCTACTTTTCCTTTATGAACGACGAATGGTTCCAATTTTCCCCCTCCTATCTCACCACTTCTTGATATAACGTGCGCACGTCGACAAAATGTCCGTAAATCGCAGCGGCAGCTGCCATTGCTGGACTTACAAGATGCGTACGCGCCCCTTTTCCTTGTCGTCCTTCAAAATTTCGGTTTGACGTGGAAGCGCAATGTTCTCCTGCTGGAACAGTATCTGGATTCATTCCAAGACACATGCTACAACCAGAATCACGCCATTCAAAACCTGCGTCAATAAAAATTTGCGCAATCCCTTCTTCTTCTGCTTGTTTTTTTACTTGTTGCGAGCCTGGAACAACAAGCGCCCTTACGCCCGGTGCGACTTTTTTTCCTTTTACAATTTGCGCTGCCTCCCGTAAATCGCTTATGCGGGAGTTTGTACATGATCCGATAAACACATGTTGCACAGCAATATCTGTCATTTTTGTTCCTGGTTTTAACCCCATATATTCCAACGCTAACTGTACTGCTTTTTGTTCCGTTTCTGTCGCAAACTGTTCTGGATAAGGGATCGTTCCATCAATTGGTGAGCTCATTGCTGGCGTTGTTCCCCATGTCACCGTTGGAGCAATTTCACTTCCATCAATATGAACGACACGATCATATACCGCTCCTTCATCCGTACGTAATTGTTTCCACTTTTCAATCGCCTGTTCAAACGCCTCTCCTTTTGGAGCGTATGTTCTTCCGCGTAAATACGCAAACGTCACATCATCTGGGGCAATCAATCCAGCTCGTGCACCTGCTTCAATCGACATGTTGCAAATTGTCATCCGTTCTTCCATCGACATACGACGAATGACATCTCCCGTAAACTCGAGCACGTATCCGGTGCCGAAATCTACGCCAAACTTGCCAATGATCGCTAAAATGACGTCTTTCGCTGATACGCCTGGTGTTAACGAACCTGTGACGTTCACTTGCATCGTTTTTGGACGGTGTTGCCATAACGTTTGCGTCGCTAATACGTGCTCGACTTCGCTCGTGCCGATACCGAATGCTAATGCCCCAAAAGCGCCATGTGTAGACGTGTGGCTATCCCCACACACAATTGTTTTCCCCGGTTGCGTCAATCCAAGTTCTGGACCGATAACATGAACAATGCCTTGTTCGGGACTATTTAAATCGGCAAGCGGAACGCCGAACTCGCGACAGTTCCGCTCTAATGCCGTCATTTGATTTTTCGCCACTTCATCTTCCACGACAAACCGATTGATCGTTGGCACGTTATGATCCATCGTCGCAAACGTTAAATCTGGGCGGCGCACTTTTCTCCCTTTTTGCCGTAATCCTTCAAACGCCTGCGGCGATGTGACTTCATGAACGAGATGTAAATCAATATATAATAAATCTGGTTTTCCATCTTCACGATAAACGACGTGCTCATCCCAAATTTTCTCAATAATCGTCTTTGGCGCCACCATCATCCCTCCTACACATACACTTGCATAATGCGTTCAATTGCTACATCATCTAAAATCGCATCTTTTACTTTTTCGACCATTTCTGTCGTTGATAATACACAATCGCCATGTTGAGCAATGTCAACTGTGCGATACCCAGCATCTAACACTTGCTTGACTGCTCGTTCAACAATATCCGCCTCTTCTGTAAGTCCAAATGATAAACGAAGCATCATCGCTACTGATAAAATCGTTGCGAGTGGATTCGCTTTGTTTTGTCCTGCAATGTCTGGCGCCGAACCATGAATTGGTTCATATAATGCAGGTCCGTCAACAGATAAACTTGCCGATGGAAGCATGCCGAGCGATCCGGTTAACATCGATGCTTCATCGCTTAAAATATCGCCAAACATGTTTTCTGTGACAATGACGTCAAACTGTTTTGGCGAGCGAACGAGTTGCATCGCAGCATTATCAACAAGCATATGTTCTAGTTGAACGTCTGGGAAACGTTTAGCGACTTGCTCAGCCACTTCCCGCCACATTCGGCTTGACTCTAACACATTCGCTTTATCAACAGACGTTACTTTTTTCTTCCGCTTTTGTGCAAGCGTAAAAGCAAACGTAATGATCCTCTCAATTTCTGCTCGTTTATAAAACAACGTATCAACAACAGCTTCTTCGCCTTTTTCTATACGTCGCTCACTCGGTTTCCCAAAATATAAGCCTCCGGTTAACTCGCGCACGATGACAAAATCTGCCCCTTCAATGACATGTGGTTTAAGTGGAGAAGAAGCGGCTAAACTCTCATAAAACGTAACAGGACGAATATTGGCAAACAAATTCATTTCTTTCCGAATTTGCAATAGTCCTTTTTCTGGACGAAGGTGCGGTGGATTATTGTCCCATTTCGGTCCCCCAACTGCACCAAGCAATACCGCATCGCTTTGTTTGCATAAATGAAGCGTTTGTTCTGGTAGCGGCGTCCCTTCACGGTCAATCGCTTCTCCACCAATCAATCCGTATGAAAAATGAAACGTATGTCCGAAACGATCAGCAATCGCCTGTAAAATATTTACCGCTCCTTTTGTCACTTCTTTTCCAATGCCATCCCCTTGTAATACAGCGATACGATACATAAAAACATCCCCCTTTGTTATTGCGCAGCAAGCGCTTGTTCCTCTCTCATTTTTTCGATGACAAACATGCGATTGACGGCATGAATATATGCTTTTGCTGATGCTTCTAGTACATCTTGTGCCGTTCCACGTCCACTCGCTTCTTTGCCATCGAGCGATACTTTCACATATACTTGTGCTAACGCATCCCGTCCGCTTCCAACGGATTCAATGCGATAATCGAGTAACGTCACCGGTAATTGCAACGCTTTTTCTAAAGCATTATATAGCGCCTCGACGCTACCAGCCCCTGTCGCTGCTTCTTGAACGTCGTTTCCTTCTCCATCTTTTAATACAACAACTGCCGTTGGAATTTGATTTGTACCGTATTGTACTTGAATCGAACATAATTGATAAAAGTTTTTATACGTATCTAGTCTTTCATCCAAGATGAGTGCAATTAAATCATCGTCGGTAATGTCTTTCTTTTTATCTGCTAAATCTTTAAAACGAACAAATAAACGATTCACTTCTTCCTCTGTCAACGAATAACCAAGCTCTTGAATGCGTGTACGAAACGCATGGCGTCCTGAATGTTTTCCAAGCACCATCGAATTTGATTGCACCCCAACAAGTTGCGGAGATATAATTTCGTACGTTGTTTTTTCCTTTAACACACCATCTTGATGAATGCCCGATTCATGAGCAAAAGCGTTTTTGCCGACGATCGCCTTATTTGGCGGCACAATCATCCCTGTTAACTTGCTTACTAAATTGCTCGTTCGTTTAATTTCTTGTAAGTTCAAGCGCGTCTCTGCTTGATAGTAATCTTTTCGAATATAAAGCGCCACCGCCACTTCTTCAATTGCAGCGTTTCCTGCCCGTTCGCCAATGCCGTTAATCGTTCCTTCGATTTGCGTCGCTCCTGCTTCAATAGCAGCAAGCGAATTCGCGACCGCCATACCTAAATCATCATGACAATGAGCAGATAGACTAATTTTTTCAATATTCCGAACATTTTTCTTTAAAAAAGAGAATATGTCACCATATTGTTTCGGAGTAATATAACCGACTGTATCCGGAATGTTAATGACGTTCGCTCCCGCTTCAATGACTTTCTCAATAATCGTTGCAAGAAACGGAAGATCGCTTCGACATGCATCTTCTGCTGACCATTGTACAATCGGAAAATATTTTTTCGCATAACGAACAGATTCCACAGCTGTTTCAATGACTTGTTCGGGTGTCATACGCAATTTATATTGCATATGAATAGGTGACGTTGCGATAAAGACGTGTAATCTCGGCTCTGCCCCGTCTTTTAACGCTTCCCACGCCGCATCAATGTCTGATTGAACAGAGCGAGAAAGACCTGTAACCGAACAATTGCGAACGGTTTGAGCGATCGCTTGAACCGCTTGAAAATCACCTTTTGATGCGGCAGGAAATCCCGCCTCGATGATATCTACACCGAGGCGTTCTAACTGCCGAGCAATTTCTAGCTTTTCATGCAAGTTTAAGTTGACGCCCGCAGACTGCTCGCCATCACGCAACGTCGTATCAAAAATGTTAATTTTTCGCACCGACTGTCACCACATCTTTCTGTTTAGCGTTGACAAACGGCATCATTTTTCGTAATTCGCGACCAACAACTTCAATTAAATGCTCGTTTTCCCGACGGTTGATCGCGTTAAACTCTGGGCGATTCGCTTGGTTTTCTAAAATCCAACCTTTTGCAAACTTGCCTGTTTGAATGTCTTCAAGCACTTTTTTCATTTCCGCCTTTACTGCATCGTTAATGATGCGTGGCCCTGTCACAAAGTCGCCCCACTGTGCTGTATCAGAAATGGAATAACGCATGCCTGCTAAACCGCCTTCGTACATTAAATCAACGATGAGTTTTAATTCATGTAAACATTCAAAATATGCAATTTCTGGTTGATATCCTGCTTCAACGAGCGTTTCAAATCCCGCTTTGACAAGAGCAGTTAATCCACCACAAAGAACCGCTTGTTCCCCGAATAAATCCGTTTCTGTTTCTTCTTTAAACGTCGTTTCGATGACCCCTGCTCGAGCAGAACCGATCGCTTTCGCATACGCCAGTGCCGTTTCTTTCGCTTCACCAGTCACATCTTGATAAATAGCAATTAAAGCTGGTACGCCAGCTCCTTCTGTATATGTGCGACGAACTAAATGACCAGGACCCTTTGGTGCAACTAAAAAGACGTCGACATCGCTTGGCGGAACGATTTGATTGAAGTGAATATTAAATCCGTGTGCAAACACGAGCGCGTTCCCAGGCTGTAAGTTTGGTGCAATCTCTTCCTTATATACTTTCGGTTGATGTTCATCTGGAAGTAAAATCATCACCATGTCGGCTTGCTTTGTTGCTTCACTAACCGGTAAGACGACAAATCCATCTTGTTCTGCTTTTTCCCATGACTTTCCTTTACGCAATCCAATGATGACATCAACACCACTATCGCGCAAATTTTGTGCATGCGCATGACCTTGAGAACCATATCCGATAATTGCTACTTTTTTCCCTTGAATGTAAGCTTCGTTTGCATCGCCATTGTAATATACTTTTACCATAGTAAAATCCTCTCCTTTTAAATAATAAATAGTGATTTATTTGTTGATGATGCGCGTTGTGAACCGCGCGGAAACGCCGTTGTTCCTGTTCTTGCAACTTCCTTTAATCCGTATGGCTTTAATAAGTCAATGAGCGCATCAATTTTTTCCGGCTCACCTGTCACTTGAACGACGAGGCTATCTCGTGCCACGTCGACAATTGCGGCACGAAACGGTTCAATAAGCGTATAAATTTCGCCGCGCGTTGCCGGCGTGACCGCCACTTTAATTAAGGCCAGTTCCCGAACAATAATCGCTTGATCGGTAATATCAACAACTTTTAATACGTCAATTTGTTTATTTAATTGTTTTGTAATTTGTTCGGCAATGCGCTCATCATCTACATTGACGACAAACGTCATGCGTGAAATGCCCTCTGATTCAGTATGACCGACTGTGATGCTCTCAATGTTGTAATGTCGTTTTGTAAATAAACCTGTAATGCGGTTTAATACGCCCGGACGGTTATTGACCGTCATTGTAATAATGCGCTTCACCATTTCACCCCCACCATCTCATGTAGTCCTTTTCCTGGCGCAACCATCGGATATACGTTTTCACCTGGATGAACGTGAAAATCAAGTAAAACTGGTGCGTTCGTCGCAAGCGCTTCTTTCAATACGTATTCTGCCTCCTCTTCTGTCGTCGCGCGCATCGCTTTTATGCCGTATGCTTCCGCTAAACGGACAAAATCCGGTTGATTCGGAATGAGTGAATGAGAATATCGTTTTTCATAAAAAATTTCTTGCCATTGACGAACCATACCGAGCGCTTGATTGTTGACGATGACGATTTTAATCGGCAAATTCAACTCTTGAATAACAGATAGCTCTTGCAACGTCATTTGGAATCCACCGTCACCGACGATCGATACGACCGTTGCTTCTGGTTGCGCCAATTGTGCTCCGATCGCCGCCGGCAAGCCGAATCCCATCGTTCCTAGTCCGCCTGATGTGACCCAACGATGTGGCTGTTTAAATTTATAATATTGAGCGACCCACATTTGATGCTGACCTACATCTGTCGTGACGACCGCCTCACCGTTCGTATATTCATGAATCATTTCAATGAGTCGTTGCGGTTTTAGTACGCCCGGTTCGCGTTTGTACATAAGCGGATATTCTCTTTTCCATTCATTTAACTTGTTCAGCCACTCTGATACATCTGGTCGCTTTCCGTTTTGTTCGATTAATTGAATAAGCGCTTCTTTTGCATCGCCAACGATCGGAATTTTTGTCGGTACATTTTTTCCGATTTCTGCCGGATCAATGTCGATATGAGCGACTGTCGCTTTTGGCGCAAAATGAGCCAAATTTCCAGTCACCCGATCATCGAATCGTGCACCAATATTAATGAGCAAATCACATTCATACAGCGCCATGTTTGCGGTGTACGTTCCATGCATTCCTGCCATTCCAAGAAATAGCGGATGATCGGCAGGAAATCCGCCAAGTCCTAAAAGTGTATGGATCACGGGAATATGTTGTTGTTCAGCATATTGTTTCAACTGTTCATGAGCATTCGCATGAAGAACACCTGCTCCAGCTAGAATGACTGGCCGTTTCGCTTGGCTAACTGCCTCAACAAGCTTGCGAATTTGTAAATGATTCGGTTTTGTTGTCGGCTGATAACCTGGCAACAGGACTTCTTGTTCGTAATCAAACTCCGCTTCTGCGACAGACATATCTTTTGGAATGTCGATTAATACGGGACCTGGACGTCCAGTCGTTGCAATATGAAACGCTTCTTTAATGATTTTTGGCAGCTCGTGTACATCGCGTACTTGGTAACTATGCTTCGTAATTGGCATCGTAATTCCTAATACATCCGCCTCTTGAAAGGCATCTGAACCGATGACGCTCGATGCTACTTGCCCTGTGAAAACGACGAGCGGAATAGAGTCCATCATCGCGTCCGTTAAACCTGTCACGATATTTGTCGCGCCTGGTCCCGATGTAGCAATGACGACACCAGGTTTTCCAGAAATGCGCGCATATCCTTCCGCTGCATGAATGGCACCTTGTTCATGACGTGTGAGCACGTGAAACACGCCTGACTCATACAGCTTGTCGTAAATCGGTAATACAGCCCCTCCTGGATAACCAAAAATGACTTTTACGTTTTCTGCTTTGAGCGCTTCAATCAACATAAGCGCTCCACATAACGTTTGCTTTTTTACCACTCTTTCTTTCACTTTCATATTCGCTGCCATTTTTTCACCCCTAAAAAAATGTGAAATAAGAAAAGCCTTCTCACCCCTCCATCGGTCCATGTGGACCAAAGGGGCGAAAAGGCTTGCATCCTTCCCGCGGTACCACCCTTCTTCGTGGCAAAGCCACCTCAGGAGCGTGCAACTATCGTCGCAGCGCTCGTTTTTAATAACGAGTGACGTGCACCCGTCCGTCCCTACTAGATCGTATCGTTCAGGACGGCGCTCCGAGGGGAGTTCACGAACGGAGACATCACCGGCTCCCAGCTACCCCGGCTCTCTGTAGATGTCTAACCCGTTCGCTACTTATCCTCTTCAACGCTTTTTCTTTATTCATTTGTCACCCAGCATTAACATTTTGTGTGGCATATACTTTTACGCCTTCAGAAACAACTCGTTTACGAAACTGTTCTAACAATCGTTTCGTATGCTCACCAGGTACACCGTCACCAATGACACGACCATCGACTTTGACAACAGCAATGACTTCTGCTGCGGTTCCTGTTAAAAACACTTCATCTGCTGTATACACATCATGACGAGTGAACGGCTCTTCTTTGACGACGTAGCCGAGTTCTTTGGCGATGTCGATAATCGCATCGCGCGTAATACCTTCAAGCGCCCCGACGTATCCTGGTGGTGTATATAACACGCCATTTTTGACGATAAATACGTTATCTGCTGATCCTTCAGCGACATAACCTTGGTCGTTGAGCATAAGCGCTTCGCTGACGTTGGCTAAATGCGCTTCAATTCGCACTAATACGTTGTTTAAGTAGTTTAATGATTTTACTTTCGGGCTTAATACATCTGGACGGTTTCGTCTTGTTGCTACGGTAATCACTTCGATGCCCGTTTCATACAAATGTTTTGGGAAGATTGCTAACGGTTCAACAATAACAACAACTTGCGGCTTTGGACATTTGTATGGATCAAGTCCAAGGTCGCCAACCCCTCGCGACACAACGACGCGAATATAAGCATCTTCAAAGCCGTTTTTTTGCACCGTCTGAACGATAATATTTGTTAATTCTTCTTTTGTGTACGGAATGTTTAATAAAATGGATTTCGCTGAATTGTATAAGCGGTCAATATGTTCTTTCATTCGAAACACGTTGCCACTGTACACGCGAATGCCTTCAAACACCCCATCCCCATAAAGAAAACCGTGATCATATACCGAGATTTTTGCATTTTCTTTTGTAACAAATTCATCGTTTAGAAAAATCCACTGTTCACTCAATGTTTTTCCCCTCTTCCCCTGTTCGCCGTCTCTTGCTTCTTCTGTTGATTGCGACTTTTGTTAGATTTATTTGAAAATTATCATACGCCCATTTACCAAAACAGTCAATACTATTTCATCGAATTTTTTGATTATTTAGATTAGTTTAAATGTTATGTATCCGCTTACATAATTGATATATCAAGGGAAAGGAAAGATGTAAAAAATTTTGAACATTTTTTGACCAAAAAATATCCTTGCTTATGCAAGAAGTTTGTTAGCGTGTATGTATAAAGCTAAATCAGACACGTGCTCTATCCAGCTGAGCAATATAGGATGAGCAAAATAAAAAATCCTCTTGCTTATGCAAGAGGATTGTTAACGTCCCAGGAGAGATTCGAACTCCCGACCGACGGCTTAGAAGGCCGTTGCTCTATCCAGCTGAGCTACTGGGACATATTATCGTGGTTTGGACAATTGTTATTGTAATGATGTTTATGAAAAAAGTCAATAGGGGCAGTAGAATTTTCTTGCCCCTATTTTGTTGTATATGTGTTCGTTAAGTCGTGAAGCAGTTGGCCGTCGATGTTGTAAAAATGTACGGTTATGTTTTTATTATCTATGTGGAGCATGGCATATGTTTTTTCACGACGCATGCGCGGCAAGTAAATGCTCCCTGGGTTGATGAAAAGGACGTCATCGATTTGTTCGCATCCTGCCATGTGTGAATGACCGAAGCAGACGATGTTGGCCCCGACTTCTTTCGCTTTATAATATACGTTCATAAGCGTCATTTTGACGTTATATAAATGACCGTGTGTAACGAAAAAGCGAATACCTTTGATTTCTTCAAGAAGATCTGTTGGGAAACGATGCTCGTAGTCGCAGTTTCCTCGCACAACAAGCATGCCTTGCAACGCTGCATGGTCGCTTGTTAACTCGGAGTCACCGCAATGAATCATTGCATCGACATGTTGCTTATGGCGTGAAACGATCGTTTGTAATTCGTTTGTCAATCCATGGCTATCACTTAAAATTAATACGTTCACGACTCATTCCCCTTTTCAAACAGCTTGTCCCATGTATATAAAAGATGTTGTAACGCTTTTGCCCGATGGCTAATTTCGTTTTTCTCCTCTTTTGTTAATTGAGCCATTGTTCGTTGTTTTTCAGGAACAAAAAAAATCGGATCGTATCCAAAACCGTTTTCCCCTATTGGTTTTTCTGTTATATATCCTTCACATACGCCATCTACTGTTGTCACGTCTCCGTTTGGTTTGGCAATAGCGAGCGTACAATGAAAACGGGCCGTCCGTTGTTCAAAAGGTACGCCTTGCAGTTTTTTAAACACTTTTTCGATGTTTGCTTGATCGTTTTTTCCTTCGCCCGCGTAGCGAGCCGAGTATACGCCCGGCTCGCCGTCTAACGCATCAACGATTAATCCAGAATCATCTGCAATAACCGTTTCGTGAAGCATATTGGCGATCGTCGTTGCTTTTAATATAGCATTTTCAGCAAACGTTGTTCCTGTTTCTTCAACATCTGGTATGTCATTATAGTCAAGAAGGGAGAGAACTTCGATTCCTTTTTTTGTAAGCAACTGCTGAAACTCCGCTACTTTCCCTTTGTTTTTTGTAGCAATAATCATTCGTTTCACTTCGTCTTCTCTCCTTCCGAACGATGTTGCATAATCTGTTCAGCGATCGGGCCAAGCGCTTCTTTTTGAAGAACAATAAGCTCATGAATGCCCTTTTCAGCAACCGTTAATAAATCGAGCAATTGCTCATATGAAAACGTTGCTTCTTCCCCCGTTCCTTGAATTTCAACAAATCGTCCCGATCCTGTCATGACAATGTTCATATCAACTTGTGCTTTTGAATCTTCAATATAGTTTAAATCTAAAATGATTCCATGTTCTTCATCAATTCCGACAGATGTAGCAGCTAAAAAATCTGTAATCGGAAGTGCCGACAATTTCTTTTCTTCAACCATTTTTCCGAGCGCCAACGTCATGGCAACAAACGCTCCTGTAATGGATGCTGTACGTGTTCCGCCATCCGCTTGAATGACATCACAATCAATCCAAATTGTTTTTTCACCTAATTTTTGTAAATCAACAACAGAACGGAGTACACGACCAATTAATCGTTGAATTTCCATCGTTCGTCCTGACAACTTTCCTTTACTTGCTTCACGAATATTTCGTTGCTCTGTCGCACGCGGAATCATCGCATACTCGGCAGTAATCCATCCTTTCCCACCTCCACGCATAAACGGTGGGACTTTATCTTCGATGCTTGCTGTACAAATGACTTTTGTATCGCCAATCGAAATAAGCACAGACCCTTCCGGATGTTTTAAATAGTTCGGTTCAATATGTACGGGACGAAGTTCGTCATTTGTTCTACCATCTACTCTCACACAAAATCCTCCTCAATATATGTTCACGAAATAAGAGGCAGGAACGCTGCCTCTCGACGATGAATCTTTATATAGTATAGCAAAAAATTGGTTTCAAAAACTACCTGTGTTCACATTTTGCGGTCTTGTGACAGGTTCTGATAGCGGTTTTCCACTTTCATCGACCAATTCTGCCTTTCCGTTGACTGTAATGGCGACGCTCTCTACCCCTGGCTGTTCTGTTAAAGATAAAACTAAACAATTGAGTACATGCGTAGATACGACATTTTTCTCCACACTACCGTAAATCGCTTCGTTAAAGTTTAACGTCACTTTTCCATCTTCATATTTTGGCGCTTCTAACAATTTCGCATCTGCTTGAAAATCACTTAACAACCCAGAACCGTAACTTGGTCCTTTAATAAGTTCGTTCACAACTGCAGCGAGTTCATCTTGCTCGCTATTCGGCACGCGTCTTGTTACCGGCACATAATACGTCTGTTTTCCGTCTTGTGCTAAAAAGTAGACAATGACAGGATGTGTATTCGTAATATCGACAACGCCGTTTGTTTCAATGTTAATTCCGTCATCTCTGCTTAGTTCTTCGCTAATTGGCGTTCCATTGACCGGCATGACGTTTTGATCGTGGCCGTTCATACGAATTTTTACACGTTTTACATTATCAAATTGCGTCACTGTCCATGTGATCGCTTGTAAAATGCGCTTTTCATCTTCTGGACGATAATTCGCAAATTCTTTCGAAAAATCAATAACAAGCGTGCCGTCTTGTTTTAAGTTAACGCTTAATACTTGTGTATCAGCAGGAAGAACAGCACGAAATCCGTTCGGAAGCAACTCTGAAATCGGACCGTTTTCTACTAAATATTCAAGTACTTGTTTGGCAGCTGCGTTCGTTTTTGGTAAGGCAAACGTTTGTGGAACGACGAAGCCGTTTTTATCAATTAAATATAGTTCGCGTTGCACCGTTTCTGTCGCTTTTTCTTTTTCTGCTGTTTCTTTTTCTTGCACCGATTGCTCATCTCCTACATATGTTACATCTTTTGGCGGATCAATTTCTTTCGTCGCTTTTTCACCTCCAAACAGCCCACATCCTGAAAGAATAAATATAAACATTGTGGCAATAACCCATACGCGACGCATGGACTCCCCTCCTCATACGGTTTGTACTACTATGTATACGAGCCGTCCAAAAAAATAGAACAAAAAAATCCTTCGGCTAATGCGAAGGATTAAGATAATTGAATCGTTTCGACATGTTCAATCGGATGACCGAACCATTTGGACGCAATTTGTTGAAACGTTTCTTTCGGTCCAGTAGTAAAAAATATATGCTCGCGACGTTTATTCCCCGTATAAAGCAAACCGCTATGATGTAAAATCGTACTCACTTCGCGTGCTGTTTCATCACCGGAGCAAATGAGCTTCACGTGCTTTCCCATGTATTGTTGAATCAATGGACTTAAGAGCGGATAATGCGTACACCCTAAAATAAGCGTATCAATCGGTCGGTCTTTTAATGGTTCAAGAGACTCAGCAACAATTTGTTTTGCTTCTTCTCCCTCAAATTGTCCACTTTCGACTAAAGGGACGAACTTCGGGCAAGCTAAACTTTCTACGATCACGTCGCTGTTAATGGATTTCAATGCTTGTTCGTACGCCCCGCTTTTTACCGTTCCGATCGTGCCGATGACACCGATATGATAGTTTTTTGTAATTTTTAACGCAGTGCGTGCGCCGGGATGAACGACCCCGATCACAGGGATGTTGAGGGTATCACGAATTTCTTCTAAAGCGACAGCCGTGGCGGTGTTACATGCAATGACAAGCATTTTCATATCATAACCGAGCAAATAGTTCGTCATTTCCCACGTAAACTGTCGAATTTCTTCTCGCGGTCTCGGTCCATACGGACAGCGTGCCGTATCTCCTAAGTACAAAATTTGTTCTTTTGGTAGCTGGCGCATGATTTCTCGTGCAACTGTTAATCCACCAACACCTGAATCAATCACTCCAATTGGTCTTTCCAATGTATTCGCCTCATTCTTTGTTAATGTATGACAAAACATTTTTCATTATAACACACATCAAATCAATAGAAAACCGGCTGCCTAAAACGAAAAGGCGAGCCGGTTCTCGTTATAGTTCAAGTTCCCCCATTCGAAGCAATTCGACGACAGCTTGTGAGCGCCCCTTTACTCCAAGCTTTTGCATCGCATTCGAAATGTGGTTGCGAACTGTTTTTTCGCTAATGAATAGTTCGCTAGCAATCTCTTTCGTTGTCTTGTCTTGCAGCAACAGTTCGAATACTTCTCGTTCTCTTTTTGTGAGCAGCGGCTTCTGATTCAAGTGAATAACCCTCCTTGCTTTTACCAGACCGAAACGGATGGGTATATATTTAGTCAACATATCGTATGCAAGAAGGGCGTTAACGGTTACATGTTTTCTATTAATCGCGCTCGCGCTTCTTCGTCCCATGCCACTCCTTTCCCTGTCGCTTTTGACATTTGGACCATCGTTCCACGCCCTGTAAACGCAATTGCACCATTTTGCTTTTTTCCAACATAATGTAAATCAACAGAAGAGTTTCCGATGTGTGCCACTTTGACACCGATTTGCAGCTGTTCACCAAAATACACTTGTTGTAAAAAGTCGCATTGTAAATTCGCAACGACCGGAATCGCATCATGTTCTTTTCCTAACCAATCGTTCATAAAGCCGAGATGTTCAAAAAATGCGATGCGCGCTTCTTCAAAATATACAAAAGGTACCGTATTGTTTAAATGGCCAAACATATCCGTTTCTGAAAAGCGGACACGCACCGGATGAAAAAAAGAAAAACGTTGTTCCCAATCTTTTATGTCACCAATATAAGATATTTTCATTTTCCCTCTCCCCCTCTATAAAAGCGACTTAGCATCTATATATGAAACGTAAGGCCGACTCTTCAAGAGTCGACCTTGTTGTTACACTTCATCGCTACCGAAGAAATTGCGGAACATTTGAATGGTTGCTGCACGATTCAATGCCGCAATCGATGTTGTAAGCGGAATGCCTTTCGGACAAGATTGCACACAGTTTTGTGAATTTCCGCAGTTCGCTAATCCACCGTCACCCATAATCGCTTCAAGGCGCTCCGCTTTATGCATCTCCCCTGTTGGATGTGCGTTAAATAAACGTACTTGTGAAAGCGGTGCTGGACCGATAAAGTTTGACTTACTATTGACGTTCGGACAAGCCTCTAAACATACACCGCATGTCATACATTTTGATAATTCATATGCCCATTGCCGTTTGCGCTCTGGCATGCGCGGTCCCGGACCTAAATCGTACGTTCCATCGATTGGAATCCATGCTTTTACTTTTTTTAACGAATCAAACATGCGACTACGATCCACTTGCAAGTCACGAATAACAGGGAATGTGCGCATCGGCTCTAAACGAATCGGTTGCTCAAGCTGATCGATCAGTGCGGTACACGATTGGCGTGGCTTTCCGTTAATTACCATTGAACAAGCACCACACACTTCTTCTAAACAGTTCATTTCCCAAGCAACAGGCGTCGTTTTTTCCCCTTTTGCATTGACCGGATTGCGCCGAATTTCCATGAGCGCCGAAATAATGTTCATATTCGGACGATACGGAATGACAAACTCTTCTTCATAAGGGGCTGTATCCGGACGGTCTTGTCTTGTGACGATAATCCGAATCGTTTTATTTTCGCTCATGATTTCACTTCCCCTTTCTTTTTCGTATAGTCGCGTTTGCGCGGTTTAATAAGTGATGTATCTACTTCGCGATAATGGAATGATGGACCATCCGGCGTAAAGCTTGCCATCGTTGTTTTTAACCATTCTTCATCGTTTCGCTCAGGAAACTCTGGCTTATAATGCGCTCCACGGCTTTCGTTACGATTGTAAGCACCAAGCGTAATGACGCGAGCAAGTTGCAACATGTTGTAAAGTTGGCGTGTAAACGATGCACCTTGGTTGCTCCATTTCGCTGTGTCGTTAATGTTAATATTTTTATAACGCTCGAGTAATTCTTGAATTTTCTCATCTGTTTTTAATAGTTTATCGTTATAACGAACGACTGTGACGTTATCAGTCATCCATTCACCAAGCTCTTTATGCAAAACGTATGCGTTTTCTGTGCCATCCATCGCCATAATTTGCGCCCATTTTTCTTCTTCTTGTTTTAAATAGCGATCATATAAAGAAGAAGGCATCGCATCTGCTGATTTTTCGAGCCCTTTCATATATTCAACTGCTTTTGGACCTGCTACCATTCCACCGTAAATTGCAGATAACAATGAGTTTGCACCAAGACGGTTGGCACCGTGCATCGAGAAGTCGCACTCACCCGCCGCAAACAATCCTTTAATATTTGTCATTTGATCGTAGTCCACCCATAATCCACCCATCGAGTAGTGAACCGCTGGGAAGATTTTCATCGGCACTTTTCTTGGATCTTCACCCATAAATTTCTCATAAATTTCAATAATGCCACCTAACTTAATATCCAACTCTTTCGGATCTTTATGGGACAAGTCTAAATAAACCATGTTTTCGCCGTTAATACCGAGCTTTAAGTCTACACAAACATGGAAAATTTCACGCGTCGCAATGTCGCGTGGAACGAGGTTTCCGTAAGCTGGATATTTTTCTTCCAAGAAATACCAAGGTTTTCCATCTTTATACGTCCAAACTCGTCCACCTTCTCCACGAGCTGATTCACTCATTAAGCGAAGCTTATCGTCGCCTGGAATGGCTGTCGGATGAATTTGAATAAATTCTCCGTTTGCATAATACGCCCCTTGTTGATAAACAATCGATGCCGCCGAACCTGTGTTAATGACGGAGTTTGTTGACTTACCAAAAATGATCCCCGGACCGCCTGTTGCCATGATGACTGCATCAGCAGGGAATGCTTTAATCTCCATCGTTGTTAAGTTTTGCGCGACAATCCCACGACATACTTGTTCATCATCTAAAACTGCACCTAAAAATTCCCATCCTTCATATTTTGTGACGAGACCCGCTACTTCATGACGACGCACTTGTTCATCAAGCGCGTAAAGAAGCTGTTGTCCTGTTGTTGCTCCTGCATATGCTGTACGGTGATGTTGCGTCCCCCCAAAACGTCGGAAATCGAGCAATCCCTCTGGTGTACGGTTGAACATGACGCCCATACGATCGAGCAAATGAATAATGCCAGGGGCAGCTTCGCACATCGCTTTTACCGGAGGTTGGTCAGCTAAAAAGTCCCCACCGTATACTGTATCATCGAAATGCTCCCACGGAGAGTCTCCTTCCCCTTTTGTGTTGACCGCACCGTTAATGCCACCTTGTGCACAAACAGAGTGAGACCGTTTCACGGGAACTAATGAAAATAAATCTACTTTTACACCTGCTTCGGCAATTTTAATGGTTGCCATCAAGCCGGCAAGACCTCCACCAACGACAATAATTTTTCCTTTACTCATGTCTCCTCACTCCTTCTTGTGGATTAAACGAATGCTAAAATCGCGCGTATACCAACGATCGAAAGCGCGACAAAAATCCCCATTGTCACGTATGTAGAAATTTGTTGTGAACGAGGAGTCACTGTAATACCCCAGCTAACGAAAAACGACCATAACCCGTTCGCAAAGTGAAATACTGCAGAAACGATTCCGACAATATAAAATGCAAGCATAAACGGATTTGCCACAATGTTCGCCATCATGTCGTAGTTCACTTCTGCACCAAACGCCGCTTGAACGCGCGTTTCCCATACGTGCCAGACGACGAAAATGAGCGTAATAATACCCGTTAAGCGTTGCAACATAAACATCCAGTTACGGAAATACCCGTAGCGACTTACATTGTTTTGTGCTGTAAATGCAATGTACAGTCCGTAGATGGCATGGAACAGTAGCGGAAGAAAAATAACGAAAACTTCTAAAAAGTACCGAAACGGTAGCTGCTCCATAAATGCTGCCGCTTTGTTGAACGATTCTGCTCCTCTTGTTGCAAAATGGTTAACTACTAAATGCTGCGTTAAAAACAGCCCAACTGGAATGACTCCGAGCAATGAATGGAGTCGACGGTAAAAAAATTCGCGATTTTGTGCCATACATAACCCCCCTTAAATTTGTCATCTTCCTTTTTTATACGCTCCCATCCACATCTACTAGACTATGATCAACAGATGTGTAAACACTTCCATTTCCATTGATCATTGTCACATTCATTGTACTCCCAGAATGTAGGAGCGTCAAGAAAAGGTGTTCACGAAATGTTCAATCATTTCAAATTTTAAAATAACTACACTTCTAGTGAAGTCCGAAATAAGAGAAAAGTCAATACTGTTTTTCACATTATTGTTCGCTATAATGAACAATAGAGAGGGGAATTGATCGTGAGCGGATACGAGCAATGGAAACAAACGAACATTTCTGCTTTTAGCGACTTTTTATTTCGGCAAGAACTGCTACCAAATTTGTTTGGAAAAGAAACTCCATTTATTTTATATTGGGCAGGAAAAGAATTAGCGAGAAAGTACCCGCTAGCTACGGTCGATGATGTCGTTGCTTTTTTTGAACAAGCTGGTTGGGGGAATTTATCGCTACTGGAGGAGAAAAAAGATCAATGCGATCTTCAATTAGATGGATCGCTTGTCGCCATGCGGTTCGATTATGGTGGGGAGTGTACGTTTCAACTTGAAGCGGGCTTTCTTGCTCAACAGTTTGAACAGCAAAAAGGATATGTGACGGAAGCGTTTGAACAACAAAAACGACGCGCCAAAACCGTTTTGTTTACTGTCAAATGGGATCGCAAAGATGAAAGCTGACCATCATCGGTCAGCTTTCATACGTTCGGAGCGCTTCGTGAATTTTTTGGGCGACATGTTTTGGAACGTTTGCTTCTTGTAGCTGTTCAACCGTTGCTTCTTTCATTTTTTTAATCGATCCGAAATGTTGCAATAACGCTTGTTTTCTTTTTGTACCAACCCCTGGAATTTGATCAAGAATGGAGTGGAATGTAGATTTTGAACGAACTTGACGATGAAATGTAATTGCAAAACGATGCACTTCTTCTTGAATGCGCTGCAACAAATAAAATTCTTGACTGTTCTTTTCTAACGAAATGACGCTTGGCGGATCGCCAAACAATAAATGGGATGTGCGATGTTTATCATCTTTCACTAAACCAGCAACAGGAATCGACAACCCGAGTTCGCATTCCAACACTTCTTTTGCGACTTGTATTTGTCCTTTTCCGCCATCGACAATGATTAATTGAGGAAGTGGTAGACGTTCGCGCAACGCGCGCGTATATCGTCGTCGAATCACTTCCCGCATCGACTCGTAATCGTCCGCTCCTTGCACCGTTTTTATTTTATATTTACGATATTCTTTTTTTTCCGGCTTTCCATCAATAAATACGACCATCGCAGCGACAGCGTCTGCCCCTTGAATATTTGAATTGTCAAACGCCTCAATACGACGAGGAGCTTGAATCCCCATTGCTTCACCTAATCGTTCAATCGCACGAATCGTCCGTTCTTCATCACGCTCAATTAAAAAGAATTTTTCTTGCAAAGCAATTTGTGCGTTTTTACACGCTAAATCAACGAGCTCTTTCTTTTTACCACTTTTCGGCTGTGTGACGTTCACCTGAAGCAAATTTGTCGCCATCTCTCCATCGATGTCGCGCGGCAATACAACTTCGCGTGGCTTTAAATGATACTCTTTACTGTAAAACTGCCCTAAAAACGTTAAAAACTCTTCCTCTGGTTCTTGATATAATGGAAACATCGATACGTTTCGTTCGATGAGCTTTCCTTGGCGAATAAAAAATACTTGTACGCACATCCACCCTTTATCGTACGCATATCCAAAAATGTCGCGATCAACAAAATCGTGCAAAATCATTTTTTGTTTTTCCATTAATGTTTCGATATACGTGATTTGATCACGATATTCTTTCGCCCGCTCAAAATGTAACTGTTCGGCCGCTTCTAACATTTTTTCTGTCAATGTCTCTTTTACTTCTTTATACCCACCATTTAAAAAACGAGTAATTTGTTCAACAATTTGTTTATTTTCTTCCTCTGACACTGTATATTCGCAAGGTCCTAAACATTGTCCCATATGATAATATAAACAAACTTTTTTCGGCATTTTCTCACATTTTCTTAATGGATATAGACGATCGAGCAGTTTTTTCGTTTCGTGCGCAGCTTGGGCGTTCGGATACGGCCCAAAATATTTCCCTTTATCTTTTTTCACCGTTCGGGTGATGATAAGACGCGGATGCGTTTCTCCAGTAATTTTAATAAACGGATAGCTTTTATCATCTTTTAACATGACGTTATATTTCGGATCGTATTTTTTAATTAAATTCATTTCTAAAATAAGCGCTTCTAAATCCGAAGACGTCACAATGTATTCAAAATCAGCAATTTCATTTACTAACCGAAGCGTTTTTCCGTCATGTGTACCCGTAAAATAAGAACGGACACGATTTTTCAACACCTTTGCTTTCCCGACATAAATGACTGTCCCGTGGGCGTCTTTCATTAAATAACATCCCGGTTGATCGGGCAAAATCGCTAATTTTTCTTTTAATCGTTCATTCACGTTCTCCCTCCTCTCGCCATTCATATACGGTGATGCGTCCGTACACAGGGTCAGATAATAAACTCGATTCATACGTTCGAACGGAACGAATATACGGACGAACGTCTATGCCTTGCGCTTGAAATCCTTTAATCACATGGTCGGTGACATACACTTTCGCATGTGGAAATGCCGCTTTTTCACGCTCGAAAACGTCAAATGAAAACACTCGCCCATGCGGAAACGAAACACGTAAATATTCAAGAACGCGCGTCTCTTCCCACGTAAATAAAACAAAAGGCTTTTCTTTCTGTTCAAAATCATACGCCAACTGATACGTCGCTGGCAACCGTGTCGCTTGATGCTTGATTGCTTGCGTGCCGATGACCGTTTGCGAGAGAAGCAAAACAAACGCCACGGTAAGCCGTAGACGTGATGACGATTGAAGGGCACTGACAAACAAAAAGAATGAAACAATGACGACAATCGGCAATATATGTCTTGGCTTTTCAATATTTTGCGCAAACAATGCCCATAGAAAATATGTTAATAAAAGCAAACGATATAAAGGCGGGATCGCTATTTGTTTCCACGTCATAGCTAATAAAATAATAAAGCAACTCAGTAGCCATATCGACTGCTTGGCCATGCCTGTCCAAATGATATTATAAAAAATAAGCACAATGGCTCGTTGCCAAAACGGTGCTTCATCTGTCGACACCGTTCCCCCCCATTGCGTAAAATGTCCTGTTGTAAATGAAAGAGCCAACTGCCAAAACCCTTCCCCCTCTGTTGTAGCTACTGCCATAATCCAAATAAATTGAAAAGCAACGGCTACAAAACTGTATAACAGAAGCGTTTTAAAGCGATATGCTCGCTTCCACCAAACGTATAAAATGCCAATCCCAAAAGGAATGTACGATAAACGAATGCCGAGCATGACGCTAAATAACCATAACGGCAGCAACTGCATATCAATACGGTCCGAGTGAAGCGCACGTTGTAAACTCCATACATACCACCATAAAACAGCGAGTGCACTTCCTTCCGACATCGGTTGCGAAACGATAAGCATGACATAACTAAGCGATTGAACGAGTGCAGTAACAACCCACGCGTACTTTTTTTCCACAAATGTTTTTGCAAGCAAATATATTGGAATTGAGGTGCTGATCATAAGCAAACTGTTCCAAATCGCCAGCGCCTTGGCAGGATTGGCGACAAATGAATGAATGAGCATGCCTCCAAAAATAAAGTACGGATATCCCGGAAAATGCGGCTGCATTGCAAGCAAATCATATCGCTCAAGCGCCAATGCAAAGTCGACTTCATCCCACGTAGCCGCAAACGGGCTAGCATATACGATATAAGATATATAGACGGCAAATAGCCCGATGATCGAAGCCATGCGCACAATAACCCCTCCTAAGCAAAAAAGTACAAGGTTCCTCCTTGTACTTTACATTACTTGTTGTTCAAGCACCTGCTCATTTTTTTTGCTTTTTTCTTTTTTTACTTCTTTCGCGTGATAACGTGTTTTTACGAGTAAATAAATGACCACGAAGTAACCGATGTATGCTAACACTTCTTCTAGTGACGGCATCGATGAGTAACCGAATAACGCCTTAAGGAAAATGCCAACATCGCCAGAGAGAATAGGCTCTTGACCTGTATCACGCACGAAATGTTCATGGTCAATCGGATGCTCTGGCATAAACCATGTAATATCATAAACGTGTGGCATGACACTGCCGATAATTTTTAAATCTTGTAACATGGAAACACCTTGCACAAGCAATCCGGCCGCAATCAAAATAATAAACGCACCTGTCACTTTAAAAAACGTTTTTAGTGGTACACGCATCGTTCCTTTAAAGAACATATAGCTGACAATAGCTGCAATCGTTAACCCTGTAATTGCCCCCCATCCTTGTACTGCCGCTCCGATATTTCCACCTGTAATCGCAGCAAAGAAAAAGACCGTCTCGACTCCTTCACGCAATACTACTAAAAACGAATGCATAACCATGCCGAATACGTCGCCTTTTGACACGTATTTGCTCATTTTTCCTTCCATACTACTTTTTATGTCTTTACTATGTTCCGCCATCCAAAAAACCATTTGCGTCAATAAGATGGAAGAAATAAAAATAATGCTTACCTTTAAATACATTTCGCTCGCCATCGTTGAAAAGCCGGTTAGCACAACTTGGAATAATAAAGCGACGATCGCACTTGCAAACACGGCTAATCCTGCACCGAGCCAAACATATTTCACATACCGTGATTGATCAATTCGTTTTAAGTATGATGTAATAATCCCTACAATTAATAGTGCTTCTAATGCTTCACGAAACGTAATGAGCAGCGCTTGAACTTCCAACCTACACGACCCCTTTCTTTACTTTCGTTTTCTTATCGCGTACACTACAACAGCCGCAATAACTCCCACAATTACAATGATTGGGATCCAGTTTTTCATATCAGACAAATCTGTCCACTCTGTCTTTTTTGCTGCTGCTAATCGGTCTAAATCTTCTTCCGTAAAATGACCTGTTTCGACACTCTCTAATTCAAATTGATCTTGCAACGCTTGCAAAATGGTATGCTTACTTTCTTTAAATTGATCGATGTTTGACTCTTTTTTTCCTACTCCGAACAATCCTGGATTTCCGAGCGATTGAAGAGCAACATCAAACTGTTGTTTTAATTTTTCGTCGAGTTCCGCATTCTTTTGTTGCACGATTGGTGAGAGTGCTTTATATGTAGCAAATGCTTTTGCCAATAAACGTTTGCTCGTATCGTAGTTGTCGAAGTTTTTCTCTACGTTTTCTAAACGGCGCGCCACGTTAAGCACAAGCACTTTTTGCATCGCGGAAACGATCGTATCTGCATCTTTCTGCTCAATTGCCTCTAAAATGATGGCAGACGGTTCCGGACCCATATGCATATCAATTTCTTTTTGCACCGTTTCGTAAATGGCTTTCACTTCATCGAACTTTTTCTCTCGCGCTTTCGCTACCATTTCTTTATACGCTTCCGCAACCGCTTCTTCGTTCGGATCACCGTATGAGTAAGCGAACGAAGAAGTAGGGACTAATGTGAAAATCAATATCATTGATAAACAAAAAAATAAAAACTTTTTCAATCCGATCTCCTCCTTCGATGATAATGATAATAATTATCATGATAATTGTCAAGAAAAAACGCTAGAGAATCTCCCTAGCGTTGCTGAATAGAGCGCATATGCTTTCGTTTCACTGGACGGCACATCTCTTTCACAATAGCCGGAATGACATGTTTGAGGTAAGCTGTAAATTTAATAAATGATTGACCCGTCGTTCTTACTTGATATACAATTGGCACTTCTTTTAACCGAAATCCTTTGCGCACTAAATTTAACGTCAATACTTGAGCATAGTTGTAATCATGAATAATTTCTGCTTCTTCCATCGCTTGACGAGAAAATGCTCGCATTCCTGATTGACCGTCATAAATCCATCTTTTCAATAAGATGGATTGAATAAATGTAAATAAGTAATTTCCAATTCGCCGATGCCACTTCATTCCTTGAATCGTCCCTAAAAAACGGGAACCCATTGTATAATCTGCTTCTCCATGTAAAATAGGCATAATGAGATCAGGAATTTGTTCCGGTGGATATTCGTTATCTGCATCAATCATCACACCGATATCCGCACCAAGTTCGACGCATTGTTGTAAGCCGGTGCGCACAGCTGCACCTAGCCCTCGATTTCGTTCGTGCCGGTAAATGAAATCCGCTCCCGCTCGTTTAGCTATATCAACTGTACGATCTGTTGATCCATCGTCGACAACAAGAACGTGTACTTCTATATTCGGTTGAATATGTCTTGGAATACGACGAATGACTTCCCCAATTGCTTCCTCCTCATTATGTGCTGGTAAAAATACAATTACTTTCATCGTTCCCCCTCTTTCTTTAGCGCTTCAACTAACACAGGGCCACGGCTATGGCTCGGATATGGTGCTCCTAACAAATAAGCGATCGTTGGAGCAAGAGAAACGAGGCTATGTTTTTCGTCAATTCGCTTCCCTTTTTCAATCATTGGACCGTACATAAAAAATGGCACATATCGTTCTCCTTCATCTAAATGGCCATGTCCGCCAATTCCATCTGCTTGTCCATGATCTGCACAAATGATTAACGTTGTATTATCCATTTTTCCTTGTTCGTGCAACCATTCAATAAATTGTTGAATTAATGTGTCAACTTCTTCAATTTTTTGTACGTATTCATCATAGTGTACACCACGGCTATGTCCTGTTTGATCCGTTCCGATAAATTGAACGACAAGTAAATGTAAATCTTGTTCGGTCATCAGTTGTTTTGCGCGTTCCATAATATTGCGATCAGCAACATCGTTATGCATGACAGCCGTTACCGTTTCGACATCATTTCCTAGGGAATCGACAAGATGAGCGATGCCGAGCACTTTTCCTTTTTTCCCTACTTTCCGGAGAACATCAAAAATACTTTCGACACGAATCCCTAGTTTCCATACCATATTTGAACGAATGCCGTGTTCAAACGGGTATGTTCCTGTGAGCATCGATGTAAAGCATACGACCGTTCTTGCGGGATATACCGTTTCCATTTGCGTAAAATCCGTTCCATTCGTACGAAGCGACTTTAAAAATGGGGCGTTGGCTTGTTCAAAACGATCCTTTCTCATTCCGTCAACAACAAGAACGATGACGCGATCACTTAACGATTTCTCATTTGGCGGCACGTTATTTGTATAATGGTCAATCACTTTTGGTTTCCAATCAAATAAATAACGATGCAAAATAAACGACCATACGAAAACAAAGACGTAAAAAGCGATAAATGACGGAGTATGTACATCGTGTTGTACTCCGTATTCCCATACAGAAAGAAGAAGTAATGCTTTTGGCAATTGTTCTTGTGCATTTCCGCTCGTTGAGTCGCTATTTTTTAACACAAGTTTCCAAAAACGAGTGAAATTCAACCATGTTGTTCCAATACGTAAATGATAGTATAATGTTCCCCAAAAGAAAACGGTAAAAAAGAAATAGAGGCTAACAGCAAGTAAAAGTAAAGTCGTCGGTACGAAAGACGAAATCATCAAAAAAATGACATAAGGAATCCATAAATAGTTACGTAAAAATAACGGATAGTCATATATGTAATACAAAACAAAAAGAGGAACTGTTAGCAAAAAGCTATGGAATATTTTTCCTCCCTCTTCCAACGTCATTCCATCTAACAAGTGAAAAAGAAGCATTGTCCCTATAACGAAAATCGGGGTAAATGGCTTTCCTTCATTTAATAAATTCCAACACCTTGCTGCTATTTTTTCAAACTTCGATGCTTTTTTCACGTTACGTTCTCCTTTCGAACGAATGTCCATAACGTTGGGATGCGCCACCATACGTATAGCCCAACGACATAAGAAAATAAAAATTTAAATAAATGGGTCGCTAGTGCAAGGGCATATGCTTGTTCCCAATCTGAGTGAATGCGCGTTAACGCAAACGCCATGACAGCCTCATATGTCGCTAATCCTCCCGGAGTCATTTGAAATACTTGTCCACCAACCGCCATACTATTTACCCATAGCGCCTCCGTAAACGAAAGAGGAAAAGCAATCATTTTCGCCATTTCAAACAAAACGACCGCTTCACATACCCAACTAAAAACAATGGCAACAACAATCGGTCCAACACGACGACTTTTCCGTATGACATTCCAATGTTGTTTATGTTTTTGTATCCATGACGGATTCATCTGTTGAAGCACGACAAATAAAGCAATTATACCGGCAACAACGAGCGGAAAAACAAGGGCAGAACGTACAAGCGTTTGCATATAAACGATTGCCCCCGAAAAAGCAAACAAAAATAAAACAATAAAATCAAAAAGACGTAGTACAATGACAGACTGGGCAACAATCGCAAATGGAATGCGATTTTGTTTTGCACATATGCCGATGCGAGCGACATCACCGATTTTAATCGGAAATATATGGTTTATAAATAAACTAGCAAATAATCCGTCGACACATGTTTGGAAATGGGTGTGAGGCAAATACCATTTCCATGCTATAGCACGTAAAACGAAGGCGAGCCCATACATGGTGAACATATAACTCGTATGCCAAGGTTGCGAAACAAGCCTGTGCATAAGATCAAACAATAGTCGTGCATCAAAATGGTGAATCGTCATCCATATAAACGCTACAATACATATCAAGCTAATGAGTCGCATCAAAATTTTTATTTGTTTCGTTTTCATATTGCTTCGCCCATTCAATCGTCTTTGCCAATCCTTCCCGCAACGATATGCGCGGTTCGTACCCAATTTTTTCTTTTGCTTTCGTAATATCGGCCCATGTGGCAACAACATCACCGAGGCGAGGCGGTTCGTAATGAACACGCATATGTGGAAAATGGGTGCGCAACTCCGCAAGCAATTGCTTCATCGTCACCGGTTGACCAGCCCCAAGATTAAAAATATCACTTTCCCCTTTTCGTTCTAACGCTTGAATCATTCCGGCAACAATGTCATCAATATACGTATAATCGCGTGCCGTATGATCACCGTAAACGGTAATCGGCTCGTCACGCAACAATTGACGAATAAACTTACTAATCGCCATATCCGGACGTCCCCACGGCCCATATACTGTAAAATAACGAAAAATCGTCATCGTATAGCCATATATGTGTGCATATGCGTGACAAAACGATTCAGCACTATATTTCGCCGCTGCATACGGAGAAATAACTTGACCATTTGCCATTTCTTCCTTTAACGGCTGAAACGCTTGATTACCGTATACAGAAGAAGAAGACGCAAATAAAACGTGCTGAACTCCCGCTTCCCCTGCTACTTGTAATATGTTCACTGTCGCTTTCACATCGTAATCAATGTATGCTAACGGCTCTGATAACGATGGCTGTACGCCTGGCAACGCCGCTAGATGGAATACCACATTCGGTCGATGATGAAAAAAAATAGTTTTCAACACATCAAATTGAAGAATATCTACATTGTAAAAATGAAAAAAACCGACATTTTTTATTTGTTGGAGTTGGTATTGTTTCCGACACGTTGAATAATATGGATGGAAATTGTCGATAACAACGAGCTCATGTCCAAGTTCAAGTATTTTTTTTCCTAGATGACTACCGATAAACCCTGCTCCACCTGTGATACATACTTTTGTCATTTGTGTAACTCCTTCATCGTTCATCGCCTTACTATTGTATCACAACAAAAAAGCCGCGTGGTATGCGCGGCTTTTTTGTTTGTTTATTGAACAATAGCACTTACAGCATCAAGCACAGCTTTGCTATATTGAGCAGCTTCATCTTTTTTATTTTCAGCAATCGCGTTATACCACTTTTCTGCTGTTGCAAACAATTCCGCTGCTTTTTCATCGCCTAATTTTGCTTGAACATCTAATTCAATTGCCTTTAAGAACATATTACCTTCTAACGCTTTTACTTTCGCTTCGACAACGTTATTCTCATCTAACTGTGCCGGTGCTTTTTCATGATAGCCTTTCATTTTACCAAACAACGCTTTAGCATATAATGCGCTTACTTCTGATGCTTTGATCGTTTTGTAATCGTTATTTAACGATAAAATCTCATCCAAACGTGCTGTCGCCGCTTCATCTCCTTCAGCTAAAGAGCCTTTAATCGCTTGGAAAAAGCCCCATGCTTCTGCTTGTTGTCCTTTCAGTTCATCTTCTGCCTTTCCTTCTTTCACACCTGCTTCAATTTTCTCAGCATATGATTTTGACGCTAAATAGTAGCTACGATAGATCGATTTATCCGTCAACTGAATGTACACTTTAAAATCATCTACGTTATTGGCTTTTAACGCCTCTTCTTGCGCTGCTAAACCAGCGTTAATGCTTTGTTCAAGGCTAGATTCTCCCGTTAATTGGTAATATTCGTCACGTTTCATTGCCGTTGGAACGAAAATTTCTGTTGCTAGCAATTTTATTTGATCAAACAATGCTGTCGCCTTTTGTTGATCACCAGCTTCAAGTGCAGCTACAACATCTTTTTGTAATTTTTTTTGTAACTGATAAAAATACGATTGTGTCACTTTATCAACAATTTGACGTGCTGGATGAACATTTAACTCTCCACTTTTTCCACCTTGAATCGCTGCTTCAATCGTTTGAGCAAATGTACCATCCAATTCATTAATTGGCTTTTGTAGTTGCTCTACGTATGTTTTTTCTACAAGACTCCAATCAACTGGCTGTCCTTCTTTTGCTTTTTCTGTTTCAGCTTTGATTGCTTTATAAGCATCAATAAACGCTTGAACGTTTACTTCTTCCACTTGTTCAGTTTCAGGCGACTGCTGTTCTTCCTGTTTTTCTTCTACTTTTGTTTCTTCCTTCTTCTCCGTCGTTTCTGTCTTTTGTTGACCACAACCTGCAAGAATCCCACCTGCTAATAAAAACATCGCAAATACAGCTTTTAATTGACGTTTTTTCATTTCGTATGTATCCCCCTTTTTTTGATAACGATTATCATTAACCGTTATCATTATAGTAGAGAACGATTTTCAATGTCAATATAAAATTTCAAAAAAAATGCCCCGGATGTCTCCGAGGCATGTCAATTATAAATGTTTGCTTAAAAGACCAACAAGCGCTTCTTTTGGTTGGAAGCCAACCGTTTTATCTACCACTTCACCGTTTTTGAAGACAAACAATGTCGGAATGCTCATCACACCGAATCTCCCAGCTGTTTCTGGGTTATCATCTACATTGACTTTTACTACTTTCACTTTGCCGGCAAGCTCACGATCTATTTCTTCTAATACAGGAGCAATCATTCTGCAAGGCCCGCACCAAGGTGCCCAGAAATCAACGAGCACAACACCTTCTTTTACCTCACTAGCAAACGTTTGATCTGTTGCATTTACAATTGCCATATTTCATTCCTCCTTAAACATTTCGGTTCCATGCACATAGTATACCATTGAACGTATTGTTTACGCCAATCATTTGCTTCGCTTCTACTATTTCCTTGTTACAAAAAAATATGCTGAAAAGAAAAGGCAAAGCATCGTGCTCTGCCCTTATGAATGTACTTTTAATTTTTTAAATTCCTCAATTAAAAGCGGGACGACTTCAAACAAATCACCAACGATGCCGTAATCTGCTACTTTGAAAATATTCGCTTCTGGATCTTTATTAATCGCCACGATGACTTTTGAGTTTGACATGCCCGCTAAATGTTGAATCGCTCCTGAAATGCCGCACGCAATATATAAATCTGGCGTAACGACTTTTCCCGTTTGACCAATTTGCAGCGAATAATCGCAATATCCTGCATCGCATGCCCCGCGCGATGCTCCAACCGCACCGCCAAGCACGTTTGCTAACTCTTTCAATGGCTCAAATCCTTCGGCACTTTTCACACCGCGACCGCCAGCAACAATCACTTTCGCTTCAGATAAATCTACGCCTTCCGCTGTTTTTCGTACAATGTCACGAACGATTGTACGCAAATCTTTTATCTCGACTTGCACATCTACCACTGCACCTGTACGACTTTCATCTTTTTCAAGTGGAGCAATATTGTTCGGACGAACTGTAACAAATATGAGACCGTCAGTAACAATTTTCTTTTCAAACGCTTTACCAGAATAAATTGGTCTTGTAAATACGATATTTCCACCTGCCTCTTCAACCGCAACAACATCGGATACAAGGCCAGATTGCCATTTAGCAGCAAGTTTTGGCGATAAATCTTTTCCAAGCGCTGTGTGACCAAAGACGATTCCTTCTGGTTTCTCTTGCTCGACGACAGCTTGTAATGCCTGAGCATAGCCGTCTGGCGTATACGTAGCTAATTTTCCATGTTCGACGACAACAACCCGATCGGCACCGTAAGCAATAAGTTCAGAAGCGAATGAGCGAACGCTCGCTCCGACAACAACAGCAACAACTTCTCCGCCTTCAGCGATCGTTTTCGCAGCGGAAATTGCTTCAAATGATACGTTACGCAATGCTCCATCGCGTACTTCTGCTAATGTTAATACTTTTCTTGCCATGCTCCCCATCCCCCTATTAAATGACTTTTGCTTCTGTATGAAGAAGTGAAACGAGTTCTTTTACTTGATCCGCAATGTCTCCTTGCAAAATTTTTCCCGCTTCTTTTTTCGGCGGCAAAAAGATTTCAATCGTTTTCGTTTTCGCTTCTACATCGTCTTCTTCCAAATCTAAATCATCAAGCTCTAGCTCTTCAAGCGGTTTCTTTTTCGCTTTCATAATACCTGGCAATGATGGATAACGCGGCTCATTTAACCCTTGTTGCGCCGTAACTAGTAGCGGTAACGATGTTTCAATGACTTCCTCGTCACCTTCAACATCGCGCACAGCTTTTACGTTTGTTCCGTCCATTTCTAACTTCGTAATTGTTGTTACATAAGGAATACCTAGCAATTCAGCAACGCGTGGCCCAACTTGCCCAGAACCGCCGTCAATCGCTACATTTCCAGCTAAAATTAAATCAGCTTCTTTATCTTTTAAATATTCCGCAAGCACTGTGGCCGTTGTATATTGGTCACGATTTTCTACATCGTCTTCAATGTTAATAAGCACTGCTTTATCTGCTCCCATCGCAAGTGCCGTACGAAGTTCTTTTTCTGCATCTTCATTTCCAATTGTAACAACTGTCACTTCACCACCATGCTGGTCGCGCACTTGAATCGCTTCTTCAATCGCATATTCATCGTACGGGTTAATGATAAATTCTGCCCCTTCTTCACTTACTTTTCCGTTTTGAATGACAATTTTCTCTTCCGTATCAAATGTACGTTTCATTAATACGAAAATGTTCATGTTTCTCTCCCCCTCTTATTTTCCTTGAAACTGTGGTGTCCGTTTTTCGATAAATGCTGAAATGCCTTCTTTTGCATCTTCCGTCACAAATACTTGTCCAAACAGTTGCGCCTCTTTTTCGACACATTCATGGAATGTTTTTGTTCGTGCTTCATTGACAAGTTGCAATACTGCTTGAACGGAAATCGGGCTCTTTTGAGCAATTTTTTGTGCAAGCTGCTTTGCTGTATGAAGCAACTGTTCTTCTGGAACAGCTTTATTCGCTAGTCCCCATTGAACAGCTTCTGCACCTGTGATCGGTTCACTCGTCCACATCATTTCTAGCGCTTTTGCCATACCGACATGGCGCAATAACCGTTGTGTTCCTGCAAAACCTGGAATGATGCCAAGCTGCAACTCTGGCAAACCGAGTTTGGCGTTTTCCGCTACGATGCGCAGATGGCAACTCATCGCCAATTCAAGCCCTCCACCAAGCGCAGCACCGTGAATGGCTGCAATAATTGGTTTCGGAAACTGTTCGATTTTCTCCATTATTCGCTGTCCAGCTCGAGCGAGTTCAACTGCTTGTTCGCTTGCCTCAATTGCCGTAAACTCTTTAATATCCGCACCAGCTGAGAAAAACCTTCCTTCTCCATGGAGAACGATAACACGCACTTCGTCATCTTCCTTTAATGCATCAAGCCGTTCTGAAAGCTCTTTCAAAACAAAAGATGCCAAAGCGTTTGCTGGCGGGCGGTGAAGTGTCAAAATCGCCACATACCCCTCTTGTTGAACGGAAAACATATTCTCCCTCCTTCATGTATGTCGGAAGGTTGTTGTGCTTTAAACACAACAACCTTTCGTTAACAATTGATGAACTGGCTTCGCTAATGCAACGAGATCATATTTTTGCTCATTCATTACCCATGTTGTTACCATTTCGTCAATCGTCCCGAAAATCATTTGCCGAGTAAGCCGTACGTCTAAATCTGAACGAAATTCCCCTTTGTCAATCCCTTCTTGCACAATGCGATCAACTACTTTTAAATATCCTTTTAAAATTTCATTAATTTTCAGACGTAATGATTTATTCGATTGGCGAAGTTCCAATTGGGTAACAATCGCTAAATGGGGATCCGCCGCTAACATTTGAAAATGTTTTTGAATCAACAAAAACAATTTCTCCGACGGACTCGAAATTCCTTCTATTTCTTCCTCAATTTTTTCGATAAAATAACCCATTTTTTCTTGAAACAGTGAAATTAAAATATCTTCTTTATTTTTAAAATACAAGTAGATCGTACCGTCAGCTACACCTGCTTGTTTTGCGATTTTCGATACTTGCGCTTGATGGTAACCATTTTCAGCGATGACGATCACAGCTGCATCAATAATTTGTTTAAACTTCGGTTTATCACGTTTCAACTTTGCATTCTCCCTTTCAAAAATATGAATGAATAATCATTCATATTTTTATTTTAAAGAGAGGCAAAAAACGTGTCAAGAAAAAACGTATAAAGGTTATTTTTGTTTTTCTTTTTCTTCTTCAACAAGGGCACGACGCAATATTTTACCGACTGCTGTTTTTGGCAATTCTTTTCGAAATTCATAAATGCGTGGCACTTTATAAGCAGCCAATTTACTTCTCATAAATTCGTCAAGTTCTTCTTCTGTGCACTGTTCTCCATCTTTAAGCACAATAAACGCTTTTACCGTCTCACCACGATAAGCGTCTGGTACACCGATGACGACAGCTTCTTGCACTTTCGGATGCTCATACAACACTTCTTCTACTTCGCGCGGATATACGTTATAGCCACTTGCGATAATCATATCTTTTTTCCGGTCGACAACAAAGAAATAGCCTTCTTCATTCATATACCCTAAATCACCCGTATATAACCAACCATCTCGAAGCGTTACAGCAGTTTCTTCTGGGCGGTTCCAATATCCTTTCATCACTTGCGGCCCACGCACAACGATTTCCCCAATCTCGTTCACATTTGCTCGCTCACCTGTTTCGATTGAAACGATCATCGCTTCTGTATCTGGCCAAGGTACGCCAATGCTCCCTTTAATTCGTTTCCCATCCCAAATGAAATTGGAATGTGTCACAGGAGATGCTTCAGTTAAGCCGTATCCTTCAATGATTTTTCCACCTGTTACTGTTTCAAATTGTTCTTGCACTTCAACAGGAAGTGGAGCTGAACCGCTAATACATATTTTGATTGATGATAAATCGTATTTTCTTAAATTCGGGTGATTGAGCAACGCAATGTAAATCGTTGGTGCACCTGGAAATAGCGTTGGCCGTTGCTTTTCAATCGTTTTTAATGTCGTTTCCACATCAAACTTCGGTAGCAAAATCATTTTATATCCTTCCATAATGGATAAGTTCATGACGGCCGTCATCCCATATACGTGAAAAAACGGAAGCACACCGAGAATCGATTCGTTCCCGCGTTCACATTTATACATCCATTTTGTGCACATGAGCGTGTTGGACGTTAAATTATGATGTGTCAACATCGCAGCTTTCGGAAACCCAGTTGTTCCGCCTGTATATTGAAGAAGCGCAACGTCTTCCACCGGATTCACATCCGTCTCTTTTACTTTCCCGCTCGCAAGCGATAATGCTTTCGTAAATAAGTGGCAATCCCCTTCATGTTTGACGCGTACAATCATCCCTGTTTGTTTCTTTTGTACAAACGGATATAACACGTTTTTCGGAAACGGTAAATAATCTTTTATACTTGTAATGATCACATGACCAATTTTTGTATGCGCTTTCACTTTCATGATTCTTGGATAAAGTAAATCAAGACCAATAATGATTTTCGCACCACTATCATTTAACTGATATTCCAACTCTCGTTCAGTATATAATGGGTTTGTTTGTACAACAATACCACCTGCAAATAAAACAGCATAATAGCTAATAACCGCTTGTGGACAGTTCGGCAACATAATCGATACGCGATCACCCTTTTGTAAACCGAGCTGTTGCATATACGATGCTAATTTAAGTGCTTGTTCATATATTTCTTTATATGTCAGCTCCTTTCCTAAAAAGTGAATGGCTGTTTTGTGCGGAAATTGCTCCGCCGCTTCCCGCAAAAATTGTTGCAACGGCTTGCGCGGATAATCAATTGAATGAGGAACTTGCTGAGGATATAACGCTAGCCATGGCTTCTCCATTTTGTTTCCCCCTTTTTCTATAAGATTATTTATATTTTATAATATTTTCAGAAATTTTTGTATTAAAAAATATAAAAGGATGCCTACTGACATCCTTTTATGCAAAAAACATGATATATATGACACCAATAAGCAAAAATACACCGCACAATACGAGCAATACTTTCGCTAGAGTTTCCATTTTTTTCTCCTCTCACCGTATACTTGCTCCGATGACAAACGACAAACCGATCGAAATAACCATGGAAATAAATCCTACCGCTCGATTATCATTAGCAATTTCATCGTCAATGTTAAACTTTGGCGTTAAAAACTCGTAAATAAAATAACCGATTAACAATAAAACGAAGCCGTAAACGCCCCAACCGATCATCGTAAAAAGTGAATCGTGATGATCGATCGAGTATCGGAAAATATTAGCGATCCCAAATATTTTTCCACCTGTTGCCATCGCTACTGCCATATTTCCTTTTTTAATTTCTTCCCAATTTTTATATTTCGTCACAAGTTCAAAAATAGCTAAAAATAAAACTAAACATAAAATCACGACACTAAAATTGGCAGCAATATGAATCATTTCGTTTTCCCAGAAAGCGCTCATAGTTCCTCCCGTCATTGTAATTCGACAATGGTGACGCCTGTTCCCCCTTCAGTCGCCTCACCAAATCGAATGCTTTTTACTGAGCGATGATTTTGCAAATATTGTTGCACCCCTTTGCGAAGTGCTCCTGTCCCTTTTCCGTGAATAATAGACACGCGCGGGTACCCTGCCAATACTGCATCATCAATATACTTTTCAACGCGAAGCAACGCGTCTTCATATCGTTCACCGCGTAAATCGAGTTCTAGTGGCACATGATAATCGCGGCCTTTTACAGTCGCAATTGGTTTTGTTTCAATTGGCGTTGGACTGCTTACATACTCCAAGTTTTCTTCATGCACTTTCATTTTTAAAATCCCAATTTGCACGAGCCATTCGTCGTTCGATACTTTCTCAAGAAGTTGTCCTTTTTGATTAAGATGAGTGACTTTCACCTCGTCGCCAGGATGTAAAAGTTGCTTAGCTTTTTGGACTTGTTTTTTCTTTTTTCTTTCCATTTGTGGGATCGCTTCTTCTAGCTTCTTCCGTGCGGCAATCAGCTCATGTTCTTTCATCGCAACGGCTTGTTGTTTTTGCATGTCACGAAGGTTTTGAATCACTTCTTCTGCCGTTTTCATCGCTTTTTTTACAATGAGTTCCGCCTCTTCTTTCGCTTTTTCTAACAAACGCTCACGCTGTTCGTTTAGTTCGTTCCACTGTTGCTCTAATTCATTTCTCAACCGTTCTGCTTCTTCACGAAGTTTTTCTGCTTGCTCCCATTCTTCTTCGGCTCGCTTTTTACTTCGTTCTAATGAAGCAATCATATTTTCAACTTCATTGCTTTCTGCGCTAATATACGTGCGAGCGCGAGCAATAATATGTTCGTCTAATCCGAGGCGACGAGAAATATCAAGTGCATTACTTCGACCTGGAATACCGATCAACAGTTTATACGTTGGACTTAACGTTTCGATGTCAAATTCGACACTGGCATTCATGACACCTTGTCGATTGTAACCATATGCTTTTAATTCAGGATAATGCGTCGTCGCTACAACACGTGCTCCGCGATTGTGCACTTCATCTAAAATAGCAATCGCTAAAGCTGCCCCTTCTTGCGGATCCGTTCCTGCTCCAAGCTCATCAAACAACACAAGACTATGCTCGTCCACTTGTTTTAAAATATCAACAATATTGACCATGTGAGACGAAAACGTACTTAAACTTTGTTCGATTGATTGTTCATCACCAATGTCGGCATATACAGCGCGAAATACTGCTAATTGCGATCCGTCTAACGCAGGCACTTGCAACCCTGCTTGAGCCATGACGGTGAACAAGCCAATCGTTTTTAGCGTGACTGTTTTTCCTCCCGTATTTGGTCCGGTAATCACCATCGTCGTATAGTCGTTCCCTAGTTCAATATCATTTGGAACGACTTGATCAGGAGGGATGAGCGGATGCCGCGCTTGCATAAGACGAATATATCCACGCTCATTGATCGCTGGTTTTGTTGCTTTGATCGTTTTCGCGTATTTCGCCTTTGCAAATAAAAAGTCAAGCTGTGCAAGCAATTCGACGTTCCTAATAATTATTTCCGCCTGCTCGCCGACAGAGGAAGATAATTCACTTAAAATGCGCTCAATTTCTTGTTTTTCTTTCACGCGCAACTGTTGCAATTCGTTGTTTAGTTCTACAACCGATTGTGGCTCGATAAATAACGTAGCCCCAGATGAGGACTGATCATGTACAATTCCACCATACGTATGGCGATATTCTTGTTTGACAGGGATGACGTACCGATCGTTACGAATCGTAATGATTGCATCCGATAATGTCTTTTGGGCAGATGATGAGCGAATAATACTTTCTAACTTATCGCGCACCCTTCCTTCGATCGTACGTAGCTGTTGACGTAACGAGCGCAGCCGTTCACTTGCCTCGTCAAGCACATCTCCGCTTTCATCAATACAATGATATATATGTTGTTCGAGCTCGTTTAGAGGAACTATTTGCTCCACATATGCGATAATATGTGGCAAGTTGGCCTCTGTCGCTTCTAAAAACTTTTTTAACTGTCTCGCCGCCCGCATCGTACTTGCAACATCGAGTAGCTCATGTGGACTGAGCGTTCCCCCGATGCTTGCGCGTTTCGTCTGGGGACGAACATCAAATATGCCACCAAGAGGGACGTGACCGCGCAAGCGAAGAACGGTTGCTGCTTCATCCGTTTCTTCTTGCCAACGCGTCACCTCTTCAACGTCCGATGATGGCACAAGCGTTACGACTTTTTCTTTCCCTAGTGAGGAAGATACATATTCCGCAAGCTGTGCTTTCACTTTATCAAATTCAAGAATGTGTAATGTTTTGGCATGCACCGATAAACCCTCCAGCTGTTTATTTTCGCAAAAAAGACATGAGTTGTTCGATATCCCATGTATTAATGACCGTTTCTTTTCGAATCCAACCTTTTCGAGCAAACGCCACACCAAGCTCCATATCATCAAGCATACGAACGTTGTGCGCATCCGTATTAATCGCGATTTTGACACCAAGCTGTTGCGCCTTTTGTAAATAGGTATACGTTAAATCAAGACGATGTGGATTTGCATTCAACTCAAGCACCGTATTTGTTTCTTTCGCAAGCTGCAACAATTCATCTATATTTACATCGTATCCGCTTCGTTCTCCGATTAATCTTCCTGTCGGATGTGCAATCATATGAACATATGGATTCATAAGCGCTTCTTTCAATCGTTTCATAATCGTTTCTTGCGGTTGCGAAAAAGCAGAATGAATCGACGCAATGACAAAATCAACCGTTTGCAATACATCATCCGCAAAATCTAACGTTCCATCCGGTAAAATATCCATTTCAATACCTGATAAAATGACAAAGTCATCATATTGTTCGTTCAAGCGAGCAATTTCTTCTTGTTGGCGTTTTAGTCGTTCAACAGTTAGTCCATTGGCTACTTTTAAAAACTGTGAATGATCGGTAATTGCAATGTAGCGATATCCTTTTTTCCGACATGCTTCCGCCATTTGTTGAATCGAAAACGCCCCATCGCTCCATGTCGTATGCATATGTAAATCTCCACGTATATCACATAAAGTGAGGAGTGGTGTCCCATCATATGCATCGACTTCGTTTCCACTTTCACGCATTTCTGGTGGGATGAACGGCAAATGAAAGTGGGCAAAAAATTGCTCCTCTGTCGTAAACGTTTTTACTTCACCTGTTTGAATGTTTTCAACACCGTACTCACTAATTTTTTCACCGCGCTCTTTTGCTAATTGGCGCATGCGAACGTTATGGTCTTTTGAACCGGTGAAATGATGAAGCGTTGTCGCAAAATGTTTAGGAGAAACGAGGCGAAAATCGACATTGACAACATAATCGTATTGCAATTGCAACGATACTTTCGTTTCACCGTTTGCGACAACGTCATAAATATGTTCAAGTTGCAACAACTGCTTACGAACGAGCGCATCGTCTGTTGCTGCAATAATAAAATCTAAATCTTTGATCGTCTCACACACGCGCCGTAAACTGCCTGCGCGTGAAAACTGAATAATGCCAGCGAAGTTTTCTAGCTGACGCTCGATGTCGGAAGCAACTTCCAACATAAACGCAATCGGTAAACGCTCAGGGCGTGCATTCATGTGGGCAAGTGCAGCTAAAATATTTTCTTCTGTTTTTGCACCGAAGCCGCTTAATTGTCGCACACGTTGAGCTAAACATGCTTCTTTTAATTCGTAGTGCTAGTTCTCAACTAGCACTACGAGTCAATTTATCTATTATGTGAGGTGTTCTCCACATGCACCAGCATCTTCCTTTGGAAGAAGA
>NZ_JACHES010000011.1 GCF_014201585.1 Anoxybacillus tengchongensis
AATCGTATATATACGGGGAAAACGGCCAGCTGTTGGCGATGAAAAAAGGTGGTGCCACGTACTTCTACCACTATAACGCCCATGGGGATGTCATCACCTTAACCGATGCGCAAGGAAACGTGGTCGCTCGTTACGAGTACGACACATGGGGTCAAATTCGTTCCGAAACGGGCTCCCTAGCAGACGAAAACCCGTATCGCTATGCGGGATATCAATGTGATGAAGAGACCGGATTGTACTACCTCATTGCCCGTTATTACCACCCGACTCATGGCGTGTTCTTGTCCGTGGATCCAGATCCTGGCGATGCAGATGACATCTTGACGCAGAACGGCTATACGTACGCGAACAACAACCCAGTGATGTTGGTCGATCCGGATGGGCATTTTCCTTGGTTGTTAATTAACGCAGGATTGGCGGCGTATGAAGGATATCAGGCGTATAAATCAGGAAAAGGATGGAAAGGTGTCGCGTTTTCCGCTGCGTTCGGTTTTGTTGGTGGAGGAAGATTAAAGGTAGCTAGGTCAGCTGGATTAGCTGCTGAGAAATATCTTGCTAGAAGGTTAGGAGCTAAACCAGCGCATCTCCAAAGAATATTTAATATCGGCAAAACAAAAAGACGAGCAGATATTGTAAAAAATGGTACACTACATGAAGTTAAAGTAGGAAGAGTCTCAGCTTCCATTTTCACAAGGGCACAGGTTGCAAAAGATACATGGTTATTAAAAAATAGGAAAGTGAAAAGGGTGCACTGGAATTTCTATGTAAGTTCAAGAACTGGTAAAGTAGGTCCAAGTAGAAGTCTTAGAAAGCTTTTAAAGAAGCATGGTATATCATATAGCATACACCGTGAAAGTTTTTAACCAGTAAGGAGCGATTTTATGTCTAATAAAGATAAGATGATTAGTGCTTTAAAGAAAATAGTAGTCCCAGAGTTAAAAAGGAGGGGATTTAAGGGCAGCTTTCCTCATTTTAGGAAACAAGGGGGGCAGCTGGGGTATCTATTATCGTTTCAATTTGATAAATGGGGAGGAGGATTTTTAATAGAGATTGGGGTAGCGAAAGTTAATGAAGAAGGAACTGTAAAGATTGATAATCTCAGCCGTCCATTTCAAAAGTTAAATGCTTTTCACTTAAACAATCGCTTCAGAATTTTGGAACATAAAAATGGGAATAAGGATTGGTTTAGATTCGATAACGAAACACAAAACTTAGAAGAAGCAGAGTTTATCGAAATAGCTAAGAATGTCTTACCCTATTTAGATGTTGCAGACGATTGGTTTGAAAAGGTAAAACAAAAGCAAACCGTACGATAGAATAAATTTGACGACACGCTTATTTTATATTATAGCGTTGTCGTCTTTTTAGTTAGACCACTGATATAAAAAAGGAAATAAGACTAGTATGCTCCCTATGGAACCAAAGTCAGTGAAGCTCTGTTAAAATCATATGTATACAGAGAAAATAGCCAGCTGTTGGCGATGAAAAAAGGCGGGGCGACGTACTTCTACCACTACAACGCGCATGGCGATGTCATCGCGTTAACCGATGCGCAAGGAAATGTGGTGGCTCGTTACGAGTACGACACATGGGGCCAGCTTCTTTCTCAATCGGGTGAGATGGCCGACGAAAACCCATACCGATATGCGGGATACCAATATGACAACGAAACGGGTCTGTACTATCTGATCTGTTTATTGCAAAATAAAAATGCAGAGATCTGCAGAGAATTTGGCTTAGGCCAACTTTACATGGAGAGGGGGGCGTGATAGCCTTTTTAGGCATAGCCAGCCCTTGATATTGCTGGCTTCCTGGCTTTTTCATCACGCCCCCAGAGGCTCCATGTCAAGTTGTAATTCTCTGCACTTTTCGTTGCGAAACTCTGTATTTTTTCTTTGCAGAAAACAATCTGATCGCCCGGTACTATCATCCAACGCATGGCGTGTTCCTATCTTTAGACCCAGACCCAGGGGATGCGGATGACATTCTCACGCAGAATGGGTATGCGTATGCGAACAACAATCCGGTGATGATGATCGATCCGGATGGTCACTTTGTGTGGATGGCGATTAATGCGGGATTCGCGGCGTATGATGGGTATAAGGCGTACAAGTCGGGAAAAGGATGGACAGGTGTCGCAGCTGCGGCGGCTATCAATTTTGTTGGTTTTGGTGGCAAGTTCAAAGCTGCTAGTAAAATTATTAAAGCTGTGCATGGTAATAGTCGATTCTCAAAGAGGATTCATCATGGGTATGAAATTTATGAAATAGTTAACGGTAAAAAACGTATAGTTAAAGTAGGTATTAGTGGTGCTAAGCTAAACAAAAACGGTACATCACCTAGGGCTAACCGTCAGGTCAATAAGTGGAATAAAAAAGCGGGGTATCAAAGATACTATGCTCGGATTGTTAAGAGAAATATTTATGGAAGAGAGAAAGCTCTAAAGTGGGAGAGAGGAAGAGCTTATGCAGTGAGAAAAGCTGGGGGTAATATGTATCTTCATGTCAGACCGTGATAACATAAAGAAAGGGGTAAGCTATGTTACTGAAAACATTTCTATTATTAGGAGAAGAAGGGATATCCGACGTTAAAAAAAGTTTTTCTTTTCAAACTAGATGTATTACCAAATTGTATGAACGGGTCTTTGATAAAAAATATAAAACCGCTGATTGTAGGCAGTTAAATTTCCATTGTGGTAATTACCCCGAGATGAAACTATTAGGATGTTTTGATGGTTTTTGTCAAGTCTTAGTGCCATATAATATTCAAGAATTTCTAGAGTATCCAGATAACAAAAAAAAAATAGAGATCCTAGAACTGTTGAAAAATAGCCTCGATTTTGTTATTAGAGGAAAAAATTGGGATCCTAATCCTTTTCAAGAAGCTTATGAGAGAGTAAAGGAGTTAAACTATATTAATGAGTTTATTTGGAACAAGCCTAAATTAAGTCCAAATAAAAAATACAAAGCTGAGGTACATTGTAATCACGATCTGTATGATTTTACAATAAAGATGGTGATTAAAGATAGAAAAGATAAAGTATTACTTGAAAAAAAAATAGTGTCAACTGAACCCGATGAACTTATTTACGATAGGTTTTTAGGTCATTTAATGTGGATAAGTGATGATGAAATAGCGCTTTACGAGAAAAATTCAAAGCGTTATACCTCTGTAAAATTAAGAGAGGCATAATGAATAGCTCTAAAATATTATCAAAGTTGAATCATTTTTCACCAGATTGACAGTTTAAAATTTTTCTTCAGAAGGACGCAAATTCGTCCTTCTGTTTTTTTGTCCTATGGGGTTCCGTTAAGCAGCTTTCTTATTGTCTAGGGCACGGTGTGTTCCCTTCCTTGGATCCAGACTCAGGGGATGCGGGTGATATTCCCACGCAGAATGGGTATGCGTATGCGAACAACAATCTGGTGATGTTGGTGGATCCGGATGGGCATTGGGTCTGGCTGGCCATCAATGCAGGGTTTGCGGTTTATGATGGATATAAGGCATTTAAAAAAGCTGGATGGAAGGCTGCGGCAATTGCTGTAGGTGTAGGGCTTATCGGGGGAGTTGGATTCAAAGCAGGTAAGGCACTATATCGAGCTTATAAAGTGAAGCCAATTGCTAAAAAAATGATATTTGATAGCACGGCGTTTAAACATATGCAAAATTCGGACCGCTATGTTCCGAGACAGATTTTAGCAAGAGCAATTGTCTATGGTAAGAAATCCAGAGATGGGGCTAAAGGCTATAATAAATATACTATAACCATGCATAAGTTAGAAAAAGCAAGACATTCCATAGGCGATCCCAGAAATTACAAGTATAAAAAATATCAGTTAACAGTTGTATATAATAAGAGAACCAAACGGGTACGTCATTTCCACTATGAGCCATATAAGCAACGAATATAACTGGTAGAAAGGATGCAAAGCATGAAAGTATTTGTATGTGAGGAAGACGCAGATCGAAGCCTAGAGCTAATTATCACGGACTTTGAAAATGAAGGGGATCCGTTTTTTGGTGGATGCTACTTTACAGGAAAAGTAAAGCTAAAAGGTAGTGGCTTTATAGCTGAAACGGTTCACTTTCATTTTGACAATCATGATATCTTTCATTTCTATGAAAGTTTAAAGAAAATATACAGAGAACAAGAAGGTAAAGCAGTTTTTCATTCAGAATCTAAGGAACTAAATGTTGTAGTGCAAATCTACAATAGTGGAGGAGGAATTGTTCAGGTTCAGTTTAAGGATTTACACAGCGAGGATTTTTTTAGTAGCAGTCTGCATATACACATTTCTACATTACCGTATATGCTTGACCAACTGCGGCACCATCTAGATATTTTTAAATACTGCTCATAGTTACTTATGTCATATAGACTCAAAATCAGTTAAGATGGTTTGAGTATCAGACTGTTGTAGACAAAATAGAATTCAGACACCCAGCTTGAATCCTATTTTGCTTTAATGGCACGTACTGTATTAAATTATTTCAAATTTAACAAGTAAAGGGGGGGATCTTTATATTATCTAATAAGGATAAAATGGTCGGTGCTTTAAAGAAAATAGTAGTCCCAGAATTAAGAAACAGGGGATTTAAAGGGGCTTTTCCTCATTTTAGGAAGCAAGAAGGTCAGTTAGGTTATTTGCTATCGTTTCAATTTGATAAATGGGGAGGAGGATTTATAATAGAAGCTGGAGTAGCAAGGGTTAATGAGGAAGGAAACGTGATAGTTGATGGTATAGTTCGACCATTTCAAAAGATGAATGCTTTTCACTTAAACAATCGTTTTAGAATAATGAATAATAAAAATGGAGATAAAGATTGGTTTAAATTCGATAACGAAAACCAAAATTTAGAGGAAACAGAATTTATTCGAATAGCTAAGAATGTTTTACCATATTTGGATGTTGCAGAAAATTGGTTTGAAAAAATAAAGCAAAAGCAAACAGTACGATAGAACCAATCTAGGCGACCTGCTTGCTTTATAGCAGTGTCGTCTTTTTATAACAATTTAGATAAGCTATTGACTCAAGAAAAAGTAGTAATAAGATGGTATGGTTGGTGATACAATGTCATTTTGGGAAAGCATAAAGAACAAGGAAACAGTTGTTTTAAGTGATGATGCAATCGATTTGTTAAGTGATACGCTCTTAGAAATCAAAAAAATTTATCAAGAAGATTTAGAAAGAATGCCAACGGTAGCTGAATTGGAAGCATTAATTTTGAGGTTCATCACCAAATTTTGTGATTTAGTGACAAAAAAGAGAAAGCGCTGACGAGATCCTGGCAATAATGTTAGTGGTGAAATCAACATTAAGGAGGTCTCGTAAGTGCTTTCGATACCACTAGGATTGCCAGAATTTAAAGTGATTAAACAAGAACTTCATTCCTATGGTTATGCGATTCATGTAGAGAAAACAGAGACACAGGAACGCTGCCCTCATTGTGGGTTTGCCACTTCCTCTGTCCACGACAGACGGACAAGAAAAGTACGGGATTTGGCGATTTTCCATCAGCCGGTGTACTTGTTCGTCAAGGTAAAGCGCTATCGGTGCTGGAATTGTTCCCACGTGTTTTCTGCCTCTTTGGAATCGATTCAGCCCAATCAACATTACACCAATCGATTTTGTGAGCACTTGTATGAACTTTGTGAAGGCTCCACCATTCAAGATGTTAGTCGAAAGCAGCGCATCCCATATACGACATTGGAACGCATCTACTACTCCATCGCATCAAAAAAAGCAAAAGAGCGCCAAACCGCAACGGAGGCATCTTGTCAGGAAGGGATGGTGCTTAGCTTAGATGAAATCGCGGTAAAAAAGGGACATCAGTATGAAACCGTATTGATGGACGCTAAAAGCTGGATCGGTCATGGGAATGCATGCCGATCGCCAATGTAACTCCGCCATCCACTTGTTGAGCCAGAATGTCCTGTCGAAAGAAAGGGTCCAAACGGTGATTCTCGACATGTGGGAACCTTATCATAAGGCGGTTCGTGCCCTGTTTCCATCTGCTTCGATTGTCATCGATAAGTACCATGTGGTTCAAAAAGTGACACAAGCCTTGGATCAAGCAAGAAAGGAATGTTCTCCATTGAAGAAGGCTCGATATCTTCTCTTAAAAGGCTGTGAAAAGCTTCGTAAAGATCAACGGCGTCGATTAGACGATATCTTGGAGGAGTATCCGGTACTTTCCATTGCCTATTATCTGAAAGAGTTGTTTAGAGATTTTTACCGAACCGATGGATATAACGAAGCAAAGGAACGCTTGGAAGAATGGATTCAGTTAGCCAAACAGAGCCCTTTTGCTTCTTTTCAGGAAGTAGCCAACACGCTTGAAAGGTGGAAGGAGCCGATTCTTTCCTACTTTTTGTACCCATATACCAATGCCCGAATCGAGGGGACGAATCACAAGATCAAAAACATCAAACGCCGAGCATATGGCTATCGAAATCGAGAACGGTTTCGTTTGCGTGTATTTCTGGAGTGTACAGGGAACACTACAGGTAGTCAGGCTGCCTAAGCGCTCCCTTCTTCCGCTATCGGTATGATAGTTGGTAGAATGGAACCCGTCAAGGAAAGCACTTGACTGTTTCCATTCTACCAACTTCACGGTCTGTATGCGGAAGAAGGATCTTGACTGATGAACCCATTTCATCCAGCTAACATGTTTCTGGGATTGAGTGGAAATCACAGAAAATGGTGAAGACCCTTAATTTTATTCCGATGCTCCTCTATTTGCTTTTCAATTGATTGAATTCCTCTGCGAATTTCGTCGTCAGACTTGTTAACATATTGTTTATAAAACCCTGAATGCTTTCCTCCGTTTTTCGCAATCTCAAAAGCTGCCCCTGCTCCTGTGGCGTTAAGCAACACCCCGCCTGCACCAATGGCAACGGAGCCTGTCGTCTCCATTACACCTGCGATGGTTGCTACCGCATGTCCAAATGCTTGTCCTGCTTTGTACGCTGTCGGATGTTTCCTGTAATCTGAGCGCTTTTGTACAACGTTTAACGTCATATCCGATAACGCTGCATCGCCTGCACCTGTGACAAACTCTTTTGTGCTTTCGATCGGATGTTTCTTAAAGCTGTGCCGTGATTGTTCTGTATGTTTCGCTACGGACAGAACAGTTTTTTCAGCACGTTGTCCTATGTTCATTATATCATGAGCAGATTGTTTAACAGCAAGTCCTGTCTTCTTTTCTAGTTGGTGAACACCGTGTTCAAGCGTTTTTTCTGTATCTTTCAACGTTTGTTTAACAGAACGAACAGCTTCAGATGTCGCTTTTTTTACATCATGAACGATATGTTTCGTCACTCGTTCGGCTTTCTTTTCCGCCTCATGAAACGCTTTTTGCGCTTTCTGACTAATATGTAGCGTGTCTTTGATCGCCTGTTTCGTTATTTGCTCCACTTTCTTTTCTACATGGTTGATCGTTTGATGTACGGATTTTTCTGCTTTTTTTATATCATTGGTGATGTGTTTTCCTGCTTTCTCCATTTGTTTCTCTGCTTGTTGAAAAGCTTCTTTTGCTTTTTGGCTAATTTGAATCGTATCTTTTACGATTTGTTTAGAGACAGATGTCGCTTTCTTTTCTATTTGTTGTATGGTCTTTTCTACCTTTTTGAAGTCGTTGGCAACATGTTTCGTCGTCTGTTCGATCTTTTTACTGACTGAATGCCCCCATTTATTTAATGAACCCCAAAAAGACATATTCCTCGTTCCTCCATTCCTCATATGACGAAATCATCTCAGTTTTCACACATTTACTGTAACATGAGATTTATGGGGGGGGGGACAACGAGATGTTTTTGACAAATTTTGCAATCTTTCTGTGTTTTTTTAGCATATGATTTGTCTAATGTTTTTGATAAAGTTTTATCCTGTATCTTTTCGTCCGTTGTACAAATGAATAGTGTTATGCTAAAATAAAACTATTGTGATGTGCGTCGTTGGAGGTGTAAAGTATGCATGCGTTTCTTGTTACGTTACTTGTAATTGTTTGTATTGGAATCATTGCGGTTGTTTTATTGCAATCGGGTCGAAGTGCAGGGCTTTCTGGTGCGATTACCGGCGGTGCCGAGCAATTGTTTGGCAAACAGAAAGCGCGCGGCATTGATGCGGTGTTACACCGTCTGACTGTTGTGCTTGCGGTGTTGTTTTTCGTATTAACAGTAGCTGTCACTTATTTTGAACTGTAACAGCGGTCCAGCGATGTGGATCGCTTTTTTCGTGGAGAAAGGAGGAATCATTTGTGAAACTTGTTGCACCACAACCGTTTACTTTTGAAGCTGGTGAACGCGCTGTCTTATTATTGCATGGATTTACAGGGAATTCTGCCGATGTGCGGATGCTTGGGCGTTTTTTACAATCAAAAGGATATACGTGCCACGCGCCCATTTATAAAGGACATGGCGTGCCGCCAGAGGAGCTCGTTCATACCGGTCCAGAAGATTGGTGGCAAGATGTGATAAACGCTTACGAATATTTAAAACAAACCCATGAAAAAATCGCTGTTGTTGGATTATCGCTTGGCGGTGTGTTTTCGTTAAAACTTGGCTATACTGTTCCTGTCGTTGGCATCGTGCCGATGTGTGCCCCGATGTATATCAAAAGCGAACAGACGATGTATGAAGGAGTTTTAGCATACGCTCGCGAATATAAAAAGCGAGAAGGAAAAGGCGAGGGGCAAATCGAGCGAGAAATGGCGGAGTTTGCGAAAACGCCGATGAAAACATTGAAAGCACTGCAACAACTCATTGCTGATGTGCGCGATCATTTAGATTTCATTTATGCGCCTGTTTTTGTTGTACAAGCGCGTCATGATGACATGATTAACCCAGATAGTGCAAATATTATTTATAACGGCGTTGAATCTCCGATCAAACAAATAAAATGGTATGAGGAGTCAGGACACGTCATTACGCTTGATAAAGAAAAAGAACAGCTTCATGAAGACATTTATGCATTTTTAGAATCATTAGATTGGTAATCCTCGAAAGGAGGAAGTAAATGAAGGAAAAATTATTATCGTTTATGCGTGATGAAGCGTATAAACCGCTTACGGTGCAAGAATTAGAAGAAGCGTTTCATATTACGGACGCTGCCGAATTTAAAGAACTTGTGAAAGCGCTCGTTGCGCTTGAAGAAGAAGGATTGATCGTCCGGACGAGAAGCAATCGTTATGGGCTACCTGAAAAAATGAACTTAATTCGCGGCAAAGTGACAGGTCATGCGAAAGGTTTTGCGTTTGTCGTCCCAGAAGATCCAACGCTTGATGACATTTTTATTCCACCGTCGGAATTGAAAAATGCGATGCATGGCGACACCGTTCTTGTGCGCGTGAACGGACAGCCAACAGGCGCGCGTCAAGAAGGGACGATCGTCCGCATTATTGAGCGGGGCATTACAGAAGTCGTCGGCACGTATACAGAAAGCAAAAACTTTGGCTTTGTTATTCCAGACGATAAAAAAATCGTCAACGACATTTTTATTCCAAAACATGCCGCAAACGGTGCTGTCGAAGGGCATAAAGTCGTCGTCCGCTTAACGACGTATCCGGAAGGACGCATTAGTGCGGAAGGGGAAGTTATTAAAATTTTAGGACATAAAAACGATCCGGGGGTCGATATTTTATCGATCATTCATAAACATGGATTGCCGCTTCAATTCCCAGAAGACGTCCTTGAACATGCGAACAGCATTCCAGATACGATTTCGGAAGAAGATTTACAAGGACGGCGTGATTTGCGCAATGAAGTGATCGTCACTATTGACGGGGAAGACGCAAAAGATTTAGACGATGCAGTGACTGTAACGAAATTAGAAAACGGAAACTATAAACTCGGTGTTCATATTGCTGATGTCAGTCATTATGTTACAGAAGGGTCGCCGATTGACCGCGAAGCATATGAGCGCGGAACGAGCGTTTATTTAGTTGACCGCGTCATTCCGATGATTCCGCATCGTTTGTCGAACGGCATTTGCTCGCTCAATCCGAAAGTCGATCGGTTAACGTTATCGTGTGAAATGGAAATTAACGATCGCGGAGAAGTGGTAAGCCATGAAATTTTCCAAAGCGTCATTCGCACAACCGAACGCATGACATATTCTGATGTAAACCGCATTCTCGTTGATCGTGACGAAGCACTGCGAGAAAAATATGCTTCGCTTGTGCCAATGTTTGAGTTAATGGCACAATTAGCGGATATTTTACGAAATAAACGAATGAAACGCGGTGCAATTGATTTTGATTTTAAAGAAGCAAAAGTGCTTGTCGATGAAAATGGGAAGCCTTATGATGTCATCTTGCGTGAACGTTCCGTTGCCGAACGACTAATTGAAGAATTTATGCTAGCAGCGAACGAAACAATTGCCGAACATTTTCATTGGATGAATGTCCCATTTATTTATCGCGTGCATGAAGATCCGAAACCAGAGAAATTGCAACGCTTTTTAGAGTTCATTACAAACTTCGGTTATGTCGTCAAAGGAACGGGCAATCAAATTCATCCGCGTGCTTTGCAAGAAGTGTTGGAAGCAGTACGTGGCGAGCCAGAAGAAATGGTCGTATCAACCGTCATGCTTCGATCGATGAAGCAAGCGCGTTATGACGCCGAAAGTCTCGGTCACTATGGACTATCAACGGAGTTTTATACGCACTTTACATCACCGATTCGCCGCTACCCAGACTTAATTGTTCATCGCCTTATTCGCACGTATTTAATTCATGGGCAAATGGATGAACAAACGCAGCAAAAATGGGCGGAGAAGCTGCCTGAAATTGCGGAGCATACATCAAATATGGAGCGTCGCGCGGTAGAAGCAGAACGCGAAACGGATGACTTGAAAAAGACAGAGTTTATGGAAGATAAAATTGGCATGGAGTTTGACGGCATTATTAGCTCGGTGACAAACTTTGGACTGTTTGTCGAACTGCCAAACACAGTCGAAGGGCTTGTGCACGTCAGCTATTTAACAGACGATTACTACCATTACGACGAGCAACATTATGCAATGATTGGTGAACGGACGGGGAAAGTGTACCGCATCGGCGACGAAATTACGGTGCGTGTCATTAACGTCAATAAAGAAGAACGCATCGTTGATTTTGAGATTGTCGGCATGAAAGGGCGAAAAAACAAACGACCGAAAGCTACTCCAGTCGTCATTGAAGGAAAGCGGAAAAAGAAAAAAGAAGAACAATGGCCGACGAAAAAAACGAAGAAAAGTAAAAAGTTTTATGAAGACATCCCAAACATGAAAAAGAAGAAAAAGAAAAAACGATAAGAAAAGCCTCAAGAACGGAGGCTTTTCCTTTCTTATCATTTTTGTTAAAATATTCGTTGTCTGAAGGGAGGGAAACAAATGCCAAAAGGGGAAGGTAAACTCATTGCGCAAAATAAAAAAGCGCACCACGATTATTTTATTGAAGAAACGTACGAAGCAGGACTTGTGTTGCAAGGAACGGAAATTAAGTCGATCCGCGCCGGCAAGGTGAACTTAAAAGATTCATTTGCGAAAGTGGAAAAAGGGGAAGTATTTTTGCATAATATGCATATTAGCCCGTACGAGCAAGGCAACCGTTATAACCATGATCCGCTGCGGACGCGTAAACTATTGCTTCATCGCCGCGAAATTAATAAGTTGATCGGTTATACGAAAGAACAAGGCTATACACTTGTCCCGCTCAAGCTATATATAAAAGACGGTTTTGCGAAATTGTTGTTAGGTGTTGGAAAAGGAAAGAAAAAATACGACAAACGAGAAGATATGAAAAAGAAAGAAGCCCAACGCGAAGTCGAACGCGCTTTCCGCGAACGTCAGAAATAATCCAATATGTTACAATTGCAAAACAGATGAAATGTGATATAATAAGACGTGTCAGCCAGTTACGAAAGCTTAAGCTTCCTTCGTACGTTTCTCTTATACGGGGACGTTACGGATTCGACAGGGGTAGATCGAGCTTAAGCTGCGAGCCGAGGGGATCGTCCTCGTAAAAACGTCACCTAAAGATAACTGGCAAAGAAAACTACGCTTTAGCTGCTTAATTTATGCGGCTAGCTCCTACCGCCATCGCCCATGTGGCGGCCTAGGGGTTCATAACAAGTGGGCTACGCCCAAGTCCGCCGTCTGAGGACGCGGGAAGAGAACAATCAGACTAGTTGCTCGGATGCCTGTCGGTAGGCGGAAGATGCAGCGAAACGTAAATATACCGACTACGCTCGTAGACGCTTAAGTGGCGATATCTCTGGACGTGGGTTCGACTCCCACCGTCTCCATAATATTTAGTCACGATAAAAGCGACTGCATATGCGGTCGTTTCAGCTTGTCGACAAAGTCGACAAGCTGTTTTAATTCTGGAGGGACAAGTATTAAAAGTGCCTTTTAAAACAGAAAAAGTTGAGCATTACATTGTGAAGAAGGGTGATGCCCTAACTAAAATTGCAAAGAAGTATGGAACAACCGTGCAAAATTTAGTGAAGCTTAGTAATATTAAAAATCCAGACTTGATTCGTGTTGGGCAAAAGTTGCGTGTGAAATACCCCCCCTGCTACTTGGCAGGGGATTTTTTGTTTATTGCGACATGTTTCGACATTTTTTTTTGATTGTTATTTGATATGATGATAAGCAAAAAATGACGAGGAGGATTGAAGGTGTACGCTGTAGATGGTGTCGGTAGAGTCACGTATCCTTCTAACTACACAAATGATTTATGGAGTGGGCAAACGCTAAAAAGAGGAGATAAGAGTGATTATGTGAAGACGCTGCAATCTTGGCTTTACAAGGCTGGATTTAATCCTGGTGGAATCGATGGGGTTTATGGAGGCAATACAGAAAGTGCTGTGAAGGAATTTCAGAAGAAGGTTGGAATTACAGCAGACGGAATTGCAGGAAAACAAACTTATCAAGCTTTACAAAGGTATGTTAGAACAGAAACAACAACAGCACAATCAAACTCATCGAACAGCAATGACCGTTGGACTGGTCAGACACTTAGAGAAGGAAACCGGGGACAAGCGGTGAAAGATTTGCAGACTAAACTTCAACGACTAGGATATAACATTGGAACAATTGATGGTGTTTACGGTAAACAAACAACAGAAGCAGTAAGAAGTTTTCAAAAAGCAAACGGACTAGAAGTTGATGGGATAGCCGGTAAAATCACTTACAACGCTATTGAGCATATGTTGCAACAAAAAAATTACTATGATAAAAAGACAGTGATTGAAAATAAGTATAAGGCATTGGAAAACAAGGTTCATTCTCAAGATTCTACATGGGGAGAAGTAGAAAAATCTTTAAAAGAAATTGCTAAATTAGGTTTCGATTTTATTATTGGGGATGATATTAAAACTTTATTGAATCCCAGCGCTGATACAATTGATAAAGTTATTGCGGCTTTAAGTTTTATTCCGACTGGTAAGCTGTTAAATGGTGCTATAAAATTGTCTAAGGTTGGAGAAAAAATTGCTGTAAAGATAGACTCTAAAATTTTAGCTGTTGGAAAAGAGGTGATACTCCCAAAAGTAGATACATTTGAACAAGCAAGAAACATTGCATTGGAAATTGTAGGTGATTTAGGATCAAATTCTAAACCTGTAATAGGGAGATTGAAAACTATATAAGTTGCAATAAAGAATTTCTGATTTTTTTGTTTCTGTTTTCATCTGGATACGAGCTGATACGGTATAGCTTGGCAGGTAATCATCTGGATGTAAAACAAAAATTCAACTTATATAGCAAAGGATATGGAAAAGTGATTGGTAGGATGTCTGCGGACGAGAAAGTTAGGTGGAGACTAGATTATGATCCGGAGAAAGGGATACATATTAACGTTGAAGATTACAGAAATGGGAAAGGTCAAGCGATAAAAGTATGCATTCCTTTTAAAGGGGATGAAAAAACATTCGAATCCCTTTTAAAGCATCTCAATAAATAAGGGGGGATGAACAATGACACTATTTGAAGAGTGTGTTCATGCAATTGGGGATGATCATTTGAGGATTTTATCGAACGAGGAAACTGAAAAATATTTTGATTATTTGTGTACATTATTCCCTATTTTACCTTGGGGAAGGATTGATTGGGAAAAAGTATCTGAAAGAAAAGAAATAACATATTTATCAGAAATCACAGACTGGGTACGACAAAAGGGAATGAATGATAAAGATGTGATAGTATTATGGAACTATTCTTATTGTCCTGGCATTCAGACAAAATTGGAAAAAGTTCTAAATGCAATCGATGATGTGGTTGCTGTGGGATCAGATACCTTTATCCTTTGTACAAATGGAGAGTATATAATCGAATTTTTCCATGATGGCCAAGTGACCATAGGTACTCCAGAAAATAAAACGAGAAAAATTTAATCATCTTCGTTTTTTGAAAAACTCTCATTTCTAAGTGTATGTGGTAGGAGACATTCGTCAACAATGGTGGTGTGTAAGTTTTCGGGATGTTCTAGAAAAATACAGGACGCAGCAGAGTAGAGAAGAAGGCGGATCGCTCCGCCTTTTTGCACGAAACAGCGGCCAAAAATAATTTTGCATAAATTTTGCACGCTAAGGAAATTGAAAGCCTATAAACTTTGAAAAAATCAAGGTTTGTAGGGGGAAGTTTTACTTCCACCGTCTCCATAATATTTAGTCACGATAAAAGCGACTGCATACGCGGTCGTTTTTTTATTTTTGATTTAGAAATTACGTGTGTTTTTATCGTTTATACCTTTAAAATACAAAAAATAATTGACAAAGATTATCAATATCATTATCATATTACTTGCAAATGATAATGATAATCATTAAAAAGAAAGGAGAAGAAAAAATGAGGAAGTTGCTTTCTTATATGTTGTCGCTATGTTTGCTTATCGGTTTATTTACCTTTACAGGCGGAACGGCTGAAGCATCAACACGCATAACAATTAAAGATTTAGCAGGGCGAACGGTGACGTTTGATCGCACACCACAACGTGTCGTCGTATTAAGCCCTGGGGATTTACATACGCTTCAAGCGCTCGGTGTACAAGTGATTGGGAGACCAACCTCTGCGACGCCTGTTGATGCGAGCTTGCAATCAGTACCACAGGTAGGAAACATTCATCAACCAAACTTTGAAAAAATCGTTAGTTTACAACCAGATGTCGTTATTGCAAGTACATCTTTTTTAGGACATATTCAAAAAGCAGAATCATTGGGATTGAAAGTCGTTATCACTTCTGGTAGTTCCGTTAATGATATTAAATTAACCATTACATTATTAGGAAAGTTGTTTAACAAAGCGCAAAAAGCGAAAGTGTTAGTTGGAAAGATTGATAGCAAAGTAAAAAAATATAGCAAAACAAAGACAAAGGTACGTGCTGTCATTTTATTCGGTTCAGGCGCTAGTTCCCTCGTTGCTTTACCAACATCATTTTCTGGTGATGTATTAGTAAAAGCGGGTGGAGAAAATATTGCAGCAAGCTTCTCACAACTGAAAGATTTTCCGGGTTACGCCAACTTAAGTACAGAACGTATTATCGCCAGCAATCCCGATGTCATTTTCATGATTACACATGCAAACCATGCAGAAACAAAAAAAGCAATGATTAAATTAATGTCAACAAGTTCATGGCGCAATTTAAATGCCGTAAAAAATAAAAATGTTGTATTTTTACCGAGTGAACTATTTGCAGCAAGCCCTGGTGTGAAAATTACTGATGCATTAGACCATATGAATAAAGAGTTATTAAAAGTGAGAGCGAAAATGAAAAAGTCATAGATGAGGGATGAAATCATGGAAACGCTTCTTAGCGAAATACGAGAAAGAAAACATCCTTATGCGAAAAGAAGGGTATGGACGTTCGTTTTCCTTCTCATCTCGATCGTATTTGTATGTTTATATTCTGTCATTACAGGAAGTGTGAAGCTACAGTTGCATGAAGTTTGGGAAGGGCTTACAGGGGAAAAGGATTCCATGTTTTATACGATCGTATGGGATCTACGATTGCCGAGGACGATCGTTGGTTTAATTGTCGGTATGTGTTTAGCTGTTTCAGGAACAATTATGCAAGGGGTGATGAAAAATCCGCTCGCTGATCCCGGTATTATTGGCGTATCGTCAGGAGCGGCTTTAATGGCTGTGATTATTACAATTGTATTGCCACAATATATCGTGCTGTTGCCCCTTGTCGCGTTTGTTGGAGGATTTGTCACAGCGATGCTTATTTATGCTCTAGCGTGGCAAGGTGGTTCATCAATTGCAAGAATTATTTTAGTTGGGGTTGCTATTAATGCGATTATTGGAGCAACGATGAGCGCCATTATGTTGCTGTACAGCGATCGCGTGCAAGCTGTTCTTCCTTGGATGGCAGGCGTCATTTCAGGAGCGACAATGGAGCAGGCGAAGTTGCTTGTGTTTTACAGCATCCCAGGCTTTATTTTGTCGATCCTTGCTATTCGCCATATCCGCATTCTCCATTTAGGAGATGAGGTGGCGAAACTTTTAGGGCATCATGTTGAACGTTCTCGTTTCCTTTTAATTGTCATTAGTACATTTTTAACAGGTATTGCTGTTAGTGTTTCTGGATTAATTGGTTTCATTGGTCTTGTCGTTCCACACATAATTCGACTAATTGTTGGAAGTGATGATCGATTTGTGTTGCCGTTATCAGCATTAGGCGGCGGGGCGTTTCTCGTGTTTGCTGATACAATTGCGCGCAGTTGGTTTGATCCCATTGAACTACCAGTTGGTTTATTACTGTCATTTTTAGGTGGTCCATTCTTTTTATATATTCTCCATAAAAGGGGGAATGTGCGTGCTTTCGGCTAAACAAGTCACATATCAACATTCCGATCATTTTTCAATCGAAAATGTTCACATTGACATTCAAAAAGGAGAAATCGTCAGTTTGATTGGACCGAATGGTTCTGGGAAATCGACCCTTCTTCGCCTTCTTTCCTATGTATTAAAGCCAATCGGTGGCACAGTTTTACTAGATGGAAGTGAAATTCATACGTTAAGTCGCAAAGCGATCGCTAAAAAAATGGCGATGTTGCCACAAACGAACAATCATCAATTGGATATGACGGTTCGGGAGCTTGTTGAATTTGGGAGAAACCCTCATAAAGGTTGGTTTCAATCGTTAAACAACGAAGACGAACAAGTTATTCGTTGGGCATTAGAAATGACAAGCTTGCAATCGTATGAATATCGCTTCTTACATTCTTTGTCCGGAGGAGAGCGTCAGCGTGCATGGATTGCGATGGCGCTGGCGCAACGACCTGAAGTGCTATTGCTTGATGAACCGACAACATATTTGGATATTTCACACCAGTTGGAAGTGATGGAGCTCATCCGAATGTTAAATGAACAATTAGGAATGACAGTCGTCATGGTTTTACATGACATTAATCAAGCTGCACAATATAGCGATCGAATGATTGTTATGAAAGACGGGAAAATTCAATATGATGATCGCACGCAATGTGTAATTTGTAAGCAAATGTTTCAAGATATATTTGGCATTGACGTAGATATTCGCTATGAAGGGGATAAGCCGTTTTTTATTCCGATTCGAAAAACGTGTCACATGTCATGCTTAACGTAGGAAAGGTGAGAAAACATTGGAAGAGAAAAAAAGAGAGCGCTATGTGCAGTTTGTGAAACAATGTAAAACAATGATGATCAGTACAATAGATGAACATGACGAGCCGTTTATTAGTTATGCTCCCTTTGTGATGGATGAAAGTCATTTTTACATTTTTATTAGCCGGACGGCTGAACATTTTCAATATATTGAACGTAATGAGCGAGTTTCGGTATTGTTGATTGCCGATGAAGCAGCATCAATCAATTTGTTTGCACGAGAGCGCGTTCGATTCACGTGCAAGCCAACTCACATTGGCAATAACGGAAATGATCATATTTTTGCTAAGTTTGAGCACATTCATGGCAAGCCGATGATTCGTTTATTGCGAAGTATTGATTTTTCGCTTTTTCAACTTACTCCGATGGAGGGACGTTACGTTGTTGGTTTTGGGCAAGCGTTTGATGTCAATTTAAACGGTGAACGCTTTACGCATGTAATTGTGGATAAAAGTGAAGAAGGGAGACTTGAGGGGCAATGAGTACGAAACAATTTATAAATATGACGGTCATCGGTTTTATCTTTTTTAGTTTGCTTCTTTCTTTTCAACCAATTGTTTCAGAAGCGAAAACGAATGTAGTAACAATCGTCAACAAAGCGAAAACGCAAATGAAAAAAGCCCATACAACGTATACAGCATATGTTCAAAAAAAAGGGAGCATCCCGCCACATGCGACCGTTTTAGCTGAGTATAAAAAGGCACATCAGTTATATGTACAAGCGAAACAAGCTGTTCAAAAGTCCGCTGGGAAAGAGAAGAAAAAATATATGAGTGAGTTAGACGGTACGTATAAAGCGTATATGGCTAAACGAGTCATTCCGTATTTGAATGCTTCTATTGTGTTTGAAGGATCTAAAAAGATGAGAATGGCTTTGGAGCAAGCCATTGTTGATGAAGATATGGATGCGTTGCAAGCAGCACATAAACAGCTGCAAGTATACGTGCAAAGTCGTCAGCTTCGCGTATATAACCATGTATTCGAAACGAATGTTCAGAAACTGCTTTTAGAGGAATTTTCAAAAAGTAAAGCGCTCTATGATAAATATGCAAATGATGTGAAAGTATACGAGCAATTATTAAAAGCGAATGAATATCTCGAAGACGGGAAGGTTGCCGAAGCGAAAAAAGAGCTTGATGTAGTGAAGGGATTGTTATCAAAGCTATCGGATACGTTCCGAGCAGATTTAACAAATGAGTATCACAATTTATTAGAAGTATATAACGATTTAATTACTCCCCCTGTAGCCGAGTTAGATTATGTTGAAGCAACAAACGGCACACTTACATTATATTTCGATATTCCAGTGTCTTCTTTAATCGTTACAGATATGAAGATCACGATGGCGATTAATAAAGGAGAAGAGCAAGTTGTTCAGCCGTTAACGATTGCGTTAAGTGATGATCGAACAATGGCTACGATTACAGTGCCAATGATCTTACAAACGGATCAGGAACAATCTGTTGTATATGCAATTGAATATGCACAGAAAAAAATCACAGCTGATCCTTTTGTCATTTCAAAAAAATAAAAAAGGAGAGATGAAAGATGTACGTTGTTACAAATGCAATTCGTGTAAAAAAAGGATATGCTCCACAGTTAGTTGAGCGATTTAAAGAAAGAAAAGGTATTGAGCAATCACCAGGGTTTATTCGCTTAGAATTGCATATTACACAAGGGCTTGAAGATCACGATGAAGTACGTGTATGCACTACGTGGGAAAATAAAGAATGTTTTGAGGCTTGGACAAAAAGTGAAGCATTTCGTAAAGCGCATGAACATAAGTCTAAAGATCGTCCTGACTATGTGCTTGGAAATGAAATGTTTTCATATGAAGTCGCCCTTTCTTTTCAAGCATAGAAAAAAAGCTAGGGAGCTAGTGCTCCTTAGCTTTATTTAATAATACCATCCGCCATACGGATAAAACGGATACGGACGCGGTGGGTAGTAATGTGGGCGTGGCGGATAAAATGGATAAGGCGTTAATGCACTACCGAGCAATCCGCCTAAAAAGCCCCCGAAAAACGGTGCACCAAAAAAGCCGAAAAACGGTCTGCGACCATACATTGAGCCATCCCTCCTCTAAAATTCATCATTACATTTATACGATATGCAAGGCGTTTGTCCAATGGTTGGGCGACTTATCGTTTTCGTGATAAATCAATCGCTGTTCCATCATGTTTTTGAACGATAGGGCGTAATGGAGTATGAATGTAGTCTGTAAATCCAATGATCGTTGCCCACTCGTACGGACGGATTTGGATCAATTGTCCAACTTTATATAAAGTTGTTTTATCTAAAAAAATACGCAAAATGTGCGGGTCTAATTTTTTCCCCCGTTCGTTCCATACTGCTTCTAAAGCTTCGAATGATGTGTAACTCTTTTCACCAATATATCCGCCGACAAGTTCATCATAATATTGCGCAATGGCGATGATGCGACCGTATAAATGAATCGATTCCCCTGATTTTTTGTTCGGTGAATGGACGCCATCAAAATGTTCATGATGATCAAGAATTCCGTAAATAATTTCCTTCTGTCGGCAATATGTTGATGTTGAAATAAGCTCGATGGAATGTTTGAGATGTAATTGAATTAACTCTTTGTTTGCTCTTTCATTGTTTAAGTACACAACAAATTGTTCTTTAGGGACTTCTGTAAAACCGATATCTGCAAATAATGTCGCTAGACAAAGATTGATTAAATCTTCGTCACGCAGTTCTAAAGTTAAGCCGATCATTAAAGCGATAGATGTCGTGTTAATGCTATGAATGGCTAGTACGTCATGATATCGTTTTATTTTTTGATATAAATTTAAAATTTCTTTATCTTTTGAAATGATAAGATTTAGCCGTTCATCCATCTCTTTTGCTCGCCGTAGTAGACGAGTAGAATCTAATGTTTTTTCAATTAATCCCCATGTAGGCGCGAAGATGTTTAATTCGGATAAAAAGATCGGCTGTACATTTGTTTCTTCTGCTATCTCTATATCATATATCGCTGCCGTAATTGGAACTTGAATAAATTGTTTATGTATGTCAATAAGTTGTTTCATAGCTTCTATAAAAGCACGACTTGTATGTTCGCCAGCAAGCATAAACTCGTTCAGCTGTGGTTCAGATGATACAACGAGAAATGGAAAGTCGCGAGGGAACTGCTTTTTTATATGTTCAATAATCGATTCGCTTAACTTTTTATGTTTTTGTACGAATAATAATCCGTCGGGACGATATAAAGGATGTAAAAGAATATCTCCTGGAACGAGCTCATACGTTTGTTTTTGTTGGAACATACTAATCCCTCATTTCTAAAGCATTTTTCCTCATTATACAAAAAAACCGACTGCATAAGCAGCCGGCTTTTCTCATTGCATCATATTGTTGTATGGAAATTGGCTCGCATATCCTTGAAATTGCTGATACGATTGTTGCAGTTTTTGTTGGTCCGCTTGTTCAAGCGCATACCACCCTTTTTTGAACATTAAGTTGTACAATTCACGTTGACAGTTTTGTGTTTCGGTAAACATATGCAAAATTTCGTCATACAAATGTTGATGACTTGCTTCGTTTAAAAACGTACAATAACTGTCTGTCATATATTTTTCAGTCGATAACATATCATTAATAAAATCGCGATCGTTCATTTGTGGCGTTTTTGGAATTTGTGTTTCAGGATTTTGCACCTTCATGTCATGTCCTCCTTTATTGCACGTGGGCAGATGGTTGCAATTGATGTAAAAGCTGTTGATAATGGCGCTGGTGCATTTGTCCGACACGTTCAATCGCTTGTTTAATTTCTTGATCTTGACATTGTGAAGCGAAAAAATGTGCTTTTTTCATCGCAAGCAAATTCCATGAGAGCGCATCCGTTAAATAAAGAGCGTCTTTTGTTGAAATCATTTCAGGCGGTTGAGCCATCATTCCATGTTGATGCATGTTTATTTGCTGTTGCATGATCATCCCTCCATATAAAATCATGTTCGACTGTATATTACCCACGTGCTGTATAGTTATACGTATGTAGACAAAAAATATGATTATTCGACAAAAACATATTCAAGCTAATGAAAACGTGTTACAATACGGGTGGATGCGCTTGCAAAGGGGGTAATCAACGATGGAGCAATTGATGCGCGACTTTTTCTTATTTTTGTCAAAAAATAAAACGTTAACAAAATTGGCGAAACGGTACGGTCTTCGTTTCGGTGCGTCGCGTTTTGTAGCGGGAGAAACAATTGAACGGGCAGTGGAAGTCATTAAAGAACTCAATCGTAAAGGACTAGCGGTCACGATCGATTATTTAGGGGAATTTGTTGATAATGAACAAGAGGCCAATGAAATGGCGAACCATTCGATTGAGGCGATTCGTGCGATTGGCGCCAATCAATTAAATTCTCAACTATCACTAAAAATGACATCGATGGGACTAGACATTTCCGATGAACTTGTGATGAAAAATATGCGCCGTATTTTAGATGAAGCAAAAATACATGGCGTATTTGTTACGATTGATATGGAAGATTATTCTCGTTGTCAAAAAACGATTGATATTTTTAAACAGTTGAAAAAAGAGTATGACAATGTCGGGACGGTACTACAAGCATATTTGTATCGGACAGAAAAAGATATTGAAGATTTAAATGCATATCATCCGAACTTGCGCCTTGTGAAAGGTGCGTATAAAGAGTCGTCGGAAGTCGCTTTTCCAGACAAAAAAGATGTAGATGAAAACTTTAAAAAAATAATTAAAATGCATTTGTTAAATGGTAACTATACAGCTGTTGCTACGCACGATGATGCGATTATCGAATATACGAAACAATTGGTAAAAGAGCACAATATTCCAAACAATCAATTTGAGTTCCAAATGTTATACGGCATTCGTCCAGAACGACAAGAACAATTAGTGCGCGAAGGCTATACGATGCGCGTCTATGTTCCATACGGAACGGATTGGTATGGCTATTTTATGCGTCGTCTAGCGGAACGTCCAGCCAATGTGGCGTTTGTGTTAAAAGGCATATTCAAAAAATAAAGGTGGGCATCCCCCACCTTTATTCATTTCCCATATTTTCTTTTCCATATTGTTGATTTTGGCTCGTTTTCTTTCCGCCTCCATCACGTTCTACCGTCGGGCCGGCATTTCCTTTTACACTTGCGGCACTCACACCTGCTTTAGACGGGTCTTTTTTCATTTTCATCGTAAACTCACCTCCTTTTGTATCATTTCCTGAATCGTTGACAAAATTCACTACATTTATTTGTTGCGAAAATTTGAAATATAATTTATATTTAAGATAAAGAAAAATGAATGACCATTCATTCAATTCGGATAAGGGGGAAGGAGCATGCGAATTAAAAAAGCAGCTGTTCTCGGTTCTGGTGTCATGGGATCGGGAATTGCGGCACATTTAGCGAACGTCGGCATTCCGACATTGTTGTTAGACATTGTACCGAAAGAGTTGACAGCCGAAGAACAAGCAAAAGGATGGACGCTTGAACATAAACAAGTACGCAATCGCATCGTTAATCAAGCGGTGGAGCGTTTGTTGAAACAAAAGCCAGCACCGCTTATGTCAAAAGCCAATTTAGCATTGATCGAAGTCGGTAACTTTGAAGACGACTTTCATCGCTTAGCAGAATGCGATTGGATTATTGAAGTCGTTGTTGAACGGCTTGATGTGAAAAAAAGTGTGTTTGAAAAAGTGGATGAAGTCAGAAAGCAAGGAAGTATCGTCAGCTCAAACACGTCAGGCATTTCCATCGAAGCGATGGCAGAAGGACGATCGGAAGATTTTAAAAAGCACTTTTTAGGCACGCACTTTTTTAATCCGCCGCGCTATTTAAAACTATTAGAAGTCATTCCGACAAAACATACTGATCCGGCAGTTGTGGCGTTTATGAAACAATTTGGTGAAAACGTGCTCGGTAAAGGGGTCGTTCTTGCGAAAGATACGCCAAACTTTATCGCCAATCGGATCGGTACGTACGGCTTGCTTGTGACGGTACGTGAAATGATGAAAGGCGGTTATAGCGTTGGTGAAGTTGACTCTGTAACAGGTCCATTAATCGGCCGTCCGAAAAGTGCGACGTTCCGCACGCTTGATGTCGTTGGTTTAGATACGTTTATTCACGTTGCCAACAACGTGTTTGAAAAAGTAGAAGGTGAAGAAAAAGAAGTATTTGCTGTTCCATCTTTTATGAAAACGATGGTGGAAAAAGGGTGGCTTGGTAGCAAATCAGGTCAAGGATTTTTTTATAAAAAAGGAAAAGACATTTTTGAATTAAATTACGAAACGCTTGAGTATGAACCGACGAAAAAATTAAAGGCACCGTCTGTTGAAATGAGCAAACAAGCAAAAGGAACAGCCAATAAATTGAAAGCGCTTGTATATGCGAATGACCGGGCGGGGCAATTACTTTGGAACATTTTAAGCCCGACGTTACTATATTCTGCCGAGTTACTTGGAGAAATCGCAGATGACATCGTAGCCATTGACCGCGCGATGAAATGGGGCTTTGGTTGGGAGCTTGGTCCTTTTGAAACGTGGGATGCGATCGGTGTGAAACAGTCTGTTGAAAAAATGAAGGCGGAAGGTCGTCAAGTACCATCGTGGGTAGAAGATATGCTTGCGAGCGGACACGAAACGTTTTACAAGCGTGAACACGGGCGCGTATCATATTACGATCGCGGACAATACAAGCCGGTTGAAGAAAACGAAAAAGTCATTCACATTCAGCGCTTAAAAGAGCAAAAAGGGGTTATTAAGAAAAATAGCGGCGCAAGTTTGATTGACCTTGGCGATGATGTGGCATTACTTGAATTTCATTCGCCAAACAACGCCATTGGCTTTGACATTGTACAAATGATTAACTATGCGTTAGAAGAAGTCGATCGGAACTATAAAGGGCTTGTCATCGGAAATCAAGGGAAAAACTTTTGCGTCGGTGCGAATCTTGCGATGATCTTAATGGAGGCGCAAGACGATAACTATTTTGAAATTGAAATGGTCGTTCGTCAATTCCAACAAGCGATGATGAACATAAAATATAGCTCGAAACCTGTCGTCGTTGCGCCATTTGCGATGACGCTTGGCGGTGGAACAGAAATTTGCTTGCCAGCCTCGCGCATTCAAGCAGCTGCAGAAACGTACATGGGGCTTGTTGAGGTCGGCGTCGGCCTTATTCCAGGTGGCGGTGGAAATAAAGAGCTATACATTAAACATTTAAGTGGCATGCCAAACGGTGTGGAATTTGATTTACAAAAGGTTGCAAATAAAGTGTTTGAAACGATTGCGATGGCGAAAGTGTCGACATCGGCAGCAGAAGCGCGCGAATTGAATTTCTTAAATGCACAAGACGGTATTTCCATCAACAGCGATCATCTCATTTATGATGCAAAACAAGCGGTGTTAGCGCTATATGAGAGCGGATACAAACCGCCGGTGCGCAAAAAAATTCCGGTTGTCGGAGAAACAGGTTATGCAACGTTGTTGCTTGGCGCTCAAGGCATGTATCATTCAGGCTATATTTCGGAGCATGATTTAAAAATTGCGAAAAAGCTTGCATACGTCATCGCTGGTGGAAGTGTGCCGTACGGAACAGAAGTGGACGAACAATATTTGCTTGATTTAGAGCGCGAAGCATTTTTAAGTCTTGTCGGTGAACCGAAAACGCAAGCGCGCATGCAACATATGCTTCTCAAAGGAAAGCCGTTAAGAAACTAAGGGGGGATTGAAGTGAAAGAAGCGGTCATCGTTGCCGGGGCGCGCACGCCTGTCGGCAAAGCGAAAAAAGGGACGTTAGCGAACGTCCGCCCAGATGATTTAGGGGCGATCGTTGTTAAAGAAACGTTGAAACGAGCAGGAAATTATGAAGGAAACATTGATGATCTCATTATCGGTTGTGCCATGCCAGAGGCAGAACAAGGGTTAAATATTGCGCGCAACATTGGTGCGCTTGCTGGGTTACCGTATACGGTGCCAGCAATTACAATTAACCGTTATTGTTCATCGGGCTTGCAAGCGATCGCTTATGCGGCAGAGCGAATTATGCTTGGGCATGCAGATACGATTATTGCTGGTGGCGTGGAGTCGATGAGCATGGTTCCGATGATGGGGCATGTTGTGCGCCCAAATGTGAAGCTCGCAGAAAGCGCGCCAGAATATTATATGTCGATGGGGCATACAGCCGAGCAAGTAGCAATGAAATACGGAGTGACGCGTGAAGAGCAAGATGCGTTTGCTGTTCGCAGTCATCAAAGAGCAGCAAAAGCGATCGCAGAAGGAAAATTTGTCGACGAAATTGTGCCGGTCGAAGTGACTGTCCGTCACATCGAAAATAATAAATTAGTAGAAAAAAAGGTCACGTTTAGTCAAGATGAAGGGGTTCGCCCAGATACAAACATGGAAACGCTCGCGAAGTTACGTCCGGCTTTTTCCGTCAACGGAACAGTAACAGCGGGAAATGCATCGCAAACGAGCGATGGAGCAGCAGCAGTGATGGTGATGGATCATGAAAAGGCGAAAGCGCTCGGTTTACAACCGCTTGGCAAATTCCGCTCATTTGCTGTGGCAGGTGTCCCACCTGAAGTGATGGGTATTGGTCCAATTGCGGCCATTCCAAAAGCACTTGAGCTTGCAGGGCTTGAGCTTTCTGATATCGGCTTAATTGAACTAAACGAGGCGTTCGCATCACAGGCCATTCAAGTCATTCGCGAACTTGGATTAGATGAAGAAAAGGTAAACGTGAACGGAGGGGCTATTGCCCTTGGTCACCCGCTCGGTTGTACAGGAGCGAAGTTAACGTTGACGCTTTTACATGAAATGCGTCGTCGCAACGAACAATTTGGTATTGTCACGATGTGCATTGGCGGCGGTATGGGTGCTGCTGGCGTATTTGAATTATTATAAGAGGGGGAGAAAACGATGGAAAAAGCATTACAAATTGCACAAGGTGGTAGCTTTTTAATTGAAGATGTGTCACCAACTCAAGTGTTTACACCAGAAGATTTTACAGACGAACAAAAAATGATTGCAAAAACGACAGAAGAATTTGTCGTTAATGAAGTGTTGCCGCAACTAGAACATCTAGAAAACCATGAGTTTGATCGCTCGGTAGCTCTTTTAAAGCAAGCAGGTGAACTCGGATTGCTTGGCGCAGATGTGCCGGAAGAATACGGCGGATTAAGTTTAGATAAAATTAGCTCGGCATTAATTGCTGAAAAAATGGCGCGCGCAGGCGGTTTCTCGATTTCACACGGTGCGCACGTTGGGATTGGCTCACTTCCGATCGTCTTGTTCGGAACAGAAGAGCAAAAGCAAAAATATTTACCAGCGCTTGCGACAGGTGAGAAAATTGCTGCTTATGCGTTAACAGAACCAGGCTCTGGTTCGGATGCACTCGGTGCGAAAACGACAGCAAAACTGAATGCGGAAGGTACGCATTACATTTTAAATGGGGAAAAACAATGGATTACGAACGCTGGGTTTGCTGATGTATTCGTCGTCTACGCGAAAGTCGATGGTGAGCATTTCACAGCATTTATCGTTGAGCGCGATTTCCCTGGCGTATCGACAGGAGCGGAAGAAAAGAAAATGGGCATTAAAAGCTCATCGACGCGCACATTAATTTTACAAGATGCGCTCGTTCCGAAAGAAAACGTGCTTGGCGAAATCGGCAAAGGCCACATCATCGCCTTTAACATTTTAAACATCGGCCGTTATAAGCTTGGTGTCGGTGCCGTTGGGGGAGCAAAACGTGCCCTTGAGGTGACAATTCAATACGCAAATCAACGCCAACAATTTAAAACACCAATTTCAAAGTTTTCATTAACACAAGAAAAATTGGCGACGATGGCATCCAAATTGTATGCGGCAGAAAGCTCCGTTTACCGTACAGTCGGTTTATTTGAAGCGCGTATGGGGCAGCTAACAGATGAGCAAGCAAAAGACGGAAAAGAAACAGCAAAAGCGATTGCGGAATATGCCATTGAATGTTCATTGAATAAAGTATTTGCTACGGAAATGCTTGACTACGTTGTAGATGAAGGGGTACAAATTCACGGCGGATACGGATTCATGCAAGAATACGAAATTGAGCGCATGTATCGTGATTCACGTATTAACCGTATTTTTGAAGGAACGAACGAAATTAACCGCCTCCTTGTACCAGGCATGTATTTGCGCAAGGCGATGAAAGGCGAGTTACCTCTTTTACAAAAAGCACAACAATTACAAGAAGAGCTCATGATGCTTATGCCTGAAGAGGTTGGCGATGGCGTGCTTGAACAAGAAAAATATCTTGTTCGTAATGCGAAAAAAATCGCTTTAATGATCGCAGGATTAGCTGCTCAAAAGTTTGGTCCGAAACTTGAAAAAGAACAAGAGGTGCTCGTCAATATCGCAGACATTGTCAGCAACGTATATGCGATGGAATCAGCTCTTTTGCGTACGGAAAAAGCAATTGCGCAATCGGGTGTTGAGAAAAATAAACAAAAAGTATTGTACACACAAATTTTCTGCCAAGAAGCGTTTAATGAAATTGAAGCACATGCAAAAGAAACGATCGTTGCTGTTGAACATGGTGACATGTTGCGCATGATGTTGTCGGCATTGCGCAAGTTAACGCGTCACACGCCAATGAACGTCATTGCGAAAAAACGCGAAGCAGCACAAGCATTAATTGAAGCTGAACGATATGTTGTGTAATAATGGGAGTACCAGACGCATCGTCTGGTACTTTTGCTTTCGTATCATATATAGATGAGGTGGGAAGATGTTGACATTTTATTGGTATCCAAAATGCGGAACGTGTCGTAAGGCGAAAAAATGGCTAGACGATAACAACATTTCTGTACAAGCTATACATATCGTTGAACAGCCGCCATCAAAAGAGCAGTTGCGGACGCTATATGAAAAAAGTGGGCTTGATTTAAAAAAATTTTTTAATACGAGCGGTATGAAGTATCGTGAACTCGGGTTAAAAGACAAATTAAAGACGATGACAGAAGAAGAAATGTTGCAATTGTTGTCATCAGACGGGATGTTAATGAAGCGTCCAATCATCACAAACGGAGAACAAGTCATTGTCGGATTTGACGAACAAAAATATCACGAAATGTTTAAATTATCGTGAAATCATATTAAAAATCGTGTATGATGAAAAAGAAGACGATATGTTGGAGGGAAAACGATGAACATTCCAAAAGAGCTACGTTATTCACAAGAACATGAATGGGTGCGTGTCGAAGGAAGTACGGTTCGTATCGGGATTACGCATTTTGCTCAGTCAGAGCTCGGCGATATCGTATTCGTTGAATTGCCAGAAGTCGGGGCACAACTCACAGCGAACGAACCATTTGGTAGCGTAGAATCAGTAAAAACTGTATCTGAATTATATGCTCCAATTAGTGGGAAAGTAGTAGCTGTGAATGAAGAGTTAAACGACAACCCAGAGTATGTGAACGAATCACCATACGATAAAGCGTGGATGATTGTCATTGAGCCAAGCGATCTAAGCGAAGTGGACAACCTATTAACTGCCGAACAATATGAACAAATGATTAACGAAGACTAAAAAAGAACTTACAGGGCACCCTATACAACAGGGGTGTCTTTTTTGCTAAAACAAAAAACGATGGATATTACACACCACGTCATCGGTAAATTGAATGAACATGGTAGCTTTCAACTATTTTATGACAATGAATGTATTGGGGAGTTTGTTCAAGAAACGAATGAGTTTAAGTTGAAACATGGATATGAACAGCAAAATGGGCGCATATTGAAAAGCGTGACAGTTACTGAAAATCCAGACGCAAAATACGTCGATTGTGATACAGAAGGTGGTTGGTGTTAAGGGCAGCGACATCGCTGTCCTTTTCTATGGGATAAAAGGGGAAAAAGTGTGCGATCACGAATATAATATACATAAATAAATGTACAAGGTGATGACGATGGCGATTGTTGAAGTAGAAAAAGTGATTATTGTCGAAGGGCGCTCCGACAAGCGGAAAATTGAAAGCATCATTAGCGAACCGGTCGAAATTATATGTACAAATGGAACGCTTAGCACCACCAAACTTGATGAATTAATCGATGCTTTGTACGATAAAGATGTGTACATTTTAGTTGATTCCGATGAAGCAGGGGAAAAATTGCGTCGTCAACTTCGTCGAGAGTTTCCTCATGCTGAGCATTTATATATTGATAAAATGTATCGTGAGGTGGCAGCCGCTCCGAAGCATCACATCGCGGTTGTATTATTAAGTGCAAACATTGATGTACACGCACAATATTTGTAGAAAGTTGTGTGATCGTTGTGAAAGTTGTCTATATGTACACACCATTATGCGGCACATGTCAAGTGGCAAGTCGAATGGTTGATGTACTTGAACAGTTGTTGCCAACCGTTACATTTGAGCGTCAAGATTTAAACTATGTGCCGGACAAAGCGGTTGAGTGGTGCATCGAAAGCGTTCCTTGTTTACTTATTTTTCAACATGGCGAACTTGTACAAAAAATATACGCCTTTCATTCGGTTCCATACTTATACGAAACGTTGCGAAAGCTGGCTGAATAAGCCAGCTTTCGACATATTTCTTGGGAAATTGACGAGGAAAGAAGACATTTGTCGACCGTTTATAGCAGGAACTACTCGTCTTCATATGGAAACAATGGATATGAGAAATATGGGACGGGGGCGGTTGAATGAACATGTTAACGCCGATTTTGCCGAGTGACTGTTTATATATTCAATTACAATGGGAAAATGAGCAAATATTATTGTGTATATCAAAAGAGGGCATTCGTCGTGTTGAAGAGGTAAATGCGGAGCGAATGATTACGATTCGTGGTTCAGCACAAGCGATGATGTCATTATTAAAAGGTTCGTTAAAACTCCAACAACAGCTTCGCTTAAATGAATTATCCGTCACAGCATCGTTTCGTCACATTTTATTGTTAGAGTCGATCTTTTTTCTTGCTAAACCGTACGATCTTGTTCATTGACGAGTTATTTTTATCGTGTTAAAATTCAAAATATTCAACAATTATTCGTGCAGGGGGAGAAACGATGAAATTTGAAACGATTGCTGTTCATGGCGGATTGCAAACCGATCCAGTAACGAAAGCGCGTGCGGTGCCAATTTATCAGTCCAATGCGTATTTGTTTGATAATACGGAGCATGCGGCCAATTTATTTGCATTAAAAGAAGCGGGGTACATTTATACACGCATTCATAATCCGACAGTTACTGTATTTGAAGAACGAGTGGCTAAGCTCGAAGGTGGTGTAGGAGCTTTAGCTGTAGCGAGCGGAATGGCGGCGATTACGATGGCGATTTTAAACGTCGCTCAAGCCGGGGATGACATCGTTTCTGCGTCGACGTTATATGGAGGAACGTACAATTTGTTCGCAAATACGTTGCCGAAATACGGCATCACGACACATTTTGTCGACCCGACCGATCCGGAAAATTTCCGCGCTGCCATTACGCCGAAAACGAAAGCCATTTTTGCCGAAACGATCGGCAATCCGAGCTTGCATGTGTTAGACATTGAAGCGGTTGCTGAGATTGCTCACGAAGCAGGCATTCCGCTCATTATTGACAATACGTTTGCGACGCCTTATCTTTGCCGTCCGATTGAACACGGAGCAAATATCGTTATTCATTCAGCGACGAAATGGCTACTTGGCAACGGAACGACGCTAGGTGGTATCATTGTCGACGGCGGAAATTTTGATTGGAATTCGCCGAAGTTTCCATCGTTTACGACACCAGATCCAAGCTACCATAACCTCGTATACGCACACATTGGTGCAGCAGCGTATATCGTGAAAGCACGCGTGCAACTATTGCGCGATTTAGGACCAGCGATGAGCCCGTTCAACGCATTCCAGTTTAATTTAGGGCTTGAAACGTTACACGTACGCATGAAAGAACATATTGCCAACACGAGAAAAATTGTTGAGTATTTAGACAACCATCCAGCAGTCAATTGGGTGTTATATCCTGAGCATGACAATCACCCAGCAAAAGAGCTAGCGAAAAAATATATGCCAAAAGGGGCAGGAGCAGTCGTTGTATTTGGCATTCAAGGCGGTCGTGAGGCGGGAGCGACATTGATTAACAACGTTAAACTTTGGTCGCATGTCGCCAACGTCGGCGATGCAAAAAGTTTAATCATCCATCCAGCAAGCACGACGCATCAGCAACTAAGCGGAGAAGATTTACAAGCATCTGGTGTGACGGAAGATATGATTCGTTTATCAGTCGGAATCGAAAACGTGGACGATTTAATTGAAGACTTAGAACAGGCGATCGAAGCCGCAACAGGTGTGCGGTCGATGTATTCGTGGGTGTAAATATGAAAGGTGCTAGTTAGATTTTTCGACTAGCACCTTTCATTTTATGAGTTGTAACCGTAGCGCTTCGGCAACCGCTCCTGTTCGTGACAAGACCCCTAATTTTTCGAAAATAGAAGAAAGGTGACGCTCAAATGTTCGTTTGCTTATATTTAGCAGTTCGCTAATTTGTGCACTCGTTTGATCGTCTGCCAACATTTGTAATATATCGATTTCCATGTTTGTTAAACCGTGCTTTGTTGAATACGCAGTTTCATTATCCGCTAAAAAAAGTTTTTCTCCTTCGTTGCTGTATCGGATCACATGTACTAAATGAGTGGAAACTTTTTCTTTTGACAATACGCCGGATACACCTGCTTCGTACGCAGATAAGGCGAGCGGTGGATAGTTACATAGCATAATGATATTTATCGTGGGATGTGTCTCCTTCACATTTTTTACCCAGTCCAATGCTTTTGCTATGTGCATGTGTACATTTATTACAATGACGTCTGGTACATGTATATGTATGAGAGTATCTAGTGAATCAAGACAAGAAACAGAACCGATAACTGTTATGTTACTTTCGTTTTCCAACAATTTTTCCAACCCAAGCAAATAGATAGGATCAGAATCAATAAGCAATGTACGAATAGTCATGCGATTTCCCCTCCATTATTTTTTACTAGATTCTACTTCATTTAATAAACTTTGTCATTTATTTTGAAGAAATTGGCGGATTTTCGCCAAAAAATTGGCGGAAAATACTGATTTTTTTCTTTTCTATTTTTGGTAAATTGAAAATAGCTGATCAGCTAATTTTGGGAGAAGAAGCGGAGGAGTATGAGCAATGTATAAGTTGAGATAAAGAACGTCCGATTTTTATACAATATGTTGTACCTATGGTGAGTAATCAGCTAAATAAAAATTTTCAATTATATCCATGGTGCTGATGTTTAACTGGAGCTATGAGTAGATTGTCGATGAAAGGATGGTTTTATGAGGGGTAAAGTTGTTGGGAGAGTGGTAAAGGGAGTATTAGCGACATTGTTTGCTACAATCGTTGCGTTAGGGGGAGAGCATGTGTCATTCGCGCTCATACCTCAACAGAATGTTGTTAAACTGAAGGCAGGTAATATTACTCCCCAGTCTGTTGTTTCAAAAACAAAATCGGCAAGTTTTAAGGCAGGACAAACTACTCAAACGTTAAGTATTACAGGGACTTTTGAAACACAATATAGCGATGTTCATAAGAGACAAATGTTTGCAGGGATTAAATCTATAAATTCGAAAGTAACAAGTGGTATTGGAAGCTGGAAACAAACGGGATATGAATACCAGCTAATTGATGGCGGTCGTACTTACGTTATTTATGTATCGGGGACATATACAATAGGTGGACAATCTTATTCGGTTACGGTAAGTGTGGAATTTTATTGTAATGCTGATGGTTCCGTTGGTTAATGTATAAGCCTAACTCATTATTAATAACTCGTGGTGCTAGATAAAATCGAGTAAGCATAAAAATAGCCCTTGCTTGTGGATCTCCTGTAGAATGAAAGTGCGATCCAACATTCGAAAGGAGAATCCCCATGCAAGAGCACTTTCATTGTAACTATTCACCCCGATAGAAGTATGTAAAAAAGCGCAACACAAATAGGGCATCCCTGTGATAGAAAGTGCCCTAAGTGGTAGAAAGAACACAATCGAGCGTGTCGCCCGTCAACAGAAGACATAACGAATCCCACACGTTTTTTTCGTGTTTCGTCAGTGTGGAAACGATGCTTCTTGTGATACAAAAAGACTGGGCGAATGTTTCTTCGCGAAACGTGCCCGAGATGTTCTCTTTGACTTTGACCATGCGAAGATCGCGTTCGGCTTGGTTGTTGTCAAAGGGAACATGCACTTCACGTAAGAAACGCAGCGCTTCTTCCTTTCGTTTCTGAAGCCGTCGAACAAAAGCGAGTGCTTTTTTCGGAAGAGGCGTCATCGTTTCTAATCGGTGCTGTGCTCTTTCTAGCATGCGATCATACACTCGTTCCCATCGTTTCGCTTCTTTTTCGGAAAGCGCACCGTGATGAACTTCGACGGCCTGTTTGGCGGCTAAAAGAAACGTCGTCATGCGCGATGCCCATGTATGCCCCTGTTCGATGAAGCCTTTTAACTCACGCAAATGATCGGCATGACAAAGGACATGGGTGGCTTGCATGTATTTTGGATACGTACCGAACGCATCGTGCATCATCGTTCCTTGATATCGGGGAAGAATCCCAATATCATCGGTCGCTTTCTTTCCACGAGAAGCGTGAGAAGCCAAGTATGTATATCTCGATGTACACGCGACATGCACCCATGCGAGTTTCCCATTGATGCGCAAACTCGTTTCATCGACATGCAAGATGTCAGAGTCAAGCAAGGCGTCTTCGATGATGTCCATATTCGATTCTAGCGCTTGGCGACCTCGTTTCACCATATTGGCAAGGGTTCCTGTACTAACCGAGTGTTGATATAACGCTTCGATTGTATCACTCAAACGCTTGTACGGGATCAATTGGATATGGTGCAAATATACAGCGAGCGCCGTGAGCCGTGGACCATATTGCACATGATTCGTGACATAGGATGGGAATTCGGCTTGTTGAACACATCGGCAATGTGGGCAGGATTTCACTTCACGTTCATGTTGTGTCACTTCGATCGTCACGGGAGGGAGATCAAACACTTGACGGACATCGACTTTGAACGGTTTGACCTCACACAAAGAAGCCCCACATCCTTGACACGCGTTCACACGATGGACGACACGATGATGTGGATGTTCCACTTGATGGAGCGTCGTTCCTTGATGCCCTTCTTGTCCGCCTGGTTTGTTGCCAGATGGCTGACGAGAAGAATGGGTGTGAAAACGGTCAGAAGATGGGGGCAAATGGCTATTGGAGCTGTTTTTTTTCGTGCGTGCTTCCAGTTCTTGAACGCGATACTTGAGTTGTTCATTTTCTTTGCGTAGCTGTTTGATTTCGTGACGCAAATGTTCATTTTCTTGAACGAGTTGATGAATGAGCTGTTTCTGTTGTTGGACTTTGCTGATTAAGCTCTCAACCGTAAATACAGCTTGTTGTACCGTCAACATGCGATTCACCTCCTTGTCTATCAATATTCACATCATAGACAAGAAATACAAAAAATATTCAGCTCACTTTATGATGTAGCTGAATAGTTACCTTTCATTTTACTACAGATCAAGCAAAGATTCAAAAACAATATGCAGCCATTTTCTTTTTTGTTTCTGCCCAGCTGTCACAAATTCAATTCTATCTTCAACGTCGCAATCGTCATTTGGCGAAACAAGAAGACGCGGTGATCATTGCCATTCATCTTTTGGGAAAGTTGCTTGGCTTCTCTTCCGAACGTGCATGGCATCGCTTTGTGGAGGGAAATTTATTTACCGATGGGCAGTTTATCGAACGTTCTCGATACAATCGCCGTTGCCGAGCGCTGCGCTTTGCGATCAAATGGATTCGTCATGAACTAGCGAAACGTGGTCAACACCATGCCTATGCGGTAGTAGATAGTATGCCAATCGAGTTGTGCCATGCCGCAAGAGTGTACCGTGTCAAACGATTCCGAGGGATCGCGGACATCGGACTTTGTACGTCGAAAAAGCAGTGGTACTATGGGTTTAAGTTTCATCTTCAAGTGACCGACCAAGGACTACCTATGGGATACGTGGTAACGGAGGCGTCCTGTCACGATCGAACCGCAGCGGAAACCGTCATGACTCAAATTCCTCACCCCTATAACTTGGGTGACAAAGGATTCATCAGTAGCGAATTGCAAAAAAAGTTGTATAAAGCGTACCAAATCGCTTTTTGGACTCCATCTCGCAAAAATCAGAAACACCGCCCATCGGCATCATGGGAGAAATGGCTCAAACAAAAGCGTAAAGTGATAGAAACGGTGTTCTCCGTCCTCGTTGACCAGTATCGTATGACAGAAATTCGTGCTCATTCGATTTCAGGGTTTGAAGTGGCACTAGATGGCATATTGTTGGTGTATTCGCTTGTCACACTCGGGCTAGTTGAGCGCTAGCGCTCAACTAGCACCACGGGTTATTAATAGATAATGAAGAACTAGTACTACTACATGAACATTTCTGGGGGAGAAAAATAATGAAAAGGCAATTTAGAAGGCTTATTTTAGTTGCTACCCTAGCACTAACTGCTACTCTGTTATTAGATGGTTTTTTTGGATCGTTAATTACTACTGAAGCTAGTACGCTCCCGAAACGAGTATATAAAGAGGGGAATGTAACAATTACAGTTACTCCTGCAGTAGGGAGTTCAATAGCAAAATTAAGCAATTCAAAATCAAAAATTGCTCCACTTGATACGATTGTCCGAGGAAATAAAGAAATGTATGGTACAGTGACGATGACAGTTACGTACGATCGAAATCTAACGACTAAGACTTCTACTATTACGGGGATTTATTCTTTAGAAAACACTGATTCTTACTTAAAATTAATTGATAAATGGTATACCTCTAGTGTTGCACAAGCCGACTATTATGACTCTTTTCATAAATTGTATGTAACAATTAGAATTACCAAAGAAGAATGTAATTAAAGCGTTGATTATATAATTCGTAAAGCGTTTAACTTCATTTTTTTGACTGTGGGGCTAATCTAGAGGCGTGAGTACGTCTTGGATTAGCCCCTTGCATTTCCGTAAAACAAAACGATTTACTGTTCGTCGCTTGACATCTGAAAAGTAATGATTGACTATGTTATATATGCGGTTCATCTCATTGTTTGGCTAAAATAGTTAAAAAAATGTTATTGACACTGTCCTTCTTTCAATGATATACTCACATTCGTAGTTCAAAAAGATTCTTAAGTGTATTAAAACGTTAACTGAATAAAGCGTTTAAAAGCGCTCTTATCAAGAGAGGTGGAGGGATGTGCCCGATGAAACCCGGCAACCGTCAGCGCTGCTGAAATGGTGCCAATTCACACAAAGCGTTTGCTTTGAGAGATAAGAGACAGAATGGATGATGACGCCTTTCTGTTCTCTTGAGCAGAAAGGCTTTTTTCATGGAAGGAAGGTGACAGCATGATTACTTTATCAAACGTAACGAAAGTATACAAAGCAGCAAGTGGACATGTGACGGCGGTTGATCATGTAAACTTGCATATCGAACAAGGAGAAATTTTCGGCATCATCGGTTATAGTGGAGCAGGGAAGAGTTCGCTCATTCGGCTATTAAATGGATTAGAAAAGCCGACGAGCGGTGAAGTGATTGTTGATGGGAAAGATATGGGGAAAATTAGCGGAAAGCAGTTGCGTCAAGCGCGCCAACAAATCGGGATGATTTTCCAACATTTTAATTTACTTTGGTCGCGAACGGTGCGTGAAAACATTGCTTTTCCGTTAGAAATTGCAGGCGTGCCGAAAGAAGAACGAATGAAACGCGTCGATGAACTCGTTCAACTTGTCGGTTTGCAAGGGAGAGAACATGCGTATCCGTCACAACTGAGCGGAGGACAAAAGCAGCGCGTCGGCATTGCGCGCGCATTAGCGAACAACCCGAAAGTGTTATTATGTGATGAAGCAACGTCGGCGCTTGATCCACAAACGACCGATTCAATTTTAGATTTGCTTGTTGATATTAACAAACGCCTCGGCTTAACGATCGTATTAATTACACACGAAATGCACGTTATTCGTAAAATTTGTGATCGTGTAGCGGTAATGGAAAACGGAAAAATTGTCGAAATGGGCGAAGTGCTTCACGTGTTCCGTAAGCCAGAACAACCGATTACGAAACGATTTGTTCAGCAAGTCACAGAGCCGGAGGAAACAAAAGAAGCGATGTTGCATCTTCTTGAACGTTATCCGAACGGGAAAGTCGTTCAACTTACGTTTGTCGGCGAAGCGGCTGAGCAGCCGCTCATTACACAACTTATTCGCCAATTCGATTTGAATATAAATATTTTACAAGGGAAAATTTCACAAACGCATCACGGTTCATACGGGGTGTTGTTCATTCACTTAGATGGTGCGAATGAAGAAATTGAGCGAGCGCTCGCTTTTATTCGCCAGCAAGAAGTTGAAGTGGAGGTGTTGGCGAATGTCCAATGAACTATTTCCGAATGTCGTTTGGGAAAAAATATGGGCGGCAACGATGGAAACGTTGTATATGACCGCTATTTCTGTTGTAGCAACATTTGTGCTCGGTATTTTACTTGGGTTGTTGTTGTTTCTAACGTCTAAGGGAAACATATGGGAAAATCGTTTGATTAACGGTGTGATCGCATCGTTCGTCAATATTTTCCGTTCCATCCCGTTCATTATTTTAATTATTTTGCTCATTCCGTTTACAAAGCTCGTTGTCGGCACGATTCTTGGAGCGAATGCTGCGCTACCAGCGCTTATTATTGGTGCTGCACCGTTTTATGCACGCATGGTTGAAATTGCGCTTCGTGAAATTGATAAAGGTGTCATTGAAGCGGCAAAAGCGATGGGAGCGACGACGACAACAATCATTTGGAAAGTGCTTCTTCCAGAAGCGCTCCCTGCCCTTGTATCTGGGATTACGGTAACAGCGATCGCGCTCGTTGGTTACACAGCGATGGCAGGAGTTGTTGGTGCTGGGGGGCTTGGAAACTTAGCGTATTTAGAAGGATTTCAACGCAACAATAACGACGTCACGTTTGTTGCGACAGTGCTCATTTTAATCATCGTCTTTATTATTCAGTTTATTGGTGACTTTGTCACTTCTAAAATAGATAAACGATAAAAAGGAGGAAGAAACAGATGAAAAAATGGATTTCTCTACTTGTTGTTGCAATGGTTGTTTTAGCGCTTTCTGCTTGCGGAAAAAGCGAAAGTGCGGAAGAAAAGACGAATAAGCTTGTCGTTGGGGCATCAAACGTGCCACATGCGGAAATTTTAGAACAAGCAAAACCGATTTTAAAAGAAAAAGGTATTGAATTAGAAATTGTGACATTCCAAGATTACGTATTACCGAACAAAGCGTTAGCAGATAAAGAGTTAGATGCAAACTATTTCCAACACATTCCTTATTTAGAAGCACAAATGAAAGAACATGGCTATGACTTTGTAAATGCTGGTGGCATTCATATTGAGCCAATCGGCGTATACTCTAAAAAATATAAAAGCCTTGAAGAGCTACCAAACGGTGCGAAAATTATTATGAGCAACTCGGTTGCTGACCACGGTCGCATTTTATCGATGCTTGAAGAAAAAGGGTTAATTAAGTTAAAAGAAGGTGTCGACAAAACGAAAGCAACTGTTGATGATATCGTTGAAAATCCGAAAAATTTAGTGTTTGAAGCAGATGTCGAAGCAGGATTGCTTCCACAAGTATATAAAAACAACGAAGGAGATGCAGTATTAATTAACGCAAACTATGCGTTAGATGCTGGTTTAGATCCAGCAAAAGATCCGATTGCGGTTGAATCGCCAGAAAACAACCCATATGTGAACATTATTGCCGTTCGCAAAGGTGACGAAAAACGTAAAGAAATTCAAACGCTTGTAGAAGTATTGCAATCAAAAGATATTCAAGACTTCATTTTACAAAAGTATAATGGCGCAGTTATTCCAGCGACAAAATAAGGATGTCCAATCGGGCATCCTTTTATATTTTTTGAAAAACGACGCATGATAAAAAGGAAGGAGGAGTGCATATGTCGATGGAACAATTTTTGCACGAATATAAGCAAGGGTTAGGAACGTTTACGCAACATATGCCGAAAGTTGGGCAAACGTTTAACGCGTTTACAGAAGCATGTTTTGCAGAAGGTGAGTTGTCGAAAAAAGAAAAGCAATTGATCGCATTAGGCATTAGCGTCGCCAAACAAGATGAATATTGCACCATCTATCATACGAAAGGGTGCATTGATGAAGGAGCGACAGAAGAAGAAATATTTGAAGCGTGCGCCGTTGCGGCTGCTTTAGCGGGTGGAGCGACGATGAGCCAAGCGGTTACGCTCGTTCGGCAATGTGTTGATGAATTTACTCGCATGCATTAAAAGGATAGGGAGGTCTCCTATCCTTTTTTACATACGTGATTAAGCGAACAAACTTTAGAAACAAAAAAGTATCAAAATGCTTGCAATAAGGTTGCTAATACTTTTCATCTGTTATAAAATTGTAATGAGAATAAAATGAGAATTACGTTTTATGAATATAAGTGAAACTGGAGGTATTTTTTTATGGCAACATTAACGATTAAAGATCTTCACGTTGCAATTGACGGAAAAGAAATTTTAAAAGGTGTTAACCTTGAAATTAAAGGCGGCGAGTTTCATGCAATTATGGGACCGAACGGAACAGGAAAATCGACATTATCTGCGGCCATTATGGGTCATCCAAAATATGAAGTAACAAAAGGAAGCATTACATTAGATGGTCAAGATGTATTAGAAATGGAAGTAGACGAGCGTGCTCGTGCTGGGTTGTTTTTAGCGATGCAATATCCGAGCGAAATTAGCGGTGTGACAAATGCCGACTTCTTGCGTTCAGCGATTAATGCGCGTCGTGGAGAAGGAAACGAGATTTCATTAATGAAATTTATTCGTCAACTAGATGAAAAAATGGCGTTTTTAGAAATGAATCCAGATATGGCGCATCGTTATTTAAATGAAGGATTTTCAGGCGGAGAGAAAAAGAGAAATGAAATTTTGCAATTAATGATGTTACAACCGAAAATTGCAATTTTAGATGAAATTGACTCAGGTCTTGACATTGATGCATTAAAAGTTGTTGCAAAAGGTGTTAATGAAATGCGTAGCAGCGACTTCGGCTGTTTAATCATTACGCACTATCAGCGTTTATTAAACTATATTACACCAGATTATGTGCATGTCATGATGCAAGGACGTATTGTAAAATCTGGTGGTCCAGAGTTAGCACAACGTCTTGAGGCGGAAGGATACGATTGGATTAAAAAAGAGCTAGGCATTGAAGATGAAGTCGTTGAGCAAGAAGCGTAAGCGTTAGGAGGATTTGTGATGATTGAGACGAAACTACCATTCGACCAACAGTATGTACGCTCTTTTTCTGAAGGGCGTGGAGAACCGGACTGGCTTTTACATGTTCGCTTACAAGCTCTTGCACAAGCGGAACAACTTCCTTTACCGAAGCCAGATAAAACAAAAATTGATCGTTGGAATTTCACGCAATTTTCTACTCATCTCGTTGAAAGTGCGCCACTTTCTTCGTTAGAAGAGTTGCCAGAAGAAGTGAAAGTGCTAATCGATATCGACGAAGAGCAAAAAAACGTATATGTGCAACGCGATCATACATGTGCATACGTATCGCTTGCTGATGAATTAAAAGAAAAAGGTGTCATTTTTACAGACTTAGCGACAGCTGTCCGTGAACATAGCGAGCTTGTGCAAAAATATTTTATGGACGGCGTGAAAGTAAACGAACATCGCCTGGCTGCGCTTCATGCTGCACTTGTAAACGGCGGAATGTTTGTATACGTACCAAAGCACGTGCAAGTGAATGTGCCGTTGCAAGCGGTATATGTGCATGAAAAAGCGGAAGCGTTATTTAACCATGTCATTATTGTTGCGGACGTCGGTAGTAAAGTAACGTATGTCGAAAACTACATTTCAACATGTGAACGTTCCGAAGCGATCGTTAACATCATTGCGGAAGTGTTTGCATTAGACGACGCGCAAGTATTTTTCGGCGCCGTGGATAGTTTAGCAAAAGGGACAACGACATATGTGAACCGTCGCGGCATTACGGGGCGTCATGCACGCATTGAATGGGCGCTCGGTTTAATGAACGACGGAAATACGATTTCAGAAAACGTCACGCGCCTCATTGGCGACGGCTCATTCGGCGACACGAAGACGGTTGTGGTAAGCCGTGGAGAGCAAGTACAAAACTTTACGACAAGCGTCATCCATTACGGAAAGCATACAGAAGGCTACATTTTAAAACATGGCGTTGTGAAAGATGAAGCGACTTCCATTTTTAACGGTATTGGTAAAATTGAGCACGGGGCATCGAAATCAAACGCAGAACAAGAATCACGTGTGCTTATGTTAAGCCCAAAAGGACGCGGGGATGCGAATCCGATTTTATTAATTGACGAAGATGATGTGACAGCCGGTCATGCGGCATCTGTCGGTCGTGTTGATCCGACGCAATTGTATTATTTAATGAGCCGTGGTATTTCGAAAACGGAAGCAGAGCGATTAATTATTCATGGCTTTTTAGCGCCAGTCGTCAATGAAATTCCGATTGAACGTGTGAAAAAACAATTAATCGAAGTGATCGAAAGGAAAGTTAAATGATGAACGTAAAAGAACTTCGTCAACTATTTCCGATTTTAGATCAACAAGTAAACGGCAAGCCACTCGTTTATTTAGATAGCGCGGCGACGTCACAAAAACCGTTGTCGGTCATTGAAGCGATTGACAATTATTATCGTCAATACAATTCAAACGTTCATCGCGGCGTGCATACGCTTGGTACGAAGGCAACCGATGCATACGAAGGGGCGCGCGAAAAAGTGCGTCGCTTCATTGGTGCCGCCTCGATAGAAGAAATTATTTTTACACGCGGGACGACAACGGCGATTAATCTAGTGGCGGCAAGCTACGGTCGCGCTAACGTGCGTGAAGGCGATGAAATTGTCATTACGTACATGGAGCACCATAGCAACATTATCCCATGGCAACAAGTTGCCAGACAAACAGGGGCAACGTTAAAATACATTCCGCTTCAACCAGACGGCACGATTCGCTTAGCAGATGTGGAACAAACAGTCACGTCGAACACAAAAATTGTGGCTGTGATGCACGTATCAAACGTACTCGGTACAATTAACCCAGTAAAAGAAATTGCGCAAATCGCGCACAAAAACGGTGCCGTTGTTGTTGTTGACGGGGCGCAAAGTACGCCGCATATGAAAGTGAACGTGCAAGACATCGATTGCGATTTTTATGCGTTTTCAGGCCATAAAATGTGCGGGCCGACAGGTATTGGCGTATTATACGGTAAAAAACGCTTACTTGAGCAAATGGAGCCTGTTGAATTTGGTGGCGAAATGATTGATTTCGTTGGTTTGTATGAGTCAACATGGAAAGAGCTTCCGTGGAAATTTGAGGGTGGTACACCAATTATCGCTGGAGCGATTGGTTTAGGAGCTGCGATCGATTTCCTTGAACAAATTGGGTTAGATTATATTGCTGAGCATGAACATCGTTTAGCACAATATGCACTTGAACAGTTGTCAACGATTGATGGGTTAACGATTTACGGTCCGAAAGAACGGGCAGGGCTCGTGACATTTAATATTGACGGTGTTCATCCGCACGATGTTGCGACCGTTTTAGATGCTGAAGGCATTGCTGTTCGTGCTGGTCACCATTGTGCGCAGCCGCTCATGAAATGGCTGAACGTGACAGCGACTGCACGGGCAAGTTTTTACTTATACAATACGGAAGAAGAAATTGACGCACTTGTTTCAGCATTAAAGAAAACGAAGGAGTATTTTAGCTATGTCTTTTAATAGCCATTTAGATACGCTGTATCGACAAGTCATTATGGATCATTATAAAAATCCGAGAAATCGTGGTGTGTTAGAGGGGGAGCACGTCGATATAAATATGAACAACCCGACGTGTGGCGATCGCATTCACTTAACATTAAAAGTAGAAGATGGGAAAATTGTCGATGCGAAGTTTGAAGGAGAAGGCTGTTCTATTTCGATGTCTTCTGCATCGATGATGACAGAGGCGATTAAAGGAAAAACAATTGAAGAAGCGCTTAAGCTATCAACGATTTTTTCCGACATGATGCAAGGAAAAGATTATGACGATTCCATCGATTTAGGTGATATTGAAGCGCTTCAAGGAGTGTCAAAATTCCCAGCTCGCATTAAATGCGCGACGTTAGCTTGGAAAGCAATGGAAAAAGGATTGCATGAGCAACAAGATTAGTCATAAAAAAGGAGGCGAACGAGATGGCGAAAAAAATGCCAGAAATCGGTGAATATAAGTACGGTTTCGCCGATAAAGATGTATCTGTTTTCCGTGCTGAGCGCGGATTAACGCGCGAAATTGTAGAAGAAATTTCGCGCATGAAAAATGAACCAGAGTGGATGCTCGAATTTCGCTTAAAAGCGTTAGATATTTTTTACAGCATGCCGATGCCACAATGGGGCGGCGATTTATCAAGTTTAGATTTCGATGAAATTACGTATTACGTCAAACCATCGGAAAAATCCGGTCGTTCTTGGGATGAGGTGCCGGAAGAAATTAAAGCAACGTTCGATAAGCTCGGTATTCCAGAAGCAGAACAAAAATATTTAGCTGGGGTATCGGCGCAATACGAGTCAGAAGTTGTATACCATAACATGAAAGAAGACCTAGAGAAACTAGGTGTCATTTTTAAAGATACAGACTCGGCGTTAAAAGAAAACGAAGATTTATTTCGCGAGCATTGGGCGAAAGTCGTTCCGCCGACAGATAATAAATTTGCGGCACTGAACTCTGCCGTTTGGTCTGGTGGTTCATTCATTTACGTGCCAAAAGGTGTAAAAGTCGACACACCGTTGCAAGCGTATTTCCGCATTAACTCGGAAAATATGGGACAATTTGAACGGACGTTAATTATCGTTGATGAAGGGGCGCATGTTCATTATGTGGAAGGCTGTACAGCGCCTGTCTATACGACAAACTCACTTCATAGCGCAGTCGTTGAAATTATCGTGAAAAAAGGTGCGTATTGCCGTTATACGACGATTCAAAACTGGGCAAACAACGTCTTTAACCTTGTGACAAAGCGTGCCGTTTGCGAAGAAAACGCAACGATGGAATGGATCGATGGAAATATCGGTTCAAAATTAACGATGAAATACCCAGCAGTCATTTTAAAAGGAGAAGGCGCGCGTGGTTTGACACTTTCGATTGCGATTGCTGGCAAAGGACAACATCAAGACGCAGGTGCAAAAATGATCCACTTAGCGCCTAATACGTCATCGACGATCGTATCAAAATCAATTTCGAAACAAGGTGGAAAAGTCACATATCGCGGTATCGTTCATTTTGGACGGAAAGCGGATGGCTCTCGCTCAAATATTGAGTGCGACACGCTCATTATGGATAATCAATCGACATCTGATACGATTCCATACAACGAAATTTTAAACGACAACATTTCGCTTGAGCATGAAGCAAAAGTGTCGAAAGTATCAGAAGAACAACTATTTTATTTAATGAGTCGCGGAATTTCCGAGCAAGAAGCGACAGAAATGATCGTCATGGGCTTTATTGAGCCGTTTACGAGAGAATTACCGATGGAATACGCCGTTGAAATGAACCGCCTCATTAAGTTTGAAATGGAAGGTAGTATTGGTTAATCAACAGCTGATGATCTGCGTGCGGCAGATCATCGGCTTTTTTTGTATGTTATGGTAAGATAAATGTAGGTGATGCATATGATTTATGTCGGATTAACGGGATGGGGCGACCATGACAGTTTATATCCGTCGCGGCTTGCGTCAAAAGATAAGTTACAAGCGTATGCCGCTCATTTTCCAACCGTTGAGGTCGATGCGTATTTTTATGCGATTCAGCCACGCCAAAACGTTGAAAAATGGACGATGGAAACACCGGAATGTTTTCAATTTATCGTTAAAGCGTATCAAGGAATGACGGGTCATCAACGTGGTGATATTCCGTATGCAAATAAAGATGAGATGTTTACAGCATTTTTACAATCGATTGAGCCGTTTCAGCAGGCACATAAGCTTGGGATGGTATTATTCCAATTTCCACCGTGGTTCGATTGTCAAAAAAAGCATGTTCACTATTTGCGTTGGTGTCGGGAGCGAATGGGAGATGTCCCTGTGGCGCTTGAATTTCGCCATCAATCGTGGTTTTCGCCTTCCTTTTACGAAAAGACGTTACGCTTTATGGAAGAAGAACGATGGATTCATAGCATTTGTGACGAACCGCAAGCAGGGGAAGGATCGGTACCGACCGTTCTTCATCCAACTGATGCGCATAAAACACTCATTCGTTTACATGGCCGAAATGTAGCTGGCTGGAATAAACGAGATGATGAAAATTGGCGTGCCGTTCGTTATTTATATCGATACAATGAGCAAGAGTTACAAGAATGGGTACAGCATATTCGCACGTTACAAACGAAATGTGAACACATGTACGTTTTATTTAACAATAACTCGGGTGGAGATGCCGCTCATAATGCAAAGCAGCTCCTGCGGATGTTAGACATTGAGTATACGAACTTAGCACCGCGGCAATTAGACTTATTTTCATAATGGGGGATGAAAATGGAATATATATTTCTTTTAGTGATCGGCTTTTTAGCAGGAACGATCGGAAGCCTTGTCGGTTTAGGGGGAGGGGTGATTATCGTTCCCACGCTTCTTTTTTTAAGCGCGGCCCATGTATTGCCAGCCATTTCACCACAAGTAGCGGTTGGCACATCGCTTGTCGTTATTATTTTTAATGGGTTATCATCAACTTTAACATATATGAAGCATAAAATGGTGGACTATAAAAGCGGTTTATTTTTCTTCATCGGCAGTGGGCCAGGTGCAATGCTTGGTGCATGGGTGAATCAACATGTGCATATACAACATTTTTCGCTTTATTTCGGATTATTTTTAATTGCTGTTTCGTTTTTGCTTATGCTTCAATCTCGGCTATCACCGTCCAGCAGACGTACGTTTCCTGTTGTACGGACATACGTTACGAATGAAGGAGAGGAAGTGACGTACGGGTATCATCCGCTCATCGCCACATTTATTGCATTTGTTGTTGGATTCGTCGGCGGGTTTTTCGGCATTGGTGGTGGATCGCTTATGGTGCCTGCGATGATTTTATTGTTTTTGTTTCCTCCCCACGTAGCCGTTGCTACATCGATGTTTATCGTTTTTTTATCTTCCATTGTTAGTTCACTAACTCATGTGCTTATAGGAAATGTTGCATGGACATTTGCGCTTTCGCTTATTCCGGGCGTATGGATTGGAGCGAAATGTGGAGCATGGTTTAATCGACGATTAAAAGGAAAAACGGTCGTAACGCTATTGCGAATTGTGCTTATTTTACTCGGTGTTCGTTTAATTATGCAAGGGCTCGGATTGTAAAAAGAAAGGTGTGTTGCAGACGTTGAGGGAGACAATACATATTTATCATACAAACGATGTGCATAGCCATTTTGAACGATGGCCGAAAATTGTTCGTTATTTACAAAACGAGAGAAAAAGGCATAAGAAAAATCGCGAGCATATGGTGTTACTTGATATCGGTGACTTTATTGATCGGTTTCATCCGCTGACAGAGGCGTCAGACGGAAAGGCAAACGTCATTCTTTTAAACGATGCCGCATACGATGCGGTCACAATCGGAAATAATGAAGGGATTACACTTAGTCACGAACAACTTAATACGTTATATGCACATGCCAAGTTCCCTGTTATTGTCGCAAACGTTTTTGATGAAAATGGAGATCGTCCGCACTGGATGAAGCCGTACGTCATTATGACGTTTGGGCACGTTCGCGTTGCGTTTATTGGGGTGACGGTTCCGTTTCAGACGTTTTATGAGCTACTTGGATGGCGCGTAGCCGATCCGTTCGATACGGTCGCTCAGCTTGTTGAAGAGCTTTCGGAAAAAGTGGATGCGATCGTTTTATTATCTCACTTAGGAGTAAACGATGACGAAAAAATGGCGGAAACATTTCCACAATTAGCGGCGATTTTAGGTGGTCATACGCATCATGTATTTGAACACGGAAAACGAGTGAATGAAACGTTGCTTTGTGGAGCTGGAAAATTTGGACATTATGTTGGGTGTTTAACATTGACGATCGATAAAAACGGTCGAAAAGTTGATACACATGCATATGTACAACATATGGATGTATTTGAATATGCATGCGAGGAAACGAAGCAAAAGTTAAATGATATGATTCGGCAAGCAACTCATGCGCTAGCAAAACCGATTGTATATTTGCCTGAGTCGCTGACGATCGATTGGTTTTCACCGTCACCATTTGCTTCCCTTCTTGCTCAAGCGTTAAACGAATGGTGTGAAGGCGATGTGGCGATGGTGAATGCAGGGGTACTACTGTCTTCGCTCCCGAAAGGTGTTGTGACAAAAGGAGATATTCATCGCATTTGTCCACATCCGATTAATCCGTGCAAAGTATATTTGCGTGGAAGCGAATTAAAAGAAGTCATTTTGCAAGCAGAAACGGAACAAATGAAACAGTTACGGATGAAAGGATTCGGATTTCGTGGTGAAGTCATGGGACAAATGGTGTATGATCGTATTACTGTTGAAAAAGAGCAAATGATTGATGGTCAAGCACATGTGCGTCGCATTTTCATTAATCATCAACCAATTGAAGAGCAAAAAACGTATGCGGTAGCGACGATTGATATGTTTACGTTTGGTCACTTATATCCCGAAATATATCGCGCGAAAAAGAAATATTATATGCCAGAAATGTTGCGTGATGTGCTTGCTTGGAAGTTAAAAAACATGTATCAACAATAGGCACCCTTCGTTCCTTTATTCATACATTGAATAAAGGAAAGGAGCGTGAATATATGATTGAGGTAAAACCGTTATGGATTAGCGGAGAACCTTTTACAGCTATTTCTGTTCAATTGCCTAAAACAACGCTATTAGCTGTTGCCAATGATAAAGGATATATTATGTGTGGAGCGTTAGATGTGGCGCTGTTAAATGAAAAATTGCGTGATCGAGGCATTATCGCAGGAAGAGCGGTAGGGGTGCGAACAATTGACCAGCTATTAGAAGCACCGCTTGAGTCTGTTACATTCGCTGCTGAACAATTAGGTATTTCGCGTGGAATGAAAGGAAAAGACGCTTTGCTTCTTATGAAATAAAATAATAATCCCCTGCTTGATCGCATACATATAGCGTGAGAGGGGGGATTTTTGTTGTACCAACAACTACGTAAACGAAGAAAACCGCTACCCGTCCGCTATATTTTTTTAATTACGTTTGTTTTTTTTATCATTTCAACTGTCGGAAGCCTTTGGTTTATTAATAGAGGAATCGAGCCGACACTTATGGCAATCGCCGAAAAAGAAACGCGCCGTTTAGCGAACTTGGTCATTAATAATGCGATTAGTCAACAAATTGCCGAAGATGATTTTAATGTTGAAAATTTCATTAAAATTGAAAAAGATGGACAAGGGAAAATTTCTGCCATCGATTTTAATGCGACTGTCGTAAATCGGGTATTAGCAAAAACGACAAATCGTGTACAGAGAAATTTAAAAGCTGCTTCAGAAGGAAAATTATCGGCGCTTGAGTTTCCTGACGTTCAAGTTGAAACAGAAAAGGAAAAAGGAATTATTTATTACATTCCTCTCGGACAAGCAACGAATAACGTATTGCTAGGAAATTTAGGACCGCGTATACCGGTTCGTTTTTATGTCATTGGCGATGTTCACTCCGATGTCAATAAAAACATCCGTTCATTTGGAATTAATAATGCTTTGATAGAAATAGCAATTCATATTGAAGTGAACGTGCAAATTATTATTCCATTTGCGACAAAAACGGCAACGATTCAAAACGACATCCCTGTAGCGATTCAAATTATTCAAGGGGAAGTTCCGCAATTTTATAACCAAGGTGGGGAGGGAAATACATCGATCGAGCTGCCTGTTGAATAATAAAAAATTCTGAAAATTTTATTTTTTAAAATATTATTTTGACAAAAAGCTTGTCCGTTGATATACTTAAAACTAAAATGAAACAAAAAAGTCTGAAAAATTAAAATAATCGAATAAGGAGGTGCTTGCATTTTTTCTGCGTTTCCATATTACAAAGATTGAAACTGACTAAGGAGGGTATTATACTATGGAAAATCGTCAACAATGGGGCACGCGTGCTGGTTTTATTTTAGCGGCAGCTGGCTCGGCAATTGGATTGGGAAACATTTGGAGGTTTCCGGCTGTCGCATATGAAAATGGGGGAGGGGCGTTTTTCTTCCCGTATTTATTCGCTTTATTAACAGCAGGGATTCCAATTCTTATATTGGAATTTACGCTCGGGCATAAGTATCGTGGCTCAGCGCCATTAACGTTCGCTCGTCTAAGCAAAGGAACGGAATGGATTGGTTGGTGGCAAGTACTCATTTCATTCGTTATTTCGACGTACTATTCTGTTGTTATTGCGTGGGCGATGTCTTATACGTATTTTGCTTTTACATCAAAATGGGGAGAAAACACGGGAGACTTTTTGTTCGGTGAGTATTTGAAACTAGCAGAAACACCAGGTACGTTCGGAAGTTTAGTCCCAGCTGTCCTTATTCCACTTCTTCTTGTTTGGGTTATTAACTTGGCGGTTTTATATAAAGGTGTTCGTAAAGGAATTGAAGCAGCAAATAAAATTTTCTTACCAACGCTCATTGTTCTTTTCTTTATCATTGTCATTCGTGCAGTAACGTTAGATGGAGCGGTTGAAGGATTAAATGCCTTTTTTAAACCAAACTGGGATCAAATTATGAATGGAAAAGTATGGCTTGCGGCATATAGCCAAATTTTCTTTAGTTTATCGATTGCGTTCGCCATTATGATTACTTATTCTAGTTATTTACCAAAGAAATCTGATATTACAAATAACGCATTTATTACAGGTTTTGCAAACTCTGGGTTTGAACTATTAGCCGGTATTGGCGTATTTAGCGTCCTCGGCTTTTTAGCACAACAACAAGGTGTAGAAGTAAGCGAAGTCGTTAAGGGTGGCGTTGGATTAGCGTTCGTTGTCTTCCCGCAAATCATTAATCAGTTTCCTGCGTTTAATGAGCTTTTCGGCGTGTTATTTTTCCTTTCATTAACGTTAGCAGGACTTACATCGCTTATTTCTATTTCAGAGACGTACGTTTCAGCAGTTCAAGAAAAATTCGGTATATCACGCACAAAAGCGGTTCTTGGCGGTGGTGGAGTCGCTGCGCTCATCGCTCTCGTATTTGCTTCGAACGGTGGATTATATTTCTTAGATGTCGTCGACTACTTCATCAACAACTTTGGCGTTGCGCTTGTTGGTTTAGTTGAGGTAGTTACAGTCGCTTGGGTATTAAAAGAACTGAACGCGCTTCAAACGCATGCAAACAGCGTATCGGATATTATGGTTGGCGCGTGGTGGAAAGTTTCGCTCTCTGTCGTTACACCAATCGTATTAGGTTATATGATGTTTGATAGCATTAAAACGAACTTGAAAGAAAATTATGGTGGATACGATACACTATTTGTTGTGAAGTATGGATGGACGATTGCAGCGCTTGTTATCGTTCTCGGTTTTGTTCTTTCAGTAAAACGTTGGAAAGACGGCGTACTTTCTGTTCCAACGGATAAGGAGGTTTCGAGCTGATGGAAACAAGTGCACTCATTATGATGATTGTTGGTATGATTATTATTTGGGGAGGCTTTGCAGCGAGCGTTGCTCATGCGGTAAAGAAAAGCCGTTAATCGTAAAAAAGATGGGGCGAGAAGCCTCATCTTTTTTTCGTGCGTTCTTGTCGTTCCCATTGTTTTAAGTAAGGGTATGGATCGAACGACCATTCTGTATAGCCGTTATCTTTGTACATGCCGTAATGAAGGTGCGGTGGGAATTTGCCTGATGTTCCAGGTGGACCGTACCCAGAGCTTCCAACGGAACCAATTAACATGCCAGGTTCTACAATGGAACCTTCTTCTATGCCATTGGCAAATCCGTTGAGATGTGCAAAGTAATGATACGTGTTGTTTATATCTCGAATACCGATACGCCATCCCCCATATTTGTTCCATCCTTTTAATTCAACGATGCCGTAACATGTTGAGCGAACCGGTGTACCATAATGGGCAAAAATGTCTGTTCCTTCATGAATACGTCGTCCGCCCCAGCCGCGTGCATCTCCCCATGTACTACGGTAACTATATTCAAATCGTCGCGGAATCGGGAAGGCATATTGATCAAGTTTTATTGTTCCGAAATGTTTATATAGCTTTACTTTCCCTAAAATAATATCGACGGTTTTGCTTCGTTCGTAGTAATCCCATAACGCCATTTTAATATGTGTATGGTCTGTGCCATATGATCGCAAAAAGCGAGCAAATGCGAATAATACGTCTTCATCGTTTGTTCGATCGGCGATGCCGTCCCCGTTTCCATCTATGCCGATGCCACCAAATTGGCTAATGGTAAAAGGATTTTGATCTTCCTGATTTTTATTGAGCGGTCCTGCCCAGCGCTCAGGAGGAATGTAAATGCCAATCACTCCTGTTAATTTTGGCAAATCTCGACGCGCTTGGCGAATGTTTCGTTCATACTGATCGACCGCTGCAAAATAATACCATGGGATCAACGAAATCGCTTCTGCTTTTTTATAAAGCTCCATTCGCTTATTATATAGATCATTTGGTGCAGCAGCGAATGATTGTAGCGGAATGAAAAGAAGAAGGATGATGCACCATAATGTTTTCACGCACTTTTTCTCCTTTCACCGATATTCATATCATTAGTTTGAGGTAATCGGCTGTTTTCATAAATAAAAAATGTTGGAAAAACAAACTGTTTTGTATTATAAGTCAATAACTCGTATAATGGGTAATGTACATTAACGAGTGGAGCGTGAAAAAGATGTCAACAAAAGAACAACACCTTCGCAAACCAGAATGGTTAAAAATAAAGTTAAATACGAATGAACATTATACAGGCTTAAAAAAAATGATGCGCGAAAAACAATTGCATACCGTATGCGAAGAAGCGCGTTGTCCAAACATTCATGAATGTTGGGCGGTTCGCCGAACAGCGACGTTTATGATTTTAGGCGATGTATGTACGCGCGCTTGCCGTTTTTGCGCTGTGAAAACAGGTTTGCCAACGGAATTAGATTGGCAAGAGCCGGAACGTGTCGCTGAATCGGTTCGTTTAATGAATTTAAAACATGTCGTTGTGACAGCTGTAGCGCGCGATGATTTAAAAGATGGTGGGGCTGCAGTATTTGCCGAAACGGTACGCGCCATTAGACGTAAAAATCCGTTAACGACGATTGAAGTATTACCGTCTGATATGGGCGGAGTATATGAAAACTTAAAAGCGTTAATGGACGCTCGTCCGGATATTTTAAATCATAATATCGAAACCGTTCGTCGTCTCACTCCGCGCGTTCGTGCACGTGCCACATATGAACGTTCACTCGAATTTTTGCGTCGTGCAAAAGAAATGCAACCGGATATTCCAACAAAATCAAGCTTAATGGTCGGTCTTGGTGAAACGAAGGAAGAAATTTTAGAGACAATGGACGATTTACGTGCAGTCGGAGTGAATATTTTAACAATTGGACAATATTTACAGCCAACAAAAAAGCATTTAAAAGTAGAAAAATATTACCATCCACATGAGTTTATGGAATTAAAAGAAATTGCGTTAGCGAAAGGATTTAGTCATTGTGAATCTGGTCCGCTCGTTCGTTCTTCTTATCATGCAGATGAACAAGTACAATCGGCAAAAGCGAATGAGTAAATAAATAAAAAAGGATGCCCCCTTTCATGTAGGCGGGACATCCTTTTTATTTATTGCATCATATTCATTTCTTCTCGTTGTACACCATTTTCGTTTTCACCGCTACTTATTTTTCTCCCTTGTGGCGATTTCAGCATGTCGTTAATGGTTTGTTGTAAAATTTGATCAACATTTTGACTATTTGCGTCTAAACGGCCGAACCGCTCAATGTCTTGGAACATGCGTGGGTTGTCCGAAACGTACACGTGATAATAGCGCGGTACGACAGAGATAGCCGTTTTCTTTACTTGATCGGCCGTTTCAAAGCGATTTGCGCTATCTGTTTTGTAAACAACAAAGACGGTATCATCTGTGACGAGTGTTCCAACGTCATAAACGTTCGGAAGTTGTGTACATAACTTACTGATTAAATCAGCAACATTTTCACGATTTAACACAGGAATGGTTGCATATTGTGTCGTGTCTCCTGGAATCGGACTTTTCTGATGACGAACGTAACCGAAATTTGTTAAACGCGAATCCATCCCATTTCGCACACCATGTTCGTTATATAAATCGTTTCGTGAACGAACATTGATGGTTGTTCCGCTTTTTTCATACAAAGATGTTGATTCGTTCATTTGAGCACAGCCAGAGAATAAGGAGATGACGCTGATTCCTGTTATAAGCCACGTATTCCGCAAATGAACTCCCCCCTTCTTTTTTATTATTCGTTTTATGGAAAGGATCATAATGGTGATTGCTTGGGAGAAAGACATGTTTTATGATAGAAATGGAAAGAAGAGGTGAGAACTATGATTTGCGTTCATAATATATGTTATGAGCTTGTTGAAAATGTGCGCAATGGGTTCAATGAAGAAGCGTTTCGTGCCCGCTACACAGACATTTTAAATAAATATGACTACATTGTTGGTGATTGGGGATATAACCAACTTCGTTTGCGTGGGTTTTTTGATGATCACAATCAAAAAGCGACATATGATACGAAAATTAGCACATTATCGGAATATTTATTTGAATATTGCAATTTTGGTTGTGCATACTTTGTGTTGCGTAAAGTGAAAAAATAGGTCAGACGAGCTGACCTATTTTTTCATGAATATGGCTGTTGTCCATTTTTATTTGGGTCATCGTGAACAGGATGTGCACCTGGATCTTGACGCGGAATGTCTTGATGTAGTGATTTGTATTCATAATTAAATGCGCTGTAATATCGTTGTCCTTTCTGCCATGGCGTACTTTTGTTTTGTACTGGTTCATGTTCACCACGTGGCGCACCATATGGACCTTCAGGCAATGTTTCTGGAACGAGAAAATTTCTCCTTGCTTCTACCGTTGAGAAATCATGATATGTTTCATCGGTCATGTCACGCTCTTCCTTTCGTTTTTTTACATAGCGTGCCACTTAACCGACAATTTCATGTAAGAAGCTTCGCAACTCATTTGCATCTTCTTCGTTTAAGTTGTATACGTGCTCAATATATCCAGATTCTTGTAAGTCATCTGAGCCGATAATTGCATATCGATTACTTTGTAAATCAAGCACAAGCACTTTTCCATAAAAACGGTCTGTTTGGACGATCGCTAAATCAAATCGCTCATTTTTACCAACGAAGCTGACAAAACGTGTTTTTGTGTCGACTGTATCATCATATAAAAAGAAACGCTCCATACTTAAACCTCCATATGTTTTTGTTTGCTTCTTCATCTTAACAAATTTCTGTTAGCTGTGTAAAAGAAAGCGCTATGCTACAATAAAATAAAAAGCAGAAAGGAAGATGAATGATGTATTTTGTTGATCGTCAAAAAATTGAGAAGACATTGCAATATATGGAGAACGTCGTTTCTTATATACAACCATCGTTTCATACACCGGTCGAGAAATTGGCGCTTGAACGTATAGGGCATGTTATTATTGAATCGATCATTGACGTTGGCAACGCAATGATTGACGGTTTTATTATGCGCGACCCGGGAAGTTATGAGGACATTATTGACATTTTAGTTGATGAACGTGTCTTGTCAGTTGAAGATGGAGAAGCATTAAAACGAGTCATTCATTTTCGTAAAAAGCTCGTTCAACAATACATCGCGGTGCCGCATGACGAATTGTTTGAAGTACTGCAGAAACATAAACAAGTACTCGAGTCATTTCCACTTGCTATTCGCACGTATTTACACAATGAACTCGGGCCCGTGTCCGCCTTTTTAAATGAAAATGTTTAAAAATTGTGTGTATAGGGAAAATCGTATAAAATGGAAGAGGGTGAAAAGTGATGCGAAAAAAAACCTCTTCTACGAAAGAGCAAATTTTGAAAATGTTAAAAGTACAAAAGCGGTTAACTGTCGGTGAAATGGCGGAACAATTACAAATTACAGAAATGGCTGTGCGCCGTCACTTAAGTGCGTTAGAACGTGAAGAACTCATTGAATCGACGCTTGTTCGTCAACCGATGGGGAGACCGACAAACGTGTATCAATTAAGCGTGAAAGGACATCAGCGGTTTCCGCGCCATTATCAGCAAACAATGCTTGATTTTTTAGCTGATTTAGAACAAATGGGCGGAAAACAAATCGTAGCAGAGTTGTTTCAAAATCGACAAGAGCGAATGAGAAAGCTATATGAGCAACAATTTGGCGATAAATCGTTTGATGAGAAAATAAAAGAACTTGTAGCGGTACAAAATGAGCATGGATATATGTCGGAGTTGTTACAATACGACGATGGTTCATTTGAATTAGTGGAACATAACTGTCCGATCGCAGAAGTCGCACAAGCGTATCCGATTGCTTGTGAGTGCGAACGAAATTTGTTTGAAACGCTCATTCACGAGGCAGAAATTGTGCCGAAGACGTGTTTAGCTGATGGGGATGATGCGTGTCGTTACCATATTAAGCGAAAAAAATGAACAATCGTTGACATTCGTTGCGCTCTTTTTGACAAGTGCAGTTGTTTTGCGTTAAAGTGTGAACGTGCAAGTTGTCAAAAGGAGTGGCAAAGGTGAAAACGTATAAAGGATATTTAATTGATTTAGATGGTACGATGTATCGTGGGACAGAACGCATTGAAGAGGCATGCGCTTTCGTGCATCGTCTTTATGAAAAAGGTATTCCATACTTATTTGTAACAAATAACTCTTCCCGCACGCCAGAACAAGTGGCTGAAAAGCTACGGAAATTTGGCATCCCTGCTACGAAGGATCAAGTATTTACGACAAGCCAAGCAACAGCAAATTATATTTATGAGAAAAAGCCAAATGCCTCAGTTTATGTCATCGGAGAAGATGGTATTCGCCGAGCGCTTGAAGAAAAAGGGTTTACATTTGCGAATGAAGATGCCGAGGTTGTTGTGATGGGCATTGATCGTAGCATTAACTATGAAAAATTGGCCATTGCCTGTTTAGCTGTTCGCAACGGAGCGCTGTTTATTTCGACAAATGGAGATATTGCGATTCCGACGGAGCGCGGACTTTTACCTGGAAACGGTTCGCTTACATCGGTTGTTGCTGTGTCGACGCAAACAAAACCTATTTTTATTGGGAAACCAGAAAAAATTATTATGGAACAAGCGCTTGAAGTGCTTGGTGTGCCGAAAGAAGAGACTTTAATGATCGGGGATAACTACGATACGGATATTATGGCGGGAATGAATGCCGGGATTGATACGCTTCTCGTTCATACAGGCGTGACGACGAGAGAAATGTTACAAACGTATGAGCAACGACCAACGTATGTCGTTGATTCATTAAAAGAATGGACGGATCGCATATAAAAGGTGCCTAGTGCAGGCACCTTTTATATTTATTCAACGTGAGCCGCCCGATGTGCTAAACGGCTTGAAGCGGCAGCGGCAATCGCCCCAACGATATCATCTAAAAATGTATGACAGTAACCAGAAGATTTATCATTTAATTGTTTTAAAATACCTGGTTTTTGTTTGTCAATATAACCGTAATTCGTAAAACCAATGGAACCATACACATTGACGATCGAAAGCGCTAAAATTTCATCTACTCCATATAATCCTTCATCTTTTGCGATAAATGATTGAAGCGGCTCCTGTAGTAACCCTTTCTCTGCCAACATATCGAGCTGGATGCCTGTAAATAATGCATTTTGCACTTCGCGTTTCGCAATAACTCGATTCACGTTATAAATACACTCGTCCATTTGTAAGTTCGGATGATATTTCGATTGTAAATAATAAACGAGTTCAGCAATATGTTCGATTGTTACCCCGCGATCCGCAAGCCATTGTCGTGCGATTTTCTCCATTTTTCCTATCTTTTTTTCCTCCATTCCAACTTCACCTATTTCATTTTTTATTTTTTACAATGTATGTGCGATTTTTATGAAACGTGCGTTGATTTCTTCTCTCATATGAAGTTTATACGTATTTTTTAAACATATACATGAAAGAAGGAGGGATGTGCATGGATTATTATTTTCAAGTTGATCATATGGAGGCAGTAGGAGATCGTTTTTTTGTTCGAAGTGGAAATGACATATATATAGTGGTGCCAACAAATGAAAAAGAAAGCGATATGCAACAATTATATTACATGGCGATGTATATGCGGGCACAAGGTGACGACACGATCGCCACGTTGCTACCAACGAAAACGGGGCGGTTTGCTGGTGTGCTGCAAGGGAAACAAGTGAGTGTATGGAAAATTGAAAATCGGATGCAAACGGGTGATATTGCACACCAGCTCGCATTATTTCACCAGCGTGGACGCACATATCCGTATGCAGTTTCATCGCGTAGTCGATTTGGGCAATGGGGAGAGCTATGGGGGCAACGGATTGATCAATTAGAACAATTTTGGCAATTGCAAGTGAGATCTTATGAAAAGAGTAAAATAGACGAACAGTTTATTGAAACGTTTCCGTATTATGTCGGATTGGTTGAAAATGCGATTCAGTATGTTATGGATACGCAGTTAGATGAAGTTCCGTTGCGTAGTGATCTACCGACGATTTGTCATGAGCAATTTGCTCCTGAAACATGGGCAATGGGGAAAATACCGACGGATTGGGTGTTTGATCATGCAAGTCGCGATGTTTCCGAATGGATACGAAAGCAATGGCTTATGAAACAATCAGACGAAACGATTGTCCTTTTTTTACGAACGTACGAACAGGTGCAACCGCTTAGCCAGTTTTTTTGGCGAATGATTTATGCTCGTTTGCTCTTTCCGCTTCATTATTTTCAAGCGATTGAAAAATATTATGGAGCTGAAGGAGACATAAGACAAGGATATGAGCAGCAATTACGCAAAGTGTTTGAAGAGATCGATATATATGAACAAAAGCTTCGTCATTTTCATGACATGACTACTGTTTCCATTCCTCGTCTTGATTGGTTATAAATATGTTACAATGAAGCGGAGGACGATGTGCGAAAGGGGTCAAAAATATGGGGAGACCATATGTATTTATTACAAGAAAACTACCAGACGATATTGTTGCTCCGTTATACGACAAATATGATGTAAACATGTGGCCGCATGAGCATCTTGCCGTACCGCGCGATGTGTTGTTCAAAGAAGCAAATCAAGCGGAAGCGTTGATCACGATGCTATCTGATCGCATTGATGAGGAGTTATTGAAACAAAGTGTAAAGCTTCGTGTTATTGCGAATGTAGCTGTCGGTTACGACAATATTGATGTAGAAACAGCGACAAAACGAGGGATTATTGTTTGTAACACCCCAGATGTATTGACAGAAACAACGGCGGATTTAACATTTGCTCTCCTGTTAACAACGGCAAGAAGATTAATTGAAGCAGCTGAGTTTATAAAAGAAGGAAAATGGAAAAGTTGGAGTCCGCTTTTACTTGCAGGGACAGATGTTCACCATAAAACAATTGGGATTGTCGGAATGGGTAAAATTGGTCAAGCGGTTGCGCAGCGAGCAAAAGGGTTTCATATGCGCGTCTTATACTATAATCGTTCGCGAAATATAGAAGCGGAACGAGCGCTCGATGCGACGTATTGTTCGTTTGATGAATTGCTAGAACAAGCAGACTTTGTCGTCTGTTTAGCTCCGTTAACGAACGAAACGTATCAATTGTTTAACAGTAGGGCATTTATGAAAATGAAATCATCAGCAATCTTTATTAATGTCGGACGTGGAGCGGTTGTTGACGAAGAAGCGTTATATGAGGCGCTTATACATGAGCGTATTGCTGGTGCGGGATTGGATGTATTTGCACAAGAGCCGATTCGTTCGGATCATCCGCTCTTACAATTGCCAAACGTTGTTGCGTTACCGCACATCGGAAGCGCAACGAAAGAAACGAGATACGCGATGATGCAGCTATGTTGTCGAAACGTCATCGCTGTCTTAGAAGGGAGGAAACCTTATACAGCCATACAGAGCCAATAGGCTCTTTTTTGTTTTTTTTAGAAAATTTTTAAACATAAAACGTTTTCATGTGGTACGATAATGAAAATAAGGATTGTAAAAGAAATAGAGATCCTCTATAATGTCTACTATACAAAAACAAATGTTCATTACAGAAAAACAGAGGTGGGGAAGATGGTAAAAAGCGTATCAGTTGGATTGTTAGGATTAGGAACGGTTGGCAGTGGGGTAGTTAAAATTATTAAAAACCATCAAGATAAATTGATGCATCAAATTGGCTGTCCTGTTGAAATAAAAAAGGTTGCAGTTCGTGATCTTAGCAAAAAACGAGATGTCATTTTGCCAAGGGCGGTATTAACAACACATGTAGAAGAAGTGATTAATGACCCGGACATTGATGTTGTTATTGAAGTGATGGGGGGCATTGAAGAAACGCGACAACATATATTACAAGCATTAAAAAATGGAAAGCATGTCGTTACAGCGAATAAAGATTTAATGGCTTTATATGGAACAGAGTTGCTTTCGGTTGCATCTGAACACGGTTGCGATTTGTTTTATGAGGCAAGCGTAGCTGGAGGTATTCCGATTTTGCGCAGCCTCGTGGACGGATTAGCTTCCGATCGAATTACGAAAATGATGGGGATTGTGAACGGAACGACGAATTACATTTTAACAAAAATGAGCAAATTTAATCGACCATATGAAGAAGTATTGGCGGAGGCGCAAGCGCTTGGATATGCTGAATCGGATCCGTCATCAGATGTGGAAGGATTAGATGCGGCGCGGAAAATGGCAATTTTAGCTCGGCTCGGCTTTTCGATGCATATCGATTTACAAGATGTGTATGTGAAAGGAATTACAGGGATTACAGAGGAAGACTTAAACTACAGTAAACGACTCGGTTATACGATGAAATTAATTGGTATTGCTCATCGAGATGGTGACAAAGTAGAAGTAAGCGTACAACCAACATTGCTACCTGAAACGCATCCACTTGCGTCTGTGAACGATGAATATAATGCGGTTTACGTTTACGGTGAAGCAGTCGGAGAGACGATGTTTTACGGTCCGGGGGCAGGAAGCTTGCCGACAGCAACGTCTGTTGTGTCCGATTTAGTTGCTGTTATGAAAAATATGCGCCTCGGTGTGAACGGAAGAAGTGCGGTTACTCCGCAATATGACAAGTGTTTAAAAGACGATAGCGAAATATACTCTAAATATTTCTTACGCATCCATGTGAAAGATCAAGTGGGGGCGTTTGCGAAAATTACATCGCTCTTTTCAGAACGGGGAGTGAGTTTTGAAAAAATTTTACAACTTCCTTTAAAACAAAAAGACTTAGCTGAAATTGTGCTCGTTACACATCAAGCCTCTTTAAAAGATTATCGTGATGTATTGCAGCAGTTGCGTGATTTAGAAGTTGTTGAAGAAGTGAAAAGTTCGTATCGGGTAGAAGGGGAAGGTGCATTGTAATGTGGAGAGGGTTGCTGCATCATTATCGTGACTATTTACCAGTGACAGATCAAACGCCGATGTTATCGTTAAATGAAGGAAATACGCCTCTCATTCCGCTTATTCATTTGTCCGAAAAGCTTGGTGTCGAGTTATACGTCAAAACAGAAGGAACTAACCCGACAGGATCGTTTAAAGATCGCGGAATGGTGATGGCTGTAGCTAAGGCAAAGGAAGAAGGAAGCGATACGATTATTTGTGCTTCAACAGGTAACACGTCTGCAGCAGCAGCGGCATATGCTGCTCGGGCAAATATGCGTTGTATTATCGTTATTCCTGATGGGAAAATTGCGCTCGGGAAGTTGGCGCAAGCGGTCATGTATGGGGCAGAAATTGTTGCGATTCAAGGAAACTTCGATCACGCGTTAAAAATGGTGCGTCGTTTGAGTGAGATTGCCCCTGTCACGCTTGTCAACTCGGTCAATCCGTATCGGATTGAAGGGCAAAAAACAGCAGCGTTTGAAATTTGTGAACAACTAGGGCAAGCGCCTGATATTCTTGCGATTCCAGTAGGAAACGCAGGGAATATAACAGCATATTGGAAAGGGTTTAAGCAATTTCATGAAAAGCATGGGACGAAGCTACCAGAAATGCGCGGGTTTGAAGCGGAAGGAGCAGCAGCGATTGTACGCAATGAAGTGATTGAAAATCCTGAGACGATTGCGACAGCAATTCGAATTGGTAACCCAGCGAGTTGGGAATATGCTGTTCAAGCCGCCAACGAATCGGGCGGAAAAATTGATGAAGTAACAGACGAACAAATTTTAAATGCATATCGCTTACTTGCACGCGAAGAAGGAATTTTTGCAGAGCCTGCTTCGTGCGCATCTGTCGCCGGTGTGATGAAACAAGTAGAAAGTGGGGAAATTGCAAAAGGAAGCCGTGTTGTTGCTGTTCTTACAGGAAATGGATTGAAAGATCCGAATGTCGCGATGGAAGCAACGAATATACAGCCGATCGTTTTGCCGAATGATGAAGAAGCGGTGTTTGCACATATTCAAGGAGCTGTTCTTCAATGAATGATGGGGAGATGTTAAAAATTGTCGTGCCAGGAAGCACAGCCAATCTCGGTCCTGGCTTTGACTCGATCGGATTAGCTGTATCGCTACATTTAACGTTGGAAGTCGTGCGTGCAGAATCGTGGGAATTTATACCGAAAACAAATGAAGTAAAAAGCATTCCAACAGGGGAAAACAATTTAATTTATCAAGTAGCAAGCAAATTAGCGAGCGAGTATGGTGTGACGTTGCCGCCTTGTCACGTATTTGTCTCAAGTAATATTCCGTTTACTCGCGGGCTTGGCAGCAGTGCTGCAGCGATTGTAGCGGCTATTGAACTAGCAAATGAGCTTGGACGTCTCGGTTTGTCGAAAGAGGAAAAAATGCGGGTAGCTAGCATGTATGAAGGTCATCCTGATAATGTTGGTGCCTCTTTGTACGGGGGATTAGTTATTGGTAGCCATTTAGAAGAACGTACACATGTCGTGCATATTCCGCACATACCCCTTGATTTAATTGCTGTCATTCCAACATATGAATTGGAAACGAAAAAATCTCGCACCGTTCTTCCGAGTGTATTTATGCGTGAACAGGCAGTAGAGGCAAGCGCCATTAGTAACGTGCTCGTCGCTGCATTGTTAACGCACAACTGGTCGCTTGTTGGTGAAATGATGGATGCAGATGTATTTCATCAACCGTATCGGGAAAGTCTCGTGCCTGAATTGCAACATGTGCGCACAGTAGCGAAGCGGAATGGAGCGTTTGGTGTTGCGTTAAGTGGCGCTGGTCCGACGGTGCTCTGTTTTGCAGAACGAGGGAGAGGAAAAGAAGTATATGCTTCGTTACAAGTAGCTTTTCCGCATTGCGATGTTCGCATACTATCCGTAGAGACGACAGGTAGCTGTGTATATCGGATGGCGTTAGAAAAATAAAAAGGGTGCCCAAGCATTTTTGGGACACCCTTTTCTTATTAAAACACTTGTTCAACTTCAACGACGCCAGGAACTTCTTCAAGCAATGCGCGCTCAATGCCGGCTTTTAGTGTAATCGTTGAGCTTGGGCAGCTTCCGCATGCACCGAGAAGGCGAAGTTTAACAACGCCATCTTCCACATCGACTAACTCACAATCTCCGCCATCCCGAAGTAAAAATGGACGAAGTTTATCTAATACTTCTTGTACTTGTTGTTTAATATCTTGATCTGCCATTTTCATCGACTCCTTTCATTAATTTTATTATAATCATCATGATAAAAAAAATCTATTCACGTTACTTAACTTTTTTCCAGAGGAGAGAATGAATATGATCGAAATATGTGTGTATGGGGCGGATATCATTTGTCCTTCTTGTGTCGGTGCACCATCATCAAAAGATACGTATGAATGGCTTCAAGCGGCTATTTCACGCAAATATCCAGATGATTCATTTCAGTTCGTGTATGTCGATATTTTTTCGCCACCCGAAGATAAAGAAAAACGTCAATTTGCGCAAAAGGTCATTGATGAGGACTTGTTTTACCCTGTTGTTGTCATCAATGGTGAGATCGTTGACGAAGGAAACCCGAGACTGAAAAATATTTATGAAGCGATTGAAAAAAGGGCGAAGTAACTCGCCCTTATGGATTTGACTTAAACGGTGCGTCGAATTAATATCCATTATGGTACTTGTACATCCATAAAACGCCTGATTTAAGAAGGCGTGGGACACGCCCGGTTAGTGGACGATCAGCAACAAGACCGAATCCATGTTTTTTACCTAATGACCCTAAAACACCCTTTAATTTAATTGGTGGAAATTCACTCGGTGGTTCTTCGCCTTTCCACCGTTTTTGCAATACTTGAGCGATTTGTTCTGCTTGACCTTCAGCGAGTTGAGCGCTCGGGGCATGCGGTAAGCTCGCGCAATCCCCAACAACGTATACATTTTCTATATTCGGAATATGATGTCGCGGTGTTAACACGACGCGACCTTGGTTGTCTTTTTCAACATTCAGCTCGCGAACGACACGATTCGGTTGAATACCAGCAGTCCACACAATCGCATCACAGTGGATTGCTTCATCGTGGTTATACAGCGTATGTTCTTCGACTTTTGTAATGTTTGATTGACGAATGAGTTCAACACCATGTGAATGAAACCATTGTTCTACATAATGACTTAGTCGTTCAGGAAACATGGATAAAATACGTGTGCCTCGATCAAATAGTTTTACGTGTAAGTCTGGACGGCTTTCAACTAATTCACTTGCCAGTTCTACACCGCTTAATCCAGCTCCAACGACACCAACGATGCTATGCGGTGGGAGGTTGCTTAGTTTTTGATACGTTTCTCTTGCTTTATCGATTGTTTGAATGCTATAAGTAAAAATGTCTGCACCCGGCACACCGTGATATTTATCCTCGCAGCCTAAACCGATGACTAAGTCATCGTATGGAATACATGTCCCATCTTGAAGATGCACAACTTCATGATGTAAATCAATTTTTTTGACCTCACCGAACACGTAAGATAGGCGAGGGTGTTCTGGGAACGGGACGCGAATATGTTGATCGCTAATTGTTCCAGCAGCTAAAGCGTAATATTCTGTTTTTAAGCAATGGTATGGAACGCGATCAATTAATGTAATATGAATATGTTCTGGTAAATTTGGAAGGATGCGGAGCAAGATGCGCATATTTCCGTATCCGCCACCAAGTAGCACGAGGTTTCTCATGGAAGCTTTCCCCTTTTGATAAAATTCGACCATTAAAAGTATAACGAAATTGTGACAAAATAACAACATTTTTTCGAGAAGCATGAATAATTAAGCTGATTTTTACATGTCAATATTACATCATTTTTATTAAAAGTGTTATAATATTAGGATTGAGGTGAATACATTGTTAAAACCAATCGTTGAATTTTGTATAAGCAATTTAGCAAACGGATCTCAACGTGCACTAGAGCAATTGGAGAAAGATCCTAATTTAGATATTATTGAATATGGGTGTTTAGGGTACTGTGGGAAATGCGCCAATACGTTGTTTGCGATGGTAAATGGGGATATTGTTACAGCAGAAGATGTGGAACAACTTGTGGAACGAGTGTATGCATACATTGAGGAAAATCCAATGTTTTAGGGGGCTACTGTGCCCCCTTTTTTTCTTCGCGAATTTCTTGCCAACGGTCGTAAGCCATGTTGACGATCCCTTGTTCAATCGTCTCTTTTTTTCGAGCGATTACGCGTGAAAAGTAAATAATTGCTTGTTTTTCTTTTCCTAGTCTACGATATAACTCTCCGATTAAGTACAATAAGCGTACTTCGGACATATGCGTGTGAACAAAATCGTCTGCTTCATAAGAAGCGCTGTATTGCTCGAGCGCTAATCGCATAAATCGTTGTTCTTCTTCATGTTGTTGTTTTGAACGATACAACCATGCGAGGCGCATATAAAGTCCAGCGAGTGCAATATGTTTTTCTTTTTTCAATGTGGCTGAATAAATACCGAGTTTGTATGTATCAATCGCCTCAGCAAATGTTCGAGCTCCACCGTAGTTTTTCCCACGCCAATTGGCGCAAATATTTTGTTGGATTGCTTCCAATGTTTGTGGTGGGAAATATGTCGAAAACTCCTCTGTTGCCGCAAATCCACAGTGTGGACAAACATGAACGTAATACAAAAGAGGATTTGCTTCCTCGCTTGCATAATATGAACAAAAGTCAGTGTCATGTTGAATCGGACGGATGAAACGTGAGCGAACCTTTTTCGTTGTATATGTTTGTTTGCAAACAAGACACGTGACGGTACGATCATACAAAATGTCCATGATGTTCCCTGCCTTATATTGTTTGATAGTAACATTATACTATATGTTTCTTATATGGACTGTGACTTTTTATGTATTTGTAAAAAAGTTGTCACGGTTATGATGACGATGTATAGTTTTATTAAAGATGTATGCGGAGGGGAAGTATGAGAAGTTTTTTGTTTACAAAAATGCATGGTCTTGGAAATAGTTATATTTATGTAAATATGTTCAAAGAGCGTTTAGCAGAAGAGGAATTATCGTATATTGCAAAACGTGTATCAAATGTGCATACAGGAATTGGTTCAGATGGGCTCATTTTAATTTGTCCGTCCGATGTGGCTCCAGTGAAAATGCGTATTTTTAATAGCGATGGATCAGAAGGAAAAAACTGTGGTAACGGGTTGAGGTGTGTAGCGAAATATGCATATGAACACGGAATCGTTCAAGAAGAACAGTTTATAATTGAAACGTTATCAGGTCTTGTCGAAGCTCGTGTTTTTGTTGAAGATGGGAAGGTCAATAGTGTAGAGGTAAACATGGGAAAGCCTCGTTTATCTCGCGCCGAAATACCGATGATAGGAAAAGAGGATGACGTTGTTGTTAGCGAACCAATCGAATTTGAAGGGCATATGTATTATGTGACAGGTGTATCAATGGGAAATCCTCATGCGGTGTTTTATGTTGATCATATCGAACATGCGCCGGTTACAACGCTTGGACCGATTGTTGAGAAAGATGCTCGCTTTCCAGAAGGGGTTAATGTCGAGTTTGTGGAAGTGGTCAATGAGCGTGAACTTCATTTTCGTGTATGGGAGCGAGGATCGGGTGTGACACAAGCGTGCGGAACAGGGGCGTGTGCAGCGGTTGTGGCCTCTGTGTTAAACGGAAAAACGAAGCGAAATGAAGAAACGGTTGTGCATTTAGCTGGTGGCGATTTGTATATTACATGGAAGGAAAATGGAGATGTGTTGATGCGCGGTGCTGCAGAAACGATTTGTACAGGTGTATACTATTATTAAAAAGGAGTGAAGTCGAATGGAACAAATCGTGTTGTTAACAGAAAAAGCAGTGGAGCAAGTGAAGCAGATGATGAAAGAAAGCGGAGAAGAAAACGCTTATTTCCGTGTTGGCGTCTATGGTGGAGGATGTAGCGGATTATCCTATGCGATGGGATTCGATCATCATAAGCGTGAAGATGATCATGAGTTTGAAAAGGATGGTTTACGTATATTAGTCGATAAAGAGAGCGCGCTTGTACTAAAAGGAACGACGATTGATTATGAACAAGGAGCGATGGGTGGGGGATTTACGATTCATAATCCGAACGCTATTGCTTCATGTGGCTGCGGTTCATCGTTCCGTACAGCGACTCATGCTGGAACGCCGGAAGAATGTTAGGAGGGGACAGAATATGAAAGGACAAAGAAATATTATCTTTGCTCTTATGTTTGCATTACTTGTCGCGCTATTTTCTATCGCAAACATCCAAAATGTTGAAGTAAATTATATTGTTGGTTATTTCGAGACCCCATTAGTTATTGTTATTTTAGGCTCCGTTACTCTTGGAGCACTTATCGTTTTTCTAGTTGGTGGATGGAAGTTTGTGAAGATGAGAAATTATACAAAAAAGTTACAGTTAGAGATGGAGCAATTACGAGCATCTTCCGTGCTACATGAGGAAATAGCTACGACGATTCAAAATGTGACAAATCAAAATGATAACTCGAAGCCCCTCTCTTAAGAGAGGGGCTTCGAGTTACTCAAACATTGATGTAGAATGAAGTGGTTGCACTTTTGCGTTTGGATCGATGTATGACTTCGCATTGTTGACTGCTGTTGGTGCTTCACCAAATCCGCAAGCAATTAATTTCACTTTTCCTTCGTATGTGCAAATATCGCCTGCAGCATATACTCCTGGAATATTTGTTTCCATTTTGGAATTTACTTTAATGGAGTTTTTCTCAATTTCAAGTCCCCATTCTTTAATCGGACCGAGTGAAGAAATGAACCCATAGTTAACAATGACTGCGTCAACGTCCATCGTTTCGCGTGTTTTCGTTTTTACTTCTTCTAGAACGACTTGTTTAATCCCGTTTTCATCTCCGATCAATTCGACAGGAACGAACGGCGTTTTTACATCAACAGATGAGTTCATTAAATTTTCGACACTATGCTCATGTGCGCGGAATTTATCGCGACGATGTACGATCGTCACTTTTTTAGCAATCGGTTCAAGCATAAGTGCCCAGTCAACTGCAGAGTCGCCACCACCGCATATGAGCACATTTTGACCCGCGAATTTATTTAAATCATCAACGAAGTAATGTAAGTTTTTACCTTCGTACTGTGCTGCGCTTTCGAGTTCTAACCGACGAGGTTGAAATGCACCGTTTCCAGCAGTAATGATGACCGCTTTTGAATAGTGAATTTCTTTATTTGTTGTTAGTTTGAATGTACCATCTTCTAGTTTTTCTAATTTTTCAACAGACTGTTCTAGGCAAACGGTCGGGTTAAATTTGCTCATTTGTTCTTTCAAGTTGTCAATCAGTTGTTGTGCGCGAATTTTCGGGAAACCAGCTACGTCATATATGTATTTTTCAGGGTAAAGTGCGGAAAGTTGTCCGCCAAGTTGTGGAAGGCTTTCGATAATTTTGACGCTCGCTTGACGCATACCACCATAAAACGCTGTAAACAAGCCGACAGGTCCACCACCGATAATGGTAATATCGTATAATTTTTGATCTTCTTTCACGTTCATTCCTCCTAAAACGCAAATTTTCATGTATTATCATACCATAAAAACTGGTTGCGCGCTTTTGTTGTTTTGAAAATTTCGACATACGCTCGACAAAAATTATGGCCAAAAATTGAACAAATACCTCTTGAAAAAGAGAGAAAAAAAGAATAAGATGTTAACGTAGAAATGACAACTTTGTTACAAAACGTTGTATTTTTTTGGTCTATTTCGTGAATAAATTCACAAACTTTCTAAACGATAAAAATCGTTCAAAAAGTACAAGCTAAAAAAAATAAGAAAAGGTGGAAGTGATTCGCTTGAAGAAGCCAAATGTCGTTGTATTAGGTGCAGGTTATGGTGGATTAATGACAGTGACGCGTTTACAAAAAATGATTGGCGTCAATGAAGCAAGCATTACGCTTGTTAACAAAAATGATTACCATTATGAATCCACATGGTTGCATGAGGCGGCAGCAGGAACGTTGCATCATGAACGTGTCCGCTATGCGATTGCTGATGTCATTGACCAAAGTAAAGTCAAATTCATTCAAGATACGGTTGAAAAAATTAACTTAGAACAAAAACAAGTATTGCTTCAAAATCATGAGCCATTAACGTATGATTATTTAGTTGTTGCACTTGGTTTTGAATCAGAAACGTTTGGCATTAAAGGACTGAAAGAGCATGCTTTTTCAATTGCCAATGTCAATGCCGCTCGTCAAATTCGCGAGCATATTGAGTATCAGTTTGCGACATATAGCACGGAAGAAGAAAAACGTGATGAGCGTTTGACGATTGTAGTTGGTGGTGCAGGATTTACAGGAATCGAATTTTTAGGGGAACTAGTTAACCGTGTTCCTGAACTTTGCCGTGAATATGATGTCGATCCGAATAAAGTGCGCATCATTTGCGTAGAAGCGGCTCCAACCGTTCTTCCTGGCTTTGATCCAGAACTTGTTGAGTATGCGGTAAATGTTCTTGAGAAAAAAGGTGTTGAGTTTAAAATCGGCACAGCAATTAAAGAATGTACACCGGAAGGCATTATCGTTAGCAAAGATGACCAAGTTGAAGAAATTAAGGCCGGAACGGTTGTATGGGCAGCTGGAGTACGTGGAAGTCGCGTCATTGACGAATCGGGTTTTGAAGCGATGCGCGGTCGTGTCAAAGTCGATCCGTTCTTACGTGCCCCAGGACATGAAGATGTATTTGTTGTCGGGGACTGTGCGTTAATGATTAACGAAGAAACGAACCGTCCATACCCTCCAACAGCCCAAATTGCGATGCAACAAGGGGAAGTTTGCGCGAAAAACTTAGCTGTATTAATTCGTGGTCAAGGTGAACTACAACCGTTTAAACCAGACTTAAAAGGAACAGTATGTTCGCTTGGTCATGACGATGCGATTGGTGTCGTATTTGGCAAGAAAATTTGGGGTACAAAAGCGAGCGTCATGAAAAAAGTCATTGACAACCGTGCGCTTTACTTAATTGGTGGCCCAACACTTGTTGCGAAAAAAGGGAAATTCAAACTACTATAAAACGAGCGAAGTAATGTTTCGCTCGTTTTTTCTTTACAAATCATTTATCTTTATGTATAATTATCAGAAAATTAAGAAAAGGAGGAAAGTGTTATGAATAAAACAACGTGCCAATATTGTTCGGGGAACGGTTATGTTCATGTTGCAGTCGGTGGTTCGGAAACGTGTCACTATTGCGAGGGAACGGGGATAGAAAAAGATGAAGTGGTGATAAAGCAATAATTGACTCGTGTTTTCGCTTTCAGTACACTTAAAATGGTGTATTGGAGGTGAGAACGTATGGAGATGAGCATCCCGGTTTTATTCATTTCTATTTTATTGTTTTTCGTTTTATTTTTCGGCATTGGCTTTTTATTAAATATGATTTTGCGAACAACGTGGACGATGGCGATATTAAGCCCATTTGTTTTATTATTGTGGATCGATCAAATTTCTGTAATGGACTACGTGACAAATCCATCTGCTTCCTTTGCGCATGTGAAAGAGCGCATTGGATCGTTAGCGGGTGCTGATTTAATGATTTTAAGTAGCGGTATTGTTGGTGCCATTGTTTCAGGTGTTGTCATTCAGACGTTACGAAAAAAAGGATACCGGATGTTTTAAACCTTCACAGTTGTGGAGGTTTTTTTATTTCCCTCACGGTTGATGTATATTTTTTTTGAATGTTGGAAAGAAATACAACCGTGGGAGGAGTGAATAAATGGGTATAAAATGGTTAAGACGAACGACCATGGTTGTGCTGTTTTTGTGTGCATTCATGACGACATTTCAATCTATATCGGGCGTTGAAGCAAAGATGTTATCTGATTGGTTTTCACCTTCACGTTTTTCTTTTTTCTCGTTTAAATCGTTATTTTCATCACATACGTATGAATATGTCACCGATCGCTTTCGAAAACATGAAAAGCAAGTGACACAGCTATCGTCAAGACAAACAACGAACGAATCGCTGACGTTAGAAGAAGCATTTGATTGGTCACAATATCCGTCTGTTACGGTTGTAGCGACAGGATATACAGCAGGAGTGGAGTCAACGGGAAAAACGCCCGATCACCCGAGTTACGGCATTACATATTCGGGTGTGCGTGTGAAACGTGATTTGTATTCGACGATTGCTGCAGATTTGAATGTTTTCCCCATTGGAACGATTTTATTTATCCCGGGATACGGATATGGTGTCGTTGCAGATACGGGTTCGGCAATTAAAGGCCATAAAATTGATTTGTATTACGAAACGGTAGATGATGTGTATAAGCATTGGGGAAAGAAAAAAGTAAACGTGTATGTTGTTAAACGTGGAGACGGAAAATTATCGGAGCAAGAGATGATCGCACTAAACGAAAATGAATCGATGCAAGTGTTTCGACAACAATATATAAAGAAAAAGGAAGTCGGGCTATAACCGAACTTCCTTTTTTCTTTAGGCAACATATTTGTTATATGTTTGTTGATCGTTTAACGCTCGATAAATACGTGGTGCAATGACGCCTGCGACGATTGATAAAATGATGTCTTTTGGAAGCGGAACGAGCATCCAGCTCCATGCCATTGGATACGAGAAACCTTCAGGTGCTTCAGCCCATAATTTAAATGCCATATACATCCAATTTGTGCCGAATATGTAGTTAATGACCATACCGATGATTGTTGCGATCACAAAACGCGCGATCGAACGATTTTTGCTTTTTTCAATAAGTAAGCCAGTTACGTATGCCGCGAGAATAAAAGAAAGAATAAATCCAAATGTTGGAGAGATCACTGTTGAAAATCCTCCGCTAAAACGTGCAAAAACAGGTGCGCCGAACAATCCAATTAGCATATAAACCGTCATAGCGATCGCGCCGCGTTTTGCTCCGAGAATGGCGCCGGCTAATACGCAAAAAAATGTTTGTAGCGTAATCGGAACGCCCCCGATGATGAGAAAAGGAGCCCATGATGTAATATTTGCTCCAATCGCCATTAATGCTGCAAACATAGCAATAAACGTTAAATCTTTCGCACGCATTTGTTAACCCCCTTTTTTTATTCGTTAACGAAATGGTATATGATAAAACAAAACAAGTCAATACATAAGTGGGATGTACTTGTACAACATAACGATATGGAGGGATGAAAATGAGAGAAGAAGAACAACTGCTTCGCGCAAATCGATTAGGTGCAAAAGAAGATATTATTCATGTCAGCGAAACAGATGATGGGCATGATTTGCGCGATGCAGCGTATATTGGTGAAAAACAAATGGCGGCACCGAATTATCGCCAGTAAAGAAAAAAGGTGAGTTGGCAACAAGGCGACTCTCCTTTTTTTGGAGAAAGCGTAATATGGATTGTATTTGGATTAAAAGAAATTTTTATTTCTGATTCGATGCCAATAGATTGAAGTTGTTTCTGTACTTCTTCTTGTTTTGATTGTTGCGCTTTCTCCATCAATTGTTTTGCAAAGGTCGGATCTTTTTCAATTTTTGTAGAAATAGCAGTCGCGTCTTTAAAGAGCTTTTGTATCGCTTTTGCCGATTGTGTAAATTGCGTAATATCAACATTTGGATACATCTTTTTCCCTCCTTGCAAGCAGTATATGACAAAAAGAAAAAAACGCTCAAAGGCGAGCGTTTTATAAGTAACGAATGAAAATATAAGCGTGTGAAATCAGTAAAGAAATGAGCGTAAGTGGCGCTCCAATTTTCAGAAAATCAAAGTAGCTGAACCCGTGTCCTTCACGTGACGCAATTCCTGCTACGATCACATTTGCTGATGCTCCGATCAACGTTCCATTTCCGCCTAAGCAAGCGCCAAGTGCTAATGACCACCATAATACATCAATTTGTGCAGAGTCGGGCGATAACCCCATGCCAACAGCCATATCTTGAATGAGCGGGATCATCGTTGCAACGAATGGGATATTGTCGATCGTTGCAGAAGCGATGCCAGATACCCAAAGAATTAAGTAAGATGCGAAGTGAATATCGCCCCCTGTGACTTCTAAAGCTTTCTCTGCCAAACTTTTAATCAGCCCAATATCAACAAGCCCACCGACGAGTGTAAACAATCCGGCAAAGAAGAAAATGGTTGTCCACTCAACAGAAGCGAATACTTCCTCTAAATCGTGCTCTTTTACCCCAATAAGCATCAAAAAGACAGCTCCCGTCATCGCGATGACGGCTGCGTCAACGTGAATGATTGAATGAAGTGTAAAACCTAAAATGGTTAACGCAAGAACAGAAACAGACTTTTTCAATAGGACCGCGTCTTTAATATATTGTTTTTCATCGATTTTCATCAGCCGTTCGATGAGTTCCGCATTTGCTTGAAGGCGTTTGCGATAAAAGACATACAAAATAACGACAATAACGAGCATAATGATTAACACAACAGGACCTAAATTAAATAAGAAATCATTAAACGTCAAATGTTTATTGGCAGAGCCAATCATAATGTTTGGTGGATCTCCAATTAATGTCGCTGTTCCGCCAATGTTTGAGAAAAGGACTTCAGAAATTAAAAATGGAACAGGCTCTACTTCTAACATGCGTGTAATAGAGAATGTAACCGGGACGATTAATAAAACAGTTGTAACATTGTCCAGAAAGGCAGAAAGAACAGCTGTTAGCAATGATAAAATGACTAAAATGTGAATTGGGCTTCCTTTTGCCATTTTTGCAGCTTTGACCGCAACATACTGGAAAAAGCCTGATTTACTCGTAATGCTAACAAGAATCATCATTCCGATTAAAAGCGTAATCGTTCCCCATTCGATATGATGCGTGTACGCTTGATGTAAATCGACAATGCCGAAAATGATCATAAAAGCGGCACCTAATAAAGCAATCACAGCTCGGTTCACTTTTTCTGAAATAATAATGGCGTATGTAATCAAAAAGATTGCAATGGCCACATAATATTGGAAGTTATTTACTTCATGAGTCATTGCCTCATGCACGATCTGTCATTCCTTTCTTCTCTCAGTTTTTTAGTAGCTGAAGGCAGCTTGGACATTTTAAATGTGTTGTGTCAGCGTTTACATTGCGAACATAAAAAGAAAATCCACATTGTGAACATTCGATTTGTGATAAACGATCGATAAACAATTTCGTCGATGGCGACCCTTGTTTCGTTGTATCGATCACTTCCACATGCACATGTTCACGTGAGTCATCTTCTGCAAGCACTTGTCCTTCTATTTCTTCTTTTACACGCCAGCCATGATCTAAAATATGTTGCTCGAGCTGGCTATGAGAAGAGTTTGCTAACATGTCTTCAGCTAATGCCATCAACTGCTCATTTGTTAAAGATTCAAATGGAATTTTTTGTTTCTTTTCGTTCCAATACCCCCTCAATTGTGCCTCTGTGAATACAAATGTAATGACTTTGTGGATTACGACGTTTTTCAAACGAATACGCCTCCCTTTTTTGTTTACGAATCCAATTATATTCCTTTTTGCAAAGTGATACAATTGCCTTTATGATATAATGAGTGAGATGACATATGGAGAGGTTGATCGTATGGCTAACATCATATTTGGATTGTTTCTATACTTTCCAGAAGATAAAACAGAATACATTCCTGCGGCGATTTCATTTACAGCATTTTTTATCGCTGCGGTGTTGACGATGAGACTGATTATAAAAATTTCAAAGCGTCAAGAGGAAAAAGCGAAACAATTAGAAGAACAGTTGAAAAAACAACAAGTAGACGATTAAATGAACACAGAAGGGGCATAATAAGTGGTAAATATGTAGTTGGGGGGCTTATTGTGCGCCAAGTCATTGTATGTTTCGTTTTATTACTTATAAGCGGTTGTATGGAACAACAAGTAAAAAACGTCAATGTCAATATGATTAATGAAGACGGGGACTCGCTTGGAACGATTAAAATGTCCCAACAACCTCAAGGAGTAAAATTAGATATTGATTTAAAAGGACTTCCACCAGGGGAGCATGCGATGCATATTCATGACAAAGGAACATGCGAACCGCCTGAATTTAAATCAGCGGGGGAACATTTTAATCCAGAAGGAAAAGAACATGGTCTTCTTCATCCAGAAGGGGCGCACGCAGGTGATTTACCGAATTTGATCGTGAAAGAAGATGGAACGGTCAAAGTACAATTAATAGCTCCAAATGTCAATTTATCAGAAGAGAAAAATGGTCTATTTACAAAAGAAGGAACATCCATTGTGATCCATGAAGGGAAAGATGATGGGATGTCTCAGCCAGCAGGAAATGCAGGTAAGCGAATCGCATGCGGTATCATAAAAAAACGGTAGTAGCAAGCGGTGTCGTCTTGCTTCTTTTTTTGAAAAAATGCGTGCATTTTTTTCTAAATTATGTGAAAATTTATGGCAGGGGGGATTCATATGAAGCTAAGTGAAAAAGAACTTGAAATTGTTGAACTGCTAGAAAAACACGCACGATTGCCGATCGATACAATGGCGAAAATGGTGTCTCTTTCTGTTTCGGAAGTGGAGCATATTATAAAAAAGCTAGAAGAAGCAAAAGTCATTGTGCAATATGCAACGATCGTTGACTGGCGAAAAGTTGATGGGCATGAAGGTGTGACGGCTATGATTGATGTGAAAGTAACACCAAAGCGAGGTGTCGGATTCGATGAAGTAGCAGAACGTATTTATCGCTTCCCGGAGGTCAAATCCGTCTATTTAATGTCGGGTGCATATGATTTATCGGTTGTTATTGAAGGACGTTCCATGTCTGAGATCGCTCATTTTGTTTCTGAAAAATTATCAACGCTTGACTCCGTTATTTCAACGACAACTCATTTTATTTTGAAGAAGTATAAACATGATGGCACCGTATTCGAACAAGGTGATCAAGATCGAAGAATCGTGGTGGCTCCGTGATGCAAAAGACGAAGACGTACGTATCTGATACCGTGTCGCGTTTACAACCATCCGGTATTCGTCGTTTTTTTGATTTAGCAGCAAGCATGGAAGGAGTCATTTCACTAGGGGTTGGTGAGCCAGATTTTATTACCCCTTGGAGTGTACGAGAAGCTTGTATTTTATCATTAGAACAAGGATATACATCATACACAGCAAACGCAGGTTTATGGGAATTACGAAAAGAAATTAGCGATTATTTAGCGCGTCGTTTTGAAGTATTATACGATCCAGCGAATGAAATTATTGTGACGGTCGGAGCAAGTCAGGCGCTTGATGTTTCTCTTCGAGCGATTTTGAATCCGGGGGATGAAGTCATTGTTGTTGAGCCGAGTTTCGTTTCGTACGCACCGCTTGTTGCGTTAGCAGGAGGTGTGCCAATTTCAATTCAAACGAGTGGAAAACATCAGTTTAAGCTTCAGCCTGAACAAATTGAACAAGTCGTGACACCGAAAACAAAAGCATTAATTATTTGTTCTCCAAACAACCCGACAGGAACGGTACTGAATAGGGAAGAGCTGGCACAAATCGCACGCATCGTAGCAAAACATGATTTGCTTGTCATTTCAGATGAAATTTATGCGGAGTTATGTTACGACGAACAATACACAAGCTTTCCTGCCATTGCACATATGCGAGAACGGACGATTTTAATTAATGGATTTTCAAAAGGATTTGCGATGACGGGATGGCGACTAGGTTTTATCGCGGCACCGAAAGATTTAGCGACAGCCATGTTAAAAATTCATCAATATACAATGATGTGCGCCCCAACGATGGCTCAATATGCAGCTATTGAAGCGTTGCAAAACGGAGCAGGAGATGTCGAAGAAATGAAAAAAAGTTACCGACAACGACGCAACTTTTTTGTTCAATCATTAAATGAAATTGGCCTTTCCTGTCATATGCCAGGTGGAGCATTTTATGCATTTCCGTCCATTCAGTCAACAGGCATGACATCAGAAAAGTTTGCTGAGCGTTTATTGTTAGAGGAAAAAGTTGCTGTTGTTCCTGGCCATGTGTTTGGAGCAAGTGGAGAAGGATATATTCGTTGTTCATATGCATCATCGCTCGAACAGCTGCAGGAGGCCATTCGGCGCATGAAGCGATTTCTTGAGCGACTATAAAAAAGCTGACACGATCGTCAGCTTTCTTTATTGTATTTGAGTTCATATAACATTTGCATGACGCGCAAAAAATCTTCCTCGCTAAATTCTTTTGCTTTTCGTAAAATGAGTTTTGCGCGCTTAATGCCAATTTCTTTAATTAAGTATTCAATTTCTGGGTCAAGACTAGATGAGTTGGATAAATCTGCCCGTTCTAACAGTTCTGATGCAGGAACATCAAGAGCAGTACAAAGTTTTAAAATCGTTGGCGTGTCAGGAACTTGCTCACCTGACTCATATTTTTGAATCGTCGCTACCCCTACACGAACTTTCATCGCCAATTCTTGTTGTGACATATTTCGCTGTTCACGGTACATGCGAATATTTTCACCAATTGTGCTCATTTATTCTCCCACCTCTCCGAAATTCGTTTACATGTTTATCATACCATGTTCTGATTTATACTCACCTACAAAATTAACACTTTTTAAGCGAATTATGTTACAATTTTTCAAAAAACGAGGAGTGTTTCATTTGAATTGGAAAGAGGGTGCGATCGTTACTGGCATTGTCACAGGAATACAGCCATACGGTATATTTGTATCGCTTGATGAACGAACACAAGGGCTTATTCATATTTCGGAAATTACCGATGGGTATGTAAAAAATATTTATGACTATGTAAATGTAGGGGAGTCTGTTCGGGTAAAAATTATCGCTATTGATGAAAAAACAAAGCGAATTAGCTTATCGTTACGGGACGTCGATCATGACACAACACATATCGAGACCCCTTTAGGATTTCAACCGTTAAAAATCCAACTTGAAAAATGGATTGCGGAAGCTAAGAAAAAATACAACTCACCGAGCGATCGGTGAGTTGTTCGTTTATGTTTATGTTCTTGACATTTTTGGCTCTGTACGTCCGAGCTCTTCCGTCGGTTTAAACAGAAGTACGAGATTAATGAGCCCTGCAATGCCGACGAGAGCATAAACAATGCGAGCAAATGCTGATGCTTGCCCACCAAAAATGGCTGCAACAAGATCAAAGCGGAAAAAGCCAATGAGCCCCCAGTTAAGTGCTCCAATAACAGTAAGCAATAGTGCGATTCGTTGTAACGTACTCATGTTCATCCTCCTTTAAAACATCGTATTCATTTATAGAATGAATCATTGTTAGAGAAGTATACATAAAAAATACAATTTTCTTTACTTATTTGTTTCTTTTGGAAATAATGAAAGGAAGGAGGGATCAACATGGAAAATTTCGTTTTTCATAATCCAACGAAATTAATTTTCGGTAAGGGACAAATTGAGCAATTGAAGAAAGAACTCACTGCGTATGAACACATTTTAATTGTATACGGTGGGGGAAGTATTAAGAAAAACGGAGTATATGATGATGTCGTATCTATTTTGCGTTCATTGAACAAGTCTTGGTCGGAGTTAGGAGGAGTTGAGCCAAACCCACGTTTATCTACGGTGCAAAAAGGTATTGACATATGTCGCAAAGAAAACGTTGATTTCATTTTAGCGGTTGGTGGCGGAAGTGTCATCGATTGTGCTAAAGCGATCGCAGCTGGTTCCTTATACGATGGAGACGCCTGGGATTTTATTTCGCGAAAGACAACGGTCCAGCAGGCTCTCCCGCTCGGGACGGTATTAACGTTAGCTGCGACAGGGTCAGAAATGAATGCAAATTCTGTCATTACTAATTGGGACACGAAAGAAAAATACGGTTGGAGTAGCCCAGCTGTTTTTCCAAAGTTTTCGATTTTAGATCCTATGTATACAACAACTGTTCCGAAAGATCATACAGTATACGGCGTCGTTGATATCATGTCACACGTATTAGAACAATATTTCCATCATGCCCCAAATACACCACTACAAGATCGAATGTGTGAAGCGATTTTACGAACGGTTATTGAAACAGCACCAAAACTTATCGAAGACTTAAAAAATGTAGATCATCGTGAAACGATTTTATACTGTGGAACGATGGCTTTAAATGGGATTTTACGCATGGGGCTACGTGGCGATTGGGCAACGCACAATATTGAGCATGCTGTATCAGCGGTGCACGATATTCCACATGCAGGTGGACTATCTATTTTATTCCCGAACTGGATGAAACATGTGCTTGATGAACATGTCGAGCGGTTTAAGCAACTAGCTGTTCGCGTGTTTAACGTGTATCCAGAAGGGAAAGGAGACCGTGAAATCGCGTTAGAAGGAATTGAAAAGCTTCGTGCATTTTGGAATAGCTTAGGCGCTCCGAGCCGATTAGCCGATTATGACATTGGTGAAGACTCATTGCCACTTATCGCTGAAAAAGCAATGGCATTCGGGCCGTTTGGCAATTTTAAAAAGTTGCATCATCACGATGTCATGACGATTTTACAAGCCTCGTTGTAAAGTGCGAAAAATGTCATAATGAATCCGTTTACATCATTTCTGTCAACTTGATTCTCGCTAATTGTTTCGCTAAAGTGAAAGAGGATACTATCATTGAGGAGGAAACGTACATGACGCATATTCAGTTTGACTATTCAAAAGCGTTGTCTTTTTTCGGTGAACATGAGCTAACGTATTTGCGTGACGCAGTAAAAGTAGCACATCATGCGCTTCATGAAAAAACAGGACAAGGGAACGACTTTTTAGGATGGATTGATCTTCCTATCGCATATGACCGAGAAGAATTTGCTCGCATTCAACAAGCAGCGAAAAAAATTCAAGAAGACTCTGATGTCCTGTTAGTTGTCGGCATTGGTGGCTCTTATTTAGGCGCTCGTGCAGCAATTGAAATGTTGCAACATTCATTTTACAATGCGCTTCCAACAGAAAAACGGAAAACGCCACAAATTATTTTCGTTGGTAACAATATTAGTTCTACATATATGCGCGATGTCATGGATTTACTTGAAGGGAAAGATTTTTCGATCAATGTCATTTCGAAATCAGGAACGACGACAGAACCTGCGATTGCCTTTCGTATTTTCCGTAAGCTTCTTGAAGAAAAATACGGAAAAGAAGAAGCGCGTAAACGCATTTACGCAACAACAGACCGTGCGCGCGGAGCGTTAAAAACGTTAGCGACAGAAGAAGGATACGAAACATTTGTCATTCCAGATGATGTCGGTGGACGCTACTCCGTTTTAACAGCGGTTGGATTATTGCCGATTGCTGTAAGTGGGGCGGACATTGAAGCGATGATGAAAGGTGCGGCACAAGCGCGCGAAGATTTCAGTAAATCGGAGTTAGAGGAAAACATCGCTTATCAATATGCTGCGGTGCGTAACGTGCTATACAACAAAGGAAAAACAATTGAAATGCTCATTAACTACGAGCCAGCATTACAATATTTTGCGGAATGGTGGAAGCAATTGTTTGGTGAGAGCGAAGGAAAAGATCAAAAAGGTATTTTCCCAGCTTCAGCAAACTTTTCAACAGATCTCCATTCATTAGGTCAATACGTGCAAGAAGGACGTCGCGACTTGTTTGAAACGGTGCTAAAAGTAGAAACACCGCGTCATGAGTTGACGATTGATGCAGAAGATAACGATTTAGACGGTTTAAATTATTTAGCAGGAAAAACAGTCGACTTTGTCAACACAAAAGCGTTTGAAGGTACATTGTTGGCGCATACAGATGGAGGTGTACCGAATTTAGTCGTTACACTACCGCGCTTAGATGAATATACGTTTGGTTATCTCGTTTACTTCTTTGAAAAAGCGTGCGCCATGAGCGGATATTTACTTGGAGTCAATCCGTTTGACCAACCGGGTGTTGAAGCGTACAAAGTGAATATGTTTGCCCTTCTTGGCAAGCCTGGATACGAAGAGAAAAAAGCAGAACTTGAAAAACGATTGAAGTAAAGAGAAGTCATACAGAAAATGTAATCGAGGTATTGTCTTTGAAGTGAGACATTTTCAATAGTTTACAGTCGTTTCGCAACGAGAAAGAGCTTTCCTTGAATGCAGGGAAAGCTCTTTTTTGGACATAATACAAGCAGAGGAGGAGTGATAAACATGATTGAAATTCCGTCTAGATTAGAAGGAAAAGCATTTTTGTTAAACGTGTTAGAACAACAATTAAAACCGCTCGGTTACGTAATCGGTGGAAATTGGGATTATGATCACGGTTCGTTTGATTATAAAATGGCAGATGATGTCGGCTATCAATTTTTGCGTCTTCCATTTGTTGCTGTAGATGGGCAGCTTGATTCGTATGGAACAACAGTTGAATTGAAACGCCCATACGTCTTATGTCATAAATATCAGCGCGGATTAGACGACAACGTGCATATTGGAAATGTGACTGCGTCGTTTAATCAGTTTTCTGAACCAGAAGACCCGGATGCAACGGTGCCTAATCAATATGTAGCAATGGCAAAAACACTAATCAAAGATTTAGAAGAACGGCTATTGCACTAATACGATAAGCTCATCTTTCGACTGAATGATTGTATGCGATGGCGGGTTAATTGCGATGTGTTGATCGTTTGCAATACCAATTAGTAATACATCTTCTTTTTTTAATTCAGTCAGCATGGAGGCGAAAGACATACCGATCCATTCTTCGCGCACAGTTAAACGTTTTAACGGATGTTTTTTGAATTCCTCAATATCGTTTAACACACTTGGAGATGAAAGGCAATTTGCCATTAAAAAGCTTGTCCATTTATTTGTCTCAATAATTTTATCTGCTCCAGCACGTTTCGCATTATCGACTTGTGGTGTGGTCAATATTTCTACAATGGTATATACGGATGGATGAAGCGATTTTACTGTCAAAAGAGTGACGATGGACGCTAAATCTGCTTCTGTTTCATTTTTATGTTGATTGGCGGTAATGATGACGGTGTGAGCTTCAAACACGTTCGCTTTTTCCCATATATCGTCATGAGTCGGATTTCCTTTAATGAAATGAATATGTTTTGGCACATCCCAACGTTTTAGTGTCTCGTCGATGACGAGACATGGCATGTTAGAAGGTATGAAAGCAAGCAGCTGGCGAATGCGTTCGTTCCAACCGACTAAAATGACATGATTGCCTTTTGTGTAAGGAAGTTCGCCAGCAGATAAAGCGTTTTCTCTCGAAATGGCTTTGGCAGATAGTGCGACAAAATAAGCAGAGACGAATGCAGTACCGATTAAAATGAGAGCGATGGCGACAAGTTTCCCTACCGTTGTTTGCGGTACGAAATCACCATAACCAATCGTTGTCGTTGTCACTAATGCCCACCATACGCCGTCAAATGCGGTTGAAAATGTTTTTGGTTCAACGATATGAATAGTGATCCCGAATAAAAAAATAATGGTTGTAATTGTTAAAATGATGCGTACGAGCGGGGAAAGCCGCCAATATGAAGCGAGAAATTCATACCATCTCATTTATTTTCCCTCCTGTTTTTATTCATTGTAGACGAGATGGTGCAATTTCTTACATATTTTTCTTTATAAAAACAAACGATATAAATGAAAGGAGGGAGTCATATTGGATATGAATCGCGTGAAACAAATCATTTCTTCGCCGGACGATATTCGTGTATCTTATCATGGTCAATCTGTTTGGATTGATGGGTACGATGAATCAAGGCGCACAGCTACCGTACATATGCGTGGGCGGGAACATGAACGCCACATCGTTCCAGTGGAAGAATTAACGGAGGAGTAAAACGAAAAAACCCTTGCAACGCAAGGGTTTTTCTTATGGAGCATACCGGGCTCGAACCGGTGACCTTCGCGCTGCCAGCACGACGCTCTCCCAACTGAGCTAATGCCCCTTTTCTCTCTTATTGTAAAAACATTTTGTTTTTTCGTCAATGGATGTTATGAGATGATCGGGATTGTTTGTATGATTGTTTCTGTGTTTTGTTCAATTGGAATCACATGATTTTCCATCCATAACAAAAAGGAAGTTGTCAATCGTGGATCAAATTGTGTACCTGCTCCTTTTCCTATTTCCTTATAAGCGTCCTCCCATGTAAGAGGTGCACGATATGGTCGAATACCAGTCATTGCTTCGAGTGAATCGGCTAAAGCGACGAGACGAGCAAGAAACGGAATATTCTCTCCTCTCTTTTTGTGTGGGTATCCTTTTCCGTCCCATCGTTCATGATGATATAAAACGATATGGGAAATTTCAGGTGAAACATGATAATTTTGTAATATATGTATGCCAAATAGCGGATGTTTTTTTATTTCAGCAAATTCTTCTTCTGATAAATTCCCTTTTTTTATTAAAATATGAGCAGGAACGTGCAATTTGCCGATATCGTGAATAAGTGCTCCAAATTGAAGCTCACGTTTTTTTTCATCGGCTAATTTTAAAAACGAAGCAAAAGACAGAGCAATTTTTGTCACGCGATATGAATGAAGAAAAGTGAGCTCGTCCTTTGCTGAGAGTTGGCGCATGAGAAAGCAAAGCTCCATATTTTTTATAATAGAGGACATGTAGTTCGCCACCTATTTGATTTGATTGTAAGTTTCACCATATATGCTAGCTTAAATGATAATGATTTTCAAGTTAAAAGTTCTCGATATCCACCCCACGAATAGCAGGAATTTGATGAATAAACTCGTATACATCTGTTGTTGCTCGTTTTTGATCGACAGATACTTTCAATTCAACGAAGTGGTTCCCGTTATCTAAATCTTTAATGCGCACGGTTTTAATGCGAATATTTTGGTGTTTAATAACTTGTATTACGTCTGAAATTTTTGTTGCGTCTAATACGATCAGTTTGACAAGGAGTTCTTTTTCCCTCAGTTGTTTTGGACCAAAAACGGCTGTTACGAGCGGGATAAGCTCGACGCTAGCGATAAGAAAGACAACACCGAGAATGGCTTCAATATAAAAATTTGCTCCGACAGCAACGCCGACACCCGCCGCTCCCCAGATGAGCGCAGCGGTTGTCAAACCAGAAATGCTGTCGTTTCCACGACGAAGAATAACACCTGCTCCGAGAAAACCGATACCTGATACAATTTGGGCTGCGAGGCGAAGCGGGTCCATGTTAATATGTTCGGCTTTTGGAAATGTATATGCTGATTCGATTGATACGATTGTTAGTAAGCAGCTCACAATCGAAATGACAAGACATGTTTTAAGACCGACTGGCTTTCTTTTTAGTTCCCGTTCTAAACCGATAATAAGTCCAAGGATGGCAGAGATTCCAAGTTTCATAAACACATGAGCATCCACGAGACACTCCCCCTTTTTTCAATAAGTATATTCGAAAGGATGATGGGCATGAAAGCATATATTGCATTAATTATTGGGGCATTTTCAATTTCTACATCAGCTATTTTTGTAAAATTTACAGATGCCCCATCAGCCGTTACAGCTTTTTATCGTCTTTTTTTTGCAGTTGTTTTGATGACACCGCTGTTTGTTGTAAGGCACAGAAAAGAAACAAAAGGGATGAATCGAAAAGATTGGGCTTTCGCTACCCTATCTGGAACGTTGCTTGCGTTTCATTTTATTCTTTGGTTTGAATCACTTCGTTACACATCAGTCGCAAGTTCAGTTGTTTTAGTGACGTTGCAACCATTATTCGCTTTTGTTGGTGGGTTTCTCTTTTTTAAAGAAAAAATGACAATAAGTGAATGGGTAAGTGCGCTACTTGCAATTGTAGGTAGTGTCATTATTAGTTGGGGAGATTTTCAAATAAGTGGCAAAGCGCTTTATGGGGATATGCTTGCATTAATAGCATGTGCTATGGTAACAGGTTATTGGCTAGTTGGTCAACATTTACGAAAGCAACTTTCCTTAATTACATATACGTATATCGTCTATGGTATTGCTTCCATTGTATTAAGTGGATATGTAGTATTATTTCGATATTCATTTTTTTCATATGATGTGGATGACTGGAGTTATTTTATTTTGTTAGCTGTAATCCCAACATTGTTTGGCCATTCTCTTTTTAATTGGGCGATGAAATGGGTAAATGCTGCAATGGTGTCGATGGCTATTTTATTTGAACCGATTGGAGCAATTGTATTAGCTTATATATGGTTAGGTGAAAAAATTTATTTATCGCAAGCAATCGGCTCTTTTTTTATCATTGTGGGAATAGGAGTGTATATGTTCGGAAAACATGTAAAAAGAATTTAAAAAAAGTGGTTGCATTTTAAAAAAGAACGTGTTATATTTTAAAGCGTCGCTGTTATAGTGCGACAATAAAAAATATAAGAAAATTGTTCTTGACACAAAAAAAGCGATATGTTAAATTAAAAAAGTCGCAAAAAAGCAAAGATGTTCCTTGAAAACTGAACGAAGCGAAAGCGTACAAAAGCTAAGGATAACTTTTCTATGGAGAGTTTGATCCTGGCTCAGGACGAACGCTGGCGGCGTGCCTAATACATGCAAGTCGAGC
>NZ_JACHES010000012.1:0-5445 GCF_014201585.1 Anoxybacillus tengchongensis
GAAAGTAAAAAAGCTGGAAAAGTCAATTAGGCGCATGCAAAGACAAATATCACGAAAGTACGAAATGAATAAAACAAAAACAGAAGGAGGTGAATGCCGTTACAGAAAAACGGAAAACATCAAGAAACTTGAATTCCTTGTTCTCAAAAAACGCCGAAGGCTAAAAAACATTCAGCTAAACTATACCCACCACATCACAACGACGTTGGTGAAAGCCAAGCCAGCGTATGTCGTGATGGAGGATTTGAACACAAGTGGCATGTTAAAAAATCGCAAGCTATCGAAAGCAATCCAGCAACAAACATTCCACGAGTTCAAGCGACAAGTGACGTATAAATGTGCATGGCACGGTATCGAGTTGATCGTCGTAGATCGCTTTTATCCGTCAAGCAAAAAGTGCAGCCGTTGCGGTCATGTGAAAGACCGCCTTTCTTTATCGGAACGGACGTACCGTTGCGAAGTGTGTGGGTTACAAATGGATCGCGATCTCAACGCGAGCATCAACTTGAAACAATATGCCAAATCCATGATGTGACATGACTATGTACCCATACGTTAGTGGGGAAGTAAAGCCTTCGGAGCGCCACGCAAACGAGAGTAGCTTCGGCGAAATCGGGCGTGATGAACAAGGAAAGAAACGAAAACTTTATAAATAATGAATAGATGATTTATAAAGTTTTGTAAGTTTTCTGTAACGGTAAGAGCGATGAAGACGGCGATTTTAACGGATAGTACAGCGTATATCCCAAAGCATATTCGCGAACAGTTGAATATACATATTATTCCTTTGAGTGTCGTCTTTGGCACAGAGACGTATCGGGAAGAGATCGACATGGGGGCAGCTGATTTTTTTGATAAAGTGAAAACGAGTGAACAACTGCCGACAACATCTCAACCACCGATTGGTTTATTCGTTGAGACGTTTGAACAGCTGTCGAAACAATACGACGCGGTCATTTCGATTCATTTATCAAGCGGCATTAGCGGAACGTATCAAGGGGCGGTTGCAGCTGGTCAAATGGTCGAAGGCATTCGGGTGTATGCGTATGATTCAGAAATTAGCTGCATGGTGCAAGGATTTTATGCGATGGAAGCGGCAGAAATGGCGCAAGCAGGTGCGCATCCGGAAGCGATTATTGCTCGGTTAGATGAAATGAAACAATCGGTACGTGCGTATTTTATGGTCGACGATTTATCACATTTGCAGCGTGGCGGGCGGTTAAGCGGTGCACAGGCGTTTATCGGCAGCCTCCTGCAAGTTAAACCGATTTTGCATTTCGTTAATAAAGTCATCGTTCCGTTTGAAAAAATTCGTACCCGTAAAAAAGCGTTACATCGTATAGAAGAACTATTTGCTGAAGATGCAAACCTTGGCGTTCCTATGCGTGCGGTCATTATTCATGCGAACCGTGAAGAAGAAGCACGCGCATGGAAAGAAAAACTTGAGCAACAATATCCGCACGTTGAATTTTTCCTTAGCTATTTCGGACCTGTTATCGGCACGCATTTAGGAGAAGGTGCGATGGGATTTGGTTGGTATAAAAAGTAAACAGGAATTTTTTTGACTAGCGCGAATAAAAGAAGTGGGCGACTTGTCCACTTCTTTTTTATTGGAGGTGATTTGCTTGCATTTCGCAGGGAAACAGCTGCTTACATCTGAACTTTCGTTTCCTTACGATAAGCAACATGTGCAAATTGTAGACAGTATCATAAAAACAAAGCGCGGCTATATGTGTGTTCGTTGTAATAATGATGATCAACAGCTTTTTGCTTCTTTTCCGTGCGCTCGTTGTGGACGCATATGTACGTATTGCCGCAAATGTATAACGATGGGGCGATGTAGCGAATGTAATCCGCTCGTGATTTGGACTGGCCCTACTCCTTCCATCTCTTTTTCTTCACCGCTACAATGGAACGGTCAATTATCTCCCGCCCAACAACTTGCATCCGATGAAGTTTGTCATGCTATTGATCGAAATGAATCTTTGCTTGTTTGGGCGGTATGTGGAGCCGGGAAAACAGAAGTGCTATTTGCAGGAATCGATATGGCGTTGTCGCAAGGAAAGCGCGTCTGTCTTGCTGCTCCGCGCACAGATGTCGTATTGGAGTTAGCCCCACGCCTCGCGAACGTTTTTCCGTCTGTCGATATCGCAGCGTTATACGGTGGTAGCCAAGACCGTGGCAAGCTCGCTTCGCTGACGGTGTCAACGACTCATCAATTGCTTCGGTATTACCGTGCTTTTGACGTGATGATTGTGGATGAAGTCGATGCATTTCCGTATAGTGTAGACTCGATGCTTTCCTATGCGGTAGAACGGGCCCGAAAACCGAACTCCTCACTCATTTATTTAACCGCAACCCCAAACGAACAATGGCAACGTGAAGTAAAAAGCGGTCAGCGTAAAGCAGTGACGATTCCTGCACGGTATCATCGTCATCCTCTTCCTGTCCCTACATTTGAATGGTGCGGCAATTGGCAAAAAAAATGGCGCCACAAGCGGTTGCCTTCATGTGTTGTTCGATGGGTAAACGAGCATCTCGAAAGAAACAAACAAGCCTTTTTATTTGTTCCCCACATCGACTTTTTACAACAAGTTGTTCCGTACTTACAACAATTTCACCCTCGCATTGAAGGGGTACATGCTGAAGATCCGAAACGAAAGGAAAAAGTGCTTGCTTTTCGGCGTGGACAAATTCCTCTTCTTGTCACAACGACCATTTTAGAGCGCGGGGTAACGGTCCCAAACATTGACGTTGCTGTGTTAGGTGCAGAGCAACCGATTTTTACAGAGAGTGCGCTCGTGCAAATCGCTGGACGTGTTGGTCGAAGCGCTCAATATCCGACAGGTGATGTTCGCTTTTTTCATTTCGGAAAAACGAAAGCGATGGTGTCAGCAAAGCGCCATATTATACGGATGAACGATGAAGCACGAAAGCGAGGGTTGATTGACAAATGAAGTGTCTCATTTGTCATGATGAATGGATGCCTCCGATATCGTTTGCTATGCTTTTCACGCTTCGTCAAGCGGATGTTTGTTGTCCGCGTTGTCGAGCTCGCTTTATTCGCCTTGAAGGAAATCGTTGTGAACGATGTAGCCGTTTAAGTGACGTACCGATATGTGCCGATTGTATAAAGTGGAAACAGCGCAAAAGCGCCTTGAAACAAAACTATTCCGTCTATATATACGACGACTGGATGAAAGAAGTGATGAATCGTTTTAAATTTCGAGGAGACTATGCGCTCGTTGAAGCATTTCGCCATGATGTTTGCGCTGTGTTTAACGAACATTTTTCTTCCGATGTGTTCCTCGTACCGATTCCACTTAGCCCTTCTCGATTAGCTGAAAGAGGGTTTAATCAAGCAGAAGCAATCGCTTCGCTTTTATCGTTGCCAATGATTTTTGCCTTGCGACGTATTGATGATGAAAAACAATCGAAAAAAACGAGGAGTGAACGTTTTGTCGGGCGCAAGTTTTGTTTGACAGGAGAAGATGTAGCCGAAAAGCGCATTGTCATCGTTGATGATATTTATACGACAGGGGCAACGGTGCATGAAGCGGCCAACGTTCTTTATGCAGCAGGGGCACGTGACATTTCTTCTTTTACGCTCATCCGCTCATAGTTGGGAACAAACTCCCATTGAAAACATCGTACCGATGGTCGATATAAAAAATAGGAATATTGGAGAACGGAGATGAGTCGTTATGGAAATTCGCGGATACGGACATTATCGCTCGACATCGTCATCTTCAACGACTGTGACGTTAAAAGCAGGAGATGTGTACGAAGCAGTTGTGAAAGAACAAGTAGGTGAAAAAGAAGCGATCGTGCAATTGCGAGGTGTCGATATTCGGTTTCGTTTTGAAGGTGACGTGCCGCCGTCTGGACGAGTGAAAGTACAAGTAACCGGTAGTGATGGGGATATTGTCGAAGGAAAGATTGTGACACCACCTTCTACATCATCATCTGAAACGTTTGAAACGCCTGAACTTCGCCAGGCGGTGACGATGGTAGCACAAAAGCAATTGCCGCTCACTCGAGAAACGGTGGAGTCGTTACGCACGTTTTTAGCAGAAGGAAAAGGAACGGTTGAACAAAAGTTAGAAACGATTCAAATCGCAGCAAGCAAAAAGCTTGATATGACGATGAAGCAGTTACAAGCGGTTCATGAAGCGCTCCACGGCAAGCCGTTAAGCGAGTCGTTACATGATATCGTTCGGGCGATTGATGAACATTTTTCATTTACTCCAATCGCAAAGCAACGGTCGCAAACGGTCAGTGAGCTACGTGCACAACTGCAACGAGAGCGAAACATTGATCGTGCGATTGAATCGGCAAAGCAGTTTGCAGAGGAGAACGGACATGACGAAATCACAAAAGCCGTTCGAGAGGCGACGTTGTTAAAAGAGCGCGGACACGAGATGTTTGCCCGCAGTCGCATCATGCAAGCTGTTGCTTTGGCAGAGGCGAATGAAAAGAGAATAGATTATGTACAAACTGAACGAGCAACAACGCAAGGAAAACAGCTACAAACTGTACGTCAACAAATCGAACGTGAGCCGATCGTTGCAAAAGCGCTCACTATTGCAAAAGAGAGTGATGTCGTTCGTCAAACGCTCGGTCCAGCGTTACAAGAAGCAGAACAGTTGTATCGCTCAGGCCAGCCACTTAGCGCCAAACAGCGATTGCTTGAAGCGTTTGCTTCTGTTGAGAAAACAGAAGATGTGTCGGTACGGCCGTCTCCAGCTGCACAAAAACAAGCGATGGATGAAGCGAAACGAATTGTTCGCACATCTCGCTCGATAGAAGATGCTGTTCGTCAGTTGAAAGAAACGGTATTGCCACGCATTGAAGCGAATGAATTATATGAAGCAATTGAACGTGTAGAACAACTAGGAGAAAAGACGAAAACTGACCTCATTCAAGCATTGCGGGCAGTGGGACAAAAAACTGATATACGAACAGAAGTAGAAATGAAAGAAACGTTGCGCACGAACGCATTAGCGATAAAAGTAGACAGCCAAGAAGCCCAGCTAAAACAAGTGGCAGAGGTACGGAAGCAAGCAGAAAGCGCCTCGACGGTGAAAGCGGTGGAGACGCCAGTGAGGGAGCTTGTTCGTGCATTACCAACGGATCAGGGAGAGAAAGTGGCTCGTGCCCTTGAACAGTCGAAACAGCTAGAGACAACGGGACGCAGCGTGGAAGCCCGGCAACAGCTCGTGCAAGCGCTACGTGTAGTGGAAGAGGCAGTCACAACTGAAGTGTTACAAGAGGCAAAAGAAGCGTTGCGAGCGAATACGCCAGCGACAAAGGTAGAAACAAAAGAAGCGCAGCTGAAACAAGTCGTTGAGGTACGGAAGCAAGCAGAAATTACCCCGACGGTGAAAGCGATGGATTCGCAAGTGAGAGAGGTCGCTCGTACCTTACCAACGGATCAGGGAGAGA
>NZ_JACHES010000012.1:5543-82284 GCF_014201585.1 Anoxybacillus tengchongensis
CGTGGAAGCCCGACAACAGCTCGTGCAAGCATTACGTGTAGTGGAAGAAGCAGTCACAACTGAAGTGTTACAAGAGGCGAAAGAAGCGTTGCGAGCGAATACTGCAGCGACAAAGGTAGAAACAAAAGAAGCCCAGCTAAAACAAGTGGCAGAGGTACGGAAGCAAGCAGAAATTACCCCGACGGTGAAAGCGATGGATTCGCAAGTGAGAGAGGTCGCTCGTACCTTACCAACGGATCAGGGAGAGAAAGTGGTTCGTGCCCTTGAACAGTCGAAACAGCTAGAGACAACGGGACGCAGCGTGGAAGCCCGACAACAGCTCGTGCAAGCATTACGTGTAGTGGAAGAAGCAGTCACAACTGAAGTGTTACAAGAGGCGAAAGAAGCGTTGCGAGCAAATACGCCATCGACAACGTTAGAAACAAAAGAAGCCCAGCTAAAACAAGTGGCAGAGGTACGGAAGCAAGCAGAAAGCGCCTCGACGGTGAAAGCGGTGGAGACGCCAGTGAGGGAGCTTGTTCGTGCATTACCAACGGATCAGGGAGAGAAAGTGGCTCGTGCCCTTGAACAGTCGAAACAGCTAGAGACAACGGGACGCAGCGTGGAAGCCCGTCAACAGCTCGTGCAAGCGCTACGTGTAGTGGAAGAAGCAGTCACAACTGAAGTGTTACAAGAGGCGAAAGAAGCGTTGCGAGCAAATACGCCATCGACAACGTTAGAAACAAAAGAAGCCCAGCTAAAACAAGTGGCAGAGGTACGGAAGCAAGCAGAAAGCGCCTCGACGGTGAAAGCGATGGAGACGCCAGTGAGGGAGCTTGTTCGTGTATTACCAGCCGAGCAAGCAGAAAAAGTCATGCGTGCATTAAACCAAGCGAAGTTGTTTGAAACGGTTGGACGTAGTGAGGAAGCCCGGCAACAACTCGTGCAAACGTTACGTTCGATTGAACAACAGGTTGCGCCTGAACATGTCAATCGCGCAAACATGATTGCTGATCGCCTCGAGCAGCAAGCGATGACGTTGACAGAAGCGGTTCGTCAGCTACAAGCTGATACTACACTTGCGAAACAACCAAATATGGCTCAAACGCTTCAGCAAGCAACACAAATGTTAGACAAACAACGTCAACAGTTGTTAACTGCCCTTACGACAAAAGAAAGTGAACAACGTGCAACAAATGACGTTCGTGCGATCATCGCCCAAGCGATGAAAACGATGCAAAAGGAGCCAAACGTCAAAGAAGCGCTGCAAATGGCACGGGTGCAACTTGCCCAACATATGGAACCTTCCATTCATGAAGTGTTTGCTCGTGCGGAACAGCTGGCAGATGAAGGTCGCGAAATGGCCGCAAGACAAACGGTCGTCCAAGCGCTGCAACAAGTCGAACGGACGTTGTCAACAAACGATGCATCGTCACCTGCTGATGAGGCGTACGAATTGTTGAGCGCGCTCGGTTTACAGTCAAAAGATATCATTGTTCAAACGGTAACGAAACGAATGGCAGAAGCAGCGAAGCAGTTTCAACAAACGAAGCGCGATATGATGCGAAATTTAGATGCGATTGATCGTCTTATTGCTCAATACAAGCAAGCGGCGCGGCCACAAGCAAATCAGCTGTTAGAAACGACGATTAAACAGCTTGACCAAACGATTTTAAAAAGTGATGCGATGTTGTTTGCGGATATGACGATGGAGAAAAAATTACTGCAAGCCAGTTCGCAATTAGCGGAGGCGAAAAAGCTATTAGATAAAGGACAAACGACAGAAGCGCAAAAAATCGTGAAACAAGTAAAAAGCACGCTCGAACAAATGCAATTTAAGCCATCGGATGTGAAAGTGAAACATTTTGTTGAAGCGCAGTCGCTAAAACAGCAAGCGCCAGAGCGAGCGTTACTCACGCAATGGAACGAGATCGTCCAACCTGAGCCGTCCGCGCGCCACATGCTGCAAACAATTCGTCGCCTCGGTTTCATGCATGAAGCGGATGTTGCCAATACGCTCGTGTTTAACGGCGAAAGTGAACAGGCTGAAGAAACGATGAAAGGGCTTCTTATGAAATTAGCACAAACGGGTGGCGAAGCAGCGAAACAAGCTGAACAAGCATTGACGAATATGACAGGGCAACAGCTGCTAAATAAAAACGACCAAGGAAGCGCGATGCAAACGCTCTTTTTCACGATTCCACTGCTGCTGCAAAAAGAAGTGAAAGACGTAAAAGTGTACGTCAATGCGCGAAACGATGGGAAACGAGTTGACTGGGAAAACTGCAGCTTATACTTTTTACTTGAAACAAAAAAGCTCGGGGATGTGGGCGTATTATTAAGCGCAAACGAACGGACGATTTCCGTAACGTTTCGCAACGATCGCGAAGATTTCGCTGAACGTATGCGCCCGCTCGTCGAAACTGCTACGAAGCGCCTTGAAGAAATCGGCTACCGCGTCGGAAACGTACAATTTACAACGTTTGCGAAAATTGAAGAAAAGCAGAACGATCCAAAACGCGCAACATGGACGGAGAAAGGATATGATTTTACAATATGATGTACTTTAACCAAAAGCGAAAGCGAGAAATAAACGGTCCATCCGCTGCGGTCATTCGCTATGAACAAGGAGATAAAGCTCCGACCGTCGTCGCCCACGGGCGCGGCTACGTCGCTGAAAAAATTATTGACCTTGCGAAACAAAACGGAGTACCGATTGAACAAGATGCCGCGCTCGTCCAACATTTGCTTGACCTTGACCTCGGTGATACGATTCCACCGCAATTGTATGCAGTTATCGCAGAAATTTTAATTTTAATTGAAAAAATGGAACGAAACTATTAAACAATAAAAAATCGTGACGATAAATAAAGTAGGTGAACGACAAAAGGGGAGTGAGCGCGTGGAGTTTTTAACTGAAGAAGTGGTGTATAAAAAAACGCCGCAACAATTAACAGCGCTACTTTATGAAGGATTAATTGAAAGTGTAGAACAAGCGATCGCAAGCACAAAAAAGGGCGACTATATCCATGCAAATAGACGCTTGCAAAAGGCAAACGATATTTTACGTCGTCTTGGCGTCGGTTTGAAGTACGACGCTGGCATTATCGCCCATCAATTAGATGTGCTATACAACTATATGGCAGAACGCCTTATTGACGCAAATATGAAAAAAGATGTAGGAATTATGCAGGAAGTGCTAACGATCGCCAAAGACATTGCGACCGCATGGAATGAGGCGTTGAAAAAACAACCGACAACGAATGTCGCAGCGAAAAAAGCAGCGGCATACGAACAATTTATCATGACGGAGTGAAGGAGAGAGAAACATGAGAATTAACCATAACATCCAAGCATTAAACGCTTATCGTAATTTGGCAGTAAACCAATCAAACACAGCGAAAAACTTAGAAAAACTTTCTTCTGGCTTGCGCATTAATCGCGCCGCAGACGACGCAGCTGGGTTAGCGATTTCTGAAAAAATGCGCTCGCAAATTCGCGGTTTAGAAGTAGCAGAACGCAATGCGTTAGATGCCATTTCGTTAATTCAAACAGCGGAGGGGGCGCTGAACGAAGTACACAGTATTTTGCAACGTATGAGAGAATTGGCGGTGCAAGCGGCGAATGATACGAATACGGTAGAAGACAGAGAAGCGATTCAAAAAGAAATCAACCAGTTAACATCTGAAATTAACAGAATCGGTAACTCTACTGAATATAATACGAAAAAGTTGTTAAACGAATCTGTGTCTAGCAGTGCAAGAAGTGTCAAAATTGACGCAACTAACTTTTCGAGCGGAGGAACAACCATTAATGGCTCGAGTATGCAATTGGATCCAAAAAGTACAATAGTGCCTGGAAATTATAAAGTGAAAATTGAAGATGTAGTAACAAAAACGCTTCAAAATGTAGATCCAATTACGGGTGGAGTTCAAAATATTACTTTAGATCCTTCTTCTACTTTGGTGATCGGCAATACGTATGGAGTAAAAATTGAGCAGGAAAACGTCAAGACAATTACTAATAACCCAGCATCATCTCCAATGATTGATGCCGTTTCAATTGCGCCGAACTCTCCGTTGAATGATGGATCGGTCACGCTTTATGTGAAAAGAGAGAATACAGTAACAGGCTTTAATGCAGGAGGAACAGGATTAACAGGCGTTCAAATTACATCAGCTGATCCTAATGTGAGTCCGACAGATACATTTGCTGTAAAAACGATCAATAAAGCGTCAGGTGTGACAGCAGGGACAGCAACTGGCACATACATCAGCAACGTGACAATTGACCCTGCTAAATTTACCTATAAAGGTGAAGATTTTAGATTAGTGTATGCAGAAACTTCAGCTGGTTCAGGTAAATTTACTGTCACATTACAAGATAAAAGTGGAACGATACTATCTGAACCTGTTATTTTAGATGACAATCAGCAAAACTATGAATTTTACGACTCATCTGGTAATAAGCTAGGTGTATCTTTTACTACTGATAGTGATATTAATAATAAATTAAATACCAATAGCGAAAACGGTAATTACAACGAATTTGATATTACCATTGAGTTATCTTTAGAAAAAAATGGTGTGCAAATTGGTACAGCTACATTACTTCCAACAGATGCGACTGTAGGGAATGTCACAATTAATGGCTCGGACGGAATCACATATGAAATTAGCCATAACGGATATGGAAATACAACTGGGAATGAAACAGCTAATTTTGGTATTCAAAGTTCGTTAAGCTATTCGACTGACGGTACTAATTATACTTCTTTTAACGTTGATGACGATCTAACTCTTAATGGTGGAATTTTTGTTGATACAGCAGATAATGTAAGTGATTATCCAACAGGAGTAACGTCTATTACAATTGATGTTGGCACAACTACAGCGTATACAGCGAAACTTGTCGACTCGTCATTTAATCAGGTGGCAGGTACACCGACGATTGTTGTCAATGATAATGGCAACTATTCATTTGGAGGTAATACAGGCGTTTCCTTTACAACAGGGACGTTATCTGCAGGCACTCGTATGTTTACTGTTGGAGCAAATACAACAACGAAAGCAACTTTAAGCACGAACGGAATCGATATCGAAACATTAAACAATATTGCACCAAACTCCAAATTACAATTCCACAATGGCGATTTAATGATGGATATTGGTGCACTTACTAATGGGGAAGCAACGTTTGCAATTACGGGCGGAACGATTGATCAGTCGTTGAAAATCCAAATTGGCGCCAATGAAGGGCAAACGTTAAACATTGGAATTGATGATATGCGTGCGCTAGCATTGAAATTGTCTAGCAATACAGCAGGTGCATCTGTTTCTTTTCAAAACAATTTAGGTGAAACGCTTATTGCCTATTACACAAGCGTTCCTAATGTAAATAACGGAGATTCAAGTAGCAATACAGAATATGCACTTGACGTAACAGCGCATGAAAAAGCTGCCGCTGCTGTAAAAGTATATGATTATGCAATCTCGAGAATTTCAGAACAGCGTTCGAATTTAGGTGCGATTCAAAACCGTCTCGAGCACACGATCAACAACTTAAAAACAGCTCACGAAAACTTAACGTCGTCTGAGTCTCGTATTCGCGATACAGATATGGCGATGGAGATGACGAACTTTACGAAAAACAACATTTTAAACCAAGCGGCACAGGCGATGCTCGCGCAATCAAACCAATTGCCGCAAGGAATTTTACAATTGTTAAAAAGCTAATGGGTAAAAAGGGTAGGTCGATGCGACCTCGCCCTTTTTTTGTAACTGTGGCATAATAAAAAGAAAAAGGTGTGAACGATGATGGAAGTGCAAAAAGTGTCCCGTGCATCGTTGAATCGTGTCGAGAAAAAAGATGATGCACCAATGGAATCGGTGTCGTTTACGGAAGTGATGCATAAGAAAAAAAGTGATGTGTTATTTGAACGTTTTCAAACGATGGCGCAAGAAATTGAATCGCAAGGGAAAAAGTTAGCGGAGTCGCAAACGGTTGAAGATTTAAAAAAATATAAAAAGTTAGTGAAACAATTTTTAGACGATGCGGTGAAAAATAGTTTGCAGCTTGAAGAACAGCGCGGGTTTAGCCGCGGGGGGCGCACGAAAATTTATAAGCTTGTGAAAGAAGTCGACCAGAAGCTCGTCGAACTAACAAACGCTGTATTAGAAAAAGAGAAAAAAGGGCTCGATTTGCTCGGGCTTGTCGGTGAAATTCAAGGATTGATTATTAATATATATACGTAAGGGGGAGTAACATGTTAGATAACTGCCCGAAATGTGGAAGTTTGTTTGTGCGGACGCAATTTCGCGACGTATGTGACGCATGTTATAAAGAGGAAGAAAAATTGTTTGAAAAGGTGTACGCATTTATTCGAAAACGGGAAAATCGCACGGCAACGATGCCTCAAGTTGTTGATGCGACAGGAGTAGAGGAAGCGCTAATTATTAAATGGATTAAAAAAGGGCGATTACAGCTCGTTCATTTTCCAAACCTCGGTTATCCGTGCGAAAAGTGTGGGGCAACGATTCGTGAAGGTCGGTTATGTGCTAAGTGTATTGGTGGCATCCAAAAAGAGATGACAAAAATTCAACAAGAAGAGGAGCGACAAAAACAAGCGAAACGCCAGACGACGTACTTTACCGAACGCCGAAAAGATGACTAAACATTTTTTTGTTTTAGCCGATAATAAACATAGGAGAAGAACGGAAAAAAGTGAGGTGGAAACATGAAAATTAATCGCATTCAACCGATGAACGTCAATCCGTATGAGCGGACGTCACGTGTCGAAAAGCCGACAAAAGCGACAAAAAAGATGGATCAAGTTGAAATTTCAAGTGCGGCGAAGGAATTGCAAGAAGCAGCAAAGTTTTCTTCGGAACGGTTAGAAAAAGTGGAACAGTTAAAATCAGAAGTGCAAGCAGGCACGTATGAAATCGATGCGCGGGCGATTGCAGAAAGTGTACTGCGCTATTATAAACGGTAATGGAGCGAGCGAACATGATTGATTTGATGCAAAAGTTGCTGACGTTTCATCGTGGCTTATTGCAGCTAGCAGAACAAAAAACAGAAGCGATTAAAAAAAGCGACATCGGTACGTTGCAACAAATGATGACGAAAGAACAAAAATATGTGATGGCCATTCGGCAGCTAGAAAGCGAACGAATGAGCCTTCTTTCACATATGTCTGAAGAAGAACGAACGGTGAGTCGATATGCTGAACAGTTGGAAGAAAAAGAACGAACAAAGCTACTCCAACTAGCCAATGAACTAAGCGACACGATCGCGCGGCTAAAAGCGCAAAATGAACGGAATATGCAGCTGCTGCAACAGTCGCTCCAATTTATTCATTTTACGTTAGATTTGATGATACCGAACGAACAAGATGTTACGTATGACCCGAAGCGAACGGATGAATTGCCGCCAAGGTCGTCATTTGAAGCGAAAACGTAAGGGGGTTTTTTTGTGCTTTCGACATTTCATGGGTTGGAAACAGTACGGCGCGGGATGACTGCCCAGCAGCAAGCGCTATACGTCACCGGTCATAATATCGCAAACGCCAACACGCCAGGCTATTCGCGCCAGCGCGTCAACTTCGAACAAACGCCGCCGTATCCGTTTGCGTCGAAAAACCGTCCCGTCATGCCAGGACAAATGGGAACAGGTGTGGAAGGCGGCACGGTGCAACGCATGCGGGAAGAATTTTTAGATGTCCAATATCGCGGAGAAAACATGAAATACGGCTATTGGAATACGCGTGCGGAAGCATTGTATAAAATGGAAGAAATTATGAACGAACCATCAGACGAAGGGTTAGCGAAAACGCTTGATCGTTTTTGGCAGTCGCTACAAGATTTAGCTGTGAACCCTTCAAACTCAGGTGCTCGTTCTGTCGTTCGTCAGCGCGGCATTGCGGTAGCAGAGACGTTTCATTATTTATCTAGTTCACTCAAATCGATTCGCGATGATTTAAAAAATGAGTTGGATGTCACGGTGAAAGCAGTAAACTCTTTAGCTCGTCAGCTCAATGATATAAACAAACAAATTAGCGAAGTCGAAGTGCACGGATATTTGCCGAACGATTTATATGATGAGCGCAATCGGCTTTTAGATGAATTGTCGCAATATGTAAATGTGAAAGTTACGCCTGTGTCCAGTGGTGGAAGCTCCTTAAAAATTGCGGAAGGACGTTTTACGGTAGAACTAGTGGATCGAACAGGAAGCACTGTGATTGGCACGCTTGTTGATGGACGATTAGGACAAGTAAATGAGTTCCAACTGAGCTATCAAGACAATGTGACAAAAACAGGGCCAATTGTTGGCTTCTCACTTGGTAATACAACGTTTTCAACATTTGAACGTTTGAAGGAAAATGGAAAAATAGGTGCTCTTCTTTATTCGTATGGGTATAGCGAAGATGGGGGTACAACGACGAAAGGATTATATCCTGAAATGTTAGGCGATTTAAACGCCATGGCGAAAGCGTTCGCGGATCAGTTTAATGCAGTTCATTCAAGTGGATTTAGTGTAACAGAAATAAAAAATAATGTCACGATCCCAGGTTCAAAACCATTTTTTACTTATGATCCAAATGATCCAGCTGGAACATTTGATGTTGCACAAATCATTAAAGATTCGCTCGATAACATTGCCGCGTCAGCAACGGGTCAAATGGGCGATGGAAGTAACGCCCAAGCGCTAGCTGAAGTGAAAAATGGGATGATGAATATTGCTGGAAACACAACAACGATTCAAAACTTTTATGAAAGTTTAATTGGACAAATGGCAGTCAACGCGCAAGAAGCGAAACGGTTATCTGAAAATAGTGAAGTGCTTCGCCAATCCGTTGATGAACGTCGCCAGTCGGTCAGCTCCGTATCGCTTGATGAAGAGATGATGAACATGATGAAATTCCAGCATGCCTATAACGCCTCTGCGCGTATGATTACAATGATCGATCAAATGTTGGATAAAATTATTAATAATATGGGCATCGTCGGAAGGTAGGTGAGTAATCGATGCGCGTGACACAAATGATGTTAGCGAACAATACGCTTCGCAACGTGAGTAAAAGCTATGACAAACTTGGTACGTATCAACAACAACTAGCAACAGGGAAAAAAATTCATCGTCCGTCTGAAGATCCAGTCGTTGCGATGAAAGGGATGCATTACCGTACGAGTTTAACTGAAATTGAGCAGTTTCAACGCAATCTTTCAGAGGCGTACACGTGGATGGAAAATTCGGAATCTGCGCTCAATCATACGACAAACGTTTTGCAGCGCGCCCGTGAGCTTGTCGTTCAGGCGAAAAATGGCACGCTCGGTTCGGAAGACCGCCAAGCGATCGCCCGCGAAATTGAACAGCTGAAAAAAGACTTAGTACAAGTCGCTAACACGAAAGTAGCAGGCAAATACATTTTCAACGGGACAAAAATTGAACAAGCGCCTGTGACGGATGGAACACCGCCAACTGTCGACAATAACAACGATGATTTTATGATCGAAGTAGCAAAAGGGGTTAAATTAAAAATTAATGTCACGCCAGACAATGTGTTTAACCAAGGTTTGTTTAATACGTTGCAGGATATTGAAAATGTGTTAAATGGCACATCAACATCAGGAAAAACTTTAGATAACTTATTATCCGATTTAGATAATCATTTAAACGACGTACTCGCAGAGCGTGCAGAGCTCGGTGCGCGCGTCAACCGTTTAGAGCTTGTTGAACAGCGTTTATCCGAGCAACAACTCATCGCGAAACGAATGATTTCTGATAACGAAGATGCGGACATTGAAAAAATTATTACCGAGCTGAAGTCACAAGAAAGCGTACATCGCGCGGCACTCTCTGTCGGTGCGCGCATCATTCAACCGACGCTCGTTGACTTTTTGCGTTAAGGGTGAGTTGAAATGAAAATTCCACAATTGACGATGCAAGCGACATTTCCGCAGCTTTCGATGACGATTGAGCGCGGATTTATGCATATGCGTCAGTCGCAAGCAGACATGTCGATCGAGCAGCCGCAACCGCAAGTGGAGATGAAAACGACGCCTCCTCGCCTGACGATTGATCAAACGGAGGCTCGTGCCGATGTCGATTTGAAACATATTTTTCGCCGCATTGAAGAAGCAGCGCAAGAAGGGTATGCGAGCTGGCTATCATATTTAGAAACGACAGCGATACAAGGCGATGAATTAATGCGCATTGAACAAGGTGGTGATGTACTTGCGCTTCAAGCGCAAGCAAATAGCGAGCGTCCACCTTTTGACTATAACGTTGGGCTTATTCCACGCCCATTTAGTGTGAAAATTGGCTTTGAACCGGGGCGGCTCGATATGAATTGGCAAACGTTTAGTGCTCGCATTCATATCGAGCCACGCCCTGTGCAAATCGATTATAAACCAAACGTTGTGCATATTGACTTGGCGCGTCACAACAACTTGCGCATTGACGTGACCGTATAAATGAGGGATGAAAATGAACATTGAAACGAAATATCACGGAACGGTTCAACTTTCCGACATGGCGATCGTTTCGTTTGAAAACGGGTTACCGGGCTTTGAACATGAAAAACAATTTGCATTGTTGCCGATTCACGATTCGCCATTTACGATTTTACAATCGGTGCAAAATAAAGATGTGGCATTTGTCATGATTGAGCCGTTTTCTTACTTTCCAACGTACGAAATCGAATTGGACGATACGACGTGTGACCAATTGAAAATAAAAAAAGAAAACGATGTGGCGCTATACGTCATTTTAACGGTCGCAGAACCGTTTACAAATACGACAGCGAACTTACAAGCGCCTGTCGTCATTAACGCTCACGAACGAATCGGGAAGCAAGTCATTTTAACAAATACGACGTATAAAACGAAACACCGACTTTTTCCAGAAACGGTTGAGGCGAAATAAGGAGGCGAGAATATGCTTGTATTAACGCGCAAATTAAAAGAAGCGATTCAAATCGGCGATGACATCGAGGTCGTCGTTCTCGCCATCGATGGCGATCAAGTAAAACTTGGCATTCGCGCACCGAAGCACGTGGATGTGCATCGAAAAGAAATATATCTCGCCATTCAACAAGAAAACAACGCAGCATCACTCGCCTCTGCCAATTCGCTTCAACAACTATCTGATCAATTAAAGAAAGGAGGGAAGAAACAATGAGCGTTAGCATCGGCGGTGTTCACGTCCCTGGCGTTATCGCACGCATCGTTCAAGACAATAAAGCGATCGCGGAACAAGCATTAAATGAAATTGTTAACAAACATAAAGACGATCCAGCTCGCATCGTCAAAGAAATTCAACAACCATCGCCGTTTTCACAATTTCTTGACATTAAGGTATAAAATTTTTTTCTCAACCTATTAAACTTTGAAAAAAAGAGCCGATAATAAATGTGAGAGCAAGAAAGAAGGGCGGCCGACTTCCATCTTGCCAACTAAAATACCACAAGGACGTGGACAAACATTCAAGGAGGAATGAACAATGAGAATTAATCACAACATTGCGGCGTTAAATACGCATCGCCAGTTAACAATGGGAACAAGCGCAGCAGCAAAAAATATGGAGAAGTTGTCGTCTGGTCTTCGCATTAACAAAGCTGGCGATGATGCAGCAGGTCTTGCGATTTCGGAAAAAATGCGCGGACAAATTCGCGGCTTAGAAATGGCAGCGAAAAACTCACAAGATGCGATCTCGTTAATCCAAACAGCAGAAGGTGCATTGAACGAAACACATGCCATCCTTCAACGCATGCGTGAGTTAGCGGTACAAGGTGCGAACGACACAAACACAACAATTGACCGCGACCAAATTCAAAAAGAATTGAACCAATTAATTTCAGAAATTGACCGTATTTCGAGCACGACACAATTTAACACAAAGAACTTGCTTGACGGTTCTTTAAATGCGACGTTCCAAGTTGGAGCGAATAGCGGTCAGATTATTAATTTAACGATTGCAACAATGAACTCTACAGCTTTAACAGTTGATGGAGGAAGTATTTCTGTCGGTTCAAACGCATTGGCTAGTGCATCGATTGCTAATATTGATAATGCAATCAACGCTGTGTCACAAGAGCGTTCAAAACTTGGTGCATTGCAAAACCGCTTAGAGTACACAATTAACAACTTATCTACTTCTGCAGAAAACTTAACAGCTGCAGAATCTCGTATTCGCGACGTAGATTATGCTTTAGCCGCTTAAGCGGCGACAAGCACAGTCGTCCTAGCTGGAAACGGTTAGGAGTATAACCGGGTGAATTGCTGGAATCCCCTGAGAGCCTTTAGTGCCACAACGAAGCTGGAAACGGCAAGCGTGATGGCGTGAAAAAGCTAAAGGATTGGGCAACCAGCAGCCAAGCTCCTGTGAGGAAACTCTGGAGAAGGTTCAACGACTAGGACATACCACCTAAGGCGAGAGCTATGGTGATGAAGTCCGTAGGGTGAATAGGATGCTCCATCGTCCTAGATCATTCGAAGTGCCCGGCCCCTACCTAGCGAAAAGCTAGCGGGTGAAGAGATAGTCTAGTCATTTGTGAAAGCAAATGTTCGCACGATGGCGAAAGAAATGATGGAGTTTACGAAAAACAACATTCTTACACAAGCAGCACAAGCGATGTTGGCTCAATCCAATCAAATGCCACAAGGTGTATTGCAGTTACTTCGTTAATTTGATTGGAAGGGCGTCTTAGCTGGAAACGGCTAAGAGGATGACTGGGTGAATTGCTGGGAAGCCCTAAAGCTTTCCTTGCCACAACGAAGCTGGAAACAGCAAGCGTGACGGCCTGAAAAAAGGAAAGATGCTACAATGGGCAATCAGCAGCCAAGCTCCTGTGAGGAAACTCTGGAGAAGGTTCAACGACTAGGACATACCACCTAAGGCGAGAGCTATGGTGATGAAGTCCGTAGGGGAAATCCCCGAAGTGCCCAGCCCTTCGCTAGCTAATGGCTAGAAAGGTGAAGATATAGTCTACACAACGATCGAAAGACGTTGCGGCATGGCAAGCCAACCAACAACCACAAGGAGTATTGCAATTACTCCGTTAATGAAGCAACAAGAGACCTTAGGCTTTCTAAGGTCTCTTGTTTATTTCTCTCCATTTGTACGTAACAGACCAGTAGCTCCGTTGCAATGCGTTTGCAATTTCTTGAACAGTTGCTCCATCCTTTTTCATCTTTTTTATAAGCTGTATTTCTTCTTCGGTGTAATTTTTCCAACGATCAGAGTTGCTTACTAAAACCTTAAAATCAGGGTACTTACTTTTCCATTTTGCATTTTCTATTTGCAAACGCTCGTTCCAATTTGTTTTATAATACATGGATGGGCAATCGATCGTAATAGGAGAAATAAGATCTAAAAATAAGAATGTTTCTTTTACAGATGTCGTTTTCAAAATTACCCCCTGTCCATCTTTTCGTCTGCTTAATTGAAATTTTATATCAAAGGTGTGAAAGATGTGTTGTTGTAATTGCTGAAGTTCGGTTGCTGTGTAGCATTGTAAGTAGAGATAGATGTGCGGTGTTAAGTAAATCTGTTTTTTTCGAATATTTATTCTTGAAGAGATGCAAAGAGCCCCATCATCCATGTACAAGAAAGCAAGAAAGTGCGGAAGCGTGCAATATGATAACAAACGTACTGGAACACGTTTTACTCCGTCTTCATCGTAAAAGTGAGCATATAGTGCCGTAAACAGTTGTAAAGAAGCAGAACGAATACATTGACTCCTTGGTGTTATGTACAACAGTTTATCAAAAAATGATATTTTCCACTGTCGATATTCTTTCTGAGCTATTCCAAAATGTTCACGGTAGCTATGATTTTTTCTCCGACTGTTTGAATAGATCTTTGTGATTTCCCCATCACCTATGATACTAGCAATTAAAATATTCTGTTGAATAGGAGTTAATCGCCAGAAATCTTCCATATGGTTTTTCCTCCTAACAAGAACGTGTATTCTTTGTTTTACCCATTGTAACACGTTTTTGAATAGATGTGTGTATTTTTCATTAGACATTCGTCAAAATCTTTTGTTTTAGAAGGTTTCATAAAGCATAAAATGAATAATTACTATATTTGTTTTCTCTCCTCTTAACATCTTCAGCTTTTTATCCGATATAAATAGCAGATGAATACATGAATGAAGAAAGAAGGAAGAGAAAGATGAAGCCGTTTTTATCGTTATGTATGATCGTAAAGAATGAAGAAAAAGTGTTACAACGTTGTTTAGACTCTGTATATGGCGTTGTGGATGAAATCGTTATCGTTGATACAGGTTCAACCGATTTAACGAAAGAAATTGCGTTGAAATATACGAATAAAGTATATGATTTTGAATGGACGAATAGTTTTGCGGATGCGCGCAACTTTGCTCAGCAACAAGCGACTGGAGAATGGATTCTTGTACTCGATGCAGATGAATACGTCGATCAGGCAAATTTAAAAGAAATGATTGATATATTAAAGCAAACGGATGAGAGTGTGGAAGCGTATGACGTTGTCATTTACAATTTTATGGGTGTGTACGGCGAGCGTGTTCTTCAACATCGCCATACGCGTATTTATCGCAACTCCCCACATTTACGATACGATCGAGCCATTCATGAACAGTTGCGGAGAGTAGACGGCGAATACGTTCAAGCTTCGCAAGGAATTTTAACCGTCTACCATACAGGTTATATGCATCAGGCAGTGACAGAAAAGAAAAAACATGACCGCAATGCCCCGCTTCTTGAACACGAAATGAAAGCAGGAGAAAGCGTTGCTTTTGACTATTTTAATTTAGGAAACGAGTATCTTTCTAAAGGTGAAATAGAAAAGGCACTACAATCATTTATTCAAGCATACCAAGAGAAAAAAGATATTCGCTTGAGCTGGGTATCATATTGTCTTGTGCAAATTATTTTATGTTTGAAGTATTTACAAAGGTTTGAAGATGCTTTACAAGTCATCACGGATGCAGAAAATTTATATAGTGAAACAGCTGATTTTCCGTTTTTACGGGGGGAAATTTATTATTTGCAACATCGTTACGATGATGCGATAGAACAGCTTGAATATTTGCTTGAACATAAAAACAAATATCCTCATACGATTAAAACGTTTGAATATGTCGAATATGATCCGCATATGTTGCTCGGACATATGTACAAGCATAAAGGAAATTTACAAAAAGCAATGTATCACTATTCTAGCGCATTGTCTTTCAATCGCAATAGTTACGAGGCACTGTATCATGTGTTGCAGTTGCTAGCACGCGTTCATCGCGAGGAAGAAATTATTCAGTTTGTTGAAAATAAACAATTAGCGAACAATGAGCTATCTATTTTACTTATTTTGCGCATTGCTTCGGTTTTACATTTAGAAAAAGTAGTGCAATGGTACGCTCCGAAGTTAAACGATGAAACTATTCAACATGGTTTTGAAATAAAAATAAATATGTTGCAAAAGCGTTATGAAGAAGCGTTACAACAAATATTAAAAAGCTCCCTATCTCATTTACAAACGTATATTCGAACGGGTGGTCTAGATTTGTACGACTTATTGGTCGTGGCGTTTAAAACAAATGAACTCGATGTTGTTCGCTTATTGCTTCATCTCGTCTCGGAGCAAAAAGAAAAAGAGTTTTTGTTGTTTATGATGAACGAGTTAGAGAAAACTTCATCGCATGAATTTTACTTGCTTTTGCTTGAGCGAACGATTCAACTGAAAGAGTACGAGCTATTTGAACAATTTGGGGGCTTAAAGGATGCATTTGATCGACATATTTATATGAGAATAGCACATTTGCTCTATGAATATGGATTTATCGACTTGGCTATCGAAGTATATCGATCTATAAATGATTTGTATATATGGGATGCTCAAGCATTTGTCAATATGATCGAGGGACTTACTGTAAGAAACGAAATTTCTGATGCTATTCAGTACGGTATGCTTGCATTTAGTTTAGGGCACAAAGATTTCCGGCTTTATAAATATGTCATTGAGTTAATGAAATTGAATGACATGAGGGAAGAGATGAAAAGCATTTTAAGAAAGGCACAAAATATATATCCTGATAGCAAATGGTTAATGAATCAGTAAAATTATTAAAACAGATTGCAATATTCTTAAAAATTAAATAACTTAAAACATGGAAAGGAAACGAGTTATGTTAAAAAAAATATTAATTGGAAGCCCTATTCATCAGAAGGCGAGCATTCTTCAATATTTTTTGTTATCTCTTGAATATTTAAATACCGATGGGTTTGAGGTTCATTATTTGTTTATAGATGATAATGAAAGTGAAGATTCGAGAAATATTCTTTTAGATTTTGCTAAACGTCATCATACTGCTCAAATATTAAGCAGTTCTGATCATCAAAAGTATATTTGTGATGAAAATACACATTACTGGAACGAACATTTAATTTGGAAGGTGGCTCATTTTAAAAATACAATTATTCACACAGCAATTCAAAATAATTTTGACTATCTCTTTCTAATTGACTCTGATATTGTATTACATCCAAATACATTAAAGCAGTTGTTGCATGCTAATAAAGATATTATTTCAAATATTTTCTGGACGAAGTGGCAACCAGACCTTCCAGAGTTACCGCAAGTGTGGGTATTTGATCAATATAGCCAGTATTATTGTAAAAGGGGAGAAAAGTTAAGTACAGAACAAATTCAACAAAGACAGCTCCAGTTTCTACAGATGTTAAAAAAGCCAGGAATATATGAAGTTGGGGGATTGGGAGCATGTACGTTAATAAGTAGAAAAGCGTTAGAAGCTGGAGTAAATTTTAACGAGATAAAAAATGTTTCTTTTTGGGGAGAAGATAGACATTTTTGTATAAGAGCCCAAGCCTTGGGATTTGATTTGTTTGTGGATACACATTATCCGGCTTTTCACATATATAGAGAGTCGGATTTGAAAAAGGCTGAGGAATATTTATGTCAGTGTGTTAAAAGTAATGTGACAGAAGAGTTTTTTTTGACTATTAAAGAATCCATTGAAAGCATAGGTTCTTTTGATTATGAGAGTGGCTATGGGCATTTATCTACTATACATTTCTCAAAACAAATGAGAGAAATTGTTTTAAATCAGATTCAGAGTCAACTAGAAGAAAATATAGCGCGTAAGCTGCAAGTAAAAGCTACTGTTGATGCATGTAAAATTAAGGAGATAGATGTAAAAAGAAAAAAAGGAATCATTTCATTTACTATAACTAATAATGGAACGGAACAGGGAGTCCCCTTCTCCGAAATGTTTTTATGTGAATCTGAGATTATTAGAGAAGGAGGAAAATGGTTTATCAATTCCCTTCTTATTAAAAATGATGAAAAGGATATTACCGGATACCATTTAGAAAGAAAGAAAAAGATTTGTCTAGTATATACAAATCTATCTGGTTCAAACACAATAGCTTTGTATAAGCTGATCCCCGAAGATATTAGGGAAGAATTTGATATTAAACTACTTAAGCAAGATCTATCACAAGAATACTTCAAAGAACTTATAGATAGTGATGCTGTAGTTGTAACCGAGGGGAACTATTTGTTAGATAAAAATAAGTTTAATGAAAAACAACTTGTTATAGATACATGGCACGGATTTCCATTAAAAGCTATGGGTTTTGTCGACAAGGGGGAGAAATACAAGGATCATATAGATAAAGTATGGAAGAATGTTGATATCATCACGTCCTACTCTAAACTATTTAATCATGTTATGAATCAGTGTATTAATACCAATCCCAATAAATATATCGTAACAGGATCACCTCGTAATGACTTTTTGTATTTATGTGATGGAAAGCATAGGTTATCTAAGATGGTAGGTAAAAATTTAAATGGAAAGAAAATTTTGTTATACATGCCTACTTATAGGTTCACCCCTAGAGGAAATCGATACGATGGGAAAAGGGAATGGAATAATCTATTTGATATGTCCGAATTCGATAATGAATTATTTAACAATTTTCTGAAAAATAACGATTTATTACTATTAGTGAAACTACATCCAGCTGAAGAGTCCATAGTAATTGACCATATTCAAGAAAACGAAAATATATTTATTTTAAAAAGTGAGATGCTAGAAAAGAATAGTGTTGATTTATATGAGATTTTAAATGCGGTGGACCTTTTAATTACTGATTACTCGTCGGTGTATTTTGATTACTTATTGTTAAATCGTCCGATGATATTTGTTCCTGTTGATTTACATGAATATGAAAATACAAGGGGGTTATTGTTAGAGCCTTACGAAAGATGGACTCCAGGCTCGAAAGTATTCGACCAACATAGCTTGGAAGAAGAAATTTTAAAAAGTATTTATGATGATACGTATTATAGAGTAGAGAGAGAATATTTATGTGGTCTTATTCACTTTTATAAAGATTCAATGTCTACGAAAAGAGTGTGGGCAGTAATTAAAGAGAATCTTACTAAAATCCATGGGTGAAGTGGGATTTTTAATTAAAATTAAAAGAATGGACTATTTTTTTCAGTGGGGGAGTAATGTTGAAGAGAGTCATCACATACGGTACATTTGATTTGTTACATTATGGACATATTAATTTATTAAGACGTGCTAAAGAATTGGGTGACTATTTAATAGTTGCGTTATCAACGGACGATTTTAATAAAATTAAAGGGAAAGAGTCGTATTTTCCTTATGAACAGAGGAAGCTTTTACTGGAATCTATTAGATATGTTGATCAAGTAATTCCAGAAAGAAGCTGGAACCAAAAAATTGATGATATCATTTCATACAATGTAGACATTCTTGTTATGGGAAATGATTGGTTAGGAAAATTCGATTTTTTACGAGATTATTGTCAAGTTGTATACTTGCCGAGAACAGAGGAAATCTCAACGACTAAAATTAAGTCTGACATACGCACAAACACTTTGTTTTCACCATAAATGAGATATTTATAAACTACTCTTTTTTAGCAATAAGAATCTATTATTTGTGACAACAATATAGTTTTTTCATGAGGTGAAACGTTGAAAACATTAGCTTTAGTCATGATCGTAAAAAATGAAGAGAAACATTTAGCTCGCTGTTTGCAAAGCGTTCAGCAGATCGTTGATGACATCGTCATTGTCGATACAGGTTCTATCGATGCGACAAAAGATATTGCTTATTCGTTTGGTGCAAAAGTGTTCGACTTCGAGTGGGTAAACGACTTTTCAGCGGCACGCAACTATGCGCTGATGCAATCCACGTGTGATTGGAATCTTGTACTGGATGCCGATGAGTATATCGTGAATGATTGTAAAAGTACTATTCGACATTTTATTGAAACAAACAAACAACAAATCGGACGTATTAGAATGGTGAATGAATTCATTCAAAACGGCGAGAAACGATATGCGCAGTCTTACTTGTCACGCTTGCTTCCTAAAGGTGTAACATACGTCGGCAAAGTTCACGAACAAGTCAATTCCCCTTTTCCGCGTCAAAATATTGACGTGGAAGTATATCATGATGGGTATGTTCACACGAATAAAACCGAGCGAAATTTACAGTTACTGCTTGAAGAACTAAAGCAACATCCAAACGATGACTATGTTTTATATCAAGTGGGTAAGCAATATAAACTGTTGCAACAATTTAACATGGCGGAGAAGTATTTTGAGGAAAGTTATCACCTTGCTTCACTCCATGCGTGGTATCGTCATAGTTTAGTGATCGATTACTTGTATACAATCATCGCCACCCGTTCGTTTGAAAAAGGATTGCAGCTCATCGCGATGGAACAAGAGAGACTAAATGATTCACCAGATTTTCATTTTGCATGTGGATTGTTTTATATGGATGCGATTTTTTGTCATATGGATCGATATGCGCACTTGTTTCCATTCATTGAGCAATGTTTTACTCGCTGCCTAGAAATTGGTGAAACAAAGAAATACGATCGTGTGCGTGGAACAGGTAGTTTTTTAGCAGCCTATAATCTCGGTGTGTTTTACGAAGTCACAGGACAGGTGGAAAAAGCGGTATATTTTTATAAACAGGCGGTATATGAAGGATATGAAAAGGCGATTGAACGATTAAGCACGTTAAAATCATGATGTGATGTCTAGCCTCTCGAATCAGAGAGGTTTTTTCTTTTCCCTCTTCAAATTTCCCCTCTTCATCCGATATAAATAGTAGGAACGTATATGTAAAGGAGCGAACGGTGATGATTGAACGAATTTCTTCTTCTCTTTCTTCCACATATATGTATGAAAAATTGACAGAGCGTCCAGCGGAGCAACCAAAACAGGAACAACCGACTTCACAACAAATGATGGCAAAACAAGAAGAAGAGCGCATTTCAAAAGAAAAGCTTGAAGAAGTTGTCAAAGGTATGAACGAGTTCTTACAGCCGAGCCATACGTCGTTAAAGTTTAACGTACATGAAGATTTGAAAGAGTATTACGTCCAGCTCATTGATGAACGGACGAAAGAAGTTGTGCGTGAAATTCCGCCGAAAAAACTGTTAGATATGTATGCGGCGATGATGAAGTTTGTTGGATTAATTGTCGATCGAAAAATTTAGGAGGTGGTAAGTGATGAATAATATGCGAATTGGCGGCTTGGCGAGCGGAATGGATATTGATAAAATCGTCGGCGATTTAATGAAAGTCGAACGTGCGCCGATCGATAAATTAAAACAAAAAAAGCAACTGCTTGAGTGGCAACGCGATGCGTATCGCGATATGAATCGTTTGTTAAATGATTTAGACCGCATGATTTTCGACGGCGTCATGCGCCAAAGCACGTTTTTACAAAAAAAAGTGACGAGCTCGAATGAAAATGTCGTCACCGCAACAAGCACGCCGAGCGCGTCGAATCAAACAGTTGAGATTAGCAACATTACGCAACTTGCAACTGCGGCAAGATGGACATCACAAAATACGATTAATATAAGTGCAAATGACCAGTTGAGCACATTATTTTCAGGTACAGAGGTAATGCCAACTTCTTTACAGTTTAAAGTGAAAAATCCAGATAGCAGTGTTGAAGAAACTGTTGCTATCTCACTTGACCCGAGTAAGGACACATTGAGCACGTTGATTTCAAAATTGAATCAAGATACTAAATTAGGCGTTCGTGCGTTTTACGATGATTTTACACAGAAAATGGTTATTACTAAAAATCAAACGGGTAGCGGATCTTCTATTGAAGTTACAAGCGGTGCAGAACTTTTCACTAAATTAGGATTTAACCTAGATATACAGGTTGATTCAAGTGATCCATTAAATGTAATCACAAAAACGTTTTTAAAACAAGATGCAGGGACAGGTCAAAACGCTAAATTCACAATCAACGGTCTTGAAACAGAACGAACATCAAACACATTTACAATTAGCGGTATGACATACACATTGAAAAACACGCATGCAGGAACGGTGACGATTACATCAACGACAAACACTGATGCGATTTTTAACTCGATTAAATCGTTTGTCGATAAATACAACGAAACGATTGATGAGATTAATAAAAAGCTAAAAGAAGCGCGCTATCGCGATTATCAGCCGTTGACGGACGAACAGCGTGAAAAGCTGACGGAAAAGCAGGCGGAGAAGTGGGAAGAGAAAGCGAAAAGCGGCATTTTGCGCGGCGATTCGATTTTATCTAACGCTCTTTCTAGCATGCGACAAGCACTTTATCGCAAAGTTGACGCAGCGCCTGAAGGGTTTCAACAACTTGCGCAAATTGGCATTACGACGACACCGAACTATTTAGAAGGCGGAAAGTTATTGATTGATGAAGCAAAATTACGAAAAAAAATTGAAGAAAATCCTGATGCGATTTATCGCTTGTTCAGTAACAATGGGGAAGGAAATGCAAAAGGGATTGTGCTGCAACTTCGCGATGAAATAAAAAAGACAATGAAAAGCATTGAAGATAAAGCAGGAAATACGTTAAAAGCTACGAATCAGTATATTATTGGAAAAAATATTCTTGACATTGATACACGTATTAGCGCAGCGGAAGACCGATTAAAACGAGTGGAAGACCGCTATTGGAAGCAGTTTTCGGCAATGGAAAAAGCGGTACAGCGTGCGAACTCGCAAAGCATGTATTTAATGAATGCTTTTGGTGGAGGAGCACAGTAATTTAGGAGGTTGAACGATGAACCCATATCAATCATACCAAACGAACGCGGTGCAAACGGCGTCGCCAGGGGAATTAACGCTTATGCTTTACAACGGTTGCTTAAAGTTTATTGCGCAAGCGAAAAAAGCGATCGAAGACAAAGATATTGAAGCGCGAAACACAAACTTATTAAAAGCGCAAAAAATTATTCAAGAGCTTATGGTGACGCTCAATATGGAATATGAAGTGGCGAAATCGATGATGACAATGTATGACTATATGTATCGCCGCCTTGTTGAAGCGAACATTAAAAGCGACATAACGATTTTAGAAGAAGTCGAAGGATATGTGAAAGAATTTCGTGATACGTGGAAGCAAGTCATTCAAATGAATCGTCAGCGTCAATATGCGCAAGGCGGTCACGTGTAATGAGCGTTGTTACGGAGCTTTTTGAGGCGACGGCGGCGATTGTGACGTTGCTTCGTGAGCCGATTGAAAGGGAGAAGCGTGAAGCGGTCATTGAACAAATCGAACAACTGCTTGACAAGCGTGAGCAGCTTCTTCAGCTACTTCCGACGATGTTAACCAACGAAGAAAAACAAATAGGAAAACAGCTGCTTGCGCTTGATCGGGAGGCGAACGCTCTTCTCCAACAATTCAAACAACAAATTCAGCAAGATTTAAAACAAACGAAGCAAACGAAAGTAGCTGTCGAACGGTATGATGACTTATACGATTCGTTATCGATTGACGGTATGTTTTATGATAAACGAAGGTAGGTAGAATATATGGTACATTTAACTCCAGAACAATTAACAGTCGTTCGTCAATATGCAGCGTTATTAGACACCATTGAAGAAGGTTTTCGCTACGTCATGGAAAGTTTTGCGAATTACGAGCGCACGCAAGGGGATGTCGTGCTCGCTGATATTTTTACAGCGTTCGGTCAAATTGATACGACAAATGAACGCTCATTTGCGCATTTTTTTGCCGATGATATCGCGCTATTGAACGAGCTTCAACGTTTTTCTTCTGTCGTAGAAGAGGCGTGGAAATTAGACGGAAAGCTGCATGATCCAAATGCGAAGCAACAAATTGTCGAAAAACATTTAGCGCCAGCGTTTGAGGCGTGGAAAGTAAGCGTGATGCAACATCTTCGTCCGTATGTTGAGCAATAAAAGGTGCGAGTGGATCGCACCTTTTGTTATTCAAAACGCTTCGACAATCGTGACGTTTACTTCTTTACGTAAGTCGATTTCAAACGGCGATTTGAGCATCTCGCCGCTTGGATTTTGTAAAATACGAACGACAGGACGAAGCGGATATTCAGGGAAAATGTTTGAGACGACGCCTCGGTATCCTGTGTTTAATACGACGTTTGTGCCGAGTGGGTAAATGGCGACATATTTTAAAAACGTTTTAATGAGTTCGTAGTCAAACAACGTATTACCGGCCGCGCATAAATATTCAGCTGCTTCGTGCGGTGAGTGTTGTTTCCGATGGTCACGCGGAGAAGTGAGCGCATCGAACACGTCTGCGATGGCGATAATGCGCGCGAACTCATGAATGTATTTACCGGCTGCTTGATGTGGATAGCCGCTCCCATCAAACCGTTCGTGATGTTGGAGTGCACAGTAAGCGGATGACGGTGAAACGTTGTTTTGTTTTTTTAGTAATTCAAATCCAAATTCAGTATGATGGGAAACGATTCGACGTTCTTCGGGGCTAAGCGGTCCCTTTTTGCCCCAAAGGGCGCTTGGAATTTGTGTCATGCCAATGTCAAATAAAAGCGCTCCGACGCCTAAATCAAGCAATTGTTGCGATGAATATCCTTTCGCTAATCCGATAACGCCTGCGATTGTTGCCACGTTAACCGAGTGGTGAAAGAAATACCCTTTTGAAATAACAAGGTCAGATAAGTTAATGAGCAAGTTTTCCCGACTTAATAAATAGTCTAAAATCTCTTTAAATATTTTTTGATATTCTTGTCCGAGGTCAAGCGAGGACACGCGCTGGACAGCTTTTTGTTCCTCTATCAGTTCTGTCATCGTTTCGTACACTTTTTTTACCGCTTGTTGTCGCACAACGGGACTAATCATTGGCTTTTCTTCAATATCAAATGTAAAAATGTCGTAAATATAAATATGACGAATGCCATTTTCACGCAATCCGCGAATGTATGAGTCGGTCAGTTTAACCCCCTTAGCGAGCAAAACTGCACCGTTTGGTCCGTAAATATCAACGGCGAGGACATCGCCGCTTTTTGCTTCAAATATGTGCACTTTACGCATGCGATAACACCTCAGTAGAAAAATCGAACGCCTTTCATCATCTATAAATTATAGCATAATTATCCATTGTTTTGTTCATCATTTTTTCACAAAAAATGTGACGATTGAGAAGGAGTTTTGTAGGGAATTGTAGAAATAAGTAACCAACCTTTCATAAAAGGAGGAACAGCGTATGAAATACAACATTCGCGGAGAAAACATCGAGGTTACACAAGCCATTCGAGAGTATGTCGAGAAAAAAATCGGAAAATTAGAACGCTATTTTGAATCGACGGAAGGAGTAACGGTTCACGTTAACTTAAAAGTATATAATGATAAACAGGCAAAAATTGAAGTGACAATCCCTATGCCACAAATTGTGTTGCGTGCGGAAGAGCGCCATGATGATATGTATGCGGCTATTGATTTGGTCGTCGATAAACTCGAACGCCAAATTCGTAAACATAAAACAAAAGTGAATCGAAAAATGCGTGAAAAAGAAGCAAACGGTGTAACATTAACAGCAACTGCTCCTGTGGCAACAGAAGAGCATGAGGAAGAGGAATTCGAAGTTGTTCGTACGAAGCGATTTAGCTTAAAACCGATGGATAGCGAAGAAGCAATTTTACAAATGAATATGCTTGGTCATAACTTTTACGTCTTTATTAACGCAGAAACAAACCGTACAAACGTCGTTTACAAACGAAAAGACGGCAAATATGGCTTAATTGAAGCAAACTAATCCTACCACCCTCTGTCGAATGAAGACAGAGGGTGGTATACTGTGAAAGGAGGTGAAAAAGGATGGAAGCGATTTTACGCGAAATTTTAGCGAAGCTGACGAATATCGAAAGTAATTTTCTACAGTTTCAACAAGAAGTGCGTAATCAATTTGTTCGGATTGACGAGCGCTTCGCACAGATTGACGAACGCTTCGCGCAGATTGACGAACGCTTCGCACAGATTGACGAACGCTTCGCGCAGATTGACGAACGCTTCGTACAGATTGACGAGCGCTTCGCACAGATTGACGAACGATTTGCACAAATCGATGCGCGATTTGCTAACATGGAGGCTCGTTTAACCGCGCTTGAACAAGAGATGAAAGAGACAAACAAGCGCATTAGTCGTCTCGAAGAAGAAATGTGCGATGTAAAGAAGCGTCTTGAACATGTAGAAATACAATTGGCTGACGTAAAAGAAACGGTATATCGTTTAGAAATGCAGTTAGCCAACGATGTACAAACATTACTGCAACATATTTATAAAAAGATTGATGAAAAAGGATTTGAAATTTATGCTCTCAACAAACGCCTTCACCACGTCGAAGCAACGATCGAACAACTACAATCGCCTCAACGATAACATCTCCCCAGCGTCTCCTACGCTGGTTTTTTCTTTTCTTTCGTATGAGTTGTCACCTTTTCCTGTAAGTGATATGATGGTAATTAGCGACTATATAAGCAAGGAGCGTTTTTGTATGCTTGGAATGTTCAAAAAAGTGTTTGATCCGAATAAACGGCAAATTGCGCGATTAGAGAAAATTGCGAATGACATTGATGCGCTCGGTCCGCAAATGGCGCAGCTTTCTGATGGCGAGTTGCGTCAAAAAACTGAAGATTTTAAGGCTCGTCTTGAAAAAGGCGAAACGCTTGATGATTTGCTTGTGGAAGCCTTTGCGGTTGTTCGCGAAGCAGCGAAGCGCGTGCTTGGCATGTATCCGTATAAAGTGCAATTAATGGGAGGCATCGCGCTTCATGAAGGCAATATTGCCGAAATGAAGACAGGGGAAGGAAAAACGTTAACTGCAACGATGCCGGTATATTTAAACGCATTAACCGGAAAAGGTGTTCATGTCGTAACGGTGAACGAATATTTAGCGAGCCGTGACGCGACAGAAATGGGTAAGTTATACCAATTTTTAGGATTATCTGTCGGATTGAACTTAACGAATATGTCGCGTGAAGAAAAGCAAGCGGCTTACAATGCAGATATTACATACGGAACGAATAACGAATTTGGTTTCGACTATTTGCGCGATAACATGGTGCTATATAAAGAACATATGGTGCAACGCCCACTTCATTATGCGATCATTGACGAAGTCGACTCGATTTTAATTGACGAAGCGCGTACGCCGCTCATTATTTCAGGCACAGCGCAAAAGTCTACGAAATTGTACATTCAAGCGAACGCGTTTGTTCGTACATTAAAGCGCGATGTCGATTATACGTATGATGAAAAAACGAAGAGCGTTCAGCTGACGGAAGAAGGAATGAACAAAGCGGAGCGCGCGTTTGGCATTGATAACTTATTTGATTTAAAACATGTGACGTTAAACCACCATGTTAACCAAGCGTTGCGCGCACATGTTGTGATGCAGCGTGACGTTGATTACGTTGTGGAAGACGGAAAAATCGTCATCGTTGACCCGTTTACAGGTCGTCTTATGCGCGGACGTCGCTATAGCGATGGGCTTCATCAGGCGATTGAGGCAAAAGAAGGGCTTGAAATTCAAAATGAATCAATGACGCTTGCGACAATTACGTTCCAAAACTATTTCCGCATGTATGAAAAGCTTGCGGGAATGACAGGAACCGCAAAAACAGAAGAAGAAGAGTTTCGCAACATTTACAATATGCAAGTCGTTGTCATTCCAACAAATAAGCCCGTTATTCGCGATGACCGCCCAGATTTAATTTATCGCACGATGGAAGGGAAGTTTCGCGCCGTTGTCGAAGACATCGCAGAACGTCATGCGAAAGGACAACCTGTCCTTGTCGGCACGGTATCCATTGAAACGTCTGAATTATTGTCGAGCATGTTAACGAAGCGCGGCATTCGTCATAACGTATTAAACGCGAAAAACCATGCGAAAGAAGCAGAAATTATTGCGCAAGCTGGTCAAAAAGGGGCAGTAACGATTGCGACAAACATGGCAGGACGCGGAACGGATATTAAACTCGGTGAAGGTGTGCGCGAGCTTGGTGGTTTAGCCGTCATCGGTACAGAACGTCACGAAAGCCGCCGCATCGACAACCAATTGCGCGGTCGTTCTGGTCGTCAAGGAGACCCTGGGGTATCGCAATTTTACTTGTCGCTCGAAGATGAGCTCATGCGTCGCTTCGGTTCAGAAAATATGATGGCCATGATGGATCGTTTAGGCATGGACGATTCACAGCCAATTCAAAGTAAAATCGTATCAAAAGCGGTTGAATCTGCGCAAAAACGTGTAGAAGGAAACAACTTTGATGCACGGAAACAACTGTTGCAGTACGACGATGTATTGCGTGAACAACGTGAAATTATTTATCGTCAACGTTTCCAAGTACTTGATTCAGAAAACTTGCGCGATATCGTTGAAAAAATGATTCAATCCGTGATTGAGCGCGTCGTGCGTATGCATACGCCAGATGAAGAGATGCCGGAAGAATGGAATGTGCAAGCGATCGTTGATTATGTGCAGGCGAATCTTCTTCCTGAAGGAGACGTGACGATCAACGATTTGCGCGGCAAAGATCCAGAAGAAATGATTGAATTCATTTGGAACAAAGTGCGTGCGCGTTACGATGAAAAAGAAAGCCGCATTCCAGTGGAACAAATGCGCGAGTTTGAACGCGTGATCGTTTTACGTGCGGTCGATATGAAATGGATGGAACATATCGATGCGATGGAACAGCTTCGCCAAGGCATTCATTTACGTGCGTACGGTCAAATTGATCCATTGCGTGAATATCAAATGGAAGGCTATGCGATGTTTGAAGCGATGATCGCTTCTATTGAAGAAGAAGTCGCCCGCTACATTATGAAAGCGGAAATTGAAAGCAACCTTGAACGACAAGAAGTAGCCAAAGGAGAAGCGGTTCATCCGAAAGAAGGCGAAGAAGTGAAACGCAAACCGGTGAAAAAAGCGGTGGAAGTCGGCCGAAATGATCCGTGCCCGTGCGGAAGCGGGAAAAAATATAAACATTGTTGCGGACGATAAGTGAGGGATGTTCCCTCGCTTTCGTTATGTTGCGTCCGCCGAGACGTTTGCATACAATAATGGTTGAGGTGAAGGACATGATTGATTTAGTAGAAATTAAGCAAGAGCTTGAAAAAATGGCTAAGCGATTAGCGGATATTAGGGGGTCTCTTTGACCTCGAAACGAAAGAAGCGCGCATTGAACAACTAGAAGCTCAAATGGCCGCGCCTCATTTTTGGGATGATCAAAAAGCAGCTCAAGCGGTAATTAGTGAGGCAAATGCGCTCAAAGATTTAGTCGGTGAGTTTCGCTCACTGGAAGAGCGGTTCGAAGATTTAGAAGTGACATACGAGCTCGTGAAAGAAGAGCCAGATGAAGATTTACAAAAAGAACTCGTAGCTGAGGCGAAAAAACTATCGAAAGACTTTAGCGAATTTGAACTGCAGCTCCTATTAAATGAACCGTACGATAAAAATAATGCCATTTTAGAGCTTCATCCTGGCGCAGGCGGAACAGAGTCGCAAGATTGGGCGTCGATGTTGTTGCGTATGTACACGCGCTGGGCAGAGAAAAAAGGATACAAAGTGGAAACTCTCGATTATTTGCCTGGTGAGGAAGCGGGAATTAAAAGCGTCACGTTGTTAATTAAAGGGCATAATGCATACGGATATTTAAAAGCGGAAAAAGGTGTTCACCGCCTCGTCCGCATTTCACCGTTTGACGCTTCCGGACGCCGTCATACGTCATTCGTTTCATGCGAAGTTGTACCAGAATTTGACGAAAACATCGAAGTCGACATCCGTCCGGATGAAATTAAAGTCGATACGTATCGTTCAAGTGGTGCTGGCGGTCAGCACGTCAATACGACAGATTCGGCTGTGCGTATTACACATATCCCGACAGGCATTGTCGTTACATGTCAATCGGAGCGTTCGCAAATTAAAAACCGCGAAAAAGCGATGAATATGTTAAAGGCGAAATTGTATCAAAAGAAATTGGAGGAACAACAGGCGGAGCTCGCAGAAATTCGCGGTGAACAAAAAGAAATTGGCTGGGGAAGCCAAATTCGTTCTTATGTGTTTCATCCGTATTCGCTTGTAAAAGATCATCGAACAAACACGGAAGTCGGAAACGTACAAGCGGTGATGGACGGAGAAATTGATGTCTTTATTGATGCATATTTACGCTCAAAATTAAAACAAGGGTGACCTAGATTTTTTAGGTCACCTTTTTCTTCTTCCTATATGAACTTCACTATATTAAATCATTATTGCGTTAATTCGATGTCATTTACTTCCTATACCGGACATGCTATACTCACGAGGGAAGGTGAGAAAGCATGCGTAAAAGAAACAATATAACAAATCCATTGATTGAAAAAATATTGGAATACGTATACATTCTTGTCGGCTCGGCCGTTGTGGCTGTTGCATTCAATTTATTTTTACTTCCGAATCGTGTCGCATCAGGTGGGGTAAGCGGTATTAGTACCATTTTGCATGCGACGCTCGGTTGGCAGCCTGCTTATGTACAATGGTCGCTCAACATTCCGCTATTTATTGCAGGCGTGTTGCTGCTTGGAAAACAGTTCGGTGTCAAAACGTTAGTTGGCACTGCTTTTTTGCCGTTTGTCGTTTATTTAACGCATGACATGGCGCCAGCAACGAACGATCCATTACTTGGAGCACTATTTGGCGGCATCGGTGTCGGCATAGGATTAGGCATTGTATTCCGCGGTCGCGCATCGACAGGGGGCACCGATTTAGCTGCTCAAATTATTCATAAATATACGGGCTTATCGTTAGGAACGTGCGTCATTTTAATTGATGGCTTAATTGTTTTAACAGCCGCTTTTGTATTTGATTTGGAACGTGCGTTATATGCATTAATTGCGTTATTTGTTACAAGTAAAACCATTGATTTTGTTCAAGTTGGCTTTGGTAATTCAAAAATGGCAATGATTATTACAAACAAAGAAGAAGAAGTGCGTGAAGCGATTTTGCATAAAATTGACCGCGGTGTGACAAAACTACATGCATACGGTGGGTATACAGAGCAAGAAAGACCTGTTTTCATGTGTGTTGTAGCACAAAGTGAGTTCACAAAATTGAAACAATTAGTCAAAACCATTGACCCGTCTGCGTTTGTTGTTGTTATGGACGCAGCAGAAGTGCTTGGGGAAGGATTTAAACGTGCCTAACGTAAAAATGATACGATATAATAGAAATGTATGAAAATGTTTACAAGGGGGATTTATGTATGAAGAAAAAACTACTTAGTTTATTTGCTGGTACAGCGATTGTGTTAGCAGCCTGTGGTGGAGGGGATAGCACGAGCGAAAAACCAGCAAATGGTGGCGGAAATACAGCTTCAGCTGCGGAAGCCGTTTACAAAAAATCATGTGCAAGTTGCCACGGACAAAACTTAGAAGGTGGCGTTGGTCCAGCCCTCGATAAAGTGGGCGGAAAATATTCACAAGAAGAAATTAAAAACATTATCGCAAACGGTCGTGGTGGCATGCCAGGAGGCTTAGTCCAGGGTGACGATGTCGATAAATTAGCTGAATGGCTAGCGGCGAAAAAGTAAGAGGATGCGTCCATGTGCATCCTCTTTCTATTTGTAACAGTCTTGAAATATAACTGTAAATAAAATTCACCCCCTTTCTGTCAGAAATGATGATATAATGAACAAGGTAAGAATTTTGCAGGAATATGTAGAAAAAGATCGAATAATTAGGTGGTTGCTTATGATCGAAATGCAAGATGTATATAAAACATACCCGAACGGAGTCATTGCATTAAACGGGATTTCTGTTCGCATTAAACAAGGAGAATTTGTATATGTCGTCGGTCCGAGCGGTGCTGGGAAATCGACGTTTATTAAAATGATGTATCGCGAAGAAAAGCCGACAAGCGGCAAAATTATGATTAACGGTGTGAATTTAGCCAATATAAAAGATAGCAAAGTGCCGTTGCTTCGCCGGAATATCGGCATCGTATTCCAAGACTTCAAACTACTTCCAAAGTTAACGGTATATGAAAACGTAGCGTTTGCTTTGGAAGTGATTGAAGAATCCCCAAAAAACATTCGTAAACGTGTTATGGAAGTGCTTGACCTAGTAAGATTAAAACATAAAGCGCGCTTTTATCCCGATGAATTATCTGGCGGAGAACAGCAGCGCGTGTCGATTGCGCGCTCGATCGTTAACAATCCGACAATTGTTATTGCTGATGAGCCGACTGGAAATTTAGATCCTGACACATCTTGGGAAATTATGGATATTTTCGAGCGCATTAATGATCGCGGAACAACGATTGTCATGGCGACGCACAACCGTGAAATCGTCAATACGATTCGTAAGCGCGTCATTGCGATTGAACGCGGTAAAATTGTCCGCGATGAAGTGAAGGGAGAGTATGGTTATGAAGCTTAACACCCTTCGTCGTCATTTCCGTGAAAGTTTAAAAAGTCTCGGAAGAAACGGTTGGATGACGTTTGCGTCTATTAGTGCGGTGACGGTGACGCTCTTGCTTGTTGGGGTGTTTCTCGTCATTATGCTCAATATCCAACATATTACGAAGCAAATTGAGCGCGACGTCGAAATTCGTGTACATGTTGATTTAAGTGCAACAGAAGCGGATAAAGATGCGCTTCGAGCCAAGCTTGAAGCTCTTTCTGGCGTGGAAAAAGTAACGTATTCATCTAAGGATGAAGAATTGCAAAAGTTGATCGACAGTTTTGGAGAAGACGGGAAATCGTTTCGTTTGTTTGAGCAGGACAATCCGTTAAGCGATGTATTTATCGTTAAAGCAAAAAACCCACTCGATACAGCAACAATCGCTAAGCAAATTGAAACGTTTCCTTCCGTTGGCAAAGTGAAATACGGAAAAGGGCAAATTGAAAAACTATTTGCCGCTACGAAAACGATTCGTAATGTCGGATTAGCGCTTATTATTGGGTTGTTATTTACAGCGATGTTTCTCATCTCAAATACAATTAAAATTACCATTTTTGCTCGTCGTCGCGAAATTGAGATTATGAGATTAGTAGGTGCGACAAACGGGTTTATTCGTTGGCCGTTTTTCCTCGAAGGGCTATGGCTTGGCGTTTTCGGAGCGATTGTTCCAATTGCGATCGTTCTTTCTGCTTACTCTTATGTATTTGATTTACTATATCCAAAGTTGAAAGATACATTTTTTCAATTGCTTCCGTTTTATCCATTCGCATGGCAATTGGCGGCTGTGCTCGTCTTATTAGGTGCATGCATCGGCATGTGGGGAAGCATGATGTCCGTCAGACGATTTTTAAAAGTATAGAAAGAGAGAGGGGTTTACGGTGCGAAAAAGATGGGGAACGATTGTGGTAGCTTTGACGCTGCTTGTTTCAACTGTTGCTTCGCCCGCGTATGCGGTAACGAAACGCGATATTCAACAAAAGAAACAACAAATTCAAAATGTGCAACAAAAGCAGTCATCAATTGAAAGCAAACTAGAACAGTCACAACAAGAAATTGCTCGGTTAAAAGCTGAACAAGAAAAAGTGAATGCGGAAATCAAAAAACTTGATTTAGCTGTGGAAGAAACGAGCGCTAATATTCGTGCAAAACAACAAAATATTGAAGAAACAAAGCAGCAAATTGTTGCGCTTCGAAAAGAAATTGAGGAAGTGACAGCGCGCATTGAACAGCGTAACGAATTGTTGAAAGAACGTGCTCGTTCATTACAAGAAAGCGGCGGTGTCGTGAGCTATTTAGACGTATTGCTCGGGGCGAAAAGTTTTAGCGACTTTATTGACCGAATGAGTGCGGTGGCGACCATTTTTGAGGCGGATCGTCAAATTATTAAAGAGCAGGAAGCTGATAAAGCGTTAAAAGAGACAAAAGAGCAACAATTAAATGACAACTTAGTTCGCCTACAAGAACAGCTCAATGAGTTACAAAAACTAAAACAAATGTTAAACGAACAAATTGCCGCAAAAGAGAAATTAATGGCGCAGTTAAAAGAACAACAAAAACATGAAGAAGAAAAGCAGCTCGCGTTAGAAGAAGAAAAAGAGTTGCTTGAAAAACAAGAAGCTGCGATGAAAAACCAATTACAAGAAATGATTCGTCGTCAAAAAGAGCAAGAAGAAGCACGGAAACGCGCATTATCTAGTCGCGGATCGTCTGAAAGCGACTCAGGTAGCTTGCCGCCTGTGTCTGACGGTGCATTTATGCGTCCAGCAAACGGTCCAATTACATCGACATTTGGGCCGCGTTGGGGTGAATTCCATTACGGCATTGATATTGGTAAACGTGGTTCTAGCGTTCCTGTCGTTGCGGCAGCTGACGGTTACGTGTATAGCTCATATTATTCGAGCACATATGGAAATGTCATTTTTATTATGCACTATATTGATGGAAAAATGTTTACAACCGTATATGCCCACTTGGAAACAAGACTTGTTGGAGAGAAACAAATGGTGAAAAAAGGTCAAATGATAGGTTATATGGGGAATACTGGGCGCTCTACTGGGCCGCACTTGCATTTTGAATTGCATCGCGGACCTTGGAATGCGTCGAAATCAAATGCGGTAGACCCAATGCAATACGTTCCGTTTTAAAGCACAGCTTATTTGCTGTGCTTTTGCGCATTAGTTGAGAAAATCAGACGTTCGGTGTAAAATAAATACATCTTTATAAGTTATGAACGGTACAAGCTATTCATATAATGAAAGCAAACAGGCATCGCACACGGTGTGATGCCTTTCATGTATCGAAGGGTGAGGAGGCACAATATGAACAAAAAAACAATCGCAGCACTAATGATTTTATCGACGTTGTTCGGCTCAGGCGTGACGTATGTTGGGATGCAGTCGCTTTCTTCCGAAACATCGACGATTACGATCGATATGCCAACGACAACGGAGAAGCCGTCGAATGAGGAATTTAAAAAAATTGAACAAGCATACAGCATGATTAAACAAAAATATGTTCAAGACGTAGATGACGCACAGCTTATTGATGGTGCGATTCAAGGAATGATTGCAACACTAAAAGACCCATATTCCGTTTATATGGATAAAGAAACAGCGGAGCGGTTTAACGAGTCGCTCGATTCTTCATTTGAAGGCATCGGAGCGGAAGTCAGCATGGTTGACGGGAAAGTGACGATCGTTGCCCCATTTAAAGGGTCGCCTGCAGAAAAAGCTGGGCTTCGCCCAAACGATCAAATTATTAAAGTGAACGGTCAAAGCTTAGAAGGGCTTGATTTATATGAAGCGGTATTAAAAATTCGTGGAAAAAAAGGAACGGTCGCTCGTTTAGAAATCGTCCGTCCAGGAGTAAGTGGCGTATTAACGATTGAAGTCGTTCGCGATGAAATTCCGATTGAAACGGTATATGCGTCAATAAAAGAAGTAAATGGGAAACAAATTGGCTATATTGAAATTACATCATTTGCAGAAAAAACGGCTGAAGATTTTAAAAAGAAGTTATCTGAATTTGAGAAAAAAGGAATGGCTGGGCTCATCATCGACGTGCGTGGCAATCCGGGTGGCTACTTACAAAGTGTTGAAGACATTTTGAAAGAGCTTGTGCCAAAAGATAAACCGTATGTACAAATTGAAGAACGTGATGGTGACAAACAGCGCTTTTTCTCGAATGCAACGAAGAAAAAAGATTATCCGATTGTCGTGCTTATTGACAACGGAAGTGCTTCAGCATCAGAAATTTTAGCGGCAGCGTTAAAAGAAGCAGGCGGCTATATGCTCATCGGTGAAAAAACATTCGGAAAAGGAACGGTTCAACAAGCGTTGCCGATGGATGACGGCAGCCATATTAAATTAACGTTATATAAATGGCTGACTCCAAATGGGAACTGGATTCATAAAAAAGGAATTGAGCCAGATGTCAAAGTAAAACAGCCGGACTTTTTCTATGCTCATCCGCTTCAAATCGATCAGCCTTTAGTATATGACATGAATAATGAACAAATTAAGAGTGCACAACAAATGTTAAAAGGTCTCGGCTTTGATCCGGGGCGTGAAGACGGATATTTTAGCAAACAAACCGAACAAGCTGTCCAATCGTTCCAAAAGGCAAACGGCTTACAAGTGACAGGAAAAATTGATAAACAAACGGCGGACGTATTGCAAACAAAAGTGATGGAAGCAGTTCGTGACGAACGATATGACGAGCAATTGAAAAAAGCATTACAGCTTATTGCGAAATAAAAAATCCCCCTGTCCATTTTGAAGACAGGGGGATACTTTTATAAGAAGAAGCTAATCATACCGCGTCTCTTTTGTTTTGGTTGCTCATGAACAATTGTCGTTTTTTGTTGATGTTCGAGGTGAGCAATTCGTTGCTCGAGCTGTTGAATATATTGAAGCATTTCTTCTATTTCGCGGCGATGTTGTAGCAATTGAAAAGAGACAACGTCATCTGCTTTTTGATCAATTTTTCGTTCTAGTTCGTTTAATCGTTGTTCAACTTCTTCCCATTCTGCATGTTCTTTTTCTTCTTCATCGATGCCGAGAAATTTATATTTTTCTAATTGCTCGATCGCTTCGTTCGTAAATACGTAATGCCCTGCTTCATTTTTTGTGCATGGAATGTTGTATTTTTTCACCCAGCGTTGCACCGTCTTTGTCGATACTCCAAGTCGTTTCGCGACCGCGCTTGTTTTTAACTCCATCGTTCCACGCTCCTTCCGAATGATATGTTGAAAAAAGTTAGACATTTTTTATGAAACTCCTTGCATGTTGACAAAACTAGTGCTTATTCGGCAAAGAAAGTGAATTTTCGTCAACCATAAACGCTTGAATTTTGTTACAATGGGAAATAGACGATCCGAAAAAATGGAGTTGATGGAAATGGAAGCATGGGGATTTGCGTGGTTGAAAGCGCTCGGAACGTTTTGGTTACAACCGCTATTATATTATGCGATCATATTTGCGTGGTTTATTGGCTGGCTGCGCGTGCAACGTGAAAGACGAGATTTTCATACGCGCGTCTATCGAACATCGCGTGAGTGGCGTGCGCTCATTCGTTCACGCAGCTGGTTCGCACTAATTTTTTCGATCGTAACCGTTGGGGCAGGGATTGTTCTACCGAATGATACGCTTGTTTTTTGGACGTTGGTGACAATGGTATGTAGTTTTTTTATGCAGCTTCGGTTGTTATCGCCTGCATATGTAGGGAGTATCGTTATATTTACTGTTAGTTTTTTTGCGCAAATGGATTGGGTACAGCCATTTTTTTCGCGCTTTTTTCCAAACATCATGGAAACGAACGTGACCGCTTTGGCACTTCTCATGAGCTTGCTTTTGCTTATAGAAAGGTGGCTCGTTTATCGTGAGGGGGCAGAGATAAGCTCTCCTCGTCTTGCGACAAGCAAGCGCGGGCTTATGATCGGTGAGCAAGTCGTTCAGCGGCTTTGGCTTGTTCCATTGATGATTCCTGTACCAGGAGATGGCGTGCAATCGTTTGCGACATGGTGGCCGATCATTTCAGGCGGTGAGACGTATTCGTTCGTTCTCGTCCCGTTTTTACTTGGATTTTCCCAACGCGTGCAAACAGGAATGCCTGTTCATTTAACGAAATGGACAGCGAAACGTATCGGTTGGTTGGCATCGGTCGTTAGTGTATTGGCTATCGGCAGCTATTGGTTGAAGCCGCTTGCGATCATTGCTGCAGTAGTAGCTATTTTATGGAGAGAATGGATTGCTTTATCAGCAAAATTATATGAACAAAAGCGTCCGCCGTATTTTACGAAACGGGCGAATGGTCTTGTTATTTTAGGAGTGTTGCCGAACACGCCAGCGCATAAAATGGCGCTTTCGGTCGGAGAAGTAATTGTGAAGGTAAACGGCATACCTGTTGTGACAGAAGACGAATTTTATGCAGCGTTGCAACAAAATCGAGCGTTTTGTAAGCTAGAAGTATTAAACGAGAGTGGGGAAGTTCGCTTTGCGCAAACGGCTTTATTTGAAGGAGAACATCACGAACTCGGGCTGTTATTCGTAAGAGATGAGGGATAAATATGTGGTTTGTGTTAGCGTTAATTGTACCAGCGTTGTTAGTTATTTTATTTACGAGAGTGACGTATAACCATTATGTCGGTACATTGCTTACTGTCGCATTGTTAGTGGCATCATATGTAAAAGGATATACCGACCAGTTGTATGAAATTGTCGCCGATTTAGCATCGCTTATTGTCGGATTTTTATATGCGAAACAAATGGTAGAGAAACAAAAACAATCGTAAACCTGTCCAAATGGGCAGGTTTTTTCATAGAATATTTGTTCGTATTTTTCGCTTTTCGTTTTCGTTATATGGTACAATACGAGGTAGAAATGAAGTGGAGGTTGAAGAATGTGGACGCCTTTCAATTAGTATCCGCTTATAAGCCGCAGGGTGATCAGCCGAAAGCGATCGCGAAGCTTGTCGAAGGCATTCAGCAAGGAAAAAAGCATCAAACGTTGCTAGGAGCAACAGGAACAGGAAAAACGTTTACGATTTCAAACGTTATTCAACAAGTGAATAAACCGACGCTAGTGATCGCCCATAATAAAACGCTAGCAGGGCAATTATATAGCGAGTTTAAACAATTTTTTCCACATAACGCAGTCGAATATTTTGTCAGCTATTACGATTATTATCAGCCGGAAGCGTACGTTCCGCAAACAGATACGTACATTGAAAAAGATGCGAGCATCAACGACGAAATTGATAAATTGCGCCATTCCGCAACGTCTGCGCTATTTGAACGACGTGACGTTATTATTATCGCCAGCGTGTCGTGTATTTACGGTTTAGGTTCGCCGGAAGAATATCGCGAACTTGTCGTTTCGCTGCGCGTCGGTATGGAGATCGAGCGCGATCATTTGTTGCGCCGACTTGTCGACATTCAATATGAACGAAACGATATTGATTTTCGTCGCGGAACGTTTCGGGTGCGCGGAGATGTCGTCGAAATTTTCCCTGCCTCACGAGACGAGCATTGTATTCGCATTGAGTTTTTTGGTGATGAAATTGAGCGCATTCGCGAAGTGGATGCACTCACAGGACATGTGATGGCAGAGCGAGAACATGTGGCGATTTTCCCAGCATCGCACTTCGTCACACGCGAAGAAAAAATGAAGCTGGCCATTGAAAATATTGAAAAGGAATTAGAAGATCGGCTTCGCGAGCTGCGTGAACAAGGAAAATTGCTTGAAGCGCAACGATTAGAGCAACGGACGCGCTACGATATTGAAATGATGAAGGAAATGGGCTTTTGTTCAGGTATTGAAAATTATTCACGTCATTTAACATTGCGTCCACCAGGCTCAACGCCTTATACATTATTAGATTATTTTCCTGACGACTTTTTAATTGTCATTGACGAATCACATGTGACGTTGCCGCAAATTCGCGGCATGTATAACGGCGACAAAGCGAGAAAAGAAGTGCTTGTTGAACATGGTTTCCGTTTGCCGTCAGCGCTTGATAACCGTCCGCTCATGTTTGAAGAATTTGAACAAAAAGTAAATCAAGTCATTTACGTATCTGCGACACCGGGTCCGTATGAGCTTGAACATTGTCCGGAAGTCGTTGAACAAATTATTCGTCCGACAGGATTGTTAGACCCGACGATTGATGTGCGACCAATTGCCGGACAAATTGACGATTTAGTTGATGAAATTCAAAAGCGCATTGCTCGCAAAGAACGCACCCTTGTGACGACGTTGACGAAAAAAATGGCGGAAGATTTAACCGATTATTTAAAAGATATCGGCATTCAAGTGGCATATTTGCATTCGGAAATTAAGACGCTAGAACGAATTGAAATTATTCGCGATTTACGATTAGGCAAATACGATGTGCTCGTCGGCATTAACTTATTGCGGGAGGGGCTCGATATTCCGGAAGTGTCGCTTGTAGCGATTTTAGATGCCGATAAAGAAGGATTTTTACGTTCTGAGCGTTCACTCATCCAAACGATTGGACGAGCAGCGCGCAACGCGAACGGTCACGTCATTATGTATGCCGATACGATCACGAAATCGATGGAAATGGCGATCAATGAAACGAAGCGGCGCCGCGCGATTCAAGAAGCGTATAACCGTGAGCACGGCATCGTGCCAAAAACGATTCAAAAAGACATTCCAGATGTCATTCGTGCCACATTTGCCGCGGAAGAAAAAGAAACGTATGAAACGAAAGATGTCCGCCATTTATCAAAAGAAGAGCGCCTTGCGCTCATTGCCAAACTCGAACAAGAAATGAAAGAAGCAGCCAAAGCTCTTCATTTTGAACGTGCTGCCGAACTGCGCGATCTCATTTTAGAATTGAAAGCTGAGGTGTAAACAATGGATCATATTGTCGTCAAAGGCGCACGAGCGCACAATTTAAAAAATATTGACGTCGTTATTCCACGCAACAAACTCGTTGTGCTTACCGGTTTGTCTGGTTCAGGAAAATCATCACTTGCATTTGACACGATTTATGCAGAAGGACAGCGTCGATATGTCGAATCGCTTTCGGCATACGCGCGTCAATTTTTAGGGCAAATGGATAAGCCTGATGTCGATTCGATTGAAGGGTTGTCGCCCGCCATTTCCATTGACCAAAAAACGACGAGCCGCAACCCGCGATCAACAGTCGGAACAGTGACGGAAATTTACGATTATTTGCGTTTACTGTTTGCACGCATTGGTCGACCTGTTTGCCCGACTCATGGTATTGAAATTACATCGCAAACGATTGAACAAATGGTTGACCACTTAATGCAATATCCAGAACGGACGAAAATGCAAATTTTAGCCCCGATCGTCTCTGGTCGGAAAGGGACGCATGTAAAAACGTTGGAGGAGATTAAAAAACAAGGGTACGTGCGTGTGCGAGTTGACGGGGAATTGCGTGATGTATCGGAAGACATCGTGCTTGAAAAAAATAAAAAACATTCCATTGAAGTCGTCATCGATCGCATCATGATGAAAGAAGGCATTCAATCGCGCCTTGCCGATTCCCTTGAAACAGCTTTAAAGCTCGCTGACGGCAAAGTACTCGTCGATGTCATCGGACAAGAAGAGCTGTTGTTTAGTGAACATCACGCTTGCCCACATTGTGGGTTTTCGATCGGTGAATTAGAGCCGCGTTTATTTTCATTTAACAGTCCGTACGGTGCGTGTCCATCGTGCGACGGATTAGGGGCGAAACTAGAAGTCGATCTTGATTTAGTCATTCCAAATAAAGAGTTGACGCTTCGTGAGCACGCGCTTGCGCCATGGGAGCCGCAAAGCTCGCAATATTATCCACAATTGCTAGAAACGGTATGCCGTCATTACGGTATTGATATGGATATACCTGTAAAACAATTGTCGAAACAGCAGCTCGATCTTTTATTGTACGGATCAAACGGGGAAAAAATATATTTTCGCTATGAAAACGATTTTGGGCATGTGCGTGAAACGTATGTGGAATTTGAAGGTGTCGTGCGCAATGTCGAACGTCGTTATCGCGAAACGACGTCCGATTACGTACGTGAACAAATGGAAAAATATATGACTGAACAGCCATGTCCAACGTGTCATGGCAATCGATTGAAAAAAGAAAGTTTAGCTGTTTTCGTTGGCGGCAAACATATCGGCGAAGTGACGGCGATGTCGGTCAACGAGGCGCTTACGTTTTTTGAAACGCTTCAGCTAACGGAAAAAGAACAAAAAATCGCCCATCTCATTTTACGTGAAATTGTCGAGAGACTCGGCTTTTTAAAAAACGTTGGGCTCGATTATTTAACGTTAAATCGCGCGGCAGGAACGCTTTCAGGTGGAGAGGCGCAACGCATTCGCCTAGCAACGCAAATCGGATCGCGCTTAACGGGTGTATTATACGTGTTAGACGAACCGTCTATTGGGCTTCATCAGCGCGATAATGATCGGTTAATTGCGACGTTGCAAAACATGCGCGACTTAGGCAATACGCTTATTGTTGTTGAGCACGATGAAGATACGATGCTTGCGGCAGATTATTTAATTGACATCGGACCGGGAGCAGGGGCGCACGGCGGACAAGTAGTATCCGCAGGAACACCTGAACAAGTGATGAACGACCCACATTCGTTAACCGGTCAATATTTATCGGGGAAAAAATTTATTCCGCTTCCTGTTGAACGAAGAACGCCAGATGGCCGTTGGCTTGAAGTCATTGGGGCGCGCGAAAACAACTTAAAAAACGTCGATGTACGCATTCCGCTCGGATTGTTTGTTGCGGTGACAGGTGTATCCGGTTCAGGAAAAAGTACGCTCATTAATGAAATTTTGCATAAATCGTTAGCACAGAAGCTACATCACGCAAAAGTAAAGCCAGGAGAGCATACGGACATTCGCGGTATTCATTATTTAGATAAAGTCATTGACATCGACCAGTCGCCAATCGGTCGGACCCCACGCTCGAATCCTGCGACATATACGGGCGTCTTTGACGATATTCGCGATTTATTTGCGACGACGAACGAAGCGAAAATGCGCGGGTATCAAAAAGGACGGTTTAGTTTTAACGTCAAAGGCGGTCGTTGTGAAGCATGTCGCGGCGACGGCATTATTAAAATCGAAATGCACTTTTTGCCTGACGTATACGTCCCTTGTGAAGTGTGTCACGGTAAACGGTATAATCGCGAAACGTTGGAAGTGAAATATAAGGATAAAAATATCGCTGAAGTGCTCGATATGACAGTGGAAGAAGCGCTCACGTTTTTTGAAAACATTCCAAAAATTAAGCGGAAATTGCAAACGTTATACGATGTTGGGCTCGGTTATATGCAGCTCGGACAGCCCGCTACGACGCTTTCAGGCGGAGAGGCGCAACGGGTGAAGTTAGCATCTGAATTGCATCGTCGCTCAACAGGAAGAACGTTATACATTTTAGACGAACCGACAACGGGTTTGCATGTTGATGATATTGCCCGTTTATTACATGTTCTACAACGGCTTGTGGAACAAGGGGATACGGTGCTTGTCATCGAACATAATTTAGATGTCATTAAAACGGCAGACTATATTATTGATCTTGGACCAGAAGGCGGAGATGGGGGCGGACAAATCGTTGCGACAGGTACGCCGGAGGAAGTCGCTCAAATCGAGCGGTCATATACAGGACGATATTTACAACCGATTTTAGCGCGCGATCGCGAACGCATGCGTCAGCGTATACCGAGCGTATAACACGCTCGGTTTTTTTGTACGAAACTTTCCTTTCCAACAATCGTATGTATAAGTAAAGGAAAAAGGAGATGATGCGAATGGAAGGAAATAAGTTGCTTGCGGCGTTATGTTATTTCAGCGTATTTTTTGCCCCGTTTTTATTTCCAATCATCGTTTATTTTGTCACGAAACATGAACGAGTAAAGGAGCATGCGAAAAAATCATTTTTGTCCCATCTTATTCCTCTTGCCATTGTGATTGCTACGGGTGGGTTATTTATGATTTTCGCCATCGCTGGAGTGGATGGATGGCTCGGTCTTCCATTCATCGGACTGGTTATCGGAGGCATCGTGCATGTCGTTGTTATTGTTTGGAATATTATTAAAGGGGTTCAAGTATTACAAGAGTCGGGAGGGATGTATGAATGAAAAAGCTTGTACGGCTTCGTCATCATCGCATGATTGCGGGTGTGTTAAGCGGATTGGCAGCTTATATGAATATGGACGCTACTGTGGTACGTTTATTATTTGTTGCGTTATTATTCATTACTGGGATTATGCCGTTTGCGATTTTATACGGGCTTGCGGTATTCATTATTCCGAGTGAGGAGACCGTCATATGAGGTGGCTAGTACGTATAGTCATCAACGCCGTTTTATTATTAGCGCTATCTGGATATTTTGACTCCATTTATTTATCAAGCGTTTGGGCAGCGCTCGTTGCAAGTATTCTTTTGTCTTTTCTCAATACGTTCGTTCGACCGCTACTTATTCTACTGACACTTCCTGTCACTGTATTGACGTTTGGGTTGTTTTTGTTCGTCATTAACGCAATCACATTGGCAATGACGGCATGGGTCATGGGAAGCTCGTTTCAAATCGGTGGTTTTAGCACTGCATTATTTGCATCGCTTGCAATTTCACTCTTTCACTTAATCATTGAGTCGGTCAAAAAAGAAAAGTAAAACGTTCCGCTTTGTGCGTGAACGTTTTTATTTTGACGTGAAAGTGTTACAATGAGAAAAGGAAGAAGGAGGGATACGCATGCCGAAAGTACGGACAAAAGATTTAATTGAAGAGTTTCAATTTGAGCTTGTAAGCGGGGCAGAGGGGATTCATCGTCCAATTACAACGAGCGACTTATCCCGTCCGGGCATTGAAATGGCCGGTTATTTTGCATATTATCCAGCTGAGCGCGTACAATTGCTCGGTATGACAGAGCTGTCTTTTTTTGAACGATTAACGCCTGTAGAAAAACGATTACGCATGGAAAAGCTGTGTACGGATATTACACCTGCGATTATCGTCTCACGCGGATTAGAAGTGCCAAAAGAACTCATTGAGGCATCGGAGAAAAAAGAAGTACCTGTCATGCGTTCAACGATGAAAACGACGCGGCTTGCTAGCCGTCTAACAAACTATTTAGAAAGCAAACTCGCGCCGACAACGGCTGTGCACGGTGTGCTCGTTGATGTGTACGGTGTTGGTGTGCTTATTACAGGAAAAAGTGGCGTTGGAAAAAGTGAAACAGCGCTTGAGCTTGTGAAGCGCGGACATCGTCTCGTTGCAGATGATTGTGTCGAAATTCGCCAAGAGGATGAAAATTTGCTTATTGGTAGCGCACCGGAGCTTATTGAACATTTGCTTGAAATTCGTGGACTCGGCATTATTAACGTCATGACGCTATTCGGTGCAGGAGCGGTGCGTCCGCATAAACGCATTTCGCTTATCATCGATTTAGAATTATGGGATCCAAATAAACAATACGATCGTCTCGGGCTTGAAGAGGAAAAAGTAAAAATTATTGATACCGAAGTGACAAAGCTGACGATTCCTGTTCGTCCAGGACGAAATTTAGCCGTCATCATTGAAGTGGCAGCGATGAATTTCCGTTTGAAGCGCATGGGTGTGAATGCAGCGGAAGAATTTTCTGCCCGATTGGCAGATGCGATTGGCGATGCAGAGCACGATTATGAATGAGAGGATGGGTATTCATGTTGTTACATATTGAACCGCTTGATCGCGTCTTTCTTCAACTCGGACCAATTACAATTTATTGGTACGGTGTTATTATTGCGACAGGCGTATTGCTCGGACTTTGGCTAGCCACAAGAGAAAGCGAGCGTTTAGGGATAAGAAAAGAAACGTTTGTCGATCTTGTATTAATTGCTGTGCCCATTGCGATTGTATGCGCACGCGCGTATTACGTCATTTTTCAATGGGACTACTATTCACAGCACATAAGCGAAATTCCACAAATTTGGCATGGTGGATTGGCGATTCACGGCGGTTTAATTGGTGCCATTGTGACAGGTGTCATTTTTGCGAAAAAACGGCGATTGTCGTTTTGGAAACTCGCAGATATTGCAGCACCAAGCATTATCTTAGGTCAGGCGATTGGACGTTGGGGCAATTTTATGAATCAAGAAGCGCACGGAGGACCTGTATCACGAACATTTTTAGAAAGTTTGCATTTGCCGGATTGGATCATTAATCAAATGTACATACAAGGACAATATTATCACCCGACGTTTTTATATGAATCGTTATGGAATATGCTCGGCTTTCTCGTTTTACTTGCGCTCCGGAGACGAAATTTACGACGAGGAGAATTATTTTTCACGTACATCATTTGGTATTCGATCGGGCGCTTTTTTATTGAAGGATTGCGGACAGACAGTTTAATGTTAACCGAGACGATTCGTATGGCCCAGTTCATTTCGCTTTTGCTTATTTTGTTTGCGGTCATGATGATCGTTGTACGTCGCATGCGCGGTGTAGCGGATGAGCGGTACAACGATTAAATGAGAGGGGGAGGAAACGTGCTTCAAAGGGGTTTGTTTGTTGGATTGAAAACGACATGGACACTCGGAAAAGTCATTTTTCCGATTACGGTCATTGTGACACTTTTACAATACTCCCCCGTTTTACCGTGGGTGACAAATGTTTTAACGCCGATGATGCGGTGGATCGGCTTACCGGGGGATGCCGCGCTCGTTTTAGTGCTTGGCAATTTTTTAAATTTATATGCCGGCATTGGTTCGATGTTGACGATGGACTTGACGGTGAAAGAAGTGTTTATTTTAGCGGTGATGTTGTCGTTTTCACACAATATGCTCGTTGAGTCTGCAGTCGCTGCGCAAGTCGGCGTTCGCGTTTGGTGGACGGTTGCCGTTCGCGTCGGTTTAGCGTTCGTTTCCGCATGGCTCATTCACGTTTTATGGGATGGCGGAGAACAAATGGCGCAGTACGGACTTATGCCACAGTCTTCAACAGTGCCTCATACGTGGGGAGAAATCATCTGGAACGGCATGGAAAAGGCCATATACGGAATCGGGCAACTTGCACTAATCATCATTCCGCTTATGATTGCGATTCAAGTGTTAAAAGAATTGAAGTGGCTCGATACGTTTTCAAAGTGGCTATCGCCATTTGCACGGTTGCTTGGCATTCGTGAAAACGCCTCGCTTACGATGGCGGCTGGTTTATTGTTCGGACTCGCTTACGGTGCAGGCGTCATGATTCAGGCGGTGAAAGAAGACGGGGTGTCTAAAAAAGATTTAACGTTGACGTTTTTATTTTTAGTTGCATGTCATGCGGTAGTGGAAGATACGTTATTGTTCGTGCCACTTGGCATTCCGGTATGGCCGTTGCTTGTCATACGGCTTGTCACCGCTGTTTTATTGACTGTTGCATTAAGCTTTATTTGGAATCGAATGGAACATCGAAAAAGAAAGGAAGCAACGTATGAATATTAATACGATTTTATTTGACTTAGACGGTACGCTTATTAATACGAACGATTTAATTATTGAATCGTTTTTGCACACGCTCAATTATTATTACCCAAATCAATATACGCGTGAAGATGTGCTCGCCTTTATTGGCCCGCCGCTACGGGATACGTTTGAAGCGATCGATCCAAATCGGGTCGACGAAATGATTGAAACGTATCGAGCATTTAACCATGCGCATCATGATGCATTAGTGAAAGAATATGAAACGGTGTATGATACCGTACAAACGCTACATAAAAAAGGCTTTAAACTCGGTATTGTGACAACGAAAATTCGTCATACAGTAAACATGGGATTGAAGTTAACGAAGTTAGATTCGTTTTTCCAATGCATCATTACGCTCGATGATGTCGAACATGCGAAACCGCATCCTGAGCCAATTGAAAAAGCACTCGCGTGTTTACAGGCAAAGCCAGAAGAAACATTAATGGTTGGCGATAACCATCATGACATTTTAGCTGGGAAACATGCAGGGACAAAAACAGCAGGAGTCGCTTGGACGATTAAAGGGCGCGAACATTTAGCGAAATACGAACCTGACTTTATGCTTGAAAAAATGAGCGATTTGTTAAGTATTCTAGGGGTGACGTCGCGTTGAGAAAAACCGAACGCCATGTTGTCGAAGGAACGAATTCCTTATGGCAACTATATCGAACCGTTTCGTTTTGGAAAGTATTGAAAAATGTCATCGTCATTTTGATCGGGCGCTATACCCCGTTTTTCCCATTAAAAAACTGGTTATATCGCACGTTTTTGCGCATGGAAATCGGCAAACATACGGCGTTAGCGTTTATGGTCATGCCAGATATTTTGTTTCCAGAGAAAATTCGCATTGGCAACAACACGATTATTGGTTACAATACGACGATTTTAGCGCATGAATATTTAGTAAATGAGTATCGGCTCGGGGATGTTATCATCGGCAATGAAGTCATGATCGGAGCAAATACAACGATTTTACCGGGAGTGACCATTGGGGATCGTGCGGTTGTTTCCGCAGGCACGCTTGTGCATCGTGATGTACCAGCTGGTGCATTTGTTGGCGGCAATCCGATGCAAATTATTCGTCTTAGCGAACGCTAAGGCGTTTTTTTATGAATAAAAAAGGAATTAAGTCGAAAAAAATCGAATGAGTTTGTAGTTGACGAAACGAAAAACGAGGAGTAAACTACAAATAACAAACTTTACTTTGCTAATATATTAGCGAACTAAAGTAAAAGAAGGACGGGAAGAAAATGAGAGTATTTATGTTTGAAAAACCGCTCGGCATGCGAGATACGTTGCCAGATGTATATAAAACAAAACGTGCATTGCGGGAAGCAATGATGAAAGAAATTGAAACGTGGGGATATTCGTTTATTGAAACACCGACGTTAGAATATGATGAAACGGTTGGCGCTGCATCGGCAATTTTAGATCAGCAGTTGTTTAAGTTGCTCGATCGGGAAGGGCATACGCTCGTGTTGCGTCCAGATATGACTGCTCCCATTGCTCGCCTAGCAGCATCGAAATTATATAAGGAAGGGTGTCCGCTTCGTTTAGCGTATGCGGCGAATGTGTTTCGCGCTCAGCAGCGTGAAGGAGGAAGACCAGCAGAGTTTGAGCAAGTGGGGGTGGAATACATTGGCGACGGTACGATGTATGCTGATGCAGAAGTGATTAGTTTAATGATTTTTGCTTTAAAGCGGGCAGGATTGCGCGATTTCACTGTGACGATCGGTCATATTGGCTATGTTGATGCGTTGTTTTTCGATATTTTGCGTCACGAACAACGTGTAGAAACGTTGCGTCGTTTTTTATATGAAAAAAATTATGTTGGCTATCGAGAGCACGTCAAATCGTTGCCGCTCTCCTCGATTGACCGTGATCGCCTTTTACGTCTTTTAACGTTGAGAGGAGGAGGGGAAGTCGTTGCGGAAGCAAAAACATTTGCGACAACAGAAGTGGAGCGACGGGCAGTTGATGAATTAGAACTACTATGGGCACATATTAACCAATACGGCGTCACCGATATGGTGAAATTAGACATGAGTCTAGTGAGCCATATGAGTTACTATACCGGCGTCCTGTTTGAAGTGTACGCGAAAAACGTTGGGTTTTTACTTGGGAACGGCGGACGATATGATGAATTGTTAGCGAAATTTCACCGCCCCTCGCCTGCGACAGGGTTTAGCGTCCGTTTAGATCGCTTAATGGAAGCGCTTGGCGAAGGGCGAAATGATGAAAAAACGACGTGTATTATTTTTAGTCAAGAACGTTTTGCGGAGGCGTATGCGAAAGCAGCAGAAATGAGACGAAAAGGGGAAAAAGTCGTATTGCAACAAGTGGCAGGTATTCAAGATATGGATCAATTTACTGCATCATTTGACGATGTAGTGTACGTATTAGGGAAACGCGGAAAGGATGAACGATGATGCTGACGGTTGCGATGCCAAAAGGACGTATTTTTACGGAGGCGCTCGTATTGTTAAAACAAGCGGGTTATGAAATTCCTGATGACTTAGAACATTCTCGAAAACTAATGATTGACGTCCCGAATGAACAGCTGCGCTTTATTTTAGCGAAGCCGATGGACGTTGTGACATATGTTGAACATGGGGTTGCTGATGTCGGCATTGCCGGTAAAGATGTGCTCCTTGAGGAAGAGCGAGATGTGTATGAAATGTTAGATTTGCGCATAAGTCCTTGTTATTTGGCGGTGGCAGGGCTCCCGAATACGCGCGTTCACCCGATTGCGCCAAGAGTGGCAACAAAATATCCAAATATCGCATCCACTTATTTTCGCGAGCAAGGGGAACAAGTAGAAATTATTAAATTAAACGGGTCTGTTGAATTAGCCCCACTCATTGGCTTAGCCGAACGAATTGTTGACATTGTTTCGACAGGGCGAACGTTAAAAGAAAACGGGCTCGTTGAATTAGAGCGAATTGTTGATGTGACATCGCGCTTTATTGTAAATCCGGTTAGTTATCGCATGCAAGATCGAGCGATTGAACAAATGGTTGATCGTTTAACATACGCGATCGAGAAAGCGGGGGAGTGCAATGAAAATTGAACGTGTACAAGGGACCGTATCGCTTCGACGGACGATCGAAAGTGGAACGGAAGAGCAAAGACAAGCAGTCAAACGGATTATTGATGATGTGCGAAACAACGGAGATGGCGCATTAAAAAAATATACGGAAATGTTTGATGGCATTTCACTTGATACGTTTGCCGTCACCCAAGAAGAAATTGAAGAAGCATATTGGCTAGTTGATGAGAACATGGTTCATATCATTCGTGAAGCGGCACAAAATATTCGAGAATATCATGAACGTCAACGAATGACATCGTGGTTTATGACGCGTGACGATGGAACGATTCTCGGACAAAAAGTAACACCGCTTGATGCAGTCGGTTTATATGTGCCGGGCGGAACAGCCGCTTATCCATCATCGGTGCTTATGAATGTCATTCCCGCGCAAGTAGCTGGAGTGAAGCGTATTGTCATCGTTTCCCCGCCAAATGAACGTGGAACGTTGCCTGCGGCTGTTCTTGTTGCGGCATGTGAACTCGGTGTTCAAGAGATATATAAAGTTGGCGGCGCCCAAGCAATTGCAGCACTAGCATACGGTACGGAGACGATCGAGCCAGTCGATAAAATTTTTGGACCTGGAAACATTTATGTCGCACTTGCTAAAAGGGAAGTGTTCGGTCAAGTTGACATTGATATGATTGCGGGGCCGAGTGAAATTGTCGTGCTCGCTGATGAAACAGCAAAGCCGAACGAAATTGCAGCCGATTTATTATCGCAAGCAGAACATGATGAACGAGCAGTTAGTATATTGGTGACACCGTCTTTACAACTTGCTTTAAAAGTAGAAGAAGAGGTGGAAAAACAGCTTGCCACCCTTCCACGAAAAGAAATTGCCCAAAAAGCAATGAATGAATATGGTGTCATTTATGTGACCGATACGATGAAACAGGCGATTGATGTTGTAAATGAATTAGCACCAGAACATTTAGAAGTGATGACGGCTGAACCGTTTGAAATATTAAGTGACATTCGACATGCGGGTGCCATCTTTTTAGGTCCGTACAGTTCTGAACCTGTAGGAGATTATTTTGCGGGGACGAATCATGTGTTGCCGACAAATGGGACCGCCCGTTTTTCGTCTGGGCTAACCGTTGAGGCATTTATGAAAAAATCAAGCATCATTTTTTATAGTCAACAAGCATGGCAGCAACATGCGGCAAAAATTGCGGCGTTTGCACGATTAGAAGGGCTTGAAGCACATGCACGAGCAGTAGAGGAACGATTAAAAAGGGGAGACAAATGATGCGGACAGCAACCATTCAACGAGCGACAAATGAAACACAAATTGAGCTTACGTTTACGATTGATGGGGAAGGAAAAGCGGAGTTAGAAACAGGTGTCCCATTTTTAACACATATGCTTGATTTATTTACAAAGCATGGCCATTTCAATTTATTTGTTCATGCAAAGGGAGACACACATATTGACGATCATCATACGACAGAAGATATTGGTATTTGTTTAGGGCAAGCGATTCGCCAAGCACTCGGTGATAAAAAAGGAATTAGACGATACGGAAATGCGTTCGTTCCGATGGACGATGCGCTTGCGCAAGTCGTTATTGATGTGAGCAATCGTCCGCATCTTGAGTTTCGTGGGGAGTTTCCAAGTCAAAAAGTCGGGGCGTTTGACGTCGAGCTAGTGCATGAATTTTTATGGAAACTAGCATTAGAAGCGCGAATGAACGTACATGTCATCGTTCATTATGGACGTAATACACATCATATGATTGAGGCGGTATTTAAAGCACTTGCACGCGCGCTAGATGAAGCCACGATGATTGATCCACGCGTTACATCTGTACCGTCAACGAAAGGAATGTTGTAAATGATCGGCATTATTGATTATGGCATGGGCAATTTATATAGCGTCAGTAAAGCACTAGAGCGATTAAACGTGCCGTATATCGTTGCAGGTGATCCAAGCAAATTGCGTCAAGCAGATGGTTTCATTTTGCCTGGTGTTGGTTCATTTAAAGATGCGATGCATATTTTAACGGAAACGAAGCTTGACTCTTTCATTCGCGAACAAGTCGCGACAGGGAAACCGCTTCTTGGTATTTGTTTAGGCATGCAACTTTTGTTTGAAGAAAGCGAAGAAAATGGTTTGACGTCGGGATTGCAGTTACTCCCAGGCCGCGTCGTTCGCTTTGCGGGGATGACAAAAGAAGGAAAGCGATATAAAGTACCGCATATGGGATGGAACGAACTCGTTTTCCATCAGCCGTCCCCGCTTTTTGATCACGTTGAGCGAGGACACGTATATTTCGTGCACTCGTATTATGTGCAAGCGGATGACCCAACCGTTGTGTTAGCAAGTGCCCGATATGATGTAGAAGTTCCTGCGGTCGTTGGACGTGGGACGATATTTGGCACGCAATTTCACCCAGAGAAAAGCGGAAAACTCGGGATGCGTCTATTGCAAAATTATGCGAGGGTTGTAGAAAGGAAGAGGGGCTAATGTTTACGATTTATCCAGCGATCGACATGCGCGATGGGAAATGTGTTCGCCTCGTGCAAGGAGATTACAATCAAGAAACAGTATATGGACACTCGCCAGTAGAAATGGCTCGCTCGTTTGTTTCACAAGGAGCGACATGGATTCATATGGTCGATTTAGACGGCGCGAAAGAAGGAAGGCGTGTAAATGACGCGTTTGTCGTTGAAGTGGCGAACACGTTAGGGGTGAACGTTCAAATTGGCGGTGGCATTCGTACAGAAGAAGATGTGGCGTATTATTTAGAACAAGGTGTGGCACGCGTCATTTTAGGGAGCGCTGCGATTTCGAATCCTTCGTTTGTGAAAGCGATGCTTCGCACGTATGGTGAGCGAATTGTGATCGGTATTGATGCAAAAAACGGGTTTGTTGCGACAGAAGGGTGGACGCATACATCGACGATCGAAGCTGTTGAACTTGGCAAACAGCTCGCGGACGCTGGAGCAGAAACGTTTATTTTTACAGATATTGCGACAGATGGAATGTTATCAGGCCCAAATATCGAGGCAGTCGTTCGGTTAGCCAAAGCGACGAATAAACGTATCATCGCCTCAGGGGGGATTCGTTCGCTCGATGATTTACGTTCCTTAAAGCAATTCGAAACAGAAGGAGTGGCTGGAGCGATTGTCGGTAAAGCGCTATATACAGGAAAGTTTACAGTCGCTGAGGCGTTAAAGGCGGTGGAGCAATGATCACTAAGCGAATTATTCCTTGTTTAGACGTGAAAGATGGGCGCGTTGTCAAAGGGGTGCAATTTGTTTCGTTGCGTGATGCGGGTGATCCGGTAGAGCTTGCTCGCGTGTACGATGAACAAGGAGCTGACGAACTTGTTTTTTTAGATATTTCTGCGTCACATGAAGGTCGAAAAACGATGGTGGACGTCGTTCAACGTGTCGCTGGGCAGCTTGCCATTCCGTTTACTGTCGGAGGTGGCATTAGCACATTAGAAGATATGAAAACGATTTTGCGTGCTGGAGCGGACAAGGTATCTGTCAATACCGCAGCACTATTGCGGCCGGAGTTGATTACAGAAGGAGCGAATTTTTTTGGTTCGCAATGTATCGTCGTGGCAATTGATGCGAAGTACGATCCAACGATGCAGTCGTGGCGCGTGTATACGCACGGTGGCCGCCGTCCGACAGATTGGGAAGTTGTCGCATGGGCGAAAGAGGCTGTCAAGCGCGGAGCAGGAGAAATTTTATTAACGAGCATGGATCGCGATGGTGGAAAAGACGGTTTTGATTTGGCGTTAACGAAACAAGTGAGTGAAGCGGTGTCTGTTCCTGTCATTGCATCAGGAGGGGCAGGATGCGCGCAACATTTTGTTGATGTGTTTCAAGTCGCTCAAGCGGATGCAGCGCTAGCGGCCTCCATTTTTCATTATAAAGAAACGTCTGTCCAACAAGTGAAACAGTACGTGCGTAAACAGGGGGTAAATGTTCGATGAATGTCAAAGCGGTGCGATTTAATGAACAAGGACTTGTTCCAGCGATTGTCCAAGATGCGCACAGTAAAGAAGTGCTGACGTTAGCATATATGAACGAGCAGTCGCTACAAAAAACGTTACAAACGAAAGAAACGTGGTTTTATAGTCGCTCCCGTCAAACGTTATGGCATAAAGGGGAAACATCAGGAAACGTGCAAAAAGTTGTTGATATTCGCTACGACTGCGATGCGGACGCACTCCTGATCCTTGTTGAACCAAAAGGGCCAGCTTGTCATACAGGGGAGTATTCTTGTTTTCATCATCGTTTAAGCGATGAAAAACCTATAGCGAAGCCAGATCGCTTTGCCATTTTAAACGTGTTAGAGTCGGTCATTGCGGAGCGTGAGGCCAAACGTCCTGAAGGATCGTATACGACATATTTATTTGATAAAGGAATTGATAAAATCGCTAAAAAAGTTGGGGAAGAAGCGGCTGAAGTCATTATTGCCGCTAAAAATCGCTCAAAAGAAGAACTGCGATGGGAAGCGGCGGATTTATTGTATCATTTGCTCGTTTTGCTGCGTGAACAGCGCGTGTCGCTCGATGATGTTCTTTCCGTATTAGCTGAGCGTCATCGGTGACGCTTTTTTACCTATCCATGTTGTTCTAAAGCGAAAATGTGGTATACTTTCTTTCGGTGAAAGAAATCAACATGGAGGGTTCGATGGAAAAACATTTGCAAAAACGTGTCGGAAAAGTCATCCCGTTTATTCAAGACGGTACGTACTTTTTTAATAAAGGTGTCACATGTTATCGCCGCCGCGATTTACGTAAAGCGAAAGCGTATTTGCAACGTGCGGTGCAACTCGAGCCAGAACAAAGTACATTTGCTTGCCAACTGGCGATTGTATTGTCAGAATTGGGGGAATATGCGCAATCGAATGAATGGCTATTGCGCGTTATTGAACATAATGATGATTTAACGGAATGTTTTTATTTTTTGGCTAACAATTATGCCCATCTAGGATTATTTGGCGAGGCGACGAAATATGCTGAACAGTATATGGAGCGCGAGCCGGATGGGGAGTTTGCTGAGTATACGCTCGATTTATTAGACATTTTAACGATTGAACAAGACGATGATGAGTGGCTGAATTACGATGATATGTTAATGAAGCAAGAACAGGCTCGTACGTTGCTTGAAAAAGGTGAGTTTCAAGAAGCGATTACTTTGTTTGAAGAAATGATCGAACAACATCCAGAGCATTGGGCAGCTTACAACAATTTAGCACTAGCTTATTTTTATCAAGGAAACGTCGGAAAAGCGAGACAAACGATCGAATACATTTTGAAGCAAAATCCAGGCAATTTGCATGCTCTTTGCAACGATGCGGTGTTCTCGTATTATTTACAAGAACAAGAGCGGTTATTTTCACTTACTCAGTCGTTACAGCGCGTATATCCGATTTCATTTGAACATCGGTATAAGCTTGGGGTGACATTTGCAATTGTCGGGCGCTACGATTTAGCGTTCCAATGGTTGCGGCAATTACAACGCCGCGGTTTCGAAGGGGATGCCCCGTTTTATTATTGGTACGCATATGCGGCATATCATATGGGATATCGCATGTTGGCGGAGTCGATGTGGAACAAATTCATTGCGCTTCATCCAGATAAAAAAGGAAGCGAACCGTGGCGTTATCGGGAACAGACGATCGAACACATTCAGTCGTTATTTGCAAAGCAAGATGTCGCTTCTTCCTTATATGCTTTATATTTAATCAGCAAATCGTTTATGACAAATGATTGTCCGTTTCCAAAACAGTCATGGTCTCATCCACTTCTACAGCAATGGAACGACTACGTATATGGCCATGACCAACAAGTGCCGACATATATTGTCGATGCCCATCGTATTGTGACGTTGCTTATTCAACATAATGGGTTTGAATATGAGCCGTTATACATTGCTTGGTTTTCTTTTTTTGTCGAGGCGATGAAGGGGATCGATTCATTTTCTAATCATCAAGCGTGGGCGGCGGCATTTGAATATATGTTTCGCAGACAGCGCGGTCAACGTGTGACACAGCGCATGCTTGCGGAGCGTTACGGTGTATCTGTTGCGACGGTTGGAAAGTATGTAAAAATCATCAAACAACAGTGGCACGAATGAGCAAGTTAATGGACGCCTTTTCTTTTGTTGTATTACGATAGAAATATGGAAACGATAAAATGGAGAGCTATGTATAAAGAAAGGGTGGAAGAAACGTGTCACAAGAAAAAATTTATGACGTCATTATTATTGGCGCAGGACCTGCAGGAATGACAGCAGCAGTATATACTTCTCGGGCGAATTTATCAACGCTTATGATTGAGCGCGGTGTTCCTGGTGGTCAAATGGCAAACACAGAGGAAGTGGAAAACTATCCAGGTTATGACCATATTCTTGGACCAGAACTGGCGACGAAAATGTTTGAACATGCGAAAAAATTTGGTGCTGAATATGCATATGGCGATGTAAAAGAAGTAATTGATGGCGAGGAATATAAAACAGTCGTAACAAGTAATCAACAATATAAAGCTCGTGCCATTATTATTGCGACAGGAGCGGAGTATAAAAAGCTTGGCGTTCCTGGTGAAAAAGAATTAGGGGGACGCGGTGTTTCATATTGTGCGGTATGTGACGGAGCGTTTTTTAAAGGGAAAGAACTTGTCGTTGTAGGCGGTGGAGATTCTGCAGTTGAAGAAGGTGTATATTTAACGCGTTTTGCAAGTAAAGTGACGATCGTTCACCGTCGCGACCAGTTGCGTGCGCAAAAAATTTTACAGCAACGAGCGTTTGCGAATGAAAAAATCGATTTTATTTGGAATCATACAGTCAAGCAAATTAACGAAAAAGATGGTCGAGTCGGTAGTGTCACGCTCGTTCATACACAAACAGGGGAAGAGCGCGAGTTTCCGTGTGATGGTGTGTTCATTTACATCGGGATGGTGCCGTTGACAAAGCCGTTTGCTTCGCTTGGCATTACGAATGAAAATGGCTACATTGAAACGAATGAACTAATGGAAACAAAAGTACCGGGCATTTTTGCTGCGGGGGATGTTCGTGAAAAGTCGCTTCGTCAAATTGTTACAGCAACAGGTGATGGTAGCATTGCGGCACAAAGCGCACAACATTACGTGGAAGAACTAAAGGAAAAGCTTAACATTCAGTAACGAAAACGTAATGTTGCTTTAATTGAACTGTAACACGCTTGAAATAATAAAAGAGTATGATAAAAGTAAGTAATTGACCCCCTTTTTATATACACTTGTTGGCACGGGCTTTCGTCCCGTGCTTTCTTTTTTGCTCATGGTCATGAAAACGTTTCAAAATTTATACTTTGTGACCTTTTGTAAGAAATAGTATAATGGAAAAAACATATTCATTATTGAGGTGAACGGACGTTGCAACGAGTGACGAACTGTGTATTAGTAAAAGACGGACACGTTCTTTTGTTAAAAAAACCTCGGCGCGGTTGGTGGGTAGCGCCCGGTGGGAAGATGGAACAAGGAGAATCGATACGTGAAGCTTGTGTGCGAGAATATCGTGAAGAAACAGGCGTTTATTTGAAAAAACCTCAATTAAAAGGGGTATTTACGTTTGTGATGAAACGAGGGGAAGAAGTCGTTTCCGAATGGATGATGTTTACGTTTTTTGCGGAACATTTTGACGGCGAAAACGTATTACAATGTGAAGAAGGGGAGCTCGCTTGGCATCCAATTGAACAGATTCCAACGTTGCCGATGGCGCCAGGCGATTATCATATTATTGATTATGTCATTAAGGGAACAGGAATCATGTATGGCACGTTTACGTATACGGAGGAATTTGAGTTGTTGTCTTACCGGCTTGATCCGAGTTAAAGAAAGGAGAAAGGGCGATGAGCACAGGTTCAGCACATGTTCAAATGGTTATTATTACAGGGATGTCGGGGGCAGGAAAAACGGTCGCCATTCAAAGCTTTGAAGATTTAGGTTATTTTTGTGTCGACAATTTACCGCCAACGTTGTTACCGAAGTTTCTTGAATTAATTCGGGAATCAGGCAATAAAATGAATAAAATTGCACTCGTCATGGATTTACGGAGCCGTGACTTTTTTGACCGTCTTTTTGCCGCACTTGATGATTTGGCAGAAACGTCATGGGTAACCCCACAAATTTTATTTTTAGATGCAAATGATGCTACGCTTGTGAGTCGTTATAAAGAAACGCGTCGTTCACATCCTCTTGCGCCTAGCGGATTGCCACTTGAAGGGATAAAGCTTGAGCGACAGTTACTTGAAGAATTAAAAGGGCGTGCTCAAATGATTATTGATACGTCCAACTTAAAGCCGCGTGAACTTCGTGAAAAAATTGTGCAAACATTTGCGACGCCTGCAACGACAACTTTTTCTGTCAATGTCGTTTCATTCGGTTTTAAATACGGTCTGCCGATTGATGCGGATCTCGTTTTTGATGTTCGCTTTTTACCGAACCCTCATTATATTGAGCATATGCGCCCGAAAACGGGTTTGGATGAAGAAGTATCATCTTACGTATTAAAATGGACAGAAACGCAAAAATTTATTGAAAAAGTAACGGATTTGCTTTCGTTTATGCTCCCACATTATAAACGGGAAGGAAAAAGTCAAGTTGTCATTGCGATAGGATGCACAGGTGGACAGCATCGTTCCGTTACGTTAGCGGAGTATATTGGACGTTATTTTGCTGACGAGTATACAACGCACGTATCACATCGAGATATTGCAAAAAGAAAGGATACGCATCGATGAAAAAAATTGTTGTCATCGGTGGGGGGACGGGTCTTCCTGTATTGCTTCGAGGGCTTAAACAATACGATGTCGATTTAACAGCCATTGTTACTGTTGCGGATGACGGTGGAAGCTCAGGAAGATTGCGCGATGAACTCGATATGCCCCCACCTGGAGATATTCGTAATGTGCTTGCAGCTCTTTCTGACGTAGAACCGCTTATTATCGAATTGTTTCAACATCGATTTGAAAACGGAAACGGGTTATCAGGTCATTCGCTTGGCAATTTAATTTTAGCAGCGATGACGTCGATTACTGGCGATTTTGTACGTGCCGTCCGTGAAATGGGGAAAGTGTTGAATGTACGTGGAAAAGTGTTGCCAGCAGCTAATGAAAGTGTCGTTTTGCATGCTGAAATGGAAGACGGGACGATCGTATCAGGTGAGTCAAAAATTCCGTATTCCGGGAAACAAATTAAACGTGTATTTTTAACCCCGGAAAATATAGAACCGCTTGACGAAACGATTACAGAATTACGGACGGCAGACTTAATTGTTATTGGACCCGGCAGTTTATACACGAGCATTTTACCGAACTTACTCGTTCCTAAAATTGGCGAAGAGGTATGTAAATCGAAGGCGAAAAAAGTATATATATGCAACGTCATGACCCAAGCAGGGGAAACATTAAACTATACAGCGAGCGATCATGTGAAAGCGCTGTATGATCATATGGCATGTGCCTTTTTAGATGCAGTCATTGTCAATGATGCCCCGATTTTGCCAGAAACAAAAGAGCGATATGCGAAAGAATTTGCCGCACCGGTCGTTTGTGATATACGAGAGTTAGAAGCGCTCGGTTTACAAGTCATTTGTGATGCGCTCATCGATGAACGAGATGGAACGGTGCGTCATGATACGAAAAAAATAGCGGCGTTGCTCGTTTCGCTTCTTGCACCTCCTTCGCACGACACACATGTATAGGAGGTGGAATCGTTGTCGTTTGCATCAGAAACAAAGAAGGAATTAACGAGTATCGAAGTGAAGTCTTGTTGTTTAAAAGCAGAGTTATCTGCTTTAATTCGAATGAACGGTTCCATTTCATTTTCAAACCGACGTTTATTGTTAAATATTCAAACAGAAAATGCTGCAATCGCAAGGCGTATTTATACGTTATTAAAAAAAGGATACAACGTAGCAGTCGAGTTACTTGTGCGTAAAAAGATGCGCTTAAAGAAAAATAATGTATATATCGTACGTGTTGTCGAAGGAACATCTGAATTGCTATCGGATTTAAAAATTATGGAAGAAGGATTTTCGTTTGTCCGTTCCATTTCACCGGAGCTTGTCCAAAAAAAATGTTGCAAGCGTTCGTATTTGCGCGGGGCTTTTTTGGCAGGGGGATCTATCAACAATCCAGAAACATCGTCTTATCATTTAGAAATCTTCTCTCTATATCGTGAACATAACGAATCGCTTTGTGAACTGATGAACACGGCTTTTTATTTACATGCCCGCACATTAGAAAGGAAAAAAGGATTTATTACGTATTTGAAAGAGGCGGAGAAAATTGCAGAGTTTTTAAGCATTATCGGGGCGCATCAAGCACTACTGCGTTTTGAAGATGTTCGCATCGTACGCGACATGCGCAACTCAGTCAATCGGCTCGTTAATTGCGAAACGGCGAACTTAAACAAAACAATTGGAGCAGCTTTACGCCAAGTGGAAAATATTCGTTATATTGATGAGACGATTGGACTTGATCAACTCCCGGAAAAACTTCGTGAAATTGCAAAATTGCGCATTGAATATCAAGATGTGACGCTAAAAGAGCTTGGGGAGATGGTTTCTGGCGGGAAAATTAGCAAATCTGGCATTAACCATCGTCTGCGCAAACTAGATGAAATTGCCGAGCGACTTCGGGCCGGTCAGCCTATTGATTTTCATAAATCTTTATAAACTATGGGAGGAATGCATGATGGTAGAAAAACAAGTGGAAGTACGGTTAAAAACAGGATTGCAAGCGCGTCCAGCTGCGTTGTTTGTTCAAGAAGCAAACCGCTTTTCAGCTGATATTTATATTGAAAAAGACGGTAAAAAAGTGAATGCGAAAAGCATTATGGGATTAATGAGCTTAGCGATCCATACAGGGGCAGTAATCACGATTTATGCTGACGGTCCAGATGAGCAGGAAGCGCTAAACAAGCTCGTGAAATACGTTGAACAAGAATAAAAACAAGGCGGTCGCACCGCCTTGTTTTATTTTTCATCGACGCGCGTTAATACGCGGTCAATTAAACCGTATTCTTTTGCTTTTTCTGCTGTCATAAAGTTATCGCGATCTGTATCGCGCTCGATCACTTCGATCGGTTGCCCTGTATTTTCAGATAAGATGCGGTTTAATTTGTCGCGCAAGAATAAAATACGTTTCGCTGCAATTTCAATTTCTGTTGCTTGACCTTGCACACCACCGAGCGGTTGGTGAATCATGATCTCACTATTTGGCAATGCGAAACGTTTTCCTTTAGCGCCAGCTGCAAGTAAAAATGCTCCCATAGAAGCTGCCATACCGATACAAATCGTTGATACGTCTGGCTTAATAAATTGCATTGTATCGTAAATCGCCATGCCTGCTGTAATCGAACCACCAGGGCTGTTAATGTAAAGGGAAATGTCTTTTTCAGGATCTTCGGCTGCTAAAAATAAAAGCTGAGATACGATTGAGTTTGCTACATGATCGTCAATTGGACTTCCTAAAATAATAATGCGGTCTTTTAATAAGCGAGAGTAAATGTCATATGCGCGTTCTCCACGGCTCGTTTGTTCAATGACTGTAGGAATTAAGTTCATGCTCTTCCTCCTCCGATAGATCGTTTTTTATGTACTTTTATCATACAAAAAAGGTCAATAAAGGTCAAATGAAATACCTTTTATTTATATGTATTCGCTTTTTTTCTTCTGCATCCCTTCTTTCATCGTTTCCGCTTTTTGAAATTTTAAACGTCACCGCTATTGCATTTTTTTTTCTTCTTCACTATAATGGTAAGTGCATTTATCATTATGCCCTCGTAGTGTAGTGGATAGCACGAGAGATTCCGGTTCTCTTAGCGTGGGTTCGAATCCTGCCGAGGGCGTCAGTCACCCCCTGCTTGTTATGCAAGCAGGGGTTTTTTACATAAAAAATAAAGTCCGGTGAGCCACACCGGACGAATAGATGAATTTTGCGAGGCTTGCTCGCTTGTTCTATAAGAATGATAACATGCCATCGGTGCATATGCATAGTAGAAAAAACATCCAATATGTTTTTATCGTCTCTCCCTTAAAGAGATGATAAAATGAGGGTGAAGGGAGATGGCATGAATGGAGATGCAATTAACGCAAAGGCAAGAGCTAAAAGTTGCGTTGACAAAAGAGCTTGTACAGGCGATTGAATTGTTGCAATATTCGACGCTAGAGCTACAATCGCTTTTACATGAGCAAGCGCTTGAAAATCCATTTATCGAGCTACGTGAACGAAAACGAATGGTAAATAAGCGACGAGAACGGACGGATCAGAAACATTATATCGAAAATGTAAGCGCTTTTAATCGTTCGCTCGCTTCTCATTTGCATGCTCAACTTGTCGGAATGTATATATGCGATAAAGAGAGAAAAGCACTTGATTATTTAATTGCGTCACTTGATGAATACGGTTATTTGCATACAACAATTGCAGAGGCAGCTTGCCATCTTCAGCTAGAAGAAACGATCGTGTCACGAGCGCTTCATATGCTACGCTCACTTGATCCTGCTGGGGTAGGGGCAGAAAATTTATCGCATTGTTTATATTTACAACTCATTCGTCTTCCACAAAGAGATGAGCTAGCAGAGACGATTGTGACGGAGTATTTCGAGCTGTTTGTTCATAAAAAGTGGAAAGAAGTAAAAGCGAAACTAGGTGTAGAGTTAGCAGATTTACAGCGAGTGTGGGAACTTATTCGTACGCTCCATCCACGCCCTGGAAGTTTGTATAACGATGAACAAATGACGTACATTGTGCCAGATGTCATCGTGTCATATAGTAATGGGGTGTGGAGTGTAACGATCAATGAAGACATCATTCCAACAATCGTATGGAATGAATCGTATGAACGAAAAGTGCAGATGGATGATCCGCACATTCAAAAATACATTGAAGAAAAAAGACAACAGTTCCATTGGATTCAACGTTGTTTAACTCAGCGAGCCACGACGATTGAACAAATTGCATGTGAGCTCATTTATCGACAGCGCGATTATTTTGAGAAAGGCTTGCTTCATATGAAGCCGCTTACGATGCGCGAAGTTGCAACGGCACTAAACATTCATGAATCGACCGTCAGTCGCGCGGTGAAAAATAAATATATGCAAACGCCCCACGGTTTAATTGATATGCGCCGCTTTTTTACAAGTGGTGTAGATGAACATGCGTCCCAAGAAAAAGTAAAACGTTTAATTGCGGAATTAATTAAGCAAGAAAATAGACAAAAACCTCTCTCTGATCAAAACATTGCCGACTTACTCGAGCAACGCTACAATATTTGTGTAGCGCGGCGAACGGTTGCGAAATATCGTGAACAACTTCATATTCCGCCAGCTTCGAAACGAAAGCAATATGCATAAAGGGGACAAAACATGAAAGTCGTCGTATATTCGAAACAAAACTGTTGTCTTTGTGATGAAGCGAAAGACATTCTTCGCGAGTTACAAGTAAAATGGGAAGAAGTCGATATTTATAAAGATGAGCAATGGCTCGAACGCTACCATCTCATCATCCCTGTCATCGAAATTGATGGGGAAATCGTCGCATATGGTCGCATTCACAAAGATGTCATAAGAAAGCGATTACAACAAATACGAAGCAGTTGAATAACATTTCACTTCCTGTTACAATAAAGTTGTAGCAGGGGTGAATTTTTTGGACCAAGTGGGACACAATATGACGTAGTGGGACTTAAATAGTCCAGATAGAGAAAAAAGTGAGTGAAAAGGAAGAATAAGTCATGCGACAATGGATTGATGTTCAACGAAAATTGTTGCCTGATCTTCTCGCTATTATGCAAAAACGTTATGAAATTTTGCAGCACATTCGCTTAATGCAACCGATCGGACGGCGGACGCTTTCGCTAAACTTAGGAATTAGCGAGCGTGTCTTGCGGTCGGAAGTGCAGTTTTTAAAGGAACAAAACTTGCTTGATATAACAGCTGCAGGCATGAGCGTGACGTCGGAAGGAAATGATGTGCTCATGCAACTTGAAGACATGATGCGAGAAGTGTTAGGGCTAAAAGAGTTGGAAAGAAAAATAAAAAAGAAACTTCCTGTCGAAGATGTCATTGTCGTTGCTGGTGATAGTGATCAGTCTCCTTGGGTGAAAAGAGAGATGGGAAGAGCTTGTGTCTCACGTATAAAGCACTCACTAAAAGGAAATGACATTGTAGCAGTAACTGGTGGAACAACCCTTGCTGCGGTTGCTGAAATGATGACACCTGATGTCAAATACCGCGATGTACTATTTGTTCCAGCGCGCGGTGGGCTTGGAGAAGATGTAACAAATCAAGCAAACACGATTTGTGCGCGCATGGCTGAAAAAGCAATGGGACATTATCGTTTGCTACATGTTCCTGATCAATTAAGTGCTGAAACGTATCAATCAATTATTGAAGAACCGGCTATTAAAGAAGTGCTTGAATTAATTAAGTCATCAACAATCGTCATTCATGGTATAGGTGACGCGAAAACAATGGCGGAGCGAAGAAAAACCCCTCCAGCAGAAATGACAAAAATTGAGCAAAATAAAGCGGTGGCGGAGGCGTTTGGATATTACTTTAATCAATATGGAGAAGTTGTTCATAAAGTAAATACAGTTGGTATTCAACTTGAAGATGTACGCCACGTTCCTTGTGTCATTGCAGTCGCAGGAGGCGCTTCGAAAGCAAAAGCAATTCAAGCGTATATGAAACAGGCAAATCGGTGCATCTTAATTACAGATGAAGGTGCAGCAAAACAGTTAGTACGGGATGATTCATCCCTCTAAAATATATTCCTACAATTCCAAAGGAGGACAAAAACGATGGCAGTAAAAATTGGTATTAACGGTTTTGGTCGTATTGGCCGTAACGTATTTCGCGCAGCATTAAAAAATCCTGAAATTGAAGTAGTTGCAGTTAACGACTTAACAGATGCAAAAACGTTAGCACACCTTTTGAAATATGACTCTGTTCACGGCACGTTAGATGCAGAAGTAACAGTAAACGGCAATAACATCGTTGTCAACGGCAAAGAAATTATCGTAAAAGCAGAGCGCGACCCAGCAAACTTAGGATGGGGCGAGCTTGGTGTCGATATCGTTGTTGAATCAACAGGACGTTTCACAAAACGCGAAGACGCAGCGAAACATTTAGAAGCAGGTGCGAAGAAAGTGATCATTTCTGCACCAGCGACAAATGAAGACATTACAATCGTCATGGGCGTAAACCAAGACAAATATGATCCAGCAAACCATCATGTCATTTCAAACGCATCTTGTACAACAAACTGCTTAGCGCCATTTGCAAAAGTATTACATGAAAAATTCGGCATCATCCGTGGTATGATGACAACTGTTCACGCGTATACAAACGACCAACAAATTCTTGACTTACCACACAAAGATTTACGTCGTGCACGCGCAGCAGCAGAATCCATCATCCCAACATCAACAGGTGCAGCAAAAGCGGTAGCGCTTGTTCTTCCTGAATTAAAAGGAAAATTAAATGGTATGGCGATGCGCGTACCAACACCAAACGTATCTGTTGTTGACCTTGTTGCTGAACTTGAAAAAGAAGTAACTGTTGAAGAGATAAACGCAGCGTTAAAAGCAGCGGCAGAAGGTGAATTAAAAGGCATTCTTGCTTACAGCGAAGAGCCGCTTGTTTCTCGTGACTACAACGGTTCAACAGCTTCTTCGACAATCGATGCGCTTTCAACAATGGTCATGGAAGGTCGCATGGTGAAAGTTCTTTCTTGGTACGACAACGAAACAGGATATTCTCATCGTGTTGTTGACCTTGCTGCATACATTGCATCAAAAGGCTTATAATTTTTTGGATTGTTTGCCCAAAACGGTTTATAATAAATAGTTGGACATACCGAGAAGGGGAGCGGGGATCATCCCCACTCCCTTTCTATGTATCACACGAATAAGGAGGCCTTTCCATGAACAAAAAAACCGTCCGTGACATTGATGTGAAAGGAAAACGTGTATTTTGCCGCGTCGATTTCAACGTGCCAATGCAAAACGGTGTCGTAACTGACGATACGCGTATTCGCGCCGCGCTCCCAACGATTCAATATTTAATGGAGCAAGGAGCAAAAGTCATTTTAGCGAGCCATCTTGGTCGTCCGAAAGGAAAAGTCGTTGAAGAGATGCGCTTAAATGCTGTGGCAGAACGTCTGAGCGAACTGCTCGGCAAACGTGTCGTGAAAACAGATGAAGCGTATGGCGATGCGGTGAAAGCTGCGATTGCCGAAATGAATGAAGGCGATGTGTTGTTGCTTGAAAACGTACGCTTCTATCCTGGCGAAGAGAAAAACGATCCAGAGTTAGCAAAAGCATTTGCAGAACTTGCTGATATATACGTAAACGATGCGTTCGGTGCAGCACATCGCGCACATGCATCGACAGAAGGAATTGCCCATCACTTGCCTGCAGTAGCTGGATTTTTAATGGAGAAAGAAATCGAAGTGTTAGGAAAGGCGTTATCGAACCCGGACCGTCCGTTTACGGCAATTATTGGTGGCGCAAAAGTAAAAGATAAAATTGGTGTCATCGAAAACTTACTAGACAAAGTCGATAATTTAATTATTGGTGGCGGATTAGCGTACACATTTGTGAAAGCGCTCGGTCATGAAATTGGAAAATCGTTACTAGAAGAGGATAAAATTGAATTAGCGAAATCGTTCATGGAAAAAGCGAAAGAAAAAGGCGTAAACTTCTACATGCCTGTGGATGCAGTCGTAGCTGACGATTTTTCAAACGACGCGAACAAAAAAGTAGTCAATATCGACGAAATTCCAAGTGATTGGGAAGGACTTGACATCGGTCCGAAAACACGGGAATTGTATCGCGACGTCATTTTGAAATCGAAACTTGTTATTTGGAACGGTCCGATGGGTGTATTCGAAATGGACGCGTTCGCTGAAGGAACAAAAGCTGTCGCACAAGCGCTTGCTGACGCGAAAGATACGTATACAGTCATCGGCGGCGGGGATTCAGCAGCGGCAGTTGAAAAATTTGGACTTGCAGACAAAATGGATCACATTTCAACAGGTGGCGGGGCGTCGCTTGAATTTATGGAAGGTAAACAACTTCCAGGTGTCGTAGCTTTAAATGATAAGTAAGAAAGGAGCTAAAAGCGATGCGGAAGCCGATTATTGCAGGAAACTGGAAAATGCATAAAACGTTAAACGAAGCGCTTCAATTTGTGGAAGAAGTAAAACATGCCGTTCCTTCAAACGAGCAAGTGGACACGGTCGTATGTGCCCCAGCGTTATTTTTAGCCCATTTAGTTGAGGCAACAAAGGGAACAAATGTGAAAATTGGTGCGCAAAACATGCATTTTGAAGATCAAGGCGCTTTTACAGGCGAAATCAGTCCTGTTGCGTTAAAAGATCTCGGTGTGGAGTATGTCATCATCGGGCACTCCGAACGCCGTGAAATGTTTGCCGAAACAGATGAAACAGTCAACAAAAAAGTACTTGCTGCGTTTAAACACGGACTTGTACCGATTGTTTGTTGCGGAGAGACGTTAGAAGAACGCGAAAGCAACCGTACAAACGAAGTGGTTGGTGCACAAGTTGAAAAAGCGCTTGAAGGTTTAACGGAAGAACAAGTGAAGCAAGTCGTCATCGCCTATGAGCCAATTTGGGCGATTGGAACAGGAAAATCGTCCACAGCAGATGATGCAAACAACGTATGCGGCTACATTCGCCAAGTCATTGCGAACAAATTTTCACAAGAAGCGGCTAATGCGGTACGCATTCAATACGGTGGTAGCGTAAAACCGGAAAATATCGGTGCGTTTTTAGCGGAAGAACATATTGACGGTGCGCTTGTTGGCGGTGCGAGCTTACAACCACAATCGTTTTTACAACTCGTGGAGGCAGGAAAATGAGCAAAAAACCAGTAGCATTAATTATTTTAGACGGCTTTGCTCTTCGTGAAGAAACGTTTGGCAACGCGGTCGCCCAAGCGAAAAAGCCAAACTTTGATCGCTATTGGAATGAATACCCACATGCAACGTTAACCGCATGCGGGGAAGCCGTTGGCTTACCTGAAGGGCAAATGGGAAACTCTGAAGTTGGTCATTTGAACATCGGTGCTGGGCGTATTGTATACCAAAGTTTAACGCGTGTGAATATCGCTATTCGCGAAGGCGAGTTCGAGCGCAACGAAACGTTTTTAGCAGCGATGGACCATGTGAAAAAACATGGAACAAATTTACACATCTTTGGCCTTCTTTCGGACGGTGGCGTGCATAGCCATATTAACCATTTATTCGCTTTACTCAAGCTCGCTGCAAAAGAAGGCGTAAAAAACGTTTACATTCACGGCTTTTTAGATGGACGTGACGTCGGTCCGCAAACAGCGAAAACGTACATTCAACAGTTAAATGAACAAATCGCACAAATCGGTGTCGGTGAAATCGCGACATTATCGGGTCGTTATTACTCGATGGATCGCGATAAACGTTGGGAGCGTGTCGAAAAAGCATATCGTGCGATGGTGTACGGCGAAGGTCCGAAGTATCGCGATCCGCTTGCGTGCATCGATGATTCGTACGCAAACGGCATTTACGATGAGTTCGTCTTGCCATCTGTCATCGTCCGTGAAGACGGAACGCCAGTCGCAACGATTCAAGATAATGACGCGGTCATTTTTTACAATTTCCGTCCTGACCGTGCGATTCAAATTTCAAACACGTTTACGAATGACGACTTCCGTTCATTCGATCGTGGACCGAAACATCCGAAAAACTTATTTTTCGTATGCTTAACGCACTTTAGTGAAACAGTAAAAGGGTACGTGGCATTTAAGCCGACGAACCTTGATAATACGCTCGGTGAAGTATTGTCACAAAATGGGTTAAAACAATTGCGTATTGCCGAAACAGAAAAATATCCGCACGTTACATTCTTTATGAGCGGCGGACGTGAAGAAAAGTTCCCTGGCGAAGAGCGTATTTTAATTGACTCGCCAAAAGTAGCAACATACGACTTAAAGCCAGAAATGAGCGCATACGAAGTAACAGAAGCGCTATTAAAAGAAATTGACGCAGATAAATTCGATGCGATTATTTTAAACTACGCCAATCCGGACATGGTCGGTCACTCTGGAAAATTAGAACCAACGATTAAAGCGGTCGAAGCAGTCGATGAATGTTTAGGAAAAGTTGTCGATGCGATTCTTGCAAAAGGCGGTATTGCGATTATTACTGCAGACCACGGAAATGCCGACGAAGTGTTAAATCCAGACGGCAGTCCGAATACGGCGCATACGACAAATCCGGTGCCTGTGATCGTGACGAAAAAAGGCATTACGCTTCGACAAGATGGCATTTTAGGCGATTTAGCGCCAACGATGCTTCATTTACTCGGGTTACAACAACCAAAAGAAATGACAGGAAAAACATTAATTCAAAACTAACATTGTAAAAGGAGAGATGAACGATGCCAACAATTATCGACATTTATGCTCGTGAAGTATTAGACTCTCGCGGCAATCCGACAGTAGAAGTAGAAGTATACACAGAATCCGGTGCGTTCGGACGTGCGCTCGTACCGAGCGGAGCTTCAACTGGTGAATACGAAGCGGTTGAATTGCGTGATGGTGACAAAGGCCGTTACCTTGGTAAAGGTGTATTACAAGCAGTGAAAAACGTAAATGAAGTCATTGCACCAGCATTAATTGGTAGCTACGATGTGACAGAGCAAGTTGCCATCGACCGTGCATTAATTGCACTAGACGGTACAGAAAATAAAGGGAAATTAGGTGCTAACGCTATTCTTGGCGTATCGATGGCTGTTGCACGCGCAGCTGCTGACTACTTAGGCATTCCTCTATATCAATATTTAGGCGGATTTAACGCAAAAACATTGCCAGTGCCAATGATGAACATTTTAAACGGCGGTGCGCATGCAGATAACAACGTTGACATTCAAGAATTTATGATTATGCCAGTGGGCGCACCAAACTTCCGTGAAGCGCTCCGTATGGGTGCGGAAATTTTCCATAGCTTAAAATCAGTGTTAAAAGCGAAAGGCTACAACACCGCTGTTGGTGATGAAGGCGGCTTTGCGCCAAACTTAAAATCAAATGAAGAAGCGTTGGAAACAATTATCGAAGCGATTGAAAAAGCAGGCTACAAACCAGGCACAGAAGTGATGCTTGCGATGGACGTGGCATCTTCTGAGCTATATAACAAAGAAACAGGCAAATACCATTTAGAAGGCGAAGGCGTTGTGAAAACGTCGGAAGAAATGGTTGCTTGGTATGAAGAGCTTGTCAACAAATATCCGATCATCTCGATCGAAGACGGCTTAGACGAAAATGACTGGGCTGGTCATAAATTATTAACTGAACGCCTTGGCAAAAAAGTACAACTTGTCGGTGACGATTTATTCGTAACAAATACGAAAAAATTAGCACAAGGCATCGAACAAGGTGTCGGCAACTCGATCTTAATTAAAGTAAACCAAATCGGTACGTTAACCGAAACATTTGAAGCGATTGAAATGGCAAAACGCGCAGGCTACACAGCTGTTATTTCTCACCGTTCTGGTGAAACAGAAGATAGCACCATCGCAGACATCGCCGTCGCAACAAACGCGGGTCAAATTAAAACAGGTGCGCCATCACGCACAGACCGCGTCGCGAAATACAACCAATTGCTTCGCATTGAAGATCAACTAGGTGAAACGGCAGTATACGATGGAATAAAAACATTCTACAACTTGAAGAAGTAAAAAATAAGGATGCCTTCGCATGAGGGCATCCTTTCTTTCAAGTTTTTCTTTTCTTTTGGATATATTGCACTACAATGAAAATAAATACAAGAAAGAGTAGCACATCAATAACCCAATCGAGGGAGTATGTTTTTAAAAAATCCTTTGCGGTACTTTTTATGACTAATAATAAAAGACTAACGATTAACCCTATGATAACGCCTGTCATGGTAGTAAATATAATTTTTGCTTTACTCATTTTTGTATCCCTCTGTTGAATTTATATCGTTTTATCAAATAAGGATGTCTTCGTATCAGGATTAATTTTGTTTTTGTGGTTTGTTGAAAGTTCAGACTAGACAAATGAGTGTTTCTCATGGTCAACAAGTTAAGAAAGTAGCAACATTCGTATAATATTAGAATTTATTCCGTGTATTGTCAATTGGCATTCTGTCAAATCAAGTACATCAAAATATGCGAAATTGGAGCCCAATCTAAAAGATTTGTCCTCGGCGGATTCATCAGTAGGCGCGGTTAATGTTTCATTGTACTTTTCTTGAATAAGTATAATCAAATCCTCCAAAAAAATCATTAATTGTTCATCTACTCCTCACATTCCTCATAGCGGGATGATCGTACAAAACAATTGAAAAAAACCGTTATCACTACTGTTTGAAAGGTTAAGTGATAAAATCGATTTCTGTCGAATAATGACGAAAGTTGTTTGTCGAAAAATATTGCGAGTATGTTTTTTATAGCATAAAATCTCCTCATGCAGTTCGAATTAGACAACTTAGGATTGATAGGGAGAGAAAACATGAGGCATCTAAGGACATGGTTTGTTTGGTGGTTAGTATTTTTATTAGTTTTTACGAGTATTCCTATGGAGGGATTGGCGGAGTTCATCTATTCTAAATCTGACAATGCGATGAAACAATCACCTCTTAAAGTACCAGAAGCGCCCAGCATCAACTTGAAGCCGGGAGAGCTGATAGGGGAACGAACAGAGAATACGAAAGTGTATTACAATGGTGATGGTACGTTTACCAGAAAAATTTTCTTTGAACCGATTCATATTAAGAAAAAGAACGAAAAACAATTTGAGGAAGTTTCCACTTTCTTCATCGACCATCCCAATCATGTTCAAGCAGAGAATACGATTTTGGAACCTCGTTTTTACAAGAAAATGGTGGATGGAGAATATGCAAAATTTCTGTATAATGAATATTCCATTTCTTATTCTATTTTAGAAGCATCAGGGAATGGACTGAAGCCGATTCAAGCGAAAGATGTTCCCGCTATTTATAAGAAAAAAGACAATAAGATTGTGCATAAAAATATTTTTCCAAATATAGACTTGCAAAATATCGTATTTAACGAATCAACGAAAGAAGATTTAGTTCTTCACTCTTTTACGGGCTATCACATTTTCAAATTTCGTTTGAAAACCGATTTGCATGCCAATATTCAAGACGATGGATCGATTTTATTTACAAACAAAGAAAATGAAAAAGTATTTGAACTCCCTAAACCATTTATGGTCGATTCGAATATCGACGAACACTCGGGAGAAGCACAGCGCTCGGAACATGTAACATACGAACTTCAACAGGATGATCAAGGGTATATTTTAACGGTTAAAGCTGATCCGCAGTGGTTGAAAGATCCGAAGCGCGTCTATCCGGTTTATATTGACCCTAGCACTTCTGTTGCTATTGCTGCTGATGCATTTGTAATGAGCGCCTATCCGACAACGAACTATAGTTCTGCATCAAGTAAATGGGATGCTGGGCAAGGGCAATATGTGTTAAAAGTCGGTTATTATGATGGAATGACAGGGACTTGTTATGGGTTTTTGAACCCTGACATATCCGACGTTGAAAACATGAACGTAACGAACGCTACTTTTAACGTGTACGTTACACACTCCTATTATGCAACAACCGCAACCGGCTTATGGTTGGATGCGGTCAACGGCTCATGGTCTGCGAGCACTTTAACATGGAATAATAAACCTTCCTCCACGAACATTGGCAAAGTCGATGTGGCAAGAGACCAATGGGCACAATTTGATGTGACGAGTACTGTCAAAGCGTGGGCATCAGGGACCAAACCAAATTATGGATTGAAACTCCATACGAATGGAAATGGACAAACGTATTGGAAAAAAGTTGTTTCCACTACGAACAGCAGTTATAAACCATATTTGTCTGTTACGTATACGATACCAGTTCCAAATACGCCGACAGGAACGGCCTTCAGTAATGGGGATGGCACAGGATATATCAATTTATCATGGGATCCGGTTCCTGGTGCTACGGGTTATAAAGTTTGGATTTATAACGGGAAATCATATGAAGCGTTTGATGTAGGCAATGTTACTTCCTGGAGTACAAAAGGGAAAAAAATTTGGCCGACCCCTTCTGAAATTAGCGCTGGAAGATACGACCTGCACCAAGATCAGTTAGGGACGGAGCTTCCTGTCGATCCTTCCCCGGTCTATCGAAATTCAGGAGGAAGTTATCCGAATAGCAAGAACTACTGGTTCCGAGTCAGTGCGATTTTTCCTCAAGGCGAAAGCGCCATGTCAGGCGCGTATATGCCGACCATTCCGAATTTGGCAAAACCATCTGCTCCGACGGGGGTAAGTTATACAAACGGAAATGGAACAGGATATATCGATTTCAAATGGAATCCTGTGAGTGGAGCGACGGGGTATAAAATTTGGATTTTTAACGGTTCCTACTATGAATCGTTAGATGTCGGGAACGTCACTTCTTGGACAACGAAAAACAAAAAGTATTGGCCAACCTCCACGGAAATTCAAGCAGGTAGATATAAGTTGCATTTAAACGACGGTCTCGGCACAGAATTAGCTGTTGACCCGTCCCCAGTCTATGCTAATGCGGGAACGAAATATGCAACGGCTACCAACTACTGGATTCGAGTAAGCGCCTATAACTCTCAAGGAGAAACCGTCTTTTCGGATGCGTATATGCCGAAAATTTCGGAGTTGCTGATACCACCAGCGCCTTCAGGATTTGCCTACAGTAACCAGTTAGGCAGTCACTCTGGTTATGTCATGCTAGATTGGGATAAAATCGAGGGTGCTACGGGGTACAAGGTTTGGATTTTTAATGGGCTTTACTATGAAGCCTTTGATGTAGGAGATGTAGATCATTGGACGACACAAAATAAAGGAATTTGGCCGACCCCCGAAGAAATCGAACAAGGGAATTCTAGTACTTTAACGCTGCATCATGATGGAAAAGGATTAGAACTACCGAGAGATCCTTCGCCAATGTATGCGAAAATGGGAACAAAATACGCAACGAGCACGAGCTATTGGTTCCGTCTCAGTGCCTATGATGCGGACGGCGAGACCATCTTTTCGAGCAATGCATTCACGGTCAAAATTCCTGAGGCGGTTGAATATTTAGGGGAGGAAGATTACTGGTCGATCATTGATGTGCCGTATGGGAGCGTCAATGCCGCTACGGGTAATCTCATGATAGATGAACAAGATGTTTCTATTTCGGGTAGGGGACCAGGACTTGCTCTATCAAGAACCTACAATAGCTTGTCTCCATGGACCGGTTTATTCGGAAAAGGCTGGCACAGCGATGCGGAAATGAACATCGTCGCGCAAGGAAATGAAGCGCGATTTACGGATGAAGACGGGACGCTTCACATATTTATGAAACGAGCCGACGGAACATACCAAGCGCCAACAGGTGTTTACTTGGAATTAAGTGAAACGACCACTGAGTGGATCGTGAAATCTAAAGATCAAACGAAAATGTATTTTAATAAAAGCGATGGCAAGTTAACCAAAATTGTCGACGGTCATGGGAACGCAACGACGTACGGTTATTCGAATGGAAAGCTTACGTCGATGACGGACGCATCGGGAAGAAAATTAGACATTCAGTATCGTCCGGACGGAAAGATCGAAAAAATCATAGGCCCGATGAATCGGACGGTGACATATGGCTACACGAATGATTTGTTAACGACGGTGACTCAGACGGGCGGAGAAGTGACAAGATATGAATACAATGAGATTGATCGTCTAGTAAAAGTATTCGAGCCGACACATACGGAGGATCAGCCAGTTGTCAATCAGTTCGTGTACGATGGTGACAGGCTCAGTCAAGTACGTGATTCCGAAGACCATGTATACACATTGACCTATGATCCAACGGAACGGCGATTGCTCATACAAAAGCCGAATGGCCGCAAAACTCAATATACTTTCAACGAGGCTGGTAACCCGATTGAGGTTGTGGATGACGTAGGCGGCTTAAATATTACAACGAAATATGTGTATGAAGGCAACAATTTAAAGGAATCATACGATCCGAATGATGTTGGGGCCACTACACCGACGGAATCATATACGTACGATGCGAATGGAAATGTGTTAACAGCGAAGGATAGCTATGGGACCGAAACCTACCAGTATAATCCAAATAACGATGTCATCTCCATGACAGATACAGAAGGCGACAAGACAACGGTTGCGTATGATGGCTTAAATCCAGTATCCGAAACCGATCAATCGGGAAAAACGTCTTCTGTAGCGAAGTACGATTCCTATGGAAATGTGATTGAAGAAAGTGACGCATTGGGCAGTGCGCCCAATTTACTCTCTAATCACGGCTTTGAACAGGGAACGACCGCTTGGACTGTGCTTCGTTCGTATGATTCCGGGCAGTTACAGGAAGATACGAATGTTTATAATGGGTTGACTGGACGAAAGACGTTAAAAATCACAGTGAATTCGACGTCGCCTAGTACAGAAGCCGGTTATGTGGCCGCTACGCAAGAAATTGCGGTAAAACCGAATGCGACATACACATTAAGTGGAAAAATCAAAACAAATTTAACGAAAGCCAGTGCGTTCTTTAATGTTGAATTTTTAGATAGCCAAAATCGTCGAATTTCTTGGGCGGACAATCGTTATAGTCAATTGGTAGGCACAAGACCTTGGACAGAGCGGCAAGTGACGTTTACCACTCCTTCGAACGTGGCGAAAGTACGCGTCTATTTAGAGGTCGAGCATAAATCACCAACCGCATCAGGGGAAGCATGGTTTGATAATGTTCAATTAGAGAAAGCTCAAGTTTCTTCCAGCTATAATCCAGTGTTAAACAGCAGCTTCGAAGGAAGCGTGACGAATTGGAGCGGAACGGGCGGAAGCGTAGATAATACGGAGTCGTTCGACGGGGCTTACTCTCTCAAAATATCGAGAACCAGCACCACACAATCAGCTAGTGAATATAAGCAGACGGTGATCGTAGGGCAAACTTCAAGTGATACGCCGCTTCGTCTGACACTCACAGGTCTTTCCAAAGCGCAGGATGTCAAAGCCAACGGTACCGTGAGTGCAAGCGATTATTCCATTACCGCGAAAGTGTATTTTGTAGACGGAACGACTCAAACGTATACGGCTGATTTTCCGATCGGTACGCAAGATTGGAACCGTGCGGCCATTTCGATCAATCCGTCTAAGCCAATGGACAAAATTGACGTATCCGCTATGTTCCGCGGAAACTACACAGGAACGGTCTGGTTTGACGCCATTCGCTTGATGGAAGGCAACGTCGTAACGAAAAACAAGTATGACGCAAATGGCAACTATGTTGAGGAAGAAACAGATGAAGCCGGGTATGTCACGAAAAAGAACTATGATGCCGTAGGAAATCTGTTGAGCGAATACGATGAGAAGGGAAATCAAAAACAGTACAAGTATGACCCATACAATCGTTTAAAACAACTTCTATTGGCGAACGGAACTTCTGTCAACTATGACTATGACTTGAACGGTAACATGACTTCTAAAGTCATTCAAACGAGCAGCGGTCCGTCACAAAGATTTACCTATTCTTATGATAAGACGGGAAAACTTCTGAAAACGGTCGGTCCGCTTAATGACGTAACAACAAATGAATATGATGCGAACGGCAATAAAATTAAAACCGTCTTGCCGAAAGGAAATACAATTCAATGGACGTATGACGGGACGGAACGGGTCGACACGATTTCTTACAATGGAGTTCCGTATTACGAATTCAGTTACGACAAAAACGGAAACGAACTGTCTGTGCAATATGTAAAGGATGGCACGACGAAGACAAGAAAATTTGACTCGGCGAATCGGGTCATCGAACAGTCCGACCGCGGGGGATTGCAAAAATGGACGTATCCGATCACCTCGGATAAATTGCAACAGTTCCTGTTCTCGCATGGATCGTTTACCCAAACCGTCACCTATCAATACAATGCCTTGGACCAAAATACCATCGTCCAAGACGGAACGTATACGTATCGCTTTGATTATGACGAGAGAGGACACGTTCGCACGTTTACGACTGGAAACGGAGCGGGCGCAACCTTCACGTATGATGACCGTGGCTTGGTGAAAAGTCTGTCAGTGGGAACAGCGGACGGAACCGAGTTGTTGGCGGAAACGTACCGTTATGACGAAAACGGCAATCGGACGAAAATCGAGTCCCCAACAGGAGAAGCGATTGTTTACCGTTACGATGCGCTCGATCAACTAGTGGAAGAGCAATGGCCGGATGGAACGACGATCGCGTATACGTACGATGGATTCGGGAACCGGACGAAAATCGTGAAAACGAAAGAGGGATCATCGACGACGAT
>NZ_JACHES010000013.1 GCF_014201585.1 Anoxybacillus tengchongensis
GTGGCAAACCCACAATGAGGGCAGCGTTCCTGTGTCTCTGTTTTCTCTACATGAATCGCATAACCATAGGAATGAAGTTCTTGTTTAATCACTTTCAATTCTGGCAATCCTAGTGGTATCGAAAGCACTTACGAGACCTCCTTAATGTTGATTTCACCACTAACATTATTGCCAGGATCTCGTCAGTGCTTTCTCTTTTTTGTCACTAAATCACAAAATTTGGTGATGAACCAAAATTCTAAGGAATCAATAAATTCAATAACAATTTTATTTAATGCATATCTTTCCCTAGATATTTGGCCAGATAAAAAATCTTCCAAGAAATTATCTTTGATTTCATTGAAAAGACAATTGATTATTCTCTCTAAATTATCAATATTCTTATAATTAGGGTTAGATGTTATACCTTCTAATATTAACGAAAGTATAGTATTTGAGTTTAAAATATTAGCAAATTGATTTCTACTAAAGAAACCCACCATGTCTTTTATATCGTAGATGGCATTAGAGATATCATCTGCGAGTTCAATTATATATTCTTCAATAACAGGTTGATTGTAAGTCTGGAGAATTTTATTTACAAAAATAGATGACTCCTGATAATATCCCTTAATTAAATTCGCTTCTTCTTCCCTTTTAAGAGGTATTACATTTTTATGTTTAAGAAGCGCGGCTACAGTTCTTAATGTAACATTATGAGATTCTTCAGTTACAATTCTTATTGTTTGAGCATTGGATTCAAATCCCCCAAAGCATTTCATTATATTATCAAGACTTCTTTCGGCACTATGACCAAAAGGAGGATGTCCTATATCATGCGCAAAGGTTGCCGCATGAATAAGATTTAAATCAATAGTTGGTAAATCATTTTTTAACAAATGATTGTTTACTCTTTCAGTAATTATTTCTGCGATTTCGTTGACTTCCAAAGAATGAATCAATCTATTCCGTAAATTATGGTTATGAGGAAATGGAATAAGTTGTGTTTTAGTATGTAAAATACGAAAGTATGGTGATCTTAGTATTCGTTGGTAATCGCATCTAAACTCTGAAATCGAAATCTTTTCTTGTTCTGGTGAAAATCTGCTTTTGTCATATTTTTTATACATTAACCTCTCCCACTCTACAAAAATAGTTTTCTGAATAAATAGTAAAAACCCAAGAGGATAGGTTTCTATTAATGTTTCACGAGTGAAAACCTATCCTCTTGGGTTGATGTCTTCGATACTATATGTACAACTTATAAATAGGTATATGAATCCCGTCCATATCCCTTCATCTTTCTTAATTACTGAATAAAATGGACTTAGATTCACTTTCACTCGTAGTCCAGCAATTTAAGGTTGCCGGGTAGAAACTCTCAGACCATATTTCTGAGGATATACGAGCAAGTTTTTATTAAAATATTCATTTTTATTAATAATTATATAGATTGTAAAAATTTATGTCAACAAAAAATGGAATTATAACCCGTGGTACTAGATAAAATCGAGTAAGCATAAAAATAGCCCTTGCCTGCGGATCTCCTGTAGAATGAAAGTGCTACCAAACATTCGAAAGGAGAATCCCCATGCAAGAGCACTTTCATTGTTTGAGTCAAGACTTTGTGGGAGATTTTTTTCTCGACCGATTTTATTGGTTATATATGGTTTTATGGACTTGTTTCATGTAAGCGCTTTTATCTACTCTTATCCTGTAGGTATGTGCCTATATCTGTGTTTTTAAAAACCTTTCAATGCTTGTAATACCTCGTAAATCGGTGTTCCTGAAGACTGATCGGTGTTCCTGAAGACTGACGGAAATACGGAATGTTGTCCCGAATCACTTCCTTCATTCGAGATGAGACGTGTTTCATTGCCTTTTTCACGATCGCTTCTCGTTTCGTTTCTTCTCGCTCTTCCACATGACATATGACTCCACGGCGTGTACGAATCGGTAACGTATCTTTGATGACGGTCATGGTCCGTAACATCGCATCAATTCCTGCATCCCTCCAACTTCGACCGTTTTTACTTCGCTTCGCAAACACATGCATCGTTCTTTCTGCACTGCCCATCGCTCGCATGTTCGTTGTATCTATCCCTTTTTCCTGCAGCCATATGCGCGATAGTCACTCAAACATCCAGGTAGCTCTTCGATCCGACGAACAAGTGCCTGTAATTGCCGTTCTTTCTCTTCGTCTCCCAGTGTTCCCACGGCACTTGTCAGCTCTTTTCATACCCCTTCTTCATCTTGTGAAGCCAGTGTTTTCCGTATCGCTCGGTATCCCGGATGATCACGAAACCATTGTCGGATATCCCTTGCAATATCCCCTCTATCTCCGAAATATTCACGACAACCTGTGATCCATGGGGCACCATCTCCATTGATGACGACCCAATCTTCTAGTGGATCATACCTATATTCTTTCACTAAGAAGCTCTCGACAGCTTCCCAGATTGGCTCATTCGTTTGATGAACATAGTAGCGTCGGTTCACCAAAGAAACTCGTTTGCCGTTTTTCTCCCATCCTTGGTGAATCGTCACAATTTTCTCTTCTTTTCCTTTCATGCGGCTTCGTTGCCGTTTGACGTATAGTCCGTCTGCCTCAATGAAAAATACCCGACCTTTTTTCTCCATCTTGCGGTGTCCAACGACTTCAGCCTCGACAATCAACTGACGAATCGTTTCGTGGCTCATGCACGCATATCCCACCAATTTCTCTAAGGACTGGGCAGCTTGTCGATACGATGAACCTGTCACTGCCAGATGAATCGCTATTTCTTCTAACAACGGACTGACTCCATGTGCCCCCTCAAACTGAAGAAAAGCATCCAACAAGCAGATATACTCCTGTTTTTCCCGATCGAAGTAGTAGTTCCGCTTGACTTCCAATTCCCCAAACATCGTCTGCATCCGTATCATCCGCTTATCTTTGAGCGCGTATCGTTTTTTATCTCGTTTTTCCGCCAATGTGCGGTCGATATCCTCCAACACCTGTTGAAGCAGTTGACCATATTCTTTTTGCATATGCCGAAACAAAGATTGTTCAATGTCTTTCCATGTGACTCCATTTGTGATATAATCCTGCATGGGCTCCACTCCTTTCTTTGGTTGTTTTTTTTCGCACTTTCTACCTTACAGGAGGAGAGCCCATTTTTCATCTATTTTGCTTACGTATGTGACAGGTTTCTAATTTGTATAAATCAGGAACCTGTCTTCTTTTCTCCCACAAATATTTTACTCATACTAAGTGTTGTTTCATAACTAAACAATATAACAAATTTTCATATAAATAAAAATTCAAAATTTTATTTACTTTTTATTACTTTTTTTTTATAATTAAGGTGTTTTATAATAAATTTTAGAAAGGAAGGATAAATAATGAAAAATTTACACCTATTCTTTTTATTTTTCATTCTTGTTTTTATATCCCCAATCTCTTCATTGGCTCAGAAACCCCAAGGAGATGACTCGGATTGTATCGTTTGTGGTGAAGCAACATATAAAGTTACAAAAATTAGTGGTCCTTCTCTTGTTACTGAAAAGTTTCAAACTTATTTAACCTCAGCATGGGCCTACTCTGACCGCTATGTATGGTCAGAAACTACTACAACTACGTTACAAATTACAGGTGGAGCAACCTTTGATATCACTGAAGCTATTAAAAATCAACTTAACCTAAGTTGGTCGAAAAGCAAATCTTATTCTGTAGCTATTCAAATTCCTGCAGATAAAAATAAATACTCAAAGCTTGGATTATTTGGTGATTTTAATAAATACTATGTAAAAGTAGTAAAAGATAAATTTGGTCAAGAAACAACCTCCCACCATGACGCATACGAGCCAACTTCAACTCATTATTTAAAAGTAGTTTACAAAAACTAATCTAAAAGGTAGTAGTGCTTATGATTAAAAAATCTTTTCTCATTTTCTGTACACTCGTTAGTTTTCTTATTCTCGGATGCCAGTCGGAACACATAAAAGGATTTATTGTTTTTGGAAAATGGGACGGTGTATATGTAGCCAAAAAAGATGATCCTTTCGTTCTTAATTTCATTTTATTAAGTGACAGCCCTCTAACAAACGTAACATCTATCGACTTTCCTGAAATCTCACACGCAATCGAGGACATGCAATATGATCTTATCAAAGGTGATAAATATAAAGACTTTCAATTATTTAACATCGCTGTAAATTTACGTTTAAAAGAAACAAATAGCGCGACACTATCTAAAATAACTCTCATATTTGATCAAAAATATAAAGAGACATTCCCGATCGGTCAAATTAAGTTAGCTGTAGACGAGAAAGGAATATTTACTCCACAAAATGAGTATGTGACAGCTTATCCAAATACGCAATTTTTTCAAGCAAAGCTGAAAAACATTTCAAAGCATACGATCCAAATAAAGCGTGTAACTGTAGAAAACACTTATTTACAGACAAAAGATGTAAAAATAAACGATAAATCGGAAAAACAGAGTGTAAGTCCAAACGAAACAATAAATATGTATTTTACTCTTGCTGAAAAGACAGAACAAAACGCTCATTTTTATATTATTACACCAAAAATTGAATATGAATTAGCAGGAGAAGCATCAAGCACATATATTGATCCTGTTTTTTACGGTGTGACAAACCTTACCAAAGAAAAACTAGATGACATTTTGAAACAAAACTAAACTATCCCCACCCGGAGCATGTCCGAGTGGGGAAATTATGTTTCATTATGATATTCTGCTTTCGCTTCTTGCCCTTTTTTCGCATTCCTTTGTTTCACTTCTTTTATCGGATCACCGAAATCTTTCGCATGCAACGTTTTTTGTTCTGGATTGTTTTGTTTCGAACGTTTTTTCATCGTTTTCCTCCTAGTGACGAAGTAAAATCATATCGTTTTGTAATTGTTCAAGCTGCAGGCGCATGCGATGTAATTGTTCGCGCTGTTGGGCGTTACAACTTAACGAAAAATGCGCCAAATCGGTCACCGCATGTTCAAGCATTTGCTGTGCTTTTACATATTCTGTATCGTTATAATGTTCAAGCTTGCTCGCTTCCGTATATTGCTCTTTCGCGTAGCGAAGCACATCTTCACAATGCTGCAAAAATTCATCCATCGACTGTCTTGTTGCCATACGCATCCCTTCCTTTCTTCTCTATCGCTTTATAGTTTGTACATTTTCTTGTCATTTATCACAGCACCATTGAGTTTCACGCTTGAAACGTGCTACAATGCTAAAATGATGCGAGGTGATAAATATGAATCCTTTTCCATATACAAACGACAATAAACGGTACCACACATGGAATTATCATTTACGCCAAACGTTCGGTGAAAAAGTGTTTAAAGTGTCGCTTGATGCAGGATTTGACTGTCCAAATCGCGACGGTACGGTCGCATACGGCGGTTGCACATTTTGTAGCGCTGCGGGTTCCGGTGACTTTGCTGGCAGACGAACGGACGATTTAGTGACACAATTTCATACGATTAAAGAAAAAATGCATACGAAATGGAGAGATGGCAAATACATTGCCTATTTTCAAGCGTTCACAAATACGCACGCTCCTGTTGACGTATTGCGTGAAAAATACGAAACCGTATTACATTTAGAAGGGGTCGTCGGTTTATCAATCGCGACACGACCTGACTGTTTGCCGGATGATGTCGTTGACTATTTAGCCGAATTGAATGAGCGAACGTATTTATGGGTCGAGCTTGGCTTGCAAACTGTTCATGAACAAACAGCTGCTTTAATTAACCGAGCACATGACTTTTCATGTTATGTAGAAGGGGTACAAAAGCTACGCAAACACGGCATTCGTGTTTGTGCTCATATTATTAACGGATTGCCGCTTGAAACGTACGACATGATGATGGAAACAGCAAAGGCGGTCGCGCATTTAGATGTGCAAGGGATTAAAATACATTTGCTTCATTTGTTAAAAGGAACACCAATGGTAAAACAATATGAAAAAGGAATGCTTCGCTTTTTAACGTTCGATGAGTATGTTCAACTCGTTTGCGATCAGTTAGAAGTATTGCCGCCAGAAATGATCGTTCATCGCATTACAGGAGATGGTCCAATCGATTTAATGATCGGTCCGATGTGGAGCGTCAACAAATGGGAAGTGTTAAACGCTATCGATGCTGAACTAGAGCGACGTAATAGTTATCAAGGAAAAAAATATGTGCGAAAGGAAGAAAGATGATGAAACTAATGCGCATTTTACCGTTTGCGCGCTCGCTCATCGATTTAGCGGTCAAAGAAGGGGATATCGTCGTCGATGCAACGGTTGGTAACGGTCATGATACGCTTTACTTAGCTGAACGTGTCGGACCGTCTGGACATGTGTTCGGGTTCGACATTCAAGCACAAGCGATTGAAAACACGACAAAACGATTGCGCGAACATCATATGGAATCACGGGTCACGCTTGTGCAAGCAAGCCACGCAGAACTTTATGTGCATATTCCCTCCGAATATAAAGGGCGCATTACCGGAGCGATGTTTAATCTCGGCTATTTGCCCGGGGGAGATAAACAAATTGTCACAAGGCCAAACTCAACGATTGCTGCCATTGAACAGTTGCTCGACATCATGGCTCCTGAAGGAGTCATTGTACTCGTGATTTACCACGGTCATCCTGAAGGAGCGATCGAACGGGATGCCCTTTTGCAATACGTCTCAGCAATCGATCAACAACGCGCGCATGTCATTCGATACGAATTTATGAATCAAGTCAACTATCCACCGTTTATCGTCGCGATTGAGAAGAGGTAAAAAAGTAGCGATCGGTTCTCCCTATCGCTACTTTTGTTTAGTTAGTGAAATATTTCTTCTAAATCAACAAACAAATCCGAAAAGTAAACAGATTGAACAATCCCTATGCTCACCTTAATATCTGCCTGCTCATACAACCCGTCTTCATTTAATGCATAAACGGTAACTGCTTGTTTCATCGGATTAACGATCCAATATTCTTTTACACCATATTCCATATATAAATTAAATTTCGTTACTAAATCATGCGCTTGATTGGAAGGGCTCAATATTTCAACAATTAACGTTGGAACGCCAACATATTTTGTGTCTGTAAATCCTGATGGATCACAAATAATGCTTAAATCAGGAATGACAAGTTTTCGCTCAGAACATTTCTCACTCACTAATTCAATATCCGTTGGAGCCGCAAATACTTTACATGTCTTTCTTTTTAAATAATTCCCAAATATCGTATGAAGATTGCTCGATACAAGTTGATGCTGAATGCTAGGCGAAGGAGTCATATAAACAACACCATTAATGTATTCTAACCTTTCATCACTATTTTGGCGCATCATTAAATATTGTTCATACGTCACATGCGAAAAGCGAGGCAACGACATGATCATCCCTCTTTTCTTTTCTTTCATTATATAGCAATTTTCTCATACATACATCCATCTTTGCCATTTTCGATACATTCTGCCGTTCCAATAAAAGAAGTGAGATGTCATGCCACCAGCGCGCAACAATTGTTTCGCTAGCTTACGAATGGTTTCTTGCCCATGCACTTTTTCATCTGATAAATATAATCCGAGCAAACCACGATGAATAAAGCGATGAAATTCACGATGCGGCAACTGCGCAATATGGCGTTCTGCTTCTTCAACGAAATGGCATAAACGAGCAAATAATGTCTCCTCATTTGGATAATAAAAACAAAAGTTTAAATCTCCACCTTGCCGATCTTCTTCTTGATCAATGAAATAATCAAGCAAAATATGCAATCCTTGTACATATGGAAAATAGCTATTCCGTACCCGTTCAGCGAGACGAATATCAAACGAGTCGTTATAAGCGTAAGCGACTAAACAAAAAATACCGAGCGTCGAACCAGAACAGGCGGAAAATTCGTACCACTCCATTTTCGGCAACGATGCTTCATGCTTAGCGAACCATTGCTTCAAGCGCGGAATACGCTCTTCCTCTTTTACATGTTTATGTACTTGTAAGTCACAATAATATGATGCAAGTTCATGTAAAAATGGAGCAATGACGTCATAATGTTTCACTTCTTGTAACATTTCTTGGCACGTATCGACAAGAGCATGCAAATAGCCACCGTCCTCTTGTTCGGCACGATAGCGATAATACGCCTCTTTTTTTGCGCCGATAGTTAACGCATGGATCATCGAATCGTGCAACGCACGAAAATCGGTCGGATCAAGCGACGTGCTGCGATCGCATAAATTATCTAAATAATCACTAATCGTTTGATAAGCAACGATAAAACGAATGCATCGCTCCATTTCTTTTCCTGCAAGTAAAGATAAAATGGCGCCTCCCTCACAATGAAACGTTTTTGTTGCGATGCTCGCTAACGCTTGTTTGCGCAATTCTTCATCTGGAATAGCTTCTGCTCTTTTTTTCCAAATAGCTAGTTCGCGGTGAACGAGCGGAAAAACACGACGGTATACAGCTCGCATGAGACTAAACGGATTTGTTGGAACGTTCAATGAGTTCACTCCTTTGCAGTTGCAAAGTTAAAAACGTATGGGCATATAAAAATACTTGTTCACGTTCAAGTTCGTTAAAAATTTCGTGATATAGCTTTGGCCATTCTTTATACACTTTTTCGCTTACCGTCAGCTGATCAAACCATGATTTCACTGCACTTTTATCGACAATTTTGTCATCCCCCGCCTGCATGACAAGCATTGGCACGTCTGGCAAGTCTGCCATTTTTTCGTGCGCGATACGAATCGCCTTCACTAACTCGCGATACCAACGAACAGACACTTTTGTTACATATAATGAATCGTTTTTATCCATCTCACGCACTTCTTCATTTCGTGTTGCCATTTCTACCGTTAATCCAGATGGAAACCGCTTTTTCGGATGAATGACATTTAAAATGCGCGAGGCGATTTCAAGTGCTTTGGACGGATAATGAACGAGCCCTAAACATGGAGAAGATAAAATGACACCGCGCACAGGAAGACGCTTTTCTTGCAATGTACGAATAACAATGAGCCCACCCATGCTGTGACCGAGTAAAAAAATAGGCTGTTCATACACGCTTGCTTCATGAACCCAACTTGCGACTGCTTCAATATATTCGTCAAATGAATCGATATGTCCTCTTCGACTGCGTGATGTCGTTCCTTGCCCCGGTAAATCTCCTGCAACAACGTGAAAACCGTGCATGCGAAACATTTCAATCAACCATTTATAACGACCGTGATGCTCAGCTGCACCGTGAACGATCACGATCGTTCCTTTCGCGTTTTCTCCTTCCCATTTCCACATATACTGCCCCCCTTTATATTTACGAATAGCCGAAAAATTTGTACACTAAATATAACAAATTGAAACGAAAGGAACGAGTCAAATGATTTATCCTTATAAAGAACATACACCAAACATTGCACCTTCCGCCTTTATTGCAGATTATGTCACAATTACAGGCGATGTAACGATTGGAGAGGAAACGAGCGTTTGGTTTAACACGGTCATTCGCGGAGATGTCGCGCCGACAATCATCGGTAACCGTGTAAACATTCAAGACAACTCTGTCCTTCATCAAAGTCCAAACAATCCACTCATCATTGAAGATGATGTCACCGTTGGTCATCAAGTCATTTTACATAGTGCGATCATTAGAAAAGGCGCTCTCGTCGGCATGGGTTCGATCGTTTTAGACGGTGCTGAAATTGGTGAAGGTGCGTTTATCGGTGCTGGCAGCCTCGTGCCTCAAGGGAAAAAAATCCCTCCTCGCACACTCGCATTCGGACGCCCAGCGAAAGTGATTCGTGAACTAACTGAAGAAGATGAGCGTGAAATGGCACGCATTCGCCGCGAATATGTTGAAAAAGGACAATATTATAAGTCGCTTCAATTAAACAAACCACGCAATAAATAAGAGCGTGGTATTTTTACATTGTTTTATTATTGACTTAACATATATATTTTATCATAAATTCAGGGGGATTTGCTTATGTTACGAAAATGGTACGATTGGGAATGCAAGTTGTTTTACAGCATTAATCGTTATTTTGATCGGAAATGGCTAAACGCCTATTTTCGTTCGATTACACACATCGGAGGCGCAACATTTTCAATTACAGCGGTTATGCTAGCCATTTGGTTATTGCATGATGAATGGCGCGATACTGCTATCGCAAGTGCGATCGCCTTAGCACTTAGCCATATTCCTGTCGCAATAATGAAAAAAATGTATCCTCGCAAACGACCGTATATTTCACTGCATAACACGAAAGTAACAAAAAACCCATTAACTGACCATTCATTTCCATCAGGACATACGACGGCCACATTCTCTGTCGTTATTCCATTTTTATTATACGCTCCACCATTAATGATTTGGCTGTTGCCGATCGCATGTAGTGTCGCTGTTTCGCGCATTTATTTAGGGCTCCATTATCCGTCTGATGTGCTTGCTGGTTGTATGCTCGGTACGTTGTTTGGCGTCGCTTCATTTTCTGTCATTTTATAAGGGAGGAATGGGCATGAAAATTGCTTTATTCACTGACACATTCGCCCCTGAAGTAAACGGGGTAGCCCGTACATTAAAAAGATGGGTCGATTTTTTAGAAAACCACCAAGTTGAATACCGCGTTTTCGCTCCGGAAACGCGGTCAGAAGATGTTTCGACAAATTGTATTTATCACTTCAAAAGCTTTCGTTTTTTTCTTTATCCCGAATGTCGTTTGGCAATCCCAAACATGATGACTATAAGAGAGCAGCTAGAGCAATTTCGACCAACGCTCATCCACATTGCTACTCCATTTAATATTGGTTTGTGTGGTTTGCATTATGCCAAAAAAATGAATATCCCCTTCGTCGCTTCTTATCATACCCATTTTGATCAATACTTACACTACTACAACCTCGATTTTTTATCACCGTGGCTTTGGCGTTATATGCATTGGTTTCATCGTTCTGCCGAAAAAATTTTCATCCCTTCTGAAGAAACGCTCAATCACTTGCAACAGCGTGGCTTTACAAACTTACACATTTGGTCGCGTGGCGTCGATTGCACAACGTTTTATCCGAGAGAAGACAACCAGCCATTTCGACAAGCATATGGCATTACTGAACCGTATATCGTTTTATATGTCGGACGGTTAGCGCGGGAAAAAAATGTCGATTTACTCATCCAACTCGCCAAACAAATGCCATCTTCTATTCGTTGGATGATCGTTGGAGACGGACCGCTAAAAGGGCAATTACAACAAGTAGCTCCAAGCAATGTGACGTTTACAGGTTTTTTAAGCGGAGAGGCACTCGCTGAAGCATATGCATTCGCAGATGTACTAGCATTTCCATCACCAACAGAAACGTTTGGCAATGTCGTATTAGAATCATTCGCATCAGGAACTCCTGTTGTTTGCGCAAATCGTGGTGGCGTAACAACAATTGTGAAAGAGCAACAAACAGGTTTATTGTGCCCTCCTCATGATTTAAACGCTTGGCGAGCAGCAATTGAATATATGTTAGAAAATAAAGAAAAACGAAAACAAATGGGGAAAGCCGCTCGGGAATACGCAAAAACGAAAGACTGGAACAGCATATTCACCGAACTTCTTTCCCACTATGAACAAGTGATGCATAAACGCGAGTCTCGTTACGCGTAAGAGCGAAGAAGTGGAGATAGCTTTGCAAAATCGTACTTTTCTTCTACGTACACGGCATGCCAAACGATAAACATCAGTACCGTCCATAATTTTCGACTATAATCGGCTTTTCCTGTCGCATGGTCATTAAGCAACTGCAAAAGAACATGCTTATGGAATAAATGATTCGTTTCACTTTGTTGGATCATCGTTTTTGCCCAATCGTACAACTCATCTTTTAACCAATGACGAATCGGAACAGGAAAACCGAGTTTTTTACGATGCAATACGTGATCTGGAACAATGCCTTCTGCCACTTTCCGCAATATATACTTTGTTGTACCGTTAGCTGTTTTCAAGTGAGCAGGTATATGTTTAGCCACAGCGAACACTTCTTTATCTAAAAACGGGACACGCAACTCAAGCGAATGAGCCATCGTCATTTTGTCAGCCTTTAACAAAATATCTCCACATAACCACGTATGCAAATCGACATATTGCATTTGTTCGACGGGATCGTATAACGCTGTTTCATCATATAAATGTTTCGTTACGTTCGTATATTTCCAATCGCTCTTGTATCCTTTTAATATAAGGGCTTTTTCTTTTTCCTCAAACATTTTTGCGTTGCCAATATATCTATCACGCAATGGTGTCGTACCGCGTTCAATAAAACTTTTTCCTTTCACTCCTTCTGGAAGAAGACGAGCGAGCATGCGTAATACATGCTTCATCGGCTGAGGGAGATGATTAAACAGGCGTAAAGAATGTGGTTCACGGTAAATATTGTAACCTCCAAATAATTCATCTGCCCCTTCACCTGATAAAACGACCGTCACACGCTTTCTCGCTTCACGAGCGACAAAATAAAGCGGGACAGCGGCAGGATCAGCAAGTGGGTCATCCATATGCCACATAATACGTGGAAGTGCTTGTACGTATTCTTCTGGAGAAATAATATAGCTGTAATGTCGAACATGTAGCTGATCAGCTGTTTCTTTCGCCACATCTATTTCACTAAACCCTTCTCGGGCAAATCCAACCGAAAATGTCTCGAGCTGCGGATGAAATTGTTTAGCTATCGCAACAACAAGGGAAGAATCAATCCCACCGGATAAAAAAGAACCGACAGGCACATCGCTACGCATATGCACTTCAATCGATTTGAATAGTGCATCGCGAATATCACTAATCCACTTTTCTTCTGATTGATGGATCGGCGTAAATGTTGGGGTAAAATAACGAACAAACATTGGTTGCTCGCCAATTTTTTTCTTGATATAATGCCCAGGCTTCAGTCTACAAATATTTCCTGTCATTGTAAGTGGCTCTGGCACATATTGAAACGTTAAATAATGATGGAGTGCTTCTCTGTTGATATCTCCATCAATTGCTAATAAGAGGCTTTTCTTTTCCGAAGCAACGAGAAGACGATCATCTTCAATCGTATAAAAAAATGGCTTAATACCAAACGGATCGCGTGCAGCAAATACTATTTTTTCTTCTTTATCCCAAATGACGAAAGCAAACATACCGCGCAATTGCTGAACACAAGCCTCTTTTGTTTCAGCATATAACGCTAAAATAACTTCTGTATCTGAATGTGTCGTAAATTTATATCCTTTTTGCTCAAGTTGCTCGCGCAGTTCAATATAGTTGTAAATTTCTCCATTAAAAATAATCCAATATCGATCATTTTCATAGGAAAGCGGCTGATGACCTGCCTCTAAATCAATAATGCTCAGACGACGAAAAGCAAAATGCACATGCTCATCGAAAAAATATCCTTCGTCATCTGGTCCACGATGAATAATCGCATCATTCATCTGACGAAACGTTTGTTTCCATTCACCGCATATTTGATTTGGTTGATCATATATAACCCCAACAAAGCCACACATGTTTTCACCCCGTTTCACTAACAAATAGAGAGAGCTACATGTCGTAACTCTCTCCCTTTTTCTTACTTCGCTAACTGTAACGCTTGTTGTTTTAATGCTTCTGCTTTATCAGTACGCTCCCAAGGAAGATCAATATCTGTGCGACCAAAGTGACCGTAAGCAGCTGTTTGTTTGTAAATTGGACGGCGAAGATCAAGCATTTTGATGATGCCTGCTGGGCGAAGGTCAAAATTGTTGCGCACCACTTCAATTAATACATCTTCAGATACTTTACCTGTGCCGAACGTATCAATGGAAATTGATACTGGTTGCGCCACACCGATCGCATACGCTAACTGCACTTCACATTTATCTGCAAGACCTGCTGCAACGATGTTTTTCGCTACGTAACGAGCGGCATATGCTGCCGAACGGTCTACTTTCGTTGGGTCTTTTCCTGAGAATGCTCCACCACCGTGACGAGCATAACCACCGTACGTGTCAACGATAATTTTGCGTCCTGTTAACCCTGCATCACCTTGTGGGCCGCCGATAACGAAACGACCTGTTGGGTTAATGAAATATTTTGTGTTTTCATCGATCAACTCCGCTGGAACAACAGGTTGAATGACATGCTCTTTAATGTTGCGTACAATTTGATCTTGTGTAATTTCTGGATGATGTTGTGTAGAAACAACGATCGTATCGATACGTACAGGTTTGCCGTTTTCATCATACTCCACTGTCACTTGCGTTTTTCCGTCTGGACGTAAATAAGGTAAGATATCTTCTTTCCGCACTTCAGCTAGACGGCGCGCAAGTTTATGTGCGAGCGAAATTGGAAGCGGCATAAGCTCTTTCGTTTCGTTGCACGCGAAGCCAAACATTAATCCTTGGTCACCTGCACCGATCGCCTCGATTTCTTCATCTGTCATTTGCCCTTCACGAGCTTCTAACGCTTTGTCAACACCCATCGCAATATCTGGAGATTGCTCATCAATTGATGTTAATACAGCGCACGTATCTGCATCAAAGCCGTATTTTGCGCGCGTATAGCCAATTTCACGAATCGTTTCACGGACAATTTTCGGAATATCTACATATGTAGATGTTGTAATTTCCCCGCTCACTAAAACAAGCCCTGTTGTTACGCTCGTTTCACACGCAACACGCGCATTTGGATCATTCGCTAAAATCGCATCTAAAATCGCATCGGAAATTTGGTCACAAATTTTATCCGGATGCCCTTCCGTTACAGATTCAGACGTAAACAGACGACGTTTAGGCATTCAAACATTCCTCCTCAATAATAATGACAAATGATACGGTACTCATCCCTCTTATTATGGTCTATCGTGAAAAAAACCTTTCCTTCAGAGGAAAGGTTTTTGCATTTGTCTGCGCCTTTCACTCTTATCGTTCAAGGGCGTTCCCTTGCCACAGGTTAGCACCTTTTCACATACGTGACGGTTGCTGGGTTTCATCGGGCCTGTCTCCCTCCACCAACTCGGGATAAGAGTATCCGTTCATCTCAGCATCATATCACATATATCATCAGCGAGTCAACGTTTTTTCTACTGTAATGATTTTGAAAATAAATTCAAGAAAAATACACGAATTAGTATGGACTATTTATTAAAATGTGTTATACTTTTTACATAAAGATAAATCAAACAAAGGTAGGTTTTGTCCAATGAATTCCATTGAACTGACAAACAAATTATCGACACTCTTACAAAGGGATGGGGTTTTTCATAACTTATCTGTACCACGACTAGTAGAGAAGGTATTAACTCGGAAAGAAGGCATTCTTACTTTATCAGGAGCGATTTGTGCAACAACAGGAAAATATACAGGTCGCTCCCCGAAAGATAAATATATTGTCGAAGAGCCATCCGTGAAACATAAAATTGATTGGGGAACTGTCAATCAGCCAATTTCTGAAGAAGTATTTGATAAACTTTACAACAAAGTGATCGATTATTTAATGACAAAGGAAGAACTGTTTGTATTTAATGGCTTTGCAGGCGCTGATCCAGCTTATCGTTTGCCAATTCAAGTTGTCAACGAATTTGCTTGGCATAACTTATTCGCCCATCAGTTGTTCATTCGTCCAACACAGGAAGAATTACAAGCGCATGAGTCACAATTTACAGTCATTTCTGCTCCAACATTTAAAGCCGATCCAGCTGTTGACGGCACGCGTTCGGAAACGTTTATTATCATCTCATTTGAACGTCGCACTGTGCTAATTGGTGGGACAGAATATGCAGGCGAAATGAAAAAATCAATTTTCTCAGTCATGAACTTCTTATTGCCAGAGCAAGGAATCTTCCCGATGCACTGCTCAGCAAACGTTGGTCAAGAAGGAGATGTCGCGCTCTTTTTCGGTTTATCAGGCACAGGAAAGACGACGCTCTCTGCCGATCCAAACCGTCGCTTAATTGGCGATGATGAGCACGGTTGGTCAAACAACGGTGTCTTTAATATTGAAGGCGGATGTTATGCTAAGTGCATTAACTTATCACGTGAAAAAGAGCCACAAATTTTTGACGCGATTCGCTTCGGTTCCGTATTAGAAAACGTCATGATTGACCCAGATACGCGCATACCAAACTATGACGATGCGACGTTAACTGAAAATACACGTGCCGCATACCCGCTTGAAGCAATGGATAACATCGTTCAGCCAAGCGTTGCTGGCCACCCGCATACAATTGTCTTTTTAACAGCAGATGCGTTCGGTGTATTGCCACCAATTAGCAAACTAACAAAAGAGCAAGCAATGTATCATTTCTTAAGCGGGTATACAAGCAAGTTAGCGGGTACAGAGCGCGGAATTACAGCACCAGAAGCAACGTTCTCTACATGCTTCGGCTCGCCGTTTCTACCGCTTCCAGCAACACGATATGCAGACATGCTCGGACAAAAAATCGATGCTCACGACGTTCAAGTCTTTTTAGTGAACACCGGTTGGACTGGTGGTGGATACGGCGTTGGTGAACGAATGAAGCTGTCGTATACGCGCGCAATGGTGAAAGCAGCATTAGAAGGAGAGTTAAATAACGTAGAAACCATTCAAGATCCTATTTTTGGATTACACATTCCACTTCACGTCCCAGGTGTCCCTGATGAAGTGCTACAACCAAAAAGCACATGGGCGGATCAAGCAGAGTACGAACAAAAAGCAAAAGAACTTGCGGCGAAGTTCCGCGAAAACTTCAAGAAATTCAAAAACGTTGACCCACGCATTGAACAGTTCGGTGGACCAATTGGATAAACGACAAAAGCTGCCTGCTTATTCGGCAGCTTTTTTCATTTTTAATGACTTCGTACAAACCATTTTTACTATGAAACATATAGTAGTATATAGAAATGAACAAAAGGAGGATACAAAATGAATGGACTATTGGCTCTCCCGCAATTAAAAGATATACGCCATCTTCTCCCTACTCGTTCTGGACAGTCGTACAAAAAAACAACATTGCAGCAAAAAACACATATTATTATTCATCATAGTTTAACGAAAACAGGCTCGGCATTTGCATTTGCTAATTATCATGTTAGCAAGGGGTGGCCAGGAATCGGATACCATTTTGTTATTGAACAAGACGGAACGATTCATTTTTGCAACGATTTAGAAACAATTAGCTACCACGTTGGCAATCATAATTCATACTGCATTGGCATTTGTTTAACAGGGGATTTTCGCACACAACAACCGACAAATGAGCAAAAACAATCATTGAAAGCATTATACAAAACACTTGTCAGCATCTTGCCGAACTATAAAGATGTAAAAGGACACAACGAGCTGAAAGGATATGAATGGAAACAATGTCCGTGCTTTAACTACTTAGAAGTACTAAATGAAAAAGAAAACGTCACTGTTCAGATCAAAGAAGAAGTAAAACAATATACCGTTCAACAAGGAGATACGTTATGGGCAATTAGCCAAAAAACAGGAGTAAGTGTAAAAACGTTACTTCGTCTAAATCCAGACATCAATCCTCGAACATTACAGCCTAGCCAACAAATAATTATCGAAAAGAGAGTAAACAAATCAGAAGTCAAGTCTCCATCTCAATCGTTCAATCAACCACTAAAACAGCAAAATCCAATTGAACAACTAATAAGCAAACTTCCGAATAGAGTATTACGATACGGTGATCGTGGTGAAGACGTGCGCATCTTACAACAAGCACTAAACGCAATCAATTTCAAATGTGGAGCAGAAGACGGGATATTCGGTAAAAAAACGTTAGATGCTGTGAAACGAGTCAATCTCATGTTTTCTGGTGGAAATAAAAATGGTGTTTATGACGAAAAGACGAAAAATTATGTAATAAGTAAGCTAAAAGAAAAAATAAAATAGCTTTTCATCGTACATCTCCCCTATAATAAAACATGAGGGGGGATATTAGCGATGCATATGGCAGATGCGCTCATTTCACCTACGGTAGGAATGGCGATGTGGGGGGCTACAGCAGGTATAGCAGGCTACTCATTAAAAAAATTGAACATTGAAGCTGATGAAAAAAAGCTGCCACTTATGGGAGTGCTCGGAGCATTTGTATTTGCCGCGCAAATGATTAACTTTGCTATTCCAGGTACAGGATCGAGCGGACATTTAGGAGGCGGACTGTTGCTTGCCGTTTTGCTCGGTCCGTATGCAGCATTTTTAACGTTATCCGTCGTTTTATTTATACAAGCACTCTTTTTCGCAGATGGTGGACTGTTAGCTTTCGGATGTAACGTGCTTAATCTCGGCTTTTACACATGTTTTATCGCGTATCCGTTATATAAGCAGCTCATTCGTCGAACGAACATATGGTTCGCCTCCATCATCGCTGCTGTCGTTGGATTACAACTCGGTGCATTTAGTGTCGTCGTTCAAACATTGTTGTCAGGCAAAGTCGAGCTTCCATTTACAACTTTCACATTATTTATGCAACCTATTCACTTAGCGATTGGCATTGTAGAAGGAATAGCTACAGCTACTGTTATCTCCTTTGTTACAAAAACAAAACCAGAGCTTTCACCAACAATAGAGGCACCAATGAATCGCCTCATCGGGACGCTCGGTTTGCTCGCTCTCATCATTGGTGGCATTTTTTCATCCATCGCTTCTTCTAAGCCAGATGGATTAGAGTGGTCTATTTTTCATACGATCGGTACGGATGAACTGCATGCAACAACAGCAATTCATCACGCGTTTGAACGTCTCCAGCAATCGCTTGCTTTGCTTCCTGACTACAATCTGAAAAGCGGAGGCGCATCGATCGGATGGTTAGATATCGGGACAAGTATTTCTGGTATTATCGGTGCATTCATTGTTGCTGTAGCAATCATGGCGCCATACATTATTAAAAAATGGAGAAGAGAAGCTTGATCTATCCACATATGCTAAACATTGTGCAACGACGTAATATTCATCCGCTAAGTACACTAATTATAACGTTTACATACATCTTCGTCGTTGCATCATTTCATTCATATGCTTTTATTGAAATGATACCGTTATCGCTTTACCCGATCGCCATGATCATCTTTTGTCGCCTTTCCATTCGTCATATAAAACACGTACTCATCGCTTCATTGCCATTTGCTACAGTCATAGGAGTTTCGCAATTGCTTTTTATTGATGAACATATATTATTTTTCCATTGGTACATCGAAGCAAGATGGATGGCATTTTCTACATTTGTTTTAAAAAACACACTTGCAATACTTGCAGCAACCGTTTTATTTTTAACTACACCGATTGAACAACTTGCTGGTGCGCTCCTTTCTTTGCGCATTCCACGCTTTCTCGTTATTCAATTGCTTTTGACACATCGATACATTTTTTTATTTTTAGAGGAAGCAAAACGCCTTCGCGAGGCGTACATGTTGCGAGCCCCACGCCATCGCGCTATCAAACTATCCGTTTGGGGATCGCTCGTTGGACATTTACTTTTACGAACTTTCGATCGCGCTGAGCGCGTGTATGAAGCAATGACGTTGCGAGGCTTTTCTATTCAACATATGCATATAAAAATAAAACGATGGACAACGGAAGAGATGATATATACATATGTAACGGTTATATTGTTCATCGTTTATCGTTTGGTGGTCATATGATGATAAGTGTATCGAATGTTTTCTACGTATATCCAGATGGTCATGAAGCCATTCGCGATCTTTCCTTTTCGGTTCAAAAGGGAGAAAGCATTGGAATTATTGGAGCAAACGGGGCAGGGAAATCAACGTTATTAAAACTGCTCGTCGGATTATATACACCACAAAGTGGATGCATTGTCATTGACAACATGCGCATGTCAAAACAAACGTTACGACATATTCGTCAAATTGTCGGCTTTACATTTCAACAAGCAGACGATCAATTATTTATGCCGACTGTCTACGATGATGTCGCATTCGCACTTCGCAATGACGGCATAAATGAAAATGAAGTAAACCAACGGGTAGCAAATGCTTTAACGATTGTTGGTGCTATGCATTTAAAAGATCGTCCACCTTATCGTTTGTCTGAAGGGGAAAAACGACTCGTCACTATAGCAACTGTGCTTGCAATGAAACCAAAAATTTTGCTGATGGATGAACCGACGGCGGCGTTAGATCCAAAAGCGCGGCGAACGCTCATTCACCTCGTTCAAGAGTTGCCACACACAAAAATTGTAACGACACATGACCTTGACTTTGTACTTGAGTGTTGTGAGCGAACGATTGTACTTGCAAACGGAACGATCGTATACGACGGTCCGACAGAAAACGTATTAACGAACGAACCGTTTTTACATGAACATCACTTAGAGCTCCCTCTTATGCTCCAAAAGAAAAAATAAGGCGTGGCTCATTGCCCACGTCTTATCTTTATTCTACAAACAAAAAAAGCGCCCATATATGACGCTTATTTTTGTTTGACCATTTTTTCTAAAACATTTTCTTTCACTTTATGAGAAAGATCATTTATATTCAATCCATTTCCGAGCGTTCCGTATACGTATCCTTCGCGTGGTTCGATGAGTTCTGTTTGCTCATGATAAAGCCGCGGCGTTTTCCATAGGGCAATCAATGCTTTTGTCATCGGCATTTCATGATAACGATCCGGCCATAGTTGCTTAATATATTGTTTAACTAGCGGATAATATTTTGAACTCATTGCTGGGAATAAATGATGTTCTGTATGGTGTGAAAAGTTAAAATGCAACACATCAACCCATTTCGGCACAATAACTGTTAAGCTATTAGCTAGCGGATCGTTAACCGGAACGAGTGGATTTAAGCGATGATTCGTTGAAATGTACCCCATAACGATCGCATTTCCAATAAGCAATGGAAGAACGAACGCAAAAAGCCATTTTTCCACTCCGATCATCAACAATAACCCAATCCATATCGACCAAGGTAATACAAACTGCCAAAATACAGCCCGACGACTGCCCCGTTCAAACTCCTTCCAAAAGTGAAGAAGCATATGAAGTGAATGAACCGTAAACATCCCTGCTAAAGACAAAAATGAGAAAAACGCACGAATCGGAAACGGAATGCGGTAAATCCAGCGAAGAAAACGACTTTGAGCTAAACGTTTGATCGTCGGCCACGCATCTGGGTCGAGCTCCTCATGTTGAGTATGCACATGATGCGTTGCGTTATGCCACTTTCTCCATAACTTTGGACCTGTGCAAAGTGGCAAAAATGCGATACCACCTAATAAATCACGAAGCCATGCTCTCTTTACGACCGTTCCATGCAAAATTTCATGTCCTAAAAACCCTAAACCTGCAAAACAAAACCCAATAACAATCGAAAGCAATCCGTTCCATAACCAATGTAGATCAAATAAAGAAATCGTGACAATGCTACTAACTAAAACGAGCATGTAAGCAAGGCCACCGAACAGACGAGATGGAACAGGACGGAACGCTTCCTCAGGCAAATACGGGGCAATGCGAGCCGCGTACCACCCAAATGAATGAAATTGTTTCATCAATAAAAAAACTCCCCTCATACGTAAACACTTCGCTTCAAAAAGAAATGAATATTCTAATATCTCTTTTTAAAGCTTATTGCCATCGTATCATTTACATTCTTGTCCTGTCAACAGAATTTATTACTAGGTAATATGATTTATTTATATTATGTAGTTACAAAATATGAAATGTAGTTGTGTAATTGTCATAAATGTGTTTCAATGAAGGTAAAAATGTGGGGTGATCCATATGGGTATGCCGTTAGAGATTCAAACGATGATCGTCACGAACGGAAAAGAAAAACGAATCGAACATAATCTATTCACTTTGCAAAAAGAAGGCTATCGTCTATATCCGCTTGATATCCCATTAGAAGTAAGACGAACAAAACACGGAGAAGCAACAGGGCAAGCTGTTGTCAAAAAACTTGTTCTTGAAAACGAGACAACGATCGTTACATATGAATTGATTTCCTTACATTCGATTAATTAAACCGTCGTGTCATCTGTCACGGCGGTTTTCTTTTTCGGGCATTCACACATTTTTATTAGGCGCATACGATAAAGCAAACGAAAGGAAAGAGGGGAAGAAGATGCGAAAATGGGGGTTTTTGCTCATTGTTTTGACGTTTTTACTCGCGGCTTGCTCATCAAATGATGTAAAAACGTTGCGCATTGCCGAAGTCACTCGATCAATTTTTTACGCTCCACAATACGTGGCAATTGAGAAAGGTTTTTTTGCTGAAGAAGGGCTTCATATTGAGCTAAATACAACGTGGGGCGGCGATAAAACAATGACGACGCTTTTATCGAACGGAGCAGATATTGCACTTGTCGGTTCCGAAACATCTATTTACGTATACAGTCAAGGAGCCGTTGATCCGGTCATCAATTTCGCGCAATTGACACAAACCGATGGTACATTTTTAGTTTCCCGCGAACCAATCGCCAACTTCACTTGGGATCAACTGAAAGGAAGGACATTTTTAGGGCAACGAAAAGGCGGTATGCCGCAAATGGTCGGAGAGTATGTCTTGAAGCAACACGGAATCGATCCACATAAAGACTTACATCTCATTCAAAATATTGAATTCGCAAATATCGCCAATGCATTTGCGAGCGGCACAGGCGATTTCGTCCAACTATTTGAGCCCACTGCTAGCATTTTTGAACAAGAAGGAAAAGGGTATATTGTCGCTTCGTTCGGAACAGAATCTGGACACCTCCCGTACACAACATTTATGGCAAAACAAAGTTTTATTGACGAAAATAAAGATGTCATCGAAAAATTTACACGTGCCCTCTATAAAGCACAGAAATGGGTGCAAACACACGATGCAAAGGAAATTGCAACAGTCATTCGGCCATACTTTGAAAATACGGATATCGCTCTTATTGAAAAAGTCGTCGAGCGCTATAAAAATCAAGGCTCATATGCAACTGATCCGATTTTAGACGAAGAAGAGTGGAACCATCTTCAAAACGTGATGAAAGAAGCAAATGAGTTACCATCTTACATTGATCACTCGATTTTAGTGAATACATCGTTCGCTGAAAAAGCAAAAAAGTAGGTGAACATCATGCCCATTTTAACAATTGATCAAGTGATGCACGCCTACGTCACAAATCAATCTGCCGTATTAGCGCTTGACCATTTATCGCTCAATGTCGAGAGGGGAGAATTTCTCTCCTTCCTCGGCCCAAGCGGCTGTGGAAAAACGACGCTTCTTTCCATTGTTGCTGGATTGATCACCCCGACAAAAGGGCGTGTGCTGATCGAAGGAAAAGAGATACACACAATGCGCCAAACGATTGGATATATGCTCCAACATGATTATTTGTTCCCGTGGAAAACGATTGAACAAAACGTCACACTCGGATTAAAACTAACGGGCAAATATAGCGAGAAAACGAAGAAACAAACGCTCGCCTTATTGCACCAAATCGGTCTGCGCGATGTCGATGACCGCTATCCGAATGAATTGTCAGGAGGAATGCGCCAGCGTGCCGCCCTCGTACGTACACTTGCAACCGATCCGAAAATATTGTTGTTAGATGAACCTTTTTCTGCGCTCGATTATCAAACAAAACTTAAACTAGAAGATCTCGTATGGGAGACGTTAAAACAATATAGAAAAACGGCACTTCTCGTCACGCACGATATTGGTGAAGCCATTGCAATGAGCGATCGGATCGTTTTATTTACCGCTAGACCAGGAAAAATTCAAAAAATCGTTACCGTTCCAGATTCATTAAGAGCTTGTACACCGTTTCAAGCTCGTCAACATCCAGATTTTCCACCGCTCTTTCAAATGATTTGGAAGGAGTTAGAGAGCATTGAACAAACATGAATGGTTGCAACGTATATACGATCAGTATATGGCATATGAAAAACGTGAAAAACGGATTGTCCGCTTTTTTCAAACGATCATTGTCATTGCATTTTTCAGCTTATGGGAAATCGCAAGCCGTTTTCATTGGATCGATCCTCTTTTATTTAGCTCACCGTCCTCAATTTGGCATTTGTTTATGACAAAAATACGCGATCACACATTGCTTTCACATACAACTGTCACATTAACAGAAACCATACTCGGCTTTATTGTTGGCACGATGATTGGCGTTTGTTTTGCTGCAATACTTTGGTGGTTTCCTCGCGTCTCAAAAATTGTTGATCCGTACTTAGTCATTTTAAACGCCATGCCAAAAGTAGCACTTGGCCCGATTTTCATCGTCGCACTCGGTCCAAATATGACATCGATTGTCGCGATGGGAGCGATCATTTCGATCATTATTACAACGATTGTCGTTTACACCTCGTTTACAGAAGTAGATGCAAATTATATGAAAGTACTTCAAACGTTCGGTGCAACGAAGCGACAATGGTTTACAGAAGCCATTTTACCTGCTTCCTTTCCGACCATTATTTCAACGCTAAAAGTGAACGTTGGCTTATCTTGGGTCGGTGTCATCGTCGGTGAATTTCTTGTTTCGAAACAAGGGCTCGGCTATATGATTATTTACGGATTCCAAGTGTTTAACTTTACGCTCGTTTTATTAAGTTTGCTTATGATCGCTTTACTCTCTAGCATCATGTACCAGCTTGTCGGTTGGCTTGAAAAAAAATTAATAAAACGCGCATAACCCCACGCACAAAGAAAAAGCGGTGGGGTTTTAAATCATTCCCCGCCGCTGTAACTCTTGTTTCGTATATGCCCATACGCCATCTTTCATAATAAAACTAAACCGTCCGTCTGTCGTTACATCATCTGGTATGTGCTCGATTTGTACAGGACCGTTTGTTTCAAAATACGACTCTCTCTGTTCAAGAAAAGCTACGTAGGCAAAATAAATATTTTTTACGATCGTTTCATTTGGGCGTTTCACTTCATACTGTCCGATATACGTGATCGTTTGAACAATGCCCCCTGCTTCTTCTCTTACCTCGCGAATGGCAGCCTGTTCCGCCGTTTCTCCTTCTTCTACTTTGCCACCTGGAAACTCCCAGCCGCGTATTTCGTGATTTGTCAACAGCCAATGGTTATCGTAACGGCAAATGACAAATACATGTTTCGGGTGTCTTGAAAAAGGATGGTCAGAAAAAGAAAGGCGAACATCATATCCGTAATAATCTTGAAATACTATCATCACCGTCTACCCTCAACTGCATGTTTTCTTTATTGTACCACACAGTTCAATCGCTGACAGCTTTTATAGCTCTATCACACCCATCGTTTCAATTTGCCTTTTCGCTTCTTCATCTCCAAGTTCATAAATGAGCTCGTACACTTTTTTCATTGCATGATCATAACCATCATTTGGACGGTCATAATGGTATTGCACATATGGCACATGTGCGCGCCAAAATGATTGCCAATCGGATGAATACATTTCATCAAAATACTCACGTAGTTGAATGATTTCTTCATCTGTCGCCTCAATTCGAAATTCCCACGGCGAAGCCGTTTTCACTTGTGAAATTTCGCCATGCGCCACCGAAACATAATACGTTTTTTTCATCGCCCCACCTCTTTTCGATTTGTTACGGTTAGTGTGAGTCGATCCATTTCTTTTCATGCAACGAAAGCATAAAACGCTCGACAAAACACAAAAAGGTGGGATTCCCCACCTTATCCAAGAAACGATTTTAACATCCATACGTGCTTTTCTAAACTTTGATGAATGCCTAAAAGCATATCACCTGTCGTTTCATCATCAATTTCTCCCGCATAGTTCATGCCATCTTTTAACTCTTGAATCATCGTTTCAAAATCGCGAACGATTTCTTCCACCATTTCTTCTGCTGTTTCATTTCCTTTTGCTTCATGTACAGAAGCTGCCGCTAAATAATCTTTCATCGTCGCTAACGGTTTTCCGCCTAACGCCAACAGACGCTCAGCCAACTCGTCGATATGTAGCGCTGCTTCATTGTATAACTCTTCAAATTTTGTGTGCAATGTAAAAAACTGTGGTCCTTTCACATACCAATGATAGTTGTGTAGCTTCACATAAAGCACGTTCCAATTTGCAATTTGTTTATTAACTATGTCAATTAATTTCTCTTTCACGCTTATTCCCTCCTTAACTATAAACTTTCCCCTTCTTCATTGTAGCAAACAAAAAAATTTTTGGAAAATGAAACGTACTGTATTATTTTATAAAAAAGCTCAGGAAAAAATCCTGAACTTTTTAACCGAACACTTTTTTCAATTCTTCTTTTGGCTGCGATAGCCAATAGCGCATAAGCCGTTTGGCTCCTTCTAAATCATGCAATTTCGCTTGACCGCACTCTTTTTCTGTTGCGGCTGGCACTTCTGTAACCATCGATGCCTCGTTCATTGTCGCCTCAAGCAAGTCAATAATTTCTTCGACTGTTGGTGTACCACTAACAACTAAATAATAACCTGTTTGACATCCCATTGGGGAAATGTCGATAATATCGAAATGATCATATTTTTCGGCATGCTTACGAATGTGCACCGCTAACAAATGCTCAAGCGTATGAATGGCTGCTGGCTGCATTGCTTCTTTATTTGGCTGACAAAAGCGAATATCAAATTTATTCACAACACCGTCACTGCCGACTTGATGGACACCACAATGGCGAACGTACGGTGCCTTGACCGCACAATGGTCCAGCTCAAAGCTTTCTACTGAAGGCATATGTCCCACCTCTTTTTTAATTGTTACGTTTTTATCATACACAAAAGTCCGACTTTTTTCATCTTTTTTTGTTGGAATGGATTTATACATCTATGTTACAATAAGAAAAAATAGGGGGAGGTGTATGATATGAAGCATATATTCATTTTACTCATTCGCTTTTATCAACGATTTATTTCCCCTTTAAAACCGCCAACATGCCGCTTTTATCCAACTTGTTCTCATTATGGATTAGAAGCTATTCGTCGCTTCGGTGCGCTTAAAGGAGGCTATTTAACAATAAAACGCATTTTAAAATGCCATCCGTTTCATCCCGGTGGATTTGATCCTGTACCAGAGAAAGAGGAAAAATAATTGCCCTTTCTCTTCTTTTTCGGTATGATAAACGATGTAAATCGTAATAATTACGTTTTAAGAAAGGAGAATAATATGATGAAAGTTCCTGTCACCGTATTAAGTGGGTATTTAGGCTCTGGGAAAACAACGTTGCTTAATCATATTTTAAACAATCGGGAAGGATTAAAAATTGCTGTCATCGTCAATGACATGAGCGAGGTCAATATTGATGCCGAACTCATTCAACAAGGTGGCTTTTCACGCACCGAAGAAAAACTTGTACAAATTCAAAACGGCTGTATTTGCTGTACATTGCGGGAAGATTTAATGAAAGAAGTTGAAAAACTTGTTGATGCAGGAAATATTGATTATATCGTTATCGAATCATCCGGTATTAGCGAACCGATTCCTGTCGCTCAAACGTTTACTTACATTGACGAAGAGTTCGGGATCGACTTAACGTCAAAATGTCGATTAGATACGATGGTGACTGTCGTAGATGCTAATCGTTTTTGGCATGATTTCGCTTCAGGTGAAACGTTATTGGATCGTAAACAAGCGATCGATGAAACGGATACACGCGAAGTCGTTGATCTATTAATTGATCAAATTGAATTTGCGAACGTGCTTATTTTAAATAAAATCGATTGTATTTCAAAAGAAGATGCAGACGAATTAGAAACTCTTTTGCGCAAATTAAATCCAGAAGCGAAAATCATTCGGACGACATATGGAAAAGTAGCGCTCCATGATATTTTAAATACGCGCTTATTTGACTTTGAAAAAGCAAGTCAATCGGCTGGATGGATCAAAGAACTAAATGAAGAACATACACCAGAGACAGAGGAATATGGCATTTCTTCTTTTGTATATCGCCGCCGTCGACCGTTTCACCCTGAGCGTTTGATGCATTGGCTTGAACATTGGCCTGTGGAAGTCGTTCGTGCAAAAGGCTTTTTCTGGCTCGCTTCGCGCAACAATATGTGTGGACTTCTTTCGCAAGCTGGACCGTCCATTATGATTCAGGGGGCTGGCGAATGGATTGCGACATATCCTCCACATGAACGTGAACGCATTTTGCAAGAAGAGCAAGAATTGCGCGCAAAATGGGACGATACGTATGGTGACCGCATGACGGAACTCGTGTTTATCGGTATCGATATGGATGAACAAGAAATTTCTTCTTCACTCGATACATGCTTGTTAACGGATGAAGAAATGGACAAAGATTGGTCAACATTTGTCGACCCGCTTCCGCCATTTGTTAGTTTTTCATAGTTTTCAAATCGTAACGATTACGATATAATAAGACGAGAGAAAAGGATGTTTTCTGTTTTTCAGAGACATCCTTCTTTTTGGAAGGAGGAAAAAAATGAGGTTGAACATCATTTTATCAATCATTCTTACGATCACACTAACATTATTTGGATGTAATAAACAAGAACAACTAGCGCCGTCAACGACCGAGAAAACAAACAACAAACTTATCATTTATACAACTGTATACCCACTTCAAGATTTTGCTCAAAAAATCGGCGGCGAGCACGTTCAAGTGGAAAGCGTATACCCTCCTGGTGTCGATGTTCACACATATGAACCGACAGCAAAAACGATGCAACAAATCGCAGATGCTGACGCTTTCATTTACATCGGTCAAGGTATGGAAGGATTTGTTGAACGCATCGTCAAAACGCTAGAAAATGAGCGAGTCAAGTTCATGGAAGCAACCGCAGGAATGGATTTACTTCGATCCAATCATACTCATGAAGATGAGCATGCTCACGAAAACGAACATGCGCATGAAGATGAACATGCGCATGAAGATGAACAAAAAGACGAACATGATCACGGAAATGTAGATCCTCACATTTGGCTGGATCCGATTTATTCCATTCAAATGGCTGAAACAATTAAACAAACACTAATAGAACTAAAACCTGAGGCGAAACAAGATTTTGAACAAAACTTTGCTTCGTTAAAACAGCAGCTTGAACAGCTCGATAGCCAGTTTCAACAATTGATAAAAGACGCGAAAACAAAAGAAATTCTTGTTGCTCATGCCGCATACGGCTATTGGGAAAAACGATACGGCTTAAAACAAATAAGTGTAACGGGGCTATCACCAACAAACGAACCGTCACAAAAACAACTTGCTTCAATCATTCAAACAGCAAAAGAGCATGACATACGCTATATCTTTTTTGAACAAAACGTGACATCCAAAATTGCTGAAGTTGTAAAAAATGAAATTGGGGCTGATGTGCTTATTCTTCACAACTTAGAAGCTCGTACAAATAATGATATTGCAAACAACAAAGATTACTTTGCAATTATGAATGACAATATATCCGCATTAAAAAAAGCACTACAATAAGCGATCGTAACGGTCGCTTATTTTTTTTTGCATATTTTTTCTCTTTTCACATCAAACTATGAAACGACAATGTATGGAAAGGAATGAACATTTCGGTATGGATCACGTATTAACAGCAAGAACGCTCTTTGGCACAACGATGGCGTTTCACATTATTTTTGCGACGCTCGGAGTTGGTATTCCGCTTATGATTTTATTAGCTGAGTTGCTATATCAAAAAACAAAAGACAATGACTATGCACTCATGGCAAATCGTTGGACGAAAGCGCTCGCCATTTTGCTTGGCGTAGCAATCCCGTCTGGAACGATTGCGGGCGTACAGCTTTCTCTTTTATGGCCAGGGTTTATGGAAGTGATCGGAAAAGTGATGGCACTCCCATTTCAAATTGAGATTTATGCGTTTTTCGTTGAAGCGTTGTTTTTATCCATTTACGTATATGCCGCTAACCGCATTTCTCCAACGATGCGCATCGTGAGCTTGGCGTTTGTTGCCATTGGGGCAGCCGCTTCTGCCATTTTAATTACGAACGTACATGCCTTTGAAGGTACGCCGACAGGCTTTCGGATCGAAAATGGACAAATTGTCGACGTCGACCCATGGAAGGCGTTTTTTAATCCGAGCTTCGCAGTTACAGCTACACACGTTGTTTTATCAGCTTATATGACCGGAGCTTTTACGATTGCTTCCATCGCTGCCTATAAGATGTTGAAAAATAAACATAACGAGCGCATTCAGCTTTTTCATAAAAAAGCACTGATGCTCGGGCTAACAGTCGGCGGTGTGTTTTCTCTATTAACGGCGATCAACGGACATGAATCAGCGCAACTCCTTCATGAGTATCAACCTGAAAAATTAGCCGCTGCCGAAGGATTGTTTGAAACACAGTCGCACGCCCCCCTCGTTATCGGTGGTTTTACAGATCGCGAAACACAAACGGTAAAATGGGGCATTGAAATTCCGTGGCTGCTTAGCTTTTTAGCTGGTAATCGATTCGATACCGTCGTTGTCGGGTTAAATGATTTCCCTGAAGAATGGTGGCCTCCGTTATTCGTCCATACACTTTTTAACGCAATGGTCGGGATTGGCATGTTTCTGCTCCTTCTTTCGATCGTCGGATTCATTTGGCATCGAGTAAAAAAACAACACATATTTCCGAACTGGTTTATGTGGACGATCGTTACCGCCGGTCCCCTCTCCCTTCTCGGCATTGAATTTGGTTGGATTTTTGCTTGCACAGGCAGGCAACCGTGGGTTATTTATCGCATGATGACAACTGCAGAAGCTGTGACTCAATCAACAAATTTAGGAACACTTTTTCTTTTATTTACGTCCATTTACGTATTTTTACTTGTAGCCGTCGTGCTCGTCTTACGTTCGTACTTCCGCCGTCATCCGATTGAACAACATTTATCTACACACATGTAGAAAGGAGCAAGATGATGACAGATGAATTAATTGCTATTTCGATTTTATGGGGATTTATTTTTATTTACGCCGTCATGGCGACGATGGACTTTGGAGCTGGTTTTTGGTCGATGGTATATATGAACCGCCCTCAAACGAAAGCGACGAAAATTGCCAATCGATATTTGTCGCCGACATGGGAAGTGACAAATGTATTTATCGTCGCGATCGTCGTGGCGCTCGTTAGCTTTTTTCCAGGAGCAACGTTTATGCTCGGCACGATTTTACTCATTCCTGGAAGCATCATTTTACTTTTGCTCACTATTCGCAGTGCGTTTCTCGTTTTTTCACACGTTGCTCCTAAGTATGAAAAAGTGCTCGTTTACATTTCTGGTATAAGCGGTTTGCTTATTCCAGCCTTTTTAATTAGCGTCTTACCCATTACACATGGATCTTTCGTTGAAACGGTTAATAGCGTCAGTCACCTTCGTCTAGACCGTCTATTTACAAGCCCACACGAATATGCATTCATTGCCTTTGCTATAACAAGCACACTTTTTCTTTCTTCACTTTTATTGGCGGATTACTCGAACGAAGCAAATGAAACCGAAGCCTATGCAATTTATCGTCGCGATGCGCTCATTATCGGGCCATTTGCTCTCCTCTCTTCAATTTTAATTATGATCACGATGCGAAGCGAAGCGCGTTGGTTGTATGATGGGATGATTGCGTATTGGCCATGGCTTGCCGCTTCTGTCGCACTATTTCTCGCGGCTGGTTTAGCTCTTTTTCTTCCTTCATGGAAAAAGAAAAACGGACGTGGAATGCCCCGCCTTGCAGTTGTAGCAATTGTATTACAATATTTTTGTGCAAGTTACGCATATGGAAAAGCTCATTTACCATACATGATTTATCCAGATATAACAATCGAGTCTGGATTTACACATCCGAATACGTTTCGCGCCCTTTTCGTGACGTATATTGTCGGCTTTGCAATTTTATTTCCAGGTTTCATTTATTTTTGGCGACTGTTTATGAAAGATCGGCGCTACTTAGCAAATGATGAAAAATAATGATTGCAAATGTTGAAATTTTTCGTTATAGTTTTAAACGTAAACCTTTTTTATACAATATATTGTGATAAAAAAACAAAAAGTAACTATATATTGAAACCAGCAAGTGAAGGTGTCCCAATGGACTTAATAGGGAATCTGGTGCGAATCCAGAGCTGTCCCCGCAACTGTGTGCGCAGACGAAATGGAAACAACACCACTGTATACGTCAGCTGTTTGTGGCACGTATATGGGAAGGAATCCAAAGTAGGAAGAAGCGCAAGTCAGGAGACCTGCCTTCCTTGTATCGTTTCATATTCTTCGGGGATTGAGAAGATGAAACGATGGTGAAAGCACGCCTTTTTCCATCGTTTCATCCGCTCAACTAGGGCGGATTTTTATTTTTTAGGGGAAGGGATGTTGGATGATGCACATAAAAGAGCAGCAGGAAGTAAATGAAGAGACGATTCGAACTTTGTTATTTCATATTTTCAAAGACTTTCCACACTTATCAAGCGAGCGATACGTTGAACGTACCGTACGCTCGCTTGTCCACACGCGAAATTACAACGACATAATAAATAAACTTATTTTAAATGCGCTTGACGAAATTACCGTGGAGCAACCTGATTGGACGTTTGTTGCAGCACGTCTTTATTTACAACAATTATACAATGAAGCTGCTATAAATCGCGGCTACGATCGATTCGAAACATATGGCTACTTTTATGAGTTGCAAACACAGCTCGTCGATCTCGGCATTTACGATCCTTTTGTACTTGAACGGTATACGAAAGAGGAACTACAAGAAGCAGGGACATGGATCGATCCGAAAAAAGACGAGCAATTTACATACATCGGGTTAAAAACACTTGTTGATCGTTATTTAGCAAAAGGTTATAGCGGTGAAATTTACGAACTGCCTCAAGAGCGTTTTTTAACCATCGCGTTAACATTAATGGCACATGAACAGCCAACGAAACGAATGGCGCTCGCTAAAGAAGCGTATTGGGCATTATCCAATCAATATATGACGGTGGCTACACCAACATACGCAAACGCAGGAAAATCATACGGACAGTTATCCAGTTGTTTTATTGATACGGTAGATGACAGTTTAATCGGTATTTATGAATCGAATACAGACATCGCTCGTTTATCTAAAGGCGGTGGCGGAATTGGTGTATATTTAGGAAAAATTCGCGCGCGTAACTCGGATATTAAAGGTTTTAAAGGGGTATCGTCTGGCGTCATTCCATGGATGCGCCAATTAAACAATACGGCTGTATCGGTGGACCAACTTGGTACACGTCAAGGGTCTATCGCTGTATATTTAGACGTTTGGCATAAAGATATTTTCTCTTTTTTAGATGCCAAATTAAACAACGGGGATGAACGTCAAAAATGCCACGACTTATTTTATGGCGTCTGCATTCCTGACTTATTTATGGAACAAGTCGAAAAACGCGGGGATTGGTATTTATTTGATCCACACGAAGTGAAAATGGTGATGGGTTGGAAAGATAAAAATGGCAATCCGTTAGGTCTTGAAGATTTTTACGATGAACAAAGAGGACGTGGTTCCTTCCGCGAAAAATATGAGGAGTGCGTCAATCATCCACAATTAACGAAAGAGCGCGTTCCTGCGATTGAAGTGATGAAACGAATTATGAAATCTCAATTAGAGACAGGAACACCTTATATGTTTTATCGCGATGAAGCGAACCGAATGAATCCAAACAAACATGCAGGCATGATTTATTCGAGCAATTTATGTACAGAAATTATGCAAAATATGAGTCCAACAACCGTCACAAAAGAATATACACAAGATGGCGAAATTATTATCCATAAAAAACCTGGCGATTTTGTTGTCTGCAACTTATCTAGTATTCATCTTGCTCGCGCGGTTCAAGACGGTGTACTCGAACGACTCATTCCGATTCAAGTGCGCATGTTAGATAACGTGATCGACTTAAACGAACATCGAATTGAAGTGTTGCAAGCGGTGATGACAAATAAAAAATATCGCGCCATCGGTTTAGGGGCGTTTTCTTGGCATCATTTATTAGCGTTAAAAGGGATCAAATGGAATAGCGAAGAAAGTGTTCATCTTGCGGATCAATTGTTTGAAAAAATCGCTTATTTAACGATTCAAGCAAGCATGGAATTGGCAAAAGAAAAAGGAGCCTATCCAGCTTTTGAGGGATCTGATTGGCATACAGGAACATATTTTGAGCTTCGCGGTTATCATTCGCATGATGATTTAGACTGGGATGGTTTAAAACAACAAGTGATGAAGCATGGTATTCGTAACGGTTATTTAATGGCTCCTGCGCCAAATGCTTCGACTTCCGTTTTAGCCAATGGAACAGCGTCATGCGACCCTGTATTCAATCGTTTATATTTTGAGGAAAAGAAAAATTACAAGATTCCTGTGACTGTACCAGATTTAAATGCAAAAACATTTTGGTTTTACGAAAATGCCTATGAAGTCGATCAAAAAATGAGCATTCGTCAGAACGCAGCAAGACAAAAACATGTCGATCAGTCTTTAAGCTTTAATCTTTATGTCTATAACACCATTAAAGCAAAAGATTTGTTAGATTTGCACTTAACGGCATGGAAAGAGCGTTTAAAATCAACGTATTACGTTCGCAGTACCGCCGTAACAATTGAAGAATGCGACGTTTGCTCATCGTAGGGGGAAAAATTATGAACGTTCTCATTTGCTATACATCGAAAACAGGAAACACGAAAGAAGTCGCCTTGTTGATTGAGGAAGCTTTTCATTCACATGGACATGCCGTGAAAACGATGAATATTGACCATGTTTTTGCTATCGAATCACTCATCCATGAAGCGCATCTCCTTCTATTCGGTTCGTATACATGGGGAAATGGACAACTTCCACATGAAATGAGGAGAATGCTTCGTTTTCTTATTAAAGAACGAAAACTTACTCTGCCTCCTGTTGCGCTATTTGGTACAGGAGATCAAATGTGGCCATATTATTGCCGTGCAGTTGATGAAATGGCATACCATTTACGAAAAGTCACACCAGTGCTCGGCATGCTAAAAATTGAGCAATCGCCACGCGGACATCAACAACATTTGCCGGCTTTGTTCGTACAACGACTACTAGAGGAGGTCGAACGTTTTGTTATTGACGAAAGTAAAGTTGTTGGAACCGTCGCATCCAAATAAAGCAACAAGCATTATCAATGGAAAAGCAAGCGGCATTTTAAACTGGAATGATATTAAGTATAGTCACTTTTATGACATATATAAAATGCTGCTAGCAAACTTTTGGACACCATTTGAAATTAACATGTCTGACGATATTAAACAATGGCACGCGTTAAGCGAGCGAGAGCGCGATGCGTTTTTACACATTATCGGCCTGCTTTCAATTTTAGACTCTGTTCAACCGAACTTTATTGGAGCGATGAAAGAATATATTACTGATCCGAGCGTCAAAGCTATTTTTTCGATTATCGAACAGCAAGAAGTGGTCCATAATCAATCATACTCGTACGTCCTTGCTTCGATCGAAAAATTATCCGAGCAACATCGCGCTTTTGAAATGGCACGTACGAATCCGCACATTTATAAACGAAATGAGCACGTGATTCGCGTATATGAAGCATTTCGTGAACAACCGACTATTGAAACATTTTGCCGAGCCCTCGTCGCTTCACTCGTATTAGAAGGAATTAATTTTTACTCTGGTTTCGCCTTTTTTTACAATTTAGCCCGAAATCAAAAAATGTTAAAAACATCAACAATGATTAGTTATATTAATAAAGATGAGCTATGCCATAGCTACTTTATTTCTCAACTCGTACGCGCTGTCCTATGGGAAAATCCACATATTGATGAAGATGGAGCGTTTTCTGCGTGGATATATGAGTATATCGATGAAGCGATTCGTTACGAAATAGAATGGTCACGCTTTGTGTTGCGCGATATGGATGGCATTGATGTCATTGAAATGGAAAAATATATTGAATATCTTGGAAATAAGCGGTTGCGTATGCTCGGCTTAGATGATCGATACGATGCAGATGAAAATAGCATGCCTTGGATTCGTGTCTTTAGTGATGAAAATGTGAACTTAGGCAAAACGGACTTTTTCGAAGCACGTCCACGTTCATATACAAAAACGACAGATATTAATGGATTTGATGAATTGTAAAAACCGGGTGAATCACCCGGTTTTTTTACAATATGTTTCACTTGCAAACGTAACATACGATAAACGGTTTTTCATTATATGATATATTCGTACTGTTTTCGGTTTTTGACCGAAATGATTTTCAAATTGTTGGAATGCATCGAACAAAGAAATACGATCAACAACAAAAACGTCCATACATAACGGTGCAACTCCTATGTGAGACGTACATGATGCGGTAATAAAGGCATCACGAGCATCTAATATGTGAACAAAGGACTGATCGTTCGCAACGAAACGAAGCAAGTAATCTGTCATTTGTGCAATCGTTTTATAATATGTAACGGGAGAATCAAAAGAAGCGATCGAAAACGATGATGTTGCCCGTTCAATTCCTTTTAGCAACGTAAGCGATGAACGATGAGGTGAACATATGCTGTAATGATAAGCTAACACTTCATTCAAAAACGATTGCCACAATGTCATCTCACTTCCCCCATTTGCTGAATGACGGATTGGATGGAACTCCATGAACGTTTCACAAAATAAATTGGCTTATGTTGGTCTTTTGCTTTTTGTTTAATGACTTTGGCTAAATTATGGTTAATATAATCCGTCATAACAAATACAATATCAACGTGCTCAGGAATTTGTCGTTTCACCATATTCACTTTCCTGCCATCTAAATGAATAATCTCCTTAAATCCTGAGTTTTTTAATTTATCGGTAATGTTTCCTAAATGATCTGCTCCAACAACTAATAATGATGACATGTAACTCCCTCCAAATTTTTTGTTTTATATTCCATAATCTCATTCTAATTGAGAATGATTATCTATGTCAATATTTAATGATAAAAATTCTCAATAATGTTGTTCATTTTTTCATGTTATGTCTTGCCAATGTTTTGTCTACACTAACATCAGCATAAAGAAAGGGGGGATAATCGTGGCTAAAGATGTACTTTGTGAAGTGCAAAACTGTCAGTTTTGGTCGCAAGGCAACCGATGTAGTGCAGACGCCATCTACGTTGTAAGTCATGCAGGCTCAACAGCGACAAGTTCGACAGAGACAGACTGTAAAACGTTCCAACCGAGCGAATAAACAATATACCCCTTGTATCGAGCAAGGGGTTTCCATCTTTATTACGTTAAAAACTATGTATAGACACATTTTTTTTAAAATATCGCCACAGTTTCGCAACATTTCTCTCACCTCTTCTTCACGTGTTAGCGTTACTCTTATACATATATAAAATATATTTCGAATGTTGGAGGGAGACTTATGAGCGACGTGCTTTTGCTTAGCCGTTTTCAATTTGCGATTACGGTTTTTTATCATTTCTTATTTGTTCCGTTAACCATTGGGCTTATTGTCTTAATTGCATGGATGGAAACACAACATGTGCGAACAAAAAACCCACTTTATCGACAAATGGCAGACTTTTGGGGGAAACTATTTGCCATTAACTTCGTTCTCGGTGTAGTTACAGGTATCACGATGGAATTTCAATTTGGGACAAACTGGTCTGAGTATTCGAAATATATGGGGGACATTTTCGGCTCTCCTCTCGCTATTGAAGCGCTCGTTGCTTTCTTTTTAGAATCAACATTTATGGGTATTTGGCTGTTCGGAAAGGATAAAATTTCACCGAAGCTTCGTGCATTTTCTATTTGGATGGTTGCGCTCGGTACAAATATTTCAGCACTTTGGATTATTACAGCAAACGGCTTTATGCAAAATCCAGTTGGGTATATTGAAAGAAACGGACGTATCGAACTACAAAACTTTTGGGAAGTTGTAACAAACCCATATGCTTGGCATATGTTTGTACACACTGTTGTCAGCTGTTATATCGTTGGAGCGTTTTTTGTCATGGCGGTTAGTGCATGGCATTTATTACGTAAACAACATGTCGAGTTTTTCAAAAAATCGTTTAAATATGGCCTCATTTTAGGACTAATCGCAGCAACAGCGACACCGTTTATTGGTCATAAATCAGCGTCGTTTGCAGCAAAAATGCAACCAGCTAAAGGGGCTGCACTTGAAGCAGTTTGGGAAACAAAAGAAAGTTTACCATTTCACATTATTCAAATTCCAGACCCAGAAAATGAGCGAAATATCGTTGAATTTTTAACGATCCCAAAACTCGGCAGTTATTTTTATACACATTCTTTTGATGGAAAAGTCGTTGGATTCGATCAAATTCCAAAAGATGAACGTCCAAATGTCAATATCGTCTTCTATTCGTTTCGTTTAATGGTCGCGCTCGGTTTATATTTTGTCGCTCTATTTTGGTACGGATTTTACTTATATCGCAAAAATAAACTATTGGAATCACGACGTTTCTTAAAACTTGTGATGTATTCTGTGTTACTGCCGTATGTGGCTATTAATGCTGGATGGGTTGTTGCCGAAGTTGGTCGCCAACCTTGGACAGTGTACGGATTAATGCGCACAGCTGAGGCGGTATCACCAATTTCACTTTCGCAAATCATTTTCTCACTTGTTAGCCTCGTGTTGTTTTATACCATTTTACTTATTGCTGACGTGTACTTAATGTTAAAGTATGCGAAAAAAGGACCATACACATCCACAGCTACGAAAGGTGGGGAAGTTCAACATGTCTCATGAAACAGTGGCGATCATTTGGTTTGGTCTATGGGGACTCATTTGGACGGTATACTTCGTTTTAGATGGATATACACTAGGCACCGGGATGTTGTTTCCGTTTTTAGCGAAAAATCGACAAGAGCGAAATCAACTACAAGAAGCTGTCGGACCGTTTTGGGGTGGCAATGAAGTATGGTTAATCACAGCCGGCGGAGCTACATTTGCTGCCTTTCCAGCCGTTTATGCAGATTTATTTAGCTTCTTATATACGCCAATGATGCTTATTTTATTCGCGCTGTTTTTCCGCGCTGCTGGATTGGAATTTATGCATAAAGACGATTCACCGATTTGGCAAAAAAGCTGGAAATGGGCATTTACAATTAGCAGTTTTGCTTTAGCACTTTTATTTGGCGTTGCGTTTGCGAATTTGTTTTACGGTTTAAAAATTGGTCCGTCCGGATATGAAGGAACGTTTTTTAGCTTGCTTCATCCGTACGGTCTATTAGGCGGATTGGTGTTCATGAGTTTATTTATCGTCTCTGGTGCTCTATGGGTAATGCTGAAAACCGTTGGAGAGGTAGCGGAACGGGCATATACAGTCGCGCGCCCATCTGCTGTTGTTGCGGTTGTCACACTATCTATTTTCTTTGTTGCAACAAGTAATCGCACATCACTACTGAACAATTTCACAAAATTCCCTATTCTTTGGATCATCCCAGCGCTTGCTTTCGTATGTGCATTACTTATGTTATTGTTCGTTTGGCAAAAACGTATTGGACTTGCGTTTACAAACATTTGTTTGACAATTTTCACACTTATGGCAACTGGTTTTATCGGCATGTTCCCAAATATGCTTCCTTCGCGCATCAACGATGAATATAGCACAACGCTTTTTGAAGCGGCAGGAAGCGAATTGAACTTAAAAATTATGCTCGGCGTCGCTATTGTCATGGTACCGATCGTCGTAGGCTATCAACTTTGGAGCTATAAACTGTTCAAAGAAAAAATTACGAAAGAAACAGCAAAAGGATATCAATAAATTAAGAAAGAGGAGGCTTTTTACGCCTCCTCGATCCATTTTTTTAGCTTATGGCGCATCAGTTTGTTTGTAGCATTGCGCGGCAAATGGTCAACGATATAAATTCGCTTTGGAACTTTATATTTAGCTAATTTACTCATACAAAACAACTTTAATTGTTCTTCCGTTGCTATTTGATCATGTAATACAACAAACGCATATGGTACTTGTCCCCATGTTTCATCAGCAACTCCAATGACGCCTGCTTCTTTTACTGCCCTATGTTCCAAAAGTACCGACTCAATTTCAGCAGGATATATATTTTCTCCGCCAGAAATAATTAAATCTGAACGACGGTCAAGAACATATAAAAATCCTTCTTCGTCCATATATCCAATGTCTCCAGTATATAACCAACCATCTTTTAAAACCGCATTCGTTTCCTTTTCGTTTTGCCAATACCCTTTCATAACACTCGGGCCTTTTACAACAATCTCTCCTACTTCATTTGCATTCATTTGGTGCTCATCTTTTTCAATGCGAATGCTCATATGAAACAGCGGTTTTCCTGCTGAACCATGTTTATGACGAGCATCTGGAGGCAATGTAGCCACTTGAGAAGCGGTTTCTGTCATACCATACGTTTGATATACAGGTATATTCCAATCGACACATGATTGTAATAATGGCTGAGAAACAGGTCCTCCTCCCACGAGCATACAACGAAATGACGAAGGATACGGCTCTTTTAGTTGTTGAATCATTTGTTGCACCATTGTGCTGACAGCGGACATCATCGTAATTTTCCCTTGGTAAATCAGTTCATTAACGCGTTTCGCATCAAACGATGGCATAATATAAATCCTCATGCCGTAAATGACACTCCGCATTAAAATCGACAAACCACTCACATGAAAAAATGGAACGGCCGCAAGCCAACAATCATCTTCACGCAATCCAAGGTTTAAAGCAGAACCAATTGCACCCCACCAATGATTTCCATACGTTTGCATAACACCTTTTGGTTTTCCTGTCGTCCCTGATGTATACATGATGGTTGCTACATCATCAAGATTGTACATCGTTTGCCATTCTCCATCTCGTTCATCGAACCTCATAAATTCGTTCCATTCAATTGCTCGTTCATCCGGAAACGACTCATCACAAATGACGAAACGTGCTCCGCTATGTTCTAGTTGCCACTTCACTTCTTCAACAGATAAACGTACATTTTGTAACAAAACAATTGCACCAATATAATGAAGAGCGTGAATAACTTCGACCATATGTACACTATTTTTCATCAAAACGGCTACAACGTCTCCTTTTTTTACACCAAGATATGCAAATTGCCTTGCTCGTTTTACCGTCCGCTCATGAAGCTCAGCAAATGAAATCTCTTGCGTATCATCGTATAGCGCCACGCGATCCGGAGTTAAATATGCACGTTGACGTAACCAATTTGGGATCATCTTCACACCACCTTCAAAAAAACAGCTTGATGTGCATACATCAAGCTGTTTTTATTTTTACGGAAAACGCGGGAACTGCTTGAAGTCCGGTTTCCGTTTTTCTTTAAATGCATCGCGTCCTTCTTTTGCCTCATCTGTCGTATAGTAAAGAAGCGTCGCATCTCCGGCTAGTTGTTGAATGCCTGCCAATCCGTCTGTATCTGCATTAAACGCAGCTTTTAAGAAACGAATAGCTGTCGGGCTTTTTTCTAAAATTTCTTCCGCCCATTTCACCGTTTCTTCCTCTAACTGTTCAAGCGGAACAACTTTATTGACTAATCCCATTTCTAACGCTTCTTGTGCATTGTATTGACGACATAAATACCAAATTTCGCGCGCCTTTTTATGACCGACAATACGCGCTAAATAACCAGCACCGTACCCACCATCAAAGCTGCCCACTTTCGGTCCTGTTTGTCCAAAAATCGCGTTGTCTGCTGCAATCGTTAAATCACATACGACATGCAACACATGGCCGCCACCAATCGCATAACCTGCAACCATCGCAATGACAGGCTTCGGAATAACACGAATTAAACGTTGCAAGTCTAATACGTTTAAGCGTGGGATTTGATCTTCGCCAACATATCCACCATGTCCACGCACTTTTTGGTCGCCACCCGAGCAAAACGCTTTACCGCCTGCCCCTGTTAAAATGATGACGCCAATATTTGCATCGTCACGCGCGTATGCAAACGCATCAATTAATTCCATTACTGTTTTTGGACGAAATGCATTATGTACTTCAGGACGATTAATTGTAATTTTTGCAATGCCATTGTACGTTTCGTACAAAATATCTTCATATTCCCTCTCTTTTACCCATTCAATCGCCATGCAATGAACCTCCTTTTAGAACAAATTGTTGAACAAGCGTACCAAATCGCTCACGTTGCTCCATATGCACAACGTGCCCGGCATGCGGAACGGTGATAAGCGTTCCGTTTGGTAATAATTGTACCATTTCTGACGCAATTCGACAAAACTTTTCATCATCTTCTCCACAAATCAACAATGTCGGCATATTTAACTGATGCAATGCCTCCCACCAAGAAGGTTGTGCGCCTGTCCCCATGCCACGCAAACTATTGGCTAATCCAATAGCTGTATGTTGTAATCGTTCTTCTCGCAACCTTTGTTGCACATCTTTTGGCAATCGTTGAAGCGAAGAAAATAAAGGGATTTTCTCCCATTTATCAACAAACGATGCAACCCCATGTTGTTCAATAAACTGCGCTAATCGTTCATCTTCTTCCCGACGTTTCACTCGTTCTTCTTCCGTCCGTAAACCCGGAGAGCTACTTTCCAATATGAGCGTTTGAACGTACTGTGGATAGCGAATCGCAAATGTCAGCGCAAGTCGTCCCCCCATGGAATATCCTAATATGTGCGCTTTTTTTATTTCTAATTGCTTAAATAACGTAACAATATCTTGAGCAACGATCTCGATGTCATATCGCTGCACATCTGAAGGGGCATCCGTTTGTCCGTGACCAAGAATATCAACAGCGATGCATTGCATATGTTGGCTCCAAGTCGACATAAACGAATGCCACGTTTGACAGCTGCCCGTAAATCCGTGTAGTAACAACAGCGGTTGCCCGTTTCCGCACATTTCCACATAATACGTTTGCCCTTGAACGACAAGCCTCATGCTTATTCCCCTTTATTCAACAAGTTGGACATTTCCTGGGAAACATCTTTCCACAATTTCCGATGAATTTTGACATTATATTCACGTGATATCGGAACTTCAATAACGTTTAATGTTGGTCGGGCTAGGGCGTCTATCATCGCAAAACGAAATTGCTCCCACGTTTCTACTTTTTCGTAATGTCCATCATACATATTTACGACATGCTCAAACGATAAATCGGTCGGCGTACCAAATAATCGTTCAAAATGTTTTGGTTCATTCGCTTGTGGCAAGAACGAAAAAATGCCCCCACCGTTATTGTTTAGCACGATGATGGTCGCATGCAGCTTTTGTAATTTTGCTGCCAACAAACCATTTAAATCGTGATAAAATGACAAGTCACCGATAACTAACACAAGTGGTTGAGCAACGTAGCTTGCCCCTAGAGCGCTTGATACAACTCCGTCAATCCCGTTTGCCCCACGATTCGCTAATAAACGAATGCGTTTATGGGAGGACATAAAAAACGTATCCGCATCACGAATAGGCATACTATTGCCAACATAAAGCGTCGCTTCATCCGGTAATATGTGGGCAAGCTCGATAAATACTTTCCCTTCAAACATCTCTTTCTCATCTTTTGCTTGTAGCAATATTTGTTTCGCATGCTCATTCATTTGCTTCCATTGGCTTACCCATTGTGACGAACGAGTAGCAGTAGAAGCGCGTTTAGCTAACTCATGACAAAATTGCACCTCGTTCGCCTCAACGAGCGCATGAAGCGATAATGTCGGATCGCGCCATTGTCCAGCTTCATCGACAACAATTTGTTTCACTTGTTTATGATGCTGCAACCAGAGATAAAGCGATTTGGATATAGGCATCGCTCCGAAGCGAACAACGACATCCGGAACAAATTGATTCGCAAACATTTCATTTTTTAACATCGCATCATACGATTCAATAATAACTTGTTTCTCATGTGTACCTGTACGCAATGGAGAAAGAGGATCTGCTAAAATAGGATATTGCAATGCTTCTGCTAACCTCACAACTGCGTCAGAAAACCCTTCGATATGCAAATCTCCACATATAATGATCCCTTTTTCGACACCGCTCAATTCCGCATACAACTCGTCAATCATTTCTTCACAAAGATGTTTGTTTCCTTTATACACGATGCGAGCTGGAAGAGATGGCGAAAACAGCGATTCGTTGATATTTGGAACGAGCGGTTCACGCAACGGAACGTTAATATGCACCGGTCCTTTTGGAACAGACGATGCAACGGATACAGCGCGAGCGGCAACCATCTCTGCATAACGAAGCATCCGCTCGTTTCCTTCTGGAAGCGCCATATCAACAAACCATTTTACATATGAACCGTATATATGCAGCTGATCAATTGCTTGCGGAGCACCGACATCACGCAGTTCATGAGGTCGGTCGGCCGTAATAACAACGAGCGGAACACGTGCATAATAAGCTTCAACGATTGCTGGATAGTAATTAGCTACTGCTGTTCCTGATGTACAAACAAGAGCAACCGGATTTCTAGAAGCTTTCGCCATACCTAACGCAAAAAAAGCCGCAGAACGTTCGTCAATATGAACATGAATATTTAGCATCGGATGTTCAGCCATCACCATTGCAAGAGGGGTAGAGCGAGATCCAGGACTAATCACAACTTGTTGAACGCCCATATGAGCTAACTGGTTAACAAATGCTCCAACATATGCGGTCATTTCATTCATTCTCGTCCCCCCTCTAACGCTAATAACATCGGCTTGAACTTTACATTCGTTTCCTCGTATTCGCTATGTGGATCAGAATGAGCAACAATGCCACATCCAGCAAACAAATGTGCTTCGTTGTCTCCAAGCAATGCAGAACGAATCGCTACCGCAAACTCTCCATTTCCATTCGCATCAACCCAACCGATTGGAGCGGCGTACCATCCACGATCAAGTGGCTCAATCTCCCGAATCGTCTGTACCGCCTTTTCTTTCGGAAATCCCCCGAGTGCAGGGGTTGGATGAAGGCGTTCAACGAGTGAGAAAATCGAGATCCCTTCTCTCGTTTTTGCCTGAACAGGTGTATATAAATGTTGAATATGTCTCATTTTTAAAAGGGTCGGTTCACTCGGAACGACGACTTCGGTACATACCTCATTCATCGCTCGTTCAATCATGTCAACAACAAATGCATGCTCGCGACGATTTTTATCGTCTTGAAGTAACCAACGTCCGAGTTCTTCATCTTCTTTAATTGTACGTCCACGACGAATCGATCCGGCCAGACAAGCTGTTTCACACACGCGCCCGTTCTTTCTCACAAGTTGCTCTGGGGAAGCCCCAATGAAGCAAGTAGAGCCATTTTCAAAAGCAAAAATGTAGCTCATCGGTTGTTGCTCACGTAAAGCACGTAACACATGAGAACGATCAACTTGATGAGAAAAAGAAAGAAATAATTCGCGTGCTAAAACGACCTTTTCAATCGCTTTATTTTGAATGAGATCCGTTGCATAATGAACAGCACGAATCCATTGGTCACGTGCGACTTCTTCTTTTTTGACGACGTAAGCGTGATGCCATTCCCCCTCATCACGTATGTGAAATAAGGAATCGATCATTTCTTCAAGCCGATCGAGCGATTCATGAACAACATTGACTGTTAACCATGTGTCATCTCGCTGCTTTGTTAACAAGAATGTAGGTACAACAAATTGGGCAGCAGGATATTCACTCCAATGTTCATCCGATCGTTTTAGCGGGTCAAAGGCAAATCCTCCAAACATCAGTGGCCCTTGACCTTCGATGAAAGCGCCTTCTACAATTTGTTTCCATTCTCGTTCGACTTCACGAAATCGCTTTTTCGTCTTTTCTTCGCTTTTTATAACGTGCGCATGACCTAGTCCAACGAACGTTTGTTCTTGAAAGTAATCTGACCAATAAAAACGTTGTCCATGAAATAACGTTTCACCCGCAGCGAAAAAATCAAGCGGATCGATTTGCTCCATTTTTATGGTGACACTAACCATATGCTGTTTTTTCTTCAATACATCACGCAATTGGTCAATAACTTTGTTTTGATATAAAGTAACCACCTTTTATCACGCCTATACTTAAACTTTTTGTCCCTTTTTCATTATAATATTGTTTTTTAGAGATAGGAAACAATTTATATTGTCAAGACATTGACACATTTTCCCCACTTCCCTAAACTTATTGTGAACGACATTTTACTTAAAGGAGAAGAATAGTATGCCGACACCAGTACGTTCAAATACTCAAACGGTTCATTATAAACGAGACTGGCGTGTTTGGTGGCGATTATTGCGTCCACATACGCTTACTGCAGCGTTCGTTCCTGTGTCCATTGGTACTGTGCTTGCAGTAGATGAAACGCCAATTCACTTCCCCTTATTTTTTGCCATGCTCGTAGCTTCATTATTTATCCAAGCGGCGACAAATATGTTTAATGAATATTACGACTATAAACGTGGACTAGATACACCTGAATCCGTCGGAATCGGTGGAGCGATTGTCCGTGATGGCATCTCTCCAAAAACGGTCTTACTACTTGCTTGGTCTTTTTTCGCTATTGCTATGCTACTTGGTGTTTATATTTGCGTTCATAGCAGTTGGTGGCTCGCTGTGATCGGCACTATTTGTATGGCAGCAGGATATTTTTACACAGGGGGACCCGTTCCGATCGCATATACCCCGTTTGGTGAATTGGCAGCCGGCTTTTTCATGGGGCTTACCATTATTTTAATTTCGTTTTTTATTCAAACAGGTACAATTACATCAACGCCTATTCTTGTTTCTGTTCCCATCTCTATTCTAGTCGGCGCTATTTTATTAGCCAATAACATTCGCGACTTAGAGGGGGACAAAAAAAGTGGTCGAAAAACGTTAGCCATTTTACTCGGTAGAAAACGGGCCATTTCGTTATTAGGTGGCATGTTTGTCACATCATTTTTATGGGTTGTATTGCTTGTTTTCGCTAAAACGATTTCGCCATGGACATTGCTCGTATTTTTAAGTGTTCCAAAAGCATGGCAAGCAACAAAAGGATTCATCGGAAAAACAAGACCAATCGACATGATGCCAGCAATGAAAGCAACAGCTCAAACGAACACGCAGTTTGGATTTTTACTCGTTGCCGGTCTATTTATTCATTATTGGATGCAATAATTGTTAAGAAAAACCATAGCCTTGGTGCTATGGTTTTTTCTTTTTAGTTCATACTATGCATAGTCGAATATAAAGGAGGGGTTATATTGGTAAACTTATCAGATTGGCGTGAACGGCTATTACAAGAAAAGCAGCAAATCATGCAACGGTTAAAACAAAATGACCATTTCGGTCTCACGCGAACATCTGCCCATGACTCAGTTGGGGAGCTTTCAAACTATGACAATCACCCTGCCGACAGCGGAACAGAACTATATGAACGGGAAAAAGATATTGCTTTAAATGAACATACAGAAAGAGAGCTTCACGATATTGAACGTGCGCTACAAGCGATGGAAAATGGGACGTACGGAATTTGCCAAATATGTGGAGAAGCAATCCCTCTCGAACGTCTTGAGGCCATTCCAACAACAATGTTTTGTAAACAGCATAGTGCGGATCAAGTTGTTTCACAACAGCGTCCAATTGAAGAGAGTGTTTTGTCTCCTCCATTTGGTGAATTTGTCGTTCATGAAGATATAGAAACATTTGATGCTGAAGATAGCTGGCAAAAGGTCGCTCGTTTCGGTACATCAGAAACACCTTCAGATGTTCAAGAAGATACGGTACATTATGATCGAATGTATATCGATGCCGGCGAACAAATCGGTTACGTCGAACCGCTTGAAACATTTGCAGCAACAGATCTCTACGGCACAGGTATTACAATTTATCCAAACATTATTCATGAACAATATGAACAAATGCTCGATGACGAACAATTAATGTCTCCGCTTGGTGATCTTCCAGCTTACGAAAAAGATCCTTATACTTCATAAGAAAGTCCTGTGAGCATATGCTTACAGGACTAACTTTTTATTAGCGAATATGCCAAATGTCGTGAGCGTATTCTTCAATCGTTCGATCGCTTGAGAAATATCCAGAACAAGCGATATTCGTCACGCTCATTTCTAACCATTTTCTCTCATTTTCATACGCTGCTCCCAACCGTTGTTGAGCATCGGCATACGATGCAAAATCGCGTAAAACAAAATATTGATCGTTGTGGGCAAGCAACGAATCGTAAATCGGTTCAAAATGATCGTACGCATCTGGAAAAAAGCCATTCACAAGTTGATTTACGACTTGATGAATCCGTTGATCATGATGATAATATTCATACGAATGATATCCACCGTTTGCATAATAGTGCAACACTTCTTCTGCCGTCAACCCAAAAATAAACATATTGTCATGACCGACACGTTCTAAAATTTCAATATTTGCTCCATCTAGTGTCCCAATTGTCACGGCTCCATTCATCATAAATTTCATGTTTCCTGTTCCCGATGCTTCTTTACTAGCTGTTGAAATTTGCTCACTTACATCCGCAGCAGGGAAAATTTTTTCTGCCAACGAGACACGGTAATTTTCTAAGAAAATAACTTTTAACCGTCCGTTAATTTGCTCATCGCTATTCACTTTTTGTGCAACGGAATTAATTAACTTAATGATCCGTTTCGCATAATGATATCCTGGCGATGCTTTAGCGCCAAAAATAAACGTTCGTGGATGCATATCGAAATGCTCATCTTCTTTTAATCGGTTATATAAATGCATAATATGGAGTACATTTAATAGCTGTCTTTTATAGGCGTGTAATCGTTTCACTTGCACATCAAAAATCGATGAGTCGTCTACAGTCACCCCTGTTTTTTCGTAAATATATTTGGCCAACTTCTGTTTATGGTCATGTTTCACTTTTGCTAATTGTTCTTGGAATGCATGATCGGTTGCATATTTTTTTAGTTGAATCAGCTGCTCTGGTTGCTTGATCCATTCTGTCCCAATGGCCTCATTAATAAGGGAAGTGAGCCCTTTGTTTGCTTTTAACAACCAACGGCGATGTGTAATACCGTTCGTTTTATTGTTAAACTTTTCTGGAAAGTATTCGTAAAATAATTTCATTTCCCGATGCTTTAAAATTTCAGAATGTATTTTCGCGACACCATTCACACTATAGCTTCCTACAATCGCTAAATGAGCCATTTTCACAAGCCCATGAGCAATAATGGCCATCTCCTCGATTCTTTTCCAATCACCAGGATATCGATTCCATAAATCGCGACAAAACCGTTCATTAATTTCTTGCACAATCATATAAATTCGCGGCAATAACGGTTGGAAAATGTAAATAGGCCATTTTTCCAACGCTTCAGACAATGTTGTATGATTTGTATAAGAGATCGTGTTTGTCGTAATGTGCCACGCTTCGTCCCATCCCATTCCTTCCTCATCTAACAAAATGCGCATCAGCTCGGGAATAGCCAACACAGGATGTGTGTCATTCACATGAATAGCTACGTGCCGATGGAAATGTTGTAAATGACCGTAGCGTTGTCTATAATCACGTACAATACTTCCGAGGCTGGCTGCAACGAGAAAATATTGCTGTTTTAACCTTAAAATTTTTCCTTCATCGTTCGTATCGTCCGGATATAAAAATTCAGAAATAGCTTCCGTTTCTCGCTTATACTGCATGACGTGTTTATGAAGCGGAAATTTTGCGGGTTCAGCACTCCATAATCGTAGCGTGTTGACAGTTGTCGTATCGTACCCGATGACAGGCATATCATAAGGAACTGCCATCACTTTTTCTGTATCATAATGTCGAAACGTTAAACGCCCATCTTGTTCGTAACATTCTACTTTCCCCCAAAAATTGACCTCTACCGCTAAATCTTCTTTTTTTACTTCCCAAACGTTTCCATGACGCAACCATTGTTCTGGGAGCTCGACTTGATAACCATTCACTATTTTTTGATCAAATAAACCATGCTTATATCGAATGCCTTGCCCATGTCCGGGTAAGTCGAGAGAAGCAAGGGAATCTAAAAAACAAGCAGCCAATCGACCGAGTCCCCCGTTTCCGAGACCTGCATCCATTTCTACTTCTTCAATATGAGCTAACTCAATGCCTAGCTCTTTTAGTCCTTCTTCCACAACCTCTCGTATACCGAGATTCATTAAATTACTACCTAGCAAGCGACCTAACAAAAATTCAATTGACAAATAATATACTTGCTTTTTATGTTCGGCACGGTATCGTTCGTTCGTTTGAATCCAATGCTTACTAATATACTCGCGAATCATATTCCCTAGCGTATTGTATTGATCAAGGACAGTCGATTCCCAAAACCGCTTCCCATACATCATTTCTAACCGTTTCAAAAACGTTTGCTTAAACTCTTCCTTATTCGTGAACATAGATGCCACTCCCAGCCATTAGTTCGTCGTATAGTTGATTGTATTTAAACGCTGATTTTGCCCAACTGTAATCCCGACTCATTGCCTGTTTCATAATTCCTTCCCATATTTCTTTTTGTTCATAAAATGAACGGGCACGCTGGATGGTATATAACATATCATGCGCATTAAAGTTTTTAAACGTGAACCCTGTCCCTTCTTTCGTAAATTCGTTAAATGACTGCACTGTATCGTTTAATCCGCCCGTTTCTCGAACGATTGGCACAGCCCCATAACGCATGGCAATCATTTGCCCGAGACCACACGGTTCAAATTTAGATGGCATTAAAAACATGTCCGCCCCCGCATAAATTTGATGTGCAAGCTGCTCCGAAAAGCCAATATATACACGCACACGATCCGGATATGTTATCGCCATTTCATGAAAGAAATGTTCAAACTCCCATTCCCCTGTTCCAAGGATAATCATTTGCACGTTTTCCGCTATCATTTCATGGAATACACATTTCACTAAATCTAATCCTTTTTGTTTTGTTAACCGCGACACAATAGCAATAACAGGAACATCTTCTTCTGATGGCAATGAAAAATGTTGTTGAAGAGCTCGTTTGTTAATACTTTTGCGCGCAATTGTCGTTACATCGTACGGCACTGCAATATGTGGATCTTTTTTCGGATTGTATATTTCATCGTCAATTCCGTTTAAAATTCCAACTAAATGTGAACTTCTTGCCCGCAATAACCCGTCAAGCCGCTCTCCATAATATGGCGTTTGAATTTCCTCTTTATATGTTGGGCTGACCGTTGTAATCATATGCGCTGATACAAGCGCTCCTTTCATAAAGCTGACATTTCCATAAAACTCTAAATGTTCGATAGAAAAATAGCGGTCGCTTAAATTTAGTAAGTCTCCTAAAATTTCGCGTGGGAAAATGCCTTGAAATTGTAAATTATGAATCGTAAATACGGTTTTCATTCGTGCGTAAAATGAATTGTTCATATATTCTTCACGCAGCAAAAATGGAATCATACCTGTATGCCAGTCATGGCAGTGAATCACACTCGGTTGAAAATCAATGACCGGGAGGGAATCGAGCACAGCGCGACAAAAATATGAAAAACGCTCGCCGTCATCGTAATGACCATATAACGAATCTCGCTTAAAGTAATACTCATTGTCGACAAAATAATATGTAATTCCTTCATATTCCAATTGTTCAATTCCACAATATTGTCTTCTCCAACCAACGCGAACAACAAGCTCAGCAATTTTATTCATTTTTTGGCGCATATGTTGTGGGATCAAGCCATACTTCGGTAACATAACACGCACATCTGTCCCAAGCTTTTTCAACTCTTTTGGCAATGCACCAGCCACATCAGCTAAACCGCCTGTTTTTACGAATGGTACACATTCTGATACAACAAATAATACTTTCACGATTTCATCAGCGCTCCTTGTATTGTTCCTTTTCGAATGACGATTGGTTTTTTTGGTGTTCCCATTAACTTTACCCCGTCACCAATCCGCGCATCTTTATCAACGATTACATACGAAAGATGACAATTTTCCCCAATTTGACTTTTTTGCATAATGACACTGTTTTGAACGACAGTCCCTTTTCCGATTTTCACAGCCCTTGAAATGATGCTATTTTCAATTTCCCCTTCGATGACGCATCCGTTCGCAATCATTGCATTCCGAACGGATGCATGCGATGTATATTTGGTCGGCGGTTCATCTTTTACTTTTGTATAAATCGGTCTCCCTTTTAAAAACAATTGTTTCCACACATCTGGTTGGAGAAGTTCTAAACTATGATGAAAATAACGTTCGATACTATCAATGACCGCAACATATCCATCATATTCATAATCACATACTGTTAATCCGTTCGTTTGATCATTAACAACATCAACAATACTTTGATAATGATTTCTTTGTTGGTTAGCGATCAAATCGAGCAACAACGATGTTTCTAAAATAAACATGTCGAGCGATTGACCACGATGACATATACGAGTAATATCACACTCGTTCGTAATATGGCGGCGCAACACTTCCTCATAGTCAATATTGCACACAGTATAACTGTTACAAATAAGAGCGTACTTTTGTGTACTCCGCAAAAAATAGTCAATATGTTGTTGAAAATGTTGAAACGATCCAATATGAGAAATCGGGAGATCAGGCGAAGGGAAAAAAAACAATCCATCACGTTTTCGGTTTAAATCCCAATTTTTACCCGAACCAAGATGGTCCATTAATGAGCGATATTGATATTTCGGGAAAATAGCAACACTTTCAATACTTGAATTAACCATATTAGATAAAACAAAATCAATTAATCGATAACGTCCAGCAAACGGAACAGCGGCGATGGAACGTTGAATCGTCAAATCACTCATTTCTGGCTTATATGTTGTTGCATCAATGACCCCAAGCATTAATTTTCCCACGTTTTTTCATCCTCTCTCTCAGAAAAATGTCCCAAAAGCTCTTCTGTCACAAGAATGACTTCCCCATCATATGAATCGGCACAAATGAACGTTCCATCGGGAATTTCTATGTTCGGTGGGACAATCGCTTTTTCAATGTATACATTTTTCCCAATCACTGCATTAGGCATAACAACGCAATCTTTTACTGTCGTACCTTGTGAAATGTACACCCCTTGGAACAATACAGAATGTTCTACATTTCCTTCAACGATGCATCCTTCATTTACTAAAGACTCTTTTACTTGCGCATATGGGGCAATATATTGCGGCGGCTCATTTGGATTTACAGAATAAATGCGCCACGTATGATCGAATAAATTTAATGCCGGGGTATCTGCGAGTAAATCCATATTTGCTTCCCATAAACTTTTTACTGTTCCAACGTCTTTCCAATACCCTTTAAATGGATAAGCAATCAGTCGTTTTTTTTCATCAATAAGCAGAGGAATAATATCTTTGCCGAAATCATGGCTCGAGCGATCATTTCGATTATCCATTTCCAAATATTCTTTCAAAATAGACCATTTAAAAATGTAAATGCCCATAGACGCTAAATTGTTTTTCGGATGCGCCGGTTTTTCTTCAAACTCTATAATTTCCATATCTTCATTTGTATTCATAATTCCAAAACGGCTCGCTTCTTCCCATGGTACTTCAATAACGGAAATCGTCACATCCGCCTTTTTCTCAATATGATATTGCAACATATCTGCATAGTTCATTTTGTAAATATGATCGCCAGAAAGAATGAGTACATACTCTGGATCATACTGCTTTAAATAGTTTAAATTTTGATAAATTGCATTTGCGGTTCCTTTATACCATCGCATTTCTGACGACTCGGCATATGGAGGGAGAACAGTTACCCCGCCATTTTTCCGATCTAAGTCCCATGCGCTTCCAATTCCAATATACGTATTTAACTCTAGCGGCTGATATTGCGTGAGCACCCCAACAGTATCAATGCCGGAATTAGCGCAATTGCTTAGTGTAAAATCAATAATGCGATACTTTCCTCCGAACGGAACGGCCGGTTTAGCTAAATTTTTTGTTAATGAACTTAATCTACTCCCTTGCCCCCCTGCGAGTAGCATAGCGACGCACTTTTTTCGTACCATGGCTTTCCTTCCCTTCTCTTCTTCTTGTTGGTCGTAAAATCGTTATAGCATACGGCGGAATCGTCATGCGAATATGATATGGTTTTCCGTGATATGGTTCTTCATATGCGACAAGCAATTTTTTGTTTATATGACCTGCACCACCGTACATCACATCATCACTATTGAATACTTCTCGATACGACGTAAGAAGTGGCACACCAATTTTGTAATCATCGTACACGACATTTGTAAAATTACAAACAACAATCAACATATCTTCTTCTTTTTTACCTCGCCGAATAAAAGAAAAAATACTTTGTTCAGCGTTGTTCACATCAATCCACTCAAAGCCACTTGGATCATGATCACATTCATACAATGCTTTTTGTTTTTTATAAAAATGCGTGAGAGATTTCACGTAATCGTCCATTTTGCGATGCATGTCAAAATCAAACAACACCCAATCGAGCTGTTCTAAATCTTTCCATTCATCAAATTGCCCAAACTCTCCCCCCATAAACAATAGTTTTTTTCCTGGATGTGTCATGAAATATCCATAAAGTAGACGAAGTTGAGCAAATTTATCCCAATAATCGCCCGGCATTTTATTTAGTAATGATTTTTTTCCATGCACTACTTCATCATGGGATAAAGGCAAAATAAAATTTTCCGTATAAGCATATAACAATGAAAACGTCATTTTATGATGCATATGTTTTCGTTCATTGACGCTCGTTTCCATATAACTTAATACATCGTTCATCCAGCCCATATTCCATTTGTAGTTAAATCCTAAACCTCCATCGTACGTCGGTGCAGTCACTTTTGGCCAATCCGTTGAGTCTTCAGCGATCATTAATACGTTTGGATCAAAAGCAAACACAACTTCGTTTAATTTTTTTAAAAATGAAATCGCATATGGGTTCGGATGTAGCACATCGCTATTTGGCCAATAAAGCATATTTGCAACCGCATCAACACGAAAACCGTCAATATGGTAATACTCTAACCAAAATAAAGCGTTTGAAATTAAAAAGCTATGCACTTCCGGTTTTCCTAAATCAAAGTTGGCTGTTCCCCACACAATATTTTCACGATCTTGCATATTCATATATTCATATGTCGGTTGACCATCAAACATATATAATCCATGTGCATCTTTACAAAAATGCCCAGGTACCCAATCTAAAATAACACCAATTCCTTCTTGGTGACAGCGATCAATGAAATACATCAGATCACGGGGCGTTCCGTAACGGCTCGTCGCAGCATAATAGCCTGTTCCTTGATATCCCCATGAGCGATCGAGCGGATGCTCAATAAGCGGTAATAGTTCAATATGAGTAAATCCGTGCTCAACAACATAAGGAATTAACTCATCTGCCATCTCCGCATATGTATAAAATTGCCCGTTTTCTTTCTTTTTCCATGTACCAAGATGAACTTCATAAATAAACACTGGTTGTTCATAAATCGTTTTTCGCTTCTTTTTTCTTTGCCACGTTTGATCATTCCATTTATATCCATCTAACTGATATACAATAGAGGCTGTGTGGGGGCGTTCTTCAGCATAAAAAGCATATGGATCTGCTTTAAGAAGAGTGCGTCCATCTTTTGTTGTCATTTCGTATTTATATAAATGCCCTTCTAAATTTTTTGGGACAACAATCATCCATACTCCTTGGTCGTTTATTTTTGTTAATTCATGCTTCTCTCCGTTCCAGTCGTTAAACGTCCCAACAAGTCGAACTTTTTCGGCATGTGGAGCCCATACACAAAAACGTGTTTCTACTCCCCCATCTTGTTTCACAAGATGGGCCCCGAATAAATGGTAGCTTTTATAAAACGTTCCTTCGTGAAATAAATGCAACTGCAAATCGGTTGGACTCATCGTTAGCAAATGTTCATCCTTCCTTTCTTTAAAGGGTACAGAAATAATTCCGTACTGAATATATTACACTAGGTCATATAAAATTCCTGTAAGAAAATTAAGATATTTTTCGACAATGTTCAACAAATCACATGCTAAATATGACGAAATGAAAATCAATACGAACATCCATAAAATTGTCGATTGATTATCAAATGATAATTATATAGAATATTTTATAGTAATTATTATATATACTTTTTTATATTTATTTTAAATAATGAGGAGAGTTTATATGTACGATTTTCATCATTTACCGCATATGAAAGTACAGACGACGTCAAAGAAAGCACTTTGGACGACATTGTTGTTAACAACTTTTTTTACGATTGTAGAGATAGTAGGAGGCATTTTATCTAACTCTCTTGCTTTATTATCAGACTCAGCGCATATGGCTTCCGATGTGATCGCATTAGGACTAAGCATGATTGCTATTTATTTAGCTTCTCGTCCACCAAATAAAAAATTCACATTCGGTTATTTACGATTTGAAATTATCGCCTCATTTTTAAATGGGCTTGCGCTTATCATTATTGCTATTTGGATTTTCATCGAAGGAATTCGTCGTTTCATTCATCCTGAAGCTATTCAATTTTCCTTCATGCTAACCATCGCAACGATTGGATTTGTTGTCAATCTCGTATTAACCATCGTTTTAAGCAAAAGTATGAAAGAAGAAGAAAATTTAAATGTAAAAAGCGCGTTATGGCACTTTATTGGTGACCTACTCAGCTCTATCGGTGTTATTATTTCAGCTATTTTAATTTACTTTACAGGAATATATATATTTGATCCGCTTATTAGTATGGTTATTGGCAGCATTATCTTTATAGGTGGAGCAAAAATTGTTCGAGAATCGTATTTTATTTTAATGGACGCAGTTCCGCACGAATTTGATATCGAACGCATTCGAACCGATATTCTATCTATTGAAGGCGTTGAGGATGTACACGAATTGCATATATGGTCCATTTCAACAGATCATTATTCTTTAACTGCACATGTTCTCATTCATGAGCACATTCAACCATTTTGTGTCATTTTAGCAATTAATGAAATGTTAAAAGAAAAATACAATCTCTCCCATGTCACCGTTCAAGTTGAACATCCATCTATTCATCAACACGGAGAGTATGGAAAAAAATTTTTAGAACGGAAAAGTAAAATGCATACAGGTGAAGAAGAAGTATATAAAAACGTTACTCACATTGAGTAGCGTTTCTTCTTTTTTATGCTCTATAGATGAAAACAATGTATCAATGTGTTAAAGTGAAGCATTGGGGTCAATATGATGTGGGGATGGTAATACTTTTTTACAATTTGTTCTTAAAGCAAAACAGAACAAATTCCTGGTTTTGTACAAATAAAAAAAGGACATCTCATGATAGGAGATGTCCTTTTTATTAGTGACCCGTACGGGATTCGAACCCGTGTTACCGCCGTGAAAGGGCGGTGTCTTAACCACTTGACCAACGGGCCATATGTGGCAATGGCGGAGAAGGCGGGATTTGAACCCGCGCGCCGCAAAACGCGACCTAACGGTTTAGCAAACCGTCCCCTTCAGCCACTTGGGTACTTCTCCAAATGGCTCCGCAGGTAGGATTCGAACCTACGACCGCTCGGTTAACAGCCGAGTGCTCTACCACTGAGCTACTGCGGAATAAAAGTACAAAAACAAATGGGCCTAAGTGGACTTGAACCACCGACCTCACGCTTATCAGGCGTGCGCTCTAACCAGCTGAGCTATAGGCCCATGTAAGCGGGTGATGGGAATCGAACCCACGACATCAGCTTGGAAGGCTGAGGTTTTACCACTAAACTACACCCGCATGATCGACTAAACTCTCCATAAACAATACTACTCGCTACACCTAATCATGCCTCTTCCTCTACTCGCAAACTCAATGATGATTGATGCGTCGAGGCAACTCGTAGCTTATTCAACAGATGCGTTGCTCGTGGCTGAGGTTTTACCACTAAACTACACCCGCACAGTTAAAACGAATGTTATGGGGCGACTAGTGGGAATCGAACCCACGAATGCCAGAGCCACAATCTGGTGCGTTAACCACTTCGCCATAGCCGCCACAATGATGCCGGCTGCAGGACTTGAACCCGCAACCTACTGATTACAAGTCAGTTGCTCTACCAATTGAGCTAAGCCGGCATGACAAACAACAACTGAGACTATATATGGCGGAGGAGGAGGGATTCGAACCCCCGCGCGCCTTTCGACGCCTCTCGGTTTTCAAGACCGACCCCTTCAGCCAGACTTGGGTACTCCTCCG
>NZ_JACHES010000014.1 GCF_014201585.1 Anoxybacillus tengchongensis
ACACCCGTTCCCATCCCGAACACGGAAGTTAAGCTCTCCAGCGCCGATGGTAGTTGGCGGGACACCGCCTGCGAGAGTAGGACGTTGCCGGGCAAATAGAAAGACCAAGACTAAATTGTCTTGGTCTTTTATCTTTTTTTACCTTCCCGCACCAAATGATCGTTTTTTAAGTATATTGTTATATGAAACTGGGAAAACTGTTAGCGGGAGGTGGAGAACGGATGTCTTATAGTAAAACTTGTATGATATGTAACGAACAAAATAAAAATGGAATTTATATTTTTCATCATTTCATATGTATGAATTGTCATAACGATCTCATTCAAACTGAAACAAATGATGAGAAATATAAATTTTACGTTGATCGGTTGAAAAAAATAGGAGAGAATAAAATATATTCATAACTCAAGGCCCCTACTATGATTAGGGCCTGTTTTATTTTAATATAAATGTATAAAACAACATGAGTGAGGAAGCGGATAAAGATGGATCAGACAAACACACCTTTATATACGCTTTTATGCGAACATGCCTCAAAACAACCTATTTCATTTCATGTGCCAGGGCATAAATATGGAGCTGTGTTTTATGAAGAAGCTCTTTTTTCTTTTGCGCCATTGTTGCATTTAGATGTAACTGAGCTTTCACATTTAGATGATTTACATCATCCAACAGGAGCAATTGAACAAGCGCAACAGTTAGCGGCAAATTTGTATGGGGTAAAACGCACATATTTTTTAGTTAACGGTTCTACGGCTGGTAATTTGGCTATGATTGCAGCCGCGTGTGAAAAAAATAAAAAAGTCATTGTACAACGTAATTGTCATAAATCCATTTTGCATGCGCTACATCTTGTTGGGGCAACACCAATTTTTATTTCCCCAGAATTTGATGAAGATGTTCAAGTGATGTCTTTTGTGTCTTTTGAAACAATTTGTAATACGTTGCGCGAGCACCCAGATGCTGCTGCACTCATTTTAACAAATCCAAACTATTACGGTATGGCTATTGATTTAACAACAATCGTTCAATTAGCACATTCTTATCGAGTACCAGTTTTAGTTGATGAGGCACATGGTGCTCATTTTGTGCTCGGAGAACCTTTTCCAAAATCATCTGTTGAGTGTGGAGCCGACATTGTTGTACAATCGGCCCATAAAACACTTCCAGCCATGACGATGGGATCTTTTCTACACTTTAATAGCGAACTTATCGATGAACGTATGTTGAGATACTTTTTGCAAGTTTTCCAGACGAGTAGCCCGTCTTATCCAATCATGGCTTCACTCGATTTGGCACGCGCTTATGTAGCACGACAAACGCGTGAAACGATTGATGAAATAATTGTTCAAATTCAATTGTTTAAACAAGAATTGCGGACAATTGAAGCGATTCATGTTGTGGAATCAAGACATCCGCTTATTCGAACAGACTTATTAAAGATTACGTTACAAACACGTAGCGCACATTCAGGATATGAGTTACAACAATTATTAGAAAGAAATGGAATATTTACAGAGATGGCTGATCCGTATAATGTATTGCTTGTCTATCCGCTTGCGAAAATGAAACAACTACCAGCCATCGCAGATCGTATAAAGCGTGCGTTGCAATCTATTCGTAGCAAGCCGAAAAATGAACGAGTGCAATTCCAGTTACCGAAGCATTGCCATGCGGTAAGTTACGAATGGACGAAAGGTCGCCAAACAAAAAAAATTTTGCTTCACGATGCAATTGGGTGTGTTTGCGCTCAAATGGTTGTCCCTTATCCACCCGGGATTCCTATTTTACTTATCGGGGAAATTGTAACAAAGCAGCATATTGAGCTCATTCAGCATTTGAAGAAAACGGATGCCTATTTTCAAACAGATATAGACGGAGATTACATCGAAGTGTTCCAGGAGGTATGATATGAACTATTTATTTTTTTCATTTGAAGGTCCCGAGGGGGCAGGGAAAACAACGATCGTCCACATGCTAAAGGATTATTTAACGGAACAACATGTTGATGTTGTGGCGACACGTGAGCCAGGAGGAATCGATATTGCTGAGCAAATTCGTGCAATCATTTTACATCCTCATAATGAACGAATGGATGCCCGAACAGAAGCTTTGCTTTATGCTGCAGCGAGACGACAACATTTAGTTGAAAAAGTAATTCCTGCGTTGAAAGAGGGGAAAATAGTTCTTTGTGACCGCTTTATTGACAGCTCTCTAGCTTATCAAGGTGTAGCGCGTAGTTTAGGGATAGATGAGATATTAGCTATTAATGCGTTTGCCGTTGAGAATTGGATGCCTACATTAACGATTTATTTCGATATTGACCCAGCGCTTGGATTAGCGCGCATTCGCGAAAATGGATTGCGTGAAGTTAATCGACTTGATTTAGAGGAGCTAGCGTTTCATGAACGAGTACGTGACGGATATATGATGCTAATGGAACGTTTTCCAAACCGTATAAAAAAAGTCGATGCCACCCAATCGGTAACAAAAGTGTTTGAAGACGTATGGGCACTGATTGAGCCTTTGATTAGAAAGTGAGGGGGTTGTTATGTCTTGGAAAACGCTTGAAACAAATCAACCGCATGTAGCAAAAATGATCGTTAACAGCATTAGAAAAGAAAGAGTGGCTCACGCCTATTTATTTGAAGGACAAAAAGGGACAGGCAAAAAGGAAGCGGCTCTTTTATTTGCTAAACGCCTTTTTTGTTTAGCAAATGTATATGATGAGCCTTGTGAAGCATGTGTCAACTGTCGACGCATTCAATCTGGTAATCATCCAGATGTTCATCTTGTTTCCCCAGATGGAAACTCCATCAAAAAACAACAAATTGAACAGTTACAAGAGGAGTTTACAAAAACGGCTGTTGAATCGAGCCGTAAATTATATATTATTGAACATGCTGATCAAATGACTGTTCAAGCAGCCAATAGTTTATTGAAATTTTTAGAGGAACCGTCAGCGAAAACGGTAGCGATTTTGTTAACAGAGCAGCTTCATCGCATACTTCCGACAATTGTTTCACGTTGCCAAGTGATTTCTTTTCATCCATTGCCAACAGAGCGAATATACGCTTATTTACAACAACAAGGTGTAGCGCGGGGGTTAGCTATATTGGCTGCAAGAGTAACGAACAGTTTGGAAGAAGCACTTCAGCTAAGCCAAGATGATTGGTTTGCACAAGCACGAAAAATAGTGGTACAATTATATGAAGCATTAAACAAGCAATATGTACAAGCGTTGCTTGTCATTCAGCAACATTGGCTCACTCATTTTACAAATAAAGAGCAAATGAATATAGGATTAGACTTATTATTATATTTATATAAAGACTTGTTATATGTATTACTTGGAGAAGAACAACAAATTGCATATGATGATTGCATGACTGAATTTCAGCAGTCGCGTTTTCTTTATTCTGAAAAGCAAATTGCTCAACATATGAGAGCGATTTTACAGGCAAAAGCGCGGTTGCATACGAATATGAATCCGCAGCTTTTAATGGAACAGTTAGTATTGCAGTTGCGGGAGGGATCTGCGTTTGTATGAAGTTGTAGGCGTTCGTTTTAAAAAAGCAGGAAAGATTTATTATTTCGATCCGGGAGACTTACCAATTTCAAACGGTGACTATGTTATTGTTGAAACGGTTCGTGGTATTGAATTTGGAAAAGTTGTTGTAGCTAAAAAACAAGTCGATGAAAAAGATATTGTTTTACCGTTAAAAAAAGTTATTCGCTTGGCCGATCAAAAAGACAAACTTGTTGTAGAAGAAAATAAAAAAGCAGCAGAAGAAGCGTACGACATTTGTTTGAAAAAAGTAGAAGAACACGGACTAGAGATGAAGCTCGTCGATGTGGAATATACATTTGATCGTAATAAAATCATTTTTTATTTTACTGCTGATGGACGAGTTGATTTTCGTGAACTTGTCAAAGATTTGGCAGCTATTTTTCGTACAAGAATTGAGTTAAGACAAATTGGTGTTCGCGATGAAGCGAAAATGTTAGGTGGTATCGGTCCGTGTGGGCGTATGCTTTGTTGTTCGACGTTTTTAGGCGACTTCGATCCTGTTTCTATAAAAATGGCGAAAGATCAAAATTTATCGTTAAATCCGACAAAAATATCAGGATTATGCGGTCGATTAATGTGCTGTTTAAAATATGAAAACGACGAATATGAGACTGCGAAAGAACAGCTACCTGATTTAGGAGAAATGATTGAAACTCCCCTTGGATTAGGGAAAGTGGTTGGACTAAATATTTTAGAACGAGTGCTACAAGTTGAGTTAGTTGAAAAAGAACGGGTGGTCGAGTATACAATTGACGAATTGATAAAAGAAAAAGTTCTTCCTACTCAAGCCACAGAGTGATGGGGTGGATGGCGCGTGAATAAAAAAGAGATTTTTCAATCTGTAACAAGTATCGAGGAGCAAATTGCTCATTTGTATAAACAGCTAGGGGAGCTGAAAAGTTATCTTGGAGAGCTAATCGAAGAAAATCATCATCTTCAAGTTGAAAATGACCATTTGCGTAGACGTCTCGAACAATTATCTGAGCAAAAAGTGGAACAAGGCAAAAAACAAACGAAGGCAAAATTAGTTGATATCGGTGAAGGATATGACAACTTAGCTCGTCTGTATCAAGAAGGTTTTCACATTTGTAATGTACATTACGGCAGTTTGCGGACCCATGGAGATTGCTTGTTTTGTTTGTCATTTTTAAATAAAAAATAGCCTTTCTGACGAATGGTCTGGAAGGCTATTTTGTTGTAGAAAGAGGGATGAAATATGTTGCGTGAAGACGAACGGCTTGACTATTTGTTAGCAGAAGATATGAAAATTATTCAAAGCCCATCTGTATTTGCGTTTTCACTTGATGCGGTGTTGTTAGCGAATTTTGTATATGTCCCGATTCAAAAAGGTAATTTAGTTGATTTATGCACAGGGAATGGCGTCATCCCGTTGCTATTAAGTAAACGAACAAAAGGAAAAATTATAGGTGTGGAAATTCAAGAAAAGATTTATGACATGGCGAAACGAAGCGTGCAATACAACGAATTAGAAGAGCAAATTGAAATCATTCACGGAGATATTAAACATATGCCGGCTTATGTTGGACATAGTAAATTTGATGTCGTGACGTGTAACCCTCCTTATTTTCCAACGCCAAATGAGGAAGAGATCAATAAAAATGAACATTTTGCTATTGCACGTCATGAAATTTATTGCACGCTAGAGGATGTTATCCGCGTCAGCAGTCAATTGCTCAAACAAGGTGGGAAAGCTGCTTTTGTCCATCGGCCGGAGCGGTTGTTAGATATCGTGACATTGATGAGACAATACCGTTTAGAGCCGAAGCGTTTACGTTTTGTTTATCCAAAGGAAGGGAAAGAAGCAAATACCATTTTAATTGAAGGAATGAAAGACGGAAATAAAGGATTGAAAATATTACCTCCCCTCATTGTATACGAACAAAACGGGGAGTATACGAGCGAGTTAAAACATATTTTATATGGGGAATGAGACGATATGAACGAACAAAAAAGTTTTATCGGTGAAGATGAAAAAGGGATTTTATACATTGTCCCGACGCCAATCGGCAATTTAGAAGACATGACGTTGCGCGCGATCGAAACGTTACGAACGGTTGATTTCATTGCGGCCGAAGATACACGTCAAACGAAAAAATTGCTCAGTCATTTCGATATTCATACGCCGCTTGTAAGTTACCATGAACATAATAAACAAGCGAGAGGTGAGCATATTATTGCCTCTCTTTTGCAAGGGAAACACGTCGCTTTAGTGAGTGATGCAGGAACGCCGACTATTTCCGATCCAGGTCACGAACTTGTTGTTGAAGCGTTACAAGCACAATGTAAAGTTGTGCCCCTTCCCGGGGCGAATGCAGCTATCACGGCGCTAACGGCTTCTGGACTACCGACAACTCATTTTTATTTTTACGGATTTTTATCCCGTCATAAAAAAGAAAAGAAGCAAGAGCTTGAACAATTAAAACATATAAAGGATACGCTTATTTTTTATGAGGCACCGCATCGTCTTCAAGAAACGTTAACGATCATGCATGATATATTTGGAAATCGAAAAATGGCTGTGGCGCGAGAACTAACAAAAAAATTCGAACAATTTATTCGTGGAACGATTGAAGAAGTGATCCATTGGGCAGAACACCATGAAGTACGAGGAGAGTTTTGCCTTCTTGTGGAAGGGAATCATATGCCAGATGAAGAATCAGTATGGTGGGATGATTTAACGATTGTTGAACATGTCAATTATTACATGGAAGCGAAACAATATACTTCGAAAGAAGCAATTAAACAAGTAGCGAAAGATCGACAATTGCCAAAACGGGATATATATGAAGCGTATCATAAGTAAAAAAGTTTCTCTAGAAAAATCTAGAGAAACTTTTTATTTTGATTGTTGAAGAAGGTTTTGAATTTCTTGTAATAATGCTTCTGCGCCTTCTTTGCTTAAAATGATTTTTCCATCAGCAAGTTTAAAGTTGTCATCAGATACTTCCCCAGTGACTAAGCAAGTCATGTTTGGCTTGTATTTTTTCAAAATGATGCGTTCATCATCTACATAAATTTCTAACGCATCTTTTTCTGCGATTCCTAATGTACGGCGCAATTCGATTGGAATAACAACACGACCTAATTCATCGACTTTACGAACAATACCTGTTGATTTCATATTCTTTCTCCTCTCCTTTTTTCATCTTTTTTCGTCAATATTCGACAAAATCTCTATGGATTTATCATAACAACTTTTCCATTAAGCGTCAATCCTTTTATATGCAACAATAAAAAAAAATGTATGTTTTACATGTCGTTGCATATAAAATTCGACAAAATTATAGTTGAAATGACAAAAACCAAATGATTTTACAAGAGATGCATAACAGTTTTTAACTACTTTTCAAGACGATACAAACCTTATTATAAGGATTATTCGACAAAATTCAACATAAATTCGACAAAATCCTCGTTATTTTTTCGACAAAATTCGACACAAGTGAGCTGTTTACCGACAATCTCATGTCGAATAGTTGACAGCGCTCTCTATTTTTATGTATATTTTGGTGAGATAAGAGGAATAGATGTATTGATCAAGAATACAAGTATGTAATCGCTCTCGTCCTTTGGGCGGGAGCGTTTCTACTACACGTGCAACAAGGAGGGGTAAAAGTGACGAAAAAGACGTTTTATATTACTACACCTATTTACTATCCTAGCGATAAATTACATATCGGTCATGCTTATACGACAGTTGCTGGTGATGCAATGGCGCGATATAAACGGATGCGTGGCTACGACGTGATGTATTTAACAGGAACGGACGAACATGGTCAAAAAATTCAGCGAAAAGCAGAAGAAAAAGGGGTTACTCCACAACAGTACGTCGATGAAATTGTTGCAGGGATTAAGGAACTGTGGAAAAAGCTTGATATTTCTTATGATGATTTTATTCGTACGACGGAACAACGTCATAAACAAGTTGTTGAAAAAATTTTTGCTCGCCTTTTAGAACAAGGGGATATTTATTTAGACGAATATGAGGGATGGTATTGTACCCCGTGTGAATCGTTTTACACCGAGCGACAATTAGTTGAAGGGAATTGTCCAGACTGTGGGCGTTCTGTAGAAAAAGTAAAAGAACAATCGTACTTTTTCCGCATGAGCAAATATGTCGATCGTTTATTAGCGTTTTATGAAGAAAACCCACAATTTATTCAGCCAGAATCGCGGAAAAATGAAATGATCAACAATTTCATCAAACCGGGATTAGAAGACTTAGCTGTGTCACGAACGACGTTTGACTGGGGCATCCCTGTTCCTGGAGATCCGAAGCACGTCATTTATGTATGGATTGATGCGTTGTCAAACTATATTACTGCGTTGGGATATGGAACAGACAGCGATGAAAAATATAAAACGTATTGGCCGGCTGATGTTCACCTCGTTGGCAAGGAGATTGTTCGCTTCCATACAATTTATTGGCCAATTATGTTGATGGCTTTAGATCTTCCGCTTCCGAAAAAAGTGTTTGCACACGGTTGGTTGCTTATGAAAGACGGAAAAATGTCGAAATCGAAAGGAAATGTCGTTGATCCCGTTACGTTAATTGATCGGTATGGATTGGATGCGTTGCGCTATTATTTGCTTCGTGAAGTGCCGTTTGGGTCAGATGGTGTGTTTACACCAGAAGGTTTTGTCGAACGCATTAACTACGATTTAGCGAACGATTTAGGAAACTTGTTAAATCGGACAGTAGCGATGATCGAAAAATATTTTGCCGGTCGCATTCCTGTATATAGCGGCACGCACACATCATTTGACGGACAGCTTGTGCAAACGGCATATGATACGGTAAAACAGTATGAGGAAGCGATGGAACAAATGCAATTTTCCCAAGCTCTAACAGCTATTTGGCAGCTCATTAGTCGCACGAACAAATATATTGATGAAACACAACCATGGGTACTAGCAAAAGACGAAGCTGCACGTGAGCAATTGGCTTCCGTTATGTCACATTTAGCAGAATCTCTCCGCTATGTAGCTGTTTTATTGCGGCCGTTTTTAACGGCAACGCCAAAACAGATGTTTGCCCAACTTGGTATTCAAGATGAACAGCTGATGAGTTGGGATAGTTTACAAACGTTTGGCGCTTCACAACAGGAGCGAACGGTTGCGAAAGGTGCACCACTGTTTCCGCGTTTAGACGTTCAAGAGGAAGTACAATACATTCAATCACAAATGAAAGGGACAGTAGCAAATACAGAAGAAAAACAAGAACAAAGCGAGGAAACAAGTGAAGAAATTACAATTGACGATTTTATGAAAGTAGATTTGCGTGTGGCACAAGTTGTTCACGCTGAGCCGATTCCAAAAGCAGATCGTCTGCTTAAACTGCAACTTGATTTAGGATATGAAAAACGTCAAGTTGTATCCGGCATTGCGAAATATTACAAACCTGAAGATTTGATCGGGAAAAAAGTTATTTGCGTGACAAATTTAAAACCTGTGAAATTGCGCGGAGAGTTATCACAAGGCATGATTTTAGCAGGAGAAAAAGATGGTGTATTATCATTGGCAACAGTGGATGAATCACTTCCAAACGGAGCAAAAGTAAAGTAAAGAGGTGTTGCAAAGACACCTCTTTGTTTCTATTTTGTAATGCAATTGTTATATAGCTGTGATTTATGTAACGATATTGTATGGTAAACTGAACATCGGAAGAAAAGAGGGGTCATATGTTATTTGATACACATGCACATTTAAATGCGACACAATTTAACGAAGATGTTGAACAAGTCATTGAGCGAGCACGTGCAGAAGGTGTGTCACATATTGTCGTTGTCGGTTTTGATCGCCCGACCATTCAGCGGGCAATAAAATTAGCTGAGCAATACTCTTTTATTTATGCAGCTGTCGGATGGCATCCTGTTGATGCAATTCATATGACGGATGAAGATCTCACTATGATTGAACGTTTAGCATCACATCCGAAAGTCGTCGCACTTGGTGAAATGGGACTAGATTATTATTGGGATCAATCGCCAAAAGAAGTACAAAAAGAAGTATTTCGAAAACAAATTCGTTTAGCGAAAAAGGTAAAATTGCCGATAATTATACATAATCGCGATGCGACAGCCGATATTGTTCACATTTTACAAGAAGAGCATGCAGAGGAAGTCGGAGGCGTGATGCATTGTTTTAGCGGAAGTATAGAAGTGGCACGTCAATGCATCGATATGAATTTTTATATTTCATTTGGCGGTCCTGTTACGTTTAAAAACGCAAAAAAACCAAAAGAAGTGGCAAAAGAAATTCCGCTTAATCGGCTACTTATTGAAACGGACTGTCCATATTTAACGCCACATCCGTTTCGGGGAAAGCGGAACGAACCAAGCTATGTAAAGTATGTTGCTGAAGCGATCGCCGAATTAAAAGGGTTATCTTTTGAAGAAGTTGCTCAAAAAACGTCCGACAACGCCAAGCGATTATTCGGCATTATTTGATAGAGAAACGTGTCGATTGATCGGAAGACTTGTCTAAAGAAAAGATGAAACTTGATCGTTCTACATCTTTTTTCACAAGCATACAATAGGCTTGTCGACAAGTCTTTCTTCCCTTATGAAAGAATATTTTTAATAATAGATAATAAGCTTCATAGAAAGGGAGGATCGTCGCGGTTATCTATCGGAAAAGGAGGCGTTTTTATTTTGATTACGTATGTAAAAACATTATTGCAATCGGCATCAAAGAAAAAGATTGCGCTTGCCACAGGAGGATTTTTAGCTTTATCTAGCATGACGGGGTATGCCAGTTATGAATGGACGAAAGAAACAGTTACGTTATATGCAAACGGAAAGGAACAGAAAGTACGCACGCATGCGAATACAGTCGCTGAACTATTAAAAGAACAAAACATTGAGCTGAAACAAGAAGATTTTATCTCTCCCTCCCCACAAGCAAAAATTGTTGATCATTTAACAGTCAAGTGGGAAGAAAGCAAACCGATTGTGTTAGTCGTTGATGGGGTAGAAAAAAAATTAAGAACGACAGCTAAAACGGTGAAAGATGTGTTACACGTTCAGCAAATCCAGCTCCGTGAATATGATCAAGTATTACCGAACGTCGATGAAAAAGTGAAAGAAAACATGAAAATTGTTGTAAGCAAAGCATTCCCGATTACATTAAATGACGGCGGCAAACAGCAACAAGTTTGGTCTACTTCGACTACGGTCGCTGACTTTTTAGCTAAACAACATATTACATTGCGGGAGATGGATCGCGTTCAACCAAAATTGAATGAAGTGATTCAACCAAACACAAAAATAAACATTGTTCGAGTTGAAAAAGTCACCGATGTAGTGGAAGAACCAGTCAATTATATCATTGTGAAAAAGAAAGATGCACAACTAGAAAAAGGTAAACAAAAAGTAGTTAGCGAAGGAGAAAAAGGGCTTGTCGCTAAGCAATATGAAGTCATTTTAGAAAACGGCAAAGAAGTATCGCGCAAGCTTATTAAAACAGAGACAATTAAGCCAAGCAAAAATCGTATTGTTGCAATTGGAACGAAACAAGCTCCGAAAATATTAGCTTCTCGTGGAAGTCATGAGGCAGCTGAAGAACTTTACGTGATTGCTACAGCTTATACAGCATATTGTGGTGGATGTTCTGGCACAACAGCAACGGGTGTCAATTTGCGTTCAAATCCAAACGCAAAAGTGATTGCGGTTGATCCGCGGGTCATTCCGCTTGGAACGAAAGTATACGTAGAAGGATATGGATACGCTGTTGCAGCCGATACAGGTGCAAATGTGAAGGGATATAAAATCGATGTATTTTTCCCAGATCAATCAGCTGCATATCGCTGGGGAACAAAACGTGTGAAAATAAAAATTATAAAATAACTACAGAGGATTTCACGATCCTCTGTTTTTTTCGTTATAATGGGTGAAGAACAACTGAAAGATGGAGGATTTTATGAAAATTAAGGAAATTATCGTTGTCGAAGGGCGAGATGATACAGTAGCGATTCGTCGTGCGGTAGATGCTGATACGATTGAAACGAATGGAGCAGCCATTAATGATGAAACGATCGAACGTATTCGTTTAGCACAACAACAGCGAGGGGTGATTATTTTTACGGATCCTGATTATCCGGGTGAAAAAATTCGGAAAACAATTGCTGAGCGTGTTCCGGGATGCAAACATGCATTTTTAACGCGTGAAGAAGCGCGAGGGAAACACGGTAAAGGTCTAGGGGTTGAGCATGCTTCTGTTGAAGCGATCCGCACAGCGCTATTAAGCGTGTATGAAGAAATGATTGATCCGAAAGAAGAAATTTCATTCCAACAGCTTGTCGATGCAGGATTAATCGGTGGTCCACTAGCACGCGCTCGCCGTGAACGGTTAGGCCAATTATTAAAAATCGGATATACAAATGGAAAACAGCTGCATAAACGGTTACAAATGTTTCAAATTTCAAGAGAACAATTTATAGAAGCGATGAAGCACGTCATGCAGGAGGAACAACATGTATAAAGATATTGCTACACCGACTCGCACGAAAGAAATTTTAGAGAAATATGGGTTTTCGTTTAAAAAAAGTCTTGGACAAAATTTTTTGATTGAGCCAAATATTTTACATCGTATCGTCGATTTTGCTGAGCTTTCTGAGCGAACAGGTGTCATTGAAATTGGACCGGGAATCGGGGCGCTTACAGAGCAACTAGCGCGACGAGCGAAAAAAGTAGTCGCATTTGAAATTGATCAACGGCTTCTTCCCATTTTAGCTGATACGCTTTCTCCATATCCGAACGTGTCCATTATTCATCAAGATGTTTTAAAAGCAGATGTGCAACAAGTTATTGCAGAACAATTTATGGATGTTGACGATATTATGGTTGTTGCTAATTTACCGTATTACGTCACAACACCGATCATTATGAAACTGTTGACTGATCGTCTTCCTATTCGCGGTATGGTCGTTATGTTACAAAAAGAGGTAGCCGAGCGCATGGCAGCAAAACCAGGAACGAAAGATTACGGTTCCTTGACGATTGCTGTGCAATATTATACGCACGCAGAAACAGTGATGCATGTGCCACGAACTGTATTTATGCCAAAACCGAATGTGGACTCTGCAGTCATTCGGTTATTGAAGCGCGAACAACCTGCTGTCTCTGTTACAAATGAAGATTTTTTCTTTACGGTCGTTCGTGCGAGTTTTGGACAACGACGGAAAACGATTTTAAATAATTTAATGAGTCAATTGCCAAATGGCAAGGAGAAAAAAGTACAAATTGAAAAAGCACTTGAAAATGCTCGTATTGATCCAAAACGTAGAGGAGAGACGCTCAACATTGCCGAATTTGCTACATTAAGCGAACAACTATATCACATTTTTTATCAAGAGGCATAATGCCTCTTTTTTTTAAAAAAAGGTAAGAAAGTATAAAATTTCAGGATTAGGTGGAACGCTGTCTAGCTCCAAGCGCCATCGGTGTGATTCGCTCCGCCCCTTTCTTTCGGTGGCTAAGCCTCCTCGGTGAGGCTTGTGCGATCTTCGTGGAGCCAAGGATGGCGACATTTCGCCGTTGCCCGCAGGATGCGGGCTGCCTTTAGGCGAAATTGGGGGCGCTTTGCGCTTTTCTTAACACGTTCTATCCTTTCGTTGCATATGTTACAAACAAAACAAACGAAAGGGCGGACGTGTATGATTCAAGTTGGGGACATTGTTGCGCGGAAATCGTATGAATGTGATGTTTTGTTTCGAGTTATTGATATTAAAGAAAAAGAGGGAGAAAAAGAAGCGATCTTATATGGAGAAGATGTTCGACTCATAGCTGATGCTCCTTTTTCCGATTTAGTTGTTATTGATGAACGTGAAAAAAAGAGACGGAAAGAAGAAGAAAAACAACATATTGAGCAATGTTACAAATTGTTGCGTCAAGATTATCGTTTGTTACGGGAAAAAAGCGAATATGAATCAACAGGTGGATACGAAGTAAAAATGGATTTTTTTCAACTTCCTGGCCGAGTGCTTCATATAGACGGTGATCCGCTTTATTTACGAAAATGTATGCAGTTGTATGAGCGAATTGGAGTTCCGGTATATGGTGTCCATTGCCACGAAACAGACATGCCTGATCGCATTATTCCACTACTTGAACAAGTTCGTCCTGATATTTTAGTTGTAACTGGGCATGATGCGTATTCAAAATCAAAAGGAGCGATCGATGATTTAAAAGCGTATCGTCATTCGAAATATTTCGTACAGACGGTGAAGCAGGCCCGAAAAAAAATCCCGAATCTCGACCAACTTGTGATTTTCGCTGGAGCGTGTCAATCTCATTTTGAATCACTTATTCGAGCAGGTGCTAACTTTGCAAGCTCCCCTGCGCGTGTCAATATTCATGCACTTGACCCTGTATATATCGTTTCACGCATTAGCTTCACTCCTTTTATGGATCGTGTCAACGTATGGGATGTGCTACGAAATACATTAACGGGGGAGAAGGGACTGGGCGGTGTCGAAACGCGAGGCGTCTTGCGAACGGGAATGCCATTTCGGACGATAGATGAGCAAACATAACATACTTCTTGTCTTTTTGCCATCGTGGTAAAAAGACAAGAATATCATTTTATTTTTTAACACTTTTTGTACATAATTTTTTTATTATTGTCCATAATAAAGACAAAAGTATTGACATAAAATATTCTTTGTTGATATAATTCTTATTTTTTGACTTATTACATTTCGTTTGTTATACTACTTAATAGTGAGGTGGATACGATGGGAAAAACATTGTCGGAAATTAAAAAAGTGTTGGATTCGAATCTCGGTAAAAGATTGACGTTAAAAGCGAACGGTGGGCGTCGAAAGACAATCGAGCGTTGCGGCGTGTTAGCCCAAACATATCCGTCCGTATTTGTTGTTGAACTGGATCAAGAAGAAAACGCTTTTGAACGTGTATCATATAGTTATGCAGACGTGTTGACGGAAACGGTACAGCTGACATTTTTAGATGATGAACAAGTAGCGATGAGCAGCTCACATTCATGATGGTTAAGGAGGCGACCAATATCGGTGGTCTCTTTTTTTATGTGTATGGAAAAGGCACGTATTTGTTCACTATTTTTTGTGGTAAAATGTCGATAGGAGTTTGAAGTCGGAAAAGTAGGTGAACAGTTTGAGGTTGTTAGTGAAAGCACCAGCGAAAATTAATTTATCTCTAGATGTGTTACATAAGCGTTCAGACGGTTACCATGAAGTAAATATGGTGATGACGACGATTGATTTAGCTGACCGTGTGGAGTTAACGGATTTGTATAGTGATACGATTCAAATTATTTCACACAATCGCTTTGTGCCAGATGATGAACGAAATTTAGCATATCAAGCAGCTAAACTTCTGAAAGAAAAGCTAGGTGTTCGTCGTGGTGTGGCGATTTCTATCACGAAACATGTTCCTGTTGCGGCAGGTCTTGCAGGTGGAAGTAGCGATGCAGCGGCAACGTTGCGCGGATTGAATAAACTTTGGGGACTAGGTTTAAGTTTAGACGAACTTGCAGAAATTGGAGCGGAGATCGGATCGGATGTTCCATTTTGCGTATATGGGGGGACAGCGGTTGCGAGAGGACGGGGGGAAAAAATTGAGCATATTCCGGCCCCTCCACCATGTTGGGTCATTTTAGCAAAACCAACAATCGGTGTATCAACAGCAGATGTATACCGAAATTTACAATTACAATCTGTTCATCATCCAGACGTAGATGGTATGGTTGCGGCGATTAAAGAGAAAAATTATGAAAAAATTTGTGCGCTTGCTGGGAACGTTTTAGAAAGTGTTACATTAAACATGCATCCTGAAGTAGCGCAAATTAAAGAACAAATGAAACGTTTCGGTGCAGATGTATCGTTAATGAGTGGAAGCGGACCAACCGTATTTGGACTCGTTCAACACGATTCACGTTTACAACGAGTATATAACGGTTTGCGCGGTTTTTGTGAACACGTATATGCTGTTCGATTAATTGGAGAAAGACACGAACAATAAGGAGGTTATTACATGAAATTAAGGCGGAGTAGTCGGCTTGTAGATATGACGCATTATTTGCTTTACCATCCACATCAGCTCGTCCCGCTTACTTTTTTTGCGGAACGATACGGATCAGCGAAATCGTCAATTAGCGAGGATTTGGCTATTATTAAGCAGACATTTGAACAACAAGGGATCGGTTTGTTGCGCACGCTTCCTGGGGCAGCAGGGGGAGTACAATACGTACCGAAAATGTCAGAAGCAGAAGCGAAACAATTTATTCAACAATTATGTACACGCCTAGCAGATCCTGATCGTTTATTGCCAGGAGGTTATTTATATATGACTGATCTACTTGGTGATACGCGCATCGTTAACCAAATTGGACGATTGTATGCTTCTGCGTTTGCGCATGAACAAATTGATTTTGTTGTGACAGTTGCAACAAAAGGGATTCCCCTAGCCTATGCTGTTGCGAGCTTTTTAAATGTACCTGTCGTCATTATTCGTCGCGACAGTAAAGTGACGGAAGGGTCAATGGTCAGTATCAATTACGTATCTGGTTCATCGAAACGTATTCAAACGATGGTGCTATCGAAGCGAAGTTTAAAAGAAGGAGCCAACGTATTAATTGTAGATGATTTTATGAAAGCGGGCGGAACGATTAATGGCATGATTAGTTTGCTTGCAGAATTTCGTGCCAATGTTGTTGGTATCGGTGTGCTCGTCGAGTCGGAAGAAGCAGAAGAACGACTTGTCGATGAATACGTTTCCCTTGTGAAACTGACATCGGTTAATGTAAAAGAAAAACAAATTACAGTAGAAGAAGGAAACTACTTTCATTTTGTCAAATAAATAAAACGATTTTTACATACAGGAGGAAGAGGCATGAAAGTTGTACACACAAATCAAGCTCCACAAGCGATTGGACCATACTCACAAGGCATTATTGTTAACAACATGTTTTACAGCTCTGGTCAAATTGCTTTAACACCAGAAGGAGAGATGGTACAAGGAGATATTCAAGCACAAACGCATCAAGTGTTCAAAAATTTACAAGCAGTGCTTGAAGCGGCAGGAGCGTCCTTAGAAACGGTTGTGAAAACAACAGTATTTTTAAAAGACATGAACGATTTTGCGGCGATGAATGAAGTATATGGACAATATTTTTGCAATCATAAACCAGCGCGTTCTGCTGTTGAAGTTGCGCGCTTACCGAAAGATGCGTTAATTGAAATTGAAGTGGTTGCACTTGTCAAACAATCGTAAAAAATTTTTTTCATGTTAGCAGGAAAATAAAAAACAGTGTGGAATAAATTCACTTAAGTTCTTATATAGGGAAAAGGTGGTGAACAGAATGGAAGTAACTGACGTGAGATTACGCCGCGTGAATACCGAAGGACGTATGAGAGCGATTGCCTCGATTACGTTGGATCATGAATTCGTCGTTCATGATATCCGTGTGATTGAAGGCAATAACGGCTTGTTTGTCGCTATGCCAAGCAAGCGTACTCCTGACGGGGAATTCCGTGACATCGCTCATCCAATTAACTCAACAACCCGCGGGAAAATCCAAGAGGCTGTTTTAGCTGAATATCACCGTGCTGGTGAGTTGGAAAAAGAGCTTGAAGAAGCAGGTGCTTCGTAATCATAAGAAAGGACCCTTTCGCTTAAAAAAGGGTCCTTTTTATATGGAAAATCATGTTTACTCTATTCGTAAAGAACATATGATGAAAATGATGAATTTTTTTGGCAGATGACAATGTTTCCTTGAAATACATACATAATTGATATATATTCAATATGGATAAAGAGAGGTATGGAGGCCTTACGATGAAACGATATGCGATCATTTTAGCGGCTGGGCAGGGGACGCGTATGCGTTCAAAGCTGTATAAAGTGTTGCACCCTGTCTGTGGCAAGCCGATGGTACAACATGTAGTGGATGCGATTTCTACATTGCATGTAGATCGACTAATTACCGTTGTTGGTTTTGGAGCAGAACGAGTGAAAGAACAGCTTGGCAATCAAAGTGAATACGTCATTCAAGAACAACAGCTTGGGACGGCGCATGCCGTAATGCAAGCAGCACCTCATTTAGCTGATAAAGATGGTGTGACTCTCGTTGTTTGCGGGGATACGCCATTGATCACCTCAGAAACGATGGAAGCGCTTTTACATCATCATTTGCAAACGAAAGCGAAAGCAACGATTTTAACCGCCCTTGCAGAGGATCCAACAGGATATGGTCGCATCGTCCGTAATAAAGATGGACATGTTGAAAAAATTGTAGAACATAAAGACGCAACAGAAGAAGAGCGAAAGATTCGGGAAATTAATACAGGGACGTATTGTTTCGATAATCGTGCATTATTTGAAGCGCTTACGAAAGTATCAAATGACAATGCGCAAGGAGAATATTACTTACCAGATGTGATCGAAATTTTGAAAAAACAAGGCGAAATCATTTCAGCATATGAAACACCGATGTTTGAAGAAACGCTAGGTGTAAATGACCGCATTGCGCTTGCACAAGCAGAAAAAATTATGCGGGCGCGCATTCATCGCAAACATATGGCAAATGGTGTGACAATCATCGATCCTGAGCATACGTATATAGCACCTGATGTAAGCATTGGACAGGATACAATCATTTATCCAGGGACATGGATTGAGGGGCATACGGTGATCGGTGAAAACTGCATGATCGGACCGAATAGTGAAATTAAAAATTGTCGTATTGGTCATAACACATCGATTCGGCATTCGGTTGTACATGATAGTGAAGTAGGTTCAGAAGTAACGGTCGGACCGTTTGCTCACATTCGTCCGCTATCTAAAATTGGCGATGATGTAAGAATTGGAAACTTCGTTGAGATTAAAAAAGCGACGTTTGGAAATGGAAGTAAAGCATCGCATTTAAGCTATATTGGAGATGCTGAGGTAGGTGCGGATGTCAACATTGGCTGTGGCACCATTACAGTAAATTATGACGGTATGAATAAATACGTGACAAAAATTGAAGATGGCGCGTTTATTGGTTGTAATTCGAATTTGATTGCTCCTGTTGTAGTAGGAAGTGGGGCGTATGTAGCGGCCGGCTCAACAATTACCGACGATGTACCAAGCCAAGCTCTAGCTATTGCTCGTGCTCGACAAACAAATAAAGAAAATTATGTTGAACGTTTACAAGCGAAGAAAAAATCCTAATGGAGGTTTATTGACCCATGTCTCAGTATTTGAATTCTAATTTAAAGTTATTTTCGTTAAATTCTAATCCGATCTTAGCTCAAGAAATCGCAAAAGTAATTGGTGTAGAATTAGGAAAGTGCTCTGTTTCTCGTTTTAGTGATGGGGAAATTCAAATTAACATTGAGGAAAGCATTCGGGGATGCGATGTTTATGTTATTCAATCAACAAGCGCCCCTGTGAATGAGCATTTAATGGAGTTACTTATTATGATAGATGCATTAAAGCGAGCATCTGCTAAAACAATAAACATTGTTATGCCGTACTACGGATATGCTCGTCAAGATCGCAAAGCGCGTTCTCGTGAACCGATTACGGCAAAATTAGTTGCTAATTTGTTAGAAACAGCTGGTGCGTCTCGCGTCATTACGCTTGATTTGCACGCGCCGCAAATTCAAGGATTTTTTGATATTCCAATCGATCATTTAATGGGAGTTCCGATTTTAGCAGATTACTTTAAAGAAAAGCAGCTTGATGATATCGTTATCGTTTCTCCAGACCATGGTGGCGTGACGCGTGCACGGAAAATGGCAGATCGTTTAAAAGCACCGATTGCCATTATTGACAAGCGTCGTCCAAAACCAAATGTAGCAGAAGTTATGAACATTATTGGGAATGTACAAGGAAAAACGACGATTTTAGTGGACGATATTATTGATACAGCTGGTACAATTACTTTAGCAGCAAATGCATTAGCTGAGCATGGGGCAAAAGAAGTGTATGCGTGTTGTACGCACCCAGTTTTATCAGGTCCAGCGATTGAACGAATCCAAAACTCGAAAATTAAAGAGCTTGTTGTCACGAATACAATTGCCATTCCTGAAGAAAAGAAAACGAATAAAATTGTTGAACTGTCCGTTGCTCCTCTTATCGGTGAAGCAATTATTCGCGTACACGAAGAACAATCGATTAGCGCGTTGTTCGATTAATGATGTTTAGACCTTCCTATTTTAGGGGAAGCTATGAGCGATTCTAAAATAGGAAGGTGATTTCATTGTTACAACTTCAATTACGTCCAGACCATCGACGTTCTTATGTGAAACAAATGCGGAAGCAAGGTCATATTCCGGCTGTTTTGTACGGGAAAGCGACGAATAGCCAACCGGTTTTTGTTGATGCGGCTGAGTTTTTGAAGCAGTTTCGGGCTACAGGCGGTACGGGTCTTTTAGACGCAAAAATGAATGACAATCACATTCGTATCATCGTTCGTGATATGCAAAAACATCCGATTCGTCAAGATATTATTCATATTGACTTTTTAGCTGTTGATGCCAAAACAGAAATAGATGTTCACGTTCCTATTCATCTCATTGGTGAAGCAGCTGGCGTCAAAGATGGGGGCGTATTGCAACAGGCAATGCATCAATTATCCATTCGAGCCTTACCGTCAAACATCCCGCCATCCATTGATGTAGATATAACGAATTTGCAAGTAGGCGATGTTATTACAGTTTCACATATTCAAACAAACGGTGCTTATGAAATCAATCACGATCCGACAGAAGTGATTGCGTCCATCTTGCCACCAAAACAAGAAGAAGAAATTCATAGCGGTGAAGAACAAGAGTCGGGAAGACCAGAATCGGAAGAGGGACGGGAAACAACGCCGTGACGGACGTAGCCATCATTGGTTACGTCTTTTGCAGTATGGAGAGAAGGAGCAGGAGAAATGACAAAACTGTTTGTTGGTTTAGGTAATCCTGGGAAAGATTACGAGCAAACGAGACATAATGTAGGATTTATGGTGATAGACGAGCTCGCCCGTCGATGGGGGCTTGCGCTTAACCAAACAAAGTTCCAAGGTATATTTGCAAGCGGCATTGTTTTAGGTGAAAAGGTTATATTATGCAAACCGCTTACATATATGAACTTATCAGGCGAATGTGTTCGACCGTTAGTTGATTATTATGGTATTAGCGTCGATGAAGTCATTGTTATTTATGACGATTTAGATCTACCAACGGGAACCGTTCGCTTGCGTCCAAAGGGAAGTGCCGGCGGTCATAATGGTATGAAATCACTTATTCATCATTTGAAAACAGAGCAATTTAAACGCATTCGTATTGGCATTGATCGACCGAAAAATGGGATGAAAGTAAGCGACTATGTATTAGGTCGATGGACAGCTGAAGAAAAAATACAAATCGAACAAGCTGTTCAAAAGGCGGCGGATGCATGCGAACGATCGTTGCAAATTCCGTTTGCGCAAGTGATGAACGAATTCAACAAGTAATGAATAATTCCCGACTAAATGGTTCAAAATGTATTCGATTAAAACAACCATTTGGGAGGGACAAGTATGGCATTACACTATTATTGCCGTCATTGTGGCGTGAAAATTGGAACCATTGATGCGCTTGAGCTAGAGAGTGAACAATTGGGCTTTCATCGACTAACAGAAGAAGAAAGGTTAGATATGATTCAATATCTTCCGACAGGGGAAATTTGTGTAAAGTCGATTTGCGAAGATTGTCAAGAGGCGTTAGATCGGAATCCCGATCTTCATCAATATGAGAAATTTATTCAATGATTGGCTTTGGGGGACCCAAAGCGTTTTTGTATTTATGTTTGGGGAGGAGGGAATTTTTTGAGAGGGTTACGGCAATATTTTATTAATCATGTGGAGATGCAATCGGTTGCAGAAGGGATTCGCAATGGGCTAAAGGAGCAGCTTGTAACCGGTTTATCTGGCTCTGCCCGTTCTGTTTTCATTTCTTCTTTGTATGAGAATACTGAACGTCCTTTATGCATCGTGACGCACAATTTATTTCAAGCACAAAAAATATATGACGACCTCATTCAATTAATTGATGAGGAAGAAGTGTTTCTTTATCCTGTCAATGAATTAATTGCAGCTGAACTAGCTGTAGCTAGTCCAGAATTAAGGGCGCAACGTTTAGAAGTATTAAACTATTGGTGTGAACGAAAAAAAGGCATTGTCATTACTCCTATTGCTGCCCTCCGACGACTATTGCCACCGAAAGATGTATGGCAACGTTATCAACTTCATTTTCGCGTCGGTGAGCAAATGGATGTGGAACATTGCTTGAAACAATTTGTTGCAATGGGATATGAACGTGTATCTATTGTTTCGACTCCCGGGGAATTTAGCGTCCGAGGAGGCATTATTGATATTTATCCGCTTACAGCCGAGCTTCCTTATCGTATTGAACTATTTGATGTGGAGATCGAGTCGATTCGGACGTTTTCAGTCGACGATCAACGTTCAATTGCTGAAATGGACGAAATATTAATTGGACCGGCAACAGAATTGATCGTTGAACAACAAAATATAAATCAGGCAATTCAACAGTTAGAGGCACAATTTCATCATACGCTCCAACATATTCACAATGAAAAAACAAAAAATCGTTTATTTGAACATGTGTCATTTGAATTGGAGCAGTTAAAAAACGGAAAATCAATTGAAGAAATGTATAAATATTTCTCATTCTTCTATCCTTCGGCTGCAAGTTTGCTAGATTATATTCCAGAAAACGGTGTTATTATCATTGATGAAATGAGTCGTATTCAAGAAGTAGCAGAAAAACTGGAGCAAGAAGAGGCAGAATGGTACACGAATTTATTAGAAGAAGGAAAAATTGTGCAAAGTGTCTCGATTTCTCATTCGTTCCCCGAAGTATTGCAAAAGCGGATGAGATCAACGATTTATTTATCTTTATTTTTACGTCACATTCCATATACACATCCTCAAAATATTGTCAATGTATCTTGCAAACAAATGCAAGTGTTTTATAGTCAGATGCAATTGTTGAAGGCAGAAATCGAGCGATGGCAAAAAGGGAATTATGCTGTTGTATTACTAGCAGGAGATGAAGAACGGGCGAAAAAACTGAAACAGACGTTAGAAGATTATGATATTGATGCCGTCCAAATGGGGAAAGACGATGTATTGCTGCATGGGAAATGTCAAGTTGTTTCGTCTAGTTTAGTTGCAGGTTTTGAATTGCCGATGCAAAAACTAGCCGTTATTACAGAAGAAGAGCTATTTAAAAAGCGAATGAAGCGTCCTTTACGGCGTCAAAAGTTGTCGAACGCCGAACGAATTAAAAGTTATACAGATTTAAAAGTTGGTGACTATGTCGTTCATGTCAATCATGGGATCGGAAAATACTTAGGAATCGAAACGTTAGAGATTAACGGCATTCATAAAGATTACATTCATATTCAATACCAAGGGAATGATACGTTATACGTTCCTGTTGATCAAATGGACCTCGTTCAAAAATATGTCGGTTCAGAAGGAAAAGAGCCGAAAATTTATAAATTAGGTGGAACAGAGTGGAAGAAAGTAAAAAAGAAAGTCGAGTCATCTGTTCAAGATATTGCCGAAGATTTAATGAAGTTATATGCTGAGCGTGAAGCGAGCAAAGGGTATGCGTTTTCACCTGATAATGAAATGCAACGAGAGTTTGAAGCAGCGTTTCCATATCAAGAAACAGAAGATCAGCTTCGATCAATTCGTGAAATTAAACGCGATATGGAAAGCGAACGTCCGATGGATCGGTTGTTATGTGGAGATGTTGGTTACGGAAAAACAGAAGTAGCGTTGCGAGCAGCATTTAAAGCAATTATGGATGGAAAACAAGTTGCATTTCTCGTACCAACGACGATTTTAGCGCAACAACATTACGAAACAGTTCGTGAACGTTTTCAGGGTTATCCGATTAACATCGGTTTATTAAGCCGTTTCCGTACAAAAAAACAACAGGCGGAAACCATTCAAGGCTTAAAAGACGGCACGATTGATATGGTTATTGGAACACATCGGCTTTTATCTAAAGACGTATCATTTAAAGATTTAGGGTTATTAATTATTGACGAAGAACAACGATTCGGTGTTGCTCATAAAGAAAAAATTAAACAACTAAAAACAAATATCGATGTATTAACATTAACCGCTACACCGATCCCACGTACGTTGCATATGTCGCTTATCGGTGTCCGCGATTTATCTGTTATCGAAACACCTCCGGAAAATCGTTTTCCTGTACAAACATATGTGATGGAATATAGCCCGATCATTGTGCGAGAAGCGATTGAACGGGAAATGGCGCGCGGAGGACAAGTGTTTTTCCTTTATAATCGCATTGAAGACATCGATCGGAAGGCAGAAGAAATTTCAGCGCTCGTACCAGATGCTCGCGTGACATATGCACACGGAAGAATGTCCGAACATGAACTCGAAGCGGTCATGCTTGCGTTTTTAGAAGGTCAGTATGATGTATTAGTGAGCACGACAATTATCGAAACAGGTGTTGACATTCCAAATGTGAATACGTTGATCGTTTATGATGCAGATAAAATGGGTCTTTCCCAACTATATCAATTGCGAGGGCGTGTAGGACGTTCTAATCGCATTGCGTATGCATATTTTACGTATCGAAAAGATAAGGCGTTAAACGAAATAGCAGAAAAACGATTGCAAGCCATTAAAGAATTTACAGAGCTAGGCTCCGGTTTTAAAATCGCAATGCGCGACTTGTCTATTCGAGGTGCAGGAAACTTGCTAGGGGCGCAACAACATGGATTTATTGATTCCGTTGGTTTTGAACTTTATTCTCAAATGTTGAAAGAAGCGATTGAAGAACGACGAGGAACGAAGCAAGAAAAGCCGTTTGAAGTGGAGATTGATTTAGAAATTGATGCGTATATCCCAGAGCATTACATTACAAACGAACAACAAAAAATCGAGATGTATAAGCGATTCCGTGGGCTTGATTCGTTAGAAGAACTCGAGCAATTACGGGAAGAAATGTTAGATCGCTTCGGTGATTATCCGGACGAAGTGGCCTATTTATTCCAAATTGCCGAAATAAAAATATACGCGAAACAGCATCTCATTCAGTCCATTAAGCAGACGAAGCAAGAAATTACAATTTTATTTTCACAAGAAACGACAAAGCAAATTGATGTTAGTCAATTGTTTAAGCTCGGTGAGCCGTATGGAAGAGATGTTGGTTTCGGCATGGATGGAGATTGCTTCAAAATTGTCGTTCATGTAAAAGGAATGAAACCGCAACAATGGTTAATGATCGTTTATGAGTTGCTAAAAGGGTTAAAATATGCTAAAAAATAATTGATTGCTTCATGTTTATTGTTTATAAATAAGTGGCAATGATGAAGATGGGGGATTTTCACTTTTTAAAAAAAATCCCCCTTCACTGTGTATATAACTTCGCTTGTGACGGATACTAATCACAACAATGGTGAATTATTCAACTGCTTCACCAGTGCCATTTTTAATCACTAGATGAAAGCGAGGCATCGATAGATGAAAGCAACAGGTATTGTTCGACGAATCGATGATTTAGGACGAGTTGTAATTCCGAAAGAAATTCGCAGAACACTTCGCATCCGTGAAGGAGACCCGCTTGAAATATTTGTTGACCGAGATGGCGAGGTCATTTTGAAAAAGTATTCGCCGATTAGTGAGCTAGGTGATTTTGCAAAAGAGTACGCTGAGGCTCTTTTTGACAGTTTAGGACAACCTGTTCTCATTTGTGATCGCGATGTATTTATTGCCGTAGCAGGCGGATCGAAAAAGGAGTATTTAAATAGGAGCGTAAGTGAGCTTGTTGAGAAAGTGATGGAAGATCGTCAGTCTATTTTGCATACAGAAGAAAAAAGTGTATCATTTGCCCAAGGTCATGAGGAACATATGCAATCATACGTGGTTGCACCAATTATTGCTGGAGGAGATCCAATCGGAGCAGTCATTATTTTCTCGAAAGATAAGACGCTTGGTGAAGTAGAGCATAAAGCAGCAGAAACTGCGGCGAGCTTCCTTGCTCGGCAAATGGAACAATAAAGGTAGCATCTCGCTACCTTTTTTTGATGTATAATTATATGTAATCGAAAAAAGGTGAAGTATATGGAAAAAAGGGATTGGTTGCGCGGTGCGCTTGTGTTGACGGTCGCTGCCTTATTTACAAAAATATTAAGTGCTTTTTACCGAATTCCGTATCAAAATATTGTAGGTGATATTGGATTTTATATTTATCAACAAGTTTATCCCTTTTATGGCATTTTTATCGCCTTGTCAACGTATGGTTATCCAGTTGCGATTTCAAAACTTATTGCTGAAAATAAACAATCAACATATACGTTTGCTGTCGTTCGGCTTTCTTTTTATTTTTTATCATGTATGAGTGTTATTATGTTTTCTATTCTTTATTTTGGGGCTTCATCGCTAGCGATGGTCATGGGGGATCACCAATTAGCTTCGCTCATTCGAGCCATTTCATTTGCCTTTTTACTTCTCCCGTTTACTTCTGTTTCTCGAGGCTATTTCCAAGGGGTAGGGGAGATGGTTCCGACAGCTGTTTCACAAGTAGTGGAACAATTCGTACGTGTGTTTTTTATTTTATTCCTTGCTTCCCTTTTGCTTCATCGTGGATTTACCGTTTATGAAGCAGGGGCTGGGGCGATGGTTGGTTCACTTATGGGGAGTTTTGCGGCCCTCGTTGTACTCGTTGCATATATGTTGCGAAAGCGAATGAATGTTCATACCCGGCTATGGCTTCCAATAAAAGAAAAAAGAAGAGTGCTTTTATTTTTAGCCGTTCATGGCGTAACAATTTGTTTAGCTAACATGGTTCTCGTTTTAATGCAGCTCGTTGATTCACTTACGCTTCTCCCGTTATTGCAACAAGGGGGGTGGCATGAGCTAGCTAAAACGGCGAAGGGGATTTATGATCGCGGTCAACCATTTATTCAACTTGGGACCGTAGTGGCCACATCTTTTTCATTAGCGCTTGTGCCGATGTTATCGAGCGAACAAAAGGAACGACATGCAATATATACGGCTGTTCGCTTGGCGTTTGTCATCGGAATGGGGGCTGCAGTTGGTTTAGTTTGTATATTAAAACAAGCGAATATGATGTTGTTTAAAGATCATGTTGGTGCAATCGAACTGACGATTTTATCTATTTCTATTCTTTTTACTTCTTTAACATTAACGTTTATTGCTATTTTGCAGGGACTTGGAGATGTATTTCGCCCGCTTCTCGTCGTTTGTATCGGCATGATAGCAAAATGGTTGCTAAATGTCGTGTTCGTTCCTTTATGGCATACAATCGGAGCAGCTGTAGCGACATTTATTGCATATGTTGTCATGTGCGCCATCGCCTTTTTTTATGTACAAAAGCGAATGTCTCGTCCTCTGCTTTCGCGTTCTATAATCATTCAAACGATAAAGGCTGCAATGATGATGGCAATAGTTTTAGCTGGATATATCATATTGACGAACAAGTTGCCAGTTCATCAAGGGCGCTTATTTTCGTCATTTCAAGCGGTCATTGGCGTTTTTATCGGGGCGTTTGTTTATATTATAATGATCGTTAAAAAAGAAGTTTTTGCGGAAAACGACTTATTAGCTTTTCCGTTTGGGCGTTATTTAATAAATATGAAACAAAGAAAGGCTGGATAGTCATGGGTACAATTACAATCGTCGGTCTTGGGGCAGGAGATATAGACCAGTTGTCTTTCGGGGTGTACCGTACACTAAAGCAGGCGAATCGCATCTTTTTACGAACAAAAGATCATCCTGTTGTCGCACAACTAGAGGAGGAAGGAATACACGTTCAATCGTTTGACGAGGTGTATGAAAAATATGATCAGTTTGAACAAGTATACGAACATATTGTGGAATATTTATGTGAAGAAGTGAAAAAAGGGGATGTTGTATACGCTGTTCCAGGACATCCGCTTGTTGCTGAGCGCACAGTAAAGCTATTGCTTGAAAAACAAGATCATATTTCTGTTCGCGTAGAGGGGGGACAAAGTTTTCTTGATGCGTTATTTACCGCTGTTCGTCTCGATCCGATTGAAGGGTTTCAATTCATTGATGCTACTTCGTTTCAACCGGACGAAATTCAATTAAGAAATCATATCATTTTTTGCCAAGTATATGATTCATTTATTGCTTCCGATGTAAAATTAGCCTTATTAGAAAAATTACCACACGATTATCCGGTTTTTATTATTTATGCGGCAGGAAGCAAGCAAGAACGCATCGAAAAAGTTCCACTATACGAACTAGATCGGGTTATAACCGTAAGCAATTTAACGAGTGTTTATGTGCCAAAAGTAGAAGATGATGAGTTGTTATATCATGATTTTACTACGTTAAGACGTGTGATCGCGACGTTGCGTGGGCCTAACGGTTGCCCTTGGGATCGGAAACAGACGCACGAATCGCTGAAAAAGTATTTGCTTGAGGAAACGTACGAGCTTCTTGATGCGATTGATCGGCAAGATGATGAAAATATGATTGAAGAGCTTGGCGATGTATTATTGCAAGTTATGCTTCATGCCCAAATTGGCGAAGATGAGGGAATGTTTTCGATTGATGATGTCATCCGATCCATTACAGAAAAAATGATTCGCCGTCATCCGCATGTATTTGGAGATGTTCATGTCGAGCATGCGGAACAGGTCGTACGTAACTGGGAGGCAATCAAGCAGGCAGAAAAGGAACATGTATTGCATTCATTGCTTGACGATGTTGCCAAGGCGTTACCAGGTACGTTGCGCGCATATGAATATCAAAAAAGAGCCGCAACAGTTGGGTTTGACTGGTCGGAAGTAGAGTCGATGTGGCTGAAAGTGGAAGAAGAAATGAATGAAGTAAAGCAAGAAGCTCATCACATGGATGAACAAAAACTAAAAGTAGAATTCGGGGATTTACTATTTGCGTTGATCAATGTATGCCGATATTATAAAGTCAATCCTGAAGAAGCGTTAGCGATGGCGAACGAAAAATTTTATCGTCGCTTTCAATATATAGAAAAGAAAGTGAAACAGTTAGGAAAAGAATGGAACACATATTCGTTAGACCAATTAGATGAAATATGGGAAGAAGCGAAAAGGGAGGGGCTGTAATATGCGACTCGATAAGTTTTTGAAAGTTTCTCGGCTCATTAAAAGGAGAACATTAGCAAAAGAAGTCGCTGATCAAGGGCGTGTATTTATTAACGGTCAGCAAGCGAAAGCAAGTTCAACAGTAAAAATAGGCGATGAAATTATGATTCAATTTGGCCAAAAACATGTGACAGTGAAAGTGGTTGAATTGCAAGAACATGCCAAAAAAGAAGATGCGAGTGCGCTATATGAAATTGTAAAAGAAGAGCGAGTACAATAGCTTGTTCTAAACTATTTCTCCCCCTCATACACTTGTACAAACGATCGTTGTGAGGGGGAGACGTTGATGACTCAAAACATGGGAAGTAAAGGGCCGATTCAAGAACACGACATTATCATGCGCAGTCGGCGCACGTTAGAAATTACCGGTGTAAAACAAGTAGAAAGTTTCGATAACGAAGAATTTTTACTAGAAACGGTAATGGGTTTTTTGTCTGTGAAAGGGCAAAATTTGCAAATGAAAAACTTAGATGTAGACAAAGGAATTGTCTCAATTAAAGGTAAAATTTTTGAAATCATTTATTTAGACGAGCATCATACGGAGAAAGCTAAAGGATTCTTTAGCAAGTTGTTTAAATGAGTTTGCATATGCAGTTTACAACTTTGCTTGCGATGATCGGAACCGGAATGATCATTGGGGCATGCTTTGACACATACGCGCACATATTCAATCGTTCCGAGCGTCATCGGTTCATCGTATGGATTGCAGACATTCTTTTTTGGGTCGTGCAAGCGTTATATGTATTTTACACATTATTAGTCATTAACAATGGGCAAGTTCGCTTGTACATTTTTTTTTCCATATTATGTGGATATGCTACTTATCAAGCTTTATTCCAACGTATATACGTTCGTTTGTTGAAAAAAATTATTCACATTTTTGTAACGTTATATCGTCTAATCGTCCGAATGTTTTATTATATCATCATCCTTCCGCTCCGACTTCTTTACCGTTTTTGTATTTTTTTATTCATCACTACTTGTCATGTTGTTTTGTCAGTTGGTAAAATTTTATATAAAGTAATCTATGGATGTATACAATTTTTATTGCGACCATTTATATGGATCGGACGTTTCATTTGGGAAAGAACTCCTTTTCGCTTTCAAGCAGCTGTAGGTCGTTTCTTTCATATGGGAAAAGGGTTTTTCTTGAAAGTAGCGAATACATTTAGAAAAAAAGGGTAATGAAAGAAGGAGCGGTGAAAAATATGGGCGCCCCACAGAGAAGTAAAGTGAAGAAAATACAAACGTCGTATGTCATTCAACAAGAAAAACAAGAACATAAGAAGGCGCGACGTCGTAAAAAGAAGATGGTGCGTTTTAGTATTGTGGCAACGGTGGCGTTAGCCGCTTCTTCGCTATTTTTATATACGATGATGGTACAATCTTCTGCAATTGATGAACAACTGAAAACGAAAGAACAGTTAGAAGAAAAGTTACGCACGCTGCAACAAGATGAAAAAAGATTGAAAGAAGAAGTCGAAAAATTAAATGATGATAAATATATTGCCGAATTGGCTCGAAAACAATATTTTTTGTCGAAAGAAGGAGAAATCATTTTTATTACTCCTGAGGAGTAAGTAAGATAGGCAGAAGGCTTATTGACACTTGTTTTTTTCATTATGTATAATGAAAGAAACGATTTTTCAGATTTTAAGGAGGAGCACTTTTTTTATGTCAATTGAAGTAGGCAGCAAGTTACAGGGAAAAGTAACGGGCATTACAAAATTTGGAGCGTTTGTTGAGTTACCAGAAGGCGCGACAGGCTTAGTACACATTAGTGAAGTAGCCGACAGCTACGTAAAAGACATCAATGAACATCTTAAAGTAGGCGATGTTGTCGAAGTTCGTGTCATTAATGTTGAGAAGGATGGAAAAATTGGCTTATCGATCAAAAAGGCAAAGGAACAAGCTTCACGTCCGCGCAATAAAGGAAACGATCGCGCTTCAAAAGAAAGCTTTGAGCAGAAAATTAGCCGTTTCTTAAAAGAAAGTGAAGATCGTTTAGCATCCCTTAAACGCCATACCGAATCAAAACGAGGAGGACGTGGTGCTCGACGTGGTTAACTTGCTGCCGAATGGGACATGAGGCAGTTTATACAAGCATCCATTTCGTCAGTGGATGCTTTTTCGTTTGCTTTTTATGAAAAAACTATTGACTTTATCGAAGGAACATAGTAACATTACAAGTGTCGTTGCGTGGCGGCGTAGCTCAGCTGGCTAGAGCGTACGGTTCATACCCGTAAGGTCGGGGGTTCGATTCCCTCCGCCGCTACCAAATTGCATAAGCGGCCCGTTGGTCAAGTGGTTAAGACACCGCCCTTTCACGGCGGTAACACGGGTTCGAATCCCGTACGGGTCATAAAAGCACCAATTTCGTCATGAAATTGGTGCTTTTTGTTTATATAAGCCATTTTTTGTGATATCCCGTCGAAAAATTTATATGATTCATCTTCTTTTTTTGACAAAATTTTGATAATTCAGTCTGTATAATATCAAGTAATAAACAGATATATGGAAAAGGGGAGAGGATGAACATGGAGAGATTAGAGCGGAAGTTAGTCAATCAAATGGCGGAAGTACCTTTAAGTGGAACGAGAACAACGTTGTCGCAATGGTTTCAACGGTTTACAGTTCGTTTAAGTCATTTATTATTTCAACAAGGCTTTTTATTTCTAGTTATCGGTTTTTTACTTGGACGAGCTCTCATTTTAACAAAGATGACACCGTTTGCTTTGCCTTTTTTTGCAGCAGTTTATTTACTTCGACGCGATAAGTTGGGATTTGTGTTTATCGCTTTATTTGCAGGATCGTTGACCGTTTCTTTTTACACTTCTTTATTTATCGTTGCTTCAATCGTGATGTTTCTTATCTTTTATCGGCTGTTTTTCTGGATTGATGCTCTGCCGAAAAGATTGCCTGTTGTCGTATTTTTTTCCTCCATTTTCGCGAAGATGGGTATGATTTACGTCTGGGATCATGAATGGACGCTATACGAAGGAATGACGATGTTTATTGAAGCGGGTCTTGCCTCTATTTTAACGCTCATTTTTTTGCAATGTGTCCCGTTGTTTGATCATCAAAAGTATAAACAAACGTTAAAACCAGAAGAAGTTATTTCTTTTGTCATCCTCATTTCTTCGATGTTGACCGGAATGGTTGGTTGGTCGGTTTATGGCCTTTCGTTAGAACATGTTGCGTCGCGCTATTTATTGTTGTTATTTGCTTTTGTCGCTGGTGCGACCGTTGGCTCAACTGTTGGTGTCGTTACAGGCCTCATTTTAAGTTTAGCGAATGTATCGAATTTGTACCAAATGAGCTTGCTTGCGTTTGCTGGGTTGCTCGGTGGCCTTTTGAAAGAAGGGAGAAAGTTAGGTGTTTCGTTTGGCCTCATCGTTGCAACATTGTTAATCACTCTCTATAGTCAAGGAATAGCGGACATTGTCCCGAATATCGTAGAGTCTCTATTTGCTGTTTTGCTGTTTCTTATGACTCCACAATCTTTAACGAGCAAGATGGCGAAATATGTGCCAGGAACGGTTGAACATACGAATGAGCAACAACAATATGTACGGAAAATTCGCGATGTTACCGCTCAGCGAGTCGAGCAATTTTCTCACGTGTTTCAAGCGCTATCAAAAAGTTTTTCTTCATATGGGGTACTTACTCATGAAGAGGAAGAAGAGCGCGAAATTGACTATTTCTTAAGCGATGTTGCTGCTAAAACATGTCAAACATGTTTTAAGAAAGATCAATGTTGGCTCAACCACTTTGATAAAACATATGATTACATGAAGAAAATTATGCAAGAGACGAGTGAAAACGATCAAATGACGAACGCAAAGTTGCTTCGCGAATGGAATAAACATTGTGTGAAAGCAAATAAAGTTGTTCAGATCATTGAGAAAGACGTGTCATTTTATAAAGCAAATAAAAAATTAAAGCAACAAATGAAAGAAAGTAGAAGGCTTGTGGCCGAACAGTTATTAGGTGTGTCGCAAGTGATGGAAGATTTCGCAAAAGAAATTCAAAAAGAGCGTGAAAATTATTATGTGCAAGAAGAACAGATTTTGCATGCCCTTCAACAGTTCGGTGTTGATGTGAACGATGTAGAAATTTATAGTTTGGACAAAGGAAGTGTTGACATTGAGATGGTCATCCCATATTGCGATGGAAGGGGAGAATGCGAAAAGCTTATCGCACCGATGCTATCTGACATTTTAGGTGAGACGATCATTGTAAAAAAAGAAGATTGTTCTGTCTATCCAAATGGGGATTGTCGTGTTGCGTTTAGTTCTTCGAAAGCGTTTGTCATTGATACAGGTGTTGCATATGTTGCAAAGGGCGGAGGGTTCATCTCGGGTGACAGTTATGCGATGATGGAAATTGGCGGTGGAAAATATGCGTTAGCTATTAGTGATGGGATGGGAAATGGGGAACGGGCACACCATGAGAGTAAAGAAACGCTCAAACTATTACAAAAAATTTTACAATCAGGGATTGAAGAACGAATTGCAATTAAATCTATCAACTCCATTTTAGCTTTGCGAACGACAGAAGAAATTTTTTCAACGCTAGATTTAGCGATTGTTGATTTGCAAAATGCGACAACAAAATTTTTAAAAGTTGGTTCATCGCCAAGCTTTATTAAACGAGGAAGCAACGTCATGAAAATCGAGTCGAGCAATTTGCCGATAGGAATTATTACTGGGGTAGAGTTTGAGATGATTGAGGAACAATTAAAAGCGGGCGATTTGCTCATTATGATGAGCGATGGTATTTTTGACGGTGTTTCCCACATTGAGAACCATGATGTATGGATGAAACGAAAAATTAAAGAATTAAAGACAAATGATCCGCAAGAAGTATCTGAATTGCTTTTAGAAGAAGTGATCCGTGTTAATGGTGGGGAAATTGAAGATGATATGACGATCGTTGTTGCACGTATTAAACATAACACACCGAAATGGGCAGTCATTCCAGCATATCAATATATGAAATAAAAGGTATAAAATCCCCTCTGAGCGTCGATGATGGAAGTATACTACTTTTTTCGGAGGGGATAAACATATGCGAAAAGGAACGTTGCGTCAAATTTTATTAATTACAGATGGTTGTTCTAATCAAGGTGAGGATCCAATTGCTATGGCGGCATTAGCAAAAGAACAAGGAATTACAGTTAATGTGATCGGCGTGCTTGACCAAGATATTATTGATGAGCAAGGATTACGTGAAATTGAAGGTATAGCTCAATCAGGTGGTGGAATTAGTCAAGTCGTATATGCTAAACAATTATCGCAAACCGTACAGATGGTAACAAGAAAAGCGATGACACAGACGTTGCAGGGGGTCATTAACCGCGAGTTAAAACAAATTTTAGGTTCTCATGCTTCAATCGAGCACCTTTCGCCAGAAAAAAGAGTGGAAGTGATGGAAGTTGTTGAAGAATTAGGGGAAACCGTTAACTTACAAGTTTTAATATTAGTAGACACAAGTGGAAGTATGAAAACAAAGCTACAAACAGTAAAAGAGGCGTTATTAGATTTATCGATTAGTTTAAATGCTCGTTTGGGAAATAATGAATTTTCTGTTTTTGTATTTCCCGGGAAAAAGGGAGAGGTGGATCGCATTTTAGATTGGACGCCGAAAATGGAGTCGATTTCAAGTGTATTTCCAAAACTAACATCTGGTGGTATTACGCCAACCGGTCCAGCCATTCGCGAAGCGGTACAACAATTCCAGAAAAGACGTTCATTAAAAGGTTTATTTACCCATGACGGTGATGACGATGTATACATCGAACAATCTATGTAACATTCGAACAGGGACTGTCATACAAGGGAAGTGGCATAAACGCCATTATGAAATTATAAAACCGCTCGGTAAAGGGGCGAATGGTGTTGTTTATTTAGCGAAAGAAGGACGAGCGTTTGTGGCGCTGAAGATAAGCAACGAAGCAACGACCATGATGTCGGAAGTAAATGTATTGAAACGATTTTCGGAGGTCCAGGGAATTACCCTCGGGCCTTGTTTATTAGACGTAGATGATTGGCTTCATCCACATGAAAAAAAGATTTATTCATTTTATGTAATGGAATATATTGAAGGGGATGATTTGTTAACTTTTATTCAGAAACGTGGGAAAGAATGGATAATCGTTATTATATTACAGCTACTAGGCGATTTGCATAAATTACATGAAAAAGGGTGGGTGTTTGGTGATTTAAAACCAGACAATTTAATTGTTTCCGGGGCGGTCCCAAAAGTACGATTAATTGATGTAGGTGGCACGACAATTCGTGGGCGAGCGATTAAAGAATTTACAGAGTTTTTTGATCGAGGTTATTGGGGCATGGGAACGAGAAAAGCTGAGCCTTCGTATGATTTATTTGCAGTTGCGATGATTATGATGAATATGTGCTATCCCAAACGATTTGAAAGAAAAGAAAATGGGCGGGAGCAGCTACGGCTTATGATCTCCTCTCATCCTTATTTAAAAAAATATGAGAAGATATTATGGCGTGCATTAGATGGGAAGTATACTTGTGCTCATGAAATGAGGAAAGATTTGCTGCAATGTATGCAACAGCCGACTGAGCAGAAAGAAAAACGAGAAGGAAGAACGGTGCGCGTAAAAGGAAAGAAAAAATTCCGCTTATTAGAGACGATGTTCTTGTTTGTTTGTCTTTTATTTATGTATGTGGTTTATTTGTATGTTCAAATTCTTTAATTTTTTGCATTCGCTTTGAGTGTGGGCAATAAGATATGGTACCATTGTAAAAAACGACGTTACTAAGAGGGAGAGTATGCTAGAAGTTGTGCATGAATTTATCGAAAAGCATCAATTGCTTCAGCGTGGTACAACTGTTGTTGTTGGCGTGTCGGGAGGTCCAGATTCGTTAGCATTGCTTCATTTTTTATGGAGCGAGAAGGAGCGTTACGATATTCAACTTGTTGTCGCACATGTCGACCATATGTTGCGAGGAAAACAATCAGAAGAAGATATGCATTTTGTGAAACATTTTTGCGAACAACGCAGTATTATATGTGAGGCAACACAACTGAACGTCCCGGCATATATGGAGCAAACAGGGAAGGGTGTGCAAGAGGCAGCACGTGACTGTCGATATACTTTCTTTAAGCAGGTGATGTCGAAATATCATGCGCATTACGTTGCTTTAGGTCATCACGGTGATGATCAAATAGAAACCGTACTTATGCGACTAGTACGCGGAAGCACAACGAAAGGATATGCAGGCATACCGGTAAAGCGACCGTTTAGTAATGGATATATTATTCGTCCTTTTTTATGTATTGATCGACAGCGAATCGATCAATATTGTCAAAACAACGGGTTACATCCTCGCCAAGATCCGAGCAATGAAAAAGATGATTACACGCGCAACCGTTTCCGTCATTTCGTTTTGCCTTTTTTTAAACAGGAAAACAGTCGGGTTCATGAACATATTCAACAGTTTAGCGAGATGATGAGCGAAGATGAAGCGTTTTTAGAACAATTGACAAAAGAAACGTTGAAACATGTTGCCGACCAAAAAGAAGGATGTGTCCGTATAGATATCCTTTCGTTTATGAGCATGCCAAAACCTTTACAAAGACGAGGGATTCAACTAATATTAAACTATCTTTATGGGAATGTCCCATCGTCATTATCTTCTATACATATAAATCAAGCGTTACAATTTTTAAAACGGCAACATCCTTCAGGTATGCTTCATTTTCCAAACGGATTAAAAGTTATTCGTCAATATGAGGTGTGTATATTTACGTTTCAACAGGAACAAACGAATGAATATGAATTTCTTTTCCATGTTCCTGATACGCTCGTATTACCAAATGGATGTCAACTGATCAGTCAGTTGGTTGATCACTATCCTTTCGTTGAAGGCGATAATTATGTTGTATTTGATGCTGACCAGTTAAGGCTACCCCTTCGCGTACGAACGCGAAATGATGGAGATCGTATGAAAGTAAAAGGAATGGAGCATCCGAAAAAAGTATCGCGTATTTTTATTGATGAAAAAATTCCAGCGAGCGAGCGGGCACAATGGCCAATCGTCGAAGATGCAAACGGAAACATTATATGGATTCCGGGTGTAAAAAAATCAGCTTATACAGCAACAAATATTACAAAAAATCGCTATATTGTATTACACTATAAAAAGCAATGAATGATGTAGGAGGAAAGAATATGGGTATGCATCAAGATATGGAAAAAATTTTAATTACGGAAGAACAAATTCAACAAAAGGTAAAAGAGTTGGGAGCATTATTGACGAAAGAATATGAAGGGCGCTTTCCGCTTGCGGTTGGCGTACTAAAAGGCGCAATGCCGTTTATGGCAGATTTAATTAAGCATGTAGATACATATTTAGAAATTGATTTTATGGATGTATCAAGCTATGGAAATGCAACGGTATCATCAGGAGAAGTCAAAATTTTAAAAGATTTAAACACATCGGTTGAAGGGCGCGACGTACTCATTATTGAAGATATTATTGATAGCGGCTTAACGTTAAGCTATTTAGCCGATTTATTCCGTTATCGCAAAGCAAAATCGATTAAAATTGTAACTTTGCTTGATAAACCGTCTGGTCGAAAAGCGAATATTGAGGCAGATTATGTCGGTTTTATCGTTCCGGATGAATTCGTTGTCGGTTATGGGTTAGACTATTGTGAGAAATACCGAAATCTTCCGTACATCGGTGTGTTAAAACCAGAAGTGTACAGCAAATAATTTTTTCATGCACATCGTTTGTTTTGGAACGTTTTTCTATGATACTATTGACTATAGCGTGTTTTAAGTGTGGGAGGAGGTAGGAGATGAACCGCATTTTCCGTAATACAATCTTTTACTTACTTATTTTTCTTGTCGTCATTGGTGTTGTCAGCTTTTTGAATGGCGGCAATCAACGGGCGGAGCGGATGACGTACGATGCGTTCATTACCCATTTAGAAAACGGTGATGTAAAGTATGTCTCGTTGAAGCCAGAGCGAGGAGTTTATGAAATTCGTGGACAACTCAAAACGTACGCAGAAGGACAGTTTTTTACAACTTACGTAGCCAACAGCCCGCAAGTTCTTCAGCGAATTGATGAGGCGGCAAAACAGGCAAAAGTAGAAGTGTTGCCTGCGGATGAAACGAGCGGATGGGTGACATTTTTTACGTCCATTATTCCGTTTATCATTATTTTTATTTTGTTCTTCTTTTTACTAAACCAAGCGCAAGGCGGCGGCAGTCGTGTCATGAATTTTGGCAAAAGCCGTGCGAAACTGTATAACGAAGATAAGAAACGTGTTCGCTTTAAAGATGTTGCTGGTGCGGATGAAGAAAAACAAGAACTTGTTGAAATTGTCGAGTTTCTAAAAGATCCTCGTAAATTTGTCGAACTCGGAGCTCGCATTCCAAAAGGCGTTCTTCTCGTCGGACCGCCTGGGACGGGAAAAACGTTACTAGCGAGGGCGGTTGCTGGAGAAGCTGGTGTTCCGTTTTTCTCCATCAGTGGTTCAGATTTTGTTGAAATGTTTGTCGGTGTCGGTGCTTCGCGTGTACGTGATTTATTTGAAACAGCGAAGAAAAACGCTCCTTGTATTATTTTTATTGATGAAATTGATGCAGTTGGACGTCAACGTGGTGCTGGTTTAGGTGGAGGCCACGATGAGCGGGAGCAAACATTAAACCAATTGCTCGTTGAAATGGATGGATTCAGCGGAAACGAAGGAATTATCATTATCGCTGCGACAAACCGTCCTGACATTTTAGACCCTGCCCTTTTACGTCCAGGTCGTTTTGACCGACAAATTACGGTTGATCGCCCAGATGTGAAAGGTCGCGAAGCTGTCCTTCGCGTGCATGCACGCAATAAGCCACTCGATGAGTCAGTCGATTTAAAAGCGATTGCGATGCGTACGCCTGGTTTTTCTGGTGCTGATTTAGAAAACTTATTAAATGAGGCTGCACTCGTTGCTGCTCGACGGAACAAGAAAAAAATTGATATGAGCGATATTGATGAAGCAACGGATCGCGTCATTGCTGGTCCTGCTAAGAAAAGTCGGGTTATTTCTGAAAAAGAGCGAAAAATTGTCGCTTATCATGAAGCGGGTCATACTGTCATTGGTATGGTGCTTGCGGATGCGGAAATGGTTCACAAAGTAACGATTGTGCCACGCGGTCAAGCTGGTGGATATGCGGTCATGTTACCGAAAGAAGATCGTTATTTTATGACGAAACCAGAGTTGCTTGATAAAATTACAGGGCTTCTTGGCGGACGGGTGGCTGAGGAAATCGTATTTGGCGAAGTTAGCACAGGAGCGCATAATGACTTCCAACGCGCAACAAGTATTGCTCGCCGTATGGTTACAGAGTTTGGAATGAGCGATAAGCTTGGACCAATGCAGTTTGGTCAGTCTCATGGTCAAGTGTTCTTAGGTCGTGATTTGCATAATGAGCAAAATTATAGTGACCAAATCGCATATGAAATTGATCTTGAGATGCAACGCATTATTAAAGAATGTTACGAAAAGGCGAGACGCTTACTAACGGAAAACCGTGACAAATTAGAATTGATTGCCAATACATTGCTTGAAGTGGAAACACTTGATGCCGAGCAAATTAAACATTTGTTCGAACATGGTACGTTACCAAATCGAAATGACAATAAACAAGAAGAAGTAAAAGTAAATATTCAAACGAAAAAAGAAGAATAAAGGTGTCTCTTTTTATAAGAGGCATCTTTTTTTACCGTTGGGTTAAACGATTATGATATGATGAAAAAAGGAACAAATTGTGAAAAAGTGGGGATGAGTGATGATTTTTGTATTAGACGTTGGAAACACAAACACAGTATTAGGTGTATATGATGGGGATGAGCTTAAGTTTCATTGGCGCATTGAAACGAGCCGAAGCAAAACAGAAGATGAATATGGAATGATGATCAAAATGTTATTGCAAGATGTCGGCTTGCGCTTTTCTGACATTGATGGCATTATTATTTCTTCTGTTGTTCCCCCAATTATGTTTGCATTAGAGCGCATGTGCACAAAATATTTTCATATTAAGCCGCTTATTGTAGGTCCTGGCATTAAAACGGGGTTGAACATTAAGTACGACAACCCGAAAGAAGTCGGAGCGGACCGAATCGTTAATGCGGTAGCAGGCATTCATTTGTACGGTGCGCCGCTCATTATTGTCGATTTCGGTACTGCGACAACATATTGCTATATTAATGAACATAAGCAATATATGGGAGGGGCTATTGCGCCAGGGATTACGATTTCTACAGAAGCGCTTTATTCTCGAGCCGCTAAACTTCCGCGTATTGAAATTGCCCGTCCGGATGACATTATTGGAAAAAATACAGTCAGTGCGATGCAAGCAGGCATTTTATATGGATATGTCGGACAAGTGGAAGGAATTGTGTCGCGAATGAAAGAAAAAAGTGTCATTCCTCCAAAAGTTATTGCGACAGGTGGATTAGCATCTTTAATTGCTCATGAATCGAATGTCATTGATATCGTCGATCCTTTTTTAACGTTAAAAGGATTACAGTTGTTATATGAGCGAAACAAGAAAGGTGAGTGACAGCGATGGCAGATTATTTAGTAAAAGCGCTAGCATACGGTGGTCAAGTGCGTGCATATGCCGTGCGCACAACAGAAACAGTACGGGAGGCGCAGAGAAGACATCAAACATGGCCCACAGCATCTGCAGCACTTGGTCGTGCGATGACAGCAGGTGTGATGATGGGGGCGATGTTAAAAGGAGATAGCCAAATTACAATTAAAATTGAAGGTGGCGGACCTATTGGACACATTCTCGTTGATAGTAACGCCAAAGGCCATGTACGTGGTTATGTATCTAATCCGCATGTTCATTTTGAATTAAATGCAAACGGAAAGCTTGATGTTGCTCGGGCAGTTGGAACGAATGGAACGTTAACTGTTGTAAAAGATTTAGGATTACGTGACTATTTTACAGGACAAGTTCCGCTTGTATCTGGGGAGCTTGGTGAGGATTTTACATACTATTTCGTTTCCTCTGAACAAACGCCATCATCGGTTGGGGTTGGTGTACTAGTCAATCCAGATTATACGATATTAGCGGCTGGTGGTTTTATTTTACAACTCATGCCGGGTACAGAAGAAAAAACAATTGCACATATTGAAAAAAATTTAGCTACCATCCCACCAATTTCAAAAATGATTGAAAGTGGCTTAACACCGGAACAAATTTTATATGCATTGCTTGGCGGCGAGCAAAATGTAAAAATTCTTGAAACAATGCCGGTTTCATTCTTTTGTCGTTGCTCGCGTGAGCGTGTAGCTGATGCGATTATTAGCTTAGGGGCGGAAGAAATTCAACAAATAATTGATGAAGAAGGAAAAGCCGAGGCGTCCTGTCATTTCTGTAATGAAACATATGCATTTTCAGCTGAAGATCTCGAAGAATTAAAAAAGTTAGCAAAACAAAAATAAATGATTGACAATTTCGAAAATAACTGATAAATTGGTTACAAATTCTATAAAAATACTCGGGATTAGAGGTGAATGAGATGGCACGTGTAGTACAATCTATTACAGAGTTAATTGGTCAAACGCCGGTAGTAAAGTTAAATCGCATCGTTGATGAAGATAGTGCAGATGTATATTTAAAGTTGGAGTTTATGAACCCAGGAAGCAGCGTGAAAGACCGTATTGCGTTGGCGATGATTGAAGCAGCCGAGAAAGCAGGAAAAATTCAGCCTGGTGACACAATTATTGAACCGACGAGTGGAAATACGGGAATTGGTTTGGCAATGGTTGCCGCTGCAAAAGGATATAAAGCCATTTTCGTTATGCCTGATACGATGAGTTTAGAGCGTCGTAACTTACTTCGTGCTTACGGGGCAGAACTTGTTTTAACGCCAGGAAGCGAAGGAATGCGTGGAGCGATTCAAAAAGCGGAACAGCTCGCACAAGAGCACGGATATTTTATGCCGCAACAATTTAAAAATGAAGCAAACCCAGAAGTGCATCGCTTAACAACAGGAAAAGAGATCGTTGAGCAAATGGGTGACCAACTAGATGCATTTGTAGCTGGAATCGGAACAGGTGGAACAATTACAGGGGCTGGAGAAGTGTTGCGTCAAGCGTATCCAAACATTAAAATTTATGCTGTTGAACCAGCCGATTCTCCTGTGCTCTCTGGTGGAAAGCCAGGTCCACATAAAATTCAAGGAATTGGAGCGGGTTTCGTTCCTGATATTTTAAATACATCTATTTACGATGAAGTCGTTACTGTAAAGACAGAAGAAGCATTTGCTGCCGCTCGTCTAGCCGCTCGCCAAGAAGGTATTTTAGGAGGGATTTCATCAGGCGCAGCCATTCATGTCGCATTGCAAGTAGCGAAAAAATTAGGAAAAGGAAAGAAAGTATTAGCTATTATCCCGAGTAACGGTGAACGTTATTTAAGCACACCATTGTATCAGTTTGAGGAGTAATTCGGCAAGGACATTCTTGCCGAATTTTTTTTCGTGATTGTTTCTATATGTTCGTTGTACAATAAGCGTATGGACTGATGGAGAGGAGTGGCATCTTTGAGCAAGCAAAGGCGAAGAGCAATGATCAAAAAAGTCACATACGCACAACGCGATTGGTTTTCGCAATATAAAGATTTATCGCGGCAACAGTTGCATCATGTCTTGCTTGAAAGCGGGCGAGACGGCCGATATAGCATAGTCGGTTTGCAACCATTTGCAGTGATCATTGGTAAAGACGACAAACTGACAGTATGGCAAAAGCATCGTACCGAAACATTTGACGGGAACATATTGCAATCGTTGAAAAAATGGTTCAATCAATGGAAAACAGACAAGTTAGAAGAAGGACCTGATTTTCAAGGGGGGGCCATTGGCTATATTAGTTACGATTGTGCTCGTTATATTGAAAATCTTCCTTCTATTGCATGTGATGACTTGAATATGCCGGATTTATATTTTTTAGTATTTGATGATGTGTTCGTATATGATCATTGTGAATCTTCCCTTTATTTCATTACTCATTATGTAGAAGGGGAAGAACAACAAGCGAGCGAGCGCCTCGAGCGATACGAGCAACTATGGACAACCGATGTTTCCGGCGTTTCCCGTCCGTTTATTCCGAACTACGAAAAAGAAGAAACGGTGTCCATGAGCGAAAAACAGTTTATGGAAGCTGTCGAAAAAGTGCGGTCGTATATTGCGCAAGGTGATGTTTTTCAAGTGAACTTGTCTGTACGACAATCGAAACGCTTACTTACACACCCGCTTACGATTTATGAAAAATTGCGCACATTAAACCCATCGCCGTATATGGCGTATATGCATTTCCCTGAATTTCAAATCGTAAGCGGTTCTCCGGAACTACTTGTAAAAAAGAAAGGTGAGTATGTAAGTACGCGCCCGATTGCAGGAACACGTTCACGTGGTAAAACGATTCAAGAAGATGAACAAATTGCGCAGTCACTATTAGCAAATGAAAAAGAACGCGCGGAACATTTAATGCTTGTTGATTTAGAACGGAATGACCTTGGACGTGTATGTGCATACGGAACGGTGAAAGTAGATGAGTTTATGGTTATTGAAAAATATTCTCATGTCATGCACCTCGTCTCTCATGTTTCTGGTCAGCTTGCAGCCGGAAAAGATGCATTCGATGTCATATCAGCTACTTTCCCAGGCGGAACGATTACGGGAGCTCCGAAAGTGCGAACGATGGAAATTATCGAGGAGCTTGAGCCTGTTCGCCGCGGCATTTATACAGGTTCCATCGGTTGGATCGGATTTAATGGTGATATGGAGTTAAATATTGCGATTCGGACCATGATTGCGAAAGACGGTCTTGCGTATGTGCAAGCAGGAGCAGGAATTGTCATTGATTCACAACCGCAACACGAGTATAAAGAATGTTTAAAGAAAGCATTTGCCTTATGGAAGGCAAAAGAGCTGAGCGAAGAAGAGCACGTACAATTAAGCATGAGGTGAGCCAAATGATTTTAATGATTGATAATTATGATTCGTTTACGTATAACCTCGTTCAATATTTAGGGCAATTAGGAGAAGAGCTAATTGTCAAACGAAATGATGAAGTGACGATTGAGCAAATTGAACAACTTCAACCGCATTTTTTAATGATTTCACCTGGCCCATGCAGTCCGAACGAAGCGGGTATTAGCATGGAAGCTATTGAATATTTCGCTGGGAAGATTCCGATTTTTGGTGTATGTCTTGGTCATCAGTCGATTGCACAAGTGTTTGGGGGGGAAGTTGTCCGCGCTGAACGCTTAATGCATGGCAAAACATCATCGATTTTTCATGATGGGAAAACCATTTTTACTCACATCCCTAATCCGTTTGTCGCTACTCGTTATCATTCGTTAATTGTAAAAAAAGAGACGTTACCAGATTGCTTTGAAATTTCTGCATGGACAGAAGAAGGAGAGATTATGGCTATTCGTCATAAAACATTGCCAATTGAAGGGGTTCAATTTCATCCAGAATCAATTATGACGGAGCATGGGTTAGAAATGCTTAAAAACTTTATTACATTATACAGATGAAAGTGATGATATATGTTTATTTATGTCAACGGACAAATCGTAAAAAAAGAAGATGCACGCATTTCTCCGTTTGATCACGGGTTTATGTATGGGCTTGGAGTGTTTGAAACGTTTCGTATATACGATGGACATCCGTTTTTACTTGACGATCATTTGACACGTATTCAAAATGGGCTTGATATGTTAAATATTTCATTTTCCATCACCCGAAATGATGTGTTGCCAATTCTTTCTCAACTGTTAAAGGCTAACGGTTATCGTGATGCGTATGTTCGCCTAAATATTTCTGCTGGAATCGGAGACGTTGGACTGCAAGTAGAACCGTATACAAATCCGACGATTATTATGTATATGAAACCGATTCCGACGTTTTCAGAAGAAAAAGTATGTAAAACATTACAAGTGAGACGGAATACACCGGAAGGCCCGATTCGTTTAAAGTCTCACCATTATTTAAACAATATTTTAGGTAAACAAGAAATTGGTCATCAACCGAATGTAGAAGGTATTTTTCTTACAAAAGAAGGATTTGTAGCAGAAGGTATTGTCTCCAACGTTTTTTGGGCAAAAGACGGCACCGTGTACACTCCTTCGCTAGAAACAGGTATTTTAAACGGTGTAACACGATTGTTTATCATTGACTTGTTGCGTTCATGGGGAGTCGATGTACAAGAAGGATATTATTCACTACAACAACTCAAAAAAGCAGATGAAATATTTTTAACAAATTCCATTCAAGAAATCGTGCCCGTTTGTCGGCTAGATGGCGATGTATATCCCGGGAAATGTGGGGAAATGACGAGTCGTCTCCAACGTGCGTATGCCTCTTTTACTACACATTTATGGACAAGGTATGAAAGAAAGGATGGGTACGTCAATTGAGCGATATTATTTATTGCGGAAAGCATAAACTTGATTTGAGAAAACAAACGATCATCATGGGGATTTTAAATGCTACCCCCGACTCTTTTTCTGATGGAGGAAAGTATAATCATGTAGAGCAAGCTGTTGAACGTGCCAAGCAACTTGTAGTTGAAGGAGCGCACATCATTGATATTGGGGGAGAATCGACTCGTCCTGGAGCTGAAAAAGTATCACTTGAAGAGGAGTTGCGTCGCGTCATTCCAATTGTAGAAGCAGTCGCTAAAGCGGTGGATGTGCCAATTTCAATTGATACGTATAAGGCGGAAGTAGCCAAACAAGCCATCGAAGCTGGGGCGACGATAATTAATGATGTTTGGGGAGCGAAAGCGGACTCGAATATGGCTCAAGTAGCTGTTCATTACGGTGTGCCAATTGTATTAATGCACAATCGTCACGATCGGAAATATAAAGATATCATTTCCGATATGATTAACGATTTAAAAGAAAGTATCCATATAGTTAAACAAGCTGGTGTGAAAGATGAACAAATTATTATTGATCCAGGGATCGGGTTTGCCAAAACAGTAGAGCATAATTTGGAAGTGATGCGTCGGTTAGATGAACTTGCAGTTCTTCATTATCCCATTTTGTTAGGGACATCGCGAAAATCATTTATCGGGCATGTACTCGACTTGCCGGTATATGATCGATTAGAGGGAACGGGAGCGACGGTTTGCCTCGGTATTGCAAAAGGGGCGCACATCGTTCGGGTACATGATGTTTTACCGATTGCTAGAATGGCTAAAATGATGGATGCGATGCTAGGAAAAGGGGTGCAGCATGAGGGATAAAATTTACGTTCAACAAATGGAATTTTACGGTTATCACGGAGTGTTCCCAGAGGAAAATAAACTCGGCCAACGTTTTTATGTTGATGTCATCATCGAAACAAATTTAAAACAAGCAGGCATAACCGATGATTTAAATGAAACAGTGAGCTATGCACATATATACGACATATGTCAAAATATTGTCGAAGGAAAGCCATTTAAATTAATTGAGGCTGTGGCGGAACGCATTGCTGAGCAAATTTTATCCACGTATGCAACGGTGTCATCGTGTACTGTCAAAGTAACGAAACCAAATCCGCCAATTAAAGGTCACTATGCATATGTGGCGGTTGAAATTACGAGAGGACGTTAATAAATGGAACATATTTCTTATATTGCATTAGGTTCGAATATCGGTGACCGTTTTGAATATTTGCGCAAAGCGGTAATGGCGTTACGTGATCATACACATATTTCCGTTTTAGCGACATCCTCAATTTATGAAACAGATCCCGTTGGATATGTTGACCAAGCTTGCTTTTTAAATATGGTTGTCAAGGTGGTTACATCGTTATCTCCATTTGCTTTGTTGGCAGCCGCGATGGACATTGAAAAACAGTTTGGTCGCAAGCGGGAAGTGCATTGGGGTCCACGGACGTTAGACCTTGACATTTTGCTATATAATCATGAAAATATTGAAACAGAGCAACTTATTATTCCACATCCGCGTATGCTTGAACGGGCGTTTGTACTCATCCCGTTGTTTGAAATAGATGAATCTTTAATTATTCCATCTGTTCAACGTCCTTTACGTTCGTATGTTGAACAGTTATCCGATCAAGGAGTTCGTATATGGAAGAGTCGAGAAGCAGTAGCGGAACTATTTATGCCTTCAGGAAAGGAGGGGGGTTAATGTTCAAGATTGGGAATGTACAAATCAATAACCCTGTCGTGCTTGCACCGATGGCAGGAGTATGTAATTCGGCTTTTCGTCTAACTGTAAAAGAGTTCGGTGCTGGACTTGTTTGTGCGGAGATGGTGAGCGACAAAGCGATCTTATTTAATAACCCAAAAACGATGGGTATGCTTTATATCGATGAACGTGAAAAGCCATTAAGCTTACAAATCTTTGGTGGGGAAAAAGAAACGCTTGTACAAGCAGCTAAATATGTGGATCAACATACAAACGCCGATATCATTGATATTAATATGGGGTGTCCCGTACCGAAAATTACAAAATGTGATGCAGGAGCAAAATGGCTATTAGATCCAAATAAAATTTACGATATGGTAGCAGCCGTTGTTGATGCAGTAGAGAAGCCAGTCACAGTAAAAATGCGAATCGGTTGGGATGAAAATCATATTTATGCTGTCGAAAATGCTCAGGCAGTAGAACGGGCCGGTGGACAAGCAGTTGCTGTTCATGGACGAACGCGCGTACAAATGTATGAAGGAAAAGCGGACTGGAACGTCATTAAACAAGTAAAAGAAGCGGTTAACATTCCTGTTATCGGTAACGGTGATGTGCAGACTCCTCAAGATGCCAAACGAATGTTAGAACAAACAGGTGTCGATGGAGTGATGATTGGGCGTGCTGCCCTCGGTAATCCATGGATGATTTATCGTACTGTTCGTTATTTGGAAACAGGTGAGCTCATTCCGGAACCGTCTGTGCGTGAAAAAATCGAAGTGTGTATTTTGCATTTAGATCGTTTAATTGCTTTGAAAAATGAATATATTGCTGTAAAAGAGATGCGTAAACACGCGGCATGGTATTTAAAAGGCATTCGTGGAAATGCCAAAGTTCGCAATGCGATAAATGAATGCCAGACGCGTGATGAACTTGTGACGTTGTTGATGAATTTTGTCGAAGAAGTTGAATCCAAAGAACATCATGTTGCAATAGAATCGTAAAACATACTGTCAGCAGCTTATGCTGGCAGTATTTCTTAAAAAAATAAACGGTTATTGGAGTGAATTCTTATGTCGCATGAAGAATTAAATGATCAGCTGTTGGTTCGTCGTGAAAAGTTACATAAGTTACGCGAAAAAGGGATCGATCCATTTGGAAAACGATTCGAGCGTACGCATCACGCAGAAGAATTGTTTACGTTATACGGTCATTTATCAAAAGAAGAGTTGGAAGAAAAGCAAATTCATGTTTCTATCGCTGGTCGCATTATGACAAAGCGTGGCAAAGGGAAAGCGGGATTTGCGCATATTCAAGATTTAACAGGACAAATTCAAATTTATGTGCGCAAAGATGACGTTGGTGAAGAGCAGTATGAAATTTTTGATACATCAGATTTAGGTGATATTGTCGGTGTCCAAGGAACCGTATTCAAAACAAAAGTAGGGGAATTGTCTATTAAGGCACATTCGTATGAAATGTTGACAAAATCGTTGCGACCACTCCCTGAAAAATATCACGGGCTTAAAGATATCGAACAACGCTATCGTCAACGTTACCTCGATTTAATTATGAATCCAGAAAGTAAAAAAACATTTATTACACGCAGTTTAATTATTCAATCGATGCGTCGCTATTTAGATCAAAAAGGATATTTAGAAGTGGAGACGCCAATGATGCATTCCATTGCTGGGGGAGCGGCCGCTCGTCCATTTATTACGCATCACAACGCTTTAGATATGACGTTGTATATGCGTATTGCAATTGAGCTACACCTAAAACGTTTAATTGTTGGTGGATTAGAAAAAGTATATGAAATTGGTCGTGTGTTCCGAAATGAGGGTATTTCAACGCGCCATAATCCAGAGTTTACAATGCTTGAGCTTTATGAGGCATATGCTGATTATACAGATATTATGAAATTAACAGAAGATATGATCGCGCACATTGCCCAAGAAGTGCTTGGAACGACAAAAATTCAATACGGAGAGTATGAAGTAGATTTAACACCATCATGGAAACGACTCCATATGGTTGATGCGATCAAAGAGTATGTGGGCGTTGATTTTTGGAAGCATATGAGTGATGAAGAAGCACGTCAATTAGCGAAAGAACATGGAGTAGAAGTAGCCCCACATATGACATTTGGTCATATCGTAAACGAATTTTTCGAACAAAAAGTAGAAAAACATCTTATTCAACCAACATTTATTTATGGTCATCCGGTTCAAATTTCGCCTTTAGCGAAGAAAAATCCAGAAGATCCACGCTTCACAGATCGATTTGAACTATTTATTGTTGCGCGTGAACATGCAAATGCGTTTACAGAACTAAATGACCCAATCGATCAACGTGAACGATTTGAAGCGCAATTGAAAGAAAAAGAACAAGGAAATGACGAGGCGCATGAGATGGACGAAGATTTTATTGAAGCGTTAGAATATGGAATGCCACCAACAGGCGGATTAGGGATTGGTATTGATCGTCTTGTTATGTTGTTAACGAACTCACCATCGATCCGCGATGTATTGTTGTTCCCTCAAATGCGTCATAAATAATTTTGAGAAAAACTGAGTGAGGTATTTTTCCTTACTCAGTTTTTCTTAAAAAAATAAAAAAACATCTTGCTTAAAGATGATGAAATGTGATATATTACTAAGCGTCCGTATTAAAGGTAACATGTAAAAATAAAAAATAAAAAAGTTGTTGACAAGAAAAATAGTAAATGTTATATTAAAAAAGTCGCTCAAAGAGCGGCAAAGATGTTCCTTGAAAACTGAACGAAGCGAAAAGTGTACAAAAGCTAAGGATAACTTTTCTATGGAGAGTTTGATCCTGGCTCAGGACGAACGCTG
>NZ_JACHES010000015.1 GCF_014201585.1 Anoxybacillus tengchongensis
CACCCGTTCCCATCCCGAACACGGAAGTTAAGCTCTCCAGCGCCGATGGTAGTTGGCGGGACACCGCCTGCGAGAGTAGGACGTTGCCGGGCAAAACATAAATTGTTCCGCAGTAGCTCAGTGGTAGAGCACTCGGCTGTTAACCGAGCGGTCGTAGGTTCGAATCCTACCTGCGGAGCCAGTGCTTCCATAGCTCAGTTGGTAGAGCACTTCCATGGTAAGGAAGAGGTCACCGGTTCAAGCCCGGTTGGAAGCTTGTGTGTCGTATGTTGGCCCGTTGGTCAAGTGGTTAAGACACCGCCCTTTCACGGCGGTAACACGGGTTCGAATCCCGTACGGGTCATCTTTTACGGAGGATTAGCTCAGCTGGGAGAGCACTTGCCTTACAAGCAAGGGGTCGGCGGTTCGATCCCGTCATCCTCCACCATACATTTGTATGAAATAATAAGAAGTTGGATAACATAACGTAGTTGATAAAAAACAACTGCCGGCTTAGCTCAATTGGTAGAGCAACTGACTTGTAATCAGTAGGTTGCGGGTTCAAGTCCTGCAGCCGGCACCATCTGCGGAGGGGTAGCGAAGTGGCTAAACGCGGCGGACTGTAAATCCGCTCCCTTTGGGTTCGGCGGTTCGAATCCGTCCCCCTCCACCATGATTTTTTTTCATCAATGGGCTATAGCCAAGCGGTAAGGCAACGGACTTTGACTCCGTGATGCGCTGGTTCGAATCCAGCTAGCCCAGCCATTTGTATAATGAACCATTAGCTCAGCAACGAGCAAAACTTCTTCGAACATGTTACGATTTGTCCCGACGCACTTGGCATCTTGGCTGTGTTAGTAGAGGAAGGGACAGGTAAAGAAAGATTGAGTAAGTTTTTTTAACTTATAACGAGCCATTAGCTCAGCAGGTAGAGCATCTGACTTTTAATCAGAGGGTCGGAGGTTCGAGTCCTCCATGGCTCACTGTTTGCGGAAGTAGTTCAGTGGTAGAACACCACCTTGCCAAGGTGGGGGTCGCGGGTTCGAGTCCCGTCTTCCGCTCCACGGGGCCTTAGCTCAGCTGGGAGAGCGCCTGCTTTGCACGCAGGAGGTCATCGGTTCGATCCCGATAGGCTCCATACTACTTAAAACCTTAGGTACTACCTAAGGTTTTTTTCTGTTTAGTATAGAATAAATATTCAAAAAGTTGTCGAGTTGAGCCAACTGTTTCTCCTCATGTACAATAAACATTAGATACAGCAAGGGGAGGAGATCAAGATGAACATCTCTATTATTGGTGTGCCAATGGACTTAGGACAAACACGTCGTGGCGTTGATATGGGACCAAGCGCAATTCGCTATGCGGGTGTAGTAGAGCGTTTGGAAAACTTAAATCATGATATTGAAGATTTAGGTGATATTCAAATTGGTCGCGCTGAGCGCGTTCAAGATGTAACAAATCCAAAATTACGAAACTTGAAAGCGGTTGCTGAAGCAAATGAAAAGCTAGCTAATACAGTAGATGAAGTTGTAACAAGAGGTCGCTTTCCACTTGTTCTCGGTGGTGATCATAGTATTGCGATTGGGACACTTGCAGGAGTGGCTAAACATTACAAAAATTTAGGCGTCATTTGGTATGATGCGCATGGGGATTTAAACACGGAAGAAACTTCGCCTTCAGGGAATATTCACGGTATGCCGCTTGCTGCAAGCTTAGGACTTGGTCATCCAGCTTTAACGATGATTGGTGGATATAGCCCAAAAGTGAAACCAGAAAATATTGTGATCATCGGTGCTCGTTCACTTGATGAAGGTGAAAAACAACTCATTAAGGAAAAAGGAATTAAAATATATACAATGCATGAGATCGATCGTCTAGGCATGACGAAAGTGATGGAAGAGACGATTGCGTATTTAAAAGAACGAACAGACGGTGTACATTTGTCTCTTGACTTAGATGGACTTGATCCACACGATGCACCGGGAGTTGGAACACCTGTAATTGGTGGACTGACGTATCGTGAAAGTCACTTAGCGATGGAAATGTTAGCTGAAGCACAAATTATCACGTCAGCAGAGTTTGTTGAAGTCAATCCCATTTTAGATGAACGAAATAAAACAGCTGCAACCGCTGTTGCTTTAATGGGCTCGTTGTTTGGTGAGAAGCTCGTATGAGAGGTGGCATGATGCCCCCTCTCGATTTTTTTTAAAAAAATTAACATATTCGTTGCGATTTATGGAACTTTGCTTTATGTTATTCGTATAAAATAGTAGCCCCCATGTGGAGGTAAATATTGAATGGACATGTTTATTAGGCAACGCATTAAAGCAGTAAAAAAAGGAGATCAAAATGCTTTTGCTGACATTGTCGAAATGTACAAAGATAAAATTTATCAACTATGCTATCGGATGTTAGGAAACCGTCATGAGGCAGAAGACGCTGCCCAAGAAGCGTTTATTCGGGCGTATGTCAACATTCATACATACGATCCAAACATGAAATTTTCTTCTTGGCTATATCGTATTGCAACAAATTTATCGATTGATCGCATGCGTAAAAAAAAGCCGGATGTTTATTTAGATGCAGAAGTATCAGGGACAGACGGGCTAACGATGTACTCCCAGCTCGCAGGCGAAGGAACTTCCCCGGAAGATGCGTTAGAAAGTTTAGAGTTACAACAAATGGTACAAGAAGCGATTTTAAAACTACCGGAAAAATATCGCGCTGTCATCGTCTTAAAATATATTGATGAATTATCGTTACAAGAGATTAGTGATATTTTAAACTTGCCGATTGGCACGGTAAAAACGCGTATTCATCGTGGTCGTGAAGCATTGCGCAAACATTTAGAACATTTATGATAAGAAGGAGTGAGACGGATGCCATGCTCTAAAAAAATTGTTCAATGGATGCATGACTACTTAGACGGAGATATTCAAAAAGAAGAAGAGCAACAATTACGTAGCCATATTCAACAATGTGAAGCATGTCGAGAGCATTTTTATGCATTGAAAAAAACAGTGGCGTTTGTCGAAAATGTTTCCCACTTCACCCCTTCCGACGATTTTATTAAAAAAGTGATGTACAATTTACCTCGTGAAAAACGGCGTGTACGTTGGAAACGATGGCTTACTCATCATCCGTTTTTAACGGCTGCATCATTATTTCTCCTATTAAGCACGAGCAGTTTATGGGCAGTTTGGCAAGAGGATAATGAATTTTCATTTTCTAAGCAAGAACATTTAATTGTTCAAAACCATACCGTCATTGTGCCAGAAGGAAAAGTCGTGGAAGGTGATATTGTTGTTCGAAACGGCGATATTAAAATTGAAGGAGAAGTGCATGGCAATGTTACCGTCATTAACGGCCATAAATATTTAGCTTCTGCTGGTGAAGTAACTGGACAAATTGAAGAAGTTAATGAAGTGTTTGATTGGATTTGGTATAATGTAAAAAGAGTCGGTTACAATATCGCCAAAACATTAACGAAATAGCCATCCATATTGATGGCTTTTTTACATGTGAGAGCAATTAGAATGAGTGAAGGAAGTGTAAGAATGCCATTTGGAGAGCTCCCAACATTTGTGAATTACCTCATTAAGTTTGTAGACATTCTTGTCGTTTGGTTTGTCATTTATAAGCTCATTATGGTTGTGCGTGGCACGAAAGCGGTGCAACTGCTTAAAGGGATTATTGTCATTATTCTTGTTCGAATTGTAAGTAGCTTCATGGGATTGAGCACGTTACAATGGTTGATGGATCAAGCGATTACATGGGGCTTTTTAGCTATCATTATCATTTTTCAACCAGAATTGCGCCGAGCACTTGAACAACTAGGGAGAGGGAAACTGTTTTCACGAAGTACGACTCCTGAAGAGGAAGAACAAACGCATATGATCGAAGCGATCGTAAAAGCGACAGAGTATATGGCAAAACGACGAATCGGGGCCCTTATTTCTATCGAACGAGAAACAGGAATGGGCGATTATATTGAAACCGGCATTCCATTACACGCGCACGTTTCATCAGAGTTGCTCATTAACATTTTTATTCCAAATACACCACTTCACGATGGAGCTGTCATTATCCAAAAAAATCAAATTGCTGCGGCATCATGTTATTTGCCGTTGTCGGAAAGCCCGTTTATTTCCAAGGAGCTCGGTACGCGACACCGCGCGGCATTAGGTATTAGCGAAGTAACAGACAGCATTACTGTTGTTGTGTCCGAAGAAACAGGGGCGATTTCTGTTGCGAAAAATGGGGAGCTTTACCGAGATTTAAAATTAGATGTATTACGAGAATTGCTGACGAAGGAGCTCATTCAACCGAAAGCAACTTCTTCATCTCGTTGGCAGTGGAGGGCGAAAAAAAGTGGATAAATGGATGAATAGCCCATGGTTTATACGCATCTTTTCTTTATTGTTAGCACTTATGATTTACGTTTCAGTTAATATTGAAACACAATCGAATAGTACGTCACGAAATACGGTTGGACAAACGGATATTGAAACGGTGACGGACGTACCGGTTGTAGCGTATTACGATCAAGAAAACCTTGTTGTTTCTGGTATTCCTCAATCGGTCAACGTCATGCTTGAAGGACCAAAAAGTATTGTCACGCCAACGAAGCTGCAACGGGATTTTGAAGTGTACGTTGATTTATCTAAATTACCAATTGGTACGCATACCGTCCCTTTGAAATACCGAAATATTTCTGAAAAATTACGCGTCACCATTGATCCAGCGACAATTACTGTAACTATCGATGAACGAGTGTCAAAAGACTTTCCGGTGGAAGTCGACTTTATTAACAAATCGCAAATTGCAGATGGTTATTCACCGGAACAACCAATTGTTAAACCAAATATTGTGAAAGTGACGGGAGCAAAAACATTAATTGATAAAGTGGCATTAGTAAAGGCGCGCGTCGATTTAAAAGGAGTCGAAGAAACGATTGAACGAGAATCGAAAGTGACGGTATATGATAAAGAAGGAAATGTATTACCACTTGATGTAGAACCATCTATTGTCGATATTACCGTACCGATTAAAAGCCCAAGCAAGACCGTTCCCCTAAAAATTGAACGAAAAGGAACGTTACGAGAAGGATTAAGCATCGTCAAAATGGAAGTCATTCCGAGTGAGGTAACGATTTTTGGACCAAAGGCAAAAATCGACGAAATCGAATTTATTACTGGCATTGAAATTGATTTAAGCGGTATTACAAGCAATACGACTTTACAAGTCGATGTACCTGTTCCAAAAGGGGTGAAAGCTGTAGACCCAGCGAAAGTTACAATTTTAATTGAAGTGGAACAAGAAAAAGAGAGAACGTTTTATAATGTTCCAATTGAAATCATTGGACTAAACGATGCATATAAGGCTGAGTTGATAAATCCTATCGATCAAAATATGACGCTCACGGCATTAGGAGCTCAACGTGTACTGAATGCTATTCAGTTGCAGGATATTGAGGTATACTTAAACGTTAGTGAATTAGGTATTGGTGAGCATAATGTGCCAATTGAAGTCAACGGGCCTCAAAACGTTCGATGGAAACTACCGCAAAAAGAAGCAACCATTCGTATCACAAGAAATGAGTCATGATAAAAGGAGCGATAGCATGGGTAAGTATTTCGGAACAGACGGTGTTCGAGGGATTGCCAATAGTGAATTAACACCAGAATTAGCTTTTAAAATTGGCCGCTTTGGCGGTTACGTATTAACGAAAGATAAAGAACGTCCGAAAGTGCTAATCGGGCGCGATACGCGCATTTCTGGTCATATGCTTGAAGGGGCGCTTGTAGCTGGACTGCTCTCCATCGGGGCAGAAGTGATGCGCCTCGGCGTGATTTCTACACCAGGTGTAGCTTATTTAACAAAAGTATTAGGGGCGCAAGCGGGGGTTATGATCTCCGCTTCGCATAACCCTGTTCAAGACAACGGCATTAAGTTTTTCGGACCAGATGGTTTTAAGCTGTCCGATGAACAAGAACAAGAAATTGAAGCTCTTCTCGATAGTGAAGAAGATACGTTGCCACGTCCAATAGGCAAAGATTTAGGGCAAGTAAACGACTATTTTGAAGGCGGACAAAAATATTTACAATATTTAAAGCAAACAGTAGACGAGGATTTTTCCGGCATTCACGTAGCGCTTGATTGCGCGCACGGTGCGACATCGTCATTAGCGACGCACTTATTTGCCGATTTAGATGCCGATGTGTCGACAATGGGGGCATCACCGAATGGGTTAAATATTAACGACGGTGTCGGCTCAACACATCCGGAGGCGTTAGCCGCATTTGTGAAGGAAAAAGGGGCAGATGTAGGATTAGCGTTTGATGGAGATGGCGACCGATTAATTGCGGTTGATGAAAATGGTGAAATTGTTGACGGTGACCAAATTATGTACATTTGCGCAAAATATTTACATGAACAAGGGCGTTTGAAACATCAAACGGTCGTCTCAACCGTCATGAGCAACCTTGGTTTTTATAAAGCGCTTGAAGCGCAAGGGATCAAAAGTGTGCAAACAGCCGTTGGTGACCGCTATGTTGTGGAGGAAATGAAAAAGAACGGCTATAATTTAGGTGGAGAACAATCAGGGCATATTATTTTCTTAGATTACAATACGACAGGAGACGGGTTGTTGACAGCGCTACAGCTTGTCAACATTATGAAAGTAACGAAAAAGCCGCTTTCTGAGCTAGCAGGGGAAATGAAAAAATACCCACAAAAATTAGTGAACGTAAAAGTAACGGATAAACATGAAGCAATCGCAAGCGAAGAAGTGCAACGAGTCATTCGTGAAGTCGAAGAAGAAATGGCTGGAAATGGTCGTATTCTCGTTCGCCCGTCTGGTACGGAGCCACTCGTTCGCGTGATGGCAGAAGCACCGACAAACGAGCTTTGCGATCAATACGTTGAGCGAATTGCAGCTGTTATTCGTGAGCGCTTTGGCACACAATAATGTTTTTGATAAACAATATGCATAAATGGAACGGTTTATTCCATTTATGCATATTTTGTTTATACAGGGGTAAGCGATACACATTGACGTTTGCCTCTTTGTTGTTGTAAACTATTGTTGTTTGACATCTTACATGAAAGGAGGATAGCGGAAAACAACAGTTATTAAAGCGCCTGGACTAAGCTTTGGACGGGAAGAAAGCTTAGTTGACGAGGAGGAGGTTTATCGAGTGTTCGGCGGATGCCTCCCGGCTGATGCGATGACAGCCGCAAGTTCTTTCTTAAAACAAAGAGGCGACTCTTTGCACAAAGGAAAGAACGTTCATCGCACATACGAATCAAGGGGCAAGAGCCCCTTCTTGCCCCTATTATTAGGGAGGACTTGTTATGTGCGGAATCGTTGGTTATATTGGTGAACAACCATCAAAGGAAATTTTATTGTACGGATTAGAGAAATTAGAGTATCGTGGATATGACTCTGCAGGTATTGCGTTATTAAACGAACAAGGTGTACATGTGTTTAAAGAAAAAGGACGCATTGCTGATTTGCGTGCCATTGTCGCAGAAGATGTAGACGCGCCGCTTGGCATCGGTCATACACGTTGGGCGACACACGGCGTGCCAAACCGCGTCAATGCCCATCCACACCAAAGTGCATCAGGTCGTTTTACTCTTGTGCATAATGGTGTAATCGAAAACTATGAATTGCTAAAACGTGATTATTTAGCACACGTGTCGTTCAAAAGTGATACAGATACAGAAGTCATTGTGCAGTTAATTGAAACATTCGTGAACGACGGATTGGCGGTAGAAGAAGCGTTTCGTAAGACGCTTTCGCTCTTGAAAGGTTCCTATGCGATCGCTTTAATTGATGCAGAAAATGATGGCGTCATTTACGCAGCGAAAAATAAAAGCCCGCTTTTAGCTGGATTAGGCAAAGGGTTCAACGTTGTCGCAAGCGATGCATTAGCGATGCTGCAAGTGACAAACGAATATGTCGAGTTAATGGATAAAGAAATCGTCATCGTCACAAAGGAAAGTGTCACGATTAAAAAGTTAAATGGTGAAGTCGTAGAGCGCGCGCCGTACGTAGCGGAGTTGGATGCAAGCGACATTGAAAAAGGAACGTATCCTTACTACATGTTAAAAGAAATTGACGAACAACCGCTTGTCATTCGCCGTTTGATTGAAAAATATCGAAACGAACAAGGTGAATTGGCGATTGACGAAAACATTGTTCAAGCAGTCAAAGAAGCAGACCGTTTATATATTGTCGCATGCGGCACGAGCTATCATGCTGGTTTAGTCGGTAAACAATTGATCGAAAACTGGGCGAAAATTCCTGTGGAAGTGCATATCGCAAGCGAATTTTCATACAACATGCCGCTTTTATCAGAAAAACCGCTATTTATTTATATTTCACAAAGTGGGGAAACAGCGGACAGCCGTGCGGTGCTTGTACGTACGAAAGAGCTTGGTCATAAATCATTAACGATTACGAACGTGCCAGGTTCGACATTATCGCGCGAAGCAGATTATACGCTTCTTCTTCACGCTGGACCAGAAATCGCCGTTGCATCAACGAAAGCATATACAGCACAAATTGCAGTGCTTGCGATGTTAGCAGCGGTAGCTGCGAAAGCGAAAGGAATGGCGCTAGATGTTGATGTGACGAAAGAGCTCGGCATTGTTGCAAATGCGATGGAAACACTTTGCGACGCAAAGCATGAAATGGAACAAATTGCACGCGAATATTTAGCGACAACACGCAACTGCTTCTTTATCGGTCGCGCCGTTGACTATTATGTCGTATTAGAAGGGGCACTAAAGCTAAAAGAAATTTCTTATATTCAAGCAGAAGGCTTCGCGGGTGGAGAATTGAAGCACGGTACGATCGCTTTAATTGAAAATGGCACACCAGTGATCGCATTAGCGACACAAGAACATGTCAACTTAAGCATTCGCGGTAACGTCAAAGAAGTTGTCGCCCGCGGCGCTAATCCGTGCATGATCTCCATGAAAGGATTAGATATGGAGGACGACCGTTTCGTCATCCCAGCCGTTCATCCGATGCTCACACCGCTTGCGTCTGTCGTGCCATTGCAATTAATTGCTTACTATGCAGCATTACACCGTGGCTGCGACGTCGACAAACCGCGCAACTTAGCGAAGTCAGTAACGGTGGAGTAAAGCTTAGAAGAAATGATAAAAAACACACGTTATCGATTACGATGTATGTAATCGGACGTGTGTTTTTTTCTTGTAAATATCTATGCCTTGTTGTTTCGTTTGTTTTGCTGATGCAGTTGTACGATTTGTTCCTCCCGTTCGCTAATGGTGACTTTTGGAACAGGGGTCGGTTTTTTGTTTTGATCGATGGCGACCATTGTTAAAAAGCATGTGGTTGTTAAGTGATGCTCGCCTGTAAATAAATCTTCTGTTTCGACTTTGACGAATACTTTCATGGATGTGCGTCCGGTCGAGTAGACGAATGCTTCAAGCTTTAAAATATCGCCCACTTTTGCGGACGAAATGAAATCAACTTTGTCGATCGAAACGGTGACGACTGCTTTTCGTGCATGGCGCATAGCGGATATTGCCGCGATTTCATCAATGTAAGCTAAAACGGTACCGCCAAAAATTGTGCCAAGATGGTTCGTATCAGAAGGCAAAACGAGCCGCGTTTGAATCGTTTTTGATTGTTCAACGCTTACTTCCATGACTTCATCCCTCCGTAAGCCAAAAGTCGTTCGCGGTATTCGTGTGCGGCTTCCACCATGGCTTTTAGTGCGGCCATTGCTTCTTTTTCTTTTCGCGTTTTTAATCCACAATCGGGATTGACCCAAAATTGTTCTGGACGAAGAACGCGAAGTGCCCGTTCGATTTGTTCGCTTATTTCTTCTTTTGTCGGAATGCGCGGGCTATGAATGTCATACACCCCTAAGCCAATTTCTTTTTTATATTCATATGTCTCAAACGCAGAAATAAGCTCGCCATGGCTTCGCGACGATTCAATGGAAATGACGTCCGCATCAAGCTCATCAATAATATGCATCATATGTTCAAACTGCGAATAGCACATATGTGTATGAATTTGCGTTTCCTCTTTCACCGATGAGGTAGCGAGACGGAATGCCATGATGGCATCTTTCCAATATGATGCATGTTTCTCTTTTTTAAGCGGCAACCCTTCCCGTAACGCTGGCTCATCGACTTGAATGATGCGTATCCCTTCCTTTTCTAACTGCAATACTTCCTCACGAATCGCAAGGGCAAGCTGTATGAGTACATGTTTGCGTGAAATATCGTCGCGAATGAACGACCAGTTTAACATCGTCACAGGACCTGTTAACATTCCTTTCACAGGTTTGTTCGTTAACGATTGAGCATACACCGTTTCTTCTACAGTCATTGGATGTAGGTGCGCAATATCGCCAAAAATAATTGGCGGGCGCACACAACGCGAGCCGTATGATTGCACCCAACCGTTTGTCGTGCATGCCATCCCTTGTAGCTTTTCGCCGAAAAACTCCACCATGTCTGTACGCTCAAACTCGCCATGGACAAGCACGTCGAGCCGCAACTGTTCTTGAATGTCGATCCATTTTGCGATTTCTTTTTTTATAAACGATTTATATTGATTGTCGTTCCATTCACCTTTCTTCCACTTCATCCGAGCTTGGCGAACGTCGTTCGTTTGCGGGAAGCTTCCAATCGTCGTTGTCGGCAAAAGCGGAAGCTGTAAATAGGCTTGTTGTGCTTTTTGTCGTTCGCTGTAAGGTGTTCGACTTACCGGAACGGTTGTAATGTCATTTATTTGTTCTTGTTGTTGGCGGAATTTGGTTAAATCACTGTTTGTTTGTTGATCGTATTTGATTAGCTCGTCGATCGTTACGTTTCCGTTCATATACTCTGTCAACATACGTATTTCATCTAATTTTTCATCGGCAAATGATAAAGCCCCAGCAAGCTCCGTTGGTAATGTATGTTCATGTTTTGTCGTGACAGGAACATGCAGTAAGCTACAAGACGGTTGAATAATGAGTTGTTCAGCAACGTTTGCTAAATGATGAAGGAGCGTTGCTTTTTGTGCAAGCGAGCTTTTCCATACATTGCGACCGTCTACAATCCCAGCAACTAATATTTTATCTTTCGGAAATCCATAGGTGTTTATATTTTTCATGTTTTCGCCATTATCATGTACAAAGTCAAGCCCAATGCCTGCGACAGGTAAAGCAATGATTTCACGATAATGCGATACGCTATCAAAATATGTTTGTAAAATAAGGTTTATATTTGGTACATCGCTATGAAAAACTTCATATACATCACGAAATGCATCGATGATGTCATCATCTATATCTTGAACGAGAATCGGCTCATCGATTTGGACGAATGACACGCCTGCTTCGCCTAGTTGTTTTAACAATTCCACATAAACAGGAACTAATTGTGCGAGATGTTTTCGCCACTCGTTTCGCTCGTATTGCTTAGAAAGCAAAAGAAACGTTATCGGTCCAAGCAACACCGGCTTTGTTTCCACATCAAATGTTTCTTTGACAAGTTTGTATTCTTTCAGCAGGCGATTTTCTACTAGTTTTGGCTTTGTTTGCCCAATTTCAGGAACAATATAATGGTAATTCGTATTAAACCATTTCGTCATTTCAAGCGCATGTTGCCCATTCGTCCCACGTGCCATCGCAAAATATTGCTCAAGCGTATCGTCTATTTGTTGAAATCGTTCTGGAATATACCCAAACATAAATGCTGTATCTAACACGTGATCGTATAAAGAAAAATCTCCGATTGGAATGAGATCGATTCCTTTCTCTAGTTGTTTACGAATCGAATCGAGTCGAATCGTTTCCATTGTTTTTATGAATTGCTCTTTGTTTATTTGCCCATTCCAAAAAGATTCTAATGCTTTTTTCCATTCTCTTTTTTCACCAATGCGCGGATACCCTACATTTGAACTACGGATGAACAAGTTAAGCACCTCCAGTCATTTATATCCCAATCAAGCAAAAAACCCCTCTTCCAAACAGAAGGAGGGCATAGCTAGCTCGTATTGAGATACATGAAGTGCCTCAAGATCATATGTCCTCACTCCTCCCTATGACGCGTAGGTCGTAAGTGCATACAACAGGCAGGTCTCCTGACTTAGCTTCATCGCTGCTTATCTCCTTCCCATTTCGCATGAAACAGTGGATGATGATAAACAGCTCTGCATCACAGTGGCGCGACCGTGTTGGACTTTCACCAAACTTCCCTTTTAAGATTCACAACATGTTGTGAACCACCTGTTGCGTGAACTTATTATGTTATTGTATAAAATTCAGAATAAACGAACTTTTTGTTTTTTTCAACTGAAATGTTTTTTTCGTGTGGGTGGTTTTGAGAGATGTAACGCCGTAGTTAATGGTTATATTTTTCTTTTAAGTTAATATTGATATTTTATTGATAATTTTATGTTAAAAAGTATTGATTTTTTTTTTTTGTTATAGTTTTACATGTATAAAAATTGAATTATTTTAAATACTGTAGTTGAGTAATTTTTGTTACAATAATTACCATTTAAAAAGAGACAAATGGGGTAACCCTTATGCCACATGGAGCTGTTTTTTCACGGCATCAATGGGAATATTTTGTTTCGCTGCGCCGTAGATAAATTCTACAAGACGATGTGCTTTGTTCGTTCGGAGAAAGTCAAGCCCGGTGGATAGTTATGGCACATCTATTTTAACCAAGGAATCGGGTTCATGTCTTTTTTTTGTTTGGTTGTAAATTTATGTTAGCGAATTTGCTCATCTACAGTTATATATTTTATTCATCAAAAAGGGACTGAAGTATTAATGGGATATCTATCTTATTTTTTATTTATAATTTTATCTAACTCGAGATTTTCAAGATCTATATTACTGATATTTATGACCAATAATAAAATTACACTTTTTCAATTTGGTTTAATCCAGCTTTCTTATTATATATACATGCACTTTAAAGTAATGACTTCTGTATGAACCCCTTTTTTCATGGCTATACTGCTCCTAAATACTCATGTGTAAAAGGAGCGGAAAGGACATGAAACGTCTAAAAATCACAAATGATCACGGTTGGACACCTCGAACACTTCGGAAACAAGAACGGAAAATCAAAGATGCTTCCCTTCGTGTTCGGGTGACCGCTGTTCGTCTTGTTATGGAAGGTCACCTCGGTAAAGATGTCGCAAAAATGGTCAACGTATGCCGTCAATCGGTTGCCCTCTACGTTGCACGTTTTAATCAAGGTGGGCTCGATCATCTACTCGATCGTCGCTTACCACCTGGTCGCGTGCCATTTCTTACGGAAGAACAACAACAAGAAATCAGACAACTCGTGTTAACTACTACACCTGTGGATGCTGGCTGGGGCATCGCTTCGTCATGGAACACGCGCATTTTACAATCTTACATTCAACAAACCTATGGTGTTTCCATGTCACGGGAAGGGATTCGCAAGTTGTTGCATCGTTTGCGTTTGTCATGGACACGCCCGACGTATAAGCTCGTCAAAGGAGACGCTAAGCGTCAAGCTGCTTTTCAAAGAGAACTTGAATTTATAAAAAAAAACTAATTACCGAGAATGCCATGCTGTTTTATGTGGATGAGACACATGTTCGTGCTTATCAAGCGCTACGTACGACATGGGCAGAAGTAGGAAATCAAAAACACGTGCCGAGCTACGGTCACCACGCCCACGTTTCTATTTTTGGCGCCGTCGATGTTCAACAAGGCGATGTGGTATTTCATCGCGCATCATCCGCCAATGCCGAAACGTTCCTCGACTTTTTGCGCCGATTGAAAGAGAAATATACGGACCGATTCCTCGTGCTTGTGTTGGACAATGCGCGTATTCATCATGCCAAGATGGTGCAAGCCTTTCTTGATGGCGAGGAAGGCGATGCTTTTCATTTCATCTTTTTGCCACCGTATTCTCCACAGTTAAATCCGATTGAACGGCTGTGGAAGTGGTTGAAAGATGAAGTGATTGCCAACGTTTTTCACAAGGATCAAAATGACATTGCCCAATCCATTACTCGCTTTGAACAGTACGTCTTACAACATCCAGATGAGGTGTTACGCCGCATGGGGTGTGCTGTGTGAATCAGAGGTTAAAATTTTATTTTAAATTGGATGTATATAATGGGATTTGGACTGCCTACCGCAAATGTGCACGGACCGAATGAGCATTTTTCTCTAACAAACTTTGAAAAATGATGGCGAACGCTCTCTTGGTTTTGTATTAATATGGAGAAGGTTTTTGGTAATTTGTAAAACAGGTGTGTTTAGCCACAATACATTGTTTTCATTACACAAATCCTTAGTTTGCAATGACCCACAACAAGAGCCGCTTTGTTTTATTGCGGCTCTTTTTTATGAAGGGATGCTTCCATTTCTTTTGCTAAGTCAGCAACTTCCGCAATCGACAGACCTGTCCGTTTTGCTATTTCGTGAATAGGTAAAACATCTAAAAGATTTTTAGCGATGTCGATGGCTTTTTTCTTTTCTGTTTCTTCCATTGCGGCCTTTACGGCTAATTCTTTTTCTTGTTCTAATTCTTCGACAAGCAAGCGTAGGACTTTGTTCATTTTCATCCACTCCTTTACTTTTTTTGCATAGTGTTCGTCAATCAATTTGTCGGTAGCTGTTAAAACGCCAGCGATGATGTGCAGTTGTGTCGGCTCATCTTTGATTTCTTTTGCGAGTCCAATCGTTTTTTCAATCATCGTTTGTCGATCGTAGCGGCTATGCATGAGTGGGACGAGAATGAGCTTCATCGTTTCTTCAGCAGTTAACGGTTCATTGTTGCGAATTTTTTCTTCAATTGCATGGAAAATCGCATCGCCGTTGAATTCACAAAGTAATACTGCCTTTGAGGAAATGAATACATCGCCTGCATGTAGTTGCTCCTCCACACGTGTGACATCACTCGTGTAAATAACAACAATACGAATCGGTCGAATTTGTTTCTCTGTTTTATAGTATGTGTCTAATAGTCGGTAAGCATAATCGAGGTACTTTAGATGGTTAGCGATAAATCGATTGTTGCTTTCATATTCGAGTAGAAGAATGGAGTCGTCTTCAAGAAGAAATAGCGTATCTGATCGCTTCGTGCTCGCTTGGACAGCTGGAAACTCATTTGGTAACAATGCTTTAATTTTTGGGAGTCCGTGGAGCCCGTATACATCGAGCGCCTGATTTTTGTACAACTCACTTAATCATTTGAACAAAATATCTTTCGCCTGATACGATATGTCTCGTGCCATGCTTATGCACACTCCCATTTTATTACTATTATACCTCCTTCGCATAAGAATTGAAACGACTCTCATTACTTAAAAATACGCCTTGAGTCGTAGGTGAAAATATAGCTATGGGACATGATAGGAAAAAAGGAGAAACGGTAAGATGAAAGCAAGGAAGGAGGCGAAGGAGATGTTTAAAAAAATCGGATGGTTGTTTTTAGGCGGTATAGCGGTGTTTGTGCTTATGTTTCACCTCGGACCGCTCGTTGGGTTAGCGATCAGCTTGGCGATTTTATATTATGCGGTCAAGAAGTTTTTCAAAGCCGATTCGACGTTCGGCAAAGTCGTTTGGGCGCTCATTGGCTTGGCTGCGCTTATGGCGAGCGTTTCGAATGTACCGGCGCTTATTGCCATTGTCGCAGCATATGTGCTTTATGTCGCGTATAAAAAATGGAACGAACCGAAAGAAGTGGTGCACGTCGTTGACGATCCGTTCGTGAACTTCGAAAAACAATGGGCGGAGCTACAAAAACATTATTAAAGGAGTGGAGAACAGTGGGTTTACTTTCTCGGATGAAAACGATGATTGCGGCAGATATTCATGAATGGCTGGATGAAAAGGAAAAGAAAAATCCGATTGCGGTGTTAAATGAATACTTACGCCAATGCGAACAAGAAGTAGAAAAAGTACGGAAGCTGCTGGAACGACAATACTTATTAAAAGAGCAGTTTACACGCGAATATCGCGAAGCTGTGCAGCTGGCGGAAAAGCGGAAAAAACAGGCGGATATTGCCTCAAAAGCCGGTGAGTCAGAGTTGTTTGCGTTTGCATCTCATGAGCAAATGCAGTACGAAGAGCGAGCGGCGCGATTAAAGCAACTGTTAGACCAAACGAGCGAACAGTTGTTGGAACTAGAAAAGAAATACGAACAAATGAAACATCAACTAAAAGATATGCATATGCGGCGCATGGAGCTGATGGGGCGAGAAAATATCGCACGGGCGCATTACCGCATGAATCGAGTGCTAGACGGGTATACAAGCCCGACGCTTTCTGCGTTTGCGGATACAGAGTCATATTTAGAGCGCCTCGAGCAACAAGTGCAGTCAGATTATTATCGCCATACGATTGACGCTCGCATCGCTGAATTGGAAAAGCGGTTGCAGCAAGAGCAATAAACATATATGCTAAAGGCGTACGTTGTTGCGCCTTTTTCGTTTTATTGAGCATCAAAATCCATCACGAGCTATGTTTTAAAGTGATTTATCGCTGAAAGGGGGATGCCCCATGGATCGACAAAAAACGACCGACTATGTTAGTTGGGTAGTGCTTCTTGCGTTCATGATTTTGGCGTTAGAAATTGTGTTTTTTCATCCAGGCATTATTTTTTCTGTTCTTTTCTCGGCAGGATTTATTTATATAGGAAGAAAAAAATGGAATCGGAAACTTGGGAAAATTACCTTTTGGCTTGGGTGCATCGGTCTTGTTGTCCATGTGCTGACGATGATGACGGTCAGGTTTTTGCTTGTTGCACTATTGTTTTATGCGGTTATCCAATTTGCACAATCGAAGCGGCGTCCTGTCGTTATTCGTCCTGAAATGAAAACAAACGATGCAGAAACGGAAGGCGTTTTTCGTCAACCGCTTTTTCAAAACATGTTGTTCGGTCGGCAAAAAACGCCAGAGCATGCGTATGAATGGAGCGATGTAAACATCCAAACAGGCATTGGCGATACGATCATTGATTTAAGCTATACGGTCGTTCCGAAAGGGGAAGCGACGATCGTCATTCGCGGCTGGATTGGCAATGTGCACATTTTTGTTCCATACGAAATGGAAGTAAGTGTCGTTCATTCCGTCCTGTTTGGGGCAGCATCTATTTTTTCAAAAGAGACGGAGCGGCTATGGAATCAAACGTTTATTTACCAAACGCCAGCGTATGAAAATGCCGAACAGAAGCTAAAAATCATCACCTCGATGGCGATTGGGAATGTTGAGGTGAAACGAATATGAATCGGCACATCGTTTGGGCACTTCTGCTCGCTTTTACCGTTGCGGTTGTGCTGTTTCTTTCATACGCTTTCACATTTCCGCCTGCGGAATGGTCAGTATTATGGAATAAAACGGTGCTTGGTGTGCCGTTTGTCGTTTTTTTGTTTATGGCAAGCGGGGGTATTGGCGTGCTTTTTGGCGTTTCGTTCGATTGGTTTTGGCGAAAACAATGGCGAGCGATTGAACATGCGTTGCTTCAAATCGAACAAGGGAATACAGAGCTGCCGCACAAACAAACGACAAAAGAACTGAACGATGTATGGGAGAGAATAGAGAAACTACAAAAACATTGGCTCGAACAAACGAAACGTACTCAAAAATTAGCGACAGAAAAAGCGGAACATGAAGGAGAGCTGATCGAGCGAATCATTTCGGAAGAACGAAACCGTCTAGCGCGCGAGTTGCATGATTCGGTTAGCCAACAACTATTTGCCGCATCGATGATGATGTCCGCTCTCATGGAAACGTATACAGGAAGCGAACAAGGAAAAAAGCAATTGAAACTCGTCGAACAAATGATTCACCAATCTCAGCTTGAAATGCGGGCACTATTGCTTCATTTGCGTCCGGTGCAGCTGAAAGGAAAATCGCTTCAAGATGGGATGAAAGAGCTGTTAGCGGAACTTGCGCAAAAAGTGCCGATGGAGATCAAGTGGAAGATAGAAGAGGTGACACTGGACCGCGGGGTGGAAGATCATTTATTTCGCATTTTGCAAGAATCGGTGTCCAATACGCTTCGCCATGCAAAAGCGAACATGTTAGAAGTGTTGTTGCTTGAGCGAGATGGTTTTGTCATTTTGCGCGTGTCGGATGATGGGGTTGGCTTTGATGTCGAACGGACAAAAAGCGGCTCTTACGGCTTGCAACATATGTACGAACGAGCGGCTGAAATCGGTGGGACGTTGAAAATCATAAGCGTAAAAAATAAAGGGACGCGCTTAGAAGTGAAAGTACCGCTTGTGTAGGGGAGGAAGCTATATGATTAAAGTATTGCTTGTTGATGACCATGAAATGGTGCGGCTTGGCGTTTCTGCGTACTTATCTGCCCAACCAGATATGGAAGTCGTCGGGGAAGCCGAAAGCGGAGAAAAAGGGGTCGAACTTGCCCTTCAGCTTCGCCCGGATATTATTTTAATGGATTTAGTGATGGAGCCGATGGACGGCATTGAAGCGACGAAACAAATTATAAGCGCTTGGCCGGAAGCGAAAATTATGATCGTGACGAGCTTTTTAGACGATGATAAAGTATATCCAGCGATTGAAGCAGGTGCGGTCAGTTATATGTTGAAAACATCGAAAGCGAGCGAAATTGCGAATGCGATTCGCGCTACGTTTCATGGGCAATCCGTATTCGAGCCCGAAGTGACGGGAAAAATGATGAATAGCATGCGAAAACAATCGCTTCCACACGAACAACTAACGAGCCGTGAAATGGAAGTGCTACTACTTATAGCACAAGGAAAAACGAACCAAGAAATTGCGGAGGAATTGTTTATTTCCTTAAAAACAGTTAAAGTCCACGTCAGCAACATTTTAGCAAAACTAGACGTTCAAGACCGAACACAAGCAGTCATTTATGCTTTTAAACACGGATTAGTCAAATAATGCTCGCTCCTGTGGCGAGATTTTTTTATTTTTTCGCTTTACATTGACGTTACGTCAACGTTTATAGTGAAAGTGTCAGGAGGTGAGCGCTATGGAATATACGGTGCAACAGTTAGCGAAATTGGCGGGGGTGACGAGTCGGACGCTACGGTATTACGATGAAATCGGTCTTTTAAAACCGGCGAGGGCTCATGCATCGGGCTATCGCATATACGGATCGAAAGAGGTAGACCAGCTCCAGCAAATTTTATTTTATCGCGAGCTCGGGGTTGATTTAGAAACGATTAAGCAAATCATCACCTCCCCATCATTTGACGATGTACAGGCGTTGAAGCAGCATCGCGAAAAACTCTTGGCAGAACGGAGGCGGTTAGAGGCGCTAATTGCCAATGTCGAAAAAACAATATTAGCGAAAGAAGGGAGAATCATCATGAGCGACAAAGAAAAGTTTGAGGCGTTTAAACAGCAGCTTATTGACGAAAATGAACGAAAATATGGCAAAGAAATTCGGGAAAAGTATGGCGATGAGCAAGTGAACAAATCAAACGAAAAAGTAAAAAATATGACGCAAGCACAATACGAAGAAGCGACAAAGCTCGGTGAAGAAGTATTGCGCGTATTGCATGAAGCGTTTTTGACGGGCGATCCAGCAGGAGAGCTTGCGCAAAAAGTAGCGGAATTGCATCGTCAATGGTTAGGATATTTTTGGGATCATTACTCAAGAGAAGCGCATGCAGGATTGGCGCAAATGTACGTTGACGATGAGCGGTTTAAAGCATACTACGATCAAAAACAATCAGGAATGGCGGAGTTTCTTCGTGATGCGATTTTCATTTATACAGGCAAAAAGTAGGCAGGCATTGGCCTGTCTTTTTACATTGTAAAAGTTTGAAAAAAGATGTATATTTAAATGAGAATGATAATCAAATTTAAAAGGTGATAGCGATGGAACAACTATACGATGTGACGATTATTGGAGGCGGTCCGGCAGGGCTATATGCTACGTTTTATAGTGGGCTTCGAGAAATGAAAACGAAATTGATCGAGTATCAGCCGCAGTTAGGCGGAAAATTACATGTGTACCCGGAAAAAATGATTTGGGATGTTGGCGGACATGCCCCGATCACGGGAGAAAAATTACGCGAGCAACTTGTCAAACAAGCGCTGACATTTAACCCAACCGTTGTGCTAAACGAAAAAGTCGAAACGATTCGGCGAAGAGAGGACGGCATATTTGTTTTACAAACAGCATCCGGACAACAACATATATCGAAAACGGTCATTATTGCAGTAGGAAGCGGTATATTAAAACCGCAAAAGCTTCAAATTGAAGGAGCAGAAAAGTTTGAGATTACAAATTTACATTATACGGTGAAGTCGTTAAAACAGTTTAAAGAGAAAACGGTGATCATTTCGGGTGGAGGAAATACAGCAATTGATTGGGCAAATGAGCTCGTACCGATTGCGAAAAAGGTATATGTCACTTATCGCAATGAATCGTTAAAAGGACATGAAGCACAAGTGACACAATTATTGAATAGTTCAGCTACTTGTTTTTTCCATACGACTATTACAAAGTTGATCGCTAGTTGCAATCATGAAACGATTGAGCGAGTAGTGCTGACAAATCATGAGACGGGCGATGTGTTTGAACTCGATGTAGATGATGTCATTATTAGCCACGGGTATGAACGAGATGCTTCATTGCTTGCCAATAGTGAACTACCCATTCAAATGGTTGACGAATATTATATTGCGACAAATGCAAAAGGAGAATGTTCTGTTCCGGGGTTATATGCAGCTGGCGATATTTCAAAATATGATGGAAAGTTATATTTACTTACAGGTGCCTTCCAAGATGCAGCGAATGCAGTCAATAGTGCGAAACGGTTCATTGAGCCAATGGCTGATCCGTATGCGATGGTGTCATCACATCACGAAGCGTTTAAGGAACGAAATCGAGAATTAGTGAAACAAATGTTAAAATGATAGCACGCATAAATTCGTTTGTTTGAACGCAAACTTTCGATAAAACAAACGAGGTGAAAATTTTGCTTAAACAACGAAACATATGGATGATGGTGTTGATGTTATTTATATTGACAGCGTACAGCCACCCACTTACTGTGACAACGAAGCAAATGAAATATACAAATGAACTAATGGAAGTCGATTTAAACATTCCGATCGTATCAGGTTCAGTCAATCCATCGTTTCAGCGCCAAGTGAACCGCTTATTACGAAAGGAATCACTTGATTTAAAGCGTCAAGTCGAAAAAGAAGCGCATGAAAATATGGCAATAAGCAAAAAAGAAGGATTTCCGTATCGCTTGCATGCGGCGGTCAGTAATTATGAGGTGACGTACAATCAACGTGGCATTTTAAGCATTCCTGTTAAGTTATACAGCTATACAGGCGGGGCGCATGGCATGACTGTGAAAGTGCCAAACAATTTCGATTTTTATACAGGAAAATCGTTGCAACTGGGCGATTTATTTAAAAAAGGAACGAACTATAAACAAGTGATAAAGGAAGAAATCATCGCCCAAATCAAAAAAGAAAATGATCTATATTTTGATAATGCGCTTGCCATCGTACAAAACATGCCGAACGACCAGCCTTACTATATGACGAAAGGTGGTATTGTCGTTTATTATGGTCTATACGAAATTGCCCCGTACGCCGCTGGCATTCGCGAATTTCTCATTCCATTTTCGACTTTGCGACCATATATGAAAATCAAGCTAGCGCGATAAAAGCGCTAGTTTTTTATTTGTAATTTATAAAAAATATTTATTTTTTTCTAAATATTATGTTAAAATACAACAAAAAGGAGATTATATGCATGGTTGAAAAGCAATTAAAAGAGCGCATTATTGAAACAGCGCTTACATTGTTTGAAAAGTATGGGTATCATGGGGTGACAGTAGATCGAATTGTTGCGGAATGTGGAGCGTCAAAAGGAGGCTTTTATCATAACTTTAAATCAAAAGATGAGTTGCTTTACCACATTCACGATGTATTTATTACGTATGTGCTAAATAAAGCGCAAGAAGCATATGTAAAATATAGGACGCCAACAAAGCGGTTATGTGCAATTATTCATTCGTTTGTGAGAGTTTTTCATATATATAAACCGCACATTACAGTATTTAATCAAGAGGCGGCGTATTTAAAGCCAGAATACGCGGAAAAAATTAATGAAAAGCGTGAGCAGTATAAGCAAATTATTTTTCAAGTACTTCGGGAAGGCATTGAAGCAAAGGAATTTCGCTCAGAAATATCTATCGAATTGGCGGGTTTATCAATTATCGGAATGGTAAACTGGATGTACAAATGGTATAAGCCAGATGGCCCGATGTCAATTGAACAAATTGCAGCGGTTTTTAATGACTTGATTTTACATTCGCTTTTGACAGAAGAAGCGAAGCGAGATGAAGATATTTCATCATTTCTTTTATCGCATGTAGGCGAAGAATGACGATTTTTGCAAAGTGAACAGACCAACTAGTCGGTTTGAAATAAAAACAGGCTTGTTGGTTTCATATACTTTCATTTTATAAAGGGGGAAAAGCAAATGCATTTTGAATTAACGAAAGAACAACAAATGATTAAAGAAATGGTTCGTGATTTTGCGGAAAAGGAAATTGCCCCATACGCGTCGAAATGGGATGAGGAGGCGATTTTTCCAATTGAGACGTTCAAAAAAATGGGCGAGCTCGGTCTGTTCGGCATTCCGTTCCCTGAACAATATGGCGGCTCTGGTGGAGATACGATTTCGTATGCGATTGCGGTTGAAGAAATTGGTCGAGCGTGCGGTGGAACAGGGTTAAGTTATGCGGCCGCTGTATCGCTCGGTGCTAGCCCAATTTATTATTTCGGGACAGAAGAACAAAAAGAGAAATGGCTCGTGCCGATGGCAAAAGGTGAAACGTTCGGTTCGTTCGGATTGACAGAACCGAATGCAGGATCTGACGCAGGGGGAACGCAAACGCGTGCCGTTTTAGATGGGGATGAATATGTCATTAACGGAGAAAAATGTTGGATTACAAATGCGGGATATGCTCGCCAAGTCATTGTAACCGCTGTCACCGGTAAAGATGAACGAGGAAAAAATATTATTTCCGCTTTTATCGTTCCGACGGATGCGCCGGGGTTTACGATTAACTGCCATTATGACAAAATGGGCGTTCGCGCATCGAATACGTGCGAGCTTGTTTTGCAAGATGTGCGCGTGCCAAAAGAAAATATATTAGGCGATCCGAAAAAAGGATTTAAGCAGTTTTTATATACGCTAGATGGCGGACGCATATCTATTGCAGCATTAGCTGTCGGAATCGCGCAAGCTGCATTTGAAAAGGCGCTTCAATATGCGAAAGAACGGAAGCAGTTCGGTCAACCGATCGCCAAGTTTCAAGCCATTCAATTTAAACTTGCCGACATGGCAATGCAACTTGAACTTGCGCGCAATATGGTGTACAAAGCAGCATGGCTAAAAGACCAAGGCAAACCGTTTACGAAAGAGGCAGCGTTCGCGAAATTATTTGCTTCTGAAACAGGATTTCATATTTGTAATCAAGCGATTCAAATTCACGGTGGATACGGGTATATGAAAGACTATGGTGTCGAACGTCATCTTCGCGATATGAAGTTGATGGAAATTGGTGAAGGGACATCAGAAATTCAACGGCTCGTCATTGCCCGTCAATTAGGATGCTAAAAAGGAGTGAGTGTATGCTTCATATCACAGTTGGACAATTGCTTGAGCAAAAGGCTTTGGCGCATCCCGCTCATGAGGCAGTTGTGTACGCAGACCGTCAGTTGCGCTGGTCATATCGACAATTTAACGATTATTGTCGCCTCGTTGCGAAAGGATTGATGAAACTTGGCATTGAAGCGGGAGAACATATTGCTGTTTGGGCAACAAATAAACCGGAGTGGCTGGCATGTCAGTTTGCGACAGGGAAAATGGGAGCGGTACTTGTTACGGTAAATACGAACTACCGCACAGCAGAACTCGAATATTTGTTAAAACAATCCGATGCCACAACGATTATTTTAATGGAACAATACCGCGATACCTCTTATATTGACATCATTTACGAGATTGCACCTGAACTTGCTTATTGTGAACCTGGAAAGCTACAAGCGAAACGACTTCCACAACTACGAAACGTCATCGTATTAAGTGAACAACGTTATCCAGGAACATTTTCATGGAATGACCTCTTAGCCATGGCGGAAGATGTCGAAGACGCAGCACTAGATGACCGAATGAATTCCCTCGATCCACACGATGTCATCAACATGCAATATACCTCAGGAACGACAGGATTCCCAAAAGGCGTCATGCTTACACATTACAACATTGTCAATAACGCGTATTACATTGCCGAATGTATGAAGCTAACAAAAGAAGATCGTTTATGTATTCCCGTACCTTTTTTTCATTGCTTTGGTTGCGTGCTCGGTACGCTTGCTTGCGTAACGGTTGGTGCAACGATGGTACCGCTTGAGCAATTCCATCCAAAACAAGTGCTACAAACGGTGCAAGACGAGAAATGTACAGCCCTTCATGGGGTACCAACGATGTTTATTGCTGAATTAAACGATCCAGATTTTGCGTCATATAATTTATCTTCTTTACGCACAGGCATTATGGCTGGATCGAACTGCCCGATTGAAGTGATGAAAGCAGTCATCGAAAAGATGGGGGCAAAAGAAATTACCATTGCGTACGGACAGACAGAGTCTTCCCCTGTCATTACACAAACGCGTACGGATGATCCAATTGAATTGCGGGTGGAAACAGTCGGGCGCGCTCTTCCGCATGTGGAAGTGAAAATTGTCGATCCAACAACAAATAAAGAAGTGCCACCTGGTGTGCAAGGAGAGTTATGTACGCGCGGATATCATGTGATGAAAGGATATTACAACAATCCTTCAGCAACGCGCGAGGCAATCGACGAAGAAGGATGGTTGCATACAGGCGACTTAGCGGTAATGGATGAAAACGGTTACTGCCGTATTACAGGAAGGTTAAAAGATATGATCATTCGCGGAGGAGAAAATATTTATCCGCGCGAAATTGAAGAGTTTTTATATAAACATCCGAAAGTGCTTGATGTGCAAGTTGTCGGTGTTCCAGACGAAACGTATGGGGAAGAAGTCATGGCGTGGATCATTTTAAAAGAGGGGGAACATGCGACCGCAGAAGACATTCGTTCGTTTTGTGAAGGGCATATATCGCGCCATAAAATTCCGCGATATATCGAATTTACAACATCGTATCCGATGACGGCATCAGGAAAAATTCAAAAATTTAAATTGCGCGAATGGGCGCGTGAACGAGTAAAGCAGAAAAAGAACGTGTAAGGGGGAAGAAAATGTTTTCAAAAGTGCTTATCGCTAACCGAGGAGAAATTGCGTTGCGTATCATTCGCACGTGTCAAAAACTTGGCATTCAAACAGTTGCCATTTATTCGGAAGCTGATGCTAATTCGCTTCATGTAAAGCAAGCGGATGAAGCGTATGTCGTTGGAAAAGCGCGCGTGAATGAGAGTTATTTAAATATCGAAAAAATTATTTCCATCGCCAAAGAAACGAAGGCAGAAGCTATTCATCCAGGTTACGGCTTGCTTTCAGAAAATGCAACGTTTGCTCGGCGGTGCGAAGAAGAAGGAATCGTATTTATCGGTCCAAAACCTGATGTTATTGCGAAAATGGGAAGCAAAATTGAAGCGCGACAGACGATGGCGGAAGCCGGAGTGCCGATTGTGCCCGGCATCTCCTTTCCGCTTGCCGATGTTGATGAGGCAGCAAATGTAGCAAGCGAGATTGGCTATCCTGTTATGTTAAAAGCGTCCGCAGGGGGCGGAGGCATCGGCATGCAGCTTGTTTACGATGAAGAGCAACTGCGGAAAGCATTTGAAGGAAATCAAAGTCGCGCAGCTTCCTTCTTTGGAGATGGGGCGATGTATGTTGAAAAATATATCGACAATCCACGCCATATTGAAATTCAACTGTTAGCTGATGCATACGGAAACTGCGTGTATTTATGGGAAAGGGAATGTTCCATCCAACGCCGCCATCAAAAAGTTGTCGAAGAAGCACCTTCACCGTTTTTAGATGAAGAGACGCGTCGGGAAATGGGAGAAGCTGCTGTGCGAGCGGCAAAACATATCGGATATACGAACGCAGGAACGATCGAGTTTCTCGTAGATGAGCAAAAAAACTTTTATTTTTTGGAAATGAATACACGTTTGCAAGTCGAGCACCCAGTAACAGAAGAAATTACAGGCATTGACATCGTCGAACAACAACTACGCATTGCTGCAGGAGAGCCACTATCTTTTACACAAACTGAAGTGAAGCGAGAAGGACATGCGATTGAAGTGCGGATTTACGCTGAAGATCCGAATACATTTTTCCCTTCACCGGGAACGATTACCTCGTTACAACTGCCAAGAGGGAAACATATACGTCATGAAATTGCGGTGCAAAGTGGCTCGGTCGTTACCCCTTTTTACGATCCGATGATTGCAAAATGCATTGTCAAAGGGGGCGATCGGCAAATGGCCATCGCCAATATGATTACGGCTTTACATGAATACAAAGTCGAAGGAATTAAAACGAACATTCCGATGTTAATCGATGTATTGACGCATGAAGCATTTCAACAAGGGCATACGACAACAAACTTTGTGAATATGTACATGAGCAAAAAGGGAGGTAAAACACATGCATGAAGTAGTTGCATTGATGGCAGGAAACGTATGGAAGATTGTCGTTCAAGTAGGTGATGTTGTGGAAGAAGGACAAGATGTTGTCATTTTAGAATCGATGAAAATGGAAATTCCGATCGCTGCCGAAGTGGCAGGAGTCGTCAAAGCGATCCGCGTGCAGGAAGGAGATTTCGTAAACGAAGGGGACGTATTACTTGAAATCGAATAGGAGGACGCGTATGCGCGTGAAGGTGAAAGAAGTCGGTCCACGTGATGGATTACAAAATGAACCACTCTTTATTCAAACGGAAGATAAAATTGCGTGGATTAATCAGCTATCAAAAACAGGATTGTCGTATATTGAAGTGACATCGTTTGTCCATCCAAAATGGATTCCACAGCTTGCGGATGCGTACGAAGTTGCTTCACGCATTGAGCGCGTAGAAGGTGTGACATACGCTGCGCTTGTTCCTAATAAAAAAGGATTAGAAGGTGCTTTAGCAGCCAATATGGATGAGATTGCGGTATTTATGTCGGCAAGTGAAACGCACAATCGAAAAAACATTAATAAGTCGATTGAAGAAACGTATCCGGTGTTAAAAGAAGTCATTGATGAAGCGAAGCGAGCAAACAAAACGGTGCGTGGCTACGTATCAACGGTTTTCGGTTGTCCATATGAAGGGGAAGTGAGCATCGAGCGCATTATTGCTATTTCTGATCGACTGTTTGAACTGGGCATTGATGAGCTGTCGCTTGGGGATACGATCGGTGTCGCTAACCCGATCCAAGTCCAGCGAACGTTAGAACGACTATTGAAGCAGTTTCCAGTGGAAAAGATGGCGCTTCATTTTCATAATACGTACGGCATGGCGCTTGCGAATGTGTTTGCTTCCTTACAAATGGGGATGACCATTTTTGATAGCTCGCTTGGTGGGCTCGGTGGTTGCCCATATGCCCCGGGGGCATCTGGCAATTTAGCGACAGACGACTTAGTATATATGCTTACTCAAATGGGTATCGACTGTGGTGTTCAACTTGAGCCGTTAACGAAAGCAGCGCAATGGATTGAAGAAAAAATTGGCCGTCCGCTCACGAGCCACCATTCACACGTTGTAAGGGGGAATGCATGATGATGGAAGCCGTCCTTTATTCCACAATTGATGCGGGTGTGGCGGTTGTTACGCTAAATCGACCAGATGCCGCAAACGCTCTGTCCATAAAAATGTTAAACGAATTGCAACGCATTCAAGCGGAACTGAAGTTGAATCGCAACGTACGTGCTGTCATTGTCACAGGAGCAGGACAAAAAACATTTTGTGCGGGAGCAGATTTAAAAGAACGGACAAAAATGAGCGAAACTCAAGTGCGTCAGACAGTTGCGCTTATTCGGGAGACGATTAACGGATTCGAGCAACTGCCTCAGCCGGTCATTTGTGCATTAAACGGAGGGGCGTTTGGTGGTGGTCTCGAATTGGCGCTCGCATGTGACATTCGTATTGCTGCTGAACATGCGGTGATGGGACTGACTGAGACATCGCTTGGGATTATCCCTGGTGCCGGTGGAACGCAACGCCTTCCGCGACTAATCGGCATTGGTCGGGCTAAGGAGATGATTTATACGGCAAAACGTATTTCTGCTCAGGAAGCGGCGCGAATTGGTTTAGTCGAGCGCGTCGTTTCTACTGAACAATTGTTAGATGAAGCGTTTGTGATAGCCACTACGATCGCCAATAACGCTCCGATTGCCGTTGCACAAGCAAAAGCATCGATTAATCATGGAATGCAAGTCGATATACAGACAGGGCTTGTGATTGAACAAATGGCATATGAACGAACAATTCATACAAACGACCGGCTCGAAGGATTACAAGCGTTCAAAGAAAAACGAAAACCGGTGTACAAAGGGGAGTAAGGGACATGATTTCAAATGAACAATTATCGCTCGTTGAACAACTACAACAAAAACGAAAACAAATTGAACAAGGGGGAGCGCGCAAATACCATGAAAAAAATGCTGAGCAAGGAAAATTGTTTGTGCGCGATCGCTTGAAACTGTTATTTGATGATGGTTTGCAGTTTGAAGATGCCTTTTTTGCCAACTGTTTAGCGGACGGACTGCCGGCAGATGGTGTCGTGACAGGGGTCGGGAAAATTAACGGACAAACGGTATGCGTCATGGCAAATGACTCGACCGTCAAAGCAGGTTCATGGGGAGCAAGAACAGTAGAAAAAATTATTCGTATTCAAGAAACAGCAGATAAATTACGTTGCCCGATTTTATACCTGGTGGATTCGGCAGGTGCCCGCATCACTGATCAAATTGAAATGTTTCCAGGGCGTCGTGGGGCGGGACGCATTTTTTATAATCAAGTGAAACTGTCTGGAAAAGTGCCGCAAATTTGTTTGTTGTTCGGACCGTCAGCAGCGGGTGGCGCATATATTCCGGCTTTTTGTGATATCGTTATTATGGTCGAAGGAAACGCTTCGATGTATCTTGGTTCTCCGCGCATGGCTGAAATGGTCATTGGTGAGAAAGTGACACTTGAAGAGATGGGCGGTGCGCGCATGCATTGCTCGGTTTCAGGTTGCGGTGACGTGCTTGTGAAAACGGAAGAAGAGGCAATTGCGTTTGCTCGCAAATATTTATCGTACTTTCCACCGAATTTCAGTGAAAAACCGCCAGTGGCTGAGCCGAAAGAACCGAAATCGTTTCAGAAAACGATTGAAGAGATTATTCCACAAAACCAAAATGCACCGTTCAATATGTATGATTTAATTGATCGTGTCATTGATGAAGACTCATTTTGTGAAATCAAAAAATTATTTGCCCCTGAGTTAATTACAGGTCTTGCCCGTATAAACGGACAACCGATTGGAATTATTGCGAATCAGCCTCGCATGAAAGGCGGCGTATTATTCCATGATTCCGCAGATAAAGCGGCGAAATTTATTACACTTTGCGATGCATTCCACATTCCGCTTATCTTTTTAGCAGACATCCCTGGCTTTATGATCGGCACGAAAGTCGAACGTGCAGGTATTATTCGTCACGGTGCAAAGATGATTTCGGCGATGTCAGAAGCGACCGTCCCGAAAATATCAATTATTGTACGAAAAGCGTACGGAGCAGGATTATATGCGATGGCAGGTCCAGCATTTGAACCAGATTGTTGTTTAGCTTTCCCACATGCACAAATTGCTGTCATGGGACCGGAAGCCGCCGTGAATGCGGTGTATGCCAATAAAATTGCTGAACTGCCAGAAGAAGAACGCGCTACATTTATTGAACAAAAACGTGAAGAATATCGAAAAGACATCGATATTTATCGCCTCGCTTCCGAAATGGTTGTCGATGGAATTATTGCGCCAAATGAGTTACGTTCCGAGCTTATTCGGCGATTAGATGCATATATGTCGAAATATGTTGTATTTTCTGAACGAAAACATGGCGTTTACCCTGTGTAGCTGTCAACACATATGGTACAATGAGGACGATGTATTTTCACATCGTCTTTTTTTCGGGAAATTTCCCCGGAAATCGACAACATTTGTGTCGAATAGGCAAAACATGAGGCGAATGTTGCCGATGAAAACGAGAAATTTCACTCATGTGGCTTCTTTTTGTATAATCAAGAAAGGAGTTTGACATTTGACGTACATATGGTTGATTGTAACATTTTTCATTTATAGTATATTGCCAACATCGTTCATCCGTATTTTTTCGTTTCGTATACAAAAAAGAGTGAAACGCGGTGTAGCATTAACGTTTGACGATGGGCCTGATCCGATGTATACGCCTCAGTTGCTTGATTTATTGAAAAAATATAACGTAAAAGCAACGTTTTTTGTTGTTGGATGGAAAGCAAAAAAATATCCACATCTTATTAAAAGAATGAAAGAAGAGGGACATACGATCGGTTTACACCATTATTATCATACGAGCAATTGGCTTCTTCCTCCGTTTTTCACACAATGGGAGCTTGAACGATCAGCACGTATCATCGAACAGATCACAGGTGTCCCCCCCGTATACTACCGCCCGCCATGGGGACATATAAACATATGGATGTTGTTCATGCAAAAAAAGTATAAAATCGTGATGTGGACATATATTCTTGGTGATTGGAATGCTACATTAGGTGTAGATCGCCTTTATGAACGATTAAGGAACAGTATAGAAGATGGAGCGATCATCGTGTTGCATGATAGTGGTTCAACATTTGGAGCTGATGAACATGCGCCCGCAAATATGCTACAAGCGCTAGAACGACTATTTCAACATGTGAATGTAAAATGGGTAAACCTCAATGAGGAGTAAAGGGGAATGGGAAAGTGGAAGCGAACAGCGTGTTAACATATATTCAATCTCACGGTTATATTGTGTTATTTCTTTCTTTATTTTTCGGCATTGTTGGTATTCCTGCGCCGGAAGAGTCGCTTCTGTTTTTCATTGGCATTTTTATTTCACACGACCAATTACATTTATTAAAAAGTTTATTTTTCGCGATTTCTGGCGCAACTGTTGGCATGGTTGTCGCCTATATTGCTGGCTATACATTTGGATCCCCGCTATTGTTTAAATATGGACATTTTATTGGTTTCCATCGTCGTCGTTATCGTTATGTGTATCGTCACTTTCGAAAACGTGCTTTTTTAGTTATTCCTTTTGGCTATTTTGTTCCTGGTATTCGTCAATTATCTCCGTATATGGCTGGAGTTGTTCGTTTTCCGTTTTTTCCATTTCTCTTTTTGTCGTTTCTCGGAGCGGCGTTCTGGGTTTGTTTATTTATATTTGTAGGCAAGTTTCTTGGGGAGCGTATTCATATTCCGCTTCATGTATTACCATGGCTCACGGTATTATTTTTTAGTTTATTTTTTGTTGCTTTATATGTAAAAAGTAGAAAACAAAAATAAAAGGGAGTTCGCATAATGATGAACATTCTCGTACTACCTTTGTTTCAAATGCCATCTGGTCATCATCAAGTGGCCGATGCACTCATCTATTCATTATACCATCGTTTTCCCAACGTCTCTTGCGAAAAACTTGATTTTCTTAGTTATTGCAATGAACAAATGGAAAAGAGAGTAGCTGATTTTTACCTCCGCTGGATTTCACTATCACCACATTCGTATGAATGGATGTATCGACGATGGATGAAAAAGTTTGAACAACCGACGATGGAGCCATGGTTACTTTATTTTGAAAAAAAGATGAAACGTCTCCTTCAAGAAAAAAAGCCCGATCTCGTTGTGTGCACGCATTCATTTCCTTCTCACGTTTTGCAAAGGTTGAAACAAAAAAGAATCATAACCATTCCTGTTGTGAACGTATATACTGATTTCTTTTTAAGTGGTATTTGGGGAAAAACAGCGATTGATTATCACTTCGTTCCCCATAAAGAAGCAAAACAGTCCATATGCACCACATTTCGCATCGAACATCATCGCGTTATTGTCACAGGTATTCCTATTCATGAACGTATCGTACCTGCGGAAAAGATGAAACGGCGAACAAATAAACGGATTTTAGTAGCAGGTGGCAACCAAGGGTTAGGGAAAATGAAACAGTTTTTAATGAATGCTACCCATACACAACTGACGTATGACGTACTATGTGGCAAAAATGAAGCGTTATATCATGAATTAAAAAGTTGGAACAATCCGCGCATTCGTCCATATCGGTACATTTCCGACCCAGCGAAAATGAATGAATTGTACGATGAAGTCGATGCAGTTGTGACAAAACCAGGTGGTGTAACAATGAGCGAAGTGCTAGCCAAAAAGCTACCTGCTTTCACACTTTCATATTTGCCTGGTCAAGAACAAATGAATTTGCACTATTTAAGAAAAAAAGGACTTATTTATCTTCTTCATGACAATGAACCGTATGACCAACAATTGATGCGTGTATTAATGAATGAGGAGGAAATGAACGAATTAGAAAAGCGTATCGAGCGCTATTCACTCGAACGTGAAAAAACGGCACAAGATGTGCTTAGCGAGTGGATCGAAGCGAATATATATGCGATAAAAAAGCGATGAGGCTGGCTCATCGCTTTTATTTCTTTGATTTTCCGTATGTGTCAATGCTTAACTTCACGTTGATTTGCCCTAGCGTATCCTTTGTCAGTGGAACTAATCCGTTTGTCGTATATTTCTTCCAGTCCTTCACATTTTGACGATACAAGGCGTTCGATAGTTGCAAAGTATCAATCTGTTTTTTTACACCGAGCTCGAATAAGCTTTTTATCTCTTTTTCGACCGTTTTTGAGGCGTATTCAATAATTTGTTTCTCAGACATGTGCTCGCGCAGTTCAATAATGCTTCCCGTAGCTTGCACATGAACGGTAAACAAAGGGCGACCATTTTTTATTTTGTACGATATGCTTGCCTTTGGTTCACGTACAACGAGCGTACCGATCATTTTACCATTTGGCTGAATGTAAATCGGTGTTCGCCCCGTGCCTTTCGTCACCCATCGTAAACCATCGAGTTTATGGCGTGGGACACATGCTTGTTTGTTGTAGCGATGTAAAAAACAGACACCATCCATTTTTAACATCGGTTTCTTTTTTTTATTTTCTGTCCAACTTTTCTCCTCAACTGTAAGGGAAGGGAGAGGGAAAAGAGCCGCTTTTTCGTTTGAAGCGGCAACGAGTTGATTGAGCCGTTTTGGTTGAATAAATGAACTTTGTTCGTAAATATCTGTCGGATTAGCGAGCAACGAAAAATATGGTGAATAGTCTAAAAACGGTGTTGTTTCAAAAATGAGTTCGATCGGTTGTTTCGTAGCGAATGCCCAAATCGTATGACGAATTTCATTGTAACGATCAAGCACATCGATCACGTCGCGTACAAGCCCTTTTTTGAGTGCCCGTTCTGTAAAGACGATCCCTTTGACATGTCCCCATGACACACCTTGTTGGATCGCTTGATACAAGCGATCGGTTGCCACGTTAAACGTCTCTCCTGTTGCTTTTCCGATCGTAACCGTTGATTTTTGTCTTCCACCGCCCGCTTCGACTTTCGCAAGTCCTGTAAAACTAATAAGTTGAGCATAAGCGACGACCTGCCCGTCTTCATAGTCCACACCGATCACATGAATATATGCAAGATGATCAATTTCTTTCATCCCCCAACACCCTGTTAAAAATAAACAAAAACAACAAATGATTAGCCTTGTCATGCTTCGTCACCTGGTGTATTATCATTCGTCTTTAACATTTTTGGACGTATTTTAAATTTTTTCCATCCGCTCGTAATCACTACTTTCCATATATCTCCTGTTGCTGGGGAAAGCGGTGCTAAATACGGAACGCCAAACGATGTTAAATTTGCCGTATAAACGAGAAGAAAGAACATGGATGTAATAAAACCGAAAAGTCCAAGCATCGCTGAAGCGGCAAGGACGATAAAACGTAAAATGGACACTGTTCCAGCAAGTGATTGATTGACGAGCGTAAACGTCGCAATAACAGATGTTGCGATAACAACGAGTGTGCCAGGTGCTGCAAGCCCTGCGTTTATCGCTGCTTGCCCGATAATTAAACCACCAACGACTGATAACGTTTGTCCAATGGCAATCGGGAGCCGCATCCCTGCTTCTTTAAAAATTTCAAATAAACTAACCATAATAAACGCTTCAAGTGGAGCAGGGAGCGGTACCCCTTGTCTTGCAAGTGTGATGGTGGCTAGCAACGTAAACGGTAGTTGGTCTTGATGATATGTTACAATTGCGACCCAAAGCCCTGGTAAAAAAACGGCGACGCTGACGCCAATGAGCCGAATGATTCGCTGAAACGTAACGAACACAAATGATGTGCTATTGTCTTCCGATGTATTTAACAAAAATGTTAAATTGGTCGGGCCGATTAATGCGGTCGGTGATCCGTCGATAAAGACAGCAAATCGTCCGTTCAATAGCGCATTGACAACAAAATCAGGACGACCAGAGTAAGCGAAAACAGGAAATAAAGAAACATATTTTTCGCTTAACAATTCCTCTAATTGGTTTGTTCCGGTTAAGGCGTCAATGTTAATGGTACTTAAGCGTCGCTTTAATTCGACTACTGTTTCTTGATTAATAATATCTTGAATATATAAAATATCGACTTTCGTTCGGCTTCGTTTGCCGACTAATACTTGTTCAACGTGTAAACTACTCGTTTTTAACCGTTTCCGCACGAGCGCCACATTTTTCGCCACTTCTTCAATAAAACCGTCCTTCGGTCCACGAATCGACACTTCTGTATTTGGTTCTTCTGGGTTTCGGTTCGGTGGATTGGCAAGAGAAATAGAATACATGGCACCCGCTTCCACGAAATAAATGACTAAATCTCCGTTAAAAACGATAAAATCGAGCTGTTGGGCAGAAACAGATTTGCCGATTAAATGAAGCGGCATTTGTTTATATTTTTCAATGTCTGTGACTGAATATAGCGGATATTGTTGTCCCATACGCGTAATGGTTGGGAAAACAAATTGTTTCAGTAACTTTGTGTCACATAATTCTTCACAATAAATGAAAATAAGCGATAGCGGCTTTCGTTCCTCTGAATAAATGGTAGCGGGAATGATTACAACATCTTTACATTGAGCAAAGTGTTCTTTTAACGTTCGTTCATCAACAATGATTTCAGCAGTCATGATGCGGACGCTCTCCTTTCTTTTATACGTATTGCTAACGCTAGGACGAACAATAACGTCGCAAGAAAACAAATGAAGAAAAACGAAATCGGTAACAGCCATTTTTTTAACGTATGAAAAAATGTATAATCGCTCATCGGCGTCATCGCCGCAAAGAAAATAACGGTGTATACGAATAGTAAAATCCATCGTCGCGATGTTTTATTTGTAATATGAAATAGCTCGGGAATGAGCGCTGTCGCAAGTGAAATACGAATAAACGCCCCCGCTAGCCATTGATAGACCGATAAAAAATCAAAATGCTCTAAATACGTTCCTAAGTTCACCATTCGCCATTGTTCAAAAGCCGGATAACGTAAATGGCTCGCTTCTGCCGGTCCAAATTCTGTAATGGCCCCGATTGTCGGTCCAAGTGATAAGCTGGCAGCTACAACCCCAAACAAAACGAGTTTCATAAAAGAAATGTTCGTTTTCATTTGTTGTTGCATAAATAGTAAAAGAACAATTTCTCCATAGCCAGCAGCGACATACATGACTCCTTTCCACACCGGTTCCCATCCGTTCTCAAGCATCGGCTTTAACAGTTCATAATTTTTATGTGGGGTCGTCGCTAAAGCAACAAAAATGCCGAACAATACGACGAAAGGTAAAAGAATGCCAGATGTTTTCGCGATCGATGGCAAACCAATCGACGCGTTATAAAAACAAATGATGCAAAGTGTAACGACAATTGCCCAGTTTGGTGTAGCTGTTAAGTACGATGTTGTTGTGAACGTTGTCGTATCCTTTAATGTCACAATGCTAATGATAAGTAAATATAAACATGTGACAGAAGCGATAAAATAAGCAATTGGTGCCCCTATATTTTCTTTTAGCCATTGAAAGATATGTGTTTGTTGCGATTGTTTTATAGGGAAATAAATAACAGGGAGAAATATGATAAGCAATATAAGTCCGATGACGGTTGATATCCATGCATCACGTCCGGCAATTTCAAGCAACACAGGAATGATGATAACGTGATTCATCAGTCCAATTGATAACATTAAAACGAATAGCATTTGCACTGTATTCATAAGCACACACCTTTTATCTCTTTGTATTTTTTATCGTTTCCAAGTTGGGAAATGATATGCATTGTCACCATCTAGGCTTGCTTCACCATATAAATAAAAAAGTAGTTGTGCTACAATAAATGAAGTGAATGAACAGTTGAGGAGGAACGAACATGAAAATCACATTAGGCGTATTATACGGCGGCAAATCGCCTGAACATAAAGTATCGTTACAAACGGCACGCTCTGTCATTAATGCGGTAAATAAAGAAAAGTTTACAGTTGTTCCGATTTACATTACGACAGATGGGGAATGGTTGCGCGGTGAGGCGATTGAAGGGGAAGTGAAAGATGTCAACCAGCTCGCTTTTCAACAAGGTTTACCAGCGCTCGCGTCTATTGCAAACGGCATTGATGTTATTTTTCCTCTTTTACACGGGCCGAACGGAGAAGATGGAACGGTACAAGGAATGTTAGAATTATTAAACGTACCGTATGTCGGAAACGGTGTGCTAGCATCGGCTGTCGGTATGGATAAAATTGTGATGAAACAACTGTTTGCGCAAGCGGGGCTAAAACAAGCGCGTTATGTTTTTTTCTTAAAAAAAGAGTGGGAAAAGCATAAAGAAACCGTATATGAAACGGTAGAGCGGGAACTTAGTTATCCGTGTTTTGTGAAGCCAGCTAACGCAGGTTCAAGTGTAGGAATAAGTAAATGTAAAAACCGTGAACAATTGCAAATAGCTTTTCAAGAGGCGTTTCGTTACGATCGAAAAGTCATCGTGGAGGAAGCGATTATTGGTCGGGAAGTGGAAATTGGCGTGATCGGAAACGATGAGCCGACTTGTTCAGTTGTCGGGGAAATTGTGCCGAAAAAAGAATTTTATGATTACGAAGCAAAATATGTCGATGGAAATACAGAGTTAGTCATCCCAGCAAACATTACGGATCAAGAATATGAAACGATAAAACAAATGGCACTTACCGCTTTTAAAGTGCTCGATTTAGCCGGATTAGTCCGAGCTGACTTTTTCTTGACAGCAGATGGTGAAGCATATATTAACGAAGTCAATACGATGCCGGGATTTACCCCTTTTAGCATGTTCCCGCTTTTATGGAAACATACAGGTGTATCGTATGAGGAGTTAATTGAACGTCTTATTCAACTGGCGATCGAGCGATATGAAGAAAAACAAAATATTACGTACGTATTTTAAGGTGATCATATGCTTACACGTTCACTAGCTGATGTTCAAATGATGATTCCGGGAAGTATGATTGATGAGCGATATGCTTCTGTTGTGATTCATGGTGTGTCAACAGATACGCGCACAATTGAGCGAGGAAATTTATATGTTCCGCTAAAAGGGGCCACGTTCAACGGCCATCAGTTTGTGAAGGAGGCGTTTGACAAAGGAGCAGTCGCTGCGCTATGGAGCAAACATGAGCCGAACGCCCCGACAGATGTGCCGCTCATTTTTGTTGAAGATTCACTCGTTGCATTGCAACAGCTGGCTCATGCGTATCGAAAACAACTTCGTACACGTATTATCGGGGTGACTGGAAGCAACGGAAAAACGACAACGAAAGATATGATTGCATCACTGCTTGGGACAGTATATCGTGTGCAAAAGACAGAAGGGAATTTAAACAATCATATCGGTGTGCCACTGACATTGCTTCGTTTAAAAGAAGAAACAGAGTATGCCGTCGTTGAAATGGGGATGAGCGGCTTTGGAGAAATTGAGTTACTTTCTACCCTCGCAGAGCCTGACATTGCAGTGATTACAAACATTGGTGAATCGCATTTACAAGAGCTCGGTTCACGTGAAGGAATTGCAACAGCGAAGTTTGAAATTGTAAAAGGCCTAAAGCGTGACGGACTGTTTATTTATCACGGGGATGAACCGCTGTTGCAAACACGTGTGGAAAACACTAATCTTTCGCATGTTCAAACGTTTGGAGTGGAACGAACAAACGATTATTATCCGCTAGACATTCGTGTTCAAGCGGACGGAACGACGTTTAAGGTAAATTGTTGGCCAGACGAGACGTTTCATATGCCTCTTATTGGTCGGCACCATGTGATGAATGCGCTAGCAGCGATTGCGGTTGCACGTTTCGCTTCTGTTGATGTGGCTCATATGAAAGAAGGTTTTTTACGTTTATCTGTAACAAAAATGCGTACAGAAGTCATAAAGCGTCCTGACGGGGTAACAATTATTAACGATGCATATAACGCCAGTCCGACATCGATGCGCGCTGCGCTTGAATTGCTTGGACAATTGACTGGATATCGTAAAAAAATAGCCATTGTTGGCGACATGCTTGAATTAGGTGAACAAGAAATTACTTTTCATGAACAAATTGGCGAGATGATCGATCCGCAAAAAATAGATTATGTGTTGACATACGGTGAGCGTGCAAAGGCAATTGCTGAGCAAGCGAGCAAGCGATTTAGCAAAGGGCATGTTCGTTCTTATGACGATAAGGCGAAGCTAGCAGCGGATGTGCAAAAAATGATAGAAGCAGGTGACATCATTTTACTAAAGGCATCTCGGGGGATGAGACTAGAGGAAATCATTTCTTTGTTAAATAAATAAAAAGAAGCGTTCAATTTGTTGAAAACATATGCATAAAATGGTATGATGAACGAGAGCTGTTTACGGAATGAATTTCAACAAGGCACTTCCGTCTATACGGGAATGCCTTTTTTCGTAAGTTATTTGAAGAAGGAGTATGAAAACATTGGTTACATTTAAAGAATTTGGATTAAGTCCAGAGTTGATGAAAGCAGTTAGTAAAATGGGATTCGAAGAGGCAACGCCAATTCAAGCGGCAACGATTCCGCTTAGTTTGCAAAATCGTGATGTCATTGGTCAAGCGCAAACAGGAACAGGAAAGACGGCAGCGTTTGGTATCCCACTTATTGAAAAAATTGATATGAACAACGATGCGGTGCAAGCAATCGTTGTTGCGCCGACGCGAGAACTAGCCATTCAAGTATCCGAAGAACTATATAAAATTGGTTCAACGAAGCGTGTGCGCGTTTTGCCGATTTATGGAGGACAAGATATTGAACGTCAAATTCGCGCATTAAAAAAACATCCACATATTATTGTCGGTACACCGGGACGGGTGCTTGATCACATTCAACGTCGTACGCTCCGTTTACAAAATGTGCATACGGTCGTATTAGACGAGGCGGATGAAATGTTGAACATGGGCTTCGTTGAAGACATTGAAGCAATTTTAAGCCATGTGCCAACAGAGCGTCAGACACTTCTTTTCTCAGCGACGATGCCTGAACCGATTCGTCGTATTGCTGAACGATTTATGAACAATCCAGAGCTCGTTCGCGTAAAAGCAAAAGAAATGACGGTTCCAAACATTGAACAATATTACATTGAAATTCAAGAGAAGAAAAAGTTTGATACGTTAACTCGCTTATTAGATATTCAATCCCCTGAATTAGCGATCGTTTTCGGAAGAACGAAGCGCCGTGTCGATGAGCTAGCAGAAGCTCTCAATTTGCGTGGCTATACGGCAGAGGGGATTCATGGTGATTTAAGCCAGGCAAAGCGTTTATCCGTATTGCGTAAGTTTAAAGAAGGTTCTATTGATATTTTAGTGGCGACAGACGTAGCTGCACGTGGTTTGGATATTTCTGGTGTCACACACGTGTACAATTTCGACATTCCACAAGACCCAGAAAGCTATGTTCATCGTATCGGTCGGACAGGGCGTGCTGGTAAGACAGGAATGGCGATTACGCTTGTTACTCCACGTGAAATCGGACAGTTGCACCACATTGAAAAAACGACGAAACGAAAAATGGAACGTATGAAACCACCAACGTTAGATGAGGCGCTTGAAGGTCAACAACGAGCAGCAATTGAAAAATTGCTTGAGACGATCGAGCATAACAATTTATCGTTTTATAAACGCGCCGCAGAAGAATTGTTGGAAGAACACGACTCTGTTTCGCTTGTTGCCGCGTGTATTAAAATGTTAACAAAAGAACCGGATATGACGCCGGTGCAGTTGACAGAAGAACCGCCAATTATGAAAAAAGAGAAGAAGCGGCAAGTACAAACGCGCCAACGTCGAAACGAGACGCGAGGCCGTGGATCGAAAACGCGCACAAAACGATAGAAGCTGTCTGAACAGATAGCTTCTTTTTCTTTATTTGGAGGGATACGAGATGATTATCGGCATTGGTATTGATATTGTCGAATTAAATCGCATTGCAGAGCTAATAAACCGACAGCCGAAATTGATTGAACGTGTTTTAACAGACAATGAACGTAATTGTCTTCATGACCGATCAGCAAAGCGAAAAATTGAATTTGTGGCAGGGCGATTTGCCGCAAAAGAGGCGTACGCGAAAGCGTTAGGGACGGGGATTGGTGCCCATGTTTCTTTTCGGGATATTGAAATAAAAAATGACGAAAATGGCAAACCGTATATTGTTTCTTCTTCTCCAGATGAACGTGTACACGTTTCCATTTCACATAGCGAACATTATGCGGTGGCCCAAGTAATTATTGAACGCTTGTCAAGCTAGTCTGCATATTCTCCCGTTTGATCTCATATGATGGCTTATGAAGGAAGTCCAAATGAGGTAAAGGGGTTGAAAAAATGAGACGAACATGGCTTTTTTGGTGCCTACTTCTTTTCGTTGTAGGCAGTCTGGCCGCTTGCGGAGAAAAGTCGCAACAAGATGTGTTAAAAGCGCTCGATGAGAAAGTACAAACGATGTCTGGGTACAAAGCCGAAGCAAAAATGACGCTTCAGACAGGGACGGAGCCACAAGTGTATGAAATCGAAATTTGGCATAAGTCCCCAAATTACTATCGTGTGAACTTGAAAAATGCTCAGCGTGATCAACATCAAATGATTTTGCGTAACGACGAAGGAGTATTTGTATTGACGCCTGCACTAAATAAAAGTTTTCGTTTTCAAAGCGACTGGCCGCAAAACGCAAGTCAAGTGTATTTGTATGAATCGCTCGTAAAAGACATTTTAGCCGACTCGAAAGCAGATTTTAAAGCAACAAAAAACCATTACGTATTCCAGACAAAAACAAATTATGAAAACAAGAAAATGCTACCAAAACAAGAGATCACATTAAATAAAAAAGATTTAACGCCAGTGAAAGTGACCGTCATGGACATTGACTCACAACCGATGTTGACTGTGGAATTTTCAAAAGTAGAATGGAATGCTGCGTTTGACGATAACGCTTTTGATGTAAGTAAAAATATGACGAGAGCGAAGTTGGAAAATGAACAAGAAGTGACAAAAGAAGCTAATCAACAAGCAGTGCCAGTTATGTATCCGACATATGAACTCGACGGTGTGAAACTTGTCGAAGAAAAAGAATTTACAACAGCAAACGGGAAACGAATTGTTATGACATTTTCTGGGGAAAAATCGTTTACGCTTGTACAAGAAAAAGCCCATGCTGTGCCGACGGCAAACGTATCGACAACGGTTAAGGGTGAGCCTGTTGATTTAGGATTTGCCGTTGGAGCGCTGGCAAATGGCACATTGACGTGGACGTATAAAGGTGTCGATTTTATTCTTGCTTCACAAGATTTAACGAAAGATGAGATGGTTGCGATTGCTCGTTCAGTGCAAGGCAAGGTGATGAAGTAAGACTCGCGCGGCGGGTCTTTATTTTTTTGTTGACATGATGCAAGGACAAAAGAAATAATCAAACGTGAACATATTTTTGAAGGGGTATGAAGGATGGACCGAGCATTTTATCGCGATACGTGGGCAGAAATTGATTTAGATGCAATTTTTTATAATGTGCAATCGATGAAACAACACGTTGGGACTCAAGTCGATGTCATTGCTGTTGTCAAAGCAAACGCTTATGGACATGGAGATATTCAAGTAGCGAAAACAGCGCTTGAAGCAGGTGCAACACATTTAGCCGTAGCCTTTTTAGATGAAGCGCTCGCGCTAAGAAAAAAAGGACTCCCTTTAAACGTCCCGATTATCGTACTTGGGGCAACAAACCCTTCATATGCGCCGTTAGCGGCTAGCCAAAATATTGCTTTAACAATTTTTCGAGTGGATTGGTTAGAGCAAGCGATGATGTATGCCCCATATGACCGGCCATTGAACGTTCATATGAAGTTGGATACGGGGATGGGACGATTGGGAGCGAAAACAAAAGAAGAAGTACAGCAGATGGTACACATGCTTAAACAACATACATGTTTTGTGCTTGAAGGAGTATATACCCATTTTGCGACAGCCGATGAACAAAATGCGGACTATTTCTCATTTCAATACGATACATTTCTACACATGCTAGAATGGTTACCGATTAAGCCACCGCTCATCCATTGTGCCAATAGCGCAGCGGCATTACGCTATCCTGATCGTGTATTTAATGCAGTTCGTTTCGGTATTTCTATGTATGGATTGACACCGTCACAAGAGATGAAACCATTCTTGCCGTATCCATTAAAAGAAGCGTTCTCGCTCCATAGCCGTTTAACGCACGTAAAAAAGGTGAAGGCAGGGGAAAAAATTAGTTACGGGGCGACATATGCCGCAGAAGCGGATGAATGGATTGGTACGGTTCCGATTGGCTATGCAGACGGTTGGTTGCGTCGCATGCAGCACTTTTCTGTCCTTGTTGATGGAAAACGAGCTCCGATTGTTGGGAGGATTTGTATGGATCAAATGATGATTCGTTTACCTTACGAACTTCCAATTGGTACAAAAGTAACGCTTATTGGTGAACAACAAGGGGACCGTATTTCCATTGATGATGTTGCAGCACATGTAAATACGATTAATTATGAAATTCCTTGTACAATTAGTTATCGTGTCCCCCGTATTTTTTTGAAAAACAAGAGTATAATTGAAGTGAGAAATGCGGTATTATAGTAGATGGGTGCAACGAGAACGATCGTTTTCGAAAAATTTCTACAAAAAATGGACGAATGATGCTGGAAATGACTTTGCATCATGAAGATGAAATGGTATGATGTAAATTGGGAGCGACTATGTGGTTGTAGTTTAGTTGGAGGTGTGTGTTTGTGTCTGAATCCAGCGCAACAACAGAAATTGTTATTCGGTTACCGCAGGCGTTAGTGAGCGAATTAGATGGCATTGTGAAGCAAGAAAATGGCAACCGAAATGAACTTATTTATCAAGCGATGAAGATGTACATTCGTGAGCGGAAAAAACGTCAAATTCGAGAAGCGATGAGACGTGGGTATATGGAGATGGCGAAAATTAATTTGTCGCTTGCGTCGGAAGCTTTTCTTGCGGAATATGAAGCTGACCACACCGTTGAACGCTTAGTTAGCGGGGGGTAATCTTTTGATTGTCAAACGTGGTGACGTGTATTTTGCCGATCTTTCTCCAGTAGTTGGATCAGAGCAAGGGGGCGTGCGCCCTGTGCTTGTTATTCAAAATGACATTGGGAACCGTTTCAGTCCAACCGTCATTGTTGCTGCCATTACTGCGCAAATCCAAAAAGCGAAGTTGCCTACACATGTTGAAATCGACGCAAAGCGCTACGGATTTGAACGGGACTCTGTCATTTTGCTTGAACAAATTCGGACGATTGATAAACAACGTCTGACAGATAAGATTACCCATCTAGATGACGAGATGATGGATAAAGTAGATGAAGCGTTGCAAATTAGTCTTGGTCTTATTGATTTTTAATATGTTGGGAAAATAGCTACGTTGTGTAGCTATTTTTGTTTAGGGGAGGAATTTTGTTTGGAGCTATTAAAGCAATTGGCTACGAAATTAAACATTCCATTTGTGCATGTGCAACAAGTCATTCAACTTCATGAGGAAGGAAACACAATTCCATTTATTGCTCGTTACCGAAAAGAAATGACTGGTGCGCTCGATGAAGTACAAATTCGAACCATTTTAGATGAATGGAATTACTTGCAAAACTTAGCGAAGCGAAAAGAAGAAGTCATTCGTCTAATCGATGAGCAAGGAAAGTTAACGGACGAACTGAAAGAAGCGATTACGAGAGCAACGAAATTACAAGAAGTGGAAGATTTATACCGCCCATATAAACAAAAACGGCGAACAAAGGCAACAATTGCCAAAGAAAAAGGGCTCGAACCTTTTGCGGAATGGTTGTTGACGTTCCCGAGCGAACCCATCATAGAACGAGCACAAAGGTTTATTGATTCACAAAAAGAAGTACATACGGTTGAAGAAGTCATTCAAGGTGCAAAAGATATTATCGCTGAAAAAGTGTCAGATGACGCTGCGCTTCGTCAATGGATTCGTCAACAAACGTGGCAAATGGGTACGATTGTTTCTTTTGGAAAAGAAATAGAAAAAGACGAAAAGCGTGTATTTGAAATGTATTACGATCATCAGGAACCGATCGCCAAAGCACCTGCTCATCGTGTTTTAGCGATGAATCGTGGTGAAAAAGAAGGAATTTTACGCATTGCCATTGACGTAGATGGAAACCGAATGATTGAGTACATTCGTAAAAAAGTCATAACAAATGAGCAATCGCCGGCGGTTGACATTGTAGCTGAAGCGATTGAAGATGCATATAAACGTTTAATTGCCCCATCCATTGAACGAGATGTGCGAAATGAGCTGACAGAACACGCAGAAGAACGGGCCATTCACATTTTCGCTGAAAACTTGCGCAATTTATTGTTGCAACCACCATTAAAAGGGAAAGTTGTTTTAGGAGTAGATCCAGCGTATCGTACAGGATGTAAGTTAGCTGTTGTCGATGAAACCGGAAAGGTACTTCATATTGATGTCATTTACCCACATCCGCCGAAAAATGAGGTGGAAAAATCAAAAGAAAAATTAAAGCAATTACTTCATACATACCGAGTGGAGTTGATTGCCATCGGCAACGGAACGGCATCGCGAGAAACGGAGCAGTTTATCGCTGATACAATTGCAGAGTGGGAAGGAAACGTGTTTTATTTGATTGTCAACGAAGCGGGGGCAAGTGTATATTCTGCATCAGATTTAGCACGCAAAGAGTTTCCGCATTTGCAAGTCGAGGAGAGAAGCGCTGTCTCGATTGCCCGGCGCGTGCAAGATCCACTTGCCGAATTAGTAAAAATTGATCCAAAGTCTGTTGGGGTCGGCCAATATCAACATGACGTGTCACAAAAAAAGCTAGAACAGTCGTTGCAGTTTGTTGTTGAAACAGTCGTGAACCAAGTGGGTGTAAACGTCAATACCGCTTCCCCAACGTTATTGCAATATGTATCTGGTCTAACGAAGACTGTGGCTGAAAATATAGTCAAATATCGCGAAGAGTATGGGAAGTTTACTAATCGAATGCAATTAAAATGTATACCGCGCCTTGGGGCTAAAACGTATGAACAATGTATCGGTTTTTTGCGTATTTTAGACGGAGATGAGCCGTTAGACCGCACGCCGATTCATCCCGAGCGATATGAAGAAGTGCATCAATTGTTGCATCGACTTGGCTTTTCAACAGAAGCGATTGGAAGCGAGCAGTTGCGAAGTGCGCTTGAAGCGATCAGCATCGAAGAAGTAGCACAAGAACTTAATATCGGAATACTGACACTTCAAGATATTATCGATGCGCTGAAGCGTCCAGAGCGCGATCCTCGTGATGATTTGCCTAAACCAATCTTAAAGCAACATGTGTTAAAAATGGAGGACTTGAAAAAAGGAATGGAATTAGAGGGGACGGTACGAAACGTTGTCGATTTTGGTGTATTTGTAGATATTGGTGTGAAGCAGGATGGGCTTGTTCATATTTCGAAATTAAGCAATCGATATGTGAAACATCCACTTGATGTCGTATCAGTAGGAGATATTGTTAAAGTATGGGTCGATTCGGTCGATTTGCAAAAAGAACGCATCGCTTTAACAATGATTCCACCAACATCGGAAAACACACTGTCATGAGCAGTGTGTTTTCCGATAAAAAAACCAACATTGATTGAGAAGTTTAATTTGAGCGCGATTTTTCTCATAATATGCACGTCGCATTTGCTTTTTTAGCCACATCGGCATAATGATCACCTTCAAATTATTTTTTGTTATGTTATGAGTAAAAAAGTCCAATGGTGAAAGGACGGAAATAAAATGAATGAGCGCGAGTTACAAGCGCTTGTTGAGCGCATATCATTACATGTATTTCATAAGCCATTTCGCCATCGAGCGATATTTAACGATCGTTTAAGAACGACTGGCGGAAGATACATTCTTTCTACGCATCATATTGAACTAAATCGAAAATATTACGAACAATACGGGGAAGACGAATTTATTCAAATCATCAAACACGAGTTATGCCATTACCATTTGCACCTTGAAGGAAAAGGGTATCGCCATCGCGATCGTGACTTTCGGGAACTATTGAAAAAAGTGCAAGCGCCACGCTTTTGTAAACCTATTGTATTACCGAAGAAAGGGAAAACGTATTATTACGAATGCACATCATGTCGTTATATGTACGTGCGAAGAAAAGCAGTAGATACAACTCGATACGTATGTGGTTTTTGTCGAGGGAAATTGAAAAAAATAAAAAGAGAGTGTTGACAAGCCAAATCCTTATATGCTAAATTATAAAAGCCGTCGTTACTCGACGAAGAAACAAAATAAAAAAGACAGTTGACAGATCAAAAAAGAGTAAATATAATATAAACAGTCCTAATGATTAAGTTATTCCGCAGTAGCTCAGTGGTAGAGCACTCGGCTGTTAACCGAGCGGTCGTAGGTTCGAATCCTACCTGCGGAGCCATTGGAGAAGTACCCAAGTGGCTGAAGGGGACGGTTTGCTAAACCGTTAGGTCGTTCTTTTACGGCGCGCGGGTTCAAATCCCGCCTTCTCCGCCACGAAAATAATAAACATGGCCCGTTGGTCAAGTGGTTAAGACACCGCCCTTTCACGGCGGTAACACGGGTTCGAATCCCGTACGGGTCATCTTTTGGAGTGCTCATTTTGTCCACTCCATTTTATTTCGGAGGATTAGCTCAGCTGGGAGAGCACTTGCCTTACAAGCAAGGGGTCGGCGGTTCGATCCCGTCATCCTCCACTCTTTTGGTCCCGTGGTGTAGTGGTTAACATGCCTGCCTGTCACGCAGGAGATCGCGGGTTCGATCCCCGTCGGGACCGCCACTCAAGAACTGAACTTTTTAAGGGTGTTTGTTGGGCTATAGCCAAGCGGTAAGGCAACGGACTTTGACTCCGTGATGCGCTGGTTCGAATCCAGCTAGCCCAGCCATTAATGTGACGAGCCATTAGCTCAGTAGGTAGAGCACGATCGATTTAGCTTCTTTGAAAAAGCAACAGCGTACCGCTCGAGCTGCTACTTGATTAAGCATACTGAGAGCGGGACGTCAAAAATCTTATTTAAAAACTCTTTTTGAAACGAGCCATTAGCTCAGTAGGTAGAGCATCTGACTTTTAATCAGAGGGTCGGAGGTTCGAGTCCTCCATGGCTCACCATGTATGCGGGTGTGGCGGAATTGGCAGACGCACCAGACTTAGGATCTGGCGCCTTTGGCGTGGGGGTTCAAGTCCCTCCACCCGCACCAGTCGGTCAGTTTCTATCATATGCGGTCGTGGCGGAATGGCAGACGCGCTAGGTTGAGGGCCTAGTGGGGGCAACCCCGTGGAGGTTCAAGTCCTCTCGGCCGCATCAAGAAAAGCTTGACTTTGATTAATGAAACATGATATATTGAAAAGGTCGTTAAAAATGCGCCCGTAGCTCAATTGGATAGAGCATCTGACTACGGATCAGAAGGTTAGGGGTTCGAATCCTCTCGGGCGCGCCATGTTTTTATTATAATGAAGACGGGAAGTAGCTCAGCTTGGTAGAGCACATGGTTTGGGACCATGGGGTCGCAGGTTCGAATCCTGTCTTCCCGACCATTTTGCTAATAATTATGATTATGCGGGTGTAGTTTAGTGGTAAAACCTCAGCCACGAGCGACGCATCGTTGAATAGGCTACGAGTTGCCTCGACGCATCAATCATCCTTGATTTTACGAGTAGAGGAAGAGGCATGATCGTGCGTAGTGATTGGCTCTGATTTAAAATTAATTAACGTGCGGGTGTAGTTTAGTGGTAAAACCTCAGCCTTCCAAGCTGATGTCGTGGGTTCGATTCCCATCACCCGCTTTGATGTTCCTTGAAAACTGAACGAAGCGAAAAGCGTACAAAAGCTAAGGATAACTTTTCTATGGAGAGTTTGATCCTGGCTCAGGACGAACGCTGG
>NZ_JACHES010000016.1 GCF_014201585.1 Anoxybacillus tengchongensis
CCCGTTCCCATCCCGAACACGGAAGTTAAGCTCTCCAGCGCCGATGGTAGTTGGCGGGACACCGCCTGCGAGAGTAGGACGTTGCCGGGCAAATAAAAAGACCAAGACTAAATTGTCTTGGTCTTTTTGTTTTTTGTTTTATTGAATAAACGCAATGGGTAAAATATATGAGAAAAAGAAGGGAATCCTTGCATTTTTGAAGAAATCCGTATATATTAAAATTAAAGTCAAATATAGTCAAAGTCAACTGGCAGAGGAGGGGTTATGTGAGGAATATCTCTGATGTCATTGAGCAATATTTAAAGCAAGTATTAAATATGAGCGGAAAAGATATCGTTGAGATTAAACGAAGCGAAATTGCAGATAAGTTTCAGTGTGTTCCTTCTCAAATTAACTATGTCATTAATACACGGTTTACATTAGAAAGAGGGTACATTGTTGAGAGTAAGCGAGGTGGCGGTGGCTATATCCGTATAATGAAAGTAAAAACTCAAAGTGCCCCCCAGCTTATTGACCATTTATTGTCTCTTGTTCAAGACCGGATTAGCCAGACAAATGGAGAACATATTATTCAACGCTTATTAGATGAAAAGGTAATTTCAAAACGAGAAGCGAATATGATGTTAAACATTATTGATCGCACGGTTCTATCTCTTGACCTTCCCCATCGTGATGAACTGCGTGCGCGCATATTAAAAGCGATGCTGACATCGTTAAAGTATATGTAGAGAGGGTGAATGCTTTGATATGTCAAGAGTGTAATCAACGTCCAGCAACGCTTCATTTCACTAAAATTGTTAATGGGGAAAAAACAGAAATTCATCTTTGTGAGCAATGCGCTCACGAAAAAGGTGAAATGTTTATGTTCCCACATCAAGGCGCTTTTTCAATCAATAATTTAATTGCGGGACTATTAAATATGGATGCATCGCTAAAAGAACCGAAAGCCCCCTCTTTTCACAATGAACATATATTACAATGTGAGCGTTGCAAAATGACATATGCTCAATTCGTTAAAGTCGGTCGTTTTGGTTGTGCGAGTTGCTATGAAACATTTCGTAGCTATTTACCACCTATTTTTCGGAAGTTACATGGAGGACATGTAGCACATGAAGGAAAAATCCCGAAGCGAGTGGGGGGTACATTGTACGTTCGTAAGCAAATCGGCCAGTTAAAACAAATGCTACAGGAGCTTATTGCTAAAGAACAGTTTGAGAAAGCTGCTGAAGTGCGTGATCAAATTCGAGAACTCGAAGCAAAATTAAATACGGAAGGGGGCGCTTCATTACATGAATGAACATTTGTTTTTCCAACGCGCTCTCAGTCCATGGATGAACGAAGAGGGACCAGATTCTGATATTGTGTTAAGTAGTCGTATTCGTTTAGCGAGAAATATGAAACAATATTCGTTTCCGACCGTATTTACAAATGAAGAGGCTATACAAATTGTTCAATTATTTGAACATTTGTTTTCGCAAAAGCGTTTCGGTAATCTTGGTCCTTTCGTCTTATTAAAAATGAATGAATTACAAACTATTGACAAGCGTGTATTAGTTGAAAAACACTTGATCAGCCCTCACTTAGCTGAGGATTGTACATTTGGTGCATGCTTATTATCAGAGCAAGAAGAAGCAAGCATTATGATCAACGAGGAAGATCATATTCGTATTCAATGTTTGTTTGCTGGTTTTCAGTTGAGAGAAGCATTAAAATTGGCAAATGCTTTAGATGATTGGATTGAACAACACATCGATTATGCTTTTGATGAAAAGTACGGTTATTTGACGAGTTGCCCTACAAATGTCGGAACAGGACTGCGCGCATCCGTTATGATGCATTTGCCAGGCCTTGTGTTAACGCAGCAAATGAATCAAATTATTCCTGCAATTAATCAGCTCGGTTTAGTTGTTCGTGGCACGTATGGAGAAGGTAGCGAAGCGTTAGGAAACATTTTTCAAATTTCGAATCAAGTTACATTAGGAAAAAGTGAAGAGGATATTGTTGAAGACTTAACAGGTGTTGTTCGTCAATTAATTGAACAAGAACGAATGGCACGTGAGGCATTAGTCAAAACTTCTAACATACAATTAGAAGATAGGGTATATCGTTCTTACGGTGTGTTAACGAACAGTCGGATCATCGGTTCAAAAGAAGCTGCCCAATGTTTATCTGATGTACGGTTAGGCATTGATCTCGGATATATTACGAACGTGCCAAAAACAATTTTAACAGAGCTCATGATTTTGACACAGCCCGGCTTTTTACAAAAATATGCTGGTGGCGCATTACGCCCACAAGAACGGGATATTCGCCGTGCATCGCTCATTCGTGAACGATTATACCAATGGAAGTGAATAAAAGGAGGTTGATGAAAATGATGTTCGGACGTTTTACAGAACGAGCACAAAAGGTGTTAGCATTAGCACAAGAAGAAGCTGTTCGATTAGGACATAACAATATTGGTACAGAGCACATTTTGCTTGGTCTTATTCGAGAGGGGGAAGGAATTGCAGCAAAAGCGCTTATGGCGCTCGGGTTAGGACCAGATAAAATCCAAAAAGAGGTAGAATCGCTTATTGGGCGTGGAAATGAAGTTGGGCAAACGATCCACTATACACCACGTGCCAAAAAAGTGATTGAATTGTCAATGGATGAAGCTGGGAAACTTGGACATTCTTACGTTGGTACAGAACATATTTTGCTTGGTCTTATTCGAGAAGGAGAAGGTGTAGCCGCTCGCGTTTTAAATAATTTAGGAGTAAGCTTAAATAAAGCTCGCCAACAAGTACTTCAATTATTAGGAAGCAATGAGTCTGCCTCAGGACATCATGGGGGAACAACGCACGCGAATACCCCAACGTTAGACAGTTTAGCCCGCGATTTAACAGCGATCGCACGTGAAGGAGGTTTAGATCCTGTCATCGGAAGAAGTAAAGAAATCCAACGTGTGATCGAAGTATTAAGCCGTAGAACGAAAAATAACCCTGTTTTAATTGGGGAACCAGGGGTAGGAAAAACAGCCATTGCCGAAGGACTAGCTCAACAAATTGTCAATAACGAAGTGCCAGAGACGCTTCGTGATAAGCGTGTAATGACGCTCGATATGGGCACGGTCGTTGCAGGTACGAAATATCGTGGTGAGTTTGAAGATCGTTTGAAAAAAGTGATGGATGAAATTCGCCAAGCAGGCAACATCATTTTGTTTATTGACGAATTGCACACCCTCATAGGAGCTGGCGGTGCAGAAGGAGCTATTGATGCATCAAATATTTTAAAACCGTCCCTTGCTCGTGGCGAACTACAATGTATTGGGGCAACAACGTTAGATGAATACCGAAAATATATTGAAAAAGATGCTGCGTTAGAAAGACGTTTCCAACCCATTCATGTTGGCGAACCAACGGTTGAAGAATCGATCCAAATCTTAAAAGGACTACGCGATCGTTACGAAGCTCATCATCGTGTTTCTATTTCGGATGAGGCAATTGAGCAAGCTGTGAAGCTTTCAGATCGTTACATCTCGGATCGATTTTTACCAGATAAAGCGATTGATTTAATTGACGAAGCTTGTTCAAAAGTACGTTTACGTTCGTTTACGACACCACCAAATTTAAAAGAGCTCGAACAAAAACTGGAGGAAATTCGCAAAGAAAAAGATGCAGCTGTGCAAAGCCAAGAGTTTGAAAAAGCTGCATCATTACGAGATGCGGAACAAAAATTGCGCGAACAACTTGAAGAAACGAAACGGGCTTGGAAAGAGAAACAAGGTCAAGAAAACTCAGAAGTGACTGTTGAGGATATTGCAGCCGTCGTATCAAGTTGGACGGGGATCCCAGTCTCTAAATTAGCTCAAACAGAAACCGAACGATTATTAAAGCTAGAAGAAATTCTGCATTCCCGTGTTATCGGACAAGAAGAAGCTGTCAAAGCAGTTGCAAAAGCAGTGCGTCGCGCCCGTGCAGGATTAAAAGATCCAAAACGCCCAATCGGCTCGTTTATTTTTCTCGGACCGACGGGTGTAGGGAAAACGGAACTGGCACGTGCGCTTGCGGAAGCGATGTTTGGTGATGAAGATGCGATGATTCGGATCGACATGTCTGAGTATATGGAGAAACATTCGACATCACGTCTTGTCGGTTCGCCTCCGGGATATGTTGGTTACGAAGAAGGTGGACAATTAACAGAAAAAGTGCGTCGCAAACCGTATTCAGTCATTTTATTAGATGAGATTGAAAAAGCGCATCCAGATGTGTTTAACATTTTATTGCAAGTGTTAGAGGATGGACGTCTAACGGATTCGAAAGGACGGACAGTTGATTTCCGAAATACGATCATTATTATGACATCAAACGTTGGCGCTGACGCCTTGAAGAGAAATAAATATGTTGGTTTTAATGTACAAGATGAGAGTCAACAGTATAAAGATATGAAAGGGAAAGTGATGGACGAGTTGAAAAAAGCGTTTCGTCCGGAATTTTTAAACCGAATTGATGAAATCATTGTGTTCCATTCCCTTGAGAAGAAACATTTGAAGGAAATTGTATCATTAATGGTTGAGCAATTGAAAAAACGTCTACAAGAACAACAAATTGATTTAGAGTTAACCGATGCAGCAATTGAGAAATTAGCGGAAGAAGGTTATGACTTAGAATACGGCGCGCGTCCATTGCGTCGAGCGATTCAAAAACATGTTGAAGACCGTTTATCTGAAGAATTGTTAAAAGGAACGATTAACAGCGGACAAAAAGTTGTCATGGATGTAAAAGACGGTCAGTTTGTTGTGTTAACAAAAGAGACAGTAAAATAACAAAAAACAAGGTATGCTTACACGCATACCTTGTTTTTCATCATGAAAGGAATGGAATCATGGTTAAACGGAAAACGAAATTCGTTTGTCAACATTGTGGATATGAAACGGCGAAGTGGATGGGAAAATGCCCAGGGTGCCACTCGTGGAATACAATGGTTGAAGAAACGGAGATTGTGAAACCACATAGCCGAGCACTATTTGTGCATACAGAGGGGATAGTAGCTAAACCTGTATCGATTACGACAGTAGAAACGACGCAGGAACCGAGAATTGACACGAAGTTTACGGAGTTTAATCGCGTGTTAGGGGGTGGAATTGTTCGTGGTTCCCTCGTTTTGATCGGTGGCGATCCAGGTATTGGGAAATCGACATTGTTGTTACAAATTTGTGCTCAGCTCGCAAGCGATACCCACCCTGTATTATATATTTCCGGGGAAGAATCGGTAAAACAAACGAAGTTGCGTGCTGAACGGTTACATGTGGCAGCTGAACATTTATATGTTTTATCTGAGACAAATTTAGAACATATTATCCAAACGATAGATGAAATGAAGCCATCGTTCGTTGTCATCGACTCGATTCAAACGATATATCGCTCAGAAATTACATCGGCCCCAGGGAGTGTTTCACAAGTTCGTGAATGTACAGCAGAGTTGATGCGAGTAGCTAAAACGAAAGGTATTGCGATTTTTATTGTTGGGCATGTTACGAAAGAAGGGGCGCTGGCAGGGCCACGCATTTTAGAACATATGGTTGATACTGTATTATATTTTGAGGGAGAGCGTCATCATACGTATCGCATTTTACGGGCGGTGAAAAATCGATTTGGTTCCACAAATGAAATCGGTATTTTCGAAATGAAAGAAATAGGGCTTACAGAAGTCAAAAACCCATCAGAAATTTTTTTGGAAGAGCGTTCGAAAGGTGCTTCAGGGTCAACGGTGGTCGCTTCTATGGAAGGGACGAGACCTGTGTTAGTGGAAATTCAAGCATTAGTATCGCCGACTAGTTTCGGAACGCCACGTCGAATGGCAACAGGAATAGATCATAATCGTGTATCTTTACTAATGGCGGTGCTTGAAAAGAGGGTCGGCCTACTTCTTCAAAACCAGGATGCCTATTTAAAAGTGGCTGGTGGAATTAAGTTAGATGAACCTGCGATTGACTTAGCAATTGTGGTAAGCATTGCATCTAGTTTTCGTGATCAACCAACAAATCATACGGATGTTGTGATCGGAGAAGTTGGATTGACAGGTGAAGTACGTCGTGTATCCCGCATTGAACAGCGTGTGCAAGAAGCTGCGAAGCTCGGTTTTCAACGCATCATTATTCCGAAAAGCAACATCGGTGGCTGGAACATTCCAAAAGGTGTTGAAGTCATTGGAGTAACTAATGTAGAAGAAGCGCTATATTACGCATTAGGGGAAGGGAAAAATCGCCCAATATTTTAACAAAACCATTAAAAAATGATTAAAAATGATGTTCAGATTGGTTTCAAACATTGGAAACTGTTTATAATGTAATAGAGGAGGTGAAAAACGTGTTAAAACGAATTGTGCAAGCATCTTTTTTAATTACTGGGGGAATGTTAGGAATTATTTTCTTTCCTACTTTGTTAAAACTATTGCACCTAAACGATCTTCCTTATGTCGATAGCCCATATGTAGCCGCCCCAGTTGGTGCGATCATCGTATTCCTTCTCACGTTTTGGTTAGTTGATCATGTGGTTGGACTGATTCATTGGATGGAAGAAACGTTAGTCAAAGCACCTGTAACAGACTTATTATTCGGGAGTCTCGGTTTAATTTTCGGATTGATTGTAGCCTTTTTAGTCGTTATTCCATTAAACTCTATTCAAATTCCGCTTGTTAATACGATATTGCCGATTTTTCTTACGCTATTGTTAGGCTACTTAGGATTTCAAGTCGGATTTAAAAAACGCGATGAACTAATGAACCTATTTTCTTTACCGAATCGAAGTGGAAAGAAAAAAGGTAGCGAGGAAGAAGAAAAAAAGGGGAAATCGCTAAAAATTTTAGATACGAGTGTCATCATTGACGGTCGTATTGCGGATATTTGTCAAACGGGCTTTTTGGAAGGGACGATTGTCATTCCGCGGTTTGTTCTTGAAGAATTGCAACATATCGCTGACTCTTCTGATGCTTTAAAGAGAAATCGTGGACGGAGAGGACTAGATATTTTAAACCGCATTCAAAAAGAACTAGCAATTAACGTGGAAATATATGAGGGCGATTTTGAAGGAATTCAAGAAGTCGACAGCAAGCTTGTAAAATTGGCTCAATTGACATCAGGCGTTGTTGTGACAAATGACTTTAATTTAAATAAAGTATGCGAGTTGCAAAATGTTCCCGTACTAAATATTAACGACTTAGCGAACGCAGTAAAACCGATCGTTCTTCCAGGGGAAGAATTAAATGTTCACGTCATTAAAGACGGAAAAGAACAAAATCAAGGTGTTGCTTATTTAGATGATGGGACGATGATCGTTGTAGAGGACGGAAAAGACTACATCGGAAAACGAGTCGATGTGCTTGTGACGAGCGTCTTACAAACTTCGGCTGGAAGAATGATTTTTGCTAAATTAAAATTACTTGAAAAAGCATTATGAGCTGTTAGGAGATAGGAAAATGAATTATCATGTCGTTATACCGGCAGCTGGCCAAGGAAAACGAATGAACGCAGGAATGAACAAACAATTTATTGAGCTTGAAGGAATACCTGTTATTATTCATACGTTACGTGTATTTGAACGAGATGTTTTGTGTCAAGGCATTGTGTTAGTCATTAACGATCAAGAACGCGAACAGTTTGCTCATATGCTTCATCGCTTTGGAATAAAAAAAGTAAATGTCCTCGTTTCAGGGGGGGAAGAGCGGCAACAAAGCGTCTACAACGGGTTGAAAGCTTTGAATGATGCTGACATCGTGCTTATTCACGATGGTGCTCGTCCATTTGTGACGGTAAAAAAAATTCATGAACTCGTTCAAGTAACAGCAGAAACGGGAGCAGCTGTGCTAGCTGTTCCTGTGAAAGATACGATGAAACAAGTGATCGATGGCCACATTCAAAAAACGGTCGATCGATCGAGCTTGTGGGCTGTACAAACGCCACAAGCTTTTTCCATGCCATTAATTCTCGACGCTCATGAACGCGCAAAAAAAGAACAGTTTATTGGAACAGATGATGCAAGTCTTGTTGAGCGGATCGGTCAACGTGTCGCCATTGTAGAAGGCGAGTATACAAACATTAAATTAACAACACCAGAAGATTTATTATTTGCAGAGGCTATTTTACGTGCGAGAGGGGATCAATGATGTATCGAATTGGACAAGGGTTTGATGTCCATCAGTTTGCTGAAGGACGTCCGCTTATTATTGGTGGAATCCATATTCCGTATGAGAAAGGACTGCTTGGACATTCTGATGCGGATGTGTTGTTACATGCAATTGCTGATGCTTGTTTAGGAGCCATTGGTGAAGGAGACATTGGAAAGCATTTCCCTGATACAGATGAAGCATACAAGGATGCTGATTCTGCGCTTCTTCTACAACGGGTATGGAATCTTGTGCAGCAACATGGATATACACTTGTTAATGTGGACTGCACAATTATTGCTCAAAAACCAAAAATGGCTCCATATATCCCAAACATGCAAAAACGAATTGCTGAATTATTAGAAGGAAACGTTTCACAAGTCAACGTAAAGGCGACGACGACAGAAAAGCTCGGCTTTACAGGGAGAGAAGAAGGAATTGCTGCACAAGCCGTCGTTTTGTTACAAAAAAATAATGAATGATGGATTTTGTATGGCGTTTACGGTACAATGGGGTACAGAAATTAGGTAGATGGAGGTCATGACATGTCACAGGAAGTAAGGGTGCGTTACGCGCCGAGTCCGACGGGTCATTTACATATTGGTGGTGCGCGCACAGCGTTGTTTAACTATTTGTTTGCTCGCCATCATCATGGGAAATTTATCGTTCGTATTGAAGATACAGATATTGAGCGGAATGTAGAAGGTGGCGAACAGTCACAACTTGAAAATTTAAAATGGCTCGGTATTGAATATGACGAATCTGTCGATAAAGATGGAGGATATGGTCCTTATCGTCAAACGGAGCGTCTGCACATATATCGCCAATATACAAACGAATTGTTAGAAAAAGGCTATGCTTATAAATGTTTTTGTACACCTGAGGAACTAGAACAAGAGCGTGAGGCGCAAAAAGCGGCAGGTATTGCGGCGCCACAATACAGCGGAAAATGCCGTCAGTTGACACTAGAACAAGTCAAACAGCTTGAAGCAGAAGGCAAGCCCTATACGATCCGTTTAAAAGTACCGGAAGGAAAAGTATATGAATTTGAAGACATGGTGCGCGGTCGCGTATCGTTTGAATCGAAAGACATTGGCGATTGGGTGATCGTCAAAGCAAACGGTATCCCAACGTATAACTTTGCTGTTGTGATCGACGATCATTTAATGAAAATTACACATGTATTTCGCGGTGAAGAGCATTTATCAAACACACCGAAGCAGCTAATGGTGTATGAATATTTTGGTTGGGAGCCACCAAAATATGCACATTTAACGTTGATTGTAAATGAAAATCGTAAAAAGTTATCGAAGCGCGATGAGTCAATTATTCAATTCGTTTCTCAATATAAAGAACTTGGATATTTACCAGAAGCGATGTTTAACTTTTTTGCACTATTAGGTTGGTCGCCAGAAGGAGAAGAAGAAATTTTCACGAAAGAAGAGCTTATTCGCATGTTTGATGTTTCCCGTTTATCAAAATCGCCATCGATGTTTGATAAACAAAAGCTCACATGGATGAACAACCAATATATCAAAAAACTTGATCTGGATCGGTTAGTTGAACTATCGCTCCCTCATCTAATTCGAGCAGGGCGTTTGCCGGAGCAAATGACCGATCAACAAAAGCAATGGGCGCGTGATCTAATTGCACTATATCAAGAGCAAATGAGTTACGGTGCTGAAATTGTTGAGCTATCAGAGTTGTTCTTTAAACAGGAAATCGAGTATGATGAAGAGGCAAAAGCTGTTTTAGCAGGTGAGCAAGTACCGATTGTGTTAAAAGCATTTTATGAGCAAGTGGAGCAGCTTGCAACGTTTGATAGTGACCACATTAAAATGGCGATTAAAGCGGTACAAAAAGAAACGGGACAAAAAGGGAAAAACTTATTTATGCCAATTCGCGTAGCGGTTACAGGGCAAACGCATGGACCAGAACTTCCAGAGGCGATTCGTTTGCTCGGAAAAGAAACGGTGCTGTCCCGATTAACTCAATTCATTCGTTAACATTTCCTTGTTTATATAATAGAATAGGTGTAAGTCATATCGGTGAAAGCGTTGATGAGGAGAAGTAAAAAGAATCAGCATGTCAGAGAGAACCACCTTGGCTGGAAGTGGTTTATGTTTGATTCTTTTGAAATGCACCTCGGAGTCTCCTTTCGAACCAGAGACGTTCTGTAGTAGAATGGAGCGGATTCCCTTCCGTTATAAGGGCAAGAGTGAGCCTTAAAGGCTAAACAGAGTGGAACCGCGCAACGAAGCGTCTCTGTGTCATTGTACACAGAGACGTTTTTTTATTTGAAAGATAACAAAGGGGGAATGATGGTGTTTAAAACATTAAAAGAGGACATTGAAGTTATTTTTGAACAAGATCCGGCAGCAAGAAGTTATTTAGAAGTCATTTTAACGTATTCAGGGTTGCACGCCATTTGGGCACATCGCATTGCCCATGCACTTTATAAGCGGAAATTTTATTTTTTAGCACGCCTCATTTCACAAATTAGTCGCTTTTTTACGGGCATTGAAATTCATCCAGGGGCAAAAATTGGTCGCCGCTTTTTCATCGATCATGGCATGGGAGTCGTCATCGGGGAAACATGTGAGATCGGTGACAATGTGACGGTGTATCAAGGCGTCACACTCGGTGGAACAGGAAAAGAGAAGGGGAAGCGCCATCCAACAATTAAAGATAATTGTTTGATTGCTACCGGTGCAAAGGTGCTTGGTTCGATTACGGTTGGGGAAAATAGTAAAATTGGGGCAGGATCGGTCGTGTTGAAAGATGTGCCGCCGAACTCAACCGTTGTCGGCATTCCAGGTCGTGTTGTTGTACAAAATGGCGTGCGTGTGAATAAAGATTTAAATCATTGTGATTTGCCGGATCCGATTGCAGATCGCTTTAAAGAGTTAGAAGCAGAAATCGAGCAACTAAAAGCACAATTAGAAGAACTAAAGAAAGGAACGGTGAACCATGAGCATTCAAGTGTATAATACGTTAACGCGAAAAAAGGAACCATTTGTCCCATTAGAACCAAATAAAGTGAAAATGTATGTATGCGGTCCAACAGTATACAACTACATTCACATTGGCAACGCTCGCCCTGCTATTGTGTTTGATACGATTCGACGCTATTTACAATTTCGTGGATATGAAGTGCAATACGTTTCGAATTTCACAGATGTAGACGATAAACTCATTCGCGCAGCAAAAGAATTAGGAGAAGATGTACCAACCATTGCAGAACGGTTCATCGAAGCGTACTTTGAAGATATTACAGCGCTTGGTTGCAAAAAAGCAGACGTTCATCCACGAGTGACAGAAAACATGGATACGATCATCCAATTTATTGAACAACTCATTGAAAAAGGATATGCCTATGAAGTTGACGGTGATGTATATTATCGAACGCGCCGCTTTTCTGATTATGGTAAATTGTCCCATCAATCGATTGATGAACTAAAATTAGGTGCTCGGATTGAGATTGGTGAGAAAAAAGAAGATCCTCTTGACTTTGCGCTATGGAAAGCAGCAAAAGAAGGTGAAATTTACTGGGATAGCCCATGGGGGAAAGGACGTCCGGGCTGGCATATTGAATGCTCTGCTATGGTACGTAAATATTTAGGGGATACGATTGATATTCATGCTGGGGGACAAGATTTAACGTTCCCGCACCATGAAAATGAAATTGCTCAGTCTGAAGCGCTAACAGGAAAGCCTTTTGCGAAATATTGGTTGCATAACGGCTACATTAATATCGATAATGAAAAAATGTCGAAATCGCTCGGGAACTTTATTTTAGTGCACGACATTATTAAGCAAGTTGATCCGCAAGTGTTACGTTTCTTTATGCTTTCAGTTCACTATCGTCATCCAATCAACTATAGCCAACCGTTACTTGAAAGTGCAAAAAGCGGATTAGAACGCTTAAAAACAGCTTATGCGAACTTAAAACATCGTTTAGAAAGCAGCACGAATTTAACGACGAATGATGAACAATGGCTAGCGAAAATTGAAGGATTAAGAGGCGAGTTTATTAGCGAAATGGATGATGATTTTAATACAGCAAACGGGATCGCTGTTCTGTTTGAATTAGCGAAACAAGCCAATGTATACTTAATGGAAAAGCATACATCGAAACAGGTCATTCAAGCATTTTTACAACAATTTGAACAGATTTTTGATGTGCTTGGCCTTTCTTTACAACACGATGAATTACTTGATGAAGAAATTGAAGCACTTATCCAACAGCGAATTGAAGCGCGGAAAAATCGCGATTTCGCTTTAGCTGATCGGATTCGTGATGAATTAAAGGCAAAAAACATTATTTTAGAAGATACACCACAAGGAACGAGATGGAGAAGAGGATAAGACGATGTTACATTTGTTTAACAAAATTAAGGATTTTGAACAGTTAAACGGTTTAACGTTAGCTTATATTGGTGATGCCGTATACGAATTATTCGTACGGCATCACCTCCTTACCTTAGGGAAAGTAAAACCAAACGATTTACACAACTTAGCAAAAACATACGTTTGTGCTAAAGCGCAATCACAAGTATTGCAATGGTTGCTCAATCATAACCAGCTTTCTGAACAGGAAGTAGCTATTGTTCGAAGAGGTCGTAATGCAAAATCGGGGAGTACACCGAAAAATACAGATGTACAAACGTACCGTCAAAGCACAGGATTTGAAGCGTTAGTTGGTTACCATTTTTTAAGCGGAAATGAAGAACGTCTCCATCAATTAATACGTTGGGCGTTAGATGTACATCGCAACGATGAAGAAAGGGGGATGTGATCATGGATCTCATTATCGGTAAAAATCCCGTGTTAGAAGCGTTAAAATCCGGACGAGAAATGAATAAAATATGGATTGCTGAAGGCTCGCAACGTGGTCAAATGCAGTCGATCATTCAGCTCGCCAAAGAGATGGGTATTACAGTACAGTATGTCCCTAAAAAAAAGATGGATCAATTAAGTGACGGCAATCATCAGGGAGTCATTGCACAAGTTGCTGCATATCGATACTATGATATAGACGATTTATTTAAAAAGGCAGAAGCGCAAGGGGAAGCACCATTTTTTATTATTCTAGATGAACTTGAAGATCCACACAATTTAGGTTCGATTATGCGAACAGCTGATGCGGTAGGTGCTCATGGCATTATTATCCCGAAACGGCGCTCGGTCGCTTTAACCGCAACGGTGGCAAAAGCGTCAACGGGTGCGATTGAATATGTGCCTGTTGCGCGTGTAACGAACTTAGCGCGAACGGTAGATGAATTAAAAGAGCGAGGGGTTTGGGTTTTTGGAACAGATGCAAAAGGAAGCCAAGATTATCGTCAACTTGATGGGGTTATTCCGTTAGCCTTAGTTATCGGTAGTGAAGGGAAAGGAATAAGTCGTTTATTACGAGATAAATGCGATGTGCTCGTTCGCTTGCCGATGATTGGACATGTTACATCGTTAAATGCTTCTGTTGCGGCGAGCTTGTTAATGTATGAGGTGTACCGAAAGCGTCATCCATTAGGTGAGTAAAATGGACATTTTAATCGTTGATGGCTACAACATCATCGGTGCCTGGCCAGAACTACGCGAGTTGCGCGATACAGATTTATCGTTAGCTCGTGACCGACTTGTCGAGAAAATGGCGGAATATCAAGCATTTACTGGTTGTAAAGTCATTATTGTTTTTGACGCACACCTCGTACAAGGAACAACAAAAAAATATGTCGATCATCAAGTAGAGGTCATTTTCACGAAGGAAAACGAAACGGCTGATGAACATATCGAGAAATTGGCGAAATCGCTCCAGCAATTTCGGACAAAAGTATATGTTGCTACGTCAGATTATACGGAACAATGGGCGATTTTCGGCCAAGGAGCGTTACGTAAATCCGCTCGGGAGCTACTCATTGAAGTGGATGCGGTGCAACGAAATATTTCGACGAACGTTAAGCACATTCAACAAAAGAAGCCGATATCAAAAATTCCCCTGACAGATGAAGTCGCAAAAATTTTCGAAAAATGGCGCAGAGGGGAAAAATGAACGATTGACCCTGTAAAAAAATGTACTGTATAATACTTTTATCCATGTGCAGGGCGGGGGGATCGGCGTGAGCGCAAATGCAAATGAAAAGCAACAAAGCCGTTACGAACAACTAGACGATGAAATGATTGTAGAACTCGTACATCAAGGTGATAGTGAGGCGCTTGATTATTTGATTCATAAGTATAAAAATTTTGTCCGAGCGAAAGCACGTTCATATTTTTTAGTCGGTGCAGATCGCGAAGATATTGTGCAAGAAGGAATGATTGGGTTATACAAAGCAATCCGAGATTTCAAAGAAGATAAGCAGTCTTCATTTAAGGCGTTTGCGGAGTTATGTATTACTCGGCAAATGATTACAGCTATTAAAATGGCTACGCGACAAAAACACATTCCACTCAATTGTTACGTTTCATTGGACAAGCCGATTTACGAAGATGATTCTGCCCGTACATTGATGGACGTTCTTTCGGGAACGAAAATAACAAATCCTGAGGAACTAATTATTAATAGGGAAGAGTTCGATCATATTGAAGAGAAGATGACCGAACTACTTAGCGATTTAGAAAGGAAAGTGCTCCTTCTTTATTTAGAAGGTCGATCATATCAAGAAATTTCGGAAGAGCTCAATCGTCACGTGAAATCCATTGACAACGCATTGCAACGCGTGAAACGCAAACTAGAAAAGTATGTAGAAATTCAAGGAATTCGTTTATAATATTGACATAAAAAAATATTGTATGATACAGTTTTTAAGACGTAGTATGCCGGAGGAAAACGTATGCGCAAAAAAGTGATTTTAGCGTGTAGCCAATGTTTAAGTCGAAACTATTCAACGATGAAAAATGTTGCTCATCACGATGAGCGGCTAGAGATGAAAAAGTTTTGTAAAACATGCCATACGCATACGATTCACCGCGAAACGAAGTAGTTGATGATCCCGAGATGTTGGAGGGTTTCTTATGCAACGAGTAACGAAATTTTTCCGCGAAGTTGTTCGCGAGATGAAAAAAGTCAGCTGGCCGAAACGAAAAGAACTAGTAAACTATACGATCACCGTTTTAGCAACAGTGGCATTTTTTACTGTATTTTTTGCTGTTATTGATTTAGGAATTTCAGAGTTAGTTCGTTTTATACTTGAATAGTAATAGTATATCCATGGTATAATGAAAGATAACAAACAAGAAATAAAGCCCGGTAACGGGTTTTTATTTTGCCTAAAAAAAGATTTGTTTAGGGAGGGAAGGACGATATTGTCCCAGCGAATGGAAAAGAATTGGTATGTTATTCATACGTACTCGGGTTATGAAAATAAAGTGAAAACGAACTTAGAAAAGCGTGTTGAGTCGATGGGTATGCAAGATAAAATTTTTCGCGTCGTCGTGCCTGAAGAGGAAGAAACAGACACAAAAGGTGGTAAAAAGAAAGTTGTCAAAAAGAAGGTATTCCCAGGTTACGTGCTCGTCGAAATGATTATGACAGATGACTCCTGGTATGTTGTTCGCAATACACCAGGAGTAACGGGGTTTGTCGGTTCAGCTGGTGCTGGATCGAAACCGACGCCGCTTCTGGAAGAAGAAGTTTCCGCGATTTTAAAACGAATGGGCGTTGATTTGATCGAGTTAGACTTTGATTTCGAATTAAATGAAGCCGTTCGGATTAAAGAAGGTCCTTTTGCGAATTTTGTTGGAACGATCCAAGAAATCGAAATAGATAAACAAAAAGTAACTGTTCTTGTTGACATGTTTGGACGTGAAACACCAGTAGAGCTTGACTTTTCGCAAATTGAAAAAATATAATAGTAAACAACTTGCAAATGGGCAAGAAAAGTGATAATATTTTAAGGTCAGTATGTCTCAATCATTGAGACGAATGCGATGATTGTTTTCATATATGGAGTGGGAGGGAATATCCCTAATACCACATCACGGACTTAAGGAGGTGTGTCTCGTGGCTAAAAAAGTAATTAAAGTTGTCAAATTGCAAATTCCTGCAGGGAAAGCGAATCCAGCACCACCAGTCGGTCCAGCATTAGGTCAAGCTGGTGTTAACATCATGGGATTCTGTAAAGAATTCAACGCTCGTACAGCTGATCAAGCAGGTTTAATTATTCCTGTTGAAATTACGGTATACGAAGACCGTTCATTTACATTTATTACGAAAACTCCACCTGCTGCTGTGTTACTTAAGAAAGCGGCTGGTATCGAGTCTGGTTCTGGTGAGCCAAACCGTAATAAAGTGGCAACAGTAAAGCGCGACAAAGTGCGCGAGATTGCTGAAACAAAAATGCCAGACTTAAACGCGGCGAGCATTGAAGCAGCTATGCGCATGATCGAAGGAACAGCGCGCAGCATGGGTATCGTCATCGAAGACTAATGAAGATCTGGCTGGAAAAGGTTGCGGAAGCGAACTATATAGTTTTCGCAACCTTTATTCGTGGGAGGTCTTTCCGTTAAAACCACAAAAGGAGGAAATAAGAATGCCAAAAAGAGGAAAACGTTACTTAGAGGCAGCGAAGTTAATTGATCGCTCTAAAGCATACGACGTAAAAGAAGCGATCGAATTAGTGAAAAAGACAAACGTTGCAAAATTTGATGCAACAGTAGAAGTTGCTTTCCGTTTAGGAGTTGATCCGAAGAAAGCAGATCAACAAATTCGCGGTGCGGTTGTATTACCGCATGGAACAGGTAAAGTACGTCGCGTATTAGTGCTTGCAAAAGGTGAAAAAGCGAAGGAAGCAGAAGCGGCAGGCGCAGATTACGTAGGTGATACAGATTACATCAACAAAATTCAACAAGGTTGGTTTGAGTTTGATGTTATCGTTGCAACTCCTGATATGATGGGTGAAGTTGGTAAAATCGGTCGTATTTTAGGACCAAAAGGTTTAATGCCAAACCCTAAAACAGGAACAGTTACATTTGATGTTGCGAAAGCAGTCAATGAAATTAAAGCTGGTAAAGTGGAATACCGCGTTGACAAAGCAGGAAACATCCACGTGCCAATCGGTAAAGTATCATTTGATACTGAAAAATTAGTAGAAAACTTCGCGACAATTTATGAGACAATCTTAAAAGTAAAACCAGCAGCGGCGAAGGGCACATACGTGAAAAACGTAACAGTTGCTTCAACGATGGGCCCTGGCGTAAAAGTAGATCCTTCTACTGTTGCTGTTGCTCGATAATTATAGATATTGACTTTTTAGAAACGCTTTAGTATACTATCTATTGTTTGAAAAGCGAATATCATTTGTACCGTAGACAGTAGGTGCCTCATATAGGCTTAATTTCCTACCGAGGTGTTGAGACTCATAAATAAGTGCATCTTGCACTTTTCGGGGGCCTCCATGTCTGCGTTGACATGGAGGTTTTTTATTGAGCGGTATAAGTGGTGTCGAAACTCAACTTCTACAGGAGGTGTTGACATGAGCAGCGTACTTGAACAAAAGCAGCAGCTAGTAGCGGAGATTGCTGAAAAGCTTCGCGCGAGCAAATCAACGATCATCGTTGATTATCGTGGTTTAAATGTCGCACAAGTTACAGAACTTCGTAAGCAACTTCGTGAAGCAGGCATCGAGTTCAAAGTGTATAAAAACACGTTAACTCGTCGTGCTGTTGCTGAGTTAGGCTTAGAAGGTTTAGACGAAACGTTAACAGGTCCGAATGCGATTGCATTCAGCAATGAAGATGTCGTTGCTCCTGCGAAAATTTTAAACGAATTCGCGAAAAAGAACGAAGCGTTAAAAATTAAAGCAGGTATCATCGAAGGTAACGTAGCAACGTTCGAAGAAGTAAAGGCGCTTGCAGAGCTTCCATCTCGCGAAGGCTTGCTCTCTATGTTGCTTAGCGTTCTTCAAGCACCAATTCGCAACTTTGCTCTTGTTACAAAAGCAGTTGCTGAGAAGAAAGAAGAACAAGGTGCTTAATTTTCAAATTGCCTAAAACTAAAATATTAAGGAGGAAGATCGATCATGACTAAAGAACAAATCATTGAAGCGGTTAAAAATATGACTGTTTTAGAACTAAACGACTTAGTAAAAGCAATCGAAGAAGAATTTGGTGTAACTGCTGCTGCTCCTGTAGTAGTTGCTGGTGGTGCCGCTGCTGGTGCTGCTGCTGAAGAAAAAACTGAATTCGACGTTATCCTTGCAGATGGCGGCGCGCAAAAAATCAAAGTTATCAAAGTTGTACGCGAACTTACTGGTCTTGGCTTAAAAGAAGCAAAAGACTTAGTAGACAACACTCCAAAGCCAGTTAAAGAAGGCGTTTCTAAAGAAGAAGCTGAAGAAATTAAAGCGAAGCTTGAAGAAGCTGGCGCGAAAGTTGAAATCAAGTAATGATGCAAAGAAGCTCGCTCGAAGTGGCGAGCTTCTTTGTGTTTTTATGTGCGTTCGTTTACAATGAAGGAAAGAGAGGTGGGAATGATGGGTGATCACTACTATACGGAGAGACCTACGGTAGAAAGTAGGCCGTTTCAATGGACGTATATGTTGCGAGGTCATCAGTTTTTATTTACAGTCGATCAAGGTGTATTTTCGAAAAAAGAAGTCGACTTTGGTTCGCGGTTACTAATTGAAACATTTATGGAGCCAGATGTGCGTGGAAATATTCTGGATGTTGGTTGTGGATATGGACCAATCGGTTTGGCACTAGCCAAAGATTTTCCGTATCGAACTGTGCATATGATCGATGTAAATGAGCGAGCAATTGAGTTGGCTGAGAAAAATAAACAGCAAAATGGTATTGAAAATGCCCAAATTTACACAAGTAACTTATTTGACGAAGTAGAAGGGGCGTTTGCTGCGATTGTTACAAACCCGCCAATTCGTGCAGGGAAAGCAGTCGTCCATTCAATTTTTGAGCAAAGTGCGAACTACTTGCTTCCTGGTGGGCAACTATGGGTTGTCATTCAAAAAAAACAAGGTGCTCCATCTGCTTTAGAAAAGTTAAAGACAATTTTTGATCAAGTTGATGTCGTTGAAAAGAAAAAAGGTTACTTTATTATTCGGGCACAAAAAGCTTGACGCCTAATTTTGTGTATGATACCATTATAAAATGCTAAATGTGTATTTTTTTTAGTTTACGTATGCTGTGTATGTATGTATAATTTTAGGTTTAAAGGAAAAACTTATAAAATATATAATAGGTCAAACATGTGGTTTTCTTATAAGAAACCATTTCTTTTTTGTCTGATGACAAGTTATTAATGTTTGATTTGAGGGGTGAATCAGTTGACAGGTCAACTAGTTCAATACGGACGACACCGCCAACGAAGAAGTTATGCGCGCATTAGTGAAGTGTTGGAACTACCAAATTTGATTGAAATTCAAACTTCTTCTTATCAGTGGTTTCTCGACGAAGGATTGCGTGAAATGTTCCAAGATATTTCACCGATCGAAGATTTTACAGGGAATTTGTCACTAGAATTTATTGATTACAGCTTAGGAGAACCGAAGTACTCTGTCGAAGAGTCAAAAGAACGCGATGTTACATACGCAGCGCCGCTTCGAGTTAAAGTACGCCTAATCAATAAAGAAACAGGTGAAGTAAAAGAACAAGATGTGTTCATGGGAGACTTTCCATTGATGACAGAAACGGGCACATTCATCATTAATGGTGCTGAACGTGTTATCGTTTCTCAGCTTGTTCGTTCACCGAGCGTATATTACAGCGGAAAAGTAGATAAAAACGGAAAACGTGGCTTTACAGCAACCGTCATTCCAAACCGCGGTGCATGGCTCGAATACGAAACAGACGCAAAAGACGTTGTGTACGTTCGCATTGATCGTACGCGTAAGTTGCCTGTAACCGTGTTATTGCGGGCGTTAGGTTTTGGCTCAGACCAAGAGATTGTCGATTTACTTGGTGATAACGAGTATATTCGTAATACGTTAGAAAAAGACAATACAGAAAGTACAGAAAAAGCGTTGCTTGAAATTTATGAACGGTTACGTCCAGGGGAGCCGCCTACCGTTGAAAACGCAAAAAGCTTGCTCATCTCTCGTTTCTTTGATCCAAAACGATATGATCTCGCAAGTGTTGGTCGTTATAAAATTAACAAAAAGCTCCATATTAAAAACCGTTTATTTGGTCAACGTTTAGCAGAAACACTCGTTCATCCGGAAACGGGTGAAGTGATTGCTGAAAAAGGAACAGTTCTCGATCGTAGAACGCTCGACCGCATTTTACCTGAGCTTGAAAAAGGAATCGGTATACGTAAATACCAACCGCTTGGGGGCGTTGTCGAAGATGAGTTTGCTTTGCAAGCAATCAAAATTTATGCTCCAAACGATCCAGATGGCGAAAAAGTCATCACGGTCATTAGTAACGGGTATATCCCAGAAACAGTGAAACATATTACACCTGCAGATATTATTGCATCTATTAGCTACTTCTTTAACTTATTGCATGGAGTCGGTGATACAGACGATATCGACCATTTAGGAAATCGTCGACTTCGTTCTGTTGGAGAGTTGCTACAAAATCAGTTCCGAATTGGTCTTTCGCGCATGGAGCGCGTTGTTCGTGAACGGATGTCCATTCAAGATACAAACACAATTACACCACAGCAACTCATTAACATTCGTCCGGTCATTGCGGCTATTAAAGAGTTTTTCGGAAGCTCACAATTATCACAATTCATGGACCAAACAAACCCGCTTGCAGAATTGACACATAAACGCCGTCTTTCTGCGCTTGGTCCGGGCGGTTTAACGCGTGAACGCGCTGGCTTTGAAGTGCGTGACGTTCACTATTCACACTATGGTCGCATGTGTCCGATCGAAACGCCAGAAGGTCCGAACATCGGGTTAATTAACTCGCTTTCGACATACGCAAAAGTGAATAAATTTGGGTTTATTGAAACGCCTTATCGTCGTGTTGATCCTGAGACAGGAAAAGTAACGAATCAAATTGACTATTTGACAGCGGATGAAGAAGACAACTACGTTGTTGCCCAAGCAAACGTTCCGATTGCGGAAGATGGAACGTTTTTAGAAGAAAACGTTGTTGCTCGTTTCCGTGGTGAAAACATTGTCGTTAAACGGGATCGCGTGGACTATGTAGACGTTTCACCAAAACAAGTCGTGTCCGTAGCGACAGCCTGCATTCCATTCTTAGAAAACGATGACTCAAACCGTGCACTTATGGGTGCGAACATGCAACGTCAAGCTGTTCCACTTATGCAACCGGAAGCCCCAATCGTTGGTACAGGAATGGAGTATGTGGCAGCGAAAGATTCTGGTGCTGCAGTTATTTGTAAACATCGTGGAATCGTTGAGCGCGTCGAAGCGAAAGAAATTTGGGTGCGCCGTTTAATCGAAGTCGACGGAAAAGAAGTAAAAGGTGATTTAGATAAATATCGTTTATTGAAGTTTGTTCGTTCAAACCAAGGAACGTGCTACAATCAACGCCCAATCGTTAAAGCGGGTGACGTTGTAGAGAAAGGTGAGATTTTAGCTGACGGTCCATCAATGGAAAAAGGGGAGTTAGCCCTTGGTCGCAACGTGCTTGTTGCGTTTATGACATGGGATGGATACAACTACGAAGACGCGATTATTATGAGTGAGCGTCTCGTTAAAGACGATGTGTATACATCCATTCATATTGAGGAATATGAATCCGAAGCGCGTGACACGAAGCTCGGTCCAGAAGAAATTACGCGTGATATTCCAAACGTTGGTGAAGATGCGCTTCGCAATCTAGATGAACGCGGTATTGTGCGCATCGGTGCAGAAGTGAAAGACGGGGATCTGCTTGTCGGTAAAGTCACCCCAAAAGGTGTCACTGAGTTAACTGCAGAAGAGCGCCTATTGCACGCTATCTTTGGCGAGAAAGCGCGCGAAGTTCGAGATACTTCTTTACGTGTACCGCACGGTGGAGGTGGAATTGTTCTCGATGTCAAAGTGTTTACTCGCGAAGATGGTGATGAGTTACCTCCAGGTGTAAACCAACTTGTTCGTGTGTACATTGTACAAAAGCGGAAAATTTCCGAAGGTGACAAAATGGCAGGACGCCACGGAAACAAAGGGGTTATTTCCCGTATTTTACCTGAGGAAGATATGCCATTTTTACCAGATGGCACCCCGGTTGATATTATGTTAAACCCATTAGGCGTACCTTCGCGTATGAACATCGGGCAAGTGCTTGAGTTGCATCTTGGAATGGCGGCGAGAAAGCTAGGTCTTCATGTCGCTTCGCCTGTATTTGACGGCGCTCGTGAAGAAGATGTATGGGCGACGTTAGAAGAAGCAGGAATGGCACGCGATGCGAAAACTGTTCTATATGATGGGCGCACTGGAGAGCCATTTGATAATCGTGTTTCTGTCGGTATTATGTACATGATTAAGCTCGCGCACATGGTTGATGATAAGTTACATGCTCGTTCGACAGGTCCGTACTCGCTTGTTACGCAACAGCCACTTGGCGGGAAAGCGCAGTTTGGTGGTCAACGTTTCGGTGAGATGGAAGTATGGGCGCTTGAAGCATACGGCGCAGCTTATACGTTACAAGAAATTTTAACTGTCAAATCAGACGATGTGGTTGGTCGTGTAAAAACATATGAGGCGATCGTAAAAGGTGAAAACGTTCCAGAACCAGGTGTTCCTGAGTCGTTCAAAGTATTAATTAAAGAGCTACAAAGCTTAGGTATGGACGTAACAGTTTTATCAAGTGATGAAAAAGAAATTAGCATGGAAAACTTCGGGGAAGATGATGACGTTCAACCAGTTGACATCATCCCACCTACAGATGAGTCAGCCGAAGAAGATGAAGGCGTTGTTGTAAAAGAATAGTTTGTTGACATAAGGGTAAAACCTGGATATTAAAAGGGAGGTAGGCCCCTTGTTAGATGTGAATAAGTTTGAATATATGAAGATCGGACTCGCTTCACCCGAGAAAATTCGTTCTTGGTCGTATGGTGAAGTTAAAAAACCAGAAACGATTAACTATCGAACATTAAAACCAGAAAAAGATGGACTGTTTTGCGAACGCATTTTTGGTCCGACAAAAGACTGGGAATGTCATTGTGGAAAGTATAAGCGCGTTCGTTATAAAGGTGTCGTTTGTGACCGATGCGGTGTAGAAGTTACACGTGCAAAAGTTCGCCGTGAGCGCATGGGTCATATTGAACTAGCAGCCCCTGTTTCACATATTTGGTACTTTAAAGGAATTCCTAGCCGCATGGGACTTGTCTTAGACATGTCCCCTCGCGCGCTAGAGGAAGTCATTTACTTCGCATCTTATGTTGTGACGGATCCAGGCGATACGCCGTTAGAAAAGAAACAATTGCTTTCTGAAAAAGAATATCGTGCGTATCGCGAGAAGTACGGAAACTCGTTTCAAGCTTCAATGGGTGCGGAAGCGATTAAAAAGTTGTTACAAGACATTGACCTTGAAAAAGAAGTAGAAACGTTAAAAGAAGAATTGAAAACAGCACAAGGACAGCGTCGTGCTCGTACAATTAAGCGTCTTGAAGTGCTTGAAGCGTTCCGTAACTCTGGTAACGATCCATCTTGGATGGTTTTGGATGTGCTACCTGTTATTCCGCCAGAGTTGCGTCCGATGGTGCAGTTAGACGGTGGACGTTTTGCGACATCTGACTTAAACGATTTATATCGTCGCGTCATTAATCGAAACAACCGTTTAAAGCGTTTATTAGACCTTGGTGCCCCGAACATTATTGTGCAAAATGAAAAGCGGATGCTTCAAGAAGCTGTCGATGCGTTAATTGATAACGGTCGTCGTGGTCGTCCTGTTACAGGACCAGGAAATCGTCCGCTGAAGTCGCTTTCCCATATGTTAAAAGGAAAGCAAGGTCGTTTCCGCCAAAACTTGCTCGGTAAGCGTGTTGACTATTCTGGTCGTTCTGTTATCGTTGTCGGTCCGAATTTGAAAATGTATCAATGCGGCTTACCAAAAGAAATGGCGCTGGAGTTGTTTAAACCGTTCGTTATGAAAGAATTAGTAGAACGTGGCTTAGCGCACAACATTAAGAGTGCAAAGCGAAAAATTGAGCGTGTTCATCCAGAAGTTTGGGATGTTTTAGAATCTGTCATCAAAGAGCATCCGGTGCTATTAAACCGAGCACCGACGCTTCACCGTCTTGGTATTCAGGCGTTTGAACCGACGCTTGTAGAAGGTCGTGCGATCCGCTTGCATCCACTTGTTTGTACGGCGTACAATGCGGACTTCGACGGTGACCAAATGGCTGTGCACGTACCGCTTTCAGCAGAAGCGCAAGCAGAAGCACGTCTACTGATGCTTGCTGCACAAAACATTTTGAACCCAAAAGACGGAAAGCCAGTCGTTACACCTTCACAAGACATGGTTTTAGGAAACTACTATTTAACGATGGAACGTGAAGGTGCTGTTGGGGAAGGAATGGTATTTAAAGATACGGACGAGGCGTTGTTAGCTTACCATAACGGTTATGTTCATTTGCATACACGCATCGCTGTTCATGCCGGTTCGTTGAAAAACGAAACGTTTACAGCAGAGCAAAATAATAAATTGCTTATCACAACAGTTGGAAAGTTAATCTTCAATGAGATCTTGCCGAAGTCATTCCCGTATATTAATGAACCGACGCAAGAAAACATTGAAGAACGAACACCAGATAAGTATTTCTTAGATAAAGGTGTGAACGTGAAAGAAGAAATCCGTAAGCGTCCACTCGTTCCACCGTTTAAGAAAAAAATTCTCGGTAATATCATTGCCGAGGTATTTAAACGTTTCAAAATTACGGAAACGTCTAAAATGCTTGACCGCATGAAAGATCTCGGCTTTAAGTACTCAACAAAAGCCGGTATTACAATTGGTGTAGCGGACATCGTTGTCTTGCCTGAAAAACAAGAAATTTTAGAAGAAGCGCAAGCAAAAGTTGATACGGTATTAAAACAATTTAGACGCGGTTTAATTACTGATGAAGAGCGTTATGAACGCGTTATTTCGATTTGGAGTGCGGCAAAAGATAAAATTCAAGGTCGCTTAATGGAGTCGCTTGATAAGCGAAATCCAATTTTCATGATGAGTGACTCTGGAGCCCGCGGTAACGCATCGAACTTTACGCAACTTGCAGGTATGCGTGGATTAATGGCGAACCCAGCTGGACGTATTATCGAGCTTCCAATTAAATCTTCGTTCCGTGAGGGTTTAACAGTACTTGAGTACTTCATTTCAACACACGGAGCGCGTAAAGGTCTTGCGGATACAGCGTTAAAAACAGCGGACTCTGGTTATTTAACACGTCGTCTTGTTGACGTTGCACAAGACGTCATTATTCGTGAAGATGACTGTGGTACAGATCGTGGTACGTTAATCCGTGCGTTAAAAGACGGAACAGAAGTGATCGTGAAGCTTGAAGATCGCCTCATTGGACGTTATGCGCGTAAGACGGTGAAACATCCGGAAACAGGCGAAGTGCTTGTACGTGAAAATGAAATGATTACAGAAGACATCGCGAATGCGATTGTCAAAGCTGGTATTGAAGAAGTATGGATTCGTTCGGCATTTACATGTAACACGCGTCATGGTGTATGTAAAAAATGTTACGGACGTAACTTGGCAACCGGTGCGGAAGTTGAAGTTGGTGAAGCGGTTGGTATTATCGCCGCTCAATCGATCGGTGAGCCGGGCACACAGCTCACAATGCGTACGTTCCATACAGGTGGGGTAGCAGGAGACGATATCACACAAGGTTTACCGCGCGTACAAGAGTTATTTGAAGCGCGTAATCCAAAAGGTCAAGCCGTCATTTCAGAAATTGATGGTGTTGTTGTGGCGATTAACGAAACGCGTGACCGTCAACGTGAAATTGTCATCCAAGGCGAAGTCGAGACACGTACGTATACAGCCCCTTACAGTGCGCGCCTGAAAGTGCAAGAAGGGCAGAAAGTTGAGCGTGGTCAAGAGTTAACAGAAGGTTCAATCGATCCGAAAGAGTTGTTGAGAGTTAAAGATATGAACGCTGTACAAGAATACTTGTTGCGCGAAGTACAAAAAGTATACCGCATGCAAGGGGTAGAAATTAGCGATAAACATATCGAAGTTATGGTTCGTCAAATGCTTCGTAAAGTGCGTGTCATTGATGCGGGCGATACAGACTTGTTGCCTGGTACATTACTTGATATCCATCAATTTACGGATGCAAACGCGAAAGTGTTAATGGAAGGCAAACGACCAGCAACGGCTCGTCCAGTATTACTTGGAATTACGAAAGCATCGCTTGAAACAGATTCATTCTTATCTGCAGCATCATTCCAAGAAACGACACGCGTTTTAACGGATGCAGCAATCAAAGGAAAACGTGACGAATTACTTGGATTAAAAGAAAACGTCATTATCGGTAAACTTGTTCCGGCAGGGACAGGAATGGCTCGCTATCGCAAAGTAAAGCCGGTAATTAAAACAACGAAGGACGAAGATGCTGTTACAACGAAATAATTCATGAACCTATTGCTAGCACCGTTCGCTAGCAATAGGTTCAAAAATAATAGTTGACACAGAACTCAGAAAGTGATAGCATAATAAAGGTGTTCCGAAAACCTGTCACTTTGGAGGATATGTTACATGTCTTATGAAAAAGTCGCACAGGCAAAACAAATTGTTGTAGGAACGAAACAAACAGTGCGAGCTCTGAAAGATGGAAAGGTGCATGAGATCGTCATTGCTGAAGATGCGGATGCAACAATTATCGATAAAGTGCTAGAAGTAGCAAGAGAGGCGAATGTACCTGTTTGTAAAGTGGACTCGATGAAAAAACTCGGGAAAACATGTCAAATCGACGTAGGAGCGGCTGTTGTTGCGATCATTCGTTAAAAACTGTTTTTGTGGGTTTACTACAAAAACTTTGTTTTTGCATAAAAATGAGCCACCTGGATGTGTGGGCTTGAATTTAATTGTGAAGGGAGGAAATTTACCATGCCTACAATTAACCAGCTTGTACGTAAAGGTCGTACAAAAAAGGTAGTGAAATCTAAATCACCTGCGTTAAATAAAGGGTATAACAGCTTCAAAAAAGTTCAAACAACTGTTTACTCTCCGCAAAAACGTGGAGTATGTACACGTGTAGGTACAATGACACCAAAGAAGCCAAACTCTGCGCTTCGTAAATATGCTCGTGTACGTCTATCTAACGGTATTGAGGTAACTGCTTATATCCCAGGTATCGGTCATAACTTACAAGAACACAGCGTTGTATTAATTCGCGGTGGACGTGTAAAAGACTTACCAGGGGTACGTTACCACATCGTTCGCGGTGCTTTAGATACAGCAGGTGTAGCAAACCGTATGCAAGGTCGTTCAAAATACGGTGCGAAAAAACCAAAAGCAGCTAAGAAATAACATTGAACATTTCTCGCTGATTTTCACTGAAAGGAGGAAAAACTATGCCACGTAAAGGTCCGGTTCCTAAACGAGATGTGTTACCAGATCCAATTTACAATTCAAAGCTAGTTACACGTTTAATCAATAAAATTATGATTGACGGTAAAAAAGGTAAAGCGCAAAAAATTCTTTACACAGCTTTCGATATTATTCGTGAGCGCACAGGTAAAGATCCAATGGAAGTGTTTGAGCAAGCGTTGAAAAACGTTATGCCAGTTCTTGAAGTTCGCGCACGCCGTGTTGGTGGTGCAAACTATCAAGTTCCTGTTGAGGTGCGTCCAGAGCGCCGCACAACATTAGGTCTTCGCTGGCTTGTGAACTACGCTCGTCTTCGTGGAGAAAAAACGATGGAAGAGCGTTTAGCAAACGAAATCATGGATGCAGCAAACAACACAGGTGCAGCTGTGAAAAAACGCGAAGATACACACAAAATGGCAGAAGCAAACAAAGCGTTTGCACACTATCGTTGGTAATTTTTTCGTTCAATTAAGAATAGGTGAGAGCGATGCGGTTGAAACTAAAAAAGCATGCCCATCGCTCATTCGCCTATATTCCTATATGCAAATTAAATTACGATACTTCATTTAAGGAAGGAGAAAAAATCCATATGGCAAGACAGTTCTCCTTGGAAAACACTCGCAATATTGGAATCATGGCCCATATTGACGCCGGTAAAACAACTACAACAGAGCGTATTCTTTTCTACACAGGACGCGTTCATAAAATCGGTGAAGTGCATGAGGGCGCAGCAACGATGGACTGGATGGAGCAAGAACAAGAGCGCGGAATTACGATTACATCCGCAGCGACAACTGCTCAATGGAAAAATCATCGTATTAACATCATCGATACACCTGGACACGTCGACTTCACAGTAGAGGTTGAGCGTTCATTGCGTGTATTAGACGGTGCAGTAGCTGTATTAGACGCGCAGTCAGGTGTAGAACCACAAACAGAAACAGTATGGCGCCAAGCGACTACATACGGTGTTCCACGTATCGTTTTCGTAAACAAAATGGACAAAATTGGCGCAGACTTCCTATACTCTGTAAAAACGCTTCATGAACGTTTACAAGCGAATGCGCATCCTGTTCAATTACCGATTGGTGCAGAAGATCAATTCACAGGCATCATTGACCTTGTTGAAATGTGCGCATACCACTATCACGATGAGTTAGGAAAAAACATCGAGCGCATCGAGATTCCTGAAGACTATCGTGATATGGCAGAAGAATATCGTGGGAAATTAATTGAAGCAGTTGCAGAGCTTGACGAAGAATTAATGATGAAATATTTAGAAGGGGAAGAAATTACGAAAGAAGAATTAAAAGCTGCAATTCGTAAAGCAACAGTTTCTGTTCAATTCTTCCCAGTATTCTGTGGTTCTGCATTCAAAAACAAAGGTGTTCAATTAATGCTTGACGGAGTTGTTGACTACTTACCATCACCAGTCGACATTCCTGCGATCAAAGGAACTGTTCCTGATACAGAGGAAGAAACAGTTCGTGAAGCGCGTGACGATGCTCCTTTTGCAGCGTTAGCGTTTAAAATTATGACAGACCCTTACGTTGGTAAGTTGACGTTCTTCCGCGTATACTCTGGTACATTGAACTCTGGTTCTTACGTGTTGAATTCAACAAAACGTAAGCGTGAACGTATCGGTCGTATTCTACAAATGCACGCAAACCACCGCGAAGAAATTGCACAAGTTTACGCTGGTGACATTGCGGCAGCTGTAGGTTTAAAAGATACAACAACTGGTGATACGCTGTGTGATGAAAAAGACCCAGTAATTTTAGAGTCTATGCAATTCCCAGAGCCAGTTATTCAAATCGCGATCGAGCCGAAGTCAAAAGCTGACCAAGATAAGATGAGTACAGCATTGCAAAAACTTCAAGAAGAAGACCCAACATTCCGTGCATGGACAGACCAAGAAACTGGTCAAACAATCATCGCGGGTATGGGTGAGCTTCACCTTGACATTATCGTTGACCGTATGCGTCGCGAGTTTAAGGTAGAAGCAAACGTTGGTGCTCCACAAGTTGCATACCGTGAAACATTCCGCAAATCTGCACAAGTTGAAGGTAAATTTGTGCGTCAATCTGGTGGTCGCGGTCAATACGGTCACGTTTGGATCGAGTTCTCACCAAACGAGGAAGGAAAAGGATTTGAATTCGAAAACGCGATCGTCGGTGGGGTTGTTCCGAGAGAATACATTCCTGCAATTCAAGCAGGTCTTGAAGATGCAATGCAAAATGGTGTTCTTGCTGGATACCCAGTTGTTGACATCAAAGCGAAGTTATTTGATGGTTCTTACCACGATGTTGACTCAAGCGAAATGGCGTTCAAAATTGCTGCTTCTATGGCGTTGAAAAACGCAGCAGCAAAATGTGACCCAGTGTTACTTGAGCCGATCATGAAAGTAGAAGTTATCGTCCCTGAAGAATATTTAGGTGACATCATGGGTGATATTACTTCTCGTCGTGGTCGCGTCGAAGGTATGGAAGCTCGTGGTAACGCACAAGTTGTTCGTGCGATGGTTCCACTTTCTGAAATGTTTGGGTACGCAACTTCATTGCGTTCAAATACACAAGGTCGCGGAACATTCACAATGGTATTTGACCATTATGAAGAAGTTCCGAAGAGCATTGCTGAGGAAATCATCAAAAAAAATAAAGGTGAATAATTGATTTTCTAGCATTGTTCAAGTATAAATACTTATGTAAGACTTGGAAGTGGACGTGCCTGTGCACTTTCACTTCCGAGCATTCTATACTTAATAAAAAACACTAAGGAGGATATTATAATGGCTAAAGCGAAATTCGAACGCACGAAACCACACGTCAACATTGGTACAATCGGCCACGTTGACCACGGTAAAACAACTTTAACAGCTGCAATCACAACAGTTCTTGCGAAACAAGGTAAAGCAGAAGCACGCGCATATGATCAAATCGACGCTGCTCCAGAAGAGCGTGAGCGCGGAATTACAATCTCAACTGCACACGTTGAGTACGAAACTGACAACCGTCACTATGCACACGTTGACTGCCCAGGTCACGCAGACTACGTGAAAAACATGATCACAGGTGCTGCGCAAATGGACGGCGCGATCCTTGTTGTATCTGCTGCTGACGGTCCAATGCCACAAACTCGTGAGCACATTCTTCTTTCTCGCCAAGTAGGCGTACCTTACATCGTTGTATTCTTAAACAAATGCGACATGGTAGACGACGAAGAGCTTTTAGAGCTTGTTGAAATGGAAGTTCGTGACTTATTATCTGAATACGACTTCCCTGGAGACGAAGTTCCTGTTATTAAAGGTTCTGCGTTAAAAGCGCTTGAAGGAGATCCAGCTTGGGAAGGAAAAATCATCGAACTTATGAACGCTGTTGATGAGTACATCCCAACTCCACAACGTGAAGTTGACAAACCATTCATGATGCCAGTTGAGGACGTATTCTCAATCACTGGTCGTGGTACAGTTGCTACTGGTCGTGTTGAGCGCGGTATCTTAAAAGTTGGTGACCAAGTAGAAATCATCGGTCTTTCTGAAGAGCCAAAAGCAACAACTGTTACAGGTGTTGAAATGTTCCGTAAGCTTCTTGACCAAGCTGAAGCTGGTGACAACATCGGTGCACTTCTTCGCGGTGTTTCTCGTGACGAAGTACAACGCGGTCAAGTATTAGCAAAACCAGGAACAATCACTCCACACACAAAATTTAAAGCGCAAGTTTACGTATTAACAAAAGAAGAAGGTGGACGTCATACTCCATTCTTCTCTAACTACCGTCCACAATTCTACTTCCGTACAACGGACGTAACAGGTATCATCCAACTTCCAGAAGGTGTTGAGATGGTAATGCCTGGAGACAATATCGAAATGACAGTAGAATTAATCGCGCCAATCGCGATCGAAGAAGGTACAAAATTCTCGATCCGCGAAGGTGGACGTACAGTAGGTGCAGGTTCTGTATCTGAAATCATCGAGTAATCGATGGGAGTGGTCTAGCGGTCAGCTAGACCACTTATTTTTTTACTCCATTGAAAATGCATGACGAAATATGTATAATAGGAAAGGCAGTTTGCAAAGAAAAGAAATAAAAAACTTGCATTGAATATAAAAATTATATATAATAATAAACGTTGGTCTTTGACTGCGATGAAGTGGAAGGTTGCTGACACACCCGGCCGCTTTGCCATGGCGAGTGTGAAGGAAATTTCCATGGAGAATGTCTATTTTGAAAATAGGCGAAGAAGGAGGGAAAATAATGGCAAAAGAAAAAATTCGTATTCGTTTAAAAGCATATGATCATCGAATTCTTGATCAATCTGCTGAGAAAATTGTGGAAACTGCAAAGCGTTCAGGCGCAACTGTATCTGGACCGATTCCGTTACCAACTGAAAAAACGGTATACACGATCTTACGTGCGGTTCATAAGTACAAAGACTCTCGTGAGCAGTTCGAAATGCGCACACATAAACGCTTAATTGATATCGTTAATCCGACTCCACAAACAGTAGATTCTTTAATGCGTTTAGACTTACCGTCTGGTGTCGATATTGAAATCAAGCTGTAATTGCGATATAGGAGGTGTGAAAGATGAAAGGAATCTTAGGAAGAAAAATCGGCATGACTCAAGTGTTCGCTGAAAACGGAGATCTTATTCCTGTAACGGTTATTCAAGCGACTCCAAACGTAGTTCTTCAGAAGAAAACGATTGAAAACGACGGTTATGAAGCGATTCAATTAGGTTTTGAAGATTTACGTGAGAAGTTAGCGAACAAGCCTCAAAAAGGTCATGCTGCGAAGGCAAACACCACACCTAAGCGCTTCATTCGTGAAATTCGTGGTGTGAATCTTGCAGAATATGAAGTAGGTCAAGAAGTAAAAGTGGACATTTTCAACGAAGGTGAAATCGTTGATGTAACAGGTACGTCAAAAGGTAAAGGTTTCCAAGGTGTAATTAAACGCCACGGACAATCTCGTGGACCAATGGCTCACGGTTCTCGTTACCATCGTCGTCCTGGTTCAATGGGTCCGATCGCTCCAAACCGTGTATTTAAATCAAAAGAGCTTCCAGGTCGCATGGGTGGCGAGCGTGTAACAGTACAAAACTTAAAAGTTGTTAAAGTGGATCCAGAACGCAACTTAATTTTAATTAAAGGAAATGTACCAGGTCCAAACAAAGGACTTGTGATCATTAAAAGCGCGGTTAAAGCGAAATAATTTCTTTAAGAAAGGAGGAAACACCCAATGCCAAAAGTAGCATTGTACAACCAAAACGGAGAAAACATCGGTGAAATCGAATTAAACGATGCCGTATTTGGTATTGAACCGAACAAACATGTGTTATTTGAAGCGGTAATTATGCAACGTGCTTCCTTGCGTCAAGGAACTCATAAAACAAAAAATCGTGCAGAAGTGAGCGGCGGTGGCCGTAAACCATGGCGTCAAAAAGGTACTGGACGCGCTCGCCAAGGATCGATCCGTTCTCCACAATGGCGTGGCGGTGGTATTGTATTTGGTCCAGTTCCACGCAGCTACAGCTACAAACTTCCGAAAAAAGTTCGTCGCTTAGCAATTAAATCAGCTTTATCTTCAAAAGTGCTTGAAAACAGCATTGTTGTATTAGACAATTTAACGCTTGAAGCACCGAAAACAAAAGAAATGGTTAAAATTTTAAACAATCTTTCTGTTGATCGCAAAGCGTTAATTGTAACGGCAGATGCAAATGAGAACGTTATTCTTTCAGCTCGCAACATTCCAGGAGTCACAGTTGTGACAGCAAGCGGAATTAACGTTCTTGATGTACTCAATCACGACAAGCTTATCATTACGAAAGCTGCTGTGGAAAAAGTAGAGGAGGTGCTTGCATAATGAAAGATCCTCGCGATATTATTAAGCGCCCCGTCATTACTGAACGTTCAACAGAGTTAATGACTGAGAAAAAATATACGTTCGAAGTTGATGTGAAAGCGAACAAAACAGAAGTAAAAGACGCGATCGAAGCGATTTTCGGCGTGAAAGTAGCGAAAGTCAACATTATGAACTATAAAGGAAAGTTCAAACGTGTTGGTCGCTATAGCGGCTTAACAAATCGTCGTCGTAAAGCGATTGTTACGTTAACGCCAGACAGCAAAGAGATCGAACTATTTGAAGTATAAGTTTAAAAGTGAAGGAGGGAAACGGACATGGCGATTAAAAAATATAAGCCAACGTCTAACGGTCGTCGTGGTATGACGGTTTTAGACTTCTCTGAGCTTACAACAGATAAGCCAGAAAAATCGTTGCTTGCGCCTTTAAAGAAAAAGGGCGGTCGTAACAACCAAGGTAAATTAACAGTTCGTCACCAAGGTGGCGGTCATAAGCGTCAATATCGTATTATTGACTTTAAGCGCGATAAAGATGGCATTCCAGGACGCGTTGCTACAATCGAATACGATCCAAACCGTTCTGCGAACATCGCGTTAATTCATTACGCTGATGGTGAAAAACGTTACATCATCGCACCGAAAAACTTAGAAGTTGGCATGGAAATCATGTCAGGTCCAGATGCGGACATTAAAGTAGGTAACGCATTACCTTTAGCAAATATTCCAGTTGGTACAGTTATTCATAACATCGAATTAAAACCTGGTAAAGGCGGACAGTTAGTGCGCGCTGCAGGTACATCTGCACAAGTACTTGGTAAAGAAGGTAAGTACGTACTCGTTCGTTTATCTTCAGGTGAAGTTCGTATGATTTTAGCAACTTGCCGTGCAACAGTCGGTCAAGTTGGTAACGAACAACATGAGCTTGTGAACATCGGTAAAGCTGGACGCGCTCGTTGGTTAGGCATTCGTCCAACTGTTCGTGGTTCTGTTATGAACCCAGTAGATCACCCACATGGTGGTGGTGAAGGTAAAGCACCAATCGGACGTAAGTCTCCAATGACTCCATGGGGTAAACCAACGCTTGGATTCAAAACGCGTAAGAAGAAAAACAAATCCGATAAATTTATCGTACGTCGTCGTAAAAAATAACGGGGTTGAGCTACGGTTCACAAGAACCGTAGAGCAATCACGAAAGGAGGTTCACTTATGGGTCGCAGCTTGAAAAAAGGTCCTTTTTGTGATGATCATTTAATGAAAAAAATCGAGAAGTTGAATGAAACTGGGCAAAAACAAGTGATCAAAACATGGTCTCGTCGTTCGACAATTTTTCCACAATTCATTGGTCACACAATCGCTGTTTACGATGGTCGTAAACACGTTCCAGTTTACATCACAGAGGACATGGTCGGTCATAAGCTCGGTGAGTTCGCGCCAACGCGCACGTACAAAGGTCACGCTGCTGATGACAAGAAAACAAAACGTTAATATGAGAGGAGGCTTCATTTATGCAAGCTAAAGCTGTTGCTAGAACGGTTCGAATTGCTCCTCGTAAAGCTCGTTTAGTGATTGATTTAATTCGAGGAAAGCAAGTGAGTGAAGCAGTTGCGATTCTTCGCCATACGCCAAAAGCTGCTTCTCCAATTATCGAGAAAGTATTAAAATCTGCAGTGGCAAACGCAGAACATAACTATGACATGGACGTGAATAAACTTGTTGTTACAGAGGCTTATGTGAACGAAGGACCAACATTGAAACGTTTCCGTCCTCGTGCACAAGGTCGTGCGAGCGCAATTAACAAACGCACAAGCCATATCACGATCGTTGTTTCAGAAAAGAAGGAGGGATAATCAGTGGGTCAAAAGGTAAATCCAATCGGTCTTCGCATTGGTATTATCCGTGATTGGGAATCAAGATGGTACGCTGAAAAAGATTACGCAGACCTTTTACACGAAGATCTTAAAATTCGTGAGTACCTCACAAAGCGCTTAAGCGATGCAGCTGTTTCTCGCATTGAAATCGAGCGTGCAGCAAACCGTGTAAATATTACAATCCATACAGCGAAACCAGGTATGGTAATCGGTAAAGGTGGATCTGAAGTTGAGGCGCTTCGTAAAGCGTTGAACGAATTAACTGGCAAACGTGTTCATATTAACATCGTTGAAATTAAAAAGCCAGACTTAGAAGCAAAACTTGTTGCGGAAAATATCGCGCGTCAAATTGAAAACCGCGTATCATTCCGTCGTGCGCAAAAACAAGCCATTCAACGCACAATGCGCGCAGGTGCTAAAGGAATTAAAACGATGGTATCTGGTCGTTTAGGTGGAGCAGATATCGCTCGCTCAGAACATTACAGCGAAGGAACAGTTCCACTTCATACTCTTCGCGCTGACATTGATTATGCAACAGCAGAAGCGGACACAACATATGGAAAAATCGGCGTGAAAGTATGGATTTATCGTGGAGAGGTCCTTCCTACGAAAAAGAAAACTGAGGAAGGAGGAAATTAATCATGTTAATGCCAAAACGCGTAAAATATCGTCGTGAACATCGCGGTCGCATGAAAGGTCGCGCAAAAGGCGGTACGGAAGTACATTTTGGTGAGTACGGCTTACAAGCGTTAGAGCCAGCATGGATTACAAACCGTCAAATCGAGGCTGCTCGTCGTGCGATGACTCGTTACATGAGACGTGGCGGTAAAGTATGGATTAAAATTTTCCCTTCAAAACCATATACAGCAAAACCACTTGAAGTGCGCATGGGTTCCGGTAAAGGTGCTCCTGAAGGTTGGGTAGCTGTAGTTAAACCTGGTAAAGTGATGTTTGAAATCGCGGGAGTTTCTGAAGAAGTAGCTCGCGAAGCGTTACGTCTTGCTTCTCATAAACTTCCAATCAAATGTAAATTTGTAAAACGTGAAGAAATTGGTGGTGAATCAAATGAAAGCTAAAGAAATTCGTGAACTTACCACTGCCGAGATTGAACAAAAAATTAAAGCGTTGAAAGAAGAGTTATTCAACCTTCGCTTCCAATTGGCAACAGGTCAATTAGAGAATACTGCTCGTATTCGTGAAGTACGCAAAGCGATTGCGCGTATGAAAACTGTTATTCGCGAAAGAGAGATCGCTGCTAATAAATAATTGATATCGAGAGGAGGTTCGCACAATGAGTGAACGCAACAATCGTAAAGTTCTCGTCGGCCGTGTTGTTTCCGATAAAATGGATAAAACAATTACGGTTCTTGTAGAAACTTATAAAAAGCATCCTCTTTACGGCAAGCGCGTAAAGTATTCGAAAAAATATAAGGCACATGACGAAAACAATGTAGCAAAAGTGGGCGATATCGTAAAAATTATGGAAACACGTCCTCTTTCTGCGACAAAACGTTTCCGTCTTGTTGAAGTAGTCGAGAAAGCTGTTATTGTTTAATGAATATGTTCGGAATGATGGATACAAATCCGAAAGGAGGTTTCGTCAATGATTCAACAAGAAACTCGTATGAAAGTTGCTGATAACTCTGGTGCACGTGAAGTGCTTGTCATTAAAGTGCTAGGTGGTTCTGGTCGTCGCTATGCGAACGTTGGCGACATTGTTGTGGCGACAGTTAAAGATGCAACACCAGGTGGCGTTGTTAAAAAAGGTCAAGTTGTTAAAGCGGTTGTCGTTCGTACGAAACGTGGCGTGCGCCGTACAGACGGTTCTTACATCCGTTTTGATGAAAATGCTTGCGTAATCATTCGTGATGACAAGAGCCCACGTGGTACACGTATTTTCGGACCAGTTGCCCGTGAATTACGTGAAAAAGACTTTATGAAAATCGTTTCTTTAGCTCCAGAAGTGATTTAATGAAAAGGAAAAGCCTTTTAAGGAGGTGCGATTCAGATGCATGTAAAAAAAGGTGATAAAGTACAAGTAATCTCTGGTAAAGATAAAGGCAAACAAGGCGTTATTCTCGCTGCGTTTCCGAAGAAAAACCGAGTGCTTGTTGAAGGTGTAAATATCGTGAAAAAACACGTGAAACCTTCCCAAGCAAATCCACAAGGCGGCATCATCAGCCAAGAGGCGCCAATCCACGTATCAAACGTAATGCCTCTTGATCCAAAAACAGGATTACCAACTCGTGTTGGATACAAAGTAGTTGACGGTAAAAAAGTTCGCTATGCGAAACGTTCTGGTGAAATTTTAGACAAATAATGAAGTGATCGAGGAAGGGAGGTACTCAAATGAACCGCCTTAAAGAAAAGTATGTAAAAGAAGTTGTTCCTGCTCTGATGAGCAAGTTTAACTATAAATCTGTGATGCAAGTTCCAAAAATCGAGAAAATTGTCATCAACATGGGTGTTGGTGATGCGGTACAAAACGCAAAAGCGTTAGATAACGCAGTAGAAGAACTCGCATTAATTTCCGGTCAAAAACCAGTTGTTACACGCGCAAAAAAATCAATCGCTGGTTTCCGTCTTCGTGAAGGAATGCCAATCGGTGCGAAAGTAACGCTTCGCGGTGAGCGTATGTACGAGTTTTTCGATAAGCTCGTGTCTGTTTCTTTACCGCGTGTTCGCGACTTCCGTGGTGTTTCTAAAAAATCTTTCGACGGACGCGGCAACTACACATTAGGTGTAAAAGAGCAATTAATTTTCCCTGAAATTGACTACGATAAAGTAAACAAAGTTCGCGGTATGGACATCGTCATCGTTACAACTGCGAAAACAGATGAGGAAGCTCGTGAATTACTTACGTTGCTCGGTATGCCATTCCAAAAATAATCATTCCCATTCGTAAAAAGAGGGAGGCGAAAACGTGGCTAAAAAATCAATGATCGCGAAACAAAAACGCACACCAAAGTTTAAAGTGCAAGCGTACACTCGTTGTGAGCGTTGTGGACGTCCACACTCTGTATATCGCAAATTTAAACTTTGCCGTATTTGTTTCCGTGAATTAGCGTATAAAGGTCAAATTCCTGGTGTGAAAAAAGCAAGCTGGTAATAAACCCATGAGTTGGGAAGGAGGTAAAACATAATGGTGATGACAGATCCAATTGCAGATATGCTTACTCGCATTCGTAATGCGAACATGGTGCGTCACGAGAAACTTGAAGTTCCTGCTTCAAAAATTAAAAGAGAAATCGCTGAAATTTTAAAGCGTGAAGGTTTCATTCGTGATGTCGAATACATTGAAGATAACAAACAAGGTATTCTTCGAATTTTCTTAAAGTACGGTCCAAACAACGAGCGCGTAATTACAGGTCTTAAACGTATTAGCAAACCTGGTTTGCGCGTATATGCAAAAGCTGATGAAGTACCACGCGTATTGAACGGTTTAGGAATCGCAATTCTTTCAACATCTCAAGGTATTTTAACTGACAAAGAAGCACGTCAAAAACGTACTGGCGGCGAAGTGTTAGCATACATTTGGTAATTATTTTGCAACGAATGGAGGTGTAGTACATGTCACGTGTTGGTAAAAAACCATTGGAAATTCCAGCTGGTGTTACAGTTACATTAAACGGTAACACAGTTACTGTAAAAGGTCCGAAAGGTGAACTTACTCGTACGTTCCATCCAGATATGGTCATTAAATTAGAAGGCAACGTTTTAACAGTTGAGCGTCCAAGCGATGAAAAGCATCATCGTGCGCTTCACGGAACGACTCGCAGCTTACTTGCGAACATGGTTGAAGGTGTTTCAAAAGGTTATGAGCGTGCGCTTGAGCTTGTTGGTGTCGGTTATCGTGCGACAAAACAAGGTAAAAAGCTTGTGTTAAGCGTAGGATACTCTCATCCTGTTGAAATCGAACCAGAAGAAGGCCTTGAAATCGAAGTTCCTTCACAAACAAAAATCATCGTTAAAGGTGCGGACAAACAACGTGTTGGTGAATTAGCAGCAAACATTCGTGCCGTTCGTTCACCAGAGCCTTATAAAGGAAAAGGTATTCGCTACGAAGGCGAAGTTGTACGTCGTAAAGAAGGTAAAACAGGTAAGAAATAATGCTGCTTAGGTAAATGAAAGGAGTGACACGAATGATCACTAAGCTTGATAAAAATGCAGTTCGCAAAAAAAGACACGCTCGTGTTCGTCGTAAAGTAGTAGGAACTGCGGAACGTCCACGCTTAAATGTGTTCCGTTCAAACAAACACATTTACGCGCAAATTATTGACGATATGAAAGCTGTGACGCTCGTTAGCGCGTCAACGTTAGATAAAGAATTCAACTTAGAATCAACAGGTAATGTTGAAGCAGCTCAAAAAGTGGGCGAATTAATTGCTAAACGTGCGCTTGAAAAAGGAATTACATCGGTTGTATTTGACCGTGGCGGATATTTATATCATGGACGTGTTAAAGCACTTGCAGACGCTGCTCGTGAAGCTGGATTACAATTCTAATTAAGAAGGAGGGACAGAGATGCGTCGCATTGATCCAAATAAACTTGAACTAGAAGAACGCGTTGTTGCCGTTAACCGCGTAGCTAAAGTCGTAAAAGGTGGACGTCGCTTCCGTTTCGCTGCGTTAGTCGTTGTTGGTGACAAAAACGGTCATGTCGGCTTTGGAACAGGAAAAGCTCAAGAAGTTCCAGATGCTATTCGCAAAGCGATTGAAGACGCGAAGAAAAACTTAATTACTGTACCGATTGTTGGTACAACAATTCCACATGAAGTCATTGGACATTTCGGTGCAGGTGAAATCATTTTAAAACCAGCATCTGAAGGTACTGGGGTTATCGCTGGAGGTCCTGCGCGTGCGGTATTAGAGTTAGCAGGTGTTAGCGATATTTTATCGAAGTCAATCGGTTCCAACACGCCAATCAACATGGTACGCGCAACAATCGACGGTTTGAAGCAATTGAAACGTGCTGAAGAGGTAGCAAAATTGCGCGGTAAAACAGTTGAGGAACTGTTAGGATAAGGGAGGGAAAAATGATGGCGAAAAAATTAGCAATTACCCTCACTCGCAGCGTAATTGGTCGTCCGCAAGACCAACGCGTGACGGTTAAAACATTAGGTTTACGAAAATTGCATCAAACAGTTGTTCATAACGACAATCCAGCCATTCGTGGAATGATTAATAAAGTTTCTCACCTTGTAACAGTAAAAGAATTAGAAGAATAAGGAGGTGCCTAGGCATGAAGCTACATGAATTACAACCAGCACCGGGTTCCCGTAAAGAACGCAACCGTGTTGGTCGTGGTATCGGCTCTGGTAACGGAAAAACTTCTGGTAAAGGACACAAAGGGCAAAATGCTCGCTCTGGTGGCGGTGTACGCATCGGCTTTGAAGGTGGTCAAACACCTTTATTCCGTCGTTTACCAAAACGCGGCTTTACAAACATCCATCGTAAAGAATATGCGATCGTTAACCTCGAAGCGTTAAATCGCTTTGAAGACGGTACGGAAGTGACACCAGAATTGTTGCTTGAAACAGGCGTAGTAAGCAAGTTAAAAGCAGGCATCAAAGTTCTTGGAAACGGTGAGCTTACGAAAAAGTTAACAGTAAAAGCTCATAAATTCTCTGCTTCTGCAAAAGAAGCGATCGAAGCTGCTGGCGGTACAACTGAGGTGATTTAATGTTTCGAACAATCTCCAATTTTATGCGCGTGGGTGATATAAGAAGAAAAATTATGTTCACCCTTCTTATGCTCATTGTATTTCGCATCGGTACGTTTATTCCTGTGCCGGGCGTAAATGCAGACGTCTTGAAAATGCAGGATCAGTTCAATGCCTTTGGCGTATTGAACACATTCGGCGGTGGCGCCTTGAAAAATTTCTCTATTTTTGCGATGGGCGTCATGCCATACATTACGGCATCCATCATTGTACAACTATTGCAGATGGATGTTGTTCCTAAATTTACGGAATGGTCGAAACAAGGAGAGGTAGGCCGCCGTAAACTCGCCCAGTTTACTCGCTATTTCACGATTGTGCTTGGTTTTATCCAAGCGTTCGCTATGTCATACGGGTTTCATAATATGTCTGGTGGTGTACTCATTAAAAACCCAGGCATTCCGACATATTTGCTTATTGCGCTCGTTTTAACAGCAGGCACAGCTTTTTTAATGTGGCTCGGTGAGCAAATTACAGCTAAAGGTGTTGGGAACGGCATTTCTGTTTTGATTTTTGCAGGGATTGTTTCAGGTATCCCAACAACGCTCAATCAAATTTACGTGCAGCAGTTTGAAAATGCTGGCGATCAGTTATTTTTACGCATCGTCACAGTACTGTTAGTCGCTTTAGCAGTTGTTGCAGTCATCGTTGGTGTCATTTATATGCAACAAGCTTTTCGGAAAATTCCAATTCAGTATGCGAAGCGATTAGAAGGACGTAGTCCAGTAGGTGGTCATTCGACACACATTCCGTTAAAAGTCAATCCGGCAGGTGTTATTCCGGTTATTTTTGCGGTGTCGTTTATTATTACTCCACCGACGATTGCATCGTTTTTCGGCTCGAATGATGTAACATTGTGGATTAAAAAAGTTTTTGACTACACACAACCAGTTGGGATGATTATATACATCGCTTTAATTGTTGCCTTTACGTATTTTTATGCGTTTGTTCAAGTTAATCCGGAACAAATGGCGGACAATTTGAAAAAGCAAGGTGGTTACATTCCAGGCATTCGTCCAGGAAAGAACACGCAAGAATTCATTACACGCGTTTTGTATCGGTTAACTTTCGTCGGAGCTCTATTTTTAGCAGCAATCGCTGTTCTTCCTGTCTTCTTTATCGAGTTCGCTAAACTACCGCCTTCTGCTCAAATTGGAGGAACGAGTTTGCTGATCGTCGTCGGTGTTGCTTTAGAGACGATGAAACAGCTAGAAAGCCAATTAGTAAAGCGCCATTATAAAGGCTTTATTAAATAAAAAGAGGTGTTGGGAATTTTATTCCCTCTACCTCATATAGAGCTGAGGGGGAGAAATTGATGAATTTAGTATTAATGGGTCTGCCGGGCGCCGGAAAAGGCACGCAGGCAGAGAAAATCGTTGAGAAATACAAAATTCCTCACATTTCTACTGGGGATATGTTTCGAGCAGCGATCAAAGAAGGAACAGAGCTCGGTTTACAGGCGAAGTCATATATGGATCGCGGTGATCTTGTTCCAGACGAAGTGACTATTGGCATTGTTCGTGAACGATTGAGTAAGGACGATTGCCAAAACGGATTTTTGCTTGACGGTTTCCCGCGGACAGTCGCTCAAGCAGAAGCGTTAGAAACACTTCTTCAACAATTGAACCGTTCCATCGATTATGTCATTAACATCGAAGTAGATAAGAGCATTTTAATGGAACGTTTAACAGGCAGACGTATTTGCAAAGAATGTGGCGCAACGTATCATCTCGTATTTAATCCACCAGCCCAAGCAGGTGTTTGCGATAAATGCGGTGGAGAGTTGTATCAACGTGCAGATGATAACGAAGCGACCGTAGCAAATCGTCTTGAAGTCAATATGAAGCAAGCGCAACCGTTGCTTGATTTTTATGCAGCAAAAGGATACTTGCGCAACATTAACGGACAACAACATATTGATCAAGTGTTTGCTGACATTTGTGAATTACTTGGGGGCTTACAATAATGATCATTTGCAAAACCCCACGCGAAATTGAAATTATGCGTGAAGCTGGCCGAATTGTTGCCTTAACTCATCAAGAATTACAAAAATATATCGAACCAGGCATAACGACAAGAGAGCTCGATCATATTGCCGAAACGTTCATTCGTAAACATGATGCAATTCCTTCGTTTAAAGGATATAATGGATTCCAAGGGAGCATTTGTACGTCCGTAAATGAAGAGCTCGTTCACGGCGTTCCGGGAGACCGTGTGCTTCGCGAAGGAGATATTATTAGCATCGATATTGGCGCAAAATATAATGGATATCATGGCGATTCAGCTTGGACATATCCGGTCGGGGTCATCTCCGAAGAGGCAAAAAAACTGTTAGAAGTGACAGAACAGTCATTGTATCGCGGATTGGAAGAAGCGAAACCTGGCGCACGGTTAACGAACATTTCCCATGCGATCCAAACATACGTTGAGGCACATAACTTTTCTGTTGTGCGTGAGTATGTTGGACATGGAATTGGTCAAGACTTACATGAAGATCCGCAAATTCCACATTACGGTCCGCCAAACAAAGGACCGCGGTTAAAGCCAGGCATGGTTCTTTGCATTGAACCGATGGTAAATGCAGGAACTCGTTATGTTCGTACGTTAGAAGATAATTGGACGGTCGTCACAGTAGATGGCAAGCTTTGTGCTCATTTTGAGCATACGATCGCTATTACTGAGACGGGATATGAAATTTTAACAACACTTTGAACGCTTTAACCTTCTTTGCGGATGCGCATCGTAAGCTTTAAACTGGTCGTGTTAGTTGAACATGTTACTCATTTCAAAAAAGAAGGGAGAGCCGTTCAATGGCGAAAGACGATGTAATTGAAGTGGAAGGTACAGTCGTTGAAACGTTACCTAATGCGATGTTCCGAGTGGAACTTGAAAACGGTCATACTGTTTTAGCTCACGTTTCAGGTAAAATTCGTATGCATTTTATTCGGATTTTACCAGGTGATAAAGTGACAGTGGAACTATCACCTTACGATTTAACACGTGGAAGAATTACGTATCGATATAAATAACACTCCGCACGAACAAGGAGGTAAGTTCACATGAAGGTTAGACCATCTGTAAAACCGATTTGCGAAAAATGCAAAGTCATTCGCAGACGCGGAAAAGTTATGGTTATTTGTGAAAATCCAAAGCATAAGCAAAAACAAGGATAAAACTTGAGGAGGTGTACAAATCATGGCACGTATTGCAGGTGTAGATATTCCTCGTGACAAACGTGTAGTCATTTCATTAACATACATTTACGGAATCGGTAAAGCAACTGCACAAAAAATCTTAGCAGAAGCTGGCGTATCTGAAGACACTCGTGTTCGCGATTTAACAGAAGAAGAATTAGGAAAAATTCGCGAAATCGTAGATCGCTTAAAAGTAGAAGGAGATCTTCGTCGTGAAGTATCTTTAAACATTAAACGTTTAATGGAGATCGGTTGCTACCGTGGTCTTCGTCATCGTCGCGGATTGCCAGTTCGTGGCCAAAATACGAAAAACAATGCTCGTACACGTAAAGGTCCACGTCGTACAGTAGCCAATAAGAAAAAATAATTAAGTAAAGGAGGTTCGTGAACGAATGGCACGTAAAACGAATACGCGTAAACGTCGTGTAAAAAAGAATATTGAATCTGGTATCGCTCATATCCGTTCGACTTTTAACAACACAATCGTCACAATTACAGACGTTCATGGAAATGCAATTTCTTGGTCAAGTGCAGGTGCATTAGGCTTCAAAGGTTCTCGTAAGTCTACTCCGTTTGCTGCGCAAATGGCTGCAGAAGCTGCTGCAAAAGCGTCAATGGAGCATGGTATGAAAACTGTTGAAGTAAACGTAAAGGGTCCGGGTGCTGGTCGTGAAGCAGCAATTCGTGCACTTCAAGCGGCTGGATTAGAAATTACAGCAATTAAAGATGTTACACCGGTTCCACATAACGGATGCCGTCCGCCAAAACGTCGTCGTGTTTAATTTCTCTGTATAGAATTTGCGTATGTGTCAATAATGGGATATAGTCATTGTTACAGGGAAATAAAAAACAGTTGTTGTGCACATTCGGGAACTTATTCATGGGGGAATTTCGATTGAGCTGTCATCGGTTTAATCGGGGTTTCGACGTTTTGAAGGAGGGTTAAAGGAATGCTGGAAATCGAAAAGCCGAAAATCGAAACGGTTGAAATCAGCGAGGAT
>NZ_JACHES010000017.1 GCF_014201585.1 Anoxybacillus tengchongensis
GATAAAAGCGCTTACATGAAACAAGTCCATAAAACCATATATAACCAATAAAATCGGTCGAGAAAAAAATCTCCCACAAAGTCTTGACTCAAACATATGATGAACAATAAATTGCCCCTCAGCGTATTGTTTTGTATAATAAAAAGGTTGAGGGGTGAATGATATGTTAGCATCGAAAACCCGTTGGAACATCAAACAAGTAAACGAACAACAAGTGCAAATGATTGCGCAAGCGTTACATATAGCTCCGCTCGTTGCTTCATTGCTCGTCGGCCGCGGCTATCATACCGTTGAAGCCGCTCGTTCTTTTTTTGAACGAAAGCAATCGTTTCACTCGCCATTTTTGTTAAACGACATGGAAAAAGCGGTCGAGCGAATAGAGAAAGCGATTACAAACGGCGAACGTATTCTTGTTTTCGGTGATTATGACGCTGATGGCGTAAGCAGTACTGTTGTGATGGTCAGCGCATTACGAGAAAAAGGAGCGAATGTGTCCTTTTACATTCCGAATCGCTTTTCCGAAGGGTACGGGCCGAATGAACAAGCATTCAAATTTGCGAAGGAACAAGGGGTATCGCTAATTATTACAGTTGATACAGGTATTTCTGCTTTGCATGAAGCCAACGTAGCCAAACAGCTCGGTATCGATTTAATTATTACAGACCATCACGAGCCTGGTCCGATATTACCGGAAGCATATGCAACGATTCATCCGAAAATTAGTCCAAACTATCCGTTCAAACATTTAGCGGGCGTCGGAGTAGCATTTAAGCTTGCTCATGCGCTCATCGGGCGCGTGCCATACGAATGGCTGGACGTTGTCGCGATTGGAACGATTGCTGATCTCGTTCCGCTTCAAGACGAAAATCATTTACTTGCTCGATTAGGGATTGAACAATTTCGCCAAACGAAACGTCTCGGTTTACAAGCGCTTTGTAAACAATGTGGTGTATCCTATACAGCTGTGACAGAAGATACGATTGCGTTTATGATTGGTCCGCGCATTAATGCCGCTGGACGTCTCGATTGCGCTGATCCAGCTGTTCAGCTGTTGTTGACGACAGATGTAAATGAAGCGGACATGCTGGCTGAGCAAATTGATGCGATGAATCGCGAACGTCAGCAACTCGTCAACGAGATAACGGAAGAAGCGATTCAACTTGTCGAGCAGCATTATAGAGATGATCGCGTGTTAGTTGTAGCGAAAGAAGGCTGGAATGTCGGTGTCATTGGCATTGTGGCGTCTCGTTTAGTCGAAAGGTTTTATCGCCCAACGATCGTGTTAAGCATTGATCAAGAAAAAGGGATCGCAAAGGGATCAGCGCGAAGTATTGAAGGCTTTGACTTATTTGCGAATTTGTCAAACTGTCGCGAGATTTTACCTCATTTCGGTGGACATCCGATGGCTGCGGGTATGACGCTCTCTTTTCATAATGTAGATGAATTACGTCGTCGCCTAAACGAAGCGGCGAAGCAACAACTGACAGCAGAACATTTTATTCCTGTTACGCATGTCGATTTGCGTTGTTCGATTAGTGATGTTTCATTGGAATTAATTGAACAAATGAATCGGCTTGCACCGTTTGGAATGGGAAATCCGAAACCGCGCGTCCTTTTCCAACATGTGCAACTAGATACGTTACGAAAAATTGGAACAGATCAAAATCACTTAAAATTATTGTTAACAGAAAACGGAAAAACATTAGAAGCGATCGGATTTGGCTTCGGGCATATTGGAGATGAAATTGCGCCGAACGCTCGTCTCTCGATCGTCGGAGAACTGGCCATTAACGAATGGAATAACTTTCGCAAACCACAGTTAATGATTCAAGATGTAGCTGTGGACGAGTGGCAATTATTTGATATGCGCCATATTCGTCATCCAAGTAAGTTCATGGCATCGCTTCCAAAAGAAAAACGGTTATTCATCGCTTTCCATCACGATACAGTAGATGTGCTGCAATTAGGGGCGTATGCCGACGAAATTGTATATGTACTAAGCGAGCAAGAAGCGACGATCGATGTGAGTGGAAAATATGTCGTTTTTCTTGATTTGCCTCCGTCACAGCAAATCGTCAAAGTTTTATTAAGTTGTAGTTTACCTGAACGCATTTATGCGTTATTCTATCAAAGGGAGAATCACTTCTTTAGTGTGTTGCCGACGCGTGAACATTTTAAGTGGTTGTATTCCTTTTTGCATAAGCGTAGCCCTTTTGATGTACGGCGTTACGCTGACGATTTGGCTCGCTCGCGTGGGTGGACAAAAGAAACGATTTTGTTTATGATTCAAGTGTTTAGAGAGCTTGAGTTTATTACGGTTGAAAACGGGATCGTTTCTTTAGCCCGTCATGTACAGAAACGGGACTTAACAGAATCCCCTTCTTACCGATTAAAGCAAGCGCAGGCCGAACTTGAGCATATGTTTTTATATTCATCCTATTCCCAACTGAAACGTTGGTTTGATTCATTGTATGAGGAGGAAAATATCGATGGATTTAAAACAATACGTCACGATTGTTCCTGATTTCCCAAAACCAGGCATTCAATTTAAAGATATTACAACAATTATGGACAAAGGCGAAGTGTACAAATACGCAACAGATCAAATCGTCAATTATGCGCGTGAAAAGAAAATTGATGTGGTTGTTGGACCAGAAGCTCGTGGTTTTATTATCGGTTGTCCAGTTGCCTATGCGCTTGGCGTTGGATTCGTCCCTGTTCGTAAAGAAGGAAAACTGCCTCGCGAAGTCATTCGTGTCGAATACGGTTTAGAATACGGCAAGGACGTATTAACGATGCATAAAGATGCGATTAAGCCAGGGCAACGCGTCCTTATTACTGATGATTTATTAGCAACCGGTGGCACGATCGAAGCGACGATTAAGCTTGTTGAACAGCTCGGTGGCGTTGTTGCAGGCATTGCATTTTTAATTGAATTAACGTATTTAGAAGGTCGCGAAAAATTAAAAGGATACGATATTTTAACGTTAATGCAATTTTAATGAAGGAGGGGCACAACGCTCCTCTTTTTCGCATGTTGCTCTTTACATTTGAAAAAATTTTCATGATAATATTGTAAATACGTTTAAAATAAAAGGTGATTGCATGGCAAATGAACAAGTATTAACGGCAGAACAAGTCATTGAAAAGGCGAGCCGTTATTTGTCGGAAGACGACGTACAGTTTATCGAACGGGCATATAAGTTTGCGAAAGAAGCACATCGTGAGCAATATCGGAAGTCAGGAGAACCGTATATCATTCATCCGATTCAAGTAGCAGGTATTTTAGTTGACTTAGAAATGGACCCTGCGACAATTGCAGCTGGATTTTTGCATGATGTCGTCGAAGATACACATGTGACGAAAGAAGATTTAGAAAGAGAATTTGGAAAAGAAGTAGCGATGCTCGTTGATGGTGTAACGAAGCTCGGAAAAATTAAATATAAATCACATGAAGAACAACAAGCAGAAAATCATCGCAAAATGTTTTTGGCGATGGCGCAAGATATACGCGTCATTTTAATTAAGTTGGCGGACCGTTTGCACAATATGCGCACGTTAAAACATTTGCCGATTGAAAAGCAACGCCGCATTGCGAATGAAACGCTTGAAATTTTCGCTCCACTCGCGCATCGACTTGGAATTTCAAAAATCAAATGGGAGCTTGAAGATACAGCCCTTCGTTATTTGAACCCGCAACAATATTATCGCATCGTCAATTTAATGAAAAAAAAGCGGGCGGAACGTGAGCAATATTTAGAAGAAGTCATTCAAGAAATGCGTACACGGTTGCATGAAGTCGGTATTCAAGCTGAAATTTCTGGACGTCCGAAGCATATTTATAGCATTTATCGCAAAATGGTTTTGCAAAATAAACAATTTAACGAAATTTACGATTTGCTTGCTGTACGCATTATCGTTGAAAGCATTAAAGACTGTTATGCGGTACTTGGCATCATCCATACATGTTGGAAGCCGATGCCCGGGCGTTTTAAAGATTATATTGCCATGCCGAAGCCGAATATGTACCAATCGCTTCATACGACCGTTGTCGGTCCAAAAGGCGAGCCACTTGAAGTGCAAATTCGGACGTTCGACATGCACCATATCGCAGAATTTGGAATTGCTGCCCATTGGGCATATAAAGAAGGAAAGACCATTCGCCCAAATACATTTGAAGAAAAACTATCATGGTTTCGCGAAATTGTCGAATGGCAAAACGAAACGAACAACGCGGAAGAGTTTGTCGAAACGTTAAAAATGGATTTATTTTCCGATATGGTGTTTGTTTTTACACCAAAAGGTGACGTCATCGAGCTTCCAGCTGGTTCGGTGCCGATTGATTTTGCGTATCGCATTCACTCAGAAATCGGAAATAAAACGATTGGGGCAAAAGTAAACGGAAAAATGGTTCCGCTCGATCACCCGCTACAAACTGGAGATATTGTTGAAATTTTAACGTCCAATCATTCATACGGTCCGAGTCAAGATTGGTTAAAAATTGCACAAACATCGCATGCGAAAAATAAAATTCGCCAATTTTTCAAAAAGCAACGCCGGGAAGAAAATGTAGAAAAAGGGAAAGAACTTGTTGAAAAAGAAATTCGCAACATGGGCTTTGATGTCAAAGAAGTGCTCACCGCTGAAAATATGAAGCGGGTGGCAGAAAAATTTAACTTTGCTAATGAAGAAGATATGTATGCTGCTGTTGGATATAACGGCATTACAGCTGCCCAAGTCGCGCATCGTTTAACAGAAAAGTGGCGAAAACAACGCGATTTAGAAGAGCAAGCGAAACGTTTGTCGGACATGCTACAAGAGGCAAAGACCATTACCCCAATGAAAAAGCGCGATTTCGGGGTATGCGTCGAAGGAGTAGATAATTTACTTATTCGTTTGTCGCGCTGTTGTAATCCGGTGCCTGGCGATGAAATTATCGGATTTATTACAAAAGGACGCGGCGTTTCGGTTCATCGTGCCGATTGCCCGAATGTACTCGCAGAAGAAGCAAAAGAGCGACTCATTCCTGTTCAATGGGAGAGCAGCGCAAACTGCCAGCGTGAATATACAGTCGATATTGAAATTACTGGCTATGATCGACGTGGCTTGCTTAATGAAGTATTGCAAGCTGTCAATGAGACGAAAACGAACATTTCTGCTGTTTCTGGAAGAACGGATCATCGCAACAAAATGGCGACGATTCATATGACGATTTTTATTCATAATGTGAGCCATCTTCAAAAAGTGGTGGAACGCATTAAACAAATTCCAGACATTTATTCAGTTAGACGGATTATGAACTAGAGAGGGTTGAGGCCATGAGAGTTGTCGTTCAGCGAGCAAAACATGGAAAAGTAACAGTAGCTGGCGAAGTGGTCGGGGAAATTGATTTCGGGCTCGTATTGTTAGTTGGCATTACTCATGATGATACGGAGGAGGATGCCGCATTTGTTGCCGAAAAAATTGCTTATTTGCGCATATTTGAAGACGAGCATGAAAAGATGAACCGTTCCCTTTTAGATGTAGGTGGATCGATTTTATCGATTTCACAATTTACGTTGTACGGAGACTGTCGCAAAGGACGAAGACCAAATTTTATGGATGCGGCAAAACCGGAGCACGCAAAACATATTTATGAGCTGTTTAACGAGCATTTACGTCAAAAAGGAATTCACGTAGAAACAGGCGTATTTGGTGCAATGATGGATGTAGAATTGACAAACGTCGGACCGGTGACATTAATCGTCGAAAGCAAATAAAAACCGCGCTCGCATGTGGACGAGCTCGGTTTTTTTATCCTCGTGCTACATGTTTTTTCAGCTTTTGTACATCACGAAGAGTAAGCCCAAATTCAGAGGCGAGTTCAAACGATGTGAGTTCGCTTTCTTTTTGAATAAATGCATGAAAATCGACGTGCATAAGTGGTGATTGTGAATGAATAAACTCCCCTTTTTCACTATGGCGCATCATTAAGCTCCTTTCGCGTGAAATATCGTTCGTATTATTCCCAATTTTTCTACCTTTTCATTCAAAGAAGGATTTTTTTTGTTTGTGAAGAAATAAAGTAGCGATTATTGACAACGTAGGGGGATTTGCAACATGAAAAAATCGCTTATGACGTTACTGTTCGTTTTTTGTTGTTTGTTGCTGATCGTACAAACGGCGGAAGCAGCGATGAATGTACGCATAGCTGTTAATCAACTCAATGTGCGTACCGGCCCGGGATTTACGTTTGCGGTACAAGAAAAAGTAGCAAAAGGAAAGCAATATCCTGTCGTTCAAAAGCGAGGAGAATGGCTACAAATTCGGCTCGCCTCAAATCGAACAGGTTGGGTGCATGGAAAATACGTTCAAACGCAAAATGAGGCGATTGAAATAAAAAAACAAATACAACAGCCGGTCGTATGCCAAGTAGATGGTTTACGTATTCGCAAGGGACCAGGAACGACATATGCGGTCATCGGTTATGTCAACCGCAACGAGAAAGGAACGGCGACGATGACACAAAATGATTGGATATACGTACGCTGGGAAGGAAAAGAAGGATGGGTGAATCGGGCATATGTAGCAAACGCTGAGCAAAATAGTGAACAAATGACATATGATACATATGTTCAAATGTTATACGACAATACAAATATTCGTTCTTCCCCTTCTACCCAATCGCCTGTGATTTCGAAAGCAAAACGTGGTGATCAGTTCGGAGTCATTCGAAAAGAAGGGCAATGGTATGTCATTCAAGTGGATGCCCAAACGATCGGATATGTAGCCGAATGGGTCGTTCAAGTGACGCAAACATCCGCTCCCTCTCAAAATCAAACAATAGTAGGAAAAACAGTTGTTATTGATGCAGGACACGGCGGCAAAGATTATGGGACAACGGGTGTCAATGGAACAATTGAAAAAATGTTAACGTTACAGACCGTGCTGTTGCTAAGCGAAAAACTGAAACAAATGGGGGCTAACGTCATTTTAACGCGGTCAGATGATCGATTTTTATCGTTAAGTGAGCGAGTACAAATAGCTGCGAACAATAAAGCAGATGCGTTTATTAGCATTCATTACGACAGCGCGTTAAACCGTACGGCGAGCGGCTTAACGGTATATTACTATAAATCAATCGATCGGTCGCTTGCGGATGCGCTTTTTGGTCCCCTCAGTCGCTTAACAGGCATCCAGCAACGTGGAGTTCGTGTAGGAAACTATCATGTTTTGCGCGAAAATAGCCGTCCTTCTGTGTTGCTTGAACTCGGCTACTTAAGCAATCCGAATGAGGAGATGTTCGTCGTATCACAATCATATCAACAGGCAGCGGTAGAAGCGATTTGTAGCGGATTGCTTCGTTATTTCGGAAAATAAAGGTCGTCTTGACAAATGGTTTGTTCGTACGTAATATAAAAGAAAATTCAACATCTCGCCGATGATGGAGAAAAGTAGTTAAGAGTACACATGGCCAGAGAGGAAATGCCGTAGGCTGGAAGCATTTCTCCATGATGACTTAACGAACGAACACTCCGTAGGTTTCTCTTTGAACGCGTCATCGTTAGTAGGAGAGAACGCTTTCCGAGCGTTATCGGATGAAAGTGGAAGCATGCGCTTCAACTAGGGTGGCACCACGGGAACTCGTCTCTCGTCCCTAATTTATTAGGGGTGGGAGATTTTTGTTTGCATAAAAACTAAAGGAGGGAATGATATGTCATTTCAAATTCCGCGCGGGACGCAAGACATTTTGCCAGAACAAGCAGCAAAATGGCAATATATTGAACAAATTGCGCGCGAACTTTGTCGGCGTTATAACTATCAAGAAATTCGTACGCCAATTTTTGAACATACGGAACTATTTTTACGCGGTGTCGGCGATACAACGGATATCGTTCAAAAAGAAATGTACACGTTTGAAGATCGTGGCGGTCGCAGTTTAACGCTTCGTCCAGAAGGAACAGCAGCGGTCGTCCGTTCATTTGTTGAAAATAAAATGTACGGATATCCAAATCAACCGGTGAAACTGTATTACATGGGGCCGATGTTCCGTTACGAACGTCCGCAAGCAGGTCGTTTTCGTCAGTTCGTCCAATTTGGTGTCGAAGCGCTCGGAAGTAACGATCCAGCGATTGACGCTGAAGTCATTGCTTTAGCGATGGATATATATCGCTCGCTCGGACTGAAAAAACTGAAGCTTGTCATCAATAGTTTAGGCGATGTCGAAAGCAGAAAATCGCACCGACAAGCGCTTATCGATCATTTCCAGCCTCGCATTCATGAGTTTTGCGATGATTGCCAAGCGCGGTTACATAAAAATCCGATGCGTATTTTAGACTGTAAAAAAGATCGTGATCATGACCTCATGCGCACGGCTCCATCGATTCTTGATTACTTAAATGAACAGTCGCGCACATATTTTGAAAAAGTGCAAATGTATTTACAAAGGCTTGGCATCGTATTTGAAGTCGATCCGCGGCTTGTGCGCGGTTTAGATTATTACAATCATACAGCGTTTGAAATTATGAGCGAGGCAGAAGGATTTGGCGCCATTACGACATTATGCGGCGGTGGACGTTATAATGGTCTCGTTCAAGAAATTGGTGGACCTGAAACGCCTGGTATCGGATTTGCTTTAAGCATTGAACGATTGCTTGCTGCATTAGAGGCTGAGGGTATTTCGTTACCGATTTCAGAAGGAATTGACTGTTATGTTGTGGCATTAGGAGAACAAGCAAAAGAAGAAGCGGTTGCTCTTGTCGCTGCCCTTCGTCAAGAAGGTGTTTCGGCAGAAAAAGACTATCAAGACCGTAAAGTGAAGGCTCAACTTAAAGCAGCCGATCGTTTGCATGCGACATACGTCGCTATTTTAGGAGAAGATGAACTGCAAAAAGGTGTCATTAACGTCAAACATATGGCAACAGGGGAACAGCAAGAAGTACCTCTTGACATGTTTGTTTCACATATGAAAAACGCATTGCAATAGGAGGGGAAAGTATGTTCGGAAGGACGCATTATTGTGGAGAAGTAACAGATAAAGCGATTGGTCAAACGGTGCGCTTAAAAGGATGGGTGCAAAAGCGTCGCGATCTAGGAGGACTTATTTTCATTGACTTGCGCGACCGCACAGGCATTGTCCAAATTGTATTTAGCCCAGATGTGTCGAAAGAGGCGTTGCAAGTTGCGGAAACGATTCGTAGCGAATACGTGTTAGACGTAGAAGGCATAGTCGTTCAACGTGAAGAAGGGCAAGTGAACCGAAATTTATCGACTGGAACAGTTGAAGTACATGCGACACATGTGACGATTTTAAGTGAAGCAAAAACGCCGCCGTTTCCGATTTCAGATAAAACGGACGTATCAGAAGATGTTCGCTTAAAATATCGTTACTTAGATTTACGTCGCCCGGTGATGTTTCAAACGTTTCAAATGCGCCATCAAGTGACGAAAGCGATTCGCGACTTTTTAGATGAGGAAGGCTTTTTAGAAGTAGAAACGCCGATTTTAACGAAAAGTACGCCAGAAGGGGCGCGCGATTACTTAGTGCCAAGCCGTGTACATCCAGGCGAGTTTTATGCGTTACCACAATCGCCACAAATTTTTAAACAATTATTAATGGTCGCTGGTTTTGAACGGTATTATCAAATTGCTCGTTGTTTCCGAGACGAAGATTTACGTGCTGACCGTCAGCCAGAGTTTACACAAGTCGATATTGAAACATCATTTATGAGTCAAGATGATATTTTAGCAATGATCGAGCGCATGATGGCGCGCGTCATGAAAGTCGCAAAAGGAATCGACATTCCTATTCCTTTTCCACGCATGTCATATGATGAAGCGATCGCTCGCTTTGGCTCGGACAAGCCAGATACTCGCTTTGGACTTGAGCTTGTCGATCTATCTGAGCAAGTGAAAGATTGTGGCTTTAAAGTGTTCGCCAGCGCAGTGCAAAACGGTGGACAAGTGAAGGCGATTAACGTCAAAGGCGCAGCGGACAAATATTCTCGCAAAGATATTGATGCGTTAACAGAATATGTCGCTCGCTACGGGGCAAAAGGGTTAGCATGGTTGAAAGTCGAAAACGATGGACTAAAAGGGCCAATTGCGAAGTTTTTTAACGAAGACGAGCAAAAACAAATGATACAAACGCTTGAAGCGAAAGTCGGCGATTTGTTGTTATTTGTAGCCGATAAAAAATCTGTCGTTGCGGACTCGCTTGGCGCGTTGCGTTTAAAATTAGGAAAAGATTTGAAGTTAATTGACGAATCAGCCTTTCATTTCTTATGGATTACAGATTGGCCGCTTTTTGAATACGATGAAGAAGAAGGTCGCTATTATGCGGCACATCATCCGTTTACAATGCCTGTTCGTGAAGATGTGCCAAAATTCGAAACAGATCCAGCGAGCGTTCGCGCACAAGCGTATGATCTTGTGTTAAACGGATATGAGTTAGGAGGAGGATCGCTCCGTATTTTCGAGCGCGATATACAAGAAAAAATGTTCAAAACGCTCGGTTTTACTGAAGAACAAGCGCGCGAACAGTTTGGCTTTTTGCTTGAAGCGTTTGAATACGGTACACCTCCGCACGGTGGAATTGCTCTTGGATTAGACCGTCTTGTCATGTTGCTGGCGGGTCGTTCTAACTTGCGTGATACGATCGCCTTTCCGAAAACAGCAAGTGCTAGCTGTCTGCTAACAGAAGCACCAAGTGCAGTAAGTGAAGCGCAATTAGACGAACTGCATTTACAAGTGAAGGACGTTCAAAAAGTAGACTAAATTTGTAACGTTGCAAATGCATGCGAAGTGTGCTAACATACAAGTAACAACAAGTCCTGATGTGTTTGTCGTATCACCTATTGTTTTGACCGAACAATGTGTGATACGGGAGCCCGGGTTTTCAGGTAGCGTACATGCCTCATTTACATACCGAGGACGTACATAAGCGTGAAACAGGGCACCCACCTGTGAGAGAGCGGGTTCAAAACAAAGGCCATCAGCGACGGCACGATTGGGACTAAGCAACAAAAACGAATAAAGCCTTAACGTAAAGAACAAGCTTTACGTTGAGGCTTTTTTTGTGCCATAATGCATGTATATCCGATTGAAATACTTACATATGGGAGGAAAAACATGTTACATCAATTTTCTCGTAACGAACTTGCGATCGGAAAAGAAGGTTTAAAACGGTTAAGTGAAAGTACGGTGGCGATTCTCGGCATTGGAGGTGTCGGATCGTTTGCGGTAGAAGCGCTTGCTCGCTCAGGCGTTGGACGTCTCATTTTAATTGATAAAGACGATATTGACATTACAAACGTCAATCGTCAAATTCATGCCTTATTGTCAACTGTCGGGCGTCCGAAAGTGGAAGTGATGAAAGAGCGCATTGCTGACATTAATCCAGCGTGTGAAGTCATTGCGTTAAAAATGTTTTATACGGAAGAAACGTATGAGCAAATTTTTTCGTATGACATGGACTATGTCATTGATGCGTCGGATACAATTTCGTATAAAATTCATTTAATGAAACAATGTTTAGAGCGCAATATTCCAATCATTTCAAGCATGGGAGCAGCAAATAAAATGGATCCAACTCGCTTTCGCATCGCTGATATTTCAAAAACGCATACGGATCCGATTGCAAAAGTTATTCGCACAAAATTGCGAAAAGAAGGAATTAGAAAAGGTATTACCGTTGTTTTCTCGGATGAAAGCCCAATCGTCATTCGTGAGGACGTTCGCAAAGAAGTAGGAAACGATGAAGCAACGATTCGCAAGGCGAAAATGCCGCCGTCATCGAATGCGTTCGTTCCATCTGTCGCAGGTCTCATTATGGCTGCACATGTCGTACAACAATTATTAAAAGACATTCCGATCCAACGTGTAGATCAACAATAGGCGCAAAGGAAAAACATCCTTTGCGCTTCTTTACAGCACATTATTAGTTGCAAAGGAAAGGAAATTGAATTATAGTGAAAATGTGACTGTATGGTCGTAATAAAACGACCATTTGGTCATATTTCAAGAAAGAAAGGAAGAGCGGAATGAACTTTTTAACGAGGTTTAGTTTAAAAAATGCAGTCGCCGTATTTATTATTTCGTTTCTACTCATATTAGGCGGACTATATTCATTTTCTTCTTTAAAAGTTGATTTGTTGCCAAATATTGAGTTTCCACAACTATCTGTGGAAGTCATTTATCCAGGCGCTTCGCCAGAAGATATAAACGAGCAAGTGACGACAAAGTTAGAAGAAAAGTTTAAAGCGATTGAAGGGGTAAAAAAGCTTCAAAGTTCTTCGTTTGAAAGCATCGCAATTATTAATTTAGAATTTCCATTCGACACCGATATGGAGGAAGTTGAACGACAAGTCGAATCGCTTATGAAAGAGACAGATTTGCCGGAAAACGTGCAAACGAAAGTGAATCGCTTCTCGTTCGGTACGTTCCCGATTTATAACATTTCTCTGTTTGCAAAAGGGGACACGAATATCGAGGCATTGCTAAACGATACAATTATTCCAGAGTTGAAAAAAATTAATGGTATCAACTCCATTTCTGTCGGTGGAATGGAAGAGGATATTGTTCAAATTACAGTTGATAAGCAAAAAGCATTACAGTACGGCTTAAGCTTAACGCAAATTAAAGAACAAATTAATGAAAAGTTTTTAGCGTTCCCTGCCGGAAATGTTCAAACAGAAACAGTACAAATTCCGATTCGCGTACAACAAAAAATTGAAACGATAAAACAACTTGAAAATTTGCCGTTGTCTTCGCCAATGATGAATGCATCATCAGGAGCACCAGCAAGTGGTCAGCAAGCTTCTGCAAAAATTACGTTAAAAGATGTGGCGACGATTGAAGCAGTGACAGAGCAAGGAGAAATTACGCGCTACAACTTACAACCATCTTTATCCATGGCTATTACGAAAAAGCAAGATGCCAACACTGTTGAAGTGGCAGAAAAAGTACTGAACGTCCTTGACAAATATAAAGATCAAATTGATTATGCCATAGGATTTGATTCTGCTGAAGGAATTAAAAAGTCTGTTGAAACGCTCGTGCGTGAAGGATTGCTCGGAGCATTGTTTGCGTCCATTGCAGTGCTTATCTTTTTACGAAACGTACGTGCAACGATCATTGCGATTATTTCGATTCCGCTGTCGTTACTTGTAGCGTCCATTTTCTTACAACGAATGGATATTTCGTTAAACATTATGACGCTTGGAGGAATGGCGGTTGCAGTCGGGCGAGTAGTTGACGATAGCATCGTTGTCATTGAGAACATTTTCCGACGCGTGCGCAAATCGAAAACGGGAATGACAGATGAACTTGTCGAAGACTCAACGAAAGAAATTTTAAAGGCAATTACATCGTCGACGATTACAACAGTTGTTGTCTTTTTACCGCTCGGTCTTGTTGGCGGCGTGACAGGCGAGTTTTTCTTACCATTTGCGTTAACGATTGTGTTTTCGCTTTTAATGTCGCTCGTTGTTGCAATTACGATCGTTCCAATTTTAGCGAAATTTTCGTTTAAAAAAGTGCCGCCAGAAGAAAAAGAGGGAGCGTTGCAACGAGCTTACGGTCAAGCGATTGAATGGGCGTTGAATCATAAAAAAACCGTCTTGCTTTTGTCTGTTTTATTGCTCGGTAGTTCATTCGCTATTGTACCGAAGTTAGGCTTTACATTTATTCCAAACGAAGAACAAAAATCATTAATTGCTGCCGTCGAACTTCCATCGTCTACTCCATTAGAAAAAACGAACGATGTATCGTTGAAAATTGAAAATATGTTTGCTTCAATGAAGGAGATTGAAGAAGTTACTGCAGGAATTGGTAGCCGCGATTTCCGTAGCGGATTAAAGCGGAAAAATCAAGCTAACTATTTTATCACGTTGAAAGAAGACACAAACGTAAGCGCATTTATTAAAAAGTTAGAAAAAGAAATGGAAACGATCGCTCAAGCGGAAGTAAAAGGTGCAAAAATCGGTGTTCAAGAATTGCAAACAGGCGGGCCGCCGTCAAACAATAACGTAAATATTGACTTATACTCGACGAACTTAAATGCGTTACAACAGGCAGCGAAAGATGTAGAAGCGTACTTAAAGACGCGCGACGATTTGAAATATGTCACAAATAACTTTACAGATAAACAAAAGCAAGTCGTCGTTAACATTGATACGAACAAAGCAATGGAATACGGTGTATCAGGATTTCAAATTCTCGGTACAATCGCCGATCAAACTCGTCCGGTTCAAGTCGGTACGTTGACGTTAGACGATGAAGAACGGACGGTACAATTGTCGTATGATAAACAAATGGCATCGATAGAAGAGTTAGAAAACACACTTATTTTCACAAAGTTCGGTCCAGTGCCAGTAAAACAATTGGCAGATGTGCAAGAAGTCGATACATTTACATCGATTCAAAAATTGGACGGAAAAGTGTTCGCACGTGTGTCAGCTCAAGTCGTTGGTGACAACATTCAAAAAGTCACACAAGATGTCATCAATGGCGTGAAAAAAGAAATTGATTTACCAAAAGACGTCTCATTTGAAGGCGGCGGTGGAAGCGATGAAACGGTAGAAACGTTCCAACAACTCGGTTTAGCGATGGTTGTAGCCATTGGGCTTGTGTATATTACAATGCTTATTACGTTCGGAAAAGCGCGCATACCGTTTATTATTTTATCATCGCTTGTATTCGTTCCAATCGGCTCGTTGCTCGGCTTATTTATCGCGAATGAACCGATGTCTGTCAGCGTTATGATCGGTTTATTAATGCTCATTGGGATTGTCACAACGAATGCGATCGTTCTCGTTGACCGCATCGGGCAAAATCGTGAGCAAAAAGGAATGACGATTCGTCAAGCGCTCATTGAAGCAGGAAAAACACGCTTACGTCCAATTTTAATGACAGCATTTGCGACAGTTGCCGCACTCATTCCGCTTGCGCTTACGAAATCATCGGGAACGCTCATTTCCAAAGGATTAGCGATTACGGTCATCGGTGGATTGACGTCATCAACGTTATTAACGTTAATTCTCGTTCCTGTTGTGTATGAACTATTTTTCTTCCGTCAAGCGAAAAAAGAACGACAAGCATAATGGATAACAGGCTGACTGAAATTCGGTCAGCCTGTTATGTTATAATAAAACGAGAAATGAACAATAAGGATGAGGCCGAGTGAGCAGAAAAGAGCAAATTATTCAAGTGGCGATGAAACTATTTGCTGAAAAAGGATATCACGCTACAACGATGCAAGAAATTGCTGAACATAGCCAGTTAGCAAAAGGATCGCTATACAATTACTTTAAGTCAAAAGAGGAAATTGTGCTGTCGATTTTTCAATATCATTACGATCAGCTGTTTCAACAATTTGCACATATCGCTTCTGATCGTTCGTTAACGGCACGTGAAAAATTTTTAAAGCAACTTTCTCTACAAATTGAAGCGTTTGAGCAACATAAAGAAATTGTACAAATGCATATGGGCGATCATGCACAAAAAGTTAGCGAAGACGTTCATGCGCTCGTTTTACGTATTCGTTCCCATTTATTTGACTGGTACGTTCAATCACTCATAGATGTATACGGGGAGCGTATTCGTCCGTATGTACTTGATTGTGCCGTTATGTTAAATGGCATGTTAAAAGAATATTTATTTTTCGCCCTTTTTGAACAAAAACCGTTTCCTTTTCAACGATTAGCCCCTTTTTTAATCGGGCGACTTGATACTCTTGTCGACAGTTTACAGCACGACATGCCGTTGCTTAGCCACGATGCTCAAGCGGAAAAAACACGTGCACTTGTGCTTATTGAGGAGATGATCGAAGAAGCAGGTGATCATGATATCGTGGAGCTACTAAAACAATTAAAAACAGAAGTAGAGCGAGATGAACCACGAAAAGCGATTATTGATGCGTTTCTTTTATATTTACAACAAAGTAATATGCGCGAGTTTGTTCCTGCCTTACGTGCAGCGCTAGCATTGTGAGGTGAGAAAAAATGTTGTTTGCTCAAGAGCCGCTTGCTTATCGTATGCGTCCACGCACCATCGATGAAGTGGTCGGACAAGATGATGTCATTGGTTCACATACAGCATTATATCGAATGATTAAAAATGGCTATGTACCATCGTTGTTGCTTTACGGACCGCCTGGCGTCGGCAAAACATCGCTCGCTTATGCGATTGCTGGAACGATGCAACGACCGTTTTATACGTTAAATGCGACAACGGCAGGAAAAAAAGAAATCGAAGAAATTGTGGCAGATGCTCGCTTTGAAGGTAACGTCATTTTATTTATTGATGAAATTCATCGTTTTACGAAAGCACAGCAAGACTATTTATTGCCACATGTCGAAAACGGCTTGATTACGCTTATTGGAGCGACGACGGAAAATCCGTTCCATTCGATTAATCCGGCTGTTCGAAGTCGTCTAGGGCAAATCAAACAGTTGCAACCATTGACAAAAGAGAAAACGATCGAGTTATTACGCCGCGCTTTAGCGGATCGCGAACGCGGATTAGGCAATTGGCATATTGAAATTAGCGATGAGGCGCTGTCTATGATTGCAGAAGGAGCAAACGGTGATGCGCGCACAGCGTTAACGTTGTTGGAGGAAGCGATATATGCAACGAAGCAAGACGATCAATGCGCCGTCGTAGATTTACATACCGTTTCGTTTTGTGTAGAAAAAAGGGCATTGACGTATGATAAACAAGGAGATACGTATTATTCTTTACTCTCCGCTTTTCAAAAAAGCATTCGTGGTAGCGATGTTGATGCTGCGCTTCATTATTTGGCACGACTGCTTGAAGGAGGAGATCTTACCGCTGTTTGTCGTCGTCTTGCGGTCATTGCTTATGAAGATATTGGATTAGCAAATCCACTGATCGGGGTGAAGGTGATGAGTGCGATCGAAGCAGCCGAACGTCTCGGTATGCCAGAAGCGCGCATTCCACTTTCGGTCGTGACGATTGACATGTGTTTATCACCGAAATCAAATAGCGCCTATAAGGCAATTGATCAAGCACTTATGGATGTGCGGAGCGGCAAAGGCCAATCTATTCCGCTGCATTTACAAGATGCTCATTATAAAGGCGCCACACTTCTTGGACGCGGAGTAGGATATAAATATCCGCACGACTATGCGTACAGTTGGGTGGCACAACAATACTTGCCTGATGATTTAATCGGGGTGCAATATTATCAACCGAAACAAAACGGAGAAGAAAAACAGCTCGCTCATGTGTACGAACGGCTAAACGAACGAAAAAAGCAGTAACGTTCCTTTGTTTCGCATTTTTATGTTATAATGGCTTGTGTTTCTTTTGACAGTTGATGAGGGGATGATTCGTTTGAAAATATCTACAAAAGGTCGATACGGTTTAACGATTATGATTGAGTTGGCTAAACGATATGGAGAGGGGCCCATTTCATTAAAATCGATTGCTCAAATGAACAACTTATCCGAGCATTATTTAGAACAACTCATTTCCCCATTGCGAAATGCTGGTTTAGTAAAAAGTATTCGCGGAGCGTATGGCGGTTATATTTTAGCAGATGAACCGTCAAACATTACAGCAGGTGATGTCATTCGTGTGTTAGAAGGACCGTTGCAAGTCGTTGAAGAACTAGAAGATGAAGAACCAGCGAAGCGTGAACTATGGATGCGCATTCGCGATGCGGTAAAAGAAGTGTTAGATAGCACGACGTTAGAAGACTTAGCAAGCCATACAGACGACCATGGTGATGCATATATGTTTTACATTTAAGAAAGGAGAATGTATTTGGAGCGCATTTATTTAGATCACGCAGCAACGTCTCCTGTTCATCCGCAAGTCGTAGAGGCGATGATTCCATATATGACGACATATTTTGGAAATCCATCAAGCATTCATTCGTTCGGACGTGAAAGTCGCCGAGCGCTTGATGAGGCACGGGAGACGATTGCAAAAACGGTTGGAGCAAAAGCAAACGAAATTATTTTTACAAGCGGTGGGACAGAGGCGGATAATTTAGCGATCATTGGTGTGGCGATGGCGAATCGCGAAAAAGGACGACACATCATTACAACGTCTGTCGAACATCACGCCGTATTAAATACGTGCAAATTTTTACAAAAGCAAGGATTTGATGTGACGTATTTGCCTGTGGATGAGCATGGTATGATTTCAGTTGAACAAGTAAAAAGTGCTTTGCGCGATGATACAATTATTGTATCCATTATGTTTGGTAACAACGAAACAGGCGTATTGCAACCGATTCACGACATTGGCCAATTACTTCGCGACCATGATGCGTATTTTCATACAGATGCGGTACAAGCATATGGTCTCGTTCCGATTCATGTAGGTGAACTCGGCATTGATTTACTTTCCGTATCTAGCCATAAAGTGAACGGACCAAAAGGAGTAGGCTTTTTATACGTACGTGAAGGTGTTCGTCTTACACCACACATATACGGGGGAGAACAAGAACGAAAGCGACGTGCAGGGACAGAAAACGTACCAGGCATTGTCGGATTGCAAAAAGCAGCTGAACTCGCACAACAAACAATGGCTGAAAAAAGAACGTTGTATGAGCAATTTCAACGTACTATGCTTGCGACATTTGAACGAGAAGGCATTCATTACGCGGTCAACGGTCATGAAACAAATCGCTTGCCACATGTATTGAATGTTGTGTTTTTCGGAACAAATGTAGAAGCATTGCTTGTCAATTTAGATTTAGCAGGTATTGCTGCATCAAGCGGATCAGCATGTACGGCTGGCTCAATTGATCCGTCACATGTGTTAGTAGCGATGTACGGAAATGATTCCGAGCGTATTCGTTCTTCTGTCCGTTTTAGCTTTGGATATGGCAATACAATCGAACAAATAGAACGTGCTGCGTGTGATATTGCAAAAATTGTGAAGCGACTAACAAAAGCGTGAAAGGAGGGAAAACGATGGCAAGAGTAGTAGTAGGCATGTCCGGTGGAGTTGACTCATCGGTAGCAGCATTATTGTTAAAACAACAAGGATATGATGTCATCGGCATTTTTATGAAAAACTGGGACGATACAGATGAAAACGGGGTATGTACCGCAACGGAAGATTATGAAGATGTTATGCGTGTTTGCAACCAAATTGGTATCCCGTATTATGCGGTTAATTTTGAGAAGCAATATTGGGAAAAAGTATTTACGTACTTTTTAGATGAATATAAAGCAGGGCGCACGCCGAATCCAGATGTGATGTGCAATAAAGAAATTAAATTTAAAGCGTTTTTAGAACACGCGATGGCGCTCGGTGCTGATTATTTAGCAACAGGCCATTATGCGCGCGTTGCGTATCGTGATGGAGAATATCAATTGTTGCGCGGATTAGATGCAAACAAAGATCAAACGTATTTTTTAAATCAGCTCGGGCAAGCACAATTATCAAAAGTGTTGTTTCCAATCGGTGAATTACAAAAGTCCAAAGTGCGCGAAATCGCAAAAGAAGCGGGGCTTGCGACAGCAGGAAAAAAAGATAGCACAGGCATTTGTTTCATCGGAGAACGCAATTTCAAACAGTTTCTAAGCAATTATTTACCTGCACAACCGGGCAAGATGCAAACGCTCGATGGACAAGTGAAAGGCACGCACGACGGGTTAATGTATTATACGATCGGACAGCGCCACGGACTTGGTATCGGTGGTAGCGGAGAGCCTTGGTTTGTCGTCGGGAAAAATGTAAAAGATAACATTTTATACGTGGCGCAAGGGTTTGATAATGAACTGCTTTATTCTGATGCGATCATTGCGACGAATGTGAATTGGGTAAGCGGTCGAAAGCCGAGTGAACCGATGTCATGTACAGCGAAATTCCGTTATCGTCAGCCGGATGTGCCGGTAACAGTAGAAATGATCGATGAGACGACAGCGCGTGTGTCATTTGAGCAACGCGTGCGCGCAGTGACTCCAGGTCAAGCGGTCGTTTTCTACAACGGTGAACAATGTCTCGGTGGCGGAACGATCGATCAAGTCTTTCGCAACGGTGAAAGATTGACATACGTTGGCTAACCTTCAACTCAACAGACGAGTTGAAGGCTTTTTTGTTATAATATTGAATATGAGGTGATAGAGATGGATTACAATGCGCAAGGCATTCAATATATGCAGCAAGGAAAATATGAAGAAGCGGTCAAATGCTTTCATGAAGCAATTGAACGGCAACCGAACGATCCTGTTGGTTACATTAATTTCGGGAACGTATTAGCAGCTGTCGGAGAAGAAGAAAAAGCGATACGCTTTTTTCACAAAGCGCTTGAACTTGATGAAAAAGCTGCAACCGCATATTACGGACTCGGATCGATGTATTACAATCGCCAACAGTTCGAACTTGCGAAAGAACAATTTGAACGAGCAATTCAAGCTGGATTAACGGACGGGGATGTGTTTTTTATGCTCGGCATGTCGCTCATGTATTTAGAGCAACCACGTTTAGCGATGCCGTATTTTCAGCGGGCAGTAGAATTAAACGAGCGCGATGTGGAAGCGACGTTTCAGCTCGGACTTTGCTTAGCCCAATTGCAGTTTGTCGATGAGGCGATGACGTATTTTGAACGGACGATTCATTTAAACGATCAACATGCGGATGCGTATTACAATTTAGGTGTCGCGTATGCATACAAAGACGATCCGAAAACAGCACATGCGATGTTTGAAAAGGCACTTATCATTCAGCCGAATCATTTGTTAGCGGGTCATGGGAAAAAGCTAATGGAACGAGCATTACAGTAAAAAAAGGGGGAGCTGGCGTTGCAACAACAGTTAGACTTCGACGGACGATCGTTTATTAAAGGCGTCCATGTCGGTACCATTTTTCATAACGAAGACAATTTATATTCGGTTATTCGTGTGCGTGTGGAAGAAACAAATGAAGCGCATATAGAAAAAGATGTTGTTGTGACAGGCTATTTCCCTTTGCTCGGTGAATATGACACATATACGTTTTTCGGCTCATTTAAAGAACATCCGCGCTTTGGGAAACAATATGTTGTCGATCATTTTCGAAAAGAGTTTCCTGAAACGAAAGAAGGAGTGATTCAATATTTATCGGGCGGCATGTTTAAAGGAATCGGTAAAAAAACAGCTACTGCGATTGTTGAAACGTTAGGTGAGCGAGCGATTTCAAAAATATTAGAAGATCCTGATGTGCTTGCAAGTGTGCCCAAGTTGACAAAAGCGAAAGCGAGACAGCTATATGAAACGTTGCGCGAACATGAAGGATTAGAACAAATTATGATTGCTTTATCGCAATTTGGCTTCGGACCGCAGTTATCGATGAAAATTTATCAAGTGTACAAAGATGAAACGTTACAAATCATTCGCACAAATCCGTATCAGCTTGTAGAAGATGTTGAAGGAATTGGATTTGGTCGCGCCGATGACCTCGGCTTGCAGCTCGGTATTTCTGGGAATCATCCGGATCGCATTCGGGCCGGTTGTTTATATGTTATTGAGCAACATTGCATGCAAGAAGGACATGTGTATATGACGTACGAACAACTGCTTACAGAAGTAAAACAACTGTTAGAAGCAAAACGTCAAGAACTTGTCGATGTCGCTTGCATTTCCCGTGAAATGGTCCACTTATCTGAAGAAGGGAAGTTAATCGTTGAAGAAGATCGTTTTTATATCCCTTCATTATATTTCGCCGAAAAAGGCATTGTGTCAAATGTCAGGCGACTACTTGAACAATGTGATATGTCAACATTTTCTGAAGCGGAATTTTTACTGGCGCTCGGTGAATGGGAAGAAGAAGCAAATATCCAATATTCGCAAAAACAAAAAGAGGCGATTCAGCAAGCGCTTTGTTCCCCGTTGTTCATTTTAACGGGCGGACCAGGCACAGGAAAAACAACGGTCATTAACGGCATCGTTCATTTATTCGCCAAATTACATGGATTATCGCTTGATCCTGCGAGCTATGATGCAGACGAGCCGTTTCCCATTTTACTTGCGGCTCCAACTGGACGAGCAGCGAAGCGAATGACGGAATCGACAGGTTTGCCGGCGATGACGATTCATCGTTTGCTCGGCTGGAGTGGTGATGGATTTCAGCGCGGAGAAGATGAGCCGATTTGCGGAAAGTTGTTAATTGTTGATGAAATGTCTATGGTCGATACGTGGCTAGCGAATCAGTTGTTAAAATCTGTTCCATCATCGATGCAAGTCATTTTCGTTGGCGATGAGGATCAACTGCCGTCTGTCGGACCAGGACAAGTGTTAAAAGACTTGCTTCGCGCAAATGTCGTTCCGACCGTTCGACTAACAGACATTTATCGTCAAGCGGAAGGTTCGTCGATCATTTCGCTTGCGCATGCGATTAAAGATGGAAACATTCCCCATGATTTGACGATTCCACAAAAAGACCGCTCGTTTATTCGTTGCACGGGTGGACAAGTCGTTGACGTTGTAAAAAAAGTAGCTGAAAGTGCAAAACAAAAAGGATATCGGGCGAAAGACGTTCAAGTGCTCGCACCGATGTATCGCGGTCATGCGGGGATTGATCGACTGAATGAAACGTTACAACAATTATTTAATCCAAAACACGACAATAAACGAGAGCTTACTTTTGGTGATGTCGTTTATCGTGTAGGGGATAAAGTGTTGCAACTTGTCAATCAGCCAGATGAAAACGTCTTTAATGGAGACATCGGTGAGATCGTTGCTATTTTTTATGCGAATGAAAATGTCGAAAAACAAGATCTCGTCGTCGTTTCGTTTGATGGAAATGAAGTGACGTATCCGAAACAAGAATTGCACCAAATTACGCACGCGTATTGCTGTTCGATTCATAAATCGCAAGGAAGTGAATTTCCGATCGTTATTTTGCCTGTTGTGAAAAGTTATTATCGTATGCTGCGACGCAATTTACTATACACAGCCATTACGCGCAGTAAGCAGTATTTAATTTTATGCGGTGAAGAAGAAGCGTTCCAACTTGGGGTGATGCGAACAGATGACGGGACGAGGCAAACAACGCTATACGAAAAATTAACAGCTACCATTTCTTCTGAACAACAACTGCTCCCAATGGAAGATGCAAACATCGGAATGGAAGGTGTTACCCCGTATGACTTCATGGAAAATGACGTAACATAACAATGGACACACATATCGGTACGCTTCTTTTGCAATGATGTATGTTTGCGTAAAAAAATGACAAAGATAGAAGAAAAAAATAAAAAGGAGCGTGCCTTTTTATGTTAAAGTGTCCGAACTGTCAAAGTAAAGATTTAGGGAAAATCGGCGTCAATCAGTATTATTGTTGGAATTGCTTTATTGAGCTAACCGTTCAAAAAGGAATGATTTATACGCATCAAGTCGAAGAAGACGGAACGCTTAGCTCGCTTGACGATTTATTTAGCGAACATGAACGAACTTTGTTTTCGTAATGAAAGGAGAATGACGATGAATCGAACAATCGCTTCTTTAATCGCGATCGGTGCTGGAGTGGCAGCATATCAATTAGCGCAACGAAACGGTGGCGTGAACATGCGCAACATGCGAAAAGTCGGCAAACAAATGTTACGTCCATTTATGTAACGAAAAACGGCAATCTCATTTGAGGTTGCCGTTTTTCGTATAACATCTTCTATTTGTCCTCACACTATAGAAGTAAAGGAGGGATCAGTTTGGAACATCCACATCTTCATTTTTTCGTTCGCTTAATGAAAATGTTATTAGTTTTAATTTTTATTTACTTCGTTGTGAAACTCAAATCCGTATGGTTGCCATTTTTACATATGTTTATTAAGGTTGTAACCCCTTTTCTTATCGCTGCGTTCATTACATACTTATTGCATCCTGTCGTAGAGTATGTTCATCAACGTGGGATGCCGAGAGCGCTCGCTATTCTTTTCATTTATGCGTTATTTTTTGGTGGAATCGGTTTTGCGGTTTATAAAGGCACACCATTATTTATTGCCCAGCTAGAAGATTTCAATAAAAGTTTACCGATATTTGTCCGCACGTATGAACAATGGACGAATTATATTCATGAAGAAACGGCCACATGGCCTTACGATGTTCATAAACGAATTGAAGCGATGATTACAGAAGCAGAAACGTTTATTAGCGGGGCGGTTACAGGAACAATTATCGGGTTGAAACAGCTAATTAATCGAATCATTGTCTTTTTTATTATTCCGTTTATCGCATTTTACATGTTAAAAGATGTGGAGCTTATCAAAAAAGTGGCATGGGAATGGACTCCGAAAAAATGGCGAAATAAAGGCGTTCAATTTTTGCGCGATGTCGATCGCACACTCGGTGGGTATATTCGTGGACAATTGTTTGTTTGCCTATTGATCGGAACAGCTGCTGCGCTTTCGTTTTGGCTCATTGATATGAAATACCCTCTTTTGCTTGGCATCATCGTTGGCATAACAAACGTCATTCCGTATTTTGGACCAATTATCGGCGCCATTCCAGCAGCGATTATTGCCGCCACCATATCGGTAAACAAATTACTTCTTACTGTCGGCATCGTCTTTTTATTGCAGTTCATTGAAGGAAACATTTTATCTCCACTTATTGTAGGGAAAAGCTTACATTTACATCCGCTAATCATTATGTTTTCCCTATTTGTTGGCGGGGAAATCGGTGGTATCATCGGTTTAATCATTGCCGTCCCACTCGTTGCGATTGCCAAAGCGACATTTGCCCACATTCGCTCGTTGAAAACAACGGTGCATTGACAAAAAAAAGGGGCTTGTCTATAATTTTCACAAGAGTAATACATACAAAAACGATGACGGATCGAGTATGTTACAGTCCATCTTAAAGCGCATTTTGGCGCACAGAGAGGAATTTCCGCGGCTGAAAGAAATTCCAGATGAAGGGTAACAGAACGCTAATCCTGAGTGCAGGCAAACCCTGCCGACGAAGCCACGTTACGGCGGTTGAGGTGATGGACGTTTGTCCATAAACAGGGTGGTACCGCGAGCAAGCTCTCGTCCCTGAGCAGGGATGGGAGTTTTTTATATTTTATAAGGGAGGAAGGAAACGTGAAAAAGCTAACATCTGCTCAAGTTCGTCAAATGTTTTTAGACTTTTTCAAAGAAAAAGGTCACGCCGTTGAGCCGAGCGCATCGCTCATTCCAATTGACGATCCATCGTTGTTATGGATTAATAGCGGTGTGGCGACATTAAAAAAATATTTTGATGGTCGCGTCATTCCAGATAATCCACGCATTTGTAATGCGCAAAAATCGATTCGTACAAACGATATTGAAAATGTCGGAAAAACGGCGCGCCACCATACGTTTTTTGAAATGCTCGGCAACTTCTCGATTGGCGACTATTTTAAGCGAGAAGCGATTCATTGGGCATGGGAGTTTTTAACGAGCGAAAAATGGATTGGCTTTGATCCGAACCGTCTTTCTGTCACAATCCATCCAGAAGATGAAGAGGCGTTTGACATTTGGCATAACGAAATCGGGTTACCAGAAGAACGTATTATTCGGTTAGAAGGAAACTTCTGGGATATCGGGGAAGGTCCAAGTGGGCCAAATACAGAAATTTTCTATGACCGCGGTGAACAATTTGGCAACGACCCGAACGATCCCGAATTATATCCGGGGGGAGAAAACGAACGCTATTTAGAAGTGTGGAACCTCGTCTTTTCACAATTTAACCATAATCCTGACGGTACGTACACGCCGCTACCGAAGAAGAACATTGATACGGGCATGGGGTTAGAGCGAATGTGCTCGATTTTACAAGACGTTCCGACAAACTTTGATACCGATTTATTTATGCCAATCATTCGCGCAACTGAGCAAATTTCAGGTGAAACATATCGTACAAATGCTGAAAAAGACGTGGCATTTAAAGTCATCGCAGACCATATTCGTACCGTAACGTTTGCGATTGGAGACGGTGCGCTTCCATCAAACGAAGGACGCGGTTATGTGTTGCGCCGCTTATTGCGACGTGCGGTTCGTTATGCGAAACAATTAAACATTCAACGTCCATTTATGTATGAACTCGTGCCGGTTGTCGGTGAAATTATGGTTGACTATTATCCGGAAGTGAAAGAAAAAGCAACGTTCATTCAAAAAGTCATTAAAAATGAAGAAGAGCGCTTCCACGAAACGTTAAACGAAGGACTTGCGATTTTAGCAAGCGTCATTGAAAAAGAAAAACAACGTGGTAGCGATACGATTAGCGGTGAAGATGTATTCCGCCTGTACGATACATACGGCTTCCCTGTGGAATTAACGGAAGAGTATGCAGAAGAAGAAGGAATGAAAGTCGACCATGATGGTTTTGAGCGTGAAATGGAGCGCCAACGTGAACGGGCACGTGCTGCACGTCAAGATGTCGATTCGATGCAAGTACAAGGTGGCGTATTAGGCGATATTAAAGTAGAAAGCACGTTTGTTGGCTACGATCAACTTTCTGTTTCGTCTGTTGTCGAAGTGATCGTGAAAGACGGTCAACTTGTGAATGAAGTGAGCGAAGGACAAGAAGCGCAAATGATTTTACGTGAAACGCCGTTTTATGCAGAAAGCGGTGGACAAATCGCTGACCGTGGCTGGATCGAAGGAGAAACAGGAAAAGCGTACGTAAAAGATGTCCAAAAAGCACCAAACGGTCAACATTTACATCATATCGTCGTTGAACATGGGGTCATTCAAACAAACGGCACATATACAGCACGTGTCGATGAAGCAGCGCGTGTTGATATCGTGAAAAACCATACAGCGACACATTTGTTGCATCAAGCGTTAAAAGATGTGCTTGGCGTGCATGTTAACCAAGCTGGTTCGCTTGTTGCGCCTGACCGTTTACGTTTTGACTTTACGCATTTCGGTCAAGTAAAACAAGAAGAGCTTGAACAAATTGAAGCGATTGTCAACGAACAAATTTGGCGCAATCTCCCGGTTGCGATCGACTATAAACCGCTTGATGAAGCGAAAGCGATGGGGGCGATGGCGCTATTCGGCGAAAAATATGGCGACATCGTACGCGTCGTGCAAGTAGGCGACTATAGCCTAGAGCTTTGCGGTGGCTGCCATGTAACAAATACAGCCGAAATCGGTTTGTTTAAAATTGTTTCTGAATCAGGCATTGGGGCAGGTACACGCCGTATTGAAGCGGTCACAGGAAAAGCTGCGTATCGTCTAATGAACGACCAAATTGCATTATTAAAAGAAGTAGCGGAAAAATTAAAAACAAATCCGAAAGATGTGGTAACGCGCATTGATACGCTCATGAATGATATGCGTGAACTGCAACGTGAAAATGAATCGCTCTCTGCCCGTTTAAGTCATATGGAAGCAGAAAGCTTAGTAAACGAAGTAAAAGAAGTAAACGGTGTTCAACTTGTCACAAGCAAAGTAAATAACGCCGATATGAACAGCTTGCGTGCGATGATTGACGATTTAAAACAAAAATTAGGATCAGCAATCATTGTGCTTGCTTCTGTACAACAAAATAAAGTAAACTTAATTGCCGGGGTAACAAACGATTTAGTCGACCGCGGCTATCACGCAGGGAAACTTATTAAAGAAGTAGCGACGCGCTGCGGCGGTGGTGGCGGTGGCCGAGCAGATTTAGCACAAGCCGGCGGAAAAGATGCGAATAAAGTAGACGAAGCGCTTAAATTTGTCGAACAGTGGGTAAAATCTGTTTAATAAATGGTGGAAATCGTGTACAATGGATGTAAGGATGGATATGCCAGATTTCGTGGAACGTGAGAGTGGGGTGCAAAAGACGGTGAGTTCGTTTGATAATACAATGCAATTTAACTTTCCGGAAGAACCGATGGATGTCGATGTTCGGGAAGTGTTGCTTACCGTATACGACGCATTACAAGAAAAAGGGTATAACCCAATTAACCAAATAGTCGGCTACTTATTATCTGGTGATCCAGCTTACATCCCTCGCCATAAAGATGCCAGAAACTTAATTCGTAAAGTCGATCGTGACGAATTAATTGAAGAATTAGTGAAATTCTATTTACGAACACATCGCGAGGAATAGCCACATGCGTATTTTAGGATTAGACGTTGGAACGAAAACGCTCGGTGTTGCTGTAAGCGACGAGTTAGGATGGACGGCTCAAGGCATCGAGACGATTCGCATCGATGAAGAAAACGGCGAATATGGTTTTGACCGTTTGCGACAATTAATTGAGCAATACGCGGTTGAGGAAATCGTCGTCGGATTTCCGAAAAACATGAACGGCACGATCGGGCCGCGTGGCGAGGCGACAAAACGCTTTGCGGAACAAGTGAAAGAAACGTTTTCACTTCCTGTCATCCTGTGGGATGAAAGATTGTCCACGATGGCAGCAGAGCGCATGTTGATTGCTGCGGACGTTAGTCGAAAAAAGCGAAAACAAGTGATCGACAAAATGGCCGCAGTAATGATTTTACAATCGTATTTGGACCATAAACAATTGAGGTGAACATGATGGAACACGGTGAAAAACACATTACAGTCGTTGATGAAGACGGCAACGAGCAACTTTGCGAAGTATTATTTACATTTGAATCTGAAGAATTCGGAAAATCTTATGTTCTGTACTATCCAATTGGTGCAGAAGAAGATGACAATGAAGAAATCGAAATTCACGCATCTTCCTTTATCCCAGGAGAAGATGGGCAAGCAGGAGAGTTGCAGCCGATCGAAACAGAAGAAGAATGGGATATGATCGAAGAAATGTTAAACACATTCCTAGGTGAAGAGGAAGAAGGAGAGGAATAAGAGGCTGGCTATACGTCAGCTTCTTTTTTTATTTATGTCATGTCATTATTTGTAGTATAATGTCAAAAGTGAGGGGAGGATGAAGCATGTTACAAGAACACGAAGCGAAAACGGTGCGAAAAATTGTCTTATATATTACAGTACCTCTATTATTGATTATAATTGCTGCATGCATTGGCTTGTTTGTATATATTCGTTCTGCCTTGCAGCCGGTTGATCCGAACGACAAAACGCCAATTCAAGTAGAAATTCCAATCGGTTCATCGGTGTATACGATTGCGAATGTATTAGAAAAAAACGGTGTGATTAAAAATGCGACCATTTTTCGTTATTACGTGAAATTTAAAAACCACGCCGACTTTCAAGCAGGCAATTATACGTTTACAAAAGCCATGACGTTAGAGCAAATTGTAGGTAAGTTAAAAACAGGAAAAGTTGTCAAAGAAGCGAAATTAAAAATAACAATTCCAGAAGGAAAACAGCTGACGCAAATTGCGACAATTATTTCGCAAAAAACAGGCTATTCATCAAAAGACATTATGACAAAGTTAACTAATCGCGCCTATATTGATGAGCTTATGAAAAAATATCCTTCTGTTTTAACAACGGATATTTTAAATAAAAACATTCGTTATGCGCTTGAAGGGTATTTATTCCCAGCGACATATTCGTTTACAGAAGAAAAACCGTCGCTTGAAAACATAATTGAAACGATGATTGCCAAAACAGAAGAAGTGTTGGCGAAATATACAGAAGATATGGAAGCGCGTGGCATGACGGTTCATCAACTACTAACGATGGCATCACTCATTGAAGAAGAGGCAACAGAAAAAGCAGATCGTGAAAAAATTGCAAGCGTGTTTTACAATCGATTAGAAAAAGGTATGCCGCTCCAAACCGATCCAACGGTTTTATATGCGCTCGGCCAACATAAACAACGTGTATATTACAAAGACTTAGAAGTAAACTCACCGTACAATACGTATATGTATAAAGGACTTCCACCGGGACCGATTGCGAATGCAGGAGAAATGTCCCTTCACGCAGCTCTTCATCCAGCGGAGACAGATTATTTTTACTTTTTAGCTACACCAGCAGGAGAAGTGATTTTTACAAAAACACTTGACGAACATAATCGGGAAAAGGCAAAATATATCGGAAAGCAATAAAACGTTCGCATTTTGTTTTGATTTATGGTAGTATATATAAAGTTATGGATCGTGACGAAACAAGAGTTCAACTCGTTTGAACTCTTGTTTTTACGAGGAGGACGGTTTGTTGGTAAATCAGGAAATTATTCAATATGTAGAATCATTACTTCCTAAAAAAGAAGAAACAATCGTAGCAATGGAACAATATGCGCGTGAACACGGTGTTCCGATTATGGATGCGCTCAGCATCGAAACGATGTTGCACATATTAAAACTCATTCAACCGATGCGCATTTTAGAAATTGGCACTGCGATTGGCTACTCTGCTATTCGGATGGCAAAAGCGTTGCCGAATGCGAAAATTGTTACGATCGAACGAGATGAAGAGCGCTACAAACAAGCGCGTATGTACACGGAGCAAACGAATACGAAAAAGCAAATAACGCTACTGTTTGGTGATGCCCTTGACATAAACGATGAAGTAAAAAAATACGCTCCGTTTGACGTATTGTTTATTGATGCGGCAAAAGGACAATATCGCCGCTTTTTTGAGTTGTATGAGCCAATGTTAAGTGAAAAGGGGATTATTATAACAGATAACGTACTGTTTAAAGGACTTGTCGCCACGAATGAACCGATTGAACAAAAACGCATTCGTCAGCTCATGAAAAAAATTCGAGCATACAACGAATGGTTGGTGGCGCATCCGAGCTATGAAACGATCATCATTCCGATCGGTGACGGAATGGCGATATCGAGAAAACGAGGTGAGTAAAATGAAAAAACCAGAATTGCTTGTTACGCCAACGAGCGTTGCTCATATGGAGCAACTGGCTCAAGCAGGAGCCGATGCCGTCATCATTGGTGAACAACGGTACGGTTTGCGTTTAGCAGGCGAATTTTCACGCCAAGATGTAGCAGATGCGATGCAAGTTGCTCGTAAGTACGGTGTGCGCGTATATGTTGCGATGAATGCGTTGTTTCATAACGATAAAGTCGATGAACTGAGTGATTATGTTCGCTTTTTAGCAGAACAACAAGTGGATGCGATCGTATTTGGTGATCCAGCGGTGTTAATGACGGTGCGAGAAGTGGCACCGCATATGAAACTTCATTGGAATACAGAAACGACAGCAACCAACTGGTATGCGTGCAACTATTGGGGACGAAAAGGAGCGAAACGCGCTGTTCTTGCCCGAGAATTAAATATGGAAGAAATTATTGATATTAAACATCATGCGGAAGTGGAAATTGAAGTGCAAGTGCATGGGATGACATGCATGTTTCAATCGAAACGTTCTCTCATCGGCAACTATTTTGAATATCAAGGAAAGTTTATGGAAGTACAACAAATGAAATATGCGAAAGGGCTCTTTTTATACGATAAAGAACGCGACAATAAATATCCGATTTTCGAAGATGAAAACGGTACGCATATTATGAGCCCAAATGATATTTGTATTATTGACGAGCTAGGGGACATGATTGACGCAGAAATCGATAGCTTTAAAATTGACGGTGTGCTTCATGAGCCAGAGTATATTACAGAGGTAACGAAACTATATCGACGCGCCATCGATTTATGCGCAGAAAACCGCGAACAATACGAAGAAGAAAAAGGTGAACTGCTTGCGCGCATTGAAGCGATTCAGCCAAAGCATCGCCCGTTAGACACCGGCTTTTTCTTTAAAGAAACGGTATATTAAAAAAGGAGGGAGACATATGAGCATATCACAAATCATTGACGGCAAGCGTGTCATTGTGAAAAAACCGGAGCTACTTGCCCCAGCTGGCAACTTAGAAAAGCTAAAAGTGGCGGTTCATTACGGGGCAGACGCTGTGTTTATCGGTGGACAAGAATACGGTCTCCGCTCAAATGCCGACAACTTTACGCTTGAAGAAATGGCCGAAGGTGTGCAATTTGCGAAACAATATGGGGCGAAAATTTACGTGACGACGAACATTTACGCCCATAACGAAAACATTCCTGGCCTTGAAGATTATTTGCGCGGTTTAGAGAGCGTTGGTGTGCACGGCATTATCGTTGCTGACCCGCTTATTATTGAAACCGCGCGTCGCGTTGCACCGAAACTTGAAGTGCATTTAAGTACCCAACAGTCGCTTACGAACTGGAAAGCGGTACAATTTTGGAAAGAAGAAGGACTTGAGCGCGTCGTTTTAGCCCGTGAAACTAGCGCTGAAGAAATTCGTGAAATAAAAGAAAAAGTCGATATTGAAATCGAAACGTTTATTCACGGTGCGATGTGTATTGCGTATTCCGGTCGATGTGTATTAAGCAATCATATGACCGCGCGTGATTCTAACCGTGGTGGCTGTTGTCAATCGTGTCGCTGGGATTACGATTTGTACAAGCTTGAAGGAGATGAAGCGCTGGCGTTATTTGACGAAACGGACGATCCGTTTGCGATGAGCCCGAAAGATTTAAACTTAATTCAATCCATTCCAAAAATGATTGAACTTGGTATTGATAGTTTAAAAATCGAAGGCCGTATGAAGTCGATTCACTATGTGGCAACGGTCGTTAGTGTTTATCGCAAAGTCATTGATGCTTATTGCGCAGACCCTGACAATTTCGTCATTCGAAAAGAGTGGCTAGATGAGCTCGATAAATGTGCTAATCGTGACACCGCACCAGCCTTTTTTGAAGGTGTTCCGGGCTATAAAGAGCAAATGTTTGGTGTTCATAGCAAAAAAACAACGTACGATTTCGTCGGTCTTGTGCTTGATTATGACAAACAAACAGGCATCGTGACGTTGCAGCAGCGCAACTTCTTCAAACCAGGCGATGAAGTTGAATTTTTCGGACCTGAAATTGAAAACTTTACACAAGTTATTGAAAAAATTTGGGATGAAGAAGGGAACGAGCTTGATGCTGCCCGTCATCCGCTCCAAATTGTTCGTTTTAAAGTCGATCGAGAAGTTTTCCCATACAACATGATGAGAAAGGGGCACTAACATGAGGAAGAAACCGGTTGTCATCGGAGTTGCAGGAGGCTCCGGTTCGGGGAAAACGACCGTTACAAAAGCGATTTATGAACATTTTCAAGGACATTCTATTTTAATGCTTGAACAAGATTTTTATTATAAAGATCAGAGTCATTTACCGTTTGAAGAACGATTAAAAACAAACTACGATCATCCGCTCGCTTTTGACAATGACTTGCTTATTGAACATATTAATAAACTGTTGAATTACGAACCAATTGATAAGCCTGTATACGACTACACGCTTCATACGCGCTCAAACGAAGTTATTCGCGTTGAACCGAAAGACGTGATCATTTTAGAAGGCATTCTTGTATTAGAAGATGAACGATTGCGCAACTTAATGGATATTAAAGTGTACGTTGATACGGATGCCGACATTCGCATCATCCGTCGTTTACTGCGCGACATTAAAGAACGTGGACGCACGCTTGAGTCGGTCATCGAGCAATATGTAAATGTCGTGCGTCCGATGCACAATCAATTTATTGAACCGACGAAACGATATGCCGACATCATCATCCCAGAAGGCGGCCATAATCACGTTGCCATCGACTTAATGGTTACAAAAATTCAAACGATTCTTGAACAAAATTCTATTTTGTAATACCATAGCATAGATAATATGTAAACTTTTTGTCTTTGTACGAACGAGCCGTTCGTACATTTTCCATACATAAATAAAAGGAGTGAATGACATGTCAATGGAAAAAGAATACCCAATGACGAAAGCTGGGAAGGAGAAACTCGAGCAAGAACTTGAATATTTAAAAACAGTGAAGCGAAAAGAAGTCGTAGAGCGCATTCAAATTGCGCGCAGCTTCGGGGACTTATCTGAAAACTCCGAGTACGATGCGGCAAAAGATGAGCAAGCGTTCGTTGAATCGCGCATTCAAATGCTTGAAAATATGATTCGCAATGCGAAAATTATTGAAGAAGATTTAGAAAGTACAGACATCGTATCGCTTGGAAGAACAGTGACATTTGTCGAACTTCCAGATGGGGAAGAAGAGTCGTATACGATCGTCGGTAGTGCAGAAGCGGACCCGTTTGAAGGAAAAATTTCAAACGACTCTCCAATTGCTAAATCGCTTATCGGTCGCCGTGTTGGTGAAGAAGTGACAGTTCACACGCCTGGTGGAGACATGGTTGTAAAAATCATCGCAGTGAAATAGGTTTTAAAATACGACACCTCGTCGACAATGAAGACGAGGTGTTTTTTATGGTAAAAAAACGGATGGTCATCATATTAACAATCATTCAACTAGCCATATTCAGTTTGATCGGTCGGCTCGTTCAACTACAACTTGTAAGCACCGAGTCGTTTCATGGGATTAATTTAATTGAAGCGAGCGTCGCCCAACGAACGGAACAGCTCATTATCGATGATGGGCGCGGGATGTTCGTTGATCGCTATGGTCAGCCGCTTACATACGAGTACATTCCAACGCTCGTCCTATTTCCGTTTTTAAAAAAAATGGACTGGCCAATCGATCAAATTGCTGCGATCGTTTCCATGCCAAAAGAGATGATCAAACGACAGCTTGAAGAGGCGAAAGGTCCAATCATTTTGCATAACGGACAACGGCCCATTCAGCTTCAATCGTGGCAAATGGAACGTATTAATGAGTTGCATATTCCCGGTGTCATCGCTGTTCATAAACAATATGAACTAAAGGAAAAATACGCCCAACATGTGATCGGTTTACTTGGTGAAAATGAGAAGTTGCTCAAGGAACGATACGGGGATAGAAAGTTATCAGCAAAAAAAATAGGTGTATCAGGTTTACAAAGTTCGTTTGACGAGTTTTTAATTCCTGATGGGGAAACGAAGCTACTGTATCACGTAGATGCTCGCGGTGAACCGCTATTTGGCATGGATGTAAAATATACAGAGCAAGCAAATCCATTTTATCCGATTACCGTACAAACAACCATTGACCGTACCATGCAACAACGTGTCGAACAAATCATTGCTCAACATGGGATGGAAAAAGGAGCTGTCGTTTTGCTCGATGTCGAAACAAACGACGTTGTTGCGATGGCAAGCGCCCCAGTGATTGATGAACGAAATCCGTACAAAGACGGAGCGGCACAAAACAGAGCGCTCCTTCCTCAAGTGCCGGGTTCTGTGTTTAAGGTGGTCGTTGCAGCAGCAGCACTTGAAAACGGGCTTATTCACGGACAAACGTTTAACTGTGACCGGAAAATTAACGGTGAGTCGGAAGAAAAAAAGAAAGGCATGCGGTCATTTGAAGAGAGTTTTGCAATCAGTTGTAATCGAACGTTTGGAGAGTTAGGAAAACAGCTTCTTGCGATGGACAAAAATATGTTTGATATATATGCTCAAAAGCTCGGTTTGTTTCCGCGCGTTGGTTGGGAAGGGAATGTATATCATTTCGAATCGTTTCGTCCACTTCGCGAAGAGAAGCAAGGGAAAATTTGGACGGATGAACGAGATAAACACGTTCCGCTTGCTGTTGCCCAAACGGCGATCGGTCAAAAAGATGTCCGTGTATCGCCGCTTGCGGTAGCGAATATGATGGCAACCATTGCTCGCGGCGGTGAGGCAAAACAAGTGCGTATCGCCCGGAAAATGATGTATAAAAATGGTACAACGTTTTTCACTTTTGACGAAAAGAGATTAACAACCGATTCCTTGCGCAAAGAGACGATCGGCAAACTACAAGAGCTGTTACAACTTGTCGTGACGCATTCCGAAGGTACGGGTCGCACGTTTCAATCGTTGCCTTATGCCGTAGCAGGAAAGTCAGGAACAGCAGAAACGGGGAAAGAAGAACTCGTAAACAAATGGTTCGCAGGTTATTTTCCAGCTGACCGTCCAAAATATGCGCTCGTTGTGGTACAATTAGAAACAGCATCAGCTGCCTCTGTCACGAACGCCATTTTTGCCGATATCGTTCGTGCAACATATGAGTTGGAACAGAAAGGAATGAACGAAGAGTGAGTAGCCGTTTTGCGAAACGTTCAAAACAAAGAAAAGTAAATCGTATATTGAATACGTTGATTGCGATCGTATTTGCGCTTATTTTATTTTTCGGATGGAAATGGTTATTTGCCAACGACCGTTCAGTAAAAGAAACAAACGCCTCTCCGCAACCGGTTGAAGTCGAAACAAACGAACGAGAAACGAATGAACAACCGTCAGAACAACAAACAGAACAACAAGAAAACAATGAGAAAGTAGAAGAAACCGTTGTCGATGATCCAAATTCCAATGTCGTTCGTGAAATTGTCAATCCGTCATGGCAGCCGATCGGTACAACGCAATCGGAGCCGCATGTGACACAATACGATAAAAATTCGGTTGATTGGAAAGAAATGCTCGATGCGATTAGTTATGCGACTGGCATTTCTTCTTCTGATTTGATCGTTTGGTTTATCGGAAATGGAGGAAGCCCGAATCATGCTGTTGCTACTGTTTCCAAAAAAGATAAAACGGAACATTATAAAGTGTTTATCGAATGGGTAACAAATGAAGGGTGGAAGCCAACAAAAGTACAACAATTAAAAGAAATAGAGCGCCGTCCGTGACGCTCTATTTTTTTGCTTTAAAATGCACCATCGCACTATAAAGACGTTGTCCGTTTTCTAACAGTTGCATGTGATACGAAACATGATGCACTTCAAGCATAATCGCTTTGTTATGTTCAATTTGCTCATTAATTTTTTTCTCTAACGTCGCTAAGTCCGTCGCTTCGAAAAATTCCACTTTATCTTGAATGAGATCAAACGTAATCATCGTCTTCCTCCTTTCTACACGTAGTTTAACATATTTCCATTGAACATCTAAAAAAAATGTGGTAGATTGAGAACAGTAGCGTATTTAATTCATACTATACTTATAGGAATTATTATATTTTGTGGAGCGTGACATCATGGGACGTGAATTTTTAGACATCTTTGAGAATTGGGCACAGTCGTACGATTCGTCTGTATACGGGCACGATGAACAATACCGTGACGTATTTGACGGATATGAGACGATTTTAAATACAGTCGTTGAAAAAAGCGGCAACGTCGTTTTAGAGTTTGGCGTCGGAACAGGAAATTTAACAAAAAAATTGATCGAAGCGAAAAAAACGGTATATGGCATTGAACCGTCCACACCGATGCGTGAACTCGCCAAAGAAAAACTCGGTGATGTGACGATTGAAGACGGAGACTTTTTACAGTTTCCTTTGCCGAATGAACCGGTCGATACGATCGTGAGCACATATGCATTTCACCATTTAACAGACAAGGAAAAGGAAGAAGCGATCGGCAAATATAGCGCACTTCTTCGTAAAGGTGGTAAAATAGTGTTTGCTGATACAGCCTTCATTGATCGCGAAGCGTATGAGGCGATGATTGCAGAAGCAAAACAAAAAGGATTTGTTGACTTAGCAGAAGATTTGCAGCGCGAATATTACACGACAATTCCTATTCTTGAGCGCGCGTTTACAACAAACGGTTTTACCGTCACCTTTACGCCGATGAATCGTTTCGTCTGGTTGATGGAAGCTGTCAAACAATAAGTGAAAGAGGTTGAAACGATGAAAATAGCAATCATTGGAGCAATGGAAGAAGAAGTGGCGATTTTGCGCGAAAAAATAGCCAATCGAACAGAAACGACCGTGGCGAATTGCTCTTTTTATAGCGGCACGTTAGACGGAGCCAACGTCGTTTTATTAAAATCAGGCATCGGGAAAGTGAATGCGGCGATGTCGACAACGATTTTATTAGAACGTTTTGCCCCAGATGTTGTAATTAATACAGGCTCTGCTGGCGGTTTTGCCCCATCATTAAACGTCGGAGATATCGTCATTTCGACAGAAGTTGTTCACCATGATGTCGACGTCACCGCATTCGGCTACGCTTACGGTCAAGTGCCAGGCATGCCAGCGCGATATGTTGCCGATGAGCGATTAGTGCAAGCAGCCGAAACGAGCGCAGCGCACATTCGCGACATTCAAGTGGCGAAAGGATTAATTGCGACAGGCGATTCATTTATGCACGATCCAGCGCGCGTCGATTTTGTACGCACACAATTTCCAGACTTATATGCCGTCGAAATGGAAGCGGCTGCGATTGCGCAAGTATGCCACCAATTTGGCGTCCCGTTTGTCGTCATTCGCGCGTTATCAGACATCGCTGGCAAAGAGTCAAACATATCGTTTGAACAATTTTTACAAAAAGCAGCCCTTCATTCATCTGAGCTTGTGCAATTAATGGTGAATGAATTAAACAAATAGGAGAGTTTTCCTCTCCTTCTTTTCATCTTTTGGGAGGTTACAACATGAAAGTAGCGAAAAACGTGCATGAATTAATCGGCCATACACCGATCGTTGAAATTACGCAATTTCCGCTTCCAAAAGGGGTACGCATATTTGCGAAATTAGAATATTTGAATCCGGGCGGAAGCGTCAAAGATCGTCTCGGACAAGAATTGTTAAACGATGCGCTAGCGACAGGAAAGTTAAAAGAAGGCGGAACAATTATTGAGCCAACGGCAGGCAATACAGGAATCGGTCTTGCGCTTGCTGCGATCGGGAAAAACATTCGCGTCATTTTTTGCGTGCCAGAAAAATTTAGCATCGAAAAGCAACAACTGATGCGCGCACTTGGCGCAACCATCATCCATACGCCAACGAGCGAAGGAATGGCAGGGGCGATTCGGAAAGCGAAAGAGCTCGCCGCTGAAATTCCAAACTCCTATTGCCCACAACAGTTTGAAAATCCAGCTAACCCACGCACGTATTATAAAACGCTCGGCCCAGAAATTTGGGAGCAACTAGACGGACAAATTGACATTTTCGTTGCTGGTGCTGGATCAGGCGGCACATTTATGGGAACGGCGAAATTTTTAAAAGAAAAAAATGAGCGGATAAAAACGGTCATCGTTGAACCAGAAGGGTCGATTTTAAACGGTGGAGCACCGGGTCCGCATCGCACTGAGGGAATTGGCATGGAATTTTTGCCACCATATATGGATACGAGCTATTTTGATGCCATCCATACGATTTTAGATGACGATGCGTTTCAGCGCGTCAAGGAGCTTGCGCAAAAAGAGGGACTGCTTGTCGGCAGCTCATCTGGTGCCGCGTTTCATGCCGCTTTATTAGAAGCGGAACAGGCGGAAGAAGGAACGAACATCGTCGTCGTTTTTCCAGATAGCAGCGAACGATATTTAAGTAAACATATTTATGAAGGCGGGATGTAACGTGAGAAGAAAAACGAAATTGATTCATGGCGGCATTGCCGGAGATGTGCATACAGGGGCTGTCTCTGTTCCCATTTATCAAGTGAGCACGTATAAACAAGAAGCGGTCGGCGTGCATAAAGGATATGAATATTCACGTACAGGCAACCCGACCCGCCATGCGTTAGAGGAACTTATTAAAGATGTGGAAGAAGGATATGCTGGCTTTGCGTTCAGCTCAGGCATGGCAGCCATTACTGCCGTCATGATGTTGTTCAATAGCGGCGATCACGTCATTTTAACTGACGACGTATATGGTGGCACGTATCGCGTCATGACGAAAGTATTAAACCGCTTGGGCATTGCATCAACGTTTGTCGATACGAGTGACTTAGCGAACATTGAAGCGCACATTCAACCAAACACGAAAGCCATTTACATCGAAACGCCGACAAATCCACTTTTAAAAATTACAGACGTACAAGGGGCATCAGCGATTGCGAAACGTCATGGATTGTTAACGATTGTCGATAATACGTTTAGCACACCATATTGGCAAACACCAATTGCGCTTGGCGCAGACATCGTCATTCATAGCGCGACAAAATATTTAGGTGGTCATAGCGATGTTGTCGCTGGGCTTGTCGTTGTCAATAGCGAACAACTCGCAAAAGATATTCATTTTATTCAAAACTCGACAGGCGGCATTCTCGGTCCGCAAGATTCGTGGTTATTGATGCGCGGCATAAAAACGCTCGGCATCCGCATGGAAGAACATGAACAAAATACGCGCAAAATCGTTGAATTTTTAACGAATCATCCAGCGGTTACGCGCGTGTATTACCCTGGGCTTCCGTCACATCCAAATTATGATGTAGCGAAAAAACAAATGCGCGGCTTTGGCGGCATGGTGTCATTTGACGTCGGTAGCGCTGAAAAAGCGGAACAAGTATTAACGCGCGTCCGCTATTTTACGCTAGCGGAAAGTTTAGGAGCGGTAGAAAGTTTAATTTCACTCCCAGCAAAAATGACGCACGCCTCTATTCCGAAAGAGCGCCGCAATGAACTAGGCATTACCGACGGCCTCATTCGCATTTCTGTCGGGTTAGAAGATGCCGACGATTTAATGGAAGACTTAGCACAAGCTTTGGCATAAATTACATCGCCCCCTTTTTTCTTTTCTATGATACATTGAAAGAAGGAAGGGGGACGGTTATTTTGGAACAACAAAAGCGACATTGGTTAGGAAAAGCGCGTGACTATAAAGCATACAGTCTCGTTTTATTTGCGCTTAGTGCGTTTTTATATGTCGGAACATGGATTCCAAACGCCATTGACGAAGCGAAGCGACCACTTGTGCTCGGAGCGGTGTTTATTCTCATGCTTTCCTCTATTTTTTTCTCCCACCGTTCACACATATATGCACGAAAAATAGAAGAAGAAGCATAAACCCCATTTTCGAACGAAACAAAAACGTGTAAAATAAAAGAAAATGGGCAAAGGGGGAATGTATGATGATGTGGATGATTACAGGTCTAGTCATTACAGCCGTCATCGGTTTTGTTATTATCGCGGAAGTGAATGCCGAAGCATAAAACAGTCTCTAAACAGGAGACTGTTTTTAATACAATTCACTTGTGATAAAATTCACAACTGTCGTCGACCTCCAATCTTGCAAAAACCCCGGGGGATCGACGACACTTCATTTTTTGTGAATTTTTTAGCTGTATCAACGGACATAGACTATTGACTGAATTTTCAAATGTATGTATAATGATGTTGTATAGCTTTTCCATGTGTTGATATATCAACACTTTTTTGGGTTTGTATCGTACCTATGAGGAATTGAAACATATGATTCAATTGTTTACGGGGTTTGTTGGATCCGGGTTTGTATCGTACCTATGAGGAATTGAAACTGTCATAGTCTTCGATGTTTAATTCGTTGACTATATAGTGTTTGTATCGTACCTATGAGGAATTGAAACATTTTTCATCGGCAATTTCTACGCTAGGAGGATTGTTCTGTTTGTATCGTACCTATGAGGAATTGAAACGGTAGTGACTATTATAGACCGTGGAGTGTAGATAAAACAGTTTGTATCGTACCTATGAGGAATTGAAACCGATGACATCACACATCCATTGACAGTAGCAAATCAGTTCGTTTGTATCGTACCTATGAGGAATTGAAACAATCCCGTCGGTTTATGAACAAAATTAGGCAATTCACAAGTTTGTATCGTACCTATGAGGAATTGAAACCTGTTCCTGTATCTAGGGCATATAACCAGTCGGGTTTGTTTGTATCGTACCTATGAGGAATTGAAACTTTTCCCAATTGTGCCAATAAACAGGAAAAGAATTCTCGCAGGTTTGTATCGTACCTATGAGGAATTGAAACATATTTCAGTTTTTTTTCCTGAGAAAGTGTCTTAAAAAGTTTGTATCGTACCTATGAGGAATTGAAACCCGCATGATGTGTATGTGAGGGGGGCGTTCTGATGAAGGTTTGTATCGTACCTATGAGGAATTGAAACCTTTTTTCCGCCCGTTGCAATATGGGCACGTGGCTAAGTTTGTATCGTACCTATGAGGAATTGAAACGCGATGAGGATTTTAGACAACGTATGAAAGAGGAAAGTGTTTGTATCGTACCTATGAGGAATTGAAACTAGACTCAAAAGAGGGGGAGAGAAGACCTCTCCCTAAGTTTGTATCGTACCTATGAGGAATTGAAACCTCGATATTAATTTGTTTCAAAGCGATATTAGCTACGTTTGTATCGTACCTATGAGGAATTGAAACCAATTTTAGATTGATAATTAAAACTTGTTCTCTTTTTTGTTTGTATCGTACCTATGAGGAATTGAAACACGAGACCTTTCGTAGCCCCGTCTCCAAAGACAAGGTCGAAGTTTGTATCGTACCTATGAGGAATTGAAACAACATATCGTAGATAATGCCTTCCGCCAGCACCCATAGTTTGTATCGTACCTATTAGCGATTGGCATGGGTTGTATTGAAAAGTAGGGATGTTCATACCCTGCTTTTATTTTTTTAATTACAAATTTCAGAAAAGTATTGCGTAAAAAATAGTTCGTTTGTATCATCAGTAATATGAGGATATTTTTTGAAAAGGTGGATACAGGATGAAATTACTAACATTTCTCGGTGCGAATGACTATCGTGAAACAACGTATCGTTTTCGGGAGCGTGTGCATACGGCAAAGTTTTTTCTATCTGTCCTTATTCAAGAACTGCAACCAGATGAAATATACGTATTTATGACAGATGGGGCGCGAGAAAAAAACGAAGCACCGTTGTTTGACGAATTAAAACAATACGGTGTAGATGAAAAGAAAGTGCATGCTGTGCGTATTCCCGATGGGCAAACAGAAGAAGATTTGTGGAATATTTTTTCCATTCTCGCTGATCAAGTGCATGAAAATGACTCTATCGTTCTTGATATTACGCACGGCTTTCGGACATTGCCGCTCGTTGGAACAATTAGTCTGCAATATTTGAAATTTGTGAAACAAGTACATATTGCTGGGGTATATTATGGAGCGTTTGAAGCAAGAAAAACAGAGCACATCAATGGACAAGAAGTCGTTGTTGCTCCGACGTTTGATTTAACTCCTTTTGTTCACCACCTTCCTGAATGGCAGCGGGCAGCAAATGAATTGATGGCATTTGGTGATGCGAAGACACTAGGTTCATTGCTTGAATCATTACATAATCAGCTTCGAAAACAAAACATTGCGGTGAACGAACTGAAACGCTTTGGAAACTACGTTAACGATATTAGTGCGTATTTAAGAACGGGACGAATTAAATCGTTTACCCAACTATTTTCAAAGTCTGAAAGCATATTGCAACAAGAACAACTCTTGAAAGAAATTGAACAGTTTGTGCCACCTGTCCGCTACATTTTTCATCAGCTTGTGAACTATGTTCAATGCATCGCCCCGAAACAGTCACGATTGCATACATACTACGATTTAGCGATTTGGTATGGCGATCACCACTTGCTTTCTCATTGCTTCATTATGTTGCGAGAAATGATTGTTTCGCTCATATTGGAACGGGTGCTTGATGAAATTGGGCCAATGCCGGATGAGCGCGAATTCCGTTACGATCCAATACGGAAAAAAGGTGAGCGACTGCTTATTACATTGTTAAAACAACAAGAAAAGAAAAAGTTACACAATCCGTTGTTGAAAGAGCTTGCAGAGAAGCTTCATCGGCTGACAAATTATCGCAACGATCTTGGACATTTTAGTTTCCGAACAGATCATGTGCCGCCGAAAGTTTTCTATCGTTTCTATGAAGAAGAAATTAAATCTTACAAGTTATTTCAGTTTTTAGAAAATGAGCAACTTTGGAAAGAATTTAAAACATGGCATGAAGAACAAACGATAAAGGAAGAAGCGAAAGAAACCATTCTAATTACTCCGTTAGGATTAAGTAAAGGGTTGCTTTATAGTGCTATTGTGCACAATCAACCAGAAGCGATATGGCTATTAACATCCAAAGAAAGTGCGAAGCAAGTGAACGATGTTTGTCAACAAGCTGACTTTCATGGCAACGTTCATGTGGTAGTGATGGAAGATCCGTATACAGATTTCAATCGTTGGCAAACGTATATGAATCAGTTCGTTCATGCAATAGAAACGGACAATCGTGTGCGTTTTGTTGTGAATTTAACAGGTGGCACGACGGCGATGCAATATGTTATCCAACAAATAGCAGAAAGGCTAAAAGAAAAAGGCGAACACGTCCAATATGTCGCACAAGTAGACCGAAGACCTGTGAATGAGCAACAAGAAAACCCATACGTGCTTGGGGAGCAAATGATCGTTGAAGGGCATTAAGGGGGTAGTAATTGTTAAAATATTTTTGTAAAAATCAACAAAACTCTATATACAATTTACAAAAAATTACAAGGTAAAAGAGCCAACAAAGCCAAGAGAATGGTTAAGGAGCTAACTGAAAATGATTAAAACATATAAGGTTATGCTACTTCCGAATAACAAACAAAAAA
>NZ_JACHES010000018.1 GCF_014201585.1 Anoxybacillus tengchongensis
CTAGAGAAACTGACGCCTTCCAAAAAGAAAAATAGACAGAAGCTCAATTGGATTCGTTTGGCGGAGCGAGGACGTATTCCGCACGGAAAACATGTGACATACGTCAATCCACGCATCGTGTTTGACGGACTACATTGGTTTTTAACGGTCGGTGTAGAGGAAGCAGAAGTGAAACATGAAACGTACAACGAGGGCATCGGCATTGATTTAGGGGTAAAGTCGTTAGCCACCGTCAGCAATGGCATGACGTTTCCAAACATCAACCAAACACCGAAAGTGAAAAGGCTTGAAAAACAAATTAAGCGCATGCAAAGACGAATATCACGAAAGTACGAAATGAATAAAACGAAAACAGAAGGAGGTGAATTCCGTTACAGAAAAACGGAAAACATCAAGAAAATTGAATTCCTTGTTTTGAAAAAACGCCGAAGGCTGAAAAATATGCAGCTTAACCACACTCACCACATCACAGCGACGTTGGTGAAAGCCAAGCCAGCGTATGTCGTGATGGAAGACTTGAACACAAGTGGCATGTTAAAAAATTGCAAGCTATCGAAAGCGATTCAACAACAAACATTCCACGCGTTCAAGCGCCAAATGACGTACAAATGTGTATGGCATGGTATCGAGTTGATCGTAGCAGATCGCTTTTATCCGTCAAGCAAAAAGTGCAGCCGTTGCGGTCATGTGAAAGACCATCTTTCTTTATCGGAACGGACGTACCGTTGTGAGGCGTGTGGGATAGAAATCGATCGCGATTTGAATGCAAGCATCAACTTGAAACAATATGCCGAATCCATGATGTGACATGACCATGTACCCATACGTTAGTGGGGAAGTGAAGCCTTCGGAGCGCCAAGCAAACGAGAGTAGCTTTTTGCGAAATCGGGCGCGATGAACAAGGAAGGAAACAAAAACTTTGTAAAGAATTGTAGATGCTTTATAAAGTTTTATAAGTTTTCTGTAACGGTGAAATGATGCGTCAAACGCTCATCGCTATTGTAGCTTTACTGATTGTATTTACGCTTGAAACGTTTCACATTATTCAATGGTACGATACAAGTGTATGGTCTCTCATCGTTTTTTCTTTTGGACTTATTGTTCATATATATGTGTTCAAGCGCGGTGTACGTGGACATGAAGCGTTTCTTTTATTGCCAGCAGCCATCGCATTATGGATGGGAGCTTTTGCATTTGGCCATTATTTTTCGCTGAATGACGGAACGATGTACGTATTGGCGTTTACGATCGGTTTATTCGAATGGTGGTTGTTCAGCGGTGAAGAGTGGCTGAAAACGCCGCTTCTTTTTTGTTTCGGATGTAGCGTAGCGGCTAGTTTAGGAACAGGGGACATATTTTTACTGCTTGTTGTTTTAACGATCGGCATCGGAGCATATATGTATAACATAAAAAACGAGCGAGCCAATGCACATTAGGCTCGCTTTTCTTTCTTATTTAATTCCAAAACGATGCAACATTTGTTTCAGTTGCTGTACTTCCTCTGCTAGTATCGCTGCTTCTTTGGCGAGTTGATGGACGCTCGTTGCTTGTTGTTCAAGACCGCTTGCCGTTTCGTGAACAACTTTTGTAAAGTCGTTTGCGATTGTGTAAATGTCTGCAACGGCTTCATATAGTTCATTGCCTTCTTTTGTCGTTTGTTGCATAAGCGTTCGATTGCGCTGAATTAAAGCGTTTAATTCATGCGACATCGTTTGAAAATAGGCAATACTTTCGGTCATTTTTGTTAAGGAAGCGGTCGTTTCGTCAATCGTATTCGCTTGTTTCGTGACCGCATTTGCGACGGTTGATAGTTGGCGATGAGTATTCGCAAGCGATGATAAAATTTCATGCGCAAACGCATTCGTATGTTCCGCAAGTTTCCGCACTTCGCTTGCGACGACCGCAAATCCTTTTCCAGCTTCTCCCGCTCTGGCAGCTTCGATGGAAGCGTTTAACGCTAACATGTTCGTCTGTTCCGCAATGGCGGTAATAGCGGATACTTTTTGCATTAACGTATCTGCTTCTTTCGCCACCGTTTGAATGCCATGTGCAGTATCGTTCATTTGTTGTTTCGCTTCTTTCATTCGTTTTTCGATCATTTGCATATCGTCATATCCTGTTTTGGCGGAATCAAATGTCGTTTGTGCTCGTTCGACGACTTGTTCGATGTCTGTTTGGACGTTGTGCATATATTGTAACATCGTTTGAATGCGCTCTTTCGCCTCATTTACAAATGCGGTTTGTTTTTGCGCCCCTTCACGAAACGTTTCCATCGTCGCGGATACTTCATCGAACGCTTCTGCAATGCGTTTCGCTTCTTCTTTTTGTTCGTGGCTCACATGTTCAACAGAATGTGTCGCTTTAGAAATTTGTTGTAAAATCATGCGCAAACCGAGAATGACTTTATTAATCTCATAGCCAATTTGATGAAAAGCGTTGCGCTTTCCGACCGTTTTCACCTCTGTATGAAGCTGTCCAGATGAAACAGCACGAGTGACGTGATACCATGCGCGAAGACGATTCATCATGATGCGATAAAATGAAAAAGAAACGAGAAAGCCGACTACACATGTGCCGACAACAAGGACGATCGTTTGTTTTAGCGACAAATGTATGAGAAAAGCAAGAATGAAAAGAGCGATAGCCGGCAATAAGACGATCGCGCCGAACCATATTTCCATATACGGTTGATGAATCAACCGGCCCATGCGTAAATTAAAGCGCTTTCCATTTTGTTCGAAAAGCGGACAAGAAGCGTCGATAAGCACTTCGCCTGTGTTTCGCTTATACAGTTGTAATAGAGGAGTAGTCGTTTTAGCTGATTTTTTCCCTACTTCATCATCAAACATCATCCCTTCGCGCAATCGATTCGTATGCACAAGACTGCGCCCGTCTTCATCGACGATGACGAAATATTCATCGCGATCGAGATGACCGTCTAATATGTCGCGCAACGAATCAAGTTGTTGAGCGAGCGGTTGGTCAGAACGGATGGCTTGTTTTACTTCTTGAGCTACCCGTTGTACTTTTTGTAACGCTTTTTTTGCTTGTTTCGATTGTAGCAATATCCTTACCCCCTTTTCCCCTTATTTTAAATATACACAATTTTCAAACAATAAAAAAGTCATAAAAAAGGAAAAGGAACAAATGATAAAAAGGGAGGTGAGACGAATGACCCAATCAAAAAGACAAAAAGAGCGGCAGTGGACGGTTCGTAAGCAGGCACAAAACGAACCGCATGGAAAAGTGAAGTCGTTTGAACAACTATCGAAAGAAGAAAAATAAATGGAAAAGGCTGTCCCAAAGAAGTTTGTGACAGCCTTTTCATCGTTACCTTGCTTTTAACGCACGAATTTCGTTTTCATGTACAAGTGACCGAAAAGCAAGTGATTGAATGGCAAGCTCTTGTTGTGCTTGTTTACGGATGACATCATCTAGTTTTTGGGACATTTCAGCGAGGTTTTGCTTGATCGTTGGAATTTCATTGACTGCTTCTAGTATTTCAAATACAGCTTGTTTAATGAGAGGAATATCAGCGATGTCATCTTTTGTGGCCATACGTTGCTCAATGCTTGCGATATCGTCTTTTGTGGCCATACGTTGTTCGATGCTCGCGATGTCATCTTTTGTGGCCATACGTTGTTCGATGCTCGCGATGTCATCTTTTGTGGCCATGCGTTGTTCGATGCTTGCGATATCGTCTTTTGTGGCCATGCGTTGTTCGATGCTTGCGATATCGTCTTTTGTGGCCATCGTTTGTTCAATGTGCCCGATACGCTTGTCCATGGCAGCGATGTCGTCTTTTGTGGCCATGCGTTGTTCGATGCTTGCGATGTCATCTTTTGTGGCCATGCGTTGTTCGATGCTTGCGATATCGTCTTTTGTGGCCATCGTTTGTTCAATGTGCCCGATACGCTTGTCCATGGCAGCGATATCATCTTTTGTGGCCATACGTTGTTCGATACTTGCGATATCGTCTTTTGTGGCCATCGTTTGTTCAATGTGCCCGATACGCTTGTCCATGGCAGCGATATCGTCTTTTGTGGCCATGCGTTGTTCGATGCTCGCGATGTCATCTTTTGTGGCCATGCGTTCACGCATCAATGCGAGTTCATCGAAAATACGTTTTAGCATTTCATCCACTTTCATTCACCTCCCCCGACACGATTATATCACCAGATCATTGAAAAATCGACAAATAAAAAAGATGCCTCAAATGACATGAGGCACCGAAACGGTTAATAATTTAAATCAATGCGAATACCTTTGACGCTATATAAAATATTTTCGGCGATGTTTGTCACATGGTCGCCAGCGCGCTCTAAATTGCGCGTCACAAACGATAATTGCGTGATTTGGTTCGTAAATTCTGGCTTTTCGCTCATTAAATCAATTAATTCTTGAATAATTTTTCCTTGTAATTCGTCAACACGATCATCTTCGAGCGCAATTCGTTTTGCTTCTTCAATATCATCGTTATGGAACGCGTGAAGTGCATGTTCTAACATTTCATTGACGATCGCTGCCATTTCAGGAATGTGAACGATCGGTTTTACGTGTGGCTCTGTGCCAATAAATTTAACCGATTTTGCGATATTGACCGCAATGTCGCCAATACGCTCGACATCTGATGAAATTTTAAGAGCGACAATTAACCGCCGTAAGTCAGATGCGACTGGTTGTTGTTTTAAAATCGTCATAATCGCAAGTTCGTTAATTTCTCGTTCAAGCTCGTTAATTTTTTTATCGTTTTCAATAATTTCCTCAGCTTTCGTGACATCTTGCGTTTTTAACGCTTCAATTGATTCATGAAGCGCCTGTTGAGATGCAGATACCATCGTCATTAATTTTTCGCGTAGCTGTTGAAGTGCCGCGTCAAAAGTAGAACGTTTTGTCATATTGAATCACCTAACTTTTTTGTTGTTATTATATCCTGAAAACAGTTCACAAATAAAGCATAAATTTTTATAGAATGAATATATGTTTTATGGTATATTGTTAGGCGTACAATTGAAGAAGAATTCTACGCCACTTGCGTAGGAGAGGTTCTAGAACACCCTCTATAAAAAAACTAGGGATCGCTATGTCCTTAGGGGGTATAGCGTTTTTGTTTTAGAACGCTCTTTCTTCTCACCATGTAAGAAAGGGGAGCGAAAGATGAAAAAAGCAGTCGTTGTTTTTAGCGGCGGGCAAGATAGTACAACGTGTTTATTTTGGGCAAAAAAACATTTTAATGAAGTCGAAGCAGTGACGTTCGATTACAACCAACGTCATCGGCTTGAAATTGACGTCGCCGCATCGATCGCTAAAGAGCTTGACGTACCACATACGGTGCTTAATATGTCGCTACTAAACCAGCTCGCGCCAAATGCGCTCACAAGAAGCGACATCGCCATTGAACAAAAAGAGGGACAATTGCCATCCACGTTTGTCGATGGACGCAATTTATTGTTTTTATCGTTTGCGGCGGTGTTGGCGAAACAAAAAGGGGCACGCCATCTTGTAACAGGGGTGTGCGAAACGGACTTTAGCGGCTATCCAGATTGTCGCGACGTATTTATAAAATCGTTAAACGTGACGCTGAACTTAGCAATGGATTACGAATTCGTCATTCATACGCCGCTTATGTGGTTAAATAAAGCAGAAACGTGGAAGCTTGCGGATGAGTTGGGTGCGCTAGAGTTCGTGCGCCATAAGACGCTCACGTGCTACAACGGTATCATCGCAGACGGTTGCGGTGAATGCCCGGCATGTGTGTTACGTAAGCGCGGCCTCGACCAATATATGAATGAAAAGAAAGGAGCAGATGTGCAATGATCCAACAAATTTATCCGCAAGTCATTCATCCGTTTCGCTATGAGTTAAATAAAGATATGCAAATTGCGGCTGCGCACTTTATTCCGCATGAAGCGGCAGGGCAATGTGCGAACATGCACGGACATACGTATTTTATAAACATTACGGTTGCGGGTGATGAACTCGATGATTCCGGTTTTTTAATTAACTTTCAACAGTTAAAAAAAATTGTCCACAATCGCTTTGATCATACAGTCATGAACGACCATAAAGACTTATTTAGCGATACAGAGGCAGAACATTTTCCGACAACAGAAGTCGTAGCACGTAAAATTGCTGAAATCGTGCAAGAACATTTAAATACGTTACCAAACAAACCAACGTGCGTCCAAGTGTTTGTACGAGAGTCCCCAACAAGCTATGTCGTATATCGTCCGAAAGCAGGGAAACAATAATGGAGCGCATTCCGGTTATTGAAATTTTTGGCCCGACGATTCAAGGAGAAGGAATGGTCATCGGGCAAAAAACGATGTTTGTGCGCACGGCAGGATGCGACTATCGTTGTCGTTGGTGCGACTCATCGTTTACGTGGGACGGCTCAGCTAAACATGAAATCAAACAAATGACCGCTGCAGCCATTTGGCAACAGATGAAACAGCTCGGCGGCGACCGTTTCAATCATGTGACCATTTCCGGGGGCAACCCTGCGTTACTCAAAGGACTTCGTGCACTTATTTCATTATTAAAAGAACATAACATATGCATCGGTTTAGAAACACAAGGGAGCGTATGGCAAGATTGGTTTTATGACATCGACGATTTAACGATTTCACCAAAGCCGCCAAGCTCAAACATGGAAACAAACTTTGCGACGCTTGATATGATCATGAATCGATTAGCGGCGCATCGCGGACATGTAAGCTTAAAAGTCGTCGTGTTTGACGATAGTGATTTTGCTTATGCAACAATCGTACATCAACGCTATCCAAACGTTCCATTTTACGTGCAAGTCGGTAACGACGACATACATGAGGCGGATGACGTTGCGCTTCGCCTCAAACTATTGCAAAAGCTTGAATGGCTTGTTGACAAAGTAGTACAGTCTAAAGAAATGAACAACGTCCGCGTATTGCCGCAACTGCACACATTATTATGGGGCAATCGCCGCGGCGTATAAGTATAAAGGAGGGAAACATCATCATGAGAAAAGATGAAGAACTACAAGGAGTGACGCTCCTTGGCAACCAAGGAACGAAATATGTATTCGAATACAGCCCAGACATTCTTGAAGTGTTTGACAACAAACATCCAGATCGCGACTATTTCGTCAAATTTAACTGTCCGGAGTTTACGAGCTTGTGTCAATGAGGGCACACTTCAGTGGTGACACTGTCGGCTAAACCTTGTGAATTCAGGGAAAGAGAAAAAGGGTGGAAATTATCTGAATTTTTATGTACAATGCAAACAAAGGAACGTATGTTTGTGGAGGTGTTTGTATTGTACAACACGCCATGGAGAGATAAGGAATGGTTTACTAAGCAGTTTATTTACATTGGGAAGAGTATTCATGAGTTGTCCATTGAATTAGGTATGGATTGGTCTAGTCTTGAAAGATGGAGACAAATTCATGGACTACCTAAGCACTCGGAGAAAGAAAAGATTATTGAAGAGTATGGATTAGATGTTTTTGAAAACATAGTGAGGAGAAAGAAGAAAAGGTATTCACTTTCTAATAGAATGAAATCCGAGATAATGTATAAGGGAAAAAGTTACGAGGACATTTACGGTTTAGAGAGGGCTCAAGAAATTAAAAATAAAATTTCTGCTTCAAATAAAAATGTCAAAAGGTCGGACGAATTCAAAGAAAATCTATCCAAGAAACAAAGAGGAAAAAATAATTCGAATTGGAAAGGCGGGTTTTATAGTCCTCATGTCTACGAACACATTGATCGTCTTAGTGTGAAAGAGTACGTTCTCGACACTTGGAATAGATATATAGTTATTGAAAAAGACTATACTTGTGAGTGCTGTGGAGTCAGATCGATCACTTGTAATGGACATCATCTATTATCTTTTACAAAAATTTTTCACGCGATTTGCTTTTATTTGGATCAAAGGAATTGTTTAGACACAATGTCTGTCATTTCTGAAATGCATAAGTTTCACAAAGAAAACTTTCGTGAAATTTATCAATGCCTATGTTCCCCGTGTCATCGTAATATCCATCGGCAAGACAATTACTATGCGAGGATGGAACAAGAAAATCGCCTTATCTATTTACTAGAACCCTATTTCTCCAACCCTGAGCCAAGCCTTAAAGAAGAAAGGGCGATGTATGCAGCCTTGTTCTTTAAGGAAGGTGCAGAGACTATCGAAATCACTTTATCATGAAGCGAGTAAAGGTAGTGATAGAGGAAGAGAGTAGAGTACACCACGAAGTATCGTGGTGGAAGCGCAAGGGTTCTTATTCGATATCGCAGTCGAATAAGAATAAGATATAGTCCACCTGCTTTATAAAAAGCAGTTGCCTAAAACCGGACAACCAGATTTTGCGACAATTTACATTAGCTACATTCCTGATAAAAAATGTGTTGAAAGCAAGTCGTTGAAATTATATTTATTTAGCTTCCGCAATCATGGTGATTTTCATGAAGATTGCGTCAATATTATTATGAACGATTTAATTCGCGTCATGGAACCGCGTTACATTGAAGTGTGGGGCAAATTTACACCGCGCGGCGGCATTTCGATTGACCCATATTGTAACTGGGGACGACCAGGAACGAAATATGAACAAATGGCGGAATATCGTTTATTGAACCACGATTTATATCCAGAAAAAGTGGATAATCGTTAGGAAGGCTGGCTTATGAGCCAGCCTTAAAAAATTCACAAAACACACCTAGTTTTTTTTCGTAAACGGGTATATAATGACAAATTGTTACGAACCTTTTTTTCGTCTGGGGGGTCTTCATTTGAGACAGAGAACTGCTCTTGTGATCGGGGCAAGCGGGTTAGTTGGAGGCGAGCTTCTCCAACGGTTGCTTCGTTCAGAGCATTATGAACGAGTTACTATATTTGTTCGAAAGCCAATAGCGTGCAACCATGAAAAATTACAACAAGTCGTCGTTGATTTTGACCACATCGAACAATATGAAGAATATTTCCACGTTGATGATGTGTTTAGTTGCTTAGGGACAACGATGAAAAAAGCAAAAACAAAACAACAATTTATTAAAGTCGATTACGAATATACGTTGCGTGCCGCGAAATTGGCGGAAAAATGCCATGTTAAAACGTTTTTATTCGTTTCTGCCATTGGCGCCCATCCGCACTCGATGTTTTTTTACAATCGCGTGAAAGGAGAAACGGAGGAGGCGTTGCAGCGGCTTACGATTCGTTCGCTCCACATTTTCCGTCCGTCTTTATTAACAGGGGAGCGACAAGAGTTTCGCCTCGGTGAAAAAACAGCAGAATGGCTTTGTCACGGTATTTCGTTTGCGTTCGTTGGCAAATGGGAAAAATATAAACCGATTGCGGCAAAACAAGTGGCAGAAGCGATGTATCGCGCAGCACTATCAGAAAAGCAAGGCGTATACATTTACGAATGCAACGAAATGAAAGGGGAATGTAAACAACAAAGAGGGCTGTCTCATCAACAATAAGCAGCCCTCTTTTCGTTATTCAACAATTTTATAGTTTTTATGGTTCACAACCGTCCGTTCTTGCAAGTCGAGTTCTTTGTAGTTTTCCATGTACGTTAAATCGACAATCACGGAATTTTCGTTTACTTTTTCCACAATTCCCCGCAACCCATTTTTAAATTCAATGACGTCGCCAATTTGCGCTTTTTTCATTGAAAATCCCCTTTACTTTTGAATTTTTAAACCTTTTTTCTATTTTGCATGATTTTTCCTCGTTCGTAAAGGGCATTTTCAACTATTTTTAACGCGTTGGCCAATACGGCATTGGCATTCCCGGCCACATCGGTGCACTACAACCGCCCGGCATCATTTGTGGCATTTGTTGCGGCATTTGTTGCGGCATTTGTGGGAACGGCATTTGTTGTGGCATCATTTGTCCCATTGGCCACATCGGTCCCATCGGCATGCCACAGCCGCAATCACCCGGCATCATTTGTGGCATCGGCATCATTTGCGGCATTTGTTGCGGCATCGGCATTGGCTGTGGCATTGGCATCGGTTGCGTTTGTTGCGGCATCATTTGTTGATCTAAGCGAAAATCTTCATACATATTCCAGTCATTCATCGTTCATCTTCCTTTCTTTCATTTAGAATCCACCAACATTGTATGTGTGTTTTTCATAGACGTGTGTCAATATAACAAAATTAGGCATTCGCACATCGTATTGACATGTGTCTGTAAGCACGTTAAAACAAAGAGGGAGGGATGACGATGACTGAACAAGAAGCAAAGCAACTTTTGCAACAATTGCGCGCAAAAAACATTCCGCATGTGCTTGTGAAAAAAGAACATTTTTTAACGTTTCGTCATGTGCTCGTCCAACAGGAAGATTTTAAACATTTTCGCGGCGTTGCGCAGCGCGGTGGCGACGTCATGTATTACTATATGGATCGACCGCGCAGTTAACGTATCGTTTTAATTTTTTTACGGCCGACATGCGCCATTGTTTGACGGCATTGACGGTAACGCCTTCTTCAGCGGCAATTTGTTTAAACGTTTTTCCTTCCATTACGTGACGAACGAGCCATATTTGCTCGCGTGGTGATAAATGTCGCATCGCATCTTCCCATACGATATTGGCAAAAAAATCGACATCTTCTTTTAACACATATTCATCTGGCAACGGAACGTATACGTTTTTCGTTTCTTTGCGAAGCTGCGACACGATGCGCCAACGAATCATTTTAAAGGCGAACGAATAAAACGAGCCTTTCGTTTCATCATATCGTTCGTACGCCTCCCAAAGCGCGATTAAACCGATTTGCACATATTCATCGACATGGCGACGAATATGTAATTGACGAATGATGTAAGAAATAAGCGGACGATATTGCTCAACGATGGCTTCAAATAACATAAATATCCCTTTCCCGAAGGCGCGCCTTCACGTATTCCGCGGTTACATGTAGCTTATCAAACACGCTTACGTTGCGCGAAAGAGAAAATAGGAAAAAATGCCCCGTTTATGTTAGGCATATGCGGTGTTTCCCTTAAGGAAATGCAGAAAATGAGGCGAAAAAAGGGCGGGAAATAGCGTATTTGCCTAAAAAAATGTTTTGAACGATGGGAATTTTTTGTGCTATGATAATAAAAAATGGAAAGGCATGAGCAAGATGAAAATAAGAAAAACATGTATTCATCAAGATTCTACTCAACAAAATGTATACATTTATGAAAATAAAAAAGAACAATATATCGTTGTTGCCATTCCTTATTTAGAATGGTCGATGCATGTCACTTATGACGATTTTACTCATATCGAATCACGTCTACAACAATCGCTTGCGAACGTATTAGATGAACAATATGTGCGCCCACTTGCGATGAAGCTAGCCCAATGGATGAGGGAAATGTAAATGAAGAAAGGTTCCGTTGTCAGATGAAATACGCCGTTTTTGCTTATGTGATTGTAAGTATCATTTGGATTATATTAACCGATTTATATGTAGAAAAGTTGCCTATTCCGCCGCATATCGCTCCGTACGTTCAGACGCTCAAAGGCTCGCTTTTTGTCATTTTATCTGCTGTCTTTATGTATATCGCTTTAAGGAAACATCGCCAGTTAAAACAAATGGCAGAAAGCGAGCAAGAGTTGTTGACGCTCATTCATGCGATGCCTGATTTCGTATCGTTTAAAGATGGACAAGGCCGTTGGTTAAGGGTAAACGAATTTGGCTTAAAGCTATACGGGCTTGAGCATGTCGATTATAAAGGAAAAACAGATGCCGAGCTTGCGGAATACACTCCTCATTTTCGCGAAGCGTTACTTTATTGCATCGATTCCGATGAAGAAGCGTGGCAAGCGAAAACAGTCACGCGCGCAGAGGAATCGTTTGCGATGCCAAACGGTGAAATGAAAACGTTTGATGTCATTAAAGTGCCACTATTTTACGAAAACGGCAAACGCAAAGGACTTGTCGTCATCGGTCGCGACATTACACAACAAAAAATTGCCGAGCAACTGTTGTTGAAAAAAGAAAAGCTATCGGTGATCGGAGAATTAGCAGCAGGCATCGCCCATGAAATTCGCAATCCGTTAACGTCGATTAAAGGATTTTTGCAAATGATGAAAGAGACGAAAGAAGTGGATGAGCGATTTGTACAAATTATGTTAGATGAAATTGAACGAGTCAATCAAATCGTCACCCAACTGCTCGTGCTTGCGAAACCGCAAATGAAAGCGTACAAACCGCTTGCTTTACACGACGTGCTCGAATATGTGCTCGGGTTGTTTACATATGAAGCGATTTTACAAAACGTACAAATGAAATACGAACCGCGCACATCCGCAATGATATACGGGGACAAAAACGAGCTCATTCAAGTATTTGTCAATATCGTGAAAAACGCATTAGAAGCGATGCCAAAAGGGGGAAAACTTACGATTTCCACGAAAGATGAAGATGACTGCGTTTATGTTGTCATCGAAGATACAGGAAAAGGCATTGAACAAGAGCGGTTAAAACATATCGGTGAACCGTTTTATACATTAAAAGAAAAAGGTATGGGACTTGGCTTAACGACAAGTATGAAAATCGTTCATGAGCATAAAGGCACGATGCAAATTGAAAGCGAAGTCGGCAAAGGAACGCGGGTTCGTATGATGTTGCCCCTCTATAAAAACGACCCGTCTTAAAACGGGTCGTTTTATCCATTTACCCACGTCGTTATTTCGTCAATTGATAAACGGGACGATGGATGAGCAGGGGCGCTCGCTTTTCCGATTGTAATAAGCATCACCGGAATGTAGCGGTGTGGGATGTGGAATGCTTCCATAAACGCTTGTGTGTCAAAGCCGCCGATGGCGCACGTATCAAATCCTTCCGCTTTTGCCGCAAGCATGAATTGCATCGCAGCTAACGATGCATTTGTGAATGCCGCATCGCGCGCATATTGGCGGTTTGTATATGCCTGTTCAATTTGCTTTGCGAGCGTTTCTTTCACTTCTTTTGTCATTTTTCCTGCTGCGACAAGTGGATCATAGACCGCATCTGTTTTTTTATTGGCTTCTAAGTCGCCAAGTACCGCAACAACGGCAGACGCATCAACGATTTGTTGTTGGTTGTAAGCGATCGGAAGAAGTTTTTGTTGCGCTTCTTTTCCGTAAATGACGACGAAATGCCAATGTTGTAAATTCCAAGCGGAAGGCGCTTTTCCTGCTAACTGCAACAGTTTTATTAATTGTTCCTTAGAAATCGAAGCAGTCGGATCGTATTTTCGGACGGATTGCCGTTGTTCAATAATCGAAAGCATATATAATCCTCCTTTATAAAAGAAAATAACTTACTTTTTGTTAGAAACAATGTTTATATTAATTTAGTTACAATAAGTTTGTCAAATTTCATGCATAGGGTGATGAGAGATGGAACATTCACACGTCTGTCCGAAAATTGAAGCGGCGTTTCAACTGCTTGGAAAGCGATGGAATGGACTGATTATTCACGTATTATTTCGCGGACCGCTTCGGTTTAAAGATTTAGCAGAAAGCATTCCAGAAATTAGTCAAAAAATGTTAACGGAACGATTAAAGGAGTTAGAAGAAGAACAAATTGTCGTCCGTCATGTATATCCTGAAAAGCCTGTCCGAATTGAATATGAATTAACAGCAAAAGGAAAAGATTTGCATATTGTGATGGAAGCTGTGCAAACATGGGCAGAAAAATGGGTGTAGTCCCTAACCTTTCGCCGTTATCGTTGCGATAGTTATAAGTGAAAGGAGGGGAGGAACATGCTTCAACGTTCACAACTTCGTTTAACGTTTGAAGTGGGCGTAACAGAGGCGGGCAAACCGATCTATAAAAATAAGACGTATACGATTAAACCGAACGCAACGGAAAGCTCGCTCGTCTCTGTCGCTCAAGCGCTTGCATCTTTACAAAGCGCCCCGCTCGTTCACGTGTATCGCAACGATGTGCATGTATTAGGCGAGTAAGGAGGGATAACAAATGAAAACACTTGAATTACAGTTTGTAAATGAAGAAGGAAAGACCGTTCGTTTGAGCGTTGATGCTCCGCGTGACGATGTGACACAAACGCAAGTTGCCAATGTGATGGATGTGATCATTGCTGCAAACGTCTTTCCATCAAGCGGAGGCGATCTAATGGCGAAAAAAGGCGCGCGCCTCATTGACACAACGATCACAGAATGGACGTTTATGTAAACGGTTCGGGTGCCCTATGTTTCGGGGCACCTTGTTATATATCAACCGAAAAAGAAAGGGATGAGAAAGATGGAAGCCTATTTGTCGCTTCTTTCCGATGTCGGTTTTCCGATTGCGGTGACGTTTTATTTACTGCATCGGATCGAAGGCAAACTAGATGCGGTCATCGACTCGATTCGCATGTTAGGCGAACAATGGAAAGCACCCAACTAAATGGGTGTTTTCTTTTTTTCTTCTGTTTGCTAACATAAACATATAGGTAAGTTGTTTATGTGATTTAAGGGGGCTCGGACATTGTTTAAACGAAAACAAGAACAGCGAGATGAAAAACTTGAAGTCATTTTACAAATGAAAGAAGAGCCGATTCGTCTAAGCGAAGGGACGGTCGAACGGCAACTTGCGCTCATTGGGATGACGACAAAAGATATGGCGATTTTGCAACATGTCAAACCTTATATTGATGCGCACATTGCGCGCATTGTCGATGCGTTTTACGGTGCATTACAAAAAGAAAGCCATTTGCTTTCGATCATTCAACAACATAGTACGATTGAGCGACTAAAACAAACGTTAACGGTACATGTCAAAGAAATGTTCAGTGGAAACATCGATGAAGCGTTTATTGAAAAAAGACGTCGCGTTGCCCAAGCGCATGTGCGCATCGGCTTAGAGCCGAAATGGTATATCGCTTCGTTTCAACATTTACTTGAGGAAATTTTAGCGGTGATGCTAGAGCAATTGCCTCAACAATCGTATGTCATCGCAGTCATGAAAACGGTTTCGAAAATGTTAAACGTTGAACAACAACTCGTTCTCGAACAATATGAACGTGAAAACGAATTGCTTCGTCTGCAAATGGAGACGTTAAAACAACAAATGAAAGAACAAGTGAAATTATCGTTGCAACAGTTAAGTCACGCATCTGATGAAGTTAGCGCTTCCGTTTCGTCATTAAACGAACAAGCAACAAGCATTTCACAAGCGGCAAAAGAAGCGTCTACCGTAGCGATAGCGAGCGCAGAAAAATCGACGCAAGGAAAACAACAGTTGCAAATGCAAGTCGAAAACATGTTACAAATGAACGAAAAAATGAAACAAATCGAGACGAATATGGACAAGCTTCAACAAGCGATGAAAGAAATTGAACATATCGCATCTCTTGTCACATCGATTGCCGATCAAACGAATATGCTTTCATTGAACGCATCCATTGAAGCTGCGCGCGCAGGAGAACATGGCAAAGGATTTGCGGTCGTCGCTAACGAAGTGCGTAAGCTTGCTACGCAAACGAAACAGTCCGTTGCAGATGTTGCGCGCGTATTAAGTGACATTCATCATCACATTTTAGCCATGTCGCAATCGCTCGAACAAGCATCGCTTTCAGTGACCGAGAGTACAAACGGAATCGAAACGGTGTATACGTTTTTTGATGAATTTGCGTCAGCGCTTGAGCGAATTTGCCAATATAACGTGCGCATTGATGATGAAATGAAAGCATGTGTACAAGCGGTTAGTGAAATTCACGAAGCGATGACACATGTATCGGCATCGGCGGATGAATTAGAAGGGCTCGCAAGCGAACTGTAAGCTAGTTTGTTTTCTCCTTCTCTTTTTCGATTTTCCGAATATATTGCCTCGGTTGAAACGGCTGCTCGAGCTTTTCGTTTACGGTGGCGTAAACGGGAGGCTCTATTTTTTTGACTGTTGTTTCATAGTGATCGACCATCATGGCAATGATAAAAAAAAGAACCATCACGTGTCTTCCTTTCTTCATTTTTACTATGTATTTTGAAAAAAAGTGAAACTTTTTATACATATGGCACGTATAAAAAAGAGGATGGCTATGTCAGAAGGGGGTTGATTGTTATGCCGACATTACATATCGCGATGTTTGCGCCATTTTTGTTGGCGCTACTCGTTCCGTTTTTGTACAAATTGATTCGTTCACTTCATGTCGGATGGTTTGTTTTACCGTTGCCGATTGCGCTATTTGTCTACTTTTTATCTTATATGGAGAACGTGCGTCAGTACGAAGCAGTGAGCGCCACGTTGCATTGGATTCCGTCGCTTCACATTTCATTTGACGTATATGTTGACGGATTAAGTTTATTATTTGCGCTACTTATTACAGGTATCGGCTCGCTTGTTGTCCTTTATTCGATTTATTATTTACAAAAAGGAAAAGAGCAGCTCGGAAACTTTTACGTCTATTTGCTTTTATTTATGGGAGCGATGCTTGGGGTTGTGCTTTCCGACCACTTAATTTCGCTATATGTATTTTGGGAGTTGACGTCCATTTCGTCGTTTTTATTGATCGCCTATTGGTACACGCGCGATCGATCGCGCTATGGCGCACAAAAATCAATGCTGATTACGATGTTTGGCGGACTGCTGATGCTCGGGGGATTTGTGGCGCTTGCGATCGCAGGTGGAACGTATAACATTCGTGAGCTTATGCATACACCATTAACGGAACATCAGCTTTTTATCCCCGCACTTTTCCTTATTTTGTTTGGTGCTTTTACGAAATCAGCGCAATTTCCGTTTTACATTTGGTTGCCTGATGCGATGGAAGCGCCAACGCCCGTCAGCGCATATTTACATTCTGCTACGATGGTGAAAGCAGGTATTTATTTAATTGCTCGTTTGACGCCGATTTTCGCCGTTTCGTCTGTTTGGGTTTGGACGATTGCGCTCGTCGGACTTGTGACGTTATGTTGGGCTTCGTTTTTAGCCTCGAAACAAACAGATTTAAAAGCGATTTTAGCGTACTCAACGGTTAGCCAGCTCGGTTTAATTACGTCGTTGTTAGGGATCGGAGGGCTATCGTTTCATTATGATGGGATAGACGAAAATGTATTTATGGTCGCGGTGTTAGCTGCTATTTTCCATTTGTTTAATCATGCGACGTTTAAAGGAAGTTTGTTTATGGTCGTTGGGATTGTCGATCATGAAACAGGAACGCGCGACATTCGTCGTCTTGGTGGTTTAATGACGATCATGCCGATGACGTTTACGATCGCGCTAATTGGTTCGCTGTCGATGGCGGGTTTGCCACCGTTTAACGGCTTTTTAAGTAAAGAAATGTTTTTTACTGCGATGTTGCGTGCGAAAGATGTTGCTAGCTGGGCGGTGGTGTTGCCTGTTGTCGCATGGGTGGCAAGCATATTTACGTTTTTATACAGCACGCTTTTCGTTAGTCGAACGTTTTTCGGGAAATATAAGCCGCACTTGTTGAAAAAAGAAGCGCATGAAGCACCGATCGGCATGCTTATCGCGCCAATTGTATTAGCGTTGCTCGTCATTTTCATCGGATTTGTGCCGAATGTATTGTCTGACTCTGTATTAGCCCCAGCCGTATATGCGGTGCTATACGGATTGTTTACGCCAAATGAAGCGCTTGATGTGTATATTTCCCATTGGCACGGCTTTACACCAGAATTGTTTATGACGATCGGCGTATTATTGTTTGGTTTGCTGTTATATCGTACGTTTCCAAAATGGAAAAAAATATATTATCGCTTTTCTGAGCGGATGTCGCTGAACTTTTTGTACGATCAATCGTTCGTCTGGATGGAAAGAGGCGCTCGTTCGTTTACATCGCGCATCATGACAGGCTCGATGCGCACGTATTTAATTTATATTTTTACATCGCTCGTTGCCTTGCTTTTGTTTACGATCGGTTGGAACGAGCAATGGAACATCGATTTAAGCCGTTTAGCAAACATTCGTGTGTATGAAGTCGTTTTAGCGGTAGCGATTGTGGCGGCAACGGCCACAACGGTTATTGCGAAATCACGTTTAACAGCAATCGTTTCATTAGGGGCAGTTGGCTATGCAGTTGCGTTATTTTTCGTTTTATTTCGTGCGCCTGACTTAGCTTTAACTCAACTTGTTATTGAAACGATTTCGGTCGCGCTCTTTTTGCTTTGCTTTTATCATTTGCCGAAGTTTAGTCAAAAGCAAGAAGGCGTCGGTTTTAATTTAAAGAACGCCCTTATTTCGATTGCAGTCGGGGTGACGATGAGCGTCATTGCCTTTTTAGCGTATGCCGGAAAACATTTCGATGCCATTTCGCAATATTACGTGGACAATACGTATGAAAAAGCGGCTGGAAAAAATATGGTCAATGTCATTTTAGTCGATTTTCGTGGCTTTGATACGTTGTTTGAAATATGCGTATTAGCGATTGCCGCCTTAGGCATTTATGCGATGGTGAAATTGCGGCTCGCGAAGGAGGAGGAGCGATGAGACGAAACGATGTCATTTTACGAACGACAACAGCGGTTGTCACGCCGATCATCGTGTTATTTTCCGTTCAGTTGTTTTTTGCTGGTCACTATTATCCTGGCGGTGGATTTATTGGCGGGTTAATGACGGCTGGAGCGATCGTTTTGTTGCTTTTAGCGTTTGATATTGAAACCGTTCGAAAAATGGTTCCTATTAATTACAAATGGCTTGTTGCGATCGGACTGTTGTTTGCAGTCGGAACGGGGATGAGCAGCATGTTTCTCGACCGCCCGTTTTTAACGCATGCGTATGAATACGTCCATTTGCCGTTGCTTGACTATACGTCGCTTCATACTGCTGTGTTGTTTGACTTAGGTGTTTATTTTGTTGTCGTTGGTGTGACGATGATTATTATTGAAACGATAGGGGAGAGCGACTAATGGAACTGCTTATGATCGTCGTCATCGGTTGCTTATTTACCGCTGCGACATATTTGTTGCTCAGCAAAAGTTTACTCCGCATTATTATCGGCACAGGGTTGCTTAGCCATGGCGCTCATTTGTTGCTGTTGACGATGGGCGGGCTAAAAGTAGGTGCCCCACCGCTTTTAGGAGAAAAGGCGGCACGATACGTTGATCCGCTTCCCCAAGCGCTCATTTTAACGGCGATTGTCATTAGTTTCGGGGTGACCGCATTTTTCTTAGTGTTAGCGTATCGTTCTTATCAAGAAATTGGAACAGATCATATGGAAGGGATGAAGGGAGATGAGTAACCTTCTGCTTTGGCCAATTCTCATACCGCTTGTGACGGCCATCATTCTTATTTTTTTTCCGAAGCACGTCTTTTGGCAACGTGCTGTTTCGACGCTTGCAACAACGAGTTTAATCGTCGCAAGCAGCGTCTTGCTTTATCGCGTGCATACGAACGGCATTCAGACGTTAAACGTCGGAAATTGGCCAGCCCCATTTGGCATTACGCTCGTATCGGATTCGCTATCTGCTTTGCTTGTGTTGACGACGAGCATCATTGCACTTGCTTGTTTAATGTATTCGTTTTATGCGATCGGGCATAAACGGGAAACATTTTATTACTATTCGTTTTTTCAATTTTTGCTCGTTGGCGTCAACGGGGCATTTACGACAGGCGATTTGTTTAACTTGTTCGTCTTTTTTGAAGTGATGCTCATGTCTTCTTACGTGTTGCTTGTACTTGGAGGCACGAAAATTCAATTGCGTGAAACGATTAAATATACGCTTGTCAACGTCATTTCGTCCGCGCTATTCGTCGTGGCGGTTGCTTATTTATATGCGGTGACAGGGACGTTAAATATGGCTCATTTAGCTCAGCGCATTCACGACCTAGGCTCATCGCCAATTTTAACAGTCATTGCGGTGTTGTTTATGATCGTATTCGGATTAAAAGGGGCGATTTTCCCGCTATACTTTTGGCTTCCAGGTGCGTATTATGCGCCACCAACACCGGTGTTAGCGCTGTTTGGTGGATTGTTGACGAAAGTAGGAGTATATTCTATTTTGCGTACATTTACATTGTTATTTACGCATGATGCGATGTATACGCATACGTTGCTCGCTTGGCTTGCGCTCGGCACGATTGTAATTGGCGTCATCGGAGCAGTCGCCTACAACGATATGCGCTATATCGTCATTTATAACATTATTGCAGCAGTCGGCGTGATGATTTTCGGCATTTCCATCATGACACCAGACAGTTTAGAGGGAACGATTTTTTATTTGTTGCAAGATATGGTGATGAAAGCGATGCTCTTTTTATTCGTCGGTATCGTCTTTTCGATTACTCGTTCAAACGATATTCGTTCATTTTCTGGGTTGATGACATCGTATCCGCTTCTCGGTTGGGCGTTTTTTATCGCTGCGTTATCGCTCGCAGGCATTCCACCATTTAGTGGCTTTATCGGCAAGCTGTTAATTGTGAAAGCAAGTTTCGATCAACATCTTATCTTTGAAGCAGTCGTCATTTTATTGTCGAGTTTGCTTGTGCTATATTCGATAATGAAAATATTTATGAACGGCTTTTGGGGCGAGAAAAAAGGATTTGAACAAAAGAAGCTTGATGGACGATTCGTTCCGGTGTTGTTTTTGCTTGTTTTATCTGTTGCATATGGCGTTAGTATTGAATTTGTCCGCCCGTTTGTTGCCGATGCGGTAAGTGTATTAGTCGATCCGAGTATGTACATTCAAGCGGTGTTAAAGGAGTAGAGAAGATGGCATTTCAAATTTTATTAAATGTCTGTTTAGCGTTCGTATGGATGTTTTTAACCGTTTCGTTTAACGGAGCATCATTTATCGTCGGCTATATGATCGGATTGTTTATTATTTTTATGTTGCGCCGTTTTTTCCATTCCCGCTTTTATCTCGTTCCGGTGTTCGTCATGATGAAATTGCTGTTCATCTTTTTGAAAGAACTCATTTTATCAAACATTGCTGTAGCAAAAGTCGTCATGAAACGTCAGTTGACGATTCAGCCTGCTATTTTTGCTTTGCCAACGGAATTAAAAAAAGAATGGGAAATTACGATGTTAGCTATGCTCATTACATTGACACCCGGCACGCTCGTTTTAGACGTATCGGATGATGGAAGCACGTTATATATTCACGCGTTAAACAGCCCAGATGTGCATGAGGCGATTGAAAGCATTAAACAATCGTTTGAGAAAACGATTATGGAGGTGAGTAAATGATTTTAAACATCGCTCTCGTCATTCTTTCATTAGCGATGATCGGTTTTTTATATCGCGTCGTCAAAGGTCCAAGCACAGCCGATCGCATTATTGCACTTGATGCGATGGGGATTACCCTCGCTGGAATGGTCGCGATCGTTTCCATGCTATTGAACACGAGCGCGTTTTTAGATGTCATTTTGCTCATCGGCATTTTAGCGTTTGTTGGAACGGTCGCATTTGCGAAGTTTTTAGAGAAAGGGGTTGTTATCGAACGTGGTAACGATCGCTAACGTGCTTGTTGCTATACTTATTTTGCTCGGTGCGGTGCTTACACTTTTATCTGCTGTCGGTGCGATTCGATTGCCGGATGTATATACGCGTAGCCACGCCATCAGCAAAAGTACGACGCTTGGCATCATGTGCATTTTACTAGGGGCATTTTTGCATTTTTTTATTGAAAATAACCATTTCAACTCCCGTTTATTACTTGGCATCGTTTTTATTTTCATGACATCTCCTGTAGCTGCTCATTTCATTAGCCGGGCAGCATATTATACAAACGTCGATCGGTGGGAAGGAACGGTTCGCGACGATTTAAAACAAAAAGCTGGCGGAAAATAACCGTCAGCTTTCCTTATGAAAAATATGAGCGAATGATCAGGTTAAGCTCTTTGTGATGTTTCGTTGGAATTTGATGTCTTGCCCCGTCCACATATACGATGCGGACATCGTGTGCATGTTGTTGAAATATACGGCCGTATGTATGGACGTAATAATCGCGACTACCGTATATGAGTAAAATCGGGCAACGAAGTTCATGTAGGCGATCGGTCGACCGATAATGAAGCCCTGTCACATACATCTCATACAGTCGCTGACGATCGCATAATCGAACGTAATCGGCAAGCATTTGTTGTTCTTCTTTCGTTATGCCATGCGAGTTGCCGAGCACGTTCGCGAGAATAGGAATGCCATGCCATTTTACCGCATAAATCCCTATGAAAAATTCCCCGTACAATAGCGGCGTACATACTTCAGAAAATCCTCCAATTAATACAAGCGCTTTCACTTGATGCGGATATTGCAACGCAAAATGTTGGGCGATCGAGCCGCCGTTTGAATAGCCACAAACAATCGCTTCTTTCAGTTCGAGATGGTTGAACAGCTCATGCAAATCGCTCGCTAATACGTCCATCGTTATCGGTTTATTTCCTTTTCCGCTTTTTCCATTTCCTCTTAAATCATATGTCACGACTTGAAATGAAGAAGAAAGTTCGCGCTGACGATGAAATGTCACGCTTCCCATGCCGGGTGGATGAACAAATACAATCGGTGTTCCGCTTCCAATCGTCTCATAGTACAAAGGAACGGAATGTTCGACAAATGTATAAGGCATATCGCATCTTCCTTTCGTTTTCATACGAATAGTATGCGAAAAAAGACCGATCATTTATGCTTATTTCAATTTAATGGAAAAATAGTATAAAAGTATACGGTTAATAGATTCGTAGTTTCATGTTATCATATGAGCAAGGAAGCGCTTCAAAAAAAGAAAAAGGAGTTTGGAACGATGAAAAAAACGATTGTAGCTGGAGCGGTATTATCGACGTTATTTTTAGGTGAAAAAGCGGTAGACGCCGCACAATATACGGTCAAATCAGGGGATTCATTATGGAAAATTGCCCAAACGTTCCGTACATCCGTCAATGAAATAAAAGCGTTAAATCAGTTAACGTCAGATACGATTTTTATTGGACAAGTATTACAAGTGCCCGATGCCCCGACAACCGTACAAACGCCAGCACCAACAACACAAACGGTAGCATCGACGACAGCGACATATACGATTCAAAGTGGCGATACGTTATCAACGATTGCAAGAAGATGGAATACGACAGTGACACGTCTCCTTGAATTGAACCCAACGATTACAGATGTGAATCGGATTTATGTCGGACAAGTGATTAAAGTGCCAACAATCATCACAACTAATACAACGACAAATCAATTGACGTCACCAACACCAGCGCCGACAATGACACAAACATCGGTGCCAACGTCGACAACTAGCGCAAGTAAATCGTATATTGTCCAACCGGGCGACACGTTATCAACGATTGCGAAAAAATTTAATGTGACGGTAAACGATTTACTCGCACTAAACCCAAATATCACAAATGTTGATTTTATTCGCGTTGGGCAAACGATCAATGTGCCGCTTTCATGGGAAGAACGAGCAAATGCGATTATTGAAACAGGGAAAAAATACGTGGGAGCGAAATACTTGTTTGGTGCACCAACGACGCGCACAGATGTATTTGACTGCTCATCGTTTACGTATCGCGTATATAGCGAAAACGGGATCACATTGCCGCGCACATCGCGCGAACAAGCCATGGTCGGTACTGAAGTGCCACTTGCGAGCGTAAGAAAAGGCGATTTAATCTTTTTTGATACGACAGGAGATGGCGTCATTAACCATGTGTCTATCGTTGTAGATAGCGAAACGCTGTTGCATGCCGCAACGAGCACAGGAGTCGCGTTTGCGAACATGAAGCCATATTGGGCACCGCGTGCAGTGAAAGCCGTCCGCTTATTCTAGTAATGATAAAATGAAAAGATGCCTCTTACGTTTGAGGCATCTTTTCGTTTATGGAAAGCACCGTTTCAATCGCTTCATGAACGGAAGAAACGATATAGCGCGCTTCTTTTTTTACTTGTTCGGGCGCATGCGACATGACGAAACTATGCGGAGTGAGGCGAAACATCGGAATGTCGTTAAACGAATCGCCGAAACAAGCCACTTCTTCTGCTTTCAGTTGTAAATGATTCATGAGCAATCGGAGCGCTTCGCCTTTGCTAATTTGTTTTGGCATAATGTCTAAACAGCGCGGTTCAGAAATAAACGTATCGACATGTTGTGCCCACGTTTCGCGAACGAATCGCTCAAAGTGCAGGACGACGTGCTCTTCCCCAATCACAGTAATTTTTGATGGAAATATGTCACGACCGATCGCTTCGAGCATATTTCGTTTTTCGACAATATCGAAAAATAACCGCGCTTTCATTTGTTCGATTTGCGCTGTTTTTGTCTCGACAAAGCTCGTTTGTTCGTTGCACACAAGCACAATCGCTTCTAGTTTGCGCGCTTGTTCATAAATGGAGCGGGCAATGTCTGGATGAAACGCGCTATGATGAAGAAGGCGATGATTTTTTGTGTACACAAATGCACCATTTTGGCTAATGCGATGTGCGTCATGACCGATTTCTTTTAACACTTCTAAAATTTCATTATCCATGCGTCCAGAGGCGACAGCAAAATCGACGTTGCTTGTTATGGCGCGAATGACAGCCTCGCGATCTTCTTTTTTTACGCGCCGGTCATAGCCGAGTAACGTTCCGTCTAAATCAGTAACAATGAGTTGAATCATAATGGCAAACTCCTTCCATTTTTATACTGAACAAAAGTTTAATCGAACAAATGCATTTGTGCAACTGAAACGTCTTTTTGACAAAAAACATTCACAGCTGTCTTGACAAAATACAACGCATTTCCATTGACGTAGCTTTGTTCGTTTCGTAACATTGAAAGTAATGTAAACGTTTTTAAAGGAGCGAACTAGACGTGGAACAATCGTTTCGCATTGAAAAAGTATTAAATAACAACGTGCTCATTGCCTCGCATCCAACGTACGATGAAGTTGTGTTGATCGGCAAAGGCATTGGCTTTGGCAAAAAGAAAGGGGACATCATTGCACAAAAAGACGTCGAAAAATGGTTTATTTTAAAAAATGAACGAGAACAAGAACAATATAAAAAATTGTTGCCACATGTCGATGAAGAATTTATCGGCTTAATGAACGACATTATTCACCACATTCGGAAAAGAACGAACAGCTCGTTGAATGAACATATTCACGTTGCGCTAACAGATCATATTTTGTTTGCAATCAAGCGGCTAGAACAAGGAATGGACATTAAAAATCCGTTTTTAGTCGAGACAAAAAGTTTATATCCGCTCGAGTATGATGTAGCAGCTGAAGTGGTAAACATGTTAAATGAACGGTTACACATTCAGCTCCCCGAAGGAGAAATTGGCTTTATTGCTTTACACATTCATAGTGCGCTAACGAATCATCAATTATCCGAAGTGAATCAACATTCGCAACTCATTTCTCGTTTAGTTTCCGTTGTTGAAGAACAGCTCGACATTCGTATTGATCGCGAAAGCATTCATTATTTACGGTTTGTCCGTCATTTGCGCTATGCGATCGAGCGCGTGAAAAAAGGGGAAAAAATTGAAGAGCCAAAAAAATTGTCGAACATATTGAAAGAGACGTACCCACTATGTTATAATTTGTCGTGGAAGCTCATAAAAATTATGCAGCAAACGTTGCAGCTTCCGGTAGATGAAGCCGAAGCCGTATATTTAACGTTGCACTTGCAACGGCTAACTGGAAAAAGTGAATAATTGGGCACTTATCTTTACGTGTTACTGATTCGATCAGGCATGAGTAAAGAAGGCAAAAAAGTGGTGTAACGACAAAAATCGTTACATAATACCCTTTTTCTGTCATTCTTTGCTCGTGCCTTTTTGTTTTCTCTTATTTGCAAATGCTTACATTCGTTAGACGTCTAACGTTTCGCTTCATCTACTTTTCATACATGAAAATGCCGTTTGTTGCAAACGTTAACATGATGAAGGAGGGTTTTATATGAAAAAAGCGTTTGGTACGTTACAAAAAGTCGGTAAAGCGCTTATGCTTCCGGTTGCGATTTTACCGGCAGCAGGTATTTTGCTTGCGTTCGGTAACGCATTGCAAAACCCAGCATTAATTGAAAAAATTCCAGCGTTAGAAACAGGCTGGGTCGAAATGGTTGCAAAAGTGATGGAGCAATCTGGTGGGATTGTGTTTGCGAACTTGCCGCTTTTATTCGCGGTAGGGGTTGCCGTCGGATTAGCTGGCGGTGAAGGGGTTGCTGGTTTAGCGGCAATCATCGGTTACTTAGTCATGAACGTGACAATGAGCGTTATTTTAGGTGTCACAGCAGACCAAATTGGGACAGACCCATCATTTGCAAACGTGTTAGGTATTCCGACGTTGCAAACGGGGGTATTCGGCGGGATTATCGTCGGTATTTTAGCAGCATATATGTACAACAAATACTTTAACATTGAATTGCCATCTTATTTAGGCTTCTTTGCAGGAAAACGTTTCGTTCCAATTGTGACAGCCGCATCGGCATTAATTCTTGGTATTGCGATGACATGGTTATGGCCACCTGTTCAACATGGCTTAAACGCATTTTCGCACAATATGATTGATGCAAACCGTACGTTAGCAGCATTCATTTTCGGTGTCATCGAGCGCGCATTAATTCCGTTCGGTTTACACCATATTTTCTACTCACCGTTCTGGTTTGAGTTCGGTCAATACGTGAACAAAGCAGGTGAACTTGTACGCGGTGACCAACGTATTTTCTTCGAACAAATTAAAGACGGTGCTGAATTAACAGCAGGTACATTTATGACAGGAAAATTCCCGTTCATGATGTTCGGTTTACCAGCAGCAGCGCTTGCCATTTATCATGAAGCGCGCCCAGAAAACAAAAAAGTTGTTGCCGGTATTATGGCATCTGCAGCGTTAACATCGTTTTTAACAGGAATTACAGAACCAATTGAGTTTTCATTCTTATTCGTTGCACCAGCATTGTTTGCGATTCATACCATTTTCGCTGGATTATCGTTTATGCTTATGCACATCTTAAACGTCAAAATCGGTATGACATTCTCTGGCGGTGTCATCGACTACTTACTATTCGGTGTATTGCCAGGTCGTACAGCTTGGTGGCTCGTCATTCCGGTCGGGCTTGTGTTTGCGGTCATTTACTACTTCGGATTCCGCTTTGCGATTCGTAAATGGGATTTAGCGACACCAGGACGTGAAAAAGAAACAGTTGAAACAACAAGTACAGCGGACGCAGGTGAACTTCCGCACGAAATTTTAGCGGCGCTTGGTGGAAAAGAAAATATCGCGCATTTAGATGCGTGCATTACGCGTTTACGTGTATCTGTCAACGACATTCAACATGTCGATAAAGATCGTTTGAAAGCGCTCGGCGCAGCAGGAGTATTAGAGGTTGGCAACAACATTCAAGCGATTTTCGGACCAAAATCAGACATATTAAAAACACAAATCAAAGACATTATGGAAGGTCGCGTACCGACAAAAGCGGTAGAAAAAGCAAAACCAACTGTACAAGCGACAGGCGAAACAGAACAAGTGGCATCACCGTTAACAGGAAAAGTTGTTCCACTTTCTGAAGTGCCAGATCAAGTATTTTCAACAAAAATGATGGGTGACGGTTTTGCGGTTGAGCCAACAGATGGCACAGTCGTATCACCAGTAGACGGCACGATCGTCAACGTCTTCCCAACAAAACATGCGATCGGTATTCAATCAAAAACAGGTCGTGAAGTGCTTATTCACTTCGGCATTGATACAGTGAAATTGAACGGTCAAGGATTTGAAGCGCTCGTATCGGAAGGAACAGAAGTGAAAAAAGGGCAACCGCTTTTAAAAGTGGACCTTGAATATGTAAAACAACATGCACCTTCTGTTGTCACACCAATTATTTTTACAAACTTACAAGCAGGAGAAACAGTAAATATCACGAAACAAGGAACAGTAACAAAAGGCGAAGACGTTGTCGTCGTTCAAAAATAATTTACTTGCAAAACACGTCATTTTTCGGTAAAAAAACATAGAGGGTTTTCGCCCTCTATGTTTTCAAAATAAAAAGTGAGGAGATGAGCAATATGCAAAAAACATTTAAAGTAACTGCAGAATCTGGTATTCATGCCCGTCCAGCAACTATGTTAGTACAAACAGCGAGCAAATTCGATAGCGACATTCAATTAGAGTACAACGGCAAAAAAGTCAACTTAAAATCCATTATGGGTGTCATGTCTTTAGGCATTCCACAAGGTGCGCAAATTACGATTTCAGCTGAAGGTAGCGATGCAGCAGACGCGATTAACGCATTAACAGAAACGTTAGCAAAAGAAGGATTAGCGGAGTAATGAAACGATTAAAAGGGATTGCTGCATCGAATGGCATCGCCATTGCGAAAGCGTACCGTTTAGAACATCCTGATTTAACAGTTGAAAAACAAACGATTGAAAACCCAGCTGAACAAATTCACCGTTTTCAACAAGCGCTCGCCAAATCAAAAGAAGAACTTGAAGTCATTCAAGCGCATGCATTAAAAGAGCTTGGCGAAGATAAAGCGGCTATTTTCTCCGCCCATTTGCTCGTACTAAGCGACCCAGAACTCGTCCAAGCCGTTGAACAAAAAATTGAACAAGAACGCGTCAACGCAGAATTTGCCCTTCATGAAGTGGCATCGATGTTCATTGCAATGTTTGAAGCGATGGATAACGAATATATGAAAGAACGTGCGGCAGACATTCGCGATGTGACAAAACGTGTTCTTGCTCATTTATTAGGGGTTACGATTTCCAACCCAAGCATGATTACAGAAGAAGTTGTCATCATTGCCGAAGACTTAACGCCGTCCGATACAGCTCAATTGAACCGAAAATATGTGAAAGGTTTTACAACTGACATCGGTGGACGGACGTCTCACTCTGCCATTATGGCGCGCTCGATGGAAATTCCAGCTGTCGTTGGAACGAAAGAAGCGACAGCAGCGATTCAAAACGGTGACATCGTCATTATTGACGGACTTGACGGAGAAGTCATCATTCACCCAACCGAAGAAACGATTGCTGAATACGAACAAAAACGGGCCGCGTTTGCTGCGCAAAAAGCAGAATGGGCAAAGCTCGTTCATGAACAAACGGTTACAAGCGACGGACATCATGTAGAACTTGCTGCAAACATCGGTACGCCAAATGATGTTGAAGGTGTGCTTGCCAACGGTGCAGAAGGCATCGGCTTATACCGTACTGAATTTTTATACATGGGCCGTAACGAGTTGCCGACAGAAGAAGAACAGTTTGAAGCATATAAAACGGTATTAGAAAAGATGGAAGGAAAACCGGTTGTCGTGCGTACGCTTGACATCGGCGGCGACAAAGAATTGCCATATTTAGACCTTCCAAAAGAAATGAACCCGTTTTTAGGTTTCCGTGCCGTTCGTCTTTGCCTAGATATGCAAGAGATGTTTCGCACGCAACTTCGCGCGTTGTTGCGCGCAAGTGTTTACGGCAACTTGAAAATTATGTTCCCGATGATTGCGACGTTAGACGAATTTCGTCAAGCAAAAGCAATTCTTTTAGAAGAAAAAGAAAAGCTTGTTGCTGAAGGTGTGTCAGTGTCTGACGACATCGAAGTCGGCATGATGGTTGAAATCCCGGCTGCTGCTGTATTAGCGGATCAATTTGCGAAAGAAGTCGATTTCTTTAGCATCGGTACAAACGATTTAATTCAATATACGATGGCGTCTGACCGAATGAACGAACGCGTATCGTATTTATACCAACCGTACAACCCAGCCATTTTACGTCTCATTTATAACGTCATTGAGGCGGCGCATAAAGAAGGCAAATGGGTTGGCATGTGTGGGGAAATGGCAGGCGAAGAGCTAGCTGTACCAATTTTATTAGCATTTGGTTTAGACGAGTTTAGCATGAGCGCGACATCGATTTTACGCGTTCGCTCGCAATTAAAGAAACTTTCCAAACAAGAAGCCGAACGAGTGAAAGATCACATTTTATCGCTTGCGACAGCAGAAGAAGTTGTTCGTTTCGTGAAAGAAACGTTTCAACGATAAGAACCGGACGCCTCCGGTTCTTTTTTTATGGAAAAAAAACAGTAAAAAACGGTCATAGACATGATGATGTAAACCTTTTATAATGAAACTACAACTTTATTAATTTTTCGACAACATTCGACACAGCTAGGGGGGAGCCACTTTGTTTCGGTCATTAACGATGAAATTAACGAGTTTAATGGCATTATTATTAATTATTGCACTTGTTGCTTCACAAACGGTCAACTATGTTCAAATGGCATCGGTTATGAAAGATGATGCAAAAGTGCGTGCGGAATCACTTGTGACAGAGCTTGTTGACGATATTGAACATAGCTTTGACAGTCAAGAAGATGCGCTAAAGCAATTTAGTGAAACAAAATCATTTCAAACGTTTTCAAAAACAGAAGATGCACAACTTTGGCAAGAGATCGATCAACAACTTGCAACATTTTTAAACATTCATAAAAAAGTACAATTAGCTTACATCGGTACAGCAAACGGCAACATGTATACGACGCCATCCGTTGATTTGCCGCCGGATTTTGATCCGACGACACGCCCGTGGTATAAAGCGGCAGTGGCAACGCCAGACAAAGTCATTTGGACAGAGTCATACGTTGATGCGGTAACAAACGATTACATTGTCACGATCGCCAAAGCGATTGTTGAAAACGGTCAAGTGATCGGCGTCATCGGTTTAGACGTGTCGTTAAATACGCTTGCCGAGACGGTTGAACAATTCCGCGTTGGCTACAACGGCTATCCGGTATTGTTTGACCAAAACAAATTGGCAATCGTTCATCCGCAATACAAAGGAAAAGATATGTCTGACCATCCGGTCGTCAAAACGATGTTTTCGGAAGACAAAGGCGCTTATGAATATGAACAAGACGGCGAAAAACGGTTATTGTATTTTGCGACGATTCCAAAGTTAAATTGGAAAGTCGGTGCAGTGTACAAAGAAAAAGATTTATTAGCGACGTTAACGACGATCGGAAAAACGTCATGGACGATTGTCGTCATTGCGACAGTGCTTGCCTCGCTTCTTATTTATGCAGTGTCGCGTTCGATCGTCAAACCGATCGTTCAACTGAATGAGCGCGTGCAACAAGTGGCGACAGGCGATTTAACGGTGCATGTCGAACCGAAAGGAAAAGACGAAATTGCGCAGCTTACTAGCCACTTTAATGAAATGGTGTCGCATATGCGCTCACTTATTGGCGAAGTCGATCGTTCCGTCGCAGAACTCGGTGGTGCGGCTGACCATTTAAGCGCGGTGTCCGAAGAAACGATGGCGACAAGCGAACAAGTGACGACAGCGGTAACTGATATTGCGAAAGGGGTATCCGAACAAGCAAGCAATTTAGATGCGATGAACGACCGCATGAACGATTTATCTGAAAAAATGGGTACGGTGACGCAATCGGCCGAGCGTGTGAAACAACTTTCCGATGAAACGAAAGACGCAAGCTACATGGGCATCGAAAAATTAAATGTGCTTCAAGCGAAATCAGCGGAATCGCAAAACGAATTGCGTTCGGTTGAAACGGTGATCACCGATTTAGGCGAAAAAATGAAACAAATCGGTGCGATTATTCAAACGATTACCGACATTTCCGCGCAAACGAACCTTTTAGCACTCAACGCTTCGATTGAAGCGGCACGTGCAGGAGAGCATGGCAAAGGATTTGCGGTTGTTGCGGAAGAAGTGCGTAAGCTTGCCGAACAATCGGCGCAAGCGACAGAACAAATTCGCCAAACGATTACGTCCATTCAACAACAAGCCACCCTTGCGACTGAAGCGGTTGATCATACGAAGCAAATGAACGACCAGCAACAACAAGCAGTAAACGAAACTGCAGAATCGTTTATGCATATTGCGACGATGATGGAACAATTAACGTCAGCGATTGAACATATTTTTACACAAATTCACGACGTGAACGAGAATAAAGAACAAATTGTTGCTGCATTACAAAATTTAGCAGCGATTTCAGAACAATCAGCCGCATCGGCAGAAGAAGTATCCGCGTCATCGGAAGAACAATTAAAAGCATTAAGCACGGTGACAGAAGCGGCAGAACGACTAAACGATATGAGCCGCTCATTGCAACAACTCATCCATCGTTTTCGTGTATAAAGCTAGGCATCATGCCTAGCTTTTTTACGTGTTTGTAACAATTTTTTTCCTTGATTTTTTTTTACGTGAGAATTACGATAAATTTAGGATAAAAGGCCTATATTTGTTCGTTTTTGGAGGAGAGGGCTATGGATCGCTCGCTGATGGCGGCGTTAGAAAGTTTGCGCATTGCGCTTCATGTGACGCGCGTCGCCATTTTTCGTTTATATGCAACGGACCAAACATATACATTGCAACGCATTTACGATATACAAACACCCTCTGCACGTTTTCTGCCACGTGATGACATCGTACTTCCAACAGAAGACGCTCATTGTTTAGCCCATTTATATGACGGAAATGTGTTTGTCGGGCATACAAATGAATTAGATGGGAATGTACGCACTGTTTTTGAGAAACACGCCATTCAGTCATTTATGATCGCCCCCATTTTTATTCACGATGAACGATGGGGATTTTTAAGCGTCGTCGATTGCGAACAAAAACGAATGTTTTCCGCTCATGAACGTGCGATTTTTTGGGCGCTTGCTCGCACGATTGGCGAGGGGATTAAACGGGAACAAGAATTGACGGAACTTCAACAGCTAAAACAAGAAATGGAACAAATGAATGCAACACTCCAACAAAAAGTTGAAGAAGAAGTGCGAAAAAATCGCGAAAAAGATTTTATGCTTATTGAGCAATCACGCTATGCAACGATGGGAGAAATGTTAAGAAACATCGCTCACCAATGGCGACAGCCGTTAAACGTCCTCGGCTTGCTTTTACAAGATATACAAGAAGCATATACGTACGGAGAACTAAACGAATCATATTTGCGCACATCTATTCAAAAATGTCTTGCTCAAATTCAACATATGTCCCGAACGATTAACGATTTTCGCAATTTTTTTAAACCGCATAAGGAAGCATCGTACTTTCGTCCCGTTCAAGCCATTCGCCAAGCGTTAAAAATTATTTCAGCAAGTTTAGACCATTATGACGTTCATTTGCACGTTCAAAATCGGACGCGTGCGCACATGTATGGCTATCCGAATGAAATGAGTCAAGTGCTCATTAATTTGTTGACAAATGCGTGCGAACAATTTGTTGAACGGGATGTGGGGCGACGAATCATTTGCATTCGTACATATGCAGACGACTCATTCATTTACATTCAAGTAAAAGACAATGCAGGAGGCATTGACGAAACGATCATGCCACGTATGTTCGAACCGTACGTGACAACGAAAAAAGACGGCACTGGTCTCGGACTATATATGTCAAAAATGATTGTGACAAAAATGGGCGGTGATTTGCTCATTTCATCATCCAAAAATGGAGCGACGTTTACGATCCGCATGCCGCGAAGTAAAGGGGGAAGGGGTTCATGATTGCGGTTCAAACAGATGTAAAAGTATTATATGTCGAAGATGAGCCGAGCGCACGCGAGATGTTGACGCGTTTGCTTAAACGGCGCATTCGTGAAGTAAAAATAGCGAAAAACGGTCAAGAAGCGCTCGAACTATTTACGACGTTTCACCCGGACATCGTCATTACAGATATTAAAATGCCTATATTAAACGGATTAGAGCTTATTCGCCATATTCGTGAGATGGATAAACATGTGCAAATTATTATTACGACCGCCTATGACGATAACGACTTTTTCATTCGGGCGATTGAATACGGAGTGAATCATTTTATTTTAAAGCCGATTGACCACGAAAAATTTTTGCAATCGTTGCAACATTCGATTTATCAACGTCAGCTCGAGCGGGAACTAGAAAAACAAAAACAATATACGCGCACGATTATTGATTTTCAAGAAAACTTAATATGCATTTTAAATGATGAACGATTGCTCGATTGCAATTTATCGTTTCAACGGTTTTTCGGACGAGAACAAATGGAAAAACTTCGTGCTGGTCAAGCGCACGTATGCGATTATTTTGTTGCTGAACCTGGCTATTTTTATATGAAAGGAGAAAGGCGGTGGCTTCGCCCGCTCATTGATCGCACGATTCCGTTTTTAAAAGTAAAAATGATGTGCAAGCAATCAGAAGAACACGTGTTTTTAGTGAAGGCGACGTCGTTTCCTGATGAGCCCGAGTCGTATTTAGTCGTACTCACCGACATTACCGCGCTTGAGGAAGAAAGTAAACGGAATGAATTTTTAGCGACAAAAGATCCACTTACAAAAACGTTTAACCGCTTAAAATTTGACGAGTTTTTTACCCGTGAAATTCATCGCGCGAAACGATATAAACATACGTTTTCTATTATTTTGTTTGACATTGATCATTTTAAAAAAGTAAACGATACGTACGGGCATGATGTCGGTGATATGGTACTGACGCGCATGTGTGAAACGATTTCGAATCGATTGCGCGACTGCGACATATTGGCGCGTTGGGGCGGGGAAGAATTTATTATTTTAGCGCCTGCCACATCGCAAACGGGAGCGTATCGTTTAGCGGAAGCGCTTCGCCAGCTCATAGCAACTACTCATTTTCCGAAAGTTGGGCATATTACGTGTAGCTTTGGCGTTTGCGAATACGAACAAGGAATGACGAAAGAGCAAATGGTTAAGCGGGCGGATGAAGCGTTATATGAAGCGAAGCGAACAGGAAGGAATCGCGTCGTCGTTAGCGAATGTATATGTTGAGGGGAGGATGGGAAATGAAAACAGCGATTGTAGCCGCATCAAGCCAAGGGCTTGGCAAAGCGATTGCGACAAAACTTGTTTCACAAGAAGTGAACGTCATGCTTGCTAGCCGCGATGAGCAAAAATTGCACGCTGTCGCTGAACAGCTCAATGCGCTCGGAAAAGGAAAAGCGGCCTATGTTGTAACAGACGTGACGAACAACGCAATGATCGAGCAATTAGTCGAAAAAACAGTAGAAACATTTGGCGACATTCATCTATTAGTGAATAACGCCGGCGGTCCTCCGACCGGGACGTTTGCGACGTTAACAGATGCGGATTGGCAACAAGCGTTTGAGTTAAATGTGCTCAGCTACGTGCGGCTCATTCGCGCAACATTGCCACATTTGAAAAAGACGAAAGGGAAAATCGTCAATATTGCATCATCTTCCATTAAAGAACCGATTCCAGGCTTGCTTTTGTCGAATACGTTTCGTCTCGGCATCGTCGGTTTGACAAAAACGCTCGCACAAGAGTTTGCCCCATACGGCATTTTAATCAATACCGTTGCCCCGGGGCGCATCGCAACGGAACGTGTCGCCTATTTAGACGAACAAAACGCCAAAAAACTCGGCATTGGCAAAGAAGAAATGGAAGCGCGCATGAAAGCGACCATTCCGCTCGGTCGTTACGGAACACCTGAAGAGTTTGCAAACGTCGTCGCCTTTTTATTGTCGGATGAAAATACGTATATGACAGGACAGTCGCTTTTAGTCGATGGCGGCATGGTCAAAGCGATTTAGAATGGAGAGAGAAACATGCAAACGATTGGTTTCATTGGACTTGGTGTCATGGGAAAAAGTATGGCGCGCAACTTGCTTCGGGCAGGCTATTCGCTCATTGTATATACGCGCACAAAGGAAAAAGCGGAAGATTTATTAGCAGAAGGTGCAGTATGGAAAGAAACAGTAAAAGACGTCGCTCAAGTGGCGGATGTCGTCATGACGATGGTTGGTGAGCCGCACGATGTGGAACATATATACTTTGGCGATGACGGCATTTTGAACGATGCGAAGCGCGGCGCGTATTTGATTGATTTTACGACATCTAAACCGTCGCTTGCGGTACGCATTTATGAGGCAGCAAAGGAAAAAGGAATGTTCGCTCTTGATGCACCTGTATCAGGCGGCGATATTGGTGCACGCGAAGGCACGTTGTCGATTATGGTCGGCGGGGACAAGGAAGCGTTTTCCGCATGTATGCCGCTTTTTTCGCATATCGGAAAAAACATCGTTTGGCAAGGGAAAGCAGGAGCAGGGCAACATACGAAAATGTGCAACCAAATTGCGATTGCGACAAATATGATTGGCGTATGTGAAGCGCTTGTTTATGCTGAAAAAGCAGGATTAGACCCAGAACGCGTCTTGCAAAGCATTTCGCAAGGAGCGGCATCGAGCTGGTCGCTTTCCAACTTAGCTCCAAGAATGCTTGCTGGCGATTTCGCCCCGGGCTTTTATGTGAAACATTTTATTAAAGATATGGGCATCGCGCTTGCCGAAGCAGAAACGCTCGGTTTATCACTGCCCGGCTTAAAGCTTGCAAAACAATTGTATGAGTCGCTTGCGGAGCGTGGGGAAGAACAAAGCGGTACACAAGCGTTATATAAATGGTATAAAGAATGGTAAAAAGGTGCTTTTAGCGAGCACCTTTTTTTATGTACGATTCGATGCGGTCGAGCCCTTTTTGTAGCTCCTCCATCGCACAAGCATACGATATACGAATATATCCTTCACCGTATGTCGAAAATGCACTTCCTGGCACGACAGCGACTTTTGCTTCTTTCGCTAGCTGTAACGCAAAATCAAATGACGAATGATGAAACTTTGCAATGGAAGGAAAAATGTAAAACGCTCCATTCGGCTTTTGGACGTCAAAGCCGATGGCACGAAGGCGCTCGTACACATATGACATTCGTTCAGCATATTGCTTTTTCATGTCGTGCGCATCGTTCATCCCAACTGTTAGCGCTTCAAGCGCCGCTCGTTGCGAAATAGATGTCGCGCATGAGACGTTATATTGATGCACTTTCAACATATGCTCAATAATCCATTTTCGCGCAAATAAAAACCCGATGCGAAACCCAGTCATCGCATGCGACTTACTAACGCCGTTAATGACGATCGTTTGGTCAGGAAGCCATGTCGCAATCGACTGATGGTTGCCTGTAAACACCAGTTCGCTATAAATTTCATCGGAAATGATCCAAATCGGTTTGTCTTTTACAAGTTGAGCGATTTGTTGCAGCTCATCGTGTGATAACGTCATCCCCGTCGGATTAGACGGGTACGGCAACACGATGCATCGCGTTCGCTCGGTCATAAGCGGTTCGATTTGCTCGGCTAATAGTTTAAAGCCTGTATGCCGCGTATCGACATATACAGGTGTTGCCCCGCATAGCCGAATGATCGGTTCATATCCCGGATACACAGGGGCAGGGAGAATGACTTCGGAACCTTCTGTTAAAATCGTACGAAAGGCAATATCAAGCGCTTGGCTCGCCCCGACGGTAACGATCACTTCATCAGCGGTATAATGCAAGTTGTATTTCGTTTCAACAAAGCGACAAGCCGCTTCACGTAACGGTACATATCCTGCGTTATGCGTATAAGAAGTAAACTGCTCATCAAGCGCACGTTTTGTCGCTTCTTTAATATGATCGGGTGTCGGAAAGTCCGGCTGTCCAATCGTTAATGAAATCATATCTTTTTCTTTGGAAACGAGATTAAAAAACTGACGAATGCCAGAGAGTTGAATATGTTGCACACGTTCATTCATCGGTAGCGTCATCGTCTTTCACCTTTCTTTGTTTTTTTCTATTAAACAATAAAAGGTGAACGTTTCGCAATGTGTTTTGCTCAAAACGTTCACCTTATGTGCTGTTCTGTCATATCACAGTCGATCATGCGTGTACATCCTCCAAATGACGATAGCGAGCGAGAAGCTCATTATATTGTTGCGCGAGGGTTAGAAACAACGTTTCATTCCGTTCTTCAAGCGCCTTGTCAATATCGCGCATGAGACGCTCTCTTTCAAACCGGAATAACGCCTGTTCGATCACGAATTGTGCTGCTTGCCCATAACCATTAGCGACATCGTGTGGCTGCGATACGAGTGCCATATCATTGTACTTTTCAAACATGTTTCATTCCCCCTTAGCGAGAAGAATACTCTTCCCCCTTTTCTACATTATAAAGAGTTTTTTGTAAATTGTAAATAAAATTTCGAAAAATTAAAACAAAAAAATAAAAGCTGACGAACGCCAGCTTGATCTATTAATAACCGTAGTCCCAGTCGATTTCTTCATCATGCCAAAGAACAGCTTCTGTTTGTTCATCGGCCACTTCTTCTAGCTGTTCTTTTTCTACATCTTCTACAATCGTTACTGTATGATCTTCTTCAAAAAGAATGGCTAACCCTTTCATTTTGACACTACCTTTCGTGTTTGTTTTCACAATCATTGTAACGCGCCATATTTGTCCACGTCTATCGTGTTCATAAAGATGTCAATGTTTTTGTTTTTTCTGAAAATAAAAACGAATATAGCCGTCACACTTCTTATGTTACAATACATGTGGAACAACCATCATGGAGGCATCATATGTTTGTTGCGATTATTAAGCCACTCGTTGTTAATATTACGATTTTATTTTCACTCGTTTTTAATGCGAACTTATTTTTTCCATTCCGAAGAAAAATGGTGCTCACATGGAAACAAAAAGTCATTTACGGTATCGTTTCATCATTTACAGCCATTTTATGTATGATGTATCCGATTCAGCCGCTTGCGAAAACGAACTTCGACTTTCGCATGATCGTCATTTTAGTGACAACATTATATATTGGAAAAACCGCAGGGTTGTTATGCACATTTACAGTTGTCATCGTTCGTTTAATCATCGGTGGCCCATTCGCTTATGTAGGTTCGGCGGTGTCCGTATTTGCCTACATCGTCGGTATGATGTTTCGTACGTCTTTTTTTAACGTAAAAAGAAAAATATTATATGGGCTTATGATCGTTTTCATTTATCTTATTTTGTATGTCGCAACGATTATATACGCCGTTCCACCGCTTCCTTGGCGGTTTTATGTCGTATATTTTTCGTTTTTTATCGCCATGTTTGTCGCGCTTGTTTACGTCATTGAACGGCTCATTCAATTTAACGAGCAGTTTGACGATATGATTTACGTCGATAAACTAGCCACCGTCAGCGAAATGGCGGCATCTTTCGCTCATGAAATTCGCAATCCGCTCACAACGGTGCGCGGCTTTGTCCAATTTTTAAGCGAAGATACGACTGATGAAAACGTGAAAAAATTCGCTCCCGTCATTTTAGAAGAATTAGATCGAACGAATCAAATTATTACCGAATATTTAACATTAGCTAAACCAACGCCATTTGAACGTCAAAAAGTGAATATCGATGACGTTTTACATACATCCGTTCATTTGTTAAGTCCGCTCGGTACGATGACAAACGTATCGTTGCAGCTATATACGGAAGGGAAAAGCGATGTGTATGGCGATAAACATTATTTAAAACAAGCGCTATTAAACGTCATAAAAAACGGAATGGAAGCAATTGAATATGGCGGGGTCGTGACGATTCATAAAACGGTCGATGAAAAAGAAAAGCAAGTGATCATTACGATTCGCGACACAGGAAAAGGAATGACCGAAGAACAGTTAAAAAACATCGGCTTGCCGTATTATACGACAAAATCGAAAGGAACAGGGCTTGGAAGCATGATTACCGCACGTCTGATTCGCCAAATGGGAGGAACGATTACATATGAAAGCCGCTTGAACGTCGGAACGACTGTCACGATCACATTGCCATTGTATGAAGGGGATTAGTCCCCTTCTTTTTGGTGTGCTCGGCATGGGTGCAATCTCTAGGGTGAAAGTCCCGAACTGCGAAGGCAGAAGTAGCAGTTAGCCTAACGCAAGGGTGTCCGTGG
>NZ_JACHES010000019.1 GCF_014201585.1 Anoxybacillus tengchongensis
CGTTCGTCCTGAGCCAGGATCAAACTCTCCATAGAAAAGTTATCCTTAGCTTTTGTACGCTTTTCGCTTCGTTCAGTTTTCAAGGAACATCTCTGCCACTCTTTGAGCGACCTTTTAAGTATAACATTTACTATTTTCTTTGTCAACACTTTTTTATCTTTCATAAATTACTTGTTTCAATCAGCAATAAGTATATTATCAAAAACCAATTTACTCGTCAACTGTTTTTTTAAAAAAATAAGGCTTGGAAGTAATAACCCAAGCCTCTCAATCTGTCACTATAGTAGTTACTCAACTAAAAACGCAAAATATAGAATGAAAACAACAAATAAACCGTACATAATTGGATGAATTTCTTTCGCTTTACCTTTCGCAATCATTGTAATTGGGTAAAAAATAAACCCAATCGCAATTCCTGTTGCAATACTATACGTTAAAGGCATTGCAATTAATGTTAGAAATGAAGGAACAGCAATTTCAAAACGAGTCCATTCAATTTTTCCAAGCGATGATACCATTAGTACACCAACAATAATCAATGCCGGTGCTGTGACTGGTGCTGTCACAACCGATAACAGCGGAGAGAAAAATAACGCAAGCAAAAATAAAATTGCTGTTACGACAGAAGTAAAACCTGTACGTCCACCAGCCGCTACCCCAGCTGAGGATTCAATGTACGATGTTGTTGTAGACGTCCCTAAAATTGCTCCAACAACCGTTGCACAAGAATCAGCAAAAAGCGCTTTCCCGGCTCGTGGCAATTTATTATCTTTTAATAACCCTGCTTGATTCGCGACCGCCACTAGCGTTCCTGCGGTATCAAAGAAATCGACGAATAAAAATGTTAGCACAACAGCTAGCATTTTAATATTGAAAATTTGGTCAAGATGTTCAAAAGCTACTCCAAATGTAGGTGCTAAACTCGGTACAGAACCAACTACTTTTGTTGGTACATCGATTAATCCTGCAATCATTCCAACGACAGCTGTAACCACCATTCCAATGAAGATTCCGCCGTTTACACGACGAACCATTAAAATAACGGTAATGATTACTCCGAAAATAGCCAACAATGTATTCCCATTTGTTAAATGACCTAAGCCAACAAGAACTGCGTCGTTATTAACAATAATACCTGCGTTTTGGAATCCAATAAACGTAATAAATAACCCGATTCCTGCACCAACTGCATATTTTAAATCTTCTGGAATTGAGTTAATGATTTTTTCACGAATACCACTTAGCGTAAGTAAGATAAAAATCATTCCAGACATAAGAACGCCAGATAACGCTGTTTGCCAAGGAATACCCATCGTTAATACAACAGTAAAAGCAAAGAAAGCATTCAACCCCATCCCCGGTGCAAGCGCAATAGGATAGCGCGCAATTAATCCCATTAATAAGGATCCAACAGCTGCCGCAATAGCCGTCGCCGTAAATACTGCACCTTGATCCATTCTCATTTCATTCGGTAAATCTGGTACAGCACTTAATGATAAAACAGCTGGATTAACAAATAAAATATAAGCCATCGATAAGAAAGTTGTTAAACCTGCAACAATCTCTCTCTTGTAATTTGTACCAAGCTCATCAAATTGGAAATACTTCTTAATCACTTCAAGTCCCTCCATATGTTGTAATAAAAAGAAAAACGCTTCTAGCAAACTACCAGAAGCGTTGACTATGATGCATAATGCACAGAACATAGAGAGGAACCAAACAGATTCCTCTCCCCCACATTACACATCGTAGTCAAGCTATTTACGGTAGCTTGGTAGAGACTCCCGAGCCATATTCTCGAGATTATACGATGTATCCTCTATTTACTTTACACATACATTCTAACAACGAAACGGAGTAGAGTCAAGTTAAATCACGAACATTTTTTTATATAATTTTTTTTTCGTTCGCTTTTACTCCCATTCGATTGTTGCCGGTGGCTTGCTTGTAATATCGTAAACAACACGATTAACATGGGGCACTTCGTTTACAACACGTGTTGAAATGACTTCAAGTACATCCCAAGGAATGCGAGCCCAATCCGCTGTCATCCCATCAATCGACGTTACAGCACGAATGCCAACCGTATAATCATACGTGCGAGCATCTCCCATCACCCCAACGCTACGAATGTCAGGGAGTACAGTGAAGTATTGCCAAATGTCACGATCAAGCCCCGCTCTCTTTATTTCTTCACGCAAAATCGCATCCGATTCACGAACGATTTCTAACTTCTCCTCTGTCACTTCACCTAATACACGAATGCCAAGTCCTGGACCCGGAAACGGCTGACGCCATACAATCTCTTCTGGAATACCTAACTCTGTACCGAGTGCACGCACTTCATCTTTGAAAAGTGTATTTAGCGGTTCGATTAGTTTAAATTTCATGTCTTCCGGTAAGCCACCAACGTTATGATGTGATTTAATCGTTTGAGCCGTTGCTGTGCCGCTTTCAATAATGTCGGTATAAAGCGTACCTTGTACTAAAAACTCAATGCCATCTAGCTTTGCTGCTTCGTCATCAAACACGTAAATGAACTCATTCCCAATAATTTTTCGTTTTTGCTCTGGATCACTTACACCTTTTAATTTATTTAAAAACCGTTCTTTTGCATCCACTTTAATGACGTTCATATGGAAACCTTCACGGAACGTTTTCATGACACTTTCTGCTTCCCCCTTGCGAAGCAAACCGTGGTCAACAAAAATGCACGTTAACTGATCGCCAATCGCACGATGAACGAGAACAGCTGCTACCGACGAATCAACACCACCACTTAAAGCACAAAGCACTTTTTTATCGCCGACAAGTTCACGAATTTTACGAACTTCGTGCTCAATAAAGCTTCCCATCGTCCAATCGCCTTTACACTTACAAATGTGAAACACGAATCGTTTTAACAATTCATTTCCATATACTGAGTGGCGCACTTCTGGGTGAAACTGAACGGCATAAAACTTTCTCGTTTCATCGCTCATCGCGGCAATCGGACAAGATGGGCTTGTCGCATCAACGGTAAACCCTTCTGGCGTTTTTGTCACTAAGTCGCCATGACTCATCCAAACAATTTGCTCTGTCGGTAAGTCACCAAACAGTTGCGACGCACGTTGTACCGTAATCGTTGCTTTCCCATATTCCCGATGAGTCGCTTTTTCAACTTTCCCACCTAAATGATGCGTCATTAGCTGCATGCCATAACAAATACCTAAAATCGGAATGCCTAACTGAAAAAGTGCTGGATCGCACGTCAATGCTTGTTCGTCATATACACTATTTGGACCACCCGAAAAAACAATGCCTTTTACATTCATTTGTTGAATTTGCTCTGCTGTAATCGTATGTGGATGTAGCTCGCTGTACACACCAAATTCACGAATACGGCGCGTAATTAACTGATTATACTGGCTACCAAAATCTAAAACGACGATCATTTCCTGCTGACTCAAACGAAATCACCCCATCTACATATAATAAAAAAGCTAGCATTCATACCCTCGCATAAAAAAACGAAGGCAGAATTCTAGCAATAATAGAACACTGCCTTCGTAGTCGGGTCATTTACGGTGTCCCGGTAGAGACTCTCGAACCATATTATCGAGGATATACGAAGGTGCGCATCTTAAATTTTAATTCATTCTACCAACTTCATTCCTCATCGGTCAAGATGCCGTCTTTTTTATTGAATTTTCTAATAATTAACTAAGGGATATGACTTGCATATGATATATGAACAAAATGATCGTAGGAGAATGAATATGTATCCTCAATTGAAAAGTTTTATCGGTTCATTTACCCAAGCTGTAGGTACTGTCACTTCGGCCGTTGGAAGCATTCCTTCTTTGAGCGATAAGAAACAGTTTGCTCTCGATTTATGGGGAAACGTGTTGCAAGCGACAGGAAACGCCTTAGAGGCAGATGCTGAAACTACCGATGTACTGAGTGTATATGGAAATGGAATTCAATCTATTGGAAATGTAACAGTTATCGCCGGTCTATTAAGCAAAGAGGGAGATCGTCTAGAGATTACAGGAAATTGGTTACAATCATTAGGCGGACTCATTTCATTTGCAGATGATTGGGGAAGTGAACAATCATCTCCATTAAGCCCCATTGGAAATGTACTTCAATCAATTGGCAACGCCCTACAAGCGATCGGCGGAATATATGAGGAGCGAGGAAATAAGGAAGAAGGGCAGTCGATCAGCATCGCGGGCGCATGGATTCAAGCGGTTGGTTCTATTCTTTGTTTTTTAAATGAATTAAAGGAAAAAACTACCCTATCGAAAGTGGGGTAGTCGTCTTATTACATCATGCCGCCCATCATCTATTGATTTATATCAAATTATTCGTATGTCTATAAATCATTGATTTTAAGCCGATTTTAAAGCTTCTCCGCCTGCAAAATCTAATAAAAAATCATAGATTTTTATTAAATATGTGGTCAAAAGTAACTATTCACCCCAGTGCTAGTGTATAAAAAAGCCCAGCACAAATAGGGCATCCTCGTGATAGAAAATGCCCTAAGTGGTAGAAAGAACACGATCGAGCGTTTCGCCTGTCAACAGAAGACATAACGAATCCCACACGTTTTTTTCGTGTTTCGTCAGTGTGGAAACGATGCTTCTTGTGATGCAAAAAGACTGGGCGAATGTTTCTTCGCGAAACGTACCCAAAATGTTCTCTTTCACTTTGACCATGCGAAGATCTCGCTCGGCTTGGGTGTTGTCAAAGGGAACATGCACTTCACGTAAGAAACGCAGCGCTTCTTCCTTTCGTTTCTGAAGCCGTCGAACAAAAGCGAGTGCTTTTTTCGGAAGAGGCGTCATCGTTTCTAATCGGTGCTGTGCTTTCGCTAGGATGCGATCATACACTCGTTCCCATCGTTTCGCTTCTTTTTCGGAAAGTGCACCGTGATGGGCTTCGACGGCTTGTTTGTCGGCTAACAGAAACGTCGTCATGCGCGATGCCCATGTATGCCCTTGTTCGATGAAGCCTTTTAACTCACGCAAATGATGGGCGTCGCAAAGGGCATGGGTGGCTTGCGTGTATTTTGGATACGTACCGAACGCATCGTGCATCATCGTCCCTTGATATCGCGGAAGAATCCCGATGTCATCGGTCGCTTTCTTTCCACGAGAAACGTGAGGAGCCAAGTACGTATATTTCGATGTACACGCAACATGCACCCATGCGAGTTTCCTATCCATGCGCAAACTCGTTTCATCGACATGCAGGATGTTGGATTCAAGTAAGGCGTATTCGATGATGTCCATATTCGATTCTAGCGCTTGGCGACCTCGTTTCACCATATTGGCAAGGGTTCCTGTACTGATTGGGTGTTGATATCATGCTTCGATCGTATCACTCAAACGTTTGTAAGGGATCAATTGGATATGATGCAAATATACAGCGAGCGCCGTGAGCCGTGGACCGTATTGCACATGATTCGTGACATGTGATGGGAATTCGGCTTGTTGAACACATCGACAATGTGGACACGATTTCACTTCACGTTCATGTTGTGTCACCTCGATCGCCACAGGAGGGACATCAAACACTTGACGGATATCGACTTTGAACGGTTTGACTTCACGCAAAGAAGCCCCACATCCTTGACACGTATGCACACGGTGGACGACACGATGATGCGGATGTTCCACTTGACGGAGCGTCGTTCCTTGATGCCCTTCTTGTCCGCCTGGCTTGTTGCCAGATGGTTGACGAGAAGAACGTGTGTTGGCAAAACGGTCAGAAGATGGGGGCAAATGGCTATTGGAGCTGTTTTTTTTCGTGCGTGCTTCCAGCTCTTGAACGCGATACTTGAGTTGTTCATTTTCTTTGCGCAGCTGTTTGTTTTCGTGACGCAAATGTTCATTTTCTTGAACGAGTTGATGAATGAGCTGTTTCTGTTGTTGAACTTTGCCGATTAAGCTCTCAACTGTAAATACAGCTTGTTGTACCATCAACATGCGATTCACCTCCTTGTCTATCAGTATTCACATCATAGACAAGAAATATAAAAAATATTCAGCTCACTTTATGATGTGGCTGAATAGTTACGAGAATAGAAAGTAAAATTTGGATTTATACAATATATTTAATCATTGCGGTTTCATCACAACAATCAAGCTTGGGGCAATTCACACAGTCAATCCATACTTTTTCAGGTAAAGTTTCTTTTTCAGCAATTTCAAATCCACATTTTTTAAAAAACTCAATCTGATAAGTAAAGGATATTAATCTTTTAACTCCAAGTCTAGATGCTTCATTTATAATATGGTTTACTAGCATGCGACCTATTCCTTTACCCATATGATCTGGTGATACGACTAATGAACGTATCTCTCCAAGATCATGACCCAAAATATGCAATCCAGCAACTCCAACTATTTTGTTTTTCTCTTTTACGACATACATACACTGTAAATGCTGATATATTGATAATAACGAACGAGGTAAAACTAATCCTTTTTCAGCATATATTTGAATTAAAGCGTGTATATCTTTAACATCACTGGTAACTGCATTATAAATTTGCATAATTATCTCCTCATAATCGTATTATTTATAACCATAGAACTCTTTTTTATAAATATACAAAATTTATTTTTTATATGCAATTATAAATTTTTAAAGTACCCTATGAGAAGGGATGATTTAAGGTTGAAATCGATAAAAAGAAGTCCATCAAAAATGAAAAAAAGGGCACTACTTTCTCTTAGTTCATTTTAAATCTATATAAATTGAAATAAAGGTTTTCTCCCGTTCCACGGCGAATAAATAAAAGAGAAAATAGGGGAACGGAGAGAAAATACGATGCCAAATCACAAAGACGAGATCGAAAAGTTGTCCACTGCCATGAAAGAAGCAAAAAGTAAACGAGCATATGAACGCTACCAAGCCATTTATCTTCATTTGCAGGGATACACCAAAGGAGAAATCGCCACGATTATTGGTCGATCCAAGAAAACCATTTATAACTATATTCATGCCTACGCCCAGCGCGGTCTTGATGGACTGGAGATGAAATACTCACCTGGCGCCCCACGTCGATTGAGCCCTGAACAGGAAAAAGAGTTGGCTTTGATCATTGAACATCAGCTCCCCGTAGATGTGGGATTCGAAGCAAAATATAATTGGACGCTTGCGATCATCGCTGAACTCATTCAACAAAAGTGGGGGCCAACATACACGCTTCGCGGAACAAGTGAAATTCTGCATCGGTTAGGGCTAAGTTATACGAAACCGACCTATACACTAGCCAATGCCGATGAAGAGAAACAAAAAGAATTCGTCGAAATCACCTTCCCTGAAGTAAAAAAAACTGGTAGATGGGAACATCGCCCATGTCCTCTTTCAAGATGAATCGATGATTCGTGATTACCAAGCGATTCAAAAAACATGGTTTGTCAAAGGAAAACAACGAATCATTCCGACGTTTGGAAAACACCAAGGGCTGAAGCTGATTGGCACGTTGAACTACGAAACAGGGGAAGTGTTTTGCATTGAAGAAGAACACCATGACGCGGAAACATTTCTTCGTTTTCTTCAACTTGTGTTAGAACGCTATCCTACAGGCAAAATGGTGATCATTTTAGATAACGCTCGAATTCACCATGCCAAACTCATTCAGCCATTTTTAAAAGAACACGAAGATCGGTTAGAGCTCGTCTTTTTGCCACCATACAGTCCGCAATTGAACTTGATTGAAGGGCTATGGAAATGGCTGAAATCAGACGTGATTTACAACGTGTTCTATTCGAGTGTGCAAGAAATTAGAAAAAATGTCCAAGCCTTTATTCAGCGAATCAACCAGAAACCAGAACAAACGATCGATCGTTTGTGTGTTCAGTTGTAAATCTTTAATTCAACTTATACAGTAAGGAAAAATAAAATAATTTATAATCTACTCCAAACTCTCTATGTAGAGGGTGCAAATCCCGACGAAATTAACATAAATAATTCACGCGTGTTGATTAACAAATAATATCCATAAAAAGCATAGAAAAAAGAGCACCTTTCCTGTGGAATGTAAGCAGCTACACAAACAAACCCAGGAGGTGCTCTCTGTGAACAAGCATACCACACTCCCAAATTTGATGCAAAAAATTGTTTCTGATGAAGATCTCCAATCGATGATCGAAGCCGTTGGCTACCAAGACACCTCGCGGACGTTTACGGTGCGTACGTTGGTTGACTTTTTTCTGCTGGCGGCACTCCACGAATGGAAAAGTTTCCGTCATGGTGCCGATGTGGCGAAGATGTATGGATTGCCGACGTTTCATTACTCGACGGTTTCTAAGAAAGCGAAAGAAGTTCCGTACGACTCATATTTCGCACCTTGGTAGGGCGGAACAAAAGGATTTTTTATTCAGTTTTTTAGAATAACTTTTCAACCAACACCAAAAGTGGTGACATCCTTTTTTTACCATACCTGATCGTTCCTTTATCCCTTTAGACGTAAATACTCTCGTCCATCCCTAATCCTTGCAGAATCCTTCGCTGCTCGTACGTGGGCGGTTGCCCTAACGCGCGTTGGATTCGTCCATCCGGCAGTTCCAATGGCGCGCTCCACGGCGTGTCTTGGGCATCCGCTTCGACCAGCGCGGTTTTGACGATTCGGAGCGAAGAAGGCCCTCTTGTGATCAAAAAGGCGTTGGCGGTCTTCGTTTGCGCCAGTGTGTCTTTCGTCATGGCGGCAGAATCGGATAAATCCATTCCTCCTCGATTTTCGCCTGCTTCAGCTGTTTCTGCACGCGGGACAACACCTCGGGATTCCACGTCTTATCCGGCAGGTTGCCGTCGTGTACATCGCCGTAAAACGGAATGCCATCCTCGTTGCCAATCAGCCCAAATCCGATCTGCTTTTGCCAACGATGATGTCGGTTGTAGCCATGCGTAATCCGCAAGGCATCCGGCGAGGCTGATTCATACGTACCGTAAACCGATACATCGGTCGTATCGGCATGGAACACCCGAAGAGGGATTCCTTCTTTCTTGTAAATTTGCACAAGACAGGCGGAAAGAACCGCGTGGATATTGGCGTCGTACAGTCGATAGAGATGGCGCGCGATGGCATCGTCGTTAAACCAAGAGGGGGAAAGCCCTAGTCGGATCAGCTTAGGCAAATCGATGTCATGCGCCCATCGTTCCACATGAACGAGTGCTTGCCGGCCGCTCAAGATATCCAAGGTAAGAAGCCAGACAACGTCGCTGGCTCGAGTTTGGCATTGAGGGTTCACGGGAACGAGACGATCAATCAACCGAGGGAGGCCAAGATCCTTGAAAATGGTACTTATTATATTCAAATAGGAACTTTCATAAATGGCACGGATTTGAACGCTCATGATGTAGAAACTCCTTTGCTTTCCTTGTGTTTCAAGGATTCGTTCGACATGAAGATAAAAAAATCCTCCCGATTTTTGTCGAGAGGGTGCGAAATGTGAGGTACAACTGACTTATGTGTACAGTATGTTCGAGTCCAACGGTGATTTCTCTACCGGGCTTGACCTTCTCCAAACGAACAAAGCACATCGTCTTGTAGAATTTATCTACGGCGCAGCGAAACAAAATATTCCTATTGATGCCGTAAAAAAACAGCTCCACGTGGCGTAGAGGGTACCCCGTTTGTCCCTTTTTCGTATGGTAATTATTGTTAATAAAAATGTTCATCTACAGTCTGTTAGTATATCCTCGTTCATGTTCATTTGATTTTCACACAAAAAAGACTACCCCCCTTTTTTTATGGGAAGTAGTCCTTACGTTTAAGTATATTTTTTCTGCGACTAGCCCTTTATTGATTGATTACATCATGCCGCCCATGTCAGGCATGCCTGGTGTATTTTTGTTTTCTTCTGGCTTGTCAGCAACAACTGCCTCAGTTGTTAAGAACATAGCGGCAACAGATGCTGCGTTTTGAAGTGCAGAGCGAGTTACTTTTGTTGGGTCAACGATACCAGCTTCGATCATGTCAACCCACTCGCCAGTTGCTGCGTTGAAGCCGATGCCAGGTTTTTCTGTTTTTAAGCGCTCTACGATGACAGAGCCTTCTAAACCAGCGTTTTGTGCGATTTGACGAACTGGCTCTTCGATTGCCCGAAGAACGATTTTCACACCAGTTGCTTCGTCGCCTTCAGCTTCAATTGCTGCAACTTTGCTGTACACGTTCATTAACGCTGTACCACCGCCGGCAACGATACCTTCTTCAACCGCCGCACGTGTTGCGTTTAATGCGTCTTCAATGCGTAATTTGCGCTCTTTCAATTCTGTTTCTGTTGCAGCACCAACTTTGATTACCGCAACACCACCAGCTAATTTCGCTAAGCGCTCTTGTAATTTTTCACGATCAAATTCAGAAGTAGTTTCTTCTAATTGCGCACGAATTTGGTTGATGCGTGCTTGAATATCTTCGGCACGACCAGCGCCACCAACAATCGTTGTATGTTCTTTTGTTACAACAACTTTCGCTGCACGACCAAGTGAAGCAATTGTTGTTGATTTCAATTCGCGACCCAACTCTTCTGTGATCACTTCACCACCTGTTAAAATCGCGATATCTTGAAGCATTGCTTTACGACGATCGCCGAATCCAGGCGCTTTTACTGCAACAGCTGTGAATGTACCACGGAGCTTGTTCACAACTAATGTTGCAAGCGCTTCGCCTTCTACATCTTCAGCAATGATTAACAATGGCTTGCCTTGTTGAACAACTTGCTCTAATACAGGAAGAAGTTCTTGAATGCTTGAAACTTTTTTATCTGTAATTAAGATGTACGGATTTTCTAATACAGCTTCCATTTTATCAGAGTCTGTGATCATGTATGGGGATACATAACCGCGATCAAATTGCATACCTTCCACAACATCTAATTCTGTTGTGAAACCTTTAGACTCTTCTAATGTAATGACGCCGTCTTTACCAACGCGTTCCATTGCTTCTGCGATTAATTGACCAACTTCTTCGTCAGCCGCAGAAATTGCTGCAACTTGAGCGATTGAGTCTTTGCCTTCAATTGGTTTAGAGATCGCTTTTAACTCTTCCACAGCAACCGCAACAGCTTTTTCAATACCTTTGCGAATGCCCATTGGGTTCGCACCAGCTGTTACGTTTTTCAAACCTTCACGAATCATCGCTTGTGCTAATACAGTCGCTGTTGTTGTACCGTCACCAGCAACATCGTTTGTTTTGCTCGCTACTTCTGCAACAAGCTTCGCTCCCATATTTTCAAACGGATCTTCTAATTCAATTTCTTTTGCAATTGTCACACCGTCATTTGTAATTAATGGAGAACCGAACTTTTTCTCTAATACAACGTTGCGACCTTTTGGACCTAATGTTACTTTTACTGCATCAGCTAATTTATCTACACCACGTAACATCGCACGACGAGCTTCTTCGCTGAATTTAATTTCTTTTGCCATACATCTTACCCCCTTGATGATCATTTTTGTTAAGTATTTTTGTATGCTTTATATGTTATCAGGCGAACGATTAACCAATCACAGCTAAAATGTCACTTTCACGTAAGATTAAATATTCTTTTCCATCATATTTCACTTCTGTACCCGCATATTTTGAGAAGATGATGCGGTCACCCACGCTCACCTCTGGAGCTACGCGCTCACCATTATCAAGAACGCGACCTGAACCAACGGCAACAACTTTTCCTTCTTGTGGTTTTTCTTTCGCTGTGTCTGGTAAAACAATTCCGCTCGCTGTTTTCTCTTCAGTTTGGATTAATTCAATGACAATGCGATCACCTAGTGGCTTCAACACGGCAAACGACCTCCTTAATTAGATTTTCGTACCGTTATTAGCACTCGTTATTATTGAGTGCTAACACACTTATTATATTAATGAACTTTTTTCAATTTTGCAAGTAGGAAGTTAAAAATTTTTCACTAAATGTTTCCCTTTTTCATTATGTCTTTCCTTTCGAAATTCATACAAAAAATATGGTAAAATGAAAAAGTACTCATTTTGCAAAAAGGGGTTGAACATGTGAAAAAGCAATATTGGTTTGTCATCATTACATACATTGCTATGCAACTATCCAGTTTAGTTGGCGTTCCTTTGCTCGCACATAGCGGATTTATTAACGCATCAAATAAAGAAGTAGCTTTTTCGATCGCCTCTGGTTACTGGGCTGTTATTAGTTTTTCGATTGCTCTTTTTTTCGTTCTTTATTTCATGAAAGAAGATATGAAGTATTCGTACGATCGCCATCAAGCATCAATTGGAACGTCGATCTTTTGGGCAATTGGGGGGTTTTTGCTCGCTCTTTTCGCTCAAGGCATTGCAGCAAACATCGAAGTACACCTCTTTGGTGTCGAAATGGGATCCGAAAACACACGACGCATCGTCGAAATGGTAAAGCTCACACCAGCACTTATGCTTGTCACTTCGATCGTTGGACCAATCTTAGAAGAAATCATCTTTCGAAAAATTATTTTTGGGACGTTGTATGAAAAATATAACTTTCTTTTATCAGCCCTTGTCAGTTCACTTTTATTTGCTGTTGTTCATTTAGAATTCGAGCATTTGCTTCTTTATGCAACAATGGGATTTGTATTTGCGTTCTTATATGTCAAAACAAAACGTATTCTCGTACCCATTGTGGCCCATGTGCTCATGAACACCTTTGTCGTCGCCATTCAAACATTATTCGCTGAAGAAATTGAAAAAATGATGCGCGAAGCAGAACAAATGCAATTCGTGATTTGGAGGCTGTTTTCATGAAATCCGAACCGTTGTTTTATTTTCTAATGGGAATTTTATTTACTTATTTTGCTGTGGATAGTGCCGATGATGGTATTTGGGATGTAACGACGATGTTATTCATCCTAATTGCAACATTTGATTTTGGAACAGCGATTCGCTCTTTATTGAAAAAAACCTCCCGCTCATAAACGGGAGGTTTACTCATTTCCGTAATGTTTTAAAAAGTAAACGAGTGACTGCAATTCGACCGCTAAATCAATATGATGAACACGAATGTGCTCTGGCACATGCAGACGAGCAGGCGTAAAGTTTAAAATTCCTTTAATGCCTTTTTGAACAAGTCGGTCAGTAATCGGCTGAGCAACCTGAGCAGGAACAGTTAAAATCGCTACCGTAATTCCACCGAGTTTTTCTTCCAATTCATTTAAATGATAAACTGGAACTCCTCCGACTTCTGTTCCGACTTTATCTGGATCTACATCGAACGCCATCACAATTTTCGTATTATTGTTTTTGCTAAAATTGTAGTTCAAAAATGCCGTCCCTAAATTACCGACTCCAAATAACGCGACTTCTGTCGTTTCATCTTGATCTAACGTTTTACGGAAAAAAGACAGCAAATAATTCACATTATATCCGTATCCTTTTTTTCCAAGCGCACCAAAATATGAAAAATCACGGCGAATCGTTGCTGAATCGACTTTTACAGCTTCACTTAACTCCGCTGAAGATACACGCTGCTTTCCTGATGCATGCAAGTTTTTCAAAAAACGATAATACAACGGTAGTCGCTTTGCGGTCGCCTGCGGAATTTTTGGTTGTTCATTGTTCACGAGTCAATCCCCCACATTTCCTTTCACAAATAGTTAGCGCTTTCATTTTTCTCTCCTATACATCGAAAAAGTTCTCTCCACTTTTAAACTATACACTATTTTTTTCATTCTGTCTTTCCTTTGTACCCTTTATTATTATTTTTGTCAAATTTGTTATTCACACACTAGTATTGCCGAACATGAAGAAAGTGCGTTACACTATCAAAAGAAGATTGAGGTGAGAAATGATGATCATTTTACAAATAAACCAACTATCCAAATCATATGGGGCTGAACAAGTTTTATCAGACATAAAACTTGAAATACAAGAAAAAGATCGCATTGCTCTAGTTGGGAGAAACGGTGCAGGAAAGTCAACATTATTAAAAATCATCACTGGGCAATTGTCATACGATACAGGTGAAATTATAAAGCCAAAACATGTGACAATCGGCTACTTAGATCAATATACAGGTTTGCAAGCTCATCGCTCTATTTGGGACGAAATGCTCGATGTTTTTGCCCCGCTTCAACAAATGGAAAAGCAATTGCGTGAACTAGAACAACAAATGAGCTTGCATGATGCTGACTACGAAAGACTATTAGAACAATATGATCGTTTACAAACGGAATTTAAGGAAAAAGGCGGTTATCAATATGAAGCAGATATTCGTTCTGTTCTTCATGGCCTTCGCTTTTCCCAGTACGATTATACAACAAAAGTATCAACATTAAGCGGCGGACAGCGGACGAGACTAGCGCTAGGAAAACTACTTCTGACTAAGCCAAATTTACTTATTTTAGACGAACCAACGAACCATTTAGATATGGAAACATTACAATGGCTTGAACAGTATTTAAAAAACTATACAGGAGCCATTCTCATCGTCTCGCACGACCGCTATTTTCTTGATCAAATCGTCACACAAGTGTACGAATTGTCGCGCACAAAAATAAAAAAATATGTCGGCAACTATACAAGCTACTTACAACAACGCGCGGAACAGTTCGAACAACAACTAAAACTGTATGAAAAACAACAAGAGGAAATCACAAAATTAAAAGATTTTATTCAACGAAATATCGCTCGCGCCTCAACAACAAAGCGAGCACAAAGCCGCAGAAAACAATTAGAAAAAATGAACATCATCGAAAAACCGCTCGGTGATGAAAAATCGGCATCGTTTCGTTTCGAGATTGAACGCCCAAGCGGAAACGATGTGCTAACAGCTAACGATCTAGCGATCGGTTACGATCACATCATCGCAAAAAATCTTTCGTTTCGCATCACTCGCGGGGATAGTATCGCATTAATTGGACCAAATGGAATTGGCAAATCAACTCTTTTAAAAACGATCGTCAAACGACTTCCTATAAAACAAGGGGAGCTGCGTTACGGAACAAACGTCCAGATCGGCTATTATGATCAAGAACAAGCGGAATTAACATCTAATAAACGCGTCATCGACGAGCTGTGGGATGAAGATCGATTAAAAACAGAGAAAGAAATTCGGACCATTCTCGGAAACTTTTTATTCTCTGGTGACGACGTATTGAAGTCTGTTCAGACATTAAGCGGCGGGGAAAAAGCGCGGCTCGCTCTCGCTAAGCTAATGATGAAAAAAGCGAACGTATTAGTTTTAGACGAGCCGACAAACCATTTGGATTTAGATAGCAAAGAAGTGCTAGAACAAGCACTCATTGAATATCCTGGGACCATTATATTCGTCTCTCATGACCGTTATTTTATTAACAGAATCGCAACCAAAATATATGAGTTATCCACAGATGGACTTATCGAATACTTAGGAGACTATGATTATTACGTAGCAAAAAAAGCAGAACTGCTTGAGCTTGGACAAATCCATCAAAAGACGATAACAGAAGAACGCTCTTCACTAAAGCGTTCATATGAAGAAGAAAAAGAACGAAAAAAGCTTGAACGGCAACGACAACGAAAAATCGAACAGCTAGAAATGGAAATGGAGCAACTGGAGCAACAAATCGCTACGTATGAACAACAATTATATGATCCTTCCTGTTACAACGACTATGAAAAAGCTCGGGATACTCAAGCAAAGATCGAAGAACTAAAGAAAAAATTCGACGAACTATTTGAACAATGGGAACTTTTACAACAATAATAATGAGCTAGCCCCATTTGTGGACTAGCTCATTTTTTACACAAATATATCCACAGAAAAAACACCTAAATATAAGTTATTCACCGACTTTTCCACATTATCCACAAAAAATTTAAAAAATCCACATATATCATTGTGGTTAACTCGTTATGATAAAATAACATACAATCAACGTTTTCCACATTATTCACATATATGTGGATAAAATAATCCACAAAAAGGTGCCGTTTTTCTTCTAGGAAATTTATACGATTATAAGAAGGGGTGCCCCGTTACGTCTGGGACACCCACTTGCTATAACAGTAAACTTGGGCTGGCATTTAACGCCATTGTCGCTCGCTTTCCTTGTTGAAATAATACCGTTCCCGCTGCCGCAATCATCGCCGCATTATCTGTGCAAAGCGACAACGGCGGGATAACTAATTCGACTTCAGGCAGCTGCTTCATTTGTTTTTGTAATTGCGTACGCAGTCCTTCATTTGCTGCCACACCGCCAGCTAGCAATATTTGTTTCACGTTGTAATGCGTAGCTGCTTGAATTGTTTTTTCAACTAACACCTCAACAACACTTGCCTGAAAACTTGCCGCCATATCTTCAGGACGAATCGTCTCTCCACGCTGTTTTGCATTGTGCAACGCATTAATAACCGCTGATTTTAATCCGCTAAAACTAAAATCATATGAACCTTCTTCAAGCCATGCGCGCGGTAAATCAATAGTTGGTTTTCCATGTTTCGCTAAGCGATCAATGTGGGGTCCTCCCGGATAAGGTAGTTGTAACGCTCGGGCAACTTTGTCATACGCTTCCCCTGCCGCATCATCGCGCGTCTCGCCAATCACTTCAAATACACCATGCTCCTTCATGTAAATCAGTTCCGTATGACCTCCTGATACAACAAGGGCTAAAAGTGGAAATTTCATTTCTTGTACAAGCTGATTCGCATAAATATGCCCTGCGATATGATGCACATTAACAAGAGGAATGCGATGTGCAAAAGCTAATGCCTTCGCTGCATTCACGCCGATTAATAGCGCACCTACTAATCCTGGACCTTCTGTCACCGCAATGGCATCGAGCTTGCTCACATCCATATTTGCTCGCCTCATCGTTTCTTCTAACACGAGCGTCATTTGTTCAACATGATGACGTGAGGCAATTTCAGGAACAACTCCTCCAAATCGCTGGTGACTTTCCATTTGTGAAGCGACAACGTTAGCTACAATTTCACGTCCGTTTTTCACAATGGCTGCAGCTGTTTCATCGCAACTTGTTTCAATTCCAAGTACAAATATATCCTTTTTACTCATAATTTCACCCACATGACTAATGCATCTTCTTGATTATCCGAATAGTATCGTTTACGAATACCTCCATTTAAAAAGCCGAGTTTCCGATACAATGATTGTGCAACGATGTTCGATACTCGCACTTCTAACGTCATTGTTTGCGCTCCTTCTTTTTTTGCCAACTCCATCGCCTGTTTCATCAATGCTTCTCCTAACTTTTTGCCACGAAACTCCGGCAATACCGCAATGTTTGTAATATGTGCCTCATCCATGACCAGCCACATACCACAATAACCGATAATTTGTCCATCATACTCCATCACAATGTAACGAGCATACGGATTGTTTGTCAATTCTTGATAAAAGGAAGAACGGCTCCACGGAAGTGTAAATGAACATTGCTCAATTTCTATAATACGATCAAGATCTTGAAGCGTCATAAAACGAAAAAAAACATTCACTTAACCTTCCGCCCTTTCTTGTTGACGAGCAAGCCAATTCGCTTCGGCCTCTGCTAAACGAATATAATTTGGGACAAATGTATGAACATCTTCTGGTTCACGATTCATACCTAACCATGCGAGTTCGCTTGGGCGCGGATTGTGAAAGGTCGCTGAAGCTACTTGAACAGAATGACCTAGCGCTTCAACAAACACTGCTTCGTGTAGCACACTATCATTTCCAACTAATAAAATGGGTTCATTGTACGATTTTAATTCATTTGCCCACTCTGTAGCTAAAATAACTTGATCAGCTACAACGGATTGAATATTGCCTCCTTCAGCTTTGTAAAGACCTGTATAAATTTGTCCGCGTCGAGCGTCCATTAATGGAACAATAACCCCGTCAAAATACTTCGCATTTGCTGCCATCACTTCTAAACTCGATATACCGACAAGTGGAATGCGCAACGTCCAAGCAAGCGTTTTGGCAATCGTCACACCAATGCGGACACCTGTGTATGATCCAGGTCCTTTCGCAACAACAATACGGTCAAGATCTTGTGGGCTTACCTCACATTCTTGAAGAAGCGCCTCAATCGCAGGCATTACTCGTATTGAATGATTTTTTTTCAAATTCGTAATCATTTCGCCTTTAACGACTTGTCCATCAACGATAGCGATTCCCATAACAAAGGTGGATGTATCAATGGCTAACACTTTCATCACTAAAAATCTCCTTACATAGCTGTTTATACCGTTCACCAATCGGTGAAAAACGAATGATTCGATTTTCTCCATCCGCATGGTGAATCGTAATATGTAAGCGCTCAGATGGCAAATATGGTTCAATTAAGTGTGCCCATTCGACAACTGTTACACCATCACCAAAAAAATATTCATCAAATCCTAAATCTTCTTCGCTTTCATCTAAACGATATACATCCATATGATACAAAGGTAAACGCCCTTCATAATGCTTTATAATAGTAAAAGTTGGGCTGTTCACATTACGGTCAATTCCTAAACCTTTTGCTAATCCTTTTGTAAATGTTGTTTTTCCTGCCCCCAAATCACCTTCTAACGTAATAACGTCTTTTGGCTGAACATATCGAGCAAGTTTCATCGCTAATGCCAACGTAGCTTCAGGATGATGTGATACATATTCATATGTTTTCATCGTTCATTCCCCTAATTGAATAAAATCAACATACAAAAAAGACCTTAGGATCGCTCTCCTAAGGAAATGCTACACATATAAGTGTACACGAAAATAAATCATAACGCAAAAAAAGGCATAAAAAAATACGAAACTTACATCGTTTCGCTTCATTGGTTGCGGGGGCAGGATTTGAACCTGCGACCTTCGGGTTATGAGCCCGACGAGCTACCTGGCTGCTCCACCCCGCGATAATAGAAATAAATACAATAATGCCCGGCAACGTCCTACTCTCGCAGGCGGTGTCCCGCCAACTACCATCGGCGCTGGAGAGCTTAACTTCCGTGTTCGGGATGGGAACGGGTGTG
>NZ_JACHES010000020.1 GCF_014201585.1 Anoxybacillus tengchongensis
CGAACACGGAAGTTAAGCTCTCCAGCGCCGATGGTAGTTGGCGGGACACCGCCTGCGAGAGTAGGACGTTGCCGGGCAAATAGAAAGACCAAGACAATTTAGTCTTGGTCTTTTTTGCTGTCTAATAAATAATGATACAAATATAGCGGTATTTTATGTTCAGTTACTTCTAAAAACTGCACAATAAAAGGATATGCATCATTTGAATAACTATGAAGGAGATCGTACCACCATTCCGTTTCATAACGGCAAATCATACTTAAATTGTATAGCAATAAATAATGGACAATGATTTCATGAATACGCTTATTTTGTCCATTTGTTTGTTTAAAATATAGATGAAATAAAGGAGTTAGTTCTTCTATTTGTTCTAACAACTGTTTCATGCAAAATTTTTCCCCATATGCATGTTTCACATGAAACATTTTTTCAGAAAAATAAGTAAACAAACCGTGTTTTTGAATTTTTACTTCGTCTTTAAAAAAATCATAGTTTTGTTTTTTTCTTTTCCTCGTTGATACTCCGTGTGCTAAAACGGTTGAGGATTCAGGATAGTCAGCATGAATCGTTAATAAACATGCTTTAAGAAGTTGAACATTCCCATAAAATAATAAAACAGGTTTAATCGCTAATGGTGCTTGACGGGCTGTGTCATAAAATTTTTTTCCATGCTGTAAGTAGTACATAAATGGATAACAATTATCATAACTTTTCTTTTCTGCATCTTCTCTTCCTTCTCGTTTGTAGCGTTCAAGTAAAAATTGATGTACAAAATTTGATGAATAAAATACTTCCCACATCGTACGCTCTCCTTGTTTAATTGATCGAATTATCTAACATTTTTATGTTTTCTTGACAGAAAAAAGCGAAGTTGATACTCTACTAATTAATATTTCCAAAGTGAGGGGGAAAAAACAATGTGGGAAACGAAATTTGCGAAAGAAGGATTGACGTTTGATGACGTCCTCTTAATTCCAGCGAAGTCAGAAGTGTTGCCTCGCGATGTCGATTTAACGGTTGAGTTAAGTAAAACGTTAAAATTGAACATCCCGATTATTAGCGCGGGAATGGATACAGTAACAGAGGCGGAAATGGCGATTGCGATGGCGCGCCAAGGAGGCTTAGGAATTATTCATAAAAATATGTCAATTGAACAACAAGCAGAACAAGTCGATAAAGTGAAACGGTCAGAAAGCGGGGTAATTACAGATCCATTCTTTTTAACCCCCGAACATCAAGTATATGATGCAGAACATTTAATGAGTAAATATCGTATTTCAGGCGTTCCGATCGTGAATAACACTGAAGAACAAAAACTTGTTGGAATTATTACGAATCGTGATTTGCGCTTTATTCAAGATTACTCAATGAAAATTTCTGATGTGATGACAAAAGAGAACTTGATTACAGCCCCTGTGGGAACGACATTAGTAGAAGCTGAGAAAATTTTACAAAAATACAAAATTGAAAAACTCCCTCTCGTTGACGATCAAGGTGTGTTAAAAGGACTTATTACTATTAAAGATATTGAAAAAGTTATTGAATTCCCAAACGCAGCAAAAGACGACAAAGGACGTCTTCTTGTCGGAGCGGCTGTCGGCGTTACGTCAGATACGATGTTGCGCGTGAAAAAGCTTGTTGAAGCAAATGTTGACGTCATAGTAGTTGACACAGCTCACGGTCACTCAAAAGGAGTGCTTGAAACGGTGCGGAAAATTCGCGACACTTATCCAACATTAAACATTATCGCAGGAAATGTCGCGACAGCAGAGGCGACAAAGGATTTAATTGAAGCAGGAGCAAATATCATTAAAGTCGGTATCGGCCCAGGATCCATTTGTACGACACGGGTTGTCGCAGGTGTTGGCGTGCCTCAAATTACGGCCATTTACGACTGTGCAACAGAAGCGCGAAAATACGGTGTCTCAATCATTGCTGATGGAGGAATTAAATATTCTGGTGACATTGTAAAAGCTTTAGCAGCTGGGGGACATGCGGTTATGCTTGGTAGTCTACTGGCGGGTGTATCTGAAAGCCCAGGAGAAACAGAAATTTATCAAGGTAGACGATTTAAAGTATATCGTGGCATGGGGTCAGTTGGAGCGATGGAAAAAGGAAGTAAAGATCGTTACTTCCAAGAAGATAATAAAAAATTTGTTCCAGAAGGCATTGAAGGACGTGTACCTTATAAAGGACCACTTGCTGATACGATTTATCAACTTGTTGGTGGATTGCGTGCGGGAATGGGCTATTGTGGAACGAAAAACTTAGAAGAATTGCGAGAAAAAACTCAATTTGTACGCATGACGGGAGCAGGATTAAGAGAAAGCCACCCACATGATGTTCAAATTACGAAAGAAGCTCCGAACTACTCGCTCATCTAGTAAACAAATAGATGGAGGTGGAAGATTCCTCTGTCTATTTTTTTTTACAAGAGTATGCTAAAATAACGGTTATGTAAAACAGAGTTGGAGGGTTTGAGCGTGAAAACATGGTACAAGAGCTTCATCATTTCCATTGTAGCAATGTTCTTATTTCTGGTGACGTTACCGCAAAATACGAAGGCGGAAGAAGACGTGCTCAATATTGAAGCCGATGCCGCTATTCTTGTTGAAGCGGAAACGGGAAAAATTTTATATCAAAAAAATATTGATGCGGTTTTAGGAATTGCTAGTATGACAAAAATGATGACGGAATACTTGTTGCTAGAAGCGATTCATGAAGGACGCGTTAAATGGGATCAAGAGTATGCAGTAAGTGAGTATGTATATAAAATTTCCCAAAAGCGAGACTTATCGAACGTTCCGTTGAGAAAGGATGGAAAATATACAGTACGTGAATTGTACGAAGCGATGGCGATTTACTCAGCGAACGGAGCAACAGTTGCAATTGCGGAAATTGTTGGTGGTTCGGAAACGAATTTCGTGAAGATGATGAATGAAAAAGCTAAAGAGTTAGGATTAAAAGATTATAAGTTTGTGAATGCAACCGGACTAAATAACAAAGATTTAGGAGGATTGCACCCAGCAGGGAGCGGAGATAACGAAGAAAATGTGATGTCTGCTCGTGCTGTGGCAACATTAGCATATCATTTATATCACGAGTTCCCAGAAATTTTAGAAACAGCAAGTATTCCTCGAAAGTATTTCCGAGAAGGAACAGATGACCAAATTAAAATGGATAACTGGAACTGGATGCTTCCGGGACTTGTCGCAGCATATGAAGGTGTTGATGGTATTAAAACGGGATATACAGAGTTTGCAGGGTATTGCTTCACCGGTACAGCAGAGCGAAATGGCATGCGTTTTATTACCGTTGTCATGAATGCCAAAACGAACGGAAAAGGTACGCATTTATCCCGTTTTGAACAGACAAGAAAAATGTTAGACTATGCGTTTAGCAACTATACTGTACAACAATTATATCCAAAAGACTATATGACAAAAAAACATAAAACGATCATAGTACAAAAAGGGAAAGAAAAAGAAGTTTCGATTGCAACAAAACAACCATTGTCGCTTGTCATCAAGCGCGGGGAAGAAAAAAAATATAAGCCTGTTGTTGTCATGGAAAAAGAAACGTTAACAGCTCCTGTGAAAAAAGGTCAAAAAGTCGGGTATATGTATGTAAAATATGAAGGAACAGACTACGGGTATTTAACGAAAGAAGGGGAAAAAGCAGCACAAGTTGACATCGTAACAAAACAAGCTGTAGAGAAAGCAAATGGCTTCGTTTTAGCGATGCGCGCCATTGGTGAACTGTTTAGCGACATTTGGCACGGTGCTTCAAACGCAATTAAAGGGTTGTTTTAAAGCTCTCTAAAAAGAGGGCTTTAAAATTTTTATTGTGATTTTTTAAAAAATTGAGTTAAAATAAAAAAATGTAGCTAGTGTTTCTACACTTTTACCTAGTAAAAACGTATGCTAGAATATGGATAGTGTACTGAAGCGATGAATAGTTGTCGTTAAACTTATTTTTCAGTACAATATCACAATAACGATATACATAATGGGAGGAATGAACGGTGGCGGTTACAGGTACAGAACGTGTAAAACGCGGAATGGCGGAAATGCAAAAAGGTGGCGTCATTATGGACGTCGTGAACGCAGAACAAGCAAAAATTGCAGAAGCAGCAGGTGCAGTTGCCGTGATGGCTCTTGAGCGCGTTCCAGCTGATATTCGTGCAGCTGGCGGCGTTGCCCGCATGGCTGATCCGACTGTAATTGAAGAAGTGATGAAGGCAGTATCTATTCCAGTGATGGCGAAAGCGCGTATCGGGCACTATGTGGAAGCGCGCGTGTTAGAGGCGCTCGGCGTAGACTACATTGATGAGAGTGAAGTATTAACGCCAGCAGACGAAGAATTCCATATTGATAAACGTCAATTCACTGTGCCGTTTGTATGTGGTTGCCGTGATTTAGGTGAAGCAGCTCGTCGTATTGCTGAAGGTGCCTCTATGCTTCGTACGAAAGGTGAACCGGGTACAGGTAATATTGTTGAAGCAGTTCGCCATATGCGTAAAGTAAATGCGCAAGTGCGCAAAGTCGTCAGCATGAGCGAAGATGAACTAATGACAGAAGCGAAAAACTTAGGTGCTCCGTTTGAGGTGCTATTAGAGATTAGACGCCTTGGTCGTCTTCCTGTCGTTAACTTTGCAGCTGGCGGTGTCGCGACACCAGCCGATGCGGCGTTGATGATGCATTTAGGAGCTGATGGTGTATTTGTCGGTTCAGGTATTTTCAAATCAGAAAACCCTGAAAAATATGCACGTGCTATCGTAGAGGCGACAACTCATTATGAAGATTACGAATTAATTGCTCACTTATCGAAAGGATTAGGTGGAGCGATGAGAGGGATCGATATTTCTTCGTTGCTTCCTGAACAACGAATGCAAGAACGTGGATGGTAATGTAAAGGAGCAATGAATATGGTGAAAATAGGAGTGCTAGGGTTACAAGGGGCTGTACGTGAACATGTACGTTCAATTGAAGCGTGTGGTGCAGAAGCTGTTGTTGTTAAAAAAGTAGAACAACTTGCAGATATTGACGGCCTCATTATTCCAGGCGGGGAAAGCACTACCATGCGTCGCTTGATGGATAAATACGGATTTATTGAACCGCTGAAGCAATTTGCAAGCGAAGGAAAACCAATGTTTGGAACATGTGCAGGCTTAATCATTTTAGCTAAAAAAATTGTTGGTTATGATGAGCCACACCTTGGTTTAATGGATATTACGGTTGAACGCAACTCGTTTGGTCGTCAACGTGAAAGTTTTGAAGCATCTTTAGCAATTAAAGGTGTTGCTGACGACTTTATTGGTGTGTTTATTCGAGCTCCGCACATTGTATCTGTAGGGCCCGATGTCGATGTCCTCGCGACGTATGAAGGTCGCATTGTCGCGGCAAGACAAGGACAATTTTTAGGATGTTCGTTTCACCCAGAATTAACAGATGACCATCGTATGACGCAATACTTTATCCATATGGTGAAAGAGACAAAGGAATAAACGAGTTGCATTTTGTTTAAACTTATAGTACATTATTTCCAAGAAAATGATATGAAGAAAAAGCGATGACAGGAACTAGTAGCAAGCCCTCTTCCTTTCAGAGAGCCGGTGGTCGGTGTGAATCGGCAGGAATGACTTGTGAATCCATCCTGGAGCGAAATGCTGAACGCGTTAAGTCAGTAGGCATTTCCGGTGAGAACCGTTATATCTCTCGAGTGGAAGACGTATGTCTTCAACTAGGGTGGCAACGCGGGAGCACTCTCGTCCCTTTCTTTCGGGACGAGAGTTTTTTATTTCATTAATCAAAATAAAGGGAGGCATGTTGATGTTAGACTTAAAATTTTTACGTACCCATTTTGAAGAAGTAAAACAAAAGCTTCAACATCGTGGTGAGGATTTAGCGGATTTTGAACGATTTGAGCAACTGGATCGTCGTCGTCGAGAACTAATTGCACAAGCGGAAGAATTAAAAAATAAGCGAAACGATGTGTCGCAACAAATTGCTTTATTAAAGCGCGAAAAAAAAGATGCAGATCATCTCATTGCTGAAATGCGCCAAGTTGGCGATCGTATTAAAGTGCTTGACGATGAATTGCGGGAAGTGGAACAACAGCTTGAAACGTTACTTTTATCGATTCCAAATGTTCCGCATGAATCTGTCCCAATTGGTGAATCAGAAGATGATAATGTAGAAATTCGCAAATGGGGTGAACCGCGTTCATTTTCTTTTGAACCGAAACCGCATTGGGAAATTGCTGATCGACTTGGGATTTTAGACTTTGAACGTGCGGCGAAAGTAACAGGAAGTCGATTTGTATTTTATAAAGGACTTGGGGCGCGCTTAGAACGTGCATTAATTAACTTTATGTTAGATGTACATGTTGAACAACACGGATATGAAGAAGTTTTACCACCGTACATTGTCAATCGAGCGAGCATGACAGGAACGGGACAGCTTCCAAAGTTTGAGGAGGATGCATTTCGTATCGAAAGCGAAGATTACTTTTTAATTCCAACAGCAGAAGTCCCTGTAACAAACTTACATCGTGATGAAATTTTATCAGTAGATGATTTACCGATTAAATATGCCGCTTATAGTGCATGTTTCCGTTCAGAAGCTGGTTCAGCAGGAAGAGATACACGTGGATTAATTCGTCAACATCAGTTCAATAAAGTAGAACTTGTTAAATTCGTCAAACCAGAAGATTCTTATGAGGAACTTGAAAAGCTAACAAATGATGCAGAACGTATTTTGCAACTACTAGGTTTGCCGTATCGTGTGATGAGCATGTGTACCGCCGATTTAGGTTTTACTGCTGCGAAAAAATATGACATTGAAGTATGGTTACCAAGCTATGGCACATACCGAGAAATTTCTTCTTGCAGCAATTTTGAGGCGTTTCAAGCCCGTCGTGCAAATATTCGTTTTCGCCGTGATCCGAAAGCGAAACCAGAACATGTACATACATTAAATGGATCTGGTCTAGCGATTGGAAGAACAGTGGCGGCGATTTTGGAGAATTACCAACAAGAAGATGGAACGGTCGTCATTCCGGAAGTACTTCGGCCGTACATGGGAGGCAAAGAAGTGATTTCATAAGGGGAGAAATTGCTCCCCTTTTTTATATAAAAGGTATTGACATGGGATAATAATGATGATAAATTAATACATGTCGATACGGAGGAGTACCCAAGTCTGGCTGAAGGGGTCGGTCTTGAAAACCGAGAGGCGTCGAAAGGCGCGCGGGGGTTCGAATCCCTCCTCCTCCGCCATCATTTGGATGTTTACAAACCACAGCGCATAAAATGGAGATTGTTTATTGAAATAATTCGTTACAATATGTAACGAATTTTTGTTTTATGTAAAAAATGAGGATGCCTAAACTAGGCATCCTCTATTTTTTTAACTTACGATATTGTTCAATCATATACCCAATTTTTGCGACAATCGGTTCGATTGATTGAGCATTACCAATAATATCATATTCATTAATGTTAATACGCAAAACAGGACAAGCGTTAAAGCTATTAATCCATTTTTCATATCTTTCATACATTTCTTTCCAATATTCAATTGGTGTCTGCTGTTCCATTGGGCGACCGCGTTCACGAATACGTTTAATAATTTCCTCAAAACTTCCTTCCAAATAAATAAGTAAATCAGGATGAGGAAAATATGGTGTCATAACCATCGCTTCAAATAAACTTGTATACGTTTCATAGTCAACTTTCGACATTGTTCCTTTTTCAAAATGCATTTTTGCAAAAATGCCTGTATCTTCATAAATGGAACGATCTTGAACAAATCCTCCTCCGTATTCGAAAATACGTTTTTGTTCTTTAAATCGTTCTGCAAGAAAATAAATTTGAAGATGAAAACTCCAGCGTTTAAAATCGGCATAAAATTTATCTAAATATGGGTTTGTGTCTACTTTTTCAAAAGAAGTACGAAATTGAAGTGCATCAGCTAACGCTTTTGTCATCGTCGATTTTCCTACACCGACCGTTCCAGCAATGGTAATGACAGCATCGCTTGGGATATGGTATTTTTCTCGTAAGTTCATTGTTCTGAGCTCCTTTTAAGAACAGATTGTAGTTCATTTAAAATATAAAATCGATCTTGATCACGATGAACGAAGTCGAGTTCATCGCCGTTAAATCGCAATACAGGAATGTGAGGATGGGCTTGTTCAAATTGTTCCATTGCTTGTTCATAAGCATGAGATAGTTGTTTTAGGTAGTTCGGGTCAATGTTTTTTTCGAATTCGCGACCACGCATAGCAATACGCTCTAACAGCGTGTGTAATGAAGCGTGTAAATAAATGACGACATTTGGTTTTGGCATGTCGTTTGTTAAAATGTCATAAATTCGTACATACTTTTCGTATTGCTTCCCTTTTAACGTTTGCTTAGCGAAGATTAAGTTTTTGAAAATATGATAGTCAGCTACAACCGGTTTCCCATTGTTTAAAAACTTTTTCTCGACATCTTCTAGCTGTTTATAGCGATTACATAGAAAAAACATCTCTGTTTGGAAACTCCATTCTTCGATGTTTTCATAAAATTTACCTAAAAAAGGATTTTCATCAACGATTTCTTTTAATAGTTCATATTGAAAATGGGCTGAGATGACCTTGGCTAATGATGTTTTTCCAACACCAATTGGACCTTCCACAGTAATAAAGGGTACGCGGGACATTGTGTAACCTCCTTCAGGTGAAACCGTCTGTGTAGACAGACAAAATTTATTTTAACATAAAATGATTAGTCTGTATGTTGCTTTTTTGTTTTGATATACTTTTATAGATGATAAAAAGTACGGGAGTTTCAAAAGATGAAAAATGATGAGTACTACATGCATTTAGCAATTGAAGAAGCAAAAAAGGCGGAGGAAATCGGGGAAGTGCCCATTGGAGCCATTATTGTACATCATGATGAAGTCATTGCGCGAGCTCATAATTTGCGCGAACGGGATCAACGGTCGATTGCTCATGCGGAGCTTTTAGCTATTGATGAAGCATGTAAAAAACTAGGGACGTGGCGACTAGAACAAGCAACGTTGTATGTGACGTTAGAACCTTGTGCGATGTGTGCTGGGGCCATTGTTCTTTCTCGCATAAAACGAGTTGTGTTCGGGGCGAGTGACCCAAAAGGAGGGTGTGCTGGAACATTAATGAATTTATTGCAAGAGAAGCGATTTAATCACCAAGCAGAAGTGGTTAGTGGGGTATTAGCTGAACAATGTGGTCGTATGCTAAGTGATTTTTTCCGACGATTGCGTCAACGAAAAAAAGAAGAAAAAAATAGTTTTTATTCCAATTAAATTCCATTGTGTAAACATTGCAATTTATATAAAAAAGAGATATACTTATACTTGCGTTAGAGATAACGCGTTGCCGTGCTAAGCGGGGAGGTAGCGGTGCCCTGTACTCGCAATCCGCTCTAGCGAGGCTGAATTCCTTCTTTAGGCTAGTTTGCTGTAGAGTCTGCCTAGAGTAAGTGGTGTTGACGTTTGGGTCCTGCGCAATGGGAATCCGTGAACCCTGTCAGGTCCGGAAGGAAGCAGCAGTAAGCGGACAATCCCATGTGCCGCAGGGGTGCCTGAACTGAGCTAACTACTCTAGTAACGTTTATGGCAGCTAGTCGACGGAAGGTGCACGGCAATTTACATAGGTAGGATACAAGCACTTGCTTAGACGGCAAGTGCTTTTTTCATGTGTTTTTTAATGATATAATGAATAAGATACGAGCAAAGAGGAGGGCAGTTTCGTGAGTTATAAAGCTTTATATCGTGTTTTTCGACCACAAAGCTTTAAAGATGTTGTCGGTCAAGAACACGTCACAAAAACGTTGCAAAATGCCCTGCTTCAACAAAAGATTTCACATGCATATTTATTTTCAGGTCCACGTGGGACAGGGAAAACAAGTATAGCTAAAATTTTTGCTAAAGCGGTAAACTGCGAGCATCGTCCAACAGCAGAGCCATGCAACGAATGTCCGACTTGTTTAGGCATTATGAACGGTTCAATTTCGGATGTGTTAGAGATTGACGCAGCATCAAATAATGGAGTAGATGAAATTCGTGATATTCGCGATAAGGTGAAATTTGCCCCAACCTCAGCACCGTATAAAGTGTATATTATTGATGAAGTGCATATGTTATCCATTGGGGCGTTTAATGCGTTATTAAAGACATTAGAAGAACCACCGAAACATGTCATTTTCATTTTAGCGACAACAGAGCCACATAAAATTCCGTTAACGATCGTTTCTCGATGTCAGCGTTTTGATTTTCGGCGCATTGAGCTGAAGTCCATCGTTTCGCGTTTAAAAACGGTTGTCGCTGAAGAAGGTATAGATGTAGAGGAAGAAGCATTATTTGCGATTGCACGTGCTGCTGATGGCGGAATGCGTGACGCTTTAAGTTTGCTTGATCAAACCATTTCTTTTAGTGATGATCGGGTTTTGCTTGAAGATGTGTTAGCAGTTACAGGTGCGGTTTCGCAGCGAAAGATTGCTGATTTAATTGGCGCGATGTACGAAAAAAAGACGGTTGAAGCGTTACGTCTTTTTCAAGAGTTAATGGAACAAGGGAAAGATCCGAATCGTCTTGTCGAAGATTTAATTTACTATTATCGTGATATGCTTTTATATAAAGCAGCGCCACAGCTAGAGGATGTGACGCATCGTGTGCTTGTTGATGAGCGATTTCGTGAGCTTTCTAACATGATACCAACATCGCTTATATATGAAGCGATTGATTTGTTAAGTAAAAGTCAACATGATATGCGTCTAACGAATCACCCGCGCGTTCATATGGAAGTGGCAATTGTGAAACTTTGTTACGAAGAGGAGCGCGTGACTAAAAATTTGATTTCTTCGGTGTTAGAGGAGAAGTTGAAACAACTTGAAGAAGAATTAAGAAAACTAAAAGAAACCGGTGTGAAGCCCTCTGCTCCAGAAACAAGTGAATCGGTGAAAAAAACAGGAAAAAGTATTCGTACAGACTATAAAATACCGATAGGGCGCATTCATGAAGTACTTCGCCAAGCAACGCATCAACATTTGTCTCTTGTTAAAGGGAATTGGGGACATGTGCTCGAGTTGTTGAAAAAGCAAAATAAAGTGTCCCATGCGGCATTATTGCAAGAAAGTGAGCCTGTAGCAGCAAGTAGCACAGCTTTTGTGTTAAAATTTAAATATGAAATTCATTGTAAGATGGTTGCTGATAATAGTAACTATGTTAAAGACAACTTAGAGCAAGTATTACTTGAGTTGACAGGAAAGAAGCTTGACACGATTCCTGTTCCTGAAAGCGAATGGTTTCAAATCCGCGGACAGTTCATTCGTCAACAAACAAATGAGGGTGAACAACACGAACAGGAAGATCCGTTTATTTCCGAAGCGAAAAAATGGTTTGGTGACAATTTAGTCGAAATTAAAGAGTAATGGAGGAATGATGAATATGATGCGTGGAATGGGCAATATGCAAAAAATGATGAAACAAATGCAAAAAATGCAAAAAGATATGGAGAAAGCACAGGCAGAATTAGCGGAAAAAACAGTTGAAGGTACAGCAGGAGGCGGAATGGTGACGGTTATTGCTAACGGTCATAAGCAAATTTTAGAAGTGAAAATTAAAGAGGAAGTTGTCGATCCAGAAGATATCGACATGTTGCAAGATTTAGTGCTTGCTGCAACAAACGATGCGTTAAAAAAGGTAGATGAATTAACAGCAGAAACAATGGGACAGTTTACAAAAGGATTGAACATACCAGGGTTATTCTAGGGGGTTCGTATGTATTATCCAGAGCCAATATCGAAGTTAATCGACAGTTTTATGAAATTGCCAGGCATCGGTCCGAAAACGGCCGTCCGTCTGGCGTTTTTTGTGCTAAACATGAAAGAAGACATAGTACTGGATTTCGCGAAAGCGCTTGTAAATGCGAAAAGAAATTTAACATATTGTTCATCATGTGGTCATATTACCGATAAAGACCCTTGTTATATTTGTGAAGACGACAAACGAGATCGTTCGATTATTTGCGTTGTTCAAGATCCGAAAGACGTTATCGCTATGGAAAAAATGAAGGAATATAATGGGTTGTACCATGTGTTACATGGAGCGATTTCTCCTATGGAAGGAATCGGTCCAGAGGATATTAAAATTGCTGAATTGCTTAGACGTCTTCAAGATGAAACGGTTCAAGAAGTCATTTTAGCAACGAATCCAAATATTGAAGGTGAAGCAACAGCCATGTATATTTCACGGTTGTTGAAGCCAACAGGTGTTAAAATTACGCGCATTGCTCATGGATTGCCGGTTGGTGGTGATTTAGAATATGCGGATGAAGTGACGTTATCGAAAGCTCTTGAAGGAAGAAGGGAATTGTAGTGTTTTGGAAGAAAAAAGGGTGGTTACGCAAACAATTTAATGATCAGCTTATTGAACGTTTGCAAAGTTATCGTGATGATTGGATGGGAAAGAAGCAATTAATAGAAAAAAGTGTTGAGCCGTCTGAAAAAGTTATATTTGACTTAAAAATTGCCGAGGCAAAATACTTATTTCTCCTTCGAGAAGCGAAGAAAAGAAAAGTTTCGATCGGGAAGGGATAATACACCTTCCCTTTTTATATAGGCTTGTCATACCGAAAAGAGATGAACATATATTTAAAAATAAAAAAGATTGAAGGAGAGAAAAATATGAATGAAACAGTCGTCATTGTGTCGATCGTGAGTCTTATTGTTATTATTTTGCTTATTGGTATTCCGATACGCTTGACTCGATTTATTGGGGAAGGAATCGCTCGTCTAGTGATTGGGGCTTTATTTATTTTTTTAATTAATGTTGTTGGTGATGTATTAAATATTCATTTACCGATTAATTTGTTTACAGTAACGGTTACTGGGTTTCTAGGTATTCCTGGTATTATATCACTTATTTTTATTCAACAATATGTCATTTCATAAACGGACATATCCGTTTATTTTTTTGTTGACGAATATATACATTCATGATATATTAATAAATGTCGTTGTTGATAATAAAAAGGTGTTGACAAGTGATTATTTTTATGGTACTATTATTCACGTCTTTGTTGTTCTTTGAAAACTGAACAAAACAGCAGCGTAAAAGCTAAGGATAACTTTTCTATGGAGAGTTTGATCCTGGCTCAGGACGAACGCTGGCGGCGTGCCTAATACATGCAAGTCG
>NZ_JACHES010000021.1 GCF_014201585.1 Anoxybacillus tengchongensis
CCAGCGTTCGTCCTGAGCCAGGATCAAACTCTCCATAGAAAAGTTATCCTTAGCTTTTGTACGCTTTCGCTTCGTTCAGTTTTCAAGGAACATCTCCGTCAAACGACGGCTATAATATACTATCATTTCTTTTCATTGTCGTCAACTATGTTTTTTCGTCGCTGACGACGTTTATTAATTTAACACATGTTTTATTTTGTTGTCAACAGTATTTTTTAAAAAAATGTTCTCATTTATTCATTGATCATATCGTTTTATTTCTCGCATAAGATGGTCATAAAAAGGACAAGGGGGGACAAATATTGAAGTTTTTTTATATTCTTGACGGAAAAAAAATAAAAAAATGGCTTCTCATTGTATCAATCGCCTTTGTCACAGCCTCTATTTTGTACATTCAGCAGCTTTCAAATCAATCTGTATTTTCGACTGATCCTGGGCCGAAAGCCATTTACAAAGTCGAAAATAAAAAAAATGAGCTCGCGTTGACGTTTGACATTAGTTGGGGAGAAACAAATGCCATACCTATTTTGAACGTATTAAAAAAACACGGGATAAAAGCTACATTTTTTCTATCCGCTTCTTGGGCTGAACGCCACCCGCGAATCGTAAAAAAAATCGTGGAAGATGGACACGAAATCGGAAGTATGGGCTATGAATACAAAAATTATACTGAGCTAGAGCGTGGGAAAATTATTCGGGACTTAGCACAAGCTAAAAAAGTATTTGATACGTTAGGCATTAAGCACGTTCCCTTCCTTCGTGTACCGACAGGAAATTTTAATAAAGACGTCTTAAAAGTTGTTCATTCTTTCGGTCATACTGTCGTTCATTGGAGTATTGATTCAAAAGATTGGCTCAACCCTGGAGTGAACACAATTGTCGAAAATGTCACACAAAATACAAAAGGCGGAGATATTGTATTGCTTCATGCCTCAGATTCAGCCAAACAAACTGCTCAAGCATTAGAACAAATCGTTACATGGATGAAAAAAGAAGGATATAAAAGCGTGCGAATATCTGACCTTGTAAACAACGCTGATATAAAAAGCAAAGAAATAAAATGAGGCTTGCGGCCTCATTTTATTTACGTAAAAGTTTATGCAAAATAAGCAATTGATACGCGTTACAAATTAATAAAGGGAACAGCATTAAATACAACCAATTTTCTTCGTTAATTCGTAATACCGGAAACCACTCAATGACCGTCACAACAACCATAAAAAATAACGCAGGAACAAACGCTTCTTTATTTGTTTCTCGCATTTTTACGTATGCGACAATCAGTCCAAATAAAAAAATAAATAAGGCAACAAGCACGTAGCTAACAAGGGATTCCCCTTCTTTTGCAAACAGTTGATAACGGAAATAAACGAGATCAAATAAAACAAAAGCAATGAGAACTAATTGTACAGCATTCCATAATCCAACCGAACGAAAAATTCCGAGACCAAAACGATGAATTGTTAAATATGCAAAAAAGCCCATTTGACTAATTACACTAAAAATAAAGCCAACACCAATAAGCCAAACGAGAACGGATAAAATTTCTTTTATTTCAAACGATGTAAAAAGACGTGCATATTCGTTCCATTTCACAGCAAACCCAACAATCCCCGTACTTATTCCGCCAACAAACAATGTAGAAAAAAACAATTGAACCCACTTTCGACTATTCACTTGTGCAACCTCCACTTCTCAATATCCCTTTCAAAATTCTATCAACGAAATAAGAAAAATGCTAGCGAATATTTTTGCAAAGAACATTGAATATTAACAGTAAGGAAACTTGTTGAAAGGGGCTTTTCATTATGAATCGGACATTTTTGCTCCTCCTATTTAGTTATGTATTGGTGCTGACCGGGTGCGCTCAACAAGAAAAAACCCCTGCACAACCTGATTACGATCAAACAAAAAAAATGGTCGTCGATATTCTAAAAACAGATGAAGGAAAAAAAGCGATTCAAGAAGTGATGGGCGATGAAAAAATTAAACAACAACTCGTTATCAATCAAGAAGTTGTAAAAAAGACGATCGAAGAAACGTTAACATCCGAAAAAGGAAAAGCGTTTTGGAAAAAAGCGTTTGAAGATCCAAAGTTCGCCCAAAATTTTGCCAAAAGCATGCAAGAAGAGCATGAAAAATTATTAAAAGCGCTAATGAAAGATCCTGAATATCAAGCAATGGTCATTGAAATTATGCAAAATCCAGAAATGAAAAAATTAATACAAACAGAAATGAAAAACAAAGATTTTCGAGCTCATTTGCAAAAAGTTATTACAGAAACATTTAGTAGCCCGCTGTTTAAAGCAAAAATTGAGGATATTCTTATTAAAGCAGCCGAAGAAATGCAAGGCGGTAAAAAAAGTTCCGATCAAGAAGAATCAAGTGACGAGCAAACAACATGAGGGGCTTCGTAGCCCCTCATCGTAGCTTTGCAATGATTTTTCTGGCGATATCCATATATACTTTTCCAATCGGATGATCTTCACCGTACACAGAAGGGGCAAAATCGTCATCGTTCCAATCAGGTTGCCCGAGCGGTAATTGCCCAAGTAAATCCGTCTGCAATTCTTCAGCTAATTTTTGACCACCGCCTTTTCCAAAAATGTATTCTTTTTCACCTGTTGTTTTACTTTCAAAATACGACATATTTTCGATGACACCGACAACTTCGTGATTTGTTCGGACTGCCATCGCTCCCGCTCTTGCCGCAACAAATGCAGCGGTCGGATGAGGCGTTGTCACAATGATTTCTTTCGATGTTGGAAGCATTGTATGGACATCCAATGCTACATCGCCTGTGCCTGGAGGTAAGTCTAATAATAAATAATCTAATTCTCCCCATTCCACTTCATCAAAAAAGTTTTTTAGCATTTTGCCAAGCATCGGTCCACGCCAAATAACCGGCGAGTTATCTTCTACAAAAAAGCCCATCGAAATGACTTTCACACCAAACCGTTCAACCGGAATAATTTTCTCCCCACGAACAACTGGACGTTCTGTAATACCCATCATGTCTGGTACACTAAATCCATAAATGTCAGCGTCAATTAACCCGACTTTTTTGCCAAGCCGAGCAAGTGAAACAGCTAAATTAACTGATACAGTCGACTTTCCTACTCCACCTTTTCCACTTGCAATTGCTAAGTAAATAGGTTCATTTGTTGCACGTTCTTCTTCTAACGGCAATTGAGCAAAACGGAGCCCAACAGAAGATACTCCTGCGCCTTTTAAACGTTCTACAACAGTTTGTTGTACTTGAAGTTGTTCTGCCGTTCCTGTTTTAGCTAAAGCAATTTTTACGCTCACTAATCCCTTCTCTTTATTTATTTTGACTTCTTGAATTGCCCCTGTTTCTTTAAACGTTTTTTTCAAAAAAGGGTCGTAAATCGTTTCAATCAGCTCTACAACTTGTTTTTCTGTCAACATCGCGCCTCACCAGTCCTTATGTATTCGGTTTCACACTTTCAATATAACATAATTTTCTTTATAAAAAAATGAATCCTTCTCATTCAGAAGGATCGCGTTCGTTCGACACGTAACGTAAAATGCCTTTGTAAATCGAAGCGGCCAGCTTTTCTTGATACGAAGAAGACGCTAGCAGTTTTCGTTCTTCCTCATTTGACAAAAAACCAATCTCAACTAAAGCCCCAGGCTTTTTCGCCATTTTTAATAAATATACCGTTTGAATAGGCTTTGCTAAGCGATGTGTATTCTCTAAATTGACACGCAGTTCTTGTTGAATAAACTTCGCTAATCGTTTATTTTCTTCTAATGAGGAATAATAAAACACTTGTGCCCCTCTCCATTTTGGTGAAGGGATGGCGTTCAAATGAATACTAATAAAAAAATCTGCCTCTGAATCATTCACAAGCTGGACTCGCTGTTGTAAGTCTTCTATTTTTCTTCGGCTATATCCCCTCGTTTGTTCATTCGCTAAATCGTAGTCTCCTTCCCTCGTCATTTGAACGAGTGCACCTTGTTGTTGCAAATAATCGCGCAATTTTAATGCAACATTTAGCGCTATGTCTTTCTCAAGAACGTCTCCTCCAACCGCTCCCCCGTCAGGCCCCCCATGCCCTGGATCAAGGATGATAATCTTCCCTGATAACGGTAAACTCCACGCTTTCCATGAGCGATCATGAAGTACGTAAAACTGTAAAAAAAGGACAAAAACAATGAAAAGAATAATAATACGTACTTTCATTCCTTCTCCTCCCCACTATTTATGTTATATGGGACAAGAGGAGAATTTAGAACGATTACTTCCAACGAAGACGTTGACGACGAAGCCCTTTTTCGATTCCTTCTCTCCACCAAACATCTACGTAACGAGCACACGTGTCGTACATACCATCTCTGCATAGCTTCATATGTTCATACAGTTCATGTATAAGTTGTTCGTATTCGTTTATACAACGACTTTTCACTGTTTCTATTGACTCACCATAATATGTAAACCGACTATAATGTGCACCGAGCAAATATGCTTCAATGGCTATATCGATGCATATCGTTTCCATGACTTCGGAAACAATCATGTATTGTTGCCAATACGTGCGCACACGTCTACATAACTCACGATAAGAAAGATCCTTCAATACATTTCGCTCATAAGCAAGCTGTTTTTCTAACTTTTTTATTGTAAACGATGTAAGTATTCCCACTTGGCTGTCCCTCCTTATATATATTGTTCGCATGAACAAGAGGGACATACAAAAAAATCTCGGCAAATAATTGCCGAGATTTGTTGAAATTAACGTTTTGAGAATTGTGGTGCACGACGAGCGCCTTTAAGACCGTATTTTTTACGCTCTTTCACACGAGAGTCGCGCGTTAATAAACCTGCACGTTTTAATGTTTGACGATATTCTGGGTCAACTTGTAACAATGCACGAGCGATACCGTGACGGATTGCGCCTGCTTGACCTGTGAATCCACCGCCGCTTACGTTTACTAATACATCGTAGCTACCGAATGTTTCTGTTAAAACAAGCGGTTGTTTGACAACTTCAACTAAAGATTCATATGGAACATAATCACGAATGTCACGACCATTTACGATAATGCGTCCTTCACCTGGAACGAGACGCACACGCGCAACTGAACTTTTGCGACGGCCTGTGCCGTAGTATTGTACCTGTGCCAAAATAATGCCCTCCTTTGATCAATTATCCGCGAAGTTCATAAACTTCTGGTTTTTGTGCTTGATGCGGATGTTCACTTCCGCGATAAACGTGCAATTTTTTGAACATTTGACGACCAAGGCTACCTTTTGGAAGCATGCCGCGAATTGCTCTTTCAAGCATTTGCTCTGGGTAATTTGTACGCATTTCAAGCGCTGTTCTTACTTTTAATCCGCCTGGATGTAAGCTGTGACGGTAGTATAATTTGTTCGTTAATTTTTTCCCTGTTAACTCAACTTTTTCTGCGTTGATGATGATCACATGATCACCAGTGTCAACATGCGGTGTGTAAGTCGGTTTATGTTTACCGCGCAAAATCGCAGCAACTTCACTAGCAAGACGTCCTAACGTTTTGCCTTCTGCATCAACAACGTACCATTTACGTTCTACTTCATTTGGCTTCGCCATATACGTACGCATTTGTTTTCCCTCCTAAAATAAAAAATGAACAAGCGATATTTATTTCAACACGATTAATTTCCGGGGCTAATCGTGGGTTTAAAATACATACCATATGATATAATATCTCTTCTACAACCCAATGTCAAGAAAATGTTACACCTGGATTAGTTGTCATACGAAACGTGCCATAAATAAAGACCGTGACCCGGTGCAGTCTTTCCTGCAGCATTGCGATTTTTTTGTTCCAAAATCGCCTTTATCTCTTCAGCACGCCGTTTCCCGCGTCCGACTTCTAACACCGTCCCAACAATAATACGAACCATATTGTACAAAAAACCGTTGCCAACAAGACGAAAGATCAATTCTTTGTCTTGTGGAATGACTTCCGCCTCATAAATTGTGCGAACTTTATCTTCTATTTCCGTTTTTGCCGAACAAAAGCTTGTGAAATCATGCGTCCCGATCAAATAATGAAGCGCTTCGTTCATGTTCGTTACATCAAGTTGATGCGGATAGTGATATACATAATGACGCAAAAACACGTTTTTCTCTCCCGTCCAGACACGGTAACGATATTCTTTCGTTTTCACACTAAATCGAGCATGAAAGGAAGGCGATACTTCAATTGCCTCTTTGACAATGATGTCATCAGGAAGAAGCACATTTAACGCTTTAGACCATCTTTCATCAGGAATCGCAAGCGGCGTATCAAAATGAATAACTTGTCCATACGCATGAACGGTTGCATCCGTTCGTCCTGACGCATATACGCGAACAAATTGACCCTTATGAATGGTCGAGAGCGCACGCTCAAGCTCTCCTTGTACAGTTCGCTTTTGTTGTTGAATTTGGTATCCTGCAAAATGCGTACCATCATACGCAATGATGCATTTCATTCTTCTCATGATGTTCGCTCCTTTTTATGAACGAAGTAACCATAACAAAACAGCCAATAAGCCAAGTAAAAGCATAAAAGCCGTATCTATGCGCCTCCACGTCAACTCGCGCCATTTCGTTCGACCGTTCCCCCCACGATATCCACGCACTTCCATGGCAACAGCTAGTTCTTCTGCTCGTTTAAATGCGCTAATGAATAGCGGAACAAGCAATGCCGTCATCGCTTTCATTCGTTCTGATAGCGGTCCGCTTGAGAAATCGACCCCGCGAGCCATTTGAGCTTTCATAATCTTCTCAGTTTCTTCCATCAATGTTGGAATAAAACGAAGGGAAATAGACATCATTAACGCTAGCTCATGAACAGGTATACCCCACTTTTTTAATGGTGAAAGCAATGATTCCATCCCATCGGTCACTTCAATCGGTGTCGTTGTTAACGTCACTAGCGTTGTAACAACGATAAGAAGCAAAAAGCGTAAAGAAATAAACGCTCCTTGTTGGATCGCTTTGTCATACACTTCGATCCCAAGCCATTGAAAAACGACATCCCCTTCTTTTGTTAGCAATACGTGAAGAAGAAACGTAAACACAATGACCCATAAAACTGGTTTTAATCCTTTAATCATAAAAGAGGGCGGTATACGCGATAAAAACAACAACACACATGTAAAAGAAGTCAACACCCCATACGTCCATTCATTATTAGCAAGAAACACAATGAATACATATATAAACATGAGCAACAGTTTTGTGCGTGGATCAAGACGATGAATGAGGGAATTCCCGGGAACATATTTTCCGATAATCATACTGTTCATCATATGCTCTTCACCCTAGTAAATAACGTTTGTAAGTTTTTGATGACGTCTTCCATCGTCAAACAAGGGGCATGAAACTGCACGCCAAATTTTTGTTCGATTGCCCGTTGAAACAAAACTGGTTCAGGGACATCTAGTCCGAGGCTTATTAAATCATCGACATGACGAAAAATATGTTCTGGTGCTCCTCTTCGCACAATTGTTCCTTGATGCATCACGATAATATCATCCGCATAACGTGCTGCCTCTTCCATACTATGTGTAACAAGCACAATCGTCATATGTTTTTGCCGTTGAAGTTTTGCAAACATGTCCATCATTTCTTTTCGCCCACGAGGATCTAATCCCGCAGTAGGTTCATCTAACACGAGTACTTCTGGGTCCATGGCTAACACACCGGCAATCGCCACACGTCGCATTTGCCCACCACTTAAAGCAAATGGAGATTTATGTCGCACTTCTTCCGGCAATCCGACAAGTGCTAACCATTCTCCCACACGAGCTTTCGCTTCCTCTGCGTTCATACCAAAATTTATCGGTCCAAAACAAATATCTTTTTCTACTGTTTCTTCAAATAGCTGATGTTCAGGAAATTGAAAAACGATACCTACTTTTTTTCGTAAAAGCTTTAAATGTTTTTCTTTTTTTCCTGCTGTAATGGTGTAATTACCAAGATGGATCGTCCCTTTCGTCGGTTGAAGTAAGCCATTTAAATGTTGCAAAAGGGTTGACTTTCCCGATCCGGTATGACCAACAACCGCTACGTATGAACCGTTAGGGATATCCATATGAATATCGTACAGCGCCCGCTTTTCGAAGGGGGTATTTATTTGGTAGCGATGTTCGACATCGCGGAATACAATGTCCATAATTCACTCACCAACCCCTCTATTGTCAAATGATCGATTGTAATTGGAATGTGATTTTCCTTCAACCGTTGACTTAGTTGGAGCGAAAATGGTAAGTCTAACCCCATCTCTTCCAACTTTGATCCGTGCGCAAAAATATGTTTAGGTGTTCCTTCTAATGCAATCTTTCCTTTATTCATGACAATCACTCGATCAGCTTTTGCCACTTCATTTAAATCATGAGTAATTGAAATAACAGTCATATCGCGTTCACGACGAAGCGATTGAATCACTTGAAGCACTTCTTTTTTTCCGCTCGGATCAAGCATCGATGTTGCTTCGTCTAAAATGATAATATTCGGTTCAAGAGCAATGGCGCTTGCGATCGCTACACGTTGTTTTTGTCCACCTGACAGACGATGCGGTTCGTCATTCACGAAATTTTCCATACCTACTTTTTTTAGTGCTTCGTTTATGCGCTTTACCATTTCATTTTTTTGTACGCCACGATTTTCAAGACCAAAGGCGACGTCATCTTGAACGGTTGTTCCAACAAACTGATTATCTGGATTTTGAAAAACGATACCTAATTTCTCCCGAACATCCCATACTGTTTCTTCATTCAATGGGATGCCACATACGTGAATCGTTCCACTTTTCGGTGGCAATAAACCGATTAATAGCTTAGCGAGTGTTGACTTTCCCGATCCGTTATGACCAACAATGGTTACCCATTCACCTTTATACACTTGAAACGACACGTTTTGTAAAGCATATGTTTTTTCGTTTGCATATTGAAAACTTATATGTTCCACACGTAATGCAACTTCCACAACTCTCTCCTCATCTCTTCTGAATTTTCTTACTCTCTACTCTACTACAAAAAAGGAAACAAAAAAAGGGCATAGATCCAGTTCAAAAACTGTCTCGCCCTTGTAAAAACGTATTAAACTAGTTCAATAATGACCATTGGCGCACCGTCGCCGCGGCGTGGTCCAAGTTTCATAATGCGTGTGTAACCGCCTTGACGGTCTTGGTAACGTGGTGCGATATCGCTAAACAATTTTTGAATCGCATCTTGACCTGTTTCAGTGTTTGCGACTTCTTTGCGTACGAATGCAGCAGCTTGGCGACGTGCATGCAAATCGCCGCGCTTTCCTAATGTAATCATTTTTTCTACAACAGAACGCAACTCTTTTGCACGAGCTTCTGTTGTTTCGATTCGCTCATTAATGATTAAGTCTGTCACTAAGTCACGAAGCAATGCTTTACGTTGAGAGCTTGTGCGTCCTAATTTTCTGTAAGACATGTGATGTCCCTCCTTTATTTCACTTTTAACATGAAAATGCCTAGTTAACCAAACGCTTAACTAGTCATCTTTACGTAAGCTTAATCCTAACTCTTCTAACTTCGCCTTTACTTCTTCAAGCGACTTGCGGCCTAAGTTGCGCACTTTCATCATATCTTCTTCTGTTTTTTGCGCAAGCTCTTGTACTGTGTTAATGCCAGCACGCTTTAAGCAGTTGTACGAACGAACAGAAAGATCAAGCTCTTCAATTGTCATCTCGAGCACTTTTTCTTTTTGATCTTCTTCTTTTTCGATCATGATTTCAGCGTGTTGCGCTTCATCTGTTAAGTTCACAAAAATATTCAAGTGCTCTGTTAAAATCTTTGCCCCTAGTGAGATTGCTTCTTTCGGGCCGATGCTACCATCTGTCCACACGTCGATCGTTAACTTGTCGTAATTTGTCATTTGACCGACGCGCGTATTTTCGACTTGGTACGATACGCGCGATACCGGCGTATAAATGGAATCGATCGGGATAACACCTATCGGTTGATCCTCGCGCTTGTTAGCGTCAGCTGGTGTATACCCACGTCCGCGTTTTGCCGTCATTCTCATCCGTAAGCGACCGTCTTTTGCTAATGTAGCAATATGAAGGTCTGGATTGAGAATTTCTACGTCGCTATCGTGAGTAATATCCGCAGCTGTAACGACTCCTTCACCCTGTACATCAATCTCAAGCGTCTTTTCTTCGTCCGAATAAATTTTTAGCGCTAGTTTTTTAATGTTTAAAATAATTGTTGTTACATCTTCCACGACGCCATCAATTGTTGAAAACTCGTGCAATACACCATCTATTTGAACAGATGTTACAGCGGCACCAGGGAGTGAGGATAACTGGTTAATTCGTATGGAGTTAGACAAAGTTGTACCATATCCACGCTCAATTGGTTCA
>NZ_JACHES010000022.1 GCF_014201585.1 Anoxybacillus tengchongensis
TTCTTTTAATGTTTCTATATCGGTCACGCCTAGCTCATGGTACAGTTTAGCAATTTTTTTACCGCCAAGTCCCGGCAATTTTAAAAGTGGAAATAACCCTGTTGGAATTTCTTTTTTTAACTGTTCAAGCACATCGCTTGTTCCCGTCTGCAACCATTGTTGTAAAACCGCGGCTGTGCCTTTACCGATACCAGCAATGGACGTCAAATCATCAATGTCGGTCAAGGGACGTTCATCACGCTCTAGCGCTGAAGCTGCTTTACGAAAGGCGGATACTTTAAAAGGATTTTCTCCTTTAATTTCCATATATAAAGCGATCGTTTCAAGCAAACGAATCGCTTCTTTTTTATTTTTTTCCATCTCATTCCCTTCCTTTCGACGAAAAAACTTCTCTCAAACGGAGAAGTTTTTACGCCATATATTGTACAAGCATATGTTTCACGAAATTTGATAAAATCGGTGTGTGCTTGACGATGAAACTAGCGATGAATGAGTTGTGAAGCGGTTGTTGAATTGCAGAAACAGGAACAAGTGCACTCACATATAAAAGCACAAATAAAAGCAAATACACTTCCATAAATCCAAGCGCTCCACCTGCCCAGCGGTTGACGCTTTTTAAAAGCGGCAGCTGAGCGACGAAATCTAACATCGAACCGATCATTTGCATCACAATTTTTGCAACAAAAAATAAAACAGCAAACGCAATCGCACGGTAGTATGCTTCATCTAAATTTGTGCTTTCAATGAGCAATTTCATCGTTTCGCCATCACCGAAACTCGGATACGGCACCCATAATTTTAGTCTTGGTGCTAGTTGATCATAATAGTGATATGCAACGATAAACGCGATTAAAAAACCTGTCATATGGATGAATTGCAAAATAAACCCTCGTTTCAATCCAATCATCAGTCCCATAAGAAGGATGAAACAAATGAGCAAATCAATCATCGCTGTCATCATCCTTTTCTTTATTCATTTTTCGCAAAAGGCGTTCGTATTCATCTTTTAGTTTAATATATTCATGAACGATATTTACAGCCGTTAATACAGCAAGTTTACTCGTATCAAGCGTCGGATTTTTCGCGCTAATTTCACGCATTTTATCATCAACAATGGAAGCAACAAGCCGAATATGACTTGAACTTTCTGTTCCGACAATCGAATATTGCTGTCCGTATATATCTACCGTAATGCGCGTTTTTTTCTGCTCCGCCAAACTATTTCCCCCATTCATCCGATCTCCCGTTTCGGCAAAATTCTACCTTTTATCTTACCACGATTCGCAGATCCATGAAAAGATATACGAAAAGAAGAGCAGGCATCGACACCCGCTCTCATCTAAAACCATTGCTTCAGTTGTTTGCTTGTTCCGTCTTTTTTCGCCATTTGTTTCATATATGTGAAATCTAATCGCTCTTTATGGAGAAGAACCATTCTTTTTGCCCATTCGCAATCTGATTTCGATTTCCAATGGACACATGCGCGCAGGCGATCTAATATAATGTCTTCAATTCCGATGACATATACATGCAACCCATCCTCTAACTTCAACTCAATTACTTTATCATCATCAGCGTCTTCTAACATATCATTTGGGATTTCCACACTAACAAACAATTCATCATGATACCAATGTCTTCCTGACGGAGTGAAACCAAGTTGACGAAGCAATTGTCCCGCTTTTTCACGATCACTAACAATTAAATCGATGTCTACGGTCGTGTAATCTCCACGCGTATATATTTCAACCGCAAGCCCGCCAACAATAATCGGACGTATGCGATGTGGCTCCAACAGCTTCGTTAAAATGGCTGTAACTTGAACCATTTTTTCAAACGATGTTTTCGTTCGAAGCGACTGAAGTTTTTCTTTCGCCTCTTTAATCGAATTCATAATACCACACTCGTTCGTTCAAATATTTAATTTTTCCTTCTTGCTCCGCTTTTTTCCATCGTTTTATGCATAATTCATCTAATATACGCATTTCCTCTTTGTCGCGTGGACGTAAACGTACATGTTGCTCTCTTCCATCTTTTAATATATCTCGTTCCACATTTCCTTTGCGTGAAAAAATCCAATCGTTTAGTTCAGACATATTCATTTTTCTCACTTCGTTTCACTCCAACAACTATTTTTCACATTATATCACAAAAGAGCGGGCATCGACACCCGCTCTTATTTCATAAATGGCCACCAATTCGCCCGTCCAAACGTTTTTGCCATCACCGGAATGAATAACGGTAAAACGACAAGTGCATATAAGAAAAGACCTGTTAAAATAATCGTCGCAATTTGCAATAGCGATAATACACCAGATGGATACATCGCCGCAAACGTTCCTCCTAAAATGATCGCCGCGGAAATAATGACTGTTCCCATGTGACGCATCGCTTCAAGCATCGCTTCTTGAACGGTTTTATCGCGATATTCGTTAAAGCGATCCATTAAGAAAATGCTATAGTCAATGCCGAGCGCCATTAAAATAACGAACGCAAAAAACGGAACCGCCCAGTTTATTCCTTCGTATCCAAGCATATTCACAAACACAAGTTCAGTAAATGCCATCGACGTATAATACGTTAAAATAAGCGATAACATTAAATACGCTGGCATAATAAACGAACGAAGAAGAACAATTAAAATGATCGCAATCCCTGCAAGCATAAATACCGATGTTCGAGCATAATCGGCAGCAGAAATGTCATTTAAATCCGAATATATGCTTGTTACACCACCAACGCCTACTTTCGCATGCTCAAGTTTTGTGCCATTCACCGCCCGAGCAATCGCTTCTTTCACTTCTGCGATTTTTTTCATCGTTGTCGTTTCATACGGGTTGGATGAAAAGACAACGTCAAACGTTACGACTTTTCCGTCTTTCGACATATATGCTTCCTTCGCTTGCGCAAATTCCTCGCTCGTCAACAATTGTGGCGGCATATACCATCCTGCCATTTCTTCGTCTGGTGCATTCGCTAAGTCAGAAACGTACTGTTTTGCGGAGTGCAATCCATCTTCTACTCGTCGCAATCCATCGACGCTTTGATTTAGTCCTGAAATGAGTTGATCCATTTGACCATTGAGTTGCGAAAAACCTGTAAGCAATTGTTGTTGACCGTCATTTACTTTCGCTAGCCCGTTTGTCACTTCCGGCAATCGTTGAACGATCTGTCCTTGCCCATTTGCTGCTTGCTCTAATCCGGAACGAAGCTTTCCAAGTCCAACGACCACTTGATCCATTCCCGTAATAAGCGCTTGCTGTCCCCTTGTTACTGTTGCAAACGATTCATTTGCTTGCTGCAACCCACGTTGAACATTTTGTAACGCGTCGTTCACTTGAACAAGTGCATCAGATAACGTATTCATTTGTGCGCTCATCTGTTGAACAGCTTGCTTTACATGTGCATACTCCGCATCTTCACGCAAGTCTTTATGACGTTCTTCAATACGGTTTAACGACTGAGAAAGAAGCGGCAACTGTTCAGAAATGGCTTGCAATCCACTTTCAATTTGTTCATATCGTTCACTTAATTGATGCAGTCCATCGGTTGCTTGCTCATATCCTTTTCGCAATTCATCCGCTCCATCATGCAGCTTTTTCATATTCGTTTGTATCGTCTGTAATCCTTTTTCAAGATCAGCGGCACCAATCGCTCCGCTTCGCACCCCATCTTCTAATTGCTTTAACGCTTGCTGTAAATCAGTCATTCCCGTTTTCAATTTTGTCGTTCCGTTGACAAGCTCCCGAATGCCACCCGTCGCCTGTGCTAGCTTTGGAGCGGACTTCGCCATTTCGCTGCTCGCTTCGCTTAAACCAGACCGAATTTGTCCAATGCCGTCCGCTCCTTTTCCAAGCCCTTCTTTTAACTGTTCCGCTTGTTTTGTGACAAACAATTGATCAATCGGCTCTCCGAGCGGGCGCGTCACCGAACGAACAGCGTTCACACCATCAATGTTTGCTACTTCGCGACTAATTTTCTCTATTAAATAGTAATATTGCTCATCATCCATCGCTTCGTCATTTTTCATGACGATTTTCGTCGGCATCGCTTCTCCTTCGCTAAAATGAGAAGAAATAATGTTAAACGCTTTGACAGATGCATAACGATCTCCGATTTCTGCCATCGAGTTAAAGGAAAGTTCGCCATCGTACGTCAATAAAATCGGCAATGTGATGATTGCGACAATCGCAAGCGCCCATAACGGACGAGCGAAAGAAAAACGACCTGCTACATCCCATAATTTGCTCGGTTTATGTTCAAGCGCGCCTTTCATCGGCCAAAACAGCTTTTCGCCAAGTGTAGCCATAAAAAACGGCACAAGCGTAACAAGCGCAACAAGTAACACAACGACACCGACGGCTACGGCTGATGCAGATTGATACAATTTAAACGTCGATAAGCCAATGGACGCAAATCCGATCATGACCGCTAGTCCGCTAAAAATAACGGTTTTTCCTGCCGTTTTATACGTCGCGATAATCGCTTCAGTTCGATCTTCTCGTTTCGCCAACTCTTCTTTAAAGCGGCTAAGCAATAAAATGCAATAGTCTGTTCCAATTCCGAATAAAACGGCAACTAAAAACGTTTGCGTAAACGTAGAAAGTGGAAAATCAACACGATCAACAAGAAAAGCGACAATCGCTTGTGACACAACATACGTCAATCCAACCGTTAACAACGGCACAAACGGAGCGACGAGCGAACGGAACACAAGAAATAAAACAATTAAGATAAAAACGACGGTAATACCTTCCGTTTTTTTCAACCCTTCTTGTGAACTTTCTACAACATCTTCATCGATCATCCAACTGCCTGTGTAATAGTGTGGCACAGCAATATTCTTGATCTCATCATAAAGCGCTGTGCTTATTTCTTTTGCGGTGCGTTTGTTTCGTTCTAATTGAAGGGAGACAAGCACCGTTGTCCCGTCTTTTGACACAAGTTTTTCTTTTAGCTGTCCGTCATCAAGCGGCGAAACGATTTGTATTAAACCGAGCGATTCTTTTTTCCCTTGCAGCTGCTCTACAGCTTTCTCGATTTCTTTCCAATCTTTTTCTTGTAATCTCTCTTTGCGATGGAAGACGAGGACGGTACTCATTTCTCCTTCCTTATTTTCTTGCTTTTGTACTTCTTTTAATAATTCGCTTGCAAGTGAAGACGAATAACCATCTGGGACGGTAATTTGCCCTTTTTCGCGCACAAGTTGACTCATATTCGGAGCGGTCATAACAAGCACGGCAGCAGCGACAACCCAAGCGAATAAAACGACCCACTTTCCACGAATAATCGTTTTCATTTGCCATCCTCCATTTCTTGTAAAATCATCGCTAGTTTCTCATACGTTTGAATAAACTGCTCAATTTCTTCATGCGAAAGCTTTGTCATCATTGTTTCAACGAGTTCGTATATTTTTTGTTCTGTTTCAACAAGCCATTCCTTCCCTCTTTCCGTAAGCGAAAGCGCAATAATACGGCGATCGTCTTCGTCTTTGCCACGTGCAATCATTCCTTTTTCAACAAGACGATTCGTCATCGCCGTAATCGCACTTTTATTCACCGCAAATACGTCCGCTAATTCCGTCGATGTGCACACCCCACGCTTATGTATGTAGCGCAATACATAATATTGATCGTGCGTAATATCGTCCAATTCACATTTCATCAACGCAGCCCCTCGTTTATGAACAAGAAACGAAACGGATAAATAACGTTCAATAAATTGTTGTATGCTTCTCTCCAACACTTCATGCCTCCTGTCAAAATAGTTCAATTATTTAACTATTTAATAATATAACGATAAAACACGGAATGGTCAATGATGAAGTGAGGTGTGATATAATGGTGAAAAAAGTGAGGGATACGCGATGAAGCCAGAATCATCCAAACTGTATACGTATGCTGACTATATACATGCACCTTAAAACCATAACTTCTGTATGGACATCTTTTTTCATGGATATCCTGCTCCTACATACTCATGTGTAAAAGGAGCGGAAAGGACATGAAACGTCTTAAAATTACAAATGATCACGGTTGGACGCCTCGAACACTTCGGAAACAAGAACAGAAAATCAAAGATGCTTCCCTTCGCGTTCGGGTGACCACTGTTCGTCTCGTCATGGAAGGTCATATTGGCACAGATTTCCCAAAAATGGTCAATCTGTGCCGTGAATCCGTTGTCCTCTACGTTGCACGTTTTAATCTGCGCGTTTTAATGAGGGTGGGCTCGATCATCTACTCGATCGTCGTTTGCCGCCTGGTCGTGTACCATTTCTGACGGAAGAACAACAACAAGAAATCAGACAACTCGTGTTAACTACTACACCTGTGGATGCTGGCTGGGGCATTGCTTCATCATGGAACACGCGTATTTTACAATCTTACATACAACATACCTATGGCGTTTCGATGTCACGTGAAGGCATTCGTAAGTTGTTGCATCGTTTGCGTTTATCATGGACACGCCCAATTTACAAACTTGTCAAAGGAGACGCCAAGCGTCAAGCTGCATTTCAATAATATCGCTAAATATCTTAAGGAAGCCATTGATTTTGAACTTATTGTTCTACAAGATTTTAAATAATTAATAGAGGAGTATAAGTATGCGTACTATTCAATTTTTTGCAGTTCTAAGAGGACTTGCAATGGGATTATTTTCTCCTATATGGATTCTTTACTTGGTGGATCAAGGTTATGATTTACTACAAATTGGATTGCTAGGTACAATTTTCGAAATAGCAAAGTTAATTTTTGAAGTACCATCCGGAACATTTGCGGACCGATATGGCATCAAACTCTCAATTGCGGGTTCTTTTTTTCTCTCCGTTGTAACATGGGCTTTCTTTCCTTTCATTGATACATTAATTATCTGTATATTAGCTATGATTATATGGGCTCTATCAGATGCACTCATTTCTGGATCACTAGAAACTTGGATGAGTAGAGTTGTAGGAGAAGAGAGATTCGGGAAAGAAGTAATGAAAAATACTCAAATACTCATTGCATTTATTGTTGTTGGTAGTATTACTAGTGGTTACCTATACTCTTATAATATGTTCTTACCATTTATTATCGTAGTAGCACTTTATACAATCTTGTTTATATGGATGTCAATTTTTGTTAAAGTTCCTATTGTTAAAATTGAACACGAACAGGAACATATTAAGGAGTCATTTTTAAATATCTTAAAACAAAGTTTAAAAATAGTTTTTCATAAAAGAAAAGTATTTTTAATTGTATTATCTGGATTCTTTACCGCTTTAACTTACGATATGGTATCAAGATATTGGCAGCCCTTACTCAATGAGATGGGTTTTTCCGAAACCGGACTAGGCTATATCTTTGCACTAGCAGGAATATTTGCTTTAATTCTCTTAGGAATAACAATGAAATTAGAGAAAAAAATAGAAAAAAATCCATATATGTCTTTAACAATTGTAGAATCAGTCAGCCTCCTATTAGTAGGAGTATTAACAATAGGTTTCAAACCGTTAGGGGCAATCGCAACTTCAATATTGTTAGCAGTTGAAGATGTTAGACATCCAATTGTTATCAGTTATTTAAATAAATTTTTCCCGGATAATTACAAAAATACTCTATTTTCTTTAAATTCAGGAGTTGGTGCCCTAGGAGAAATCCTATCTGGTGTTATCTTTGGAATTATTGCATTAGAATTTGGACTAACAACAACATTTTTGGTGGCTGCCATTTTTCTATTACCAGCAATTATTATTTATTGGGTAGTACCTAAAATTCATGATAAAACTTCTATTACT
>NZ_JACHES010000023.1 GCF_014201585.1 Anoxybacillus tengchongensis
ATAAAGTGTGTTTAGTTAAGTTAGAAAGGGCGCACGGTGGATGCCTTGGCACTAGGAGCCGATGAAGGACGGGACAAACACCGATATGCTTCGGGGAGCTGTAAGTAAGCGTTGATCCGGAGATTTCCGAATGGGGGAACCCACTGTCCGTAATGGGGCAGTATCCATACGTGAATCCATAGCGTATGGAGGGCATACCCGGGGAACTGAAACATCTAAGTACCCGGAGGAGAAGAAAGCAAAAGCGATTCCCTAAGTAGCGGCGAGCGAAACGGGAACAGCCCAAACCAAGAGGCTTGCCTCTTGGGGTTGTAGGACACTCAATACGGAGTGACAAAGGAACGGAGTAGATGAAGCGGTCTGGAAAGGCCCGCCAGAGGAGGTAACAGCCCTGTAGTCGAAACTTCGTTCCCTCCTGAGTGGATCCTGAGTACGGCGGGACACGAGGAATCCCGTCGGAAGCAGGGAGGACCATCTCCCAAGGCTAAATACTCCCTAGTGACCGATAGTGAACCAGTACCGTGAGGGAAAGGTGAAAAGCACCCCGGGAGGGGAGTGAAAGAGAACCTGAAACCGTGTGCCTACAAGTAGTCAGAGCCCGTTTATGGGTGATGGCGTGCCTTTTGTAGAATGAACCGGCGAGTTACGATCTCGTGCGAGGTTAAGTCGAAAAGACGGAGCCGTAGCGAAAGCGAGTCTGAATAGGGCGTATAGTACGAGGTCGTAGACCCGAAACCAGGTGATCTACCCATGTCCAGGGTGAAGGTAGGGTAATACCTACTGGAGGCCCGAACCCACGCACGTTGAAAAGTGCGGGGATGAGGTGTGGGTAGGGGTGAAATGCCAATCGAACTTGGAGATAGCTGGTTCTCCCCGAAATAGCTTTAGGGCTAGCCTCGAGTGAAGAGTCTTGGAGGTAGAGCACTGATTGGGCTAGGGGCCCTCATCGGGTTACCGAACTCAGTCAAACTCCGAATGCCAATGACTTATACTCGGGAGTCAGACTACGAGTGATAAGATCCGTGGTCAAGAGGGAAACAGCCCAGATCACCAGCTAAGGTCCCAAAGTGTACGTTAAGTGGAAAAGGATGTGGAGTTGCTTAGACAACCAGGATGTTGGCTTAGAAGCAGCCACCATTTAAAGAGTGCGTAATAGCTCACTGGTCGAGTGACTCTGCGCCGAAAATGTACCGGGGCTAAACGTACCACCGAAGCTGTGGGACGACTTACGTCGTCGGTAGGGGAGCGTTCTAAGGGCGTCGAAGCTAGACCGGAAGGACTAGTGGAGCGCTTAGAAGTGAGAATGCCGGTGTGAGTAGCGAAAACAGAGGTGAGAATCCTCTGCACCGAAAGCCTAAGGTTTCCTGAGGAAGGCTCGTCCGCTCAGGGTTAGTCGGGACCTAAGCCGAGGCCGAAAGGCGTAGGCGATGGACAACAGGTTGATATTCCTGTACCACCTCCTCACCGTTTGAGCAATGGGGGGACGCAGGAGGATAGGGTCAGCGCGCGACTGGTTGTGCGCGTCCAAGCAGTTAGGCGCCTCAAGTAGGCAAATCCGCTTGAGTAGGCTGAGCTGTGATGGCGAGGGAAATATAGTACCGAAGTGCCTGATTCCACACTGCCAAGAAAAGCCTCTAGCGAGGTGAGAGGTGCCCGTACCGCAAACCGACACAGGTAGGCGAGGAGAGAATCCTAAGGTGCGCGGGAGAACTCTCGTTAAGGAACTCGGCAAAATGACCCCGTAACTTCGGGAGAAGGGGTGCTCCCTCGGGTGAAAAGCCCAGGGGAGCCGCAGTGAAAAGGCCCAAGCGACTGTTTATCAAAAACACAGGTCTCTGCGAAGCCGTAAGGCGAAGTATAGGGGCTGACACCTGCCCGGTGCTGGAAGGTTAAGGGGAGCGCTTAGCGCAAGCGAAGGTGCGAACCGAAGCCCCAGTAAACGGCGGCCGTAACTATAACGGTCCTAAGGTAGCGAAATTCCTTGTCGGGTAAGTTCCGACCCGCACGAAAGGTGTAACGACTTGGGCACTGTCTCAACGAGAGACCCGGTGAAATCATAGTACCTGTGAAGATGCAGGTTACCCGCGACAGGACGGAAAGACCCCGTGGAGCTTTACTGCAGCCTGATATTGAATGTTGGTGCGACATGTACAGCATAGGTGGGAGACTGAGAAGCCTGGACGCCAGTCTAGGTGGAGTCGCCGTTGGGATACCACCCTTGTCGTACTGAGATTCTAACCCGCACCCCTGATCGGGGTGGGAGACAGTGTCAGGTGGGCAGTTTGACTGGGGCGGTCGCCTCCCAAAGCGTAACGGAGGCGCCCAAAGGTTCCCTCAGAATGGTTGGAAATCATTCGTAGAGTGTAAAGGCAGAAGGGAGCTTGACTGCGAGACCTACAAGTCGAGCAGGGACGAAAGTCGGGCTTAGTGATCCGGTGGTTCCGAATGGAAGGGCCATCGCTCAACGGATAAAAGCTACCCCGGGGATAACAGGCTTATCTCCCCCAAGAGTCCACATCGACGGGGAGGTTTGGCACCTCGATGTCGGCTCATCGCATCCTGGGGCTGTAGTCGGTCCCAAGGGTTGGGCTGTTCGCCCATTAAAGCGGTACGCGAGCTGGGTTCAGAACGTCGTGAGACAGTTCGGTCCCTATCCGTCGCGGGCGTAGGAAATTTGAGAGGAGCTGTCCTTAGTACGAGAGGACCGGGATGGACGCACCGCTGGTGTACCAGTTGTCCCGCCAGGGGCACAGCTGGGTAGCTATGTGCGGAAGGGATAAGCGCTGAAAGCATCTAAGCGTGAAGCCCCCCTCAAGATGAGATTTCCCATCGCGTCAAGCGAGTAAGATCCCTTGAAGATGACAAGGTAGATAGGTCCGAGGTGGAAGCGTGGCGACACGTGCAGCTGACGGATACTAATCGATCGAGGACTTAACTAAACACATAAGAAAAGCG
>NZ_JACHES010000024.1 GCF_014201585.1 Anoxybacillus tengchongensis
TGTATGCGGAAGAAGGATCTTGACTGATGAACCCATTTCATCCAGCTAACATGTTTCTGGGATTGAGTGGAAATCACAGAAAATGGTGAAGACCCACTATTCATAACCAACTTATTCGTGAAGGAGATTCGGTCTATTTCTTCCTCGGTTCCGCTGGTCGTGATGAACGCGTTTTTGAAAATCCAGAAAAATTTGATATCAATCGGACAGGTAAACAGCATATTGGTTTTGGTGGTGGTTATCATGCATGCATTGCTGCAGCATTTGCTCGCGTAGAAATCGCCGAAATTTTAAAAGAAGTTATTCAACGTTTTTCTCACATTACACCTTTATATAATCTTGAAAGACCTGAATGGACGCCTAACCCTACCTTTCATGGTATTGTTACAATGCCGATCAAATACTAACTTCCTATACTGAGGGGGAGTGCGACACCCCCTCTATCTTTAATTATAAGGATAAGGAGTTTGTCATATCATGTTAAAACACTGTAATTATTCTGATGTTGCTGTCATCCTAATACATGAAATCTATGGGATTAACGATCATATGAAACACGTAGCTCAAATGATTGCCACTAAAGGGTATGACGTATACTGCCCCAATTTATTAAATCGAGATCATTTTCATTATGATGATGAGGCAGATGCTTACCAATATTTCAAAAATGAAATTGGATTTGGAAAAGCGAAAAAACAAGTTTTAAATTTAGTAGATTCCTTAAAGTCTCGATACAAAACCATTGTGTTCTGGGGGTATAGCGTCGGTGCAACCGTAGCTTGGTTATGTTGCGAACATTATGGCATAGGAGATGCGGCCATAGGTTACTATGGATCACGGATTAGAGACTATCTCAATTTATTCCCAAAACTACCCGTACTATTACTGTTTTCTGAGCACGAAAAGTCATTTAATGTTAACTGGCTCGTCGAGCAATTATCCTGTAAATCAGGGATAAAAGTCGAGTTGTTTAAAGGACAGCACGGGTTCGCTAATCCCTTCTCCAATAACTATCATCCGGATTCAGAAAGAAAGGCTTTTGAACTGTCCCTACAACTTATTGAAACCATTCAGAAAACGAAAAAAAATGTATTGACATAAGGGGAAGTATTATGAAACAAACATGGTTATCCACAAACTTTTTTGTATTTTTCTTCACCTGGGGGATTTTCTTACCGTACTGGACCGTTTGGTTGATTACAAAAGGGTTAACTGCTCAACAAGCAGGGATCGTGATATCCATCGGATTACTAGTAAGAGCTTTTTCAACTTCGTACATTTTTCCTGCCTTGTGCAAAAGGTATTGGTTATCACACGTTTCGCTTATAGTCGCTTTTTTATCTCTAATCATCCTAGTATGTTTTTTGCCTTTTAATAATTTGGCATGGCTTATGTTAGTAATGGTCTTTTTCAGCCTCATCTATCCCATGTTGTTACCTATCAACGAGACAAAGGCCTCCATTCTATCAAAAGAAGAAAATGGGATTGACTATGGAAAATGCAGATTATGGGGATCGTTCGGTTTTATTCTCTCATCAGTGTTAACAGGATGGGTAGCCTCAAAAAATGCGAACAATATTATCTATTTGTTTTTACTCGGTAATCTATTCATTTTAATCCTATCATTAATTCGATCTCCATCAAGCTTAAGAGTTAAGCTTTCTCAACGGGCAGGAGGTTCCTTTGAATTACTGAAATCAAAATCATTTTTAATATGTCTCCTCTTGAGTATGGTTTTACAAGGTACCCATGCTGCCTATTATAATTACGGAGTTATTTATCTTAAACACATAGGAATCAATAGTGTTTATATTGGTGGAATCCTTGTTTTGGCTGTCTTAGCTGAAATCGGGTTCTTTTACATTTCAAACCGAGTATTCACTAAGTTCGATGTAGCGACTATGTTTCTATTGGCCGGGATTGCATCAATTATCCGTTGGTCAAGTGTCTATTTTTTTGAGAATCCACTGGTTTTTGTGTTTTCTCAACCGTTGCACGCTTTAACATTTGGTCTCACGCACTTTGCATTCATGACTTTTGTTAATCAATATATTAGTAAGGACAAAATTCCTTCAGCTCATGGACTCTACGCATCACTTGCCATGAGTTTAACCACTGGGGTTTTAACACTTGTCAGTGGATACTTGTACTTGTATTCACCTGGATTCCCATTTCTCGGAATGGCATTGGTCGTGGCACCTAGTTTATTCCTATGCCCGATGCTTAAAAAGCTTACCCGTCAATCCAGCACATTTCAGGTATGAGTAAAATGTTTGTGGGAGAAAAAAGACAGGTTCCTGATTTGGTATAATCAGGAACCTGTCCGATATGTAAGCAAAATAGATGAAAAATGGGCTCTCCTCCTGTAAGGTAGTAA
>NZ_JACHES010000025.1 GCF_014201585.1 Anoxybacillus tengchongensis
ATTCGTAGTGCTAGTTCTCAACTAGCACTACGAGTCAATTTATCTATTATGTGAGGTGTTCTCCACATGCACCAGCATCTTCCTTTGGAAGAAGAAGTGATGAACATGTTAATTGGTGGTTTTTCCACAGTAATGTTCATTACAATTGTTATGGTAATTTTCCTTTGGAGAAGGAATCAAGCACAAAGATCAGCATTTTTCTGGATTTTCTTACATTTTGTATCGTTCTCTATTGCGGTATACTTGGGATTAAAAGCAATTTCTTTTGACATTAATCATCCGATGGCATCAGAAGAAATTTCCCTTCTTTTAGGTGAATCAGGGGCATTATGGAGAGGGAGTATGATTTGTCTGGTGGTTGGTATTTTTAAACTTTCAAAAGTAACGAAGGACGATCAAAAAAATAAGGTTTTGTAGTTAAATATCTGAATCCGTGATAAAGCATTTTTACAATAGATACGAACCATTGATACCATGAGGAAAAACAACGTTAGCGACTTTTCATCAAGTAGGTGAATACGATGAAAGATCTCCCGATTCGTTTTGTATTGACAGATGAAGCGATTACCTCAAGCGCTAGGCTTGCTTTCATTGTCTACTTACTCCATCAAATGAAACTGGATAAATGAGCAGACGCCCTTCAGCTCCCAACGGTTCGTCGAGATTTGCACATTTCCCATAGCGACGTCATCCGCTCGATGATCGGCTTGCTTGCAACAGGAAAAACGGATTTTGATCATATCGAAGCGTATCGTCAGTACGGATATCTTTTCGTTCGGCACGTGCCTTCCTCCCCGACGTTGAGACAGCGTCTCGAACAGCTCACTTGTCTTCTGATGACCGAAACGATTCTTTGGGAGGAGTTCATGCGTCTGTTGATTCAACAACACTCCACCTTAGCGAACAGAAGGAACAAATCGTACAACTGTAAGGTATAAATATTTATACCCATGGCGATAGTTGAGAGCTAACGCCATGGGTTATATTCATTTGTTTATCCATGCCAATGCCGATAATATGAGAATAATGGTGATTATTTTGACGAGTAGACTCTTTAAGTCTTTTATGTTACCGAATTTGTTCATCTACAGTAATAGAACCCGTGGTGCTAGTTGAGCGCTAGCGCTCAACTAGTCCGAGTGTGACAAGCGAATACACCAACAATATGCCATCTAGTGCCACTTCAAACCCTGAAATCGAATTCGCACGAATGTCTGTGATACGATACTGGTCAACGAGAACAGAGAACACCGTTTCTATCACTTTCCGTTTTTGTTTGAGCCATTTCTCCCATGATGCCGATGGACGGTGTTTCTGATTTTTGCGAGATGGAGTCCAAAAAGCGATTTGGTACTCTTCATACAACTTTTTTTGCAATTCGCTACTGATAAATCCCTTGTCTCCCAAATTAAAGGGATGAGGAATTTGAGTCATGACCGTTTCCGCTGCGGTTCGATCGTGACAGGACGCCTCCGTTACCACATATCCCATAGGCAGTCCTTGGTCGGTCACTTGAAGATGAAACTTAAACCCATAGTACCACTGCTTTTTCGACGCACAAAGTCCGATGTCCGCGATCCCTTGGAATCGTTTGACACGGTACATTCTTGCGGCATGGCACAACTCGATTGGCATGCTATCTACTACCGCATAGGCATGATGTTGACCACGTTTCGCTAGTTCATGACGAATCCATTTGATCGCAAAGCGCAGTGCTCGGCAACGGCGATTGTATCGGGATCGTTCGATAAACTGTCCATCGGTAAATAAATTTCCCTCCACAAAACGATGCCATGCACGTTCGGAGGAGAAGCCAAGCAGCTTTCCTAAAAGATGAATGGCAATGATCACCGCGTCTTCTTGTTTCGCCAAATGACGATTGCGACGTTGAAGATAGAATTGAATTTGTGACAGCTGGGCAGA
>NZ_JACHES010000026.1 GCF_014201585.1 Anoxybacillus tengchongensis
ATCGTCGTCGATGATCCCTCTTTCGTTTTCACGATTTTCGTCCGGTTCCCGAATCCATCGTACGTATACGCGATCGTCGTTCCATCCGGCCATTGTTCGGTCTTCAACTGATCGAGCTCATCATAGCTGTACACCGTGACGTCCCCGTTCGACGTTTCGATTCGCGTCCGATTGCCGTTTTCGTCATAACGGTACGTTTCCGCCAATAACTCGGTTCCGTCCGCTGTTCCCACTGACAGACTTTTCACCAAGCCACGGTCATCATACGTGAAGGTTGCGCCCGTTCCGTTTCCAGTCGTAAACGTGCGAACGTGTCCTCTCTCGTCATGTAGCAAGTGAAATGACTCGTTAATCAACGGTAGCGGCTCGATTAGGTGTCGATGACTCCAATAAAAAAGGGGCTGTCCAATCAGTGGATTGTTCCGCTATTGGACGCCCCGTTCAACATGTGCCTGGCACTTAACAATATACTAATTTACACTGTTCCAGCCAAGGAATCGGGTAATTACTTCTTTTTACTAATATGTAATTTTGTGTTATTTAATTTACTCATCTATTGTAAATGTGCTTCTCCCACCTACATTCTGTTAAGGGGTGGGAGACTTCTCAGTGGATATGTTAAATAAAAATGTTGATCATCTTAACCCCTGTTATTAGAAACCGACAACCTTCCATTGTATCTGAAGCCAATGCTTCATCAACGGGATTTCCAAAATAAAGCCACTTATCAGCAATGCTTCTCAACCCTTCTTCTATATCTTCTATCGAAAAACTTGTGTAGGTGCTTAGTTTCACTTCTACCACAAATAAATTGGGATCTTTCCAATATGGTTCGTTTTTTAAAATGGTGTAATTTGTAAAATTCCCCTTAAATACACTTATTACATTTTCTGTAATTGAAAAAGATTCATTTTTATCTTGAGTGTATAAATATGATCGAATAAGCAAATTTCCCCCTCCTTACAGTAAGTTCAAGAAAGTCTTTTCATACGATCCCCTATTTTATCCAATTACTCTTTAGACATCGTATACTACAAGATGATTCACGAGAGGAGCAAGTGCCTCCCATGAATCACAAACATCGGCGCTTTAGGTGTTTGAATGTCCTTGAAAACGATTCTAGAATCATCGAGGACACTCTAATCTCCTCCGTAACATTGACTGCCTGTAAATTCTATACCCTTGGCATCTATTAAACATCTCCCCTACATAATCTTTTCATTGATCCCCTATACTGGAGGGCATAGCTTCCAAGCAGTTCTTAGTCTAACATGAGTTCTCATACGCTAGGAAGATTTTTAATGAGTTATCCTTCCTTTAAGGGAAACATTAAGATGTGAACCATCCCTTGATAAATGTCCCAGCATTTGTTTCCCTCTTTTTGATAATTGTACATCCCACTCAAATGGTTCTCCTTTAGTTCTAGAAGGTCCTTTGGTCCAAATGTTTCCGAATCTATCTATGTGTCCCCCACCTTTCCTCGGAAGTGGTTGAGATGGTGTCCAATTCCTCGGCGGCACGTATCTTATTTTACCTTTAGTTGGTAACATTGCCCCTTTAAGTACAGATTTCTTACTTACCGAAGCAAAAAACTGTAAATTCAATTTTCCTGAAAACCTTTGAGCCCGTCTAGCTTTATACACTCTATAGGCAATTTTGGCACCTTTAAACGCCGCACCGCCAACCAGTCCCACGCCAACAGCAATCGCCGCCGCTTTCCAACCGCCTTTTTTAAAGGCTTTATACCCATCATACGCCGCAAATCCCGCATTAATCGCCATCCACACAAAATGCCCATCCGGATCGACCAACATCACTGGGTTGTTGTTCGCGTACGTATAGCCGTTCTGCGTCAAGATGTCATCTGCATCGCCAGGATCTG
>NZ_JACHES010000027.1 GCF_014201585.1 Anoxybacillus tengchongensis
GTTTGAGTCAAGACTTTGTGGGAGATTTTTTTCTCGACCGATTTTATTGGTTATATATGGTTTTATGGACTTGTTTCATGTAAGCGCTTTTATCTGCTCTTATCCTGTAGGTATGTGCCTATATCTGTGTTTTTAAAAACCTTTCAATGCTTGTAATACCTCGTAAATCGGCGTTCCTGAAGACTGACGGAAATACGGAATGTTGTCCCGAATCACTTCCTTCATTCGAGATGAGACGCGTTTCATTGCCTTTTTCACGATCGCTTCTCGTTTCGTTTCTTCTCGTTCTTCCACGCCATACATCACCCCACGGCGTGTCCGAATGAGTAACGTATCTTTTATCGCGACGATCGCTCGCAACATCGCTTCAATCCCTGCATCTTTCCAGCTTCGACCGTTTTTACTTCGTTTCGCAAACACATGCATCGTTCCTTCCGCACTCCCCATCGCTCTCATGTTTGTCGTGTCGATCCCTTTTTCCTTCAGCCATACGCGATAGTCACGCAAACATCCTGGCATCTCCTCGATTCGACGAACAAGCGCCTCGAGTTGCTTTTCCTTCTCCTCATGTTCTAGCGTACCGATGGCACTTGTGAGTTCTCGTAACACCCCCTCTTCATCCCATGACGCGAATGTTTTTCGAATCGCCCGATATCTCGCATGACCTCGGAACAATTGCCGAATCTCTCTCGCCACATGGAACCGATCGAGCTGAAAGTACCCTCTATCTCCGAAATATTCACGACAAGCCGTGATCCATGGTGCACCATCTCCATTGATGACGACCCAATCTTCTAGTGGATCATACCCATATTCTTTCACTAAGAAGCTCTCGACGGCTTCCCAGATTGGCTCATTCGTTTGATGAACATAGTAGCGTCGGTTCACCAAAGAAACTCGTTTGCCGTTTTTCTCCCATCCTTGGTGAATCGTCACGATTTTCTCTTCTTTTCCTTTCATGCGGCTTCGTTGCCGTTTGACGTATAGTCCATCTGCTTCAATGAAAAATACCCGACCTTTTTTCTCCATCTTGCGGTGTCCATCGACTTCTGCCTCGACAATCAACTGGCGTATCGTTTCGTGGCTCATGCACGCATATCCCACTAGTTTTTCTAAGGACTGGGCAGCTTGTCGATACGATGAACCTGTCACTGCCAGATGAATCGCTGTTTCTTCTAACAACGGACTGACTCCATGTGCCCCCTCAAACTGAAGAAAAGCATCCAACAGACAGACATACCTCCGTTTTTCCCGATCGAAGTAATAGTTCCGCTTGACTTCCACTTCTCCAAACATCGTCTGCATCCGTATCAGTCGTTTATCTTTGAGCGCATATCGTTTTTTATCTCGTTTTTCCGCTAATGTGTGATCGATGTCCTCCAACACCTGTTGAAGCAGTTGACCATATTCTTTTTGCATATGCCGAAACAATAACTGTTCAATGTCTTTCCATGTGACTCCATCTGTGATATAATCCTGCATGGGCTCCACTCCTTTCTTTGGTTATTTTTTCGCACTTACTACCTTACAGGAGGAGAGCCCATTTTTCATCTATTTTGCTTACATATCGGACAGGTTCCTGATTATACCAAATCAGGAAC
>NZ_JACHES010000028.1 GCF_014201585.1 Anoxybacillus tengchongensis
GCGGAAAAACGAGATAAAAAACGATACGCGCTCAAAGATAAGCGGATGATACGGATGCAGACGATGTTTGGGGAATTGGAAGTCAAGCGGAACTATTACTTCGATCGAGAAAAACGGAGGTATGTCTGTCTATTGGATGCTTTTCTTCAGTTTGAGGGAGCACATGGAGTCAGTCCGTTGTTAGAAGAAACAGCGATTCATCTGGCAGTGACAGGTTCATCGTATCGACAAGCTGCCCAGTCCTTAGAGAAACTGGTGGGATATGCGTGCGTGAGCCACGAAACGATTCGTCAGTTGATTGTCGAGGCTGAAGTCGTTGGACACCGCAAGATGGAGAAAAAAGGTCGGGTGTTTTTCATTGAAGCGGACGGGTTGTACGTCAAACGGCAACGAAGCCGCAGGAAAGGAAAAGAAGAGAAAATTGTGACGATTCACCAAGGATGGGAGAAAAACGGCAAACGAGTTTCTTTGGTGAACCGACGCTACTATGTTCATCAAACGAATGAGCCGATCTGGGAAGCCGTCGAGAGCTTCTTAGTGAAAGAATATGGGTATGATCCACTAGAAGATTGGGTCGTCATCAATGGAGATGGTGCCCCATGGATCACGGCTTGTCGTGAATATTTCGGAGATAGAGGGTACTTTCAGCTCGATCGGTTCCATGTGGCGAGAGAGATTCGGCAATTGTTCCGAGGTCATGCGAGATATCGGGCGATTCGAAAAACATTCGCGTCATGGGATGAAGAGGGGGTGTTACGAGAACTCACAAGTGCCATCGGTACGCTAGAACATGAGGAGAAGGAAAAGCAACTCGAGGCGCTTGTTCGTCGAATCGAGGAGATGCCAGGATGTTTGCGTGACTATCGCGTATGGTTGAAGGAAAAAGGGATCGACACGACAAACATGAGAGCGATGGGCAGTGCGGAAGGAACGATGCATGTGTTTGCGAAGCGAAGCAAAAACGGTCGAAGTTGGAAGGACGCAGGGATTGAAGCGATGTTGCGAGCGATCGTCGCGATAAAAGATACGTTACTTATTCGGACACGCCATGGAGTGATGTGTTGCGTGGAAGAACGAGAAGAAACGAAACGAGAAGCGATCGTGAAAAAGGCACTAAAGCGCGTGCAAACGCAAATGGCAGAAGTGGTACGAGATAACATCCCATACCTTCGCCAATCTTCAGGGGCACCGATTTACGAGGTATTGCAAGCATTGAAAGGTTTTTAAAAACACAGATATAGGCACATACCTACAGGATAAGAGCATATAAAAGCGCTTACATGAAACAAGTCCATAAAACCATATATAACCAATAAAATCGGTCGAGAAAAAAATCTCCCACAAAGTCTTGACTCAAAC
>NZ_JACHES010000029.1 GCF_014201585.1 Anoxybacillus tengchongensis
TAATCGAGTAGGAGGAGGTGATTAACCTCCGTCCTCTCACACCACCGTACGTACGGTTCCGTATACGGCGGTTCAATCAAGATCAATGACGCAAGAATTCATAACGTTCTTGTAGACTTTTGAGGCCTTGGTCATTCCAGTAGGAGTTTCCAAGGGTTCTGTGTAAGATGGGGCTATTTGAAATACGCCAGTACCCTTTCCGACTATTTCCCCATTCATAAGCTTTCCACGAAGGAACTCCCAATTTGATCAAGTTTCGTATCCTCGTTTTTGGTGTTTTCCAATTTTTCCATAAGCACATACGAAGTCTTCGACGAATCCACCCGTCCATTTTCCGAAAAATTGATTTCGTGTCCGCCAGCGCAAAGTACCCACACCATCCGAATACATACTGATTCAGTTTCTGAATTCGGTATTCCATGGAATATGGCATCTTTCTCGAGGTGATTTCTCGTACTTTCTTCTTCATTCGTTTGACACTTTCTTCTGCCACTCGAATTTTGGGCTCTTCGGCATCGATAAAACTGAATCCAAGAAATTTTCGCTTCCATGGACGGTCTACTGCCGACTTTTTCTCATTCACTTTTAGGCGAAGTTTACGTTCGATGAATCGTTGAACGCTTGCCATTGTTCGCTCTCCTGCCCTTTTTGATTTTACGTAAATGTTACAGTCGTCTGCATAACGAACGAATGGATGTCCTCTCTTTTCCAACTCTTTATCCAACTCATCAAGGACGATGTTGGAAAGGAGCGGACTTAATGGACCACCTTGTGGTGTTCCTTTCTCCGTACTTGAAACCACTCCATGAATCATGACACCCGACTGTAAGTATTTGCGGATTAATTTTAATAACGGTTTATCGTGGATTCTTTTCGCCAGTGTGCTCATCAGTCTGTCGTGGTTGACCTGATCAAAGAACTTTTCCAAATCGATGTCTACAACCCATCGGTATCCTTCTTTGATATATCCTTGTGCTTTCCTCACTGCATCATGGGCACTTCGATTTGGGCGAAAGCCATAGCTATGTTCGGAAAACATCGGGTCATATATCTTCGACAATACCTGGGCAATCGCCTGTTGAATCAAACGGTCTGTCACGGTTGGAATAC